>CAVRMF010000001.1:0-66191 GCA_963721905.1 uncultured Alphaproteobacteria bacterium
CGAAGACGAACAGGTCGCGGCCAAAGATGGGGCAAGGTCGAGCCCGCACTATGGGGGCGAAGGCGTTTCTGATTCACCCATCGCACCAAGGTGTTTGCTGGCGGCACGATACGGAAAATTCACGTGTGACCCAGGAGACCTGCATGCGTCCCGGCTGCAAGCCGGGTAGGCGACCCTATAAGCGAAAGCGAAATGGGAAACGATGCTCATGCAGGAGTCGGAGAACGTAATAGTACCTGAAGCGCGAGACGAATAACTCGCGTGACCGGAGACGGCGGATCGTGAGTGATCCGGGGAAGGACGTTCGTGGAGGGTTCGGGACAGGATCGGTCAGACAGATGAGAAAGGAGCGTGCAGATGGAAAGTTCCCTATGTGAAAAACCCAAACGACACGCGCCCAGGGGACTGTAGGACCATCTCGTCCTCGAAGGTCTGAAGCGGAAGGTCCACTCACTGGTGGACAAAGTCTACTCACGCACGAACTTGAAGCTTGCGTGGGAGCGCGTTCGAGCCAATCGGGGGAGTGGCGGCACAGATGGAATAAGTATCGAAGATTTCGAGGCCCATCTGGAGATCAATCTAGACAGGCTGCATCGAGAGCTTCGAGACGGAACCTATCAACCGCAACCCGTGCGACGGATAGAGATACCGAAAAGAGGAGCTCCGGGGAAGACGAGGCCGTTAGGCATTCCCTCGGTCTACGACCGCGTGTGCCAACAGGCTATGGTCAACCGTCTGGAGCCGATCTTTGAGGAAGTCTTCGATCCGAGCAGCTTTGGGTATCGGAAGGGTCGCAAGACGGCCGACGCCCTGAGCAAGATTTGGCGCGAAGTGGAGGCTGGAAACGAGTGGATCGTCGACGCGGATCTAAAAGACTATTTTGGGTCCGTGGACCACGAAAAGCTCATGGCTCTTATCGGGAAGCAAGTCGCCGATGGCCGAGTGCTGAAGCTCATTCAGCAAACGCTCACGGCGGGCTACCAAGAGGAGGGTCGCCAGTATGCAACTCCACGGGGAACCCCGCAGGGCGGGGTCATCTCGCCGCTGCTGAGCAATATCCTTCTCACTCCCTTCGACAAGGAGATGAGGCGGCAAGGGTATCAACTCACACGGTGGGCGGATGACTGGGTCGTGACCTGTCGAACCCGAGCGGAAGCAGAGCATGCTTTGGCTCGGGCGGAAAAGATACTCGAAGAACTCGGCGTCACGCTCAACCGGGACAAGACCCGGATTGTGCATGTCGCGCACGGCTTCGAGTTTCTGGGATTTAAAATCAAACGCGGAACAAGGCAGTTCAAGTTGTCCCGCGATCGGATTAAATCCAAGCTGAACCGACAGAATCTCTACGCCATTCCCGCGCAGAAGGCAGTGGACCGATTCAAAGACCAGATCAGGGCCCTGACGAAGAGGCGCGTGCCTCTACGAATGGGGGAATTGATCAACACGATCAATCCGATCATCCGAGGATGGGGAAACTACTTCTGTCGCTCCCATGTCAGGAAGCTCTTTCACCAGCTCGATGGATGGATTGTCCGAAGGCTCTGGTCGCATCGCGCGAAGCGATGGAGGAACTCAGGCTGGAAGCACTATCCCACGAAACGGCTGCGCGGAGAGGAGTTCAAGCTGGTCTGCCTCGTCTCACTGATACCGTCTCTTCAGACCGTGAAAGCCCATTCATGAAAGCTGGATGCGGGAAAACTGCACGTCCAGTTTGAGCGGCGGACGGAGGTTAGCGCGAAGGCAACTAAGCGCGCCTCCTCCGACCCGACACCGCTGAAGCCGGGTAACGCCGGGGGAGGGAAGGGACCTCAGTTCAAGACAGACGCAAGACGCAGCGAGGGACCTGGCGATTGGGCAACCTCACATGGGGAGCTTTGGGTCAAGAGCTTATTCATTCGGGCATGTGTCAAACTCCGAGGGCAGCTTCGGTATCCGAGGTCCGAGCCCGATTGCATGACGCGGCCCGTTTCCGAGCACGATCAACCTCACATACGGTCGCCGCTCGAGACGGCTGCACCAACATCCCGCTTGCGGCGGGCAGGGGCTCAGGGGAGCGAAACCATTCTATCAATCGGCATATCGGGCCATGGTTACCATCGGTTCGTCCACCCGGATCCGCCAGAACTGATCAGGTCCTGGAAGATTTGAATATCTGTTGAGCGTTTGTGGTTAGGCGGCTTTCATCACGGCTCCCTCGATGACGACGCCGGCGGTGACATATTTCCATAATGCCACCAGCAGCTTGCGCGCGAGCGCGACGATGGTCGACTTCTTGAAATGACCACCATTGCCACTGACCCGTTGTTTGAACCACAGAGCCAGCGCCGATTGCGGCTGATGGCGCAGCCAGAGCCAGGCAAGCTGGATTAGGGCGGTTCGCAATCGCGGATTCCCGGCCTTGGAAACGCCCTGCTCGTGATCGACTGAGCCGCTTTGCCAGGGCGTCGGCGCCAGCCCAGCGTAAGACGCGAGCTGGCGGCGATTGTCAAAATGGCGAAATAGCGCCTCCAGCCAGAGGACGGCGGCCAATTCGGCGCCGATGCCCTTGAATTCGAGCAACATCCTCCCGGCCGGCGCTGGCGCGGCGGGCTGTGGCGCGGCGAGCAGCGCGTCGCGCTCGGCCTCGGCCTGCTTGATTTGATCAAGCAGCAGTTCGAGCCGATCGAGTTCGCGCCGGATCTGGGTCTTGAGATGCACCGGCAAGGGATGGCCGTCGCCCGTCGTCAACTCGTCGAGCCGTTGGCGCCGATCGCGGCGCAACGGCTCGTAACCGGAGACGCCTTGGGAAAACAACAGTCCCTTGACGCGATTGACGTGCTTGACCCGCTCGGCGATCAGCACTTTGCGCTCGCGGCAGAGCCGGCGCTGATCTTCTTCCTCCGGCGTCGGCGCTTTCACCATCGCGCACACCCGAGGTTCGCCGCGCTTGTACGCCAGTAGCGCGCGAAGCAGCGCCTCGCCGTCGATCCCATCGGTCTTGGCGCGCCGCCGTCGGCGCGACGTCGCGATCGAGGATGGATCGACGACATGGCTTTCGACGCCTTCGCTTTGCAGCACACGATGAAGCCAGAAGCCGTCGAGACCCGCTTCCTGAATGACGACGATCGGAAAGGATTTTCCGGTCCGCTCCGACGCCTTCCGCTTGAGCTCCGAAAAGCGCGCCAGCAACGCCGCGACGTCCCCGGCTCGCATGGAATGCTTCGACATCTTTTCGCCGAACCCCGGCGACAGCGACGTGATGACCCAGATAGAGCGGCTGAGTTCCAAAGAGACAAAAATGGCGGCAAGATGGGTTTGGATAGCGGTCGGCGCTTCGGGGCGGTCAGATACGCTTGGCATGGTCGTCTCCTGAGTCGTTGGTCGCAACCTCACTCTGCCAGAGCGCTGGTCGCTATCCTCCTCCCCATGGGATCTATCAACTCCGGACAGCGTTCAGAAACTGCAGACGGCGTTGCACGCGAAAGCGAAGGCAGAACCCGGCTACCGCTTCTACACCCTCTACGACAAGATCAGCCGCGACGACATTCTGGCGCACGCCTATGCCCAGTGCCGCTCCAACAAGGGCGCGCCGGGCGTGGACCGTCAGGACTTCGAGGCCGTCGAGACGTATGGGGTGGAGCGATGGCTGGGCGAACTGGCGCTTGCGCTCAGGCAGGAGACTTACCGACCGGACCCTATCAGACGCGTTTACATACCGAAGGCCAACGGCAAGCTCAGGCCGCTGGGCATCTCAACCTTGCGGGATCGGGTCTGCATGACAGCCGCGATGCTGGTGCTGGAACCGATCTTCGAGGCCGACCTTCCCTCGGAACTCTATGCCTACCGTCCTGGGCGGAACGCTCAGCAGGCGGTGGTCGAGGTGGAGGAGCTGTTGTTTCGCGGCCATCCGGACGTGGTGGACGCCGACCTCGCGGACTACTACGGGAGCATTCCTCATGCCGACCTGCTCAAGTCGGTTGCGCGTCGGATCGTCGATCGGCGCGTGCTCCATCTGATCAGGATGTGGCTAGATTGCCCCGTGGAAGAAACCGACGATCGCGGTCGGAAGACGCGCACGACCGAGGCGCGGGACAAGCGGCGTGGCATTCCGCAGGGCTCGCCGGTCTCACCCTTGCTGGCGAATATCTACATGCGCCGGTTCGTGCTGGGATGGAAGATGTTCGGGCTCGAGCGAACCCTCGGCACGCGGCTCGTGACCTACGCCGACGACCTCGTGATCCTGTGCAGAAGGGGCAAAGGCGAAGAAGCCTTGCAACGACTGCGGGAGATCATGGGCAAGCTGAAGCTTACGGTGAACGAGGAGAAGACGCGCGTCTGCAAAGTGCCGGAGAGCGAGTTCGACTTTCTGGGCTACACGTTCGGGCGGATGTATTCGGCGAGGACCGGCCAGGCCCGTATCGGCTACCGGCCCTCAAAGAAGAGCATGCAGCGCGCGGTCGAGAAAATCCACGCGCTGACCGAGCGATCGTGCACATGGCAAGAGACCACGACGCTGGTGGGCAAAGTGAACCGCATGCTGCGCGGATGGGCGAACTACTTTTCGGTAGGCGCTTTCAGCAAGGCGTACCGGGCGCTTGACGCCTACGCGGCGGCGCGGGTGCGCCGGTGGTTGCGCCTCAAGCACAAAGTCAGGCGGGGCGGGAGCTATCCACTCTCGCACCTCTACGGGCACTTCGGGCTCGTACGCCTGAGTCGGCTTGGGCACGACGTGCCGTGGACGAAGGCGTGAGGTCTTGTCCGAGAGCCGGATGCAGGAAACCTGCCTGTCCGGTTCGATGAGCGGGGTGTGGAAACGGAGCTACGGCTGAGCCACTAAGGCACCGCCAGACGAAAGGGGCGGAAACAGACATGCTCAGCCTAACGCCACCGCGCCACACCTCGACTCTACGGATAGTGTTCTCTAATGGGTCAAGGGCGGAAGCCTCTTCCGGTGTCGACGCTTTCGGGTGCCTGTGTTCTCTGCGTGCTCGTTCGGCACTTGATGGGGTCAGCTGGGTGCAGAGCGGCTCGGTTGAAATCGCAGTCGGCCAACGGTTGGCCCCTGCAACAGAATCCGCGCCGTCATCTGCTCCCTCCCTGGGCGTCGCTCCTCTTGGGAGCTAGATTCGGCCTCCTGTCTCGTGATTGCGCTTAGTCGAAGACGAACTCCGTCCCGTCGCGGAGCATCGCGTGCATGATGATCGCGAGGCGGCGGGCCAGAGCGACCTTGGCCTTGCGCATCGTTGACCGCTTGGCGATCGCAAAGGCCCAGTCCTTGAGCTTGAGCTGGCCCTTATAGCGCGTCAGCATGACGTTGGCGGCCTCGTACAGAAGCGTCCGCACCCGCCGGTCCCCGCATTTCGAGATGCTGCCGACGTAGTCGACCTCGCCGGACTGATACCGTCTTGGGACCAGGCCCAGATAGGCGCCAACGTCTCGCGATCGGCGAATGCGCGAAGGATCGTCGATTGCGGCCACAAAAGCCAGCGCCGTCAGTTGGCCGACGCCCGGGATTGTCATCAGCCGGCTGCAGGCTGCCGAGGCCCTCGCCATACGTCTCATTATCCGCGTCGATCGCGGCGACCGCCGTCATCACGGCAGTTCGCGCGGCAATCAGACCCCGCATGGCGGCAGAGAGGCCGGCGATCCCCTCGCTTGCTTGAAGAGCCTTGTCGATGAAGGCTGCGGTGAGCGCGCGAGGCAGCCTGATCCCAAACACGATCGCCAAACCTCGGATCTGATTTTCCAAGGTCACTCGCTGGCCCACCAGCTTCTTGCGCGCGGTTATGAGTGAGCGGAGAGCGTGAGCGCATAGAGACTTGACATGCACGGGCTTGAAGAACCCGGTGCGGGCCAAATGCGCCAGACCTCGCGCGTCGTTGCGATCGGTCTTGTGGGTCGCCAGCGACTTGAGCGCCTGGTAGGCCTGCCGGCTTTCGACGCAGACCACGGGAAGGCCGAGTTGGCTCAACCCGTGAAACAGGATCGGCGCCATGCGTCCGGTCTCGAATACGATCCGCCGACAGCTTGGCGCTTTCGCCAATTCGTCCGCGATCGCTTGCGCCGTCGACGCCGCCTTGCTCTCGTAAACCACCACGCCTTCGCGGTCGAGAACGCAAACATGCGTCTCGTCCATCGAGATATCGAGGCCAGCAAAATAGTCCATGTCGGATCTCCTCTTCCAAATCCCGGCCGATCGTACCGGCCTTCGCGGAAGAGCTTCCGCCCATTACCCGATGTTGAAAAACTCGAATTTCCGCATCGATCACAATTCAGGAGACCGCTGGCGGCCTCAATGAAAAATTCCTTAGGGGGTCGGCGGGCCTGCCAGTTTTGCCGCGTGCGACGCTCCCATATGCCCTGCCGTGAGAACTATCGGCTGAGATGACGCGAGGTGCGCCAAAGCGAGATTTTCGCGACGGCTCAATTTCCGAGTTTTTCAACGCTATATGCGCACAGCGGACATCCACCCGCGTCGGTCTTCGCACGGCTGAACCCCCCATTGCGATCGGAACAAAGGCCCCGACTGTTGTGGGCTCTTAAACCCCGAGCACCGCACCGCCGGAGATCGGCGTGCTCACCAATCAGATAAAGACAACGCAGGAGGCCTACCGAAGTCACGAGCGGGTATATTGCGTTCCGTCGCGGGAGGTAGAATGGAGTCGGGTCACATCCTGGCAATTCTTCGGAGCCTAATCCTTATCAGCGCTGCTAACGGGGCGCCGGTCCTGTTCGCGCGACTGCTGGGAACGCGCTTTGCACGCCCGATAGATGGGGGGATTGTGTGGCGCGACGGTCATCCTCTACTCGGTCGTTCCAAGACTTGGCGCGGCCTCGCCGCAGCTGTCGTTCTCGCGGCCTGCGCCGCAGTCCTCATCGATCTCCCGTGGCAGGCGGGTGCGCTCGCCGGTGTTTCCGCCATGGCGGGCGATTGCCTCTCTTCCTTCGTCAAACGGCGATTGGCGCTCCAGGCGAGCAGCATGTCGCTTGGCCTCGATCAGGTTCCCGAATCGCTGTTTCCCGCAGTCGCCTGTAGCGCTTACCTGCCGCTTGGTCCCGGCGACGTAATCGCGATCGTCTTGGTGTTCTCCGTCGGGGTGCTGGCGATGTCGGGTCTCTTCTACGCCGTCGGCTTACGGGATCGGCCCTACTAAAGCGCCCCGCGCACAAGTTGGTGCAGGGTGATCTCCGGCCGATTGTTAAAGCGTACTGGAACGATCGAAGACCCCGCCCCGACTGAGGTATAGCCAGCCATGCCCGCATGTCGCCATGCGCCAGCGCCGAAAGCGCGCGGCAGATCCGCTTCAAGCAGGATCGGAACCCCGCCGGGCAAGCAGATTTGCCCACCGTGCGTATGTCCGCTCAGCATCAGGTCAAAACCGGCGTGGGCGGCCTGCCGATAAATTTCCGGAGTGTGCGAAAGCAAGACAGAGACACTGCCATGTGGAATATCCGCCGCCGCTTTTTCGATGTTGTCTGCGCGATAGAAATGCGCATCGTCCACCCCCGCGAGATAGATCGAAGCTGGACCGGAGGGTATGGCGACACACTCGTTGAGCAGCATGCGAATACCAAACGCTTCGAGGTCAGGAACCATGGCAATCGAATCGTGGTTGCCGAGCACTCCATAGACGTCGCCTCGAAGCGCTTTACGCAGGTGCGCTACGATTTCGAGGCAGGGCTCGCAAACGCCGTGTGTGCGCCCGCGATAATCACCGGTCAGCACGCAAAGATCGTAGTCAAGGTCGCCCGCGAGTTCAGCGGCCCGCTGCATTGCGGGACCGCTTAGATCGGCATGTAGGTCGCTCAAGTGCAGGATCGTGAAACCATTGAAGGCGGTTGGCAGATTTGGGAGACTCACAGTGTTGCGCCTCAGTTGCACCTTCCCCGCGTTTGCCCGGCCTCGCCAATAGGTCCCTGTCACGCGCAGCCCGATCTCGATCATCGCCTGCATCAGGGGCAGGTTCTCTAGGTGCAAGAAGTTGAGCCCTTGGCCGAAAGCCTGTGCTTCGTGCTCGCGCTCGATGCCGAGACGTAGCCGCGCGTGCAACGGCCCAAGTCGACTTTCGAGACGGCGTCGCGCTTCGTCGGGATCGAGTAGCCGGCCGCTCGTCAGGTTATCGGCCTCCTTGGGGTTCATCGCCAAATGCCGAAGCTACGAGCCACAAGCGAACGAACCTGCGCCAGACGTCGTGTTTCTGATACGCATTTGTCGGCCCCACGGAGCGATCCAACTCTCATGTTAGTGCATGGGCGGCCTCGGGGCTAATGCGGGCGTCGCGGGTGCTTGTTTTGCGGGGCGAGAGCAGGGAATAACGCTGCCACTCCAAATTGGGGGTGTCGCGGATGGCGCGCGAGCGGACACCCACGAAGTGGGGGCGTTAGCCCGCATATCTCAAATTAGGGGCGCATCGGGCCGCCGAAATCAGGCAAAAGTTGTTTTGTGAGAATGACTTGAGCCGGTTCGGAGGAGTGGCCCGATGCAGACGGAGTGTAGCGCAGAACCGAGCGCGTTTGGACGGGTCGAAGGGCGGCCTGTGATGGCAGCGTTCGACGGCGGCGCGCTGACCTCCGACGCCGGCGGTCTACTGCTGGGCGCAGCCGACCGAAGGCTCAATCTGGTTCGACGGCTTGCGGGATGTTTCCGCGACGCCAGAGACCCGAGGTTCATTGAGCTGCAGTAGTTAAGACTTAATCTGACAGTTGGTGTCATAGCCGAGGCGGAAGCCGAGGCCGGGCGCGGAGTGGTCGGGGTTCGCAGCGCCCGGCCTCGGCGTTTCGAGAGGACACCTACGATGACCAAGGAACAGAAGATTATCCGCGCCAAGGTAGGGCTGCTGGAGTTGGCCAAGCAGCTCGGCAATGTCAGCCAGGCCTGCAAAATGATGGGCTATAGCCGCGACAGCTTTTACCGGTTCAAGGAACTTTACGACGCCGGGGGCGAATTGGCGCTGCAGGAGTTGACGCGGCGAAAGCCGATCCTGAAGAACCGCACGCCGCCTGAGGTCGAGGCGATCATCGTCGAGCTTTCGCTGGACCAGCCGGCTTACGGCCAAATCCGCATCGCCAACGAGCTTCGCAAACTCGGCCAGTCAATTTCTCCGGCCGGCGTTCGCGGCGTCTGGCAGCGTCATGATCTTGAAACCATGAAGAAACGGCTCAAGGCGCTCGAAGCCAAGGTCGCCCAGGAAGGCCTGGTTCTGACCGAAAGCCAGCTGGCCGCGCTGGAGAAGGCCAAGAGCGAAAAGGAGGCGCATGGCGAGTTCGAGAGTGAATGTCCGGGCTATTGCGGCGCCCAGGATACGTTCTACGTCGGCAACATGAAGGGGGTCGGCCGCATCTACCAGCAGACCTTCATCGATACCTACGCCAAGGTCGCCTTCGCCAAGCTCTATGACCGCAAGACGCCGATCACCGCAGCCGATCTCGTCAACGATCGGGTCGTGCCATTCTATGATGCGAGGGAGGTGAGGCTGTGCCGCGTGCTGACTGATCGCGGCACGGAATATTGCGGCAACCCCGAGCGCCACGAATACGAGCTTTATCTGGCGCTCGAGGATATCGACCATTCGCGCACCAAGACCAAGAGCCCGCAAACGAATGGCATCGTCGAGCGCTTCCACAAGACGGTGCTCGACGAGTTCTATCGCGTCGCCTTCCGCAAGAAGATCTACGGATCGATCGCCGAACTCCAGGGCGATCTCGATTCCTGGGTCCAGAGCTACAACCAGGAAAGGCCCCATCAGGGGCGATGGTGCTTCGGCAAGACCCCTATCCAGACCTTCCTTGACGCGACGCCCCTTGCGAAGGAGAAAATGATCGCAGCCTGATCATATCCGACAGGCAGAGCCGACCCATCTCCCGACGCTGACCGTCAGATCAAGTACCAGCTACTACACTTTAGCCCTGCGGCGTAATCTCCACCGCCTTCTCAACCGCGTTGGCAACCTCTGCCCGCGCCCGCTTTGCGTCGGCTTCCGTCGCGAACGCAAACCCGACCAGAGGCCGCCCATGCGCGCCGCCGAGGATGCTGAAGCCGTACCCGAGCCCCTCATCCCCGCTGTGAACGATCACCGACTGCACGTCGCCCACCTTGCAGTTCGTGTAGCTGATCATTGTGTTGCCTCCTCGCTCTCAAGCCCCCTCCGCCGCCGCCACCCGGCAGGATGACCTCGCTGTAACTCTCGCCGGGTCTGCGTAGGGCGCTGAACTTGTGTCCACGACGCTCCTCTCGATCCAGACCGCGCGCTCGCCCTTCGCGTCGGGCTCCGGCTCGAAGCCTACGCAGCCGAGCGCGAGCGTACTCGCGATCGCCTCGAAGGGGGCGGGGGTCATGGAGATGCGGATCATTGCGGGAGAGGGCGGGTTGCGGCGTCGGACTCTCGGTGACGACATGGTGACGACACGGGTGCGGCTACCCTAGTTTGTGAACGCCGCAACCGGCCATAAGTTGTTGATATTAAGTGGTGCCCCTAGCCGGAATCGAACCAGCACTCCTTGCGGAATCCGATTTTGAGTCGGACGCGTCTACCAGTTCCGCCATAGGGGCCCGCGGCGAAGCGGACGGGCAGCGATATAGAACGCGGGGCGGGCGAGGGTCAACGGCAGGGGTGCGATCCATTGGCCCCGGCGTGGACGCCGCCGCCCGGAGCGCCTAAAAGCGCCCCACGACCTCTCAGGGGCCTCATGTCCAATTCGCTCTACGCCCGCGTCAAAGCCCTCGCCGATAGCCCGTCCGCGGAGGCGGCGCTGGCGGCGGTCGCCTTCGCCGAAAGCTCCTTCTTTCCTATCCCGCCCGACATTCTGCTTGCGCCGATGGCGCTCGCCGACCCGCGCCGCGCGTGGCGCTTTGCGCTGATCGCGACGGTCGCCTCGGTATTCGGCGGCATGCTCGGCTACGCAATCGGAGCGCTTCTCTACGACACGCTCGGGCAGTGGCTCGTCAATCTCTACGGCTACGGCGCGAAGATGGCGGCGCTGAAAGAGACTTACGCGCAGTGGGGCTGGCTGGTCATTCTCGTCAAGGGCGTGACGCCCATCCCCTATAAGCTCGTGACCATCACCAGCGGCCTCCTCGGCTATAATTTTCCGCTGTTCGTGGCGCTCTCGGCGGTGACCCGCGGCGCGCGCTTCTTTCTGGTGGCGGGCATTCTCAACTGGTTCGGGGAGCCGCTGCGCCTGGCGATGGAGCGCAATTTCGCCGCCGTCCTCGGCGGCTTCGCGGCGCTGGTCGTCGTCGGCTTCATCATCGCGATCAGGTCGTTCTGATGAGCCTCGTCGAAGCGCTGCTGCCGCCGTCGCAAACCCGCCGGGCGGGTCTGATCCTCCTGGCGGCGCTCGCGACGCTCGCCGCGGTCTGGATCCTTCAGGGCCTCGGCTATGAGCCCTGCGAACTTTGCCTGACCGAACGCTATGCCTTCTACGCCGCCGCGCCCCTCGCGGCGCTGACCGCCCTTCTCGCGAGCCGTTCGATGCACGGGCTCGCGCGGGCGGGATTCGCGGCTCTCGCGCTTGTCTTTCTCGCCAATGCCGCGTTCGCTTTCTACCACGTCGGCGTTGAGCAGCACTGGTGGCCCGGCCCGACCGCCTGCACCGGCGCGCTCAGCGCGCCCGTCGACGTCAAGGACCTGATGAAAGCGCTCGAAACGACCCGGGTCGTGCGGTGCGACGAGGCCTCGCTCACCATTCTCGGCCTGTCTCTCGCCGGCTGGGATGTTGTCGCGAGCGCGGCGCTGGCGATCTACGCGGCGCTCGCGGCAAGGCTCGATCGCTAGGCGGTTCGCGCATCGACGGTAGCGATCGATCCTACGGGTCAGGCCGTGGGCGTCGAGCCCGAAAGCCCGCCGTCGGCTTGCGCCCTGCCGGTCGCCACGCTCAATCCCGCAGCGACGCAAAGGATGATCCATGAGCCGCTCATCGGGCCCCCTATGCCGAGAACGAGCGACAAAGCCAGCGCGCCGCCGCAGACGAGAATTTCGGCGCCGAGCGGCAAGGCGTCCGCCCCCCGGGCGCGCCCTCGCCAGGAGGCGAACAGCCAAATGAGCCCCGCCTGCGCGGCGAGCAGGACCAGAAGCCACATCGCTGTCGGCGGCGCGTCGTGATCGTCCAGGTGGAAGAACACAGTCAGCCATTGGAAGACGAACGTTCCCATCAACGGCGGCCAGATGTCGAGACCATCGTCCCCGCCTGCCCTCCGGGTCGCCGCGATCAGAAGCGCAAAGGCCGCAACGACCAGCGCGGCCAGCGCCAGTGGCGCCCAGGCCGGCGCGAGCCCCGTCCCGACGACCTCCATGTCGTAGGCCGCGTCATAGGGCAGATGCGCGGCGAAGGGCGCAGCAAACAGGAGCAGCAGGCCATCGCCAATTCCCCATTCCGTCATGACCCTGGCGAGCCAGATCAGGAAGGCGGTGGCGCCGACGATAGCGACGACCACGCTGAGGCGGAACATTGGGCCGGGAGACGGCGCTATGCCGTCCAGGCCCTCTGCGGCCCTCGCAATCGCCATCGCCTGGCTCGCCGCAATCGCCAGGGCGAAGATATGCGCCGTTCGCTGCAAAAGCTCCGAGCGGCCCGGGCTGCCTGCCGCCCACCGCGCGAGCGGGGGGAGGACGACGCGCGCCATTTCGACGAGGGCGAGCCCGAACAGGATCGGTCGCACGCCAACGCTGAAAATCGACAAGTCAGCGGATAGCGCGGGAAGCCTGAGACCCATCGCAGCGACGGGATCGAGGCCGGGGAGCCAAAGGCGAGACCCCAGCCCGTAGACCGCGAGCCCGCCCACGGTGACCGCCCAGCGCCTAGGGTCGCGAACCAGCGCGCCTGTCGTTCCGCCCAGGTTCGCCATAGCGCTCGGTTCTCGCGGTGGGGGCGTTTAGACTAGCGGGTTCAGCGCCGGAGGGCGAGAGCCCGCATTCGGCCTTCTGCCGCCGTTGCCTGTCACGCGCGCCCGGACTTCCGCGTCGAACGGGACCGCTCCGGCGCGCCGGCGGCGATCAGGGTCTTGCGATATTCTTCGCGCTTTTCGTGGATTGAGGCGATGACGAAGCCCATCGGCACGCCAATGTCGACCAGCACTGCCTCGGACAATTGCAGGCTCGCCTCGATCGTCTCCGGCACCGCGTCGGTGACGCCGAGCGCGTAGAGCGCGCGGGCGTGATTGGCGTCGTGGGCGCGCGCGACCAGCGTGACGTCCGCTCGCAGGCTGCGCGTCGTCTGGACCACCGCCTCGTTTGCCTTGGGCGAATCCATCGTCACGACCACGGCGCGGGCGGTCTCGACGCCCGAGCGGCGCATGTAGTCCGGTCGCGATGCGTCGCCATAATAGACCCTCTTTCCGGCCGCGCGCGCCCGCGCGACGAGGCGAGCGTCCGAGTCGATCGCGATGAACGGGATTTTGTGTATGTCCAGCATGTCGCCGATCAGCGCGCCGACCCGGCCGTAGCCGACGATGACGACGCGCCCGTCCTCGTCGCCCGGCGGCGGCGTCTCTTCGGGCGCGGCGCCGGCTTGAGGCCGCGGCGCCGAGCCGATCCGCTGGCCGAGCTTCGCGAGCGCAGGGATCGCGAGCATCGAGATCGCGACCGCGCTGACGAGCGTCGTCGCGAGCGCCCGGTCGACGAGCCCGCCGGCGAGCGCGGCGCCGATCATCACGAAGCCGAATTCCCCGCCGGGCCCGAGCAGCATCGCCATTTCGGCGCCGACGCGGGCCGGCAACCGGAAGCCCCATGCGAGCCCCATCAGGATCAGGCCCTTGACGGCGATCAGCGCCGCGGCGAGGCCGAGGATGAGGCCGGGCCGGGCAAGAATGAGCGCCGGATTGATCTCGGCACCGACGGAGACGAAGTAGAGCCCGAGCAGCAGGCCCTTGAACGGCTCGATCGTCACTTCGATCTCGCGGCGGTATTCGGTCTCCGCCAGCAGGAGCCCGGCGACGAAGGCGCCGAGCGCCATCGAAAGGCGGCTCGCCGCGGCGGCCAGGCCGTCGCCCAGCACCACCAGGAGGCAGGCGGCCATGAAGAATTCGGGGCTCTTGGTCTCGGCCACGAAACGAAAGAACGGCCGGAGCGCAATGCGCCCGAAGACGATCAGCACACCCAGCGCCAGCGCGGCCGGAACGAGGGCGCTGAAAAGCGCCCAGCCGAGCCCGTGCTCGTTTCCGCCGGCGAAGGCGCCCGCCATCACGAGAAGGGGCGCGACCGCGAGATCCTGAAAGAGCAGCACCGAGAAGCTCGCCCGGCCTACCGGAGCGCCGAGCCGCTTGCTCTCGACGAGGACCGGAATCACGATCGCCGTCGACGACATGGCGAGCGCCGCGCCGATCGTTGCCGCGGAGGCCCGGGGCAGGCCGAGCGCCCAGGCGACCGCGCCGAGCGCCAGCGTCGTAACGACAACCTGCCCGAGCCCGAGCCCGAACACCAGCCTGCGCATCCGCCGCAGTCGTTCGAATGACAGTTCGAGCCCCATGGTGAACAGGAGCGCCACGACGCCGAACGCGGCGAGCTTGTCGATCGCCTCGACATTGATCGCGAATGCCTTGAGCCAGGCCGCCTTCCTGTCCAGTGAGCCGAGGCCGTAGGGGCCGAGTGCGACGCCCGCGAGCAAAAATCCGAGCACCGGGCTGATGCGGAGGCGGAAGAACAGGGGCGCGACGACGCCCGCCGTCGCCAGGAAGAGTAGCGCCTCCTTGTAAATCGATAGGTCGGTCGTCTCGTTCACGGGCGAGGGTTCCAGCGCCGGGGTGGGTTCAGCTTAGTCGATTCGAGTCGGAGCGGCGCTCTTTGAGGGCGGCCGTGACGCCGTTCCGGGTCTCCGGCGCTATCGACAAAAACATCCAAAGCGGGAACATTGCGCCGCTGTCGCGGACCGCCTGGTCCGTTCCGTGACTTCGAGGAGGAGGCTCCATGGCGATCGAGCGCGCGGAAATCCGGGACTGGCTTGCGACGAATTGCCCGCCTGAGATGCGTCAGCCGGCGCTCGCTGAAGAAGACTTTTGCTGGGGCGGGTGCCGCTGGGTGTTCCAGTCCGCGGCGCAGAAACTCTGGTTGGAGCGCTGCGTTTCGCGCGGCTTCACCGTTGCGACCTGGCCCAGGGAGTACGGCGGAGCGGGCTATTCGCGTGAGGATGCGGCGATGCTAGCCGCGGAAATGCAGGCTATCCATGCCCGCGCGCCGTTGGTGAGCTTCGGCATTTGGATGCTCGGTCCCGCGCTCTTGAAATTCGGCTCGCCGGCGCAAAAAGAAAGCCACCTTCCGCGCATCGCGCGCGGCGAAATCCGTTGGTGCCAGGGCTATTCCGAACCTGGCGCAGGCTCGGACCTCGCCTCTCTGCGCACCAAGGCCGAAGACAAGGGCGATCATTTCCTCGTCAACGGCCAGAAGATCTGGACCTCTTACGCCGACAAGGCGGACTGGATTTTTTGCCTCGCGCGGACCGACCCGGGCGCGATCAAGCAGAAGGGCATTTCCTTCCTGCTGATCGATATGGCGACGGCGGGCGTTTCCACCAAGCCGATCGTGCTGATCTCCGGGAAGTCGCCGTTCTGCGAGACGTTCTTCGACAACGTCGCCGTGCCCAAGGAAAATCTCGTTGGCGAGCTGCATCGCGGCTGGGACGTCGCCAAGTACCTGCTCACGCATGAGCGTGGGATGATCGCGGGGGTGGGCTCCAACGTCTCTGACGTGCACGCGCTGGAAAGGGCCGCCAGCCGGCAGGCGCGCGGCGGGCGGCTCGCCGATCCGATCCTGCGGGCGGAGATCGCCCGCGCGGCGATCGACAGCTACGCCTCGGAGGCGACGCGCCTTCGGTATGCCGCGGAGGTCGCAGCCGGCGGCGAACTCGGCGCGCGTTCGGCGTTGCTGAAATACGACGGCACGGAGCTCAACAAGCGCAGGCATGAATTGATGATGTCGCTGGCGGGCGTCGAGGGCCTCTATTTCGACGGCAACCGAGGGCCCGGGCAGGATGTCGCGCAGGGCTGGCTGCGTTCGAAGGGCAATTCGATCGAGGGCGGCACATCGGAAATCATGCTCGACATCGTCGCCAAACGCCTGCTCGAACTGCCCGCGGAATGAGGAATCGATGCTCGTCCTGAGCGAAGACCAGCGGATGCTGATGGAAAGCGCGCGCGGGGCCGTAGCTGCGAATGCGCCGATCGCGGCGTTTCGCAAATTGCGCGCGGAGAGTTCGGGCGACGGTTTCTCGCGCGCATTCTGGCGCCAATGCGCCGAGATGGGCTGGACCGGCGTGCTCGTGCCCGAGGCGTTCGGGGGCATTGATTTCGGCGTCGTCGGGGCCGGGCTGATCGCGCGCGAGATGGCGCGGACCCTTGCTCCCTCCCCGTTCCTGTCGACCTCCGTGATGGCGGCGAGCGCATTGCGTCGCGGCGGTTCGACGGCGCAGAAGTCAATCTGGCTGCCGCGCATCGCAGGGGGCGAGGTGATTGTTGGGTGTGCGCTCGACGAAGGCGCTCGCCGCGCCTCCCCACCCATCAAAGCCTTTCACGCCGGTCCGGGCTGGCGGCTCGCGGGCGTCCAGCACATGGCGCTTGACGGGCACGTCGCCGACGCGTTCCTCATTGCCGCCCAAGTCGAGAACGCCGAAGCGACTTTCTTCCTGGTCGGCGCCGAGGCCAAGGGCTTGGCGCGCGATGCGCGCACCCTCGTCGACAGCCGGCGCGTCGCGACCCTAAGCCTCGACAACGTTTCGCTCGATAAGGATGCAGCGCTCGCTGGGGGCGCTGCGACGATCGAAGTCGACAATCGACACCGGGCGCGCGGTCGTTGCGGCGGCGCTTTGCGGCGTCGCCGAGGAAGCCTTCGCGCGGACGATGGGCTATCTCAAGGAGCGTCGACAGTTCGACCGCAAGATCGGCAGCTTCCAGGCGCTGCAGCATCGCGCGGCGCGAATGCACGTCGATATCGAGAATTCCTGGTCGGCGACGCTGAAGGCGATGGAATCGCTCGCGACGAACGCCAATAGCGCCGCGCTCGATGTCGCAGTCGCCAAGGCCAAGGCGAGCGAGACGGCCTGCGCCGCGACCGCAGAGTGTCTGCAGTTGCACGGCGGAATCGGAATGACCGACGAATTCGACATCGGCCTTTTCCTCAAGCGCGCACGCGTCGATTCCGTGATGTTCGGCGACGCCGCGTTTCACGCCGATCGCGTCGCGACGATGCTCGGCTATTAGGAAGAAACCCCTTGCTTCGATTTGGAGCCCTGCGATGACGCACTATTCCCAGGACGGCGAGACGGCCTCGATCATGGCGCTGGCGCCGGTGATTCCGGTCCTTACGGTTCAGAGCGTCGAGGACGGGCTTCAGCAGGCGAAGGCCCTGGTCGCCGGCGGTCTTTTTGCAATCGAAGTGACGCTCCGCACGCCGAGCGCGCTCCTGGCCATTGCGGCGATCGCGAGACACGTTCCCGATGCCGTCGTCGGGGCGGGCACCATCGTCTCGGCCGAGCAGATCGGCGAGGCGGTTGCGGCTGGCGCGCGGTTTCTGGTCAGTCCCGGCGCGACCCACGACCTTGCCAGGACGGCGGCGCAATCCCCGGTCCCCTTCCTGCCCGGCTGCGCGACCGTGTCGGAGGCGATGGCGCTGAGGGCGCTCGGCTTTCGCGCGCTGAAACTTTTTCCCGCCGAGGCAGTCGGCGGCGCGAGGCTTCTGGCTTCGTTCGCCGCGCCGCTGCCGGATCTGCGCTTCTGTCCGACCGGCGGGATCGATCTCGCCAGGGCGCCGGACTATCTCAAATTGCCCAACGTCGCCTGCGTCGGCGGATCGTGGATGCTCCCGAAGGACGCGCTGGCACGAGGAGACTACGCGGTCGTCGAGGCGCTGTCGCGCGAGGCGGCAGGCCTTGCGCGCGGAAAGGGCTGAAAAGGCAACGACTTCCCCACGACGTCATGGCCCGGCTCGTCCAGGCTCGTCCCGGCCATCCACGCGGTCTGACTTGCAGAGTGGTTAGAAAACCCAGCGATATTGGTCAAATCGTGGGAGCGTGTCGGTGGCAGAACGCGCCTTGATCGGGTGCGCGAAGGCGTAGATGGCCGGGAGAAGCCAGGAGAAGCCCGGCCATGACGATTACTACGCGGCCTTCGCTTCCGCCTCGGCCTGCTTCTTGGCGATCTCGCGCTTGAGCGCGGCGGCGCCGGCCGAGAGCTCCGCGTCGCGGGCCTTGGTCAAGAAGGCGTCGAGGCCGCCGCGATGCTCGACCGAGCGCAGCGCCGCGGCGCTGACGCGCAGGCGCACCGCGCGTTCGAGCGCCTCGGAGATCAACGTGACCTGGACGAGATTGGGCAAGAAGCGCGTGCGCGTCTTACGGTTGGAATGGCTGACCTTGTTGCCGGATTGAACGGCCTTGCCCGTCAGCTCGCAGCGGCGCGACATCGCACTTGGATCCTTCAACGAACTTGAGTTTCACATAGCGCCGAACAGATAAACGCGGGACCGCGCGCGTCGAGCAGCGCCCCGCCGGGTCGATCCGGCCCTAGCTTGATGGAGCGCGGGTCTATAAGGGAAGCGGTTTTGCGCGTCAAGCTGTACAATGCCGGCGCGTGGCCTCGCGACCCCGCATGCCGCCGAACCGGACTGGAGACGGCTTTGACTGACCTCATTGACCACGGCCCGCTGGACGCGGTTCGGCGCCTGTCCTCGCTGCGGGAGCAGATCGCGCGGCGCGCTCGCGACTGCGGCCGGTCGCCGGATTCGGTCAAGCTGGTCGCCGTCTCCAAGACATTCTCGGCCGACGAGGTTTGGCCGACGATCGCCATCGGCGGGCAGACGCGGTTCGGCGAAAACCGCGTGCAGGAGGCGATCCCGAAATGGCGCGACCTGCGCGCACGCGGAGCAGAAATCGGCGAGACGATCGAGCTTCACCTGATCGGCCCGCTGCAGACCAACAAGGCGCGCGAGGCGGTGGAGACCTTTGATGCCATCGAGACGGTCGACCGCGAGAAGATCGCGGCCGCCCTGGCGCGGGAAATCCAGAAGCGCGGCAAGGCGCCGCGGCTCTTCGTCGAGATCAACACCGGCGCCGAGCCGCAGAAGGCGGGCGTCTTGCCGGAGGACGCAGACGCTTTTCTCGCGCTTTGCCGGGAGAGATACGGGCTCACCATCGAGGGGGTGATGGCGATCCCGCCGGCCGGCGAGCAGGCGTCTGCGCATTTCGCTCTCATCGGCGTCATCGCCCGGCGCAACGGTCTGAAAGAATTATCCATGGGAATGAGCGCGGATTGGCCGCTCGCGGTGCAACTGGGCGCGACCTATGTGCGGATCGGCAGCGCGATCTTCGGCGCGCGCGACGGAAAATAGCGCGCCTGCCGCGCTGCCGACATAATCTGAACGTTGAAGGCGCCCATGGCGATCATCGTCTTTGCCCTGAGCCTCGCACTGCTCGCTGCGGGCCTCGCGAGCGGCTACATGAGCCTTGACCTCCTGCCGACCAGCGTGGGGGTTCTCTATGCGCTCTCCGGCGCTGTAGCGGTCGCGCTCGCCGTCGTCGCCTTCGCGCTCGGCGTCCTGATCCGACGGATAAACGCCCTCGTGAAGCTCGTGCGGGAGCCGGCCGCGCCGCTCGCCGCCGCCGAGGCGGGCGCGGCGGAGCCGGCTCCCTTGGAGGCCGAACCTCTCCCGGCTGAAGTGGTCGAGGAACCCCTGACCGCCGAAACGCAAGCCGTGGCCGAGCCGGCCGCGATCGCCGAGGACACCGAAGACCCGATCAACGAAAACCGCGCCGGCCATCTGCCGACGCTGCATACGATCGAGCACGCGATCGAAACGCCCGAACGGCCACCGAGCCTCATCGGCCGGTATTCCGCGGGCGGCGCCAATTACATGATCTTCGACGACGGCTCGATCGAGGCCGAGACGACCGATGGGGCGTTCAAGTTCGCCTCGATGGGAGATTTCAAGCGCTATCTGGCCGATCGCAAGGCTGAGAACGCGAACGCCCCTGACACGGATCGCGCCCCTTCGCATTGATGCAGACGAGATCCAATCGGGCCTCCTGAGGACGGCGCCGGTCGACGGCCGGAGTCTGACCAGTAGCCGCTCTACAGATACATCCGACTCTGGCGCCCGCGTTCGGCGCAATTTATGTCTCGTCGTTCCTTGACGCCCGTGCAGTATTCTGAAAAAAGCCGCTCCGCGGGACAGAACCGCCACAAAGCAGGATGGCCGCCCGGAGAGGAATCCCATGTCGCTTCGCATCAACGACACCGCACCGAACTTCACTGCTCAGACCACGAAGGGACCGATCGACTTCCATGAGTGGATCGGCGACAGCTGGGCGATCCTGTTTTCCCATCCCAAAGACTTCACGCCCGTCTGCACCACCGAGCTCGGCTACATGGCCAAGATCGAGCCCGAGTTCACAAAGCGTCATGCCAAGCTCATCGGATTGAGCGTGGATCCGTCCGAAAGTCATATCCGCTGGCTCTCCGACATCGAGGAGACCCAAGGCGCCAAGGTCAACTATCCGATCATCGCCGACAGCGACCTCAAGGTTGCAAAGCTCTACAACATGCTGCCGGCCGAGGAGCCGGGCACGTCGGAGGGACGCACCGCGGCGACCAACCAGACCGTGCGATCCGTCTTCATCATTGGCCCGGACAAGAAGATCAAGTTGATGCTGACCTATCCGATGACAACGGGCCGCAACTTCGACGAGATTCTTCGCGTGCTCGATTCGATGCAGCTCACCGCCAAGCACAAGGTCGCGACGCCCGCCAACTGGAAGCATGGCGACGACGTCATCATATCGGGCTCCGTCTCCGACGACGACGCCAAGACGCTGTTTCCAGGTGGCTGGCGCGCACCGAAGCCCTACCTGCGCATCGTCAAGCAGCCGGGCTGAGCGGCTCGAGGCGGCCCTCGGTGGCCAGGCCCTACGCGAACGGAGGGATCGATGATCTTCCGGCAATTGTTCGACAGCGTCTCGAGCACCTATAGCTACGTGCTCGCGAGCCGAAAGGGCGGCGAGGCGCTCATCATCGATCCGGTGCTCGACAAGGTCGACCGTTACCTGAAGCTGATGGAGGAGCTCGATCTAAGGCTTGTGAAGGCGGTCGACACGCATCTGCACGCTGACCACATCACCGGCCTCGGCGCGCTGCGCGACCGAACCCATTGCGTCACTGTCATGGGCGAACAGAGCAAGGTCGACGTCGTCTCGATGCGGATCGCCGACGGCGACCGGCTGACAGTCGAAGGCGTGAGCCTCGACGTGCTCTACACGCCCGGCCACACCGA
Source organism: uncultured Alphaproteobacteria bacterium (assembly GCA_963721905.1). Lineage (GTDB taxonomy): Bacteria > Pseudomonadota > Alphaproteobacteria > Rhizobiales > Beijerinckiaceae > Roseiarcus. Next base: position 21,225 of record CAVRMF010000001.1, read on the forward strand.
CGATTCCTACAGTTTCGTGTTCGGCGACCGGGTCTTCACCGGCGACACGCTGCTCATCCGCGGCACCGGCCGCACCGACTTCCAGAACGGCGATTCGCGCGCCCAGTACGAGAGCCTGCAGCGCCTCATGCGCCTGCCGGAAGAGACGCTCGTCTTTCCCGCGCACGACTATAAGGGCGACACCGTCAGCACGATCGGAGAGGAAAAGCGGTTCAATCCGCGCCTCAAGGTTCGCGACGCGGAGGAATACGCGACGCTGATGGCGAGCCTAAACCTCCCCAATCCGAAGATGATGGACGTGGCGGTCCCCGCCAACATTCATCAGGGCCTGCACCAGGAGGAGGTCGCACGCCGCGGCTGGGCCTACTCGGCCGCCGAGGCGAAGGGGCTCGTCGGCCGACCAGACGTTGCGCTGATCGATCTCAGGGAAAAGTCCGAGCGCGAGCGGACCGGCGCGATCCCCGGTTCGCTGCACGCGCCTTACGCCGACCTTCAGGACAATATCGACGAAGGCGGCCTCATTGACGAACTCAGCCGGTCCGGCAAGACGATCGTCTTCTACTGCGCCTTCGGCGAACGGTCCGCCATGGCGGTTCAGGCCGCCCAGGACAAGGGCCTCGCCTCGGCCCGGCACATCGAGGGCGGCATGGCCGCCTGGACGAAGGCGGGCGGCCCGACGCGCTGAAGGAAGACATGAACTCTGCTTAACGCATGCATAGCTATAAGCTCGCACAATTCGGCGAGCCGCTGAGAGAGGTCATTGAGTCTCCGCCAGTTCCGACTGGGACCCAGGTGCTGCTTCGTGTTCTCGGATGTGGCGTTTGTCACTCCGACATTCACGTCTCAGAGGGATATTTCGACCTTGGTCGCGGGCGGAAGATCGACCTGTCAGGCACGATCCAGCTGCCGCGCATTCTCGGTCACGAAATCGTCGGTGTAGTCGACGAGTTGGGACCAGACGCTACCGGCGCTCAGGTGGGCGACCGCCGCCTCATTTATGCTTGGGGTGGCTGTGGGAAGTGTGGGCCGTGCCAAACTGGCCAGGAGAACCTTTGCGCGCGGCCAGCGAATCTTGGAATTCAGCGAGACGGGGGCTTCAGCAATTACATACTCGTTGAACACCCAAAGTATCTCGTCGAGTTTGACCCGCTGCCTGAGGTCTTTGCCGCAACCCTCGCGTGTTCTGGCCTTACTGCATTCAGCGCACTGAAAAAGGCGGCTCCGGTCGATGCGCTGAACCCTCTCTTGATCATCGGGGCCGGGGGGCTCGGGCTTGCAGCCATCAACCTGTCGCTCGCCCTTTACGGCGTCGGTCCTGTGGTTGCGGACATCGACGCCTCGAAACGAAAGGCCGCCCTCGACGCCGGCGCATCGTCGGCGGTCGATCCCGCCGATCCCGATGTCCGCGAACGCCTGGTGAAAGAAACCGGCGGCTTCTCGGCCGCGATCGACTTTGTTGGCGCGGAGAGCACTACAGGCTTCGGTCTCGCCCTGCTGCGAAAAGGAGGGCGCATCTATGTTGTCGGTCTTTTCGGCGGCTCCATGGAAATTCCGCTAGCCACGCTTCCACTTCGTGCAGTCGGCGTCGTTGGCAGTTTCGTAGGCTCGTTGCCGGAGTTGCGAGAATTGCTTGCACTTGCCCGCGACGGCCGAGTGAAGCCGATGCCGATCGAGTCTCGACCGCTCGATGCGGCGCAGCAGTCGCTGGACGACCTACGTGCGGGCCGTGTTCGCGGCCGCGTCGTCCTGACCCCGTAAGTCCGTGCGCCGGCGCCGCCGCGCGCCTAGGCGTTGGGATGATCTCCACGGGGGGAGCGCTCCAAGGCGAGTTGCCCAGGAAGCATCGATCGGGAAACGATCGCGCCGGCCTAAGGCCATTCGATCTTGACCCGCTTCGCCTCCGGGCGGACAGTCGGATCCGGCCCGCAGGCTCTCGCGGGAGGCGCGTCCAGATGAGCGTCCAGTTCCAGTTCGTCGACCGCAACACGCCCATGGGCGCGAACCTCGCTCAAGGCGGCGCGGTCTTTCGCACCTGGGCGCCGCGGGCGCGAAACGTCTATCTCCTGACCGGCGATGCGCTGCGTCTCTCGGCGACGGCCGGCTGGACCCCGAGTCCCGACGACCGGCTGACCCCGCTGGGGGACGAAACATGGGCCGGTTTTCTCGCGAGCGCCGGTGAGGGGCTCCAGTATATGTTCTGGATCGACGGCGAGGCCTCGCAAGGGCCGAAGCGCGATCCTTACGCGCGCGAACTGACGCTGACGCCCAGTTTCCCCAATTCGTATTGCATCCTTCGCGATCCGGCGGCCTATCCGTGGCATGACGAAGCCTGGAGACCGCCGGACTTCGGCAAGCTGATCATCTACCAGCTCCATGTCGGCACGTGGTGGGCGGCGGACCCGAATGGCGCTGACGTGCGCGCGTCGCGCGGCGGGCGCTTTCTCGACGTCGCGACGCGCCTCGACTACCTTCGCGACCTTGGGGTCAACGCCATTCAGCTGCTGCCGATCCAGGAGTTCGAGACGGAGTTCAGCGAAGGCTACAACGGCGTCGATTACTTTTCGCCGGAGCAACAATACCAGGCGAGCAGCGATGCGGATCTCGCGTGGTATCTCGGCGCGATCAACGCGATGCTCGCCCCGTCCGGCGCCGAGCCGCTCGCTCTCGACGACCTTCGACCCGGCGTCAATCAGCTCAAGTGCCTCATCGATCTTGCGCATCTCCGCGGCATCGCCGTCATCTTCGATCTCGTTTACAATCACGCCGGAGGGGGCTTCGACCCGCAGAGCCTCTATTTTTACGACCGCTTCCCGAACGGAAATCAGAACAACAGCCTTTTCTTCACCGACGAGGGCTGGGCCGGCGGATTGGTGTTCGCCTATTGGAACGCCAACGTCAGGCAGTTCCTGATCGACAATGCCTCGGCGTTCATGAAGGAGTACCGGATCGACGGCATCCGCTACGACGAGGTGAGGGTCATCTCGAACAATCGGCCCGCGGGCGTGGAACTGTGTCAGGACATGACCAGCACGGCTCGTTTCATCCGGCCGTCCGCCATCCAGATTGCCGAGTATTGGGATTGGGATCGCGCCTTTCCGGTGACCCCTGTGCCGGCGGGCCTCGGCTTCGACGCGGCGCTCGGCGACGCGTTCCGCGATTCGGTGCGCGGGTTGCTGACGCAGGCGGCGGGCGGGGAGACCGCGGGGCTTGAGCTCGACCCCGTCGCGTCAGCGCTCGGTCTCCCGGCCGGCTACGATGCCACCTGGCGCCTCGTGCAGTGTCTCGAGAACCACGACTTGACTTACTTCGGACATGACGGCGCGGCCCGCGTGCCCATGCTGGCCGATCCGGCCGACTCGCGATCGTGGTATGCGCGCAGCCGCAGCCGGGCGGCGGCGGCGCTCCTCTTCGCCGCGCCCGGAATCCCCGCTCTCTTCATGGGCCAGGAGATTCTCGAGGATAGGCTCTGGTGCGACGACGAAAAGGACCATCCAGGCCATTTGATTGAGTGGGACGGGCTCGCCGCGCCGGGCGTGATGGCCGACTACCGCCGCTTCATGCGCGATCTGATCGCATTGAGACGCGGGCAGCCGGCGCTGTCGGCGGAGGGCGTTCGCGCGTCGCGCGTCAACGACTACGATCGGGTGATCGTCGTCCACCGCTGGGTCGCGGACGGCGGCCCGGGCCAGGACGTCGTCGCGGTCGTGAGCTTCGACGAGCGGCCGAAGTTCGGCTACGGCGTCGGCCTGCCGCGGGGCGGCAGATGGGTCGAACTCTTCAACACGGATGTTTACGACGGCTTTCCCAATCCAGCGGCGATCGGCAATGGCGGCGCGGTCGAGGCGACCGGCCCGCCTCTCGACGGCTTCGCGCAGTCGGCCGCGATCACCATTCCGCCGAACGGCGCGCTCTTTCTCAAGGCCGAGTTTTCCTGATCGCGCTGCGCCGTTCGCGACGACGCTTAGCGTTGCGTTGCCTTCTGCGCCGCCTCGATCTGCTTTCGCATTGGCTCGAAAGCCGCGGCGAACATTGCGCCGGTCAGCCGCGCGATCGTCTGGCTCTCGCTGAGGGCCGCCTCGACGCCCTCTCGCATCAGCTTCTGCTGCAAGGCGATCAATTCCGACGGGCTTTTGACCCTGGCCACCGCCTCCATCGCGGCCGTCAAATTCCTGGCGTTCTTGACCGCCAATTCCTGGTGCGCCCTGGTCAACTCCTGGAGAGCGGCGGTCGAGGCGCTGCTGTCCTCGGTCATCGCCTCGGCGCCCCCCTTTATCATTTTCGCCGCGGCTTCACCGCTTTTGGCGAAATCTTCGGCGTTCGTCTTGGCGATTTCCTCAATGGTAGGGTTGGCCATAGCTGAAATCCTTGGCAAACGAGGTAGGAGCCTGACCCTACCCGAAATCGGCGGCAGAACGGTGACAGGACTGCAAAACGTGAGACGGCGCGCTCCAGAGCACAGCGGGTTCAGTCCGGAACTGGCGGCAGCTCAGACGATCGCGACGACCAGCATAAACTCCCGGCTATTGTCCTAAGCAGCGCCCCCGCAGCCGTAGCACGCCATTCAGCGTGACAAGTTGAAGTCGCGTCCCTCATTCGATTCTGCAGGACGTCGATTAAAATTAAGCTCAATTCTATTTGACCGAATGTAACCAAACAAAAAGAATCGCCTTGTCCGCCGAAAAACTCGGGCATAGTTAAAACCGTGTCATCGTTTTTAACTTCAAGGCGTCCAACTGGGAGCAGATTTACGCAAACTCTTGGTCTCACTTCGCGGCCGGCCCGCGACACAGTCGGCGCCGCCCGGAAGCGCGAGGTCGAAGACCGGATCGCGTGGGTCGATTATGCGAAAGGTTGGTCGATCATCCTGGTCGTCACGATGCACTCGGCTCTCGGCGTGGGCCTCGCCGTTGGCGAGCAGGGCTGGCTGCACGAAGTCGTCGCATTCGCGAAGCCCTTTCGCATGCCGGACTTCTTCCTCATAGCCGGACTGTTCGCGGGGCGCGCAGTCGACGGGCCGTGGCGCTCTTCATCGACCGCAAAGTGCTGCATTTCGTATACTTCTATGCGATCTGGCTGTTCATCGCGCTCGCGGTGAAGTCCCCGGAGCTCCATTTGTCCACACCGGCCGCTTTTCTTTCGGCCTATGCGTTCGGTTTCGTCGAGCCTTTCGGTTCATTGTGGTTCATTCAATTGCTGCCAATTCTCTACTTCGCCACGCGATTGACGGAGAAGGTTCCTCTGCCGCTCGTCCTGGGGGTCGCGATCGCCGCGCACATCCTGGCCGCATCGTTCCCTGAAGGAGGAAAATTCGCGATGGCGTCGAAACTGACTGGCTGGACAACGATCGACAGCTTTCTCTTATTCTTCGTCTACTTCTATTGCGGCTGCCATTTCCGAGACTGGATCTTCGCTTTCGCCGGATGGCTGAAGCGTCATTTTGAGGCGGCCATCATCGGCCTGATCTTATGGGCGGTCATCGAAGAAATCGCCGTGATCCGCGCCCTGCCCGAAACGCCGGGCGCGACCCTTCTTTTCGGTCTGGCGGGAGGGGTTGCGGTGATTGCGGTCGCCGTCATCCTCGACCGGGAGCGGCGGATGCGCTGGCTTGCCGTCTGCGGGCGAAATTCGCTCGTCATTTATCTGTCCTTTTTCGTGCCGATGGCGGCCGCGCGCACCGCGTTGATCAAGACCGGCTGGATTGCCGATACCGGCGCCATGTCGGCTCTCGTTGCGGCGGCGGCGGTCGCCGGGCCGCTCATCATGAGCGCGCTCGTTCGCGGCACCGTGCTCGAATTTCTTTATGTCCGCCCGTCCTGGGCCCGGCTTGAGCGGCGCGGCGACGCGAATCCGGCGCTCCAGGCGTCGTGAAAGTCGGGCCTCCCGCGGTTTGTTAGCCTTAGGCCGACGTATCCTTTGCCTTGTGTTCTCCGTCGCGGCACAATTTCGGCGACGGCCTCCTGGCGGAATGGCTACGCAGGGGACCGCAACCCTCGTATGGGGGTTCGATTCCCTTCCGAGGCCTCGGCGCGCTCAAGGCAGCGCGCTGCTCGCCTGAGCCGTCTTTTCTATGATGGGTTCGCCCCGTCTGCGCCGGGCCTCGTAGGCTTTCAGGTGGGCGTAAGCGATGCGCAGAAGCGAATGGCCGTTCGCTTTTGCGGCGCGGCGCAGGAGGTCGCCGAGGATCGCCTCCGCTTCGACCGCCTTTCCGTCTTCGATATCGCGCAGCATCGACGCGGTGATGGTCGAACCCGGCGCTTGAAGCGTCGCCAGTATCCGGTCCAGGAACGGCCGCCGCGCGGGAAAGCCCTCAGACGCCGCAATCGCGGCGCATTCATCGAGAAGTCCCGTGCTGAGATCTGAAGCGCCGGCGGCGACGATGTCGCCGATCGCGGCGCGCATCAGGCAGGTGATGCCCGCGACCGCGGCGATGAAGATCCATTTCTCCCACATGTCCTGCCGGACCGCGTCGCTGAGCCGGGCGTCGAAACCGGCGCCCGACAGCGTCGAGGCGATCGCTTCGATCCGCGGCGACCGCGAGCTGTCGAGTTCGCCGAACGTCAGCGAGTGGAGGTCGTTGAGATGAACGATGCCGCCGTCGGCGTCGAGCGTCGCCGAGATTACGCAAAGGCCGCCGAGCAGGTGGTCCGGGCCGAAGCGATCGGCGAGGATATCGAAGTGCCGCATGCCGTTCAGGAGAGGCAGTATCGCCGTTCGCGGACCGACGGCCTTGGCAAAGGACGCCATCGCGCCATCGAGATCGTAGGCCTTGCAGCTGAGGAGGACGAGGTCGAAGGGGTCCTTGAGCCCGTCTTCCGTGACCGTCGGCGGCGCCGGCAGGTGGAAGTCGCCGAGGGGGCTCTTAATCGAAAGGCCGTGCTTCGCCAGTAACGCCGCGCGGCGCGGACGGACGAGAAACGTGACGTCGCGGCCCGCCTGCGCCAGCCGCCCGCCGAAATAGCCGCCGATTGCGCCGGCGCCGACAACGAGAGTCCTCATCGCGCTTGCCTCTTCATTGCGGCGCGCTCGCCGCGCGGCGCGGAACGACGAGGTTGGCCGTCAGGATCTGCACCAGAGCGCCCCTCTGGTTCCGCGTTTCGCTTTTGAGCGTCGCCATCCCGCGGTTTGGCCGCGAACGGGATGGCGTGATTTCCATGACCTCGCTCGTCACCTGGAGCACGTCGCCTGGCCTTGTCGGCTTCGGCCATACGACCTCGCCGCCCGCGCCGATAATGCCGCCGGCAATCGGGGCGCCGCCAGTGACGAGCAGCTTCATGGTGACCGCCGCCACATGCCAGCCGCTGGCGGCGAGGCCGCCAAAGAACGTGTCCTCGGCGGCCTGCTCGTCGAGGTGGAAAGGCTGCGGATCGAACTCGCGGGCGAAGGCCTTGATCTGATCGGCCCCGATCGCATGCGTCCCGCTGACAAAGCGCTGCCCCACGTGCAGGTCGTCGAGATAAAGGAGGTCGGAATCCGTGCGGGTCACGATCGCTGCTCCTCGAATTGCGCCGTTATCTCGGTCCGCAGGACGGGCGGCTGAGGCCAAGTCTAATGGCGCCGCCGCCTGGCGCGCCAGCCCGTGCGAGCCGGCGGGGTTAGCATTCCAGCGCGATCGCAAGCTTGATGTTAGCTATGCCGGCGAATGGTCATCGACATATATCACTCACTGTAAATGTAATACTGTGCCGATGCGGTCGCTTGGTAGAATTATGGCGATTTCGGAGCGCTGTGCTAGCGTGCCTAGCGCGTTATTGACTGCGCGAGGCGCCGGCCTCCGGACCGCGGTTCGATCGAAAATCGCTTGGGGACTGCGAAAGTGAGCGCTAACGATCGAGCGACCCCCTCAGTACCGGCCTCGCCTTCAGGCGAGCGCCGTCAGGTGACAGCGCTATTCGCGGACATGGTCGGCTTTACCGCGATTTCCGAGCGGCTCGGCGAGGAACGCTCCTACGCGCTTATCCGGACGGTGGTTGAAGCAATGGCCGCCGCGGTGCAGGAGCAAGGCGGGTCGGTCCAGGACTTCACCGGCGACGGAATTATGGCTCTATTCGGCGTGCCCGACGCGCTGGAGAACGGGCCGCTTCTCGCGTGTCGTGCAGCATTGCTGATCCACGAACGCCTCGCCGCGATCACGCCCGCCATCGAGGCCAAGCATGGGGTGCGGCCGCGGATGCGGATCGCGATCAATTCCGGACCTGTTGTGGTCACCGACATTCTCGGGCGTGGCGCTGGTCCGACCGCCTTGGGCGACATGGTGAACCTGGCGTCGCGACTGCAAGCTCTCGCTGAACCCGGCGGTGTGGTTCTGAGCGAAGCCACGTATGGCCTCGTCGAAGGGTTTGTCGAAGCGACCTTCTCCGGGTCTCACGCGATCAAGGGGAAGGCGGAGCCGCAGAAGATCTGGCGCCTCGATTCTATTCGCGAGGGCGCGACGCGGTTCGATGTCGCCGTGAGGCATGGCTTGACCGCCTATGTCGGGCGCGAGCGTGAACTGGAGATTTTGCAGCGCGGATTTGCTTCGGCGCGCAGTCGCCTTCGCGCCATTGACATCGTCGCCGAGGCGGGAATGGGCAAATCGCGATTGTTGTATGAATTTCGCGGGCGCGCGACGGATGCAAAGGCTACCATTCTCTCGGGAAACTGTTCCGCCGTGGGCCGCCATACCCCTTTCCTGCCCTTCATCGAGGTTGTGCGAGCTTCTTTCGGGGTGAAGGCGGGAGAGGCCGAGCCCGAAATCGTGAAGAAGCTCGAGACCGGGCTGAACGCGATCGGGCTGAACAGCCCCGAAAATCTCGGTTTGCTGCTCAATCTGCTTGGTCTTGCGCCGCCTCCGGGCGCGCTCGCAGGGCTTGACGGCATGCTGATCGGCCTGCGGACTCGCGACCTGCTCCTGCGGATGCTGGAAGCCCTATGCCGTCTCTCGCCCGTGGCCCTGCTGATCGAAGACCTGCATTGGATCGACAGCGTGTCGCAGGAGTTGCTCGGTCAGATCGTCGAGAAGGCAGCCAAACTGCACCTGCTTGTCGTGCACACCCGCCGGCCGGACTACGAACCGGCTTGGCTGGCCACGCCCGGGGTGGAGACTTTGGTGCTGGAGCGTCTGCCAGAGCCCGATGTCCGTCGGCTTGTCCAGATGCGGCTTGGCGTCGACATTCTGCCTGAGGGTTTGGCGCGACGAGTGACCGAAAGGGCCGAAGGCAATGCGCTGTTCGCCGAGGAGATTTTGAGTTTCCTCAGTCAGCGCGGCGCCCTGCGCGTCGACGGCCGGAGCGTGGAGTTCGACGCCGGCGCCGCCGCGGCCGCTCTTCCCGTCAGCCTGCAAGGGCTCTTGTCCGCACGCGTCGATCGGCTCGCCCCGCGGGACCGCTCGCTCCTGCAAGCCGCCGCGGCGATCGGCAGACAGTTCGATCCGACCTTGCTGGCGGCGGTGGCGAATGACGGAAAGAGCGTCGATGCGCGGCTTGCGACGATGACGGCTCTCGATCTGCTCTATCCCGAAGCCAACTCCAGCGTCTATTCATTCAAGCATGCGCTGGTGAGAGACACCGTCTATCAAAGTCTGCTGACAGAGCCCCGATCGGCCCTGCACATGAAAATCGCGGAGGAAATCGAGCGACGCAGCAGCAATCGCTTGCCCGAGGTCGCCGAGGCGCTCGCTTACCACTTCGGCCAGACCAATCGCGCTGACAAAGCTTTCACCTATCTCGCCATGGCCGGCGTGAAGAGCCTCGGCGTCTATTCGCTGGACGAGGCTGACCAGTACTTCGCCGCTGCGGTTGCACTGATCGACAGGGAGCCGGATTGCGCCACGGATTTGCAGGTCGCGGACCTGCTGGTCGACTATGCGATGTGCTTGAACATTTCCTTGAAGCTGAAGCCGATCATCGACATTGTGACCCGTTTCCGATCGAGGCTCGATCGGCTGGGGGATAGCCACCAGCGCATTCTCATTCTGCATCACTACGTGACGACCCTGGTTTGGTCGTCAAAATTCAAGGAGGCGGAGCAGGCGCAGCGCGATCTCTCCGCGATGGCTTCGAGGCTTGAAGACGCGAGGTCAAAAGCTTACGCGCTCGCTACCGGCCTCACAGTGTCGACGCACGCCGCGCCGAAGCCCCTCGACGTCATCAGGGCGGAAAGTCGCGAGGCCCTTGCAGCTGCGGTGAGCATTGACGACGCCTACCTTCAGAACTTCATTCTGGCAGGCATCGGTTGGGATGAGTTGAATTGGGGACGGATCACGGACGCCCGTCAGGCGGCGGACGAGCTCATGGCTGCAGGACGTCGAATGAACGATCCGAGATCGATGGGCTATGCCATGGCGCTGAAAGCGCTGGTGGCGCTGATGCATGACGACTATGCGGCGGCGTTGAACTATGCCGACGAAAGCATAAGCATCTCGCGGGCTCCTTTCGAATTGGAGACCGCCAACAGCGCCCGGAACGCCGCGCTCGTCCTGCTCAGACGGCCTGAGGCTCTGGTCTCGGTGCGGGAATACATGGACAAATGCATGAGAAACGAGTGGCGCCTGCTCTACAGCGGACCAGACGACCTCTGGGGCGTGGCGCTCATTCTAAGCGGCGAAATCGGCAAGGGCGTTCGCTATATGAAGCAGGCGATCGGCAGACGCGAAAGCGAAGGCTATCGAGGTTCAGCGGACTGGTGCCGGATGTTCTTGTGCGAGATTTATCTCCTCCTGATGTCCGGCGGCAGGAGGCCATCCGCGCGCGTGTTGGCGAAGAATTTTCTGGCCCTGGCGAAGATTAGGGTAACGGCGCAAAGAGAGATCTTCGCAATGATCCGCAAAGTGCAGAACAACCCGCAATTTGACCGGGACGGTCATTTCATCGCCCGTTGCGAGATGATCCTCGGGCTCGTCTACAGGGCAAAGAAGCAGCGCGCGCGGGCGATTGAGCATCTGACCGAGGCGCGACGGATCACCTCGCAATTTGGACCCTCTCCGATGCTGTCGCGGATCGAGTCCACGCTGTCCGAGTTGCGGGCGTGAAAATCCGTTTGTCGAAGCTGGGACCGGTTTACGCCGCCTTGGTCTTGGACCCCGCGGGCTCCGCCCGGGCAGGGGGATCCAGCACCGGCCGGCGCATCTTGGGGGGACGAGCTCCGCGTATCGGCCCAACCGCTGCTCATAGAGCCAGCTGTAGAATTTCGGCAGATCGCTCGAGCGCCCCTCGTGATAGAGGCGAAATTGGGAATCGGACGCGAGCATCTTCCGGATGCGACGAAGCTCGCGCAAGTAGAGTTGCGTGCTGAGCGAACGTAACGCGTGCGCAATGCGGATCATCCTCGGCTGTCGGGTGTTCAGCCGACGAAGCATCATCCCGGGGGAAGCAGCAGCGTTGGTCAATTCGATCACTTTATCGTAGTAGGTCAGCGGGTCGTAATGTTTGAGCGTAATCGCAAGATACGGATTGTAGTAAAACGACAAGGGCAGAGATTCGAGGATACGCCCGTTTCGCCGCATCTGATCGTAGAGGGGCGTCTCGCCATAGGGCGTCGGAATATTGATCGTCGGAAAAACCCCGGGCGTTCTTTGGATGAACTCCTTCGTGAGCGTTGTCCAGTCGCCGCCGTCGGCGATGTCGGCCCCGAACAGGAAATTCGCTTGCAGACCGGGCACATACTGACCAAGCAGGTCAAACTGGGCGATCACCGCCTCGAGCTTGTCGCGGCCGAAGCGCTGTCCGGTGCCCGCCTTGGCGGAATATTCGGTCCAGGATTCAACGCCTGGCGCCGCGTAGTAGCAGTTGCTCTCCGCCAGACGCGGGAGTCGCGCCGGCTTCAGGATCGAAAGCGAGCTTTCCATCAGGTAGCGGTTGCGACGGCCGCGCGGGATTTTGTCGATGACGTCCATCGTGCTGTCGAAGCGTATGGCAAAATTCGGATCGTGATAGGCCATCATGACTTGCGGGAAGTTTTCCGACAGGAACGTCAAATCGGCGAACAGCTGGTCTCGATCGAGCGTGACGTATTTCGAATTCCAGTCGACGCAAAAGTCGCAATCGTAGGGACATCCGATGCTCGACAGCATCGGGACTGTGCTCGCGGCCTGGGGCCGGCCTTTATGGAAGGCGGACAATTTGATGTAGGGCAGACGCTCTTCGACCGTCGGAAACTCCGTCGGCGCGTGGGCGCCGGAGACGATGGCGGGCGGATCGACCCGGCCGCGCAGGATGTCGTCGAGAAGCTCTCGGTCGCACTCGCGCACGACAATGTCGAAAAACCGGCTGCAGTCCGTCGGAAAGGACCGCGCGTGCGGCCCGCCGGCGACCGTCAGCGTTCCCCGACGCCTGAGGGCCGTCGCAATCGCATAGGCGAGCGCGCAGGATTGCGTGTATGCGCTGACAAACACGATGTCGACGTCGTCGGGTAGCAGTTTGAGCGGTTCCTCCTGGCCCCAGTAAGTGCGGTAATGGACATGATGCCCCAACTGGCTGCACCAGACCGCGATCGTCTGGGGCATGATCCCCATGAACTGCTTGCGGAAGTAATCGCCGTAGGCGTCCCTGCCTCCGCCCGGCCCTCGGTCGTGCAGGAGTTCGAGAATGGCGACGCGCATGGAGAAGCCCCCAGATGGCCGAATAGTTCCTGCAGAAAGGCGTAACGTCAAGGGAGCCCACGGGAACTCGATCGCGATTAGCGCCGCGTCGTCGATCTGTGATCGTCATGAGGACTTCGGCCCCCATTCGAACCTGAGAGCGCCGACGCGTGCGCCAGGAGGGGCGCGGGCGGAAAGGACGCTCGCGGGTCGATCCGTTCGCGACGGAAATCTTAGAGGGCGATCCCCTTCTCCTTCGCCAGCGCCTTCAGCGAGACGTTCGGCCGCGCGCCGAGGTGCTGGATGATCTCGGCTGCGGCGAGCGCGCCAAGGCGCCCGCATGTGGTCATGTCGGCGCCCCGCGCAAGGCCGGCGAGGAAGCCCGCGGCGAACATGTCGCCGGCGCCGGTCGTGTCGACGAGTTTGGCGATCGGGAACGCAGGCGCTTCCCAGGTCGCCTCGCCCTCGACCACGATGCAGCCTTTCTCCGAGCGGGTGACGATGCCGAGCACACCCTCGTCGCGCAGCGCGTCGAGCGCCTCGTCGAAATGCGGCGTCTCGTAGAGCGACAGGATCTCGTCGGTGTTGGCGAAGATCGTGTCGACCGTTTTCGAGCGCATGAGGTCGATGAATTCGCCGCGGAAGCGGTCGACGCAGAACGAATCCGACAAGGTCAGCGCCACCCGCCGGCCCGCCTGCCGCGCGATCAGCCCCGCCTTCTGGAAGGCGGATTTGGCCGCCGGGCGGTCCCACATATAGCCTTCGAGATAGATCACTTTCGCCGCGCGCACGAGCGCCTCGTCGACGTCGGGCGGCGAGAGATAGGAGCTCGCGCCGAGGTAGGTGTTCATCGTGCGCTCGCCTTCCGGCGTCACATAGATGAAACAGCGTCCGGTCGCGGGCCCATGCGCCGCCGGCGGGGTCGAAAAGGCGACGCCGGTCGAGCGGATGTCGGCGATGAACGTATCGCCGAGCGGATCGTGCTTCACCTTGCCGATATAGGCGCCGCCGACTCCGAACGAGGCGACGCCGACGATGGTGTTGGCCGCCGAGCCGCCCGAGATGACGCGCGGATCGATGCGCGCCGCATAGAGCGCTTCGGCGCGATCCTGGTCGATGAGATTCATTGCGCCCTTCACCATGTCCTGGGCCTCGAGATAGGCGTCGTCCGCGTAAGCCAGAATGTCGACCAGCGAATTGCCCAGTCCCAGAACCTCGATTTTCGTTCTCATCGCGCCCCTCAGTGTTTCGCGGGCGCCGTCCTTGCATTGGCGGGAGGCGAGGTCAATCCGCGCGACGGCTACGCTTTCAGCCCCAGCCGCTTCGCGACCATCGTGTCGACCATGCGCTTCGGCAGGGTTGTGACCACCAGGTTCTGAATCGGATTTGGCGTCACTGTGTACCGCGTCTTCGGCCTAACGGCAGTGAGCGCGGTCTTCACCGCTTCGCCGATCCGCTCCGGCGGCAGGCCTGCCTTGCCCATGGAAATCATGGCGCGCTTCATCCGTTCGAGCGAGGGCGCATAAGGGCTGTTGGCGAATGGCGTGACGTCGACCGCGTCAGCCTTGTCCCAAATGGGCGTCGCCACCGCGCCCGGCGCGACAATGATCACGTCGATCCCAAAGATCATCAGCTCGCGGCGCAGCAATTCCGACATCCCCTCGAGCCCGAATTTCGACGCGTGATAGGCGCCGTTGAACGGCCAGGCGATCCTTCCCCCGACCGAGGAGATCATCACGATGCGACCGGGCGCGCCTTTGCGCGAGCGGTCGACGCCAAGCAACGGCGCGAACGCCTGGGTGACGATGAGCGGGCCAGCGAGGTTGATCGCGATCTGGCGCTCGAAGTCCTCGATCTTGAGGGTGAGCAGGGGCCCGGGCACGGCGACGCCCGCATTGTTGACGAGACCGGACAGCATCTCACCCGCAAGGGCCGCTTCGACTTGCTTCGCGCCTGCCGCGACCGCCGCCTCGTCGGTCACGTCGAAGATCAGCGGCGTGAAGTTCGCGCCGAACTCTTTCGTCAGCCGCTCCGCGTCAGCCTGCTTGCGGACGCTGCCGAAGACGCGAAATCCGCTCGCGACGAGAACTTTGACGCAGCCCCAGCCGATGCCGGTGGATACGCCCGTGACGACGACCGATTGCATTGAGTGGCCCTTCTTCCAAAGTTCACGAAGAGCTATGATAACGCGACGACCAAGGGCGTCTTGTCAAAACCGCCGACGGGGCATATTTCCCGCGCCCACTGGGTTCGAGCGAAGATTTGGCTCAAACCGCCATGCGCCCGTCTCTTTGATGTTGAAATCTGAAAACTTGCCGGGCGCGACGAGGCTCGTCGATCCGAGGGCGCATGCGGCGAAGGACAGCCGAAGGAGGGAGGAATGGCCGAAGATCCAACTGAGCCGGTCGGCCCGGATCTGGCGCAGGGAATTGCGGTCGCCGAACTCGCTGATGGCCGCAAGCTCATCGGCCATCTCGGCGAGGAGCCGGTGCTGCTGGCGCGCCGGGGAGCCGAAATATTCGCGATCGGCGCGCACTGCACGCACTATGGCGGTCCCCTTGTCGAAGGGCTCATTGTCGATGACACGGTACGCTGTCCGTGGCATCACGCGTGCTTCGACCTTCGGACCGGCGAAGCCCTGCACGCGCCGGCCTTCAGCCCTGTCGATTCATGGGTGGTGGAGCAACGCGACGGCAAAATTTTCGTGCGCGAGAAGCGCGCCCGCTCAGGCGCGGCAACGCGCGCCAAGTCAGGGGCGCCCAACAGGATCGTGATTGTCGGCGGCGGCGCCGCGGGCTTCGCAGCCGCGGAGATGCTTCGACGGCGGAAATACGAAGGCGAAATCGTCATGCTGAGCAGCGACGACGCCCCGCCGGTCGATCGGCCGAACCTTTCCAAGGACTATCTCGCCGGCAGCGCGCCGGACGGCTGGCTCCCTCTCCGCCCGGAGAGCTTCTATTCCGACAACGCTATTGACCTTCGTCTCCAGGCGACCGTCGCCGGCAACAACGTTCGCTCACGGGAAATTGCACTCGCCAACGGCGACACAATTCCCTTCGATCGTCTTCTTCTGGCGACGGGCGCCGAACCGGTGCGCCCGTCCATTCCCGGGGCGAAGCCATCCGACGTGCTGGTGCTGCGCTCGCTTTCAGACTGCCGGGCGATCATCGAACGAGCCAAGACGGCGCGGCGGGCGGTCGTGCTCGGCGCCAGTTTCATCGGGCTCGAAGTCGCGGCTTCCCTGCGCGCCCGGAACATCGAAGTCCACGTCGTGGCGCCGGATGAACGGCCGATGGAGCGCATCTTGGGCGCTGAAATGGGCAAGTTTATTCGAGCGCTGCATGAGGAGCATGGCGTCGTCTTCCATCTTCAAAACACCGCCATCGCAGTCGACGGCACAAAGGTCAGGCTTTCAAGCGGAAGCGTCCTTGAGGCCGATCTCATCGTCGCAGGCCTGGGCGTGCGCCCGCGCACCGGGCTTGCCGAGGCGGCCGGTCTGACGGTCGACCGGGGCGTTGTCGTCGACGCCTATCTCGAAACGAGCGCGCCAGGCGTATTCGCCGCCGGCGACATCGCGCGCTGGCCCAATTCGCTGAGCGGCGCGGCCATTCGTGTCGAACATTGGGTGGTGGCGGAACGCCAGGGACAACTCGCCGCCCTGAACATGCTCGGCGAGCACGAGAGATTTTTGGCGGTCCCCTTCTTCTGGAGCCAGCACTACGATATTCCCATTAACTATGTCGGTCACGCCGAGACATGGGACGAACTCGCCGTCGAGGGAGACATTGCCGGCAAGGACTGCCTCCTCCGGTTCAAGCGCGGCGGGCGCACATTCGCCGTGGCTTCGATTTTCCGGGATATCCAGAGCCTCGAAGCCGAGGTGAGCCTCGAACGAGACGCGGCGCGCGGCGCGCCATGTTCGTCGCCGCCCCGGTCTCGTCGACGAACACCAGTTTCAGCGGATCAAGGTCGAGTTGGCCGGCAAACCATTCCCGTCGCCGTTGCAGGACGTCCGGGCGATCCTGCTCGCTTGCGTGCGCAGACTTTTTTTGAGCGTGATGTCGTGCCGATCGAAGAAACGCCAAATCATCGATGGCGAAACCTGTTCGCCGCGGACGCGCTTCAGACGATCGCAGATCTCGGCCAGCGTCAGGTCCGGTTCACGCCAGATAAGGCCGAGAAGGTAATCGGCATGCGCCTCCACGCGTCCCGAGCGTTGGTCGCCGCCCATAGGTAGGGGAGCATAGTCGCCCCTCTCGCGCAGCGACGCCATCCAACGGATCGCGCTGGCAAAACTCACGCCAAACCGCCGCGCCGCCGCGCGACAGCTCATTCCGTCCTCAGTTACCGCCGAAATCACCCTCTTGCGTAAATCCAAAGACAACGGACCCATCCCGCGCCGCCTCCAATCAGCGCAAATCATCGATCAGATTTCCGTCGATTCGGGAATCCCCTTCCGATTCAACTCGGGCGGAAACCGCTCTAGCCTGCCGCGGCCCTTGTATTGAGCAGCGCGATGATCTCCTGCGTCGTCCCGGTTTCGCCGAGCCTCGGGAAGATGCGCGCGATGCTGTTCGCGTGAGCCTCGGCGCTCCTGTCGGTCATGGCGTCGATGGCGAGCGTGACGTGGTATCCGAGCTCGTGCGCCTGGCGCGCGGTCGAACTCGACGCCGGCGCTGGTGGCGATGCCGGCGATCACCACCTGCGTCACCCCGAGGTTCTTGAGATGCTCGTTGAGACCCGTGCCGGTGAAGGCGCCCCAGGTCCGCTTCGTTACAGCGTGATCGTGCGGCTGGCGGTTGAGTTCCGGGGCAAGTTCCGTCCAGTCGGCGGGAAAGGCTGCGAGGTTTGGCGCCTGCTCTGTTCGGCCCGGCGCCAAGCTGTCGACGTTGACCAAAACGACCGGCAGGCTATGGCGGCGGAACGCTTCGGCCAGCGCCGCGGCGCGCTTCACCACCTCGGCGCCGGGATGGACGGTCGGCATTCCGACGATGCCTTTTTGCAGATCGATGACGATGAGAGCGGTCTTCGGGTCCAGCGTCGTGATGGCCATGGCGTTCTCCAGTCGTCCGCGAAGGCGGATCTAGGATTGCGAGCGGGCCTTCGCGACGCTCACTTCAGTCTTTACGGAATTCGCGATGAAGCACATCTCGTGGGCTTCATGGTGCATGGCGTCCAGCTTCTGATCGTCCGGGGCCGCGCCTGTCCATTCGATCTGCGGATGGAGCACAACCTTCGCTATGGCCTGCTTGCCCGGCGCGATCTCTTCCATCGTCCCCTCCGCATGATCGCGGTATGCGGCGACCGTGAAGCCCGCTAGTCGCGCCACATGCAGGAAGGACAGCATATGACAATTGGAGAGGGCGGCGACCAGCATCTCCTCCGGATCGACCGCCGCCTCGACGGCCCACTTTCCGACAACATGCGGCGAGGCGGATGCGGGGACCACGATCCCGCCGTCGAAGGTCACACTATGCCCGCGGCTGAAACGGCCCTTCAGAAAATCCTCGCCGCTTTTCAGCGTCCAGCTGACATCCGCAGTGTAGGTCGCCATGTCTCGCTCCGTTCATGCGACGTCCCCCGCCGGTTCTTGTGCTATTCTGCATGACGCGTGAGGGCGCGCTATGTCCGAAATCCGAAAGATTGCGGCGATGCTCGTCGCGGACGTCGTCGGCTACGGTCGGCTCGCCGGCGCCGACGAGGATCGCACGCTGGCCAGGGTCAGGGCGCTGCGCAGCGACCTGATCGATCCGGCCATCGCCGTGCGTCATGGTCGCGTGGTCAAGGGCGCCGGGGACGGCAGCCGCTCCAGGAGGCGCCCCATGAAAGCCCTCGCGCTCGCGGCTCTGCTGCTGGCGCCGCTTGGCGCCGCCGCCGTTTCGCCCGAGGACGCCTATCTCGCCGCGCGCGATCGCTACATCGCCTCGTTCAAGACGACCGCGAGCGCCAAGGACGAAAAAGCGGTCTTCGCTCGGCACGACAAGGCCGTTAGGGATCTCGAGCAGCAGCTGAAACCCGTCGTCGGCCCCTTCTCGGCGTCGGGCTTTCCCGCCGAGGGCAAACTCAACCTCGTCTCGCTATTCCCGGACGATATAGGCTTCGGCATGCTCGACGGGCTCGTCTATGGCGAGGGCGAAAGCGACAAAAGCATTGTCGTCACGACTGACAGCCTGCTCGACAAATGGCTCCTCGGCCATCCCCAAGGGCGGTCGAAAGACGGCGTTCCAACCTCCGCCGCCGCAGCGGTGAAGACGGAAGATTTCTATGCGCAAGCCGTCAACTCGGACTCCGCCGCCGCGAATTATGGAGAGATCCCCGTCGCTGTTCCGCCGGGAGCCAAGTTCGCGCACGCCATGCTGTCGCTAATCGGCAATGGGCCGCTGGTCCCCGGCGCGCCGGATCGGATTTTCGTCGCGCTCGAACAAGGCGGACGCGTCTTCATCGTCAGCGAAAAGCTCGCGACCCCCGTCCCGCCGATTCCCGCTTGCGACGCGGCGGGCGTGGGCGCCACGAAGAAAGCCGACGCGGCCGACGGCGTCTTCATAAAAGGCGGCGGCAAGAACAAGAAGCTGTTGGATGAGGTGGAGAAACTCCGCAACGAAGCCGACGCCACCGTCTGCGCGTGTTTCGCGCGCAAGGTTAAGGGCACACCCGCGTTCAAGGCCGCTGAAGTCCAGGCGGCGGCAATCATCGCGGCGCTGACAGGGAAGTGAACGCTCTTCTCAGCGTCGAAAGGAAGAGACAATGGCGAAGCTTGGTCTTCTCGAGCGGCTTGAGGCGGGACCGGTGATTTGTGCCGAGGGCTACCTCTTCGAGCTGGAGCGGCGCGGCTACTTGCAGGCGGGTGCCTATGTGCCGGAGGTCGTTCTCGATTTCCCCGAGCAAGTCGAGAACCTGCATCGCGATTTTCTCCGCGCGGGCTCCGACGTGATCGAGGCGTTCACCTATTACGCCCATCGCGAAAAGCTGCGGTTGATCGGCCGGGAGAGCGATCTTGAGCCCATGAACCGCGCGGCGCTCGCCATGGCGAAGAAGGTCGCGGCGGAGGGCGACGCGCTCGTCGCAGGCAATATCTGCAACACCAACGTGTTTGCCGTCGGCGACGCCGTTGCCGCCAAACAGGTGCGTGCGATGTTTGAGGAACAGGTCGGATGGGCGGCCGAGGCTGGCGTCGACTTCATTGTGGCGGAGACGATCTCGTGGCTTGGCGAAGCTGAAATCGCGCTCGAGGTTATGCGGCAGACCAAGCTTCCGACCGTCGTCACTTTCGCGCTCCATAGGGATGGCTATATGCGCGAAGGAGTCGCGGCCGACGAGGCGGCAAAGCGCATAGCCGATCAAGGCGCTGACGTGGTCGGGCTCAATTGCGCTCGTGGGCCTCGCACGATGATGCCCCATGTCCGGAAAATCCGCGACGCCGTTGCGATCCATGTCGCGGCCTTGCCGGTGCCCTACCGGACGACCATGGAGGAGCCGACTTTCCAATCCTTAACCGAGAAGAATATGAACTGCGCCCATTGCATCCCGGACGGCCGGTCCTTCCCGGTGGCGCTCGACCCCTTCCAAGTGACGCGCTATGAGATCGCCGAATTCGGTCGGGAGGCCGCGGCAGCCAATATCCGCTATCTCGGCGTCTGCTGCGGCGCAGGACCGCACCATATTCGAGCGCTAGCGGAGGCCCTCGGCCGCCGGCCGCCGGCCAGTCGCTTCTCGGCTGACATGTCCAAGCACTTCGCCCTCGGAACCGATCCGAGCCTCAAGCGAGAAAATCGAGAATTCGCCAAGAACCTCTGACTGGCGGGACGGGCCTTGGCAAGCACGCCCGCCGGTCCGGCCGAGGCTTCATTTCATGATCGCCGCATCCGCCAGCCCGAATACGCGGCGACGCGCGGACGACGGCGATGCGCAAAAGCGGTCATCCCTGACGGCCCGCCGAACGGGTCAAATCGACCCGCGAGGGGGCGCGACGGTTCGATGCGCACATTCGCTTTCCGCAAGAGGCGCCGGGGAGAGTTGGAAATGAGTGTGAGGTTTTCCCGGCTAGACCCCGAGCGCCGCCGAGATTTCGGCCAGCATCGCCTTTTCGGCGTCGCTGACCTGCGTGCCGCCGAAGCCGAGAAAGCCGCCCTCCGGGGCGGCTTCCGCCACTGCTTTCGCCACCCCCGCGAGCCAGGTCTTGTAGGCCAAAGCATCGGCGGGGGCTTTGACGGCGAGAAGCGTCGAGAGCGCTCTGAGCGCATCGGCGGTTCTGGTCTTGATGTCGGCGGGCTTGGCCGCCGGCGAGCATCGCCTTGACGCCCTCCTGGGCGAGGGGGCGGCCTTCGGAGGTCTCGAAGTCGCCCGCGACCGCCTTCACGAGTTCGTCGGCGTTGGGGTCGGCCTCAGCCGGAAGGAGCGCGCGGGCGCTCGCCATGCTCTCCTTCAGCATGCCCAAAAGGCCGCTCGGGTCAGCCGCGCTGACCGCGATCCCGACGATCAGCGGGCTTTGCAGCAAGGTCTTCCATTCGTCGGGCGCGAAGTTTGCTTTGGTGGCCATGCTGCTCTCCTTGGGTATCGGGCGCCCCCCGACCGTCATATTCACGGCTTGCGACAAATCGGCGTCAATCGCTTGCGGAAAACCAGAACGTGTGTACCCCGTATGAGCTTCAAGCGGATGGAGGGGACGGCAAGGCCTGGTTTCGCCGGGAGACAAGGGCATTATATTTTGTTGGGACCTATCGTCCGTAACCCATTGAAAAGGCCAGATTCGGGCGAAGGAATTCAAGGAAAAGCAAGCACATGAAAGGCTGGAATTGAAAGGAAATTCAAGGGAATTCTAGCAAATTCAAGAGAATAATCGCAATAGCATAACGTTGATTCTATCTAGGCCCGCCTTAGCCGCACATAGAGCGCCCCGGAGCCGCCGTGGGCGCGTCCCGCCTCCTCGAAGCCGAGCACGATGGAGCGGAGGTCTTGCTCGCGCAGCCAGTGGGGCGCGAGCCGGCGCAAGACGCCCCGCTCCTGTCCGAACGGGGCCGGCTCGTCGAGCGGGCCACCCTTGCCGGTGACAACGATCACCAGTCTCGCGCCGCGCGCCTGGGAATGGCGCAGGAAGCCGCGCAGCGCCTGATGCGCCTCCGCCTGGGTCATGCCGTGGAGGTCGAGCGCGCCGTCGATCGCGCCGCGGCCGCGCGCGAGTTCCCGCTTGAGCCGCCGTTCGATCGGCGCGAGCGGCAGGGCGCGCGGCTTGGCCGTCCTCGGCTCGGGGACCGCGGCCGCATCCGCGGTCGGGGGAGCCGGCGCCTTCGGCGCGAGCGGCTTCGAGGCCACGGGCAGGCTCGCGCCGCGCCGCCGCGAGACGGAACGCGCGACTTCAGTCCAGAGCGCGATCTCCTCGTCGCTGAGCCGCCTCAGGCGGTGCGGCGGCGGCGCCTCCTTCACGGCTCGTCTCCGATGGGCAGAAGCACCGCGAAGTCGCCGCGATGGCGGATCGCCCCGGCGCGCGCGCCCGCCGCGTCGCCGCTGCCGAAGAATATGTCGGCGCGAGCCGGTCCGACAATCGCCGAGCCCGTGTCCTGGGCGATCATGAGCCGACGGAATGGGCGTAGGGGTTCGTCCGCCCACGGCAGCTCCGCCTCGATCCAGAACGGCAGGCCGTGGCTCCAGATCGCCCGGTCGACCGCGATCGAGCGCAAAGGCGTCAGCGCGACGCCAGCGCCGGCGACCGGACCGAAGCGGGGATCGAAATCCTCGATGAGCCTGAAGAACACGAACGAGCGGTTCTTCCGCATGAGCTCGAGACCCCGCTGGCCCTCGCCCAAGCCCGCGGCGCGAAGCCAGGCCTTGAGATTTGCCAAAGACATCGCGCTCTCGGCGATTTCGCCCGTCTCGATCAGGATCCGCCCGATCGACGTATAGGGCAGGCCGTTGCGGCCGTCATAGGCGAGCCTAGCCCACCGTCCGTCCGCGAACTCGACCTGGGCCGACCCCTGCACCTGAATGAGGAACGCCTCGACCGCGTCGAGGAGCCAGACGATCGGGTCGCGCCGCTCACGCTCGATCGTCTGGCGGTCGTCGTAAGGGACGAGCGACCCGTCGCTTCGACGCCGCCCGCCGCTGACGCCCGCGGGAAAGCCGGCGGGCGCCTCTCCCGAGGGGAAGGTCTCGAGATCGCCGGGACGCGCCAGAATGGGCCAGCGGAAGGCGTTTGTCTCCACCGGCGACCCCAGCACGCAGGGTTCGTAATAGCCGGTTAGGAAGCCTGCGTCCGGCAGCTCGGGGACGATGTGGTACGGGCGGAAGCGGGTTTCGAAGAAGCGCCGCGCGCTGGCGCTGTCCGTCACGCCTGAAGCGAGAGCGGACCCCGCGGCCGCAACGAGAGCAGACGACGCGGGGCGAGCCGTCCTCTCGCCGGCGTTGAGCTCGACCAAGGCGCGCGCCGACCGCTCGAAGCACCGATACGCCGCCAGAAGGTCATCGCCGTCAAAGCCCCCGAGGTCCTGGAATTCAAGCGGTTCGAGGCGCGGCGGCCCGGGCGCCGGCAAGGGGTCAGTGTTCCGCCTGGGTCGCCGTCAGCCGCCAGTTGGGGTCGCGCGAGCGCACGTCGCGGACGAACGTCCAGAGATCGAGATGGTCGGCGACTTCGGTCGGCGACCCGTCAACCACAGTCCCAGCGCCGTCCCGGGTGACAGAGGCGAGCTTGCTCGCGAAGCGGACGGTGACCAGCGCGCTCGGTCCGGCGAGCTGCGCCGCGGCAATGGTCGCGTCGTCGATCGAGACCACGGTCGTGGACATCACGTGACCGGCCGCAGCGCGGGCGCGGATGGCGTTGTCGAAATTGTTGAAGGCCTCGGGCGCCATCAGCCCGCGAAGGGTCGCGGAGTCGCCGGCTGCGAAGGCGTGCACGATCATCTCGTAGGCCGCGCGCGCCCCGGACAGAAAGCCTTCCGGCGCGAAGTTGTGGTCCGCGGCGGCGATGACGTCGAGACCGCCCCAGGCGTCGGAATCGGCGACGCCTTTCCACCGGTCGGCGGCGGGCGCTGCGGAGGAGGGGCCAGTCGCGGCCGCATCCACGGGGGCGACTGAAGGAGGAGCACCCGGCGCGCGCCGCAACGGCGCGAGAAGCCCGCCGGTCGGGCGTTCCGGGCCGGAGCGCATGCCCAATACCGAGCGCAGCTTGTAAGCGACGAACAGCGCCACCAGCGCGAAAATGACGGTCGGAAGGTCGATGTCCGGCATCGGTCTGAAAATCCTTGCTTGGGCGGGGGCCCGAAACTCTTCCATACCTAGGCGCAAGCCAGCGTTTTGGCTAGGACCGGGAAATCGAAGCTTGCGCGGCGCCAACGGACGCCGCCCTGCCTTCGGCGCGAAGGAGACAGCGATGCCGGGCCGGAACGCGTGACCCAAAGAACCGCAATCGGCGTCGCTGGCGCCGGCGCCTGGGGAACGGCGCTCGCCAACGCCGCCGCGGCGGCGGGCCGCGACGTCGTCTTGTGGGGCCGCGATCCCGAACGGATGCGGCGGTTCGCGGCGACGAGGCTCAGCGGCAAGCTGCCGGGCGTGCGGCTGGCCGCCGCGGTGACGGCGACGTCGGATATCGGCGAACTCGCGCCCTCAGCGGCGATCCTCGTCGCCGTCCCGGCCCAGGCGACGCGCGAAACTGCGACCCGGCTTGCCGCCTTGCCAGGATCAGCGCCTCTGGTGGCTTGCGCCAAGGGGATCGAGCGCGGCACGCACGCGTTCATGACCGAAGTCCTCATGGAGGCGGCGCCGGGCCGGCCGGCGGCGATCCTTTCAGGCCCCTCCTTCGCCGGCGACGTCGCGACCGGATTGCCGACCGCCGTGACCCTCGCCGCGAGCGACGAGGCTCTCGCACGCTCCCTGTGCCGTCTCCTGCACGGGCCGAACCTCAGGCTTTATCACTCGATCGACGTCCGGGGCGTCGAGATTGGGGGAGCCGCGAAGAACGTGCTCGCCATCGCCTGCGGCGTCGCCGCCGGCCGCGGGCTCGGCGCCAGCGCGGTCGCCGCGCTGATCGCGCGCGGGTTCGCCGAACTGCGCCGCTTTGGCGAGGCGTTCGGCGCCAGGGGGCCGACCCTCATGGGTCTTTCAGGCCTCGGCGACCTCGTCCTGACCTGTTCCTCGGCGCAATCGCGCAATTATGCGTTCGGCTTTGCGCTCGGCAAGGGCCTGGGCGTGCAAGAGGCCCTGGAAGGGCGCCTCGCCGAGGGCGCCTTCACTGCCCTGGCGCTGACGGAGATGGCCCGCGCTCGGGGGGTTGACATGCCGATTTCCAATTGCGTCGAGGGGCTTGTCGAAGGCTCGCTCGACGTCGCGGGCGCGGTCGGGGCGCTGCTCGGACGGCCGCAAAAGGGCGAGGAATAGCGCGAGTGGCGTGCGATGCTTTGCAATTCCCCGCAGCCTCGCCTAAGGCTCAAAAGAGCCAAGTCGGAGGTATCCCAGGTGCTCTTCATCGCCACTTGCGTCGATAGGCGGCAAAGCGTCGAAAAGCGCAAGGAGAACCGGCCGGCGCATCTGGCCTATCTCAACGGGCTCGGCGCAAGGGTGAAGACTGGCGGCGCCCTCTTGGGGCCGGATCATCAGACTCCGGTTGGCTCCACGATCATCTTCGAGGGCGAAAGCGAGGATGATATTCTTGCCCTTCTGGCGAAGGATCCCTATTCGGTGGCCGGCCTGTTCGACAGCGTCAGCGTGAAGTCCTGGCGTCCGGCCGTCGGCCAAGCTTTTGCGTGAGGCGACAATGGCGCACTGGCTATTCAAGAGCGAACCTTCGGCGTGGTCGTTCGACAAGCTCGCGCAATGCGGGGCGGCCGGAACGGACTGGAGCGGTATTCGCAATCATTCCGCCAAGCTCAACATGGAGGCGATGAAGGTCGGCGAGCAATGCTTTTTCTATCACTCGAACGAGGGCAAGGCGATCGTGGGGATCGTCGAGGTGTCTAAGGGTTACCGGCCCGACCCGACCGACGCCAGCGGCAAGTTCGGGATGGTCGACATTCGCGCCCTTCGCCCGCTGCCGCGCCCTGTGACCCTCGAAGAGGTCAAGGCTGAGAAACGCCTGGCGTCGATGGCGCTGGTCACGAACTCCCGCCTTTCCGTTCAGCCGGTGACGGAGGCGGAATGGGCGCTGGTCTGCAAGATGAGCGGCCTCTAGCTAGCAATCTGACCAAGACATAGACGCTGTGCAGCGGTGACCGCGGCGGCGAGGAAGACTTGCCTGCGTGGCTGGTCGGGGTGCGAAAAATCGCAGAGGCATCTTGACCTGGAACATCCAGCCGACCACCTTGACACAACAACAATGGGGAAAATGTCAAATGACCTGCGCACGATCGTCGTTGCCGCAACGCCGTGCGCCGGGGGCCTTGCTGCAGTTGCTGGAGGTGCGCGCCGTCGCGGAACATTACGCCGGTGTTGCCCTGTTCCCGTTCTGGCGCACTGCTCCGCTCGGCGACGGGCATCCGATCTTTGTGCTTCCCGGTTTGGCCGTCGGCGACGCAAGCACCGTGATTCTCCGACGCTTTCTGCAGTCACGCGGGTTTTCGCCAAGAGGTTGGGGACAGGGCGTCAACCTCGGACTGCGAGAGGGGGTGCTGGAACGAGCGCACACCACTCTGCGGGAGCTCTGGGCAGAGCATGGCCGCACGGTCAGCCTCGTCGGTTGGAGTCTCGGAGGCCTCTATGCGCGCGAATTGGCCAAACAGTCACCGGACATGGTGCGTCTCGTCATAACGTTGGGGTCGCCGTTCACCGGACATCCGCGCGAGACGAACGCCTGGCGTTTGTACGAGCTTGCAAGCGGCCATCGAATCGATTCGCATGATTTTGACGGGCCGCTGCGGATTCCGCCGCCCGTGCCGACGACGTCGATCTGGAGCCGCACCGATGGAGTCGTCTCCTGGCAGTGTAGCGTCGAAACACGTCGCCAACTTGCGGAAAACATCGTGGTCGACTCAAGCCACTTTGGCCTTGGCGCTCATCCCGCCACGCTCTACGCGATCGCTGACCGGCTGGCTCAACCCGAGGGCGAATGGCGACCCTTCCACCGCCGAGGCTGGCGCCGGCTGGTCTATGGCGACCCGGGAAAGCGCACGGCGACGCGCGCCCGAACGGAAGTCCTTCGCCCCAGGCGGCGGCTGAGGCCGATTAAGCAATGACCTGCTAATGCGTCGCTATGCGTTCGGTCGCTTTGGGTGCGCCGCCGATTCCGCATGTCCTCACAAATAGTCCGCTCGCAGCTTCTTCTTGTCGACCTTTCCGACCGACGTCAGCGGAAGATCGTCGGTGAATTTGACATTCTCGGGGATTGCGATCTTCGAGATGACGCCCCTTTCGACATAAGACGCGACATGGAGGCGGATGTCGTCCTCGTCAATCTTGCCGACATGATCGGCATGGAGAACGACCAGCGCAAATGGTCTTTCACCCCATTTGACGTCCTTGATTCCAAGGACCGCCGCACGCCGGACGCCCTCCTTCTCCATAATGATGTTTTCGAGAGCGATCGAAGAGATCCACTCGCCGCCGCTCTTCACGATGTCCTTGAGACGATCGGAAATGCGGAGGTAGCCGTCGCGGTCGATTGAGGCCACGTCGCCAGTGTGCATATAGCCGCCGCCCCACAGCACCTCGGACGCTTCGGAGTTGTTGAGGTAACCCATGGTCAGCCACGGCGCACGTACGACGATCTCGCCATAGGATTCGCCGTCGTGCGGCACATCCGCCATATTCTCGTCGACCACTCGTAGGTCGACCATCGGTGCGGCGATGCCCGCCGTGGTCCGGTAGTGGACCTCCTCCTCGAAATCTCCGCCGAGATGCTCAGATTTGAGATGCGCGCCGGTCAACATTGGGCCCGACTCCGACTGGCCATAACCGGAGAAAACGTCGATTCCGCGCGCCAAAGCCGCCCGAGCCAGCGACGCCGGCAGCGCCGAACCGCCGACCACCATCTTCAAATGCGCCAGGTCCACGTTCCCACTCCCCGGCGCCGCCAGCAGCATTTGCAGGATGGTCGGAACGCAATGGGTGAACGTCACCTTTTCGGTCTCGATCAGCTTCAGGAACATCTCCGGCGTATAGCGACCAGGGAACACTAGCTTCACGCCGGAGAGCGTCGCCGTGTATGGGCAACCCCAGGCATGAACATGGAACATTGGCGTCATCGGCATATAGACGTCGTCGCGATGGAACCGGCCTTGGCTCGGCGTGAGGCCATATTCGACGAGACCCGTGAGGGTGTGCAGCACCATCTGGCGATGGCTGAAGAAGACGCCCTTCGGCCGCCCGGTCGTCCCGGTCGTATGGAAGGTGGTCGCGCAAGCGTTTTCGTCGAAATCGGGGAACGGAAAGTAGGGCGAGCCGAG
This sequence comes from uncultured Alphaproteobacteria bacterium, assembly GCA_963721905.1. Lineage (GTDB taxonomy): Bacteria > Pseudomonadota > Alphaproteobacteria > Rhizobiales > Beijerinckiaceae > Roseiarcus. The sequence goes on from CAVRMF010000001.1 coordinate 49,140, forward strand.
CGACAGCAGCGCCTCATATTCGCATTTGATCGGGAAGTCGGCTCCGCGGCGGCTCGGGATGGTCGTGCATGAGGACGTAGCTCTTGACGCGCCTTCAGGTGGTCCTTGAGCTTCTCCATCAGCGGCAAGAAATCGGCGTTGAACAGAACCGCCGTCGCGCCGCTGTCGTTGATCGTATAGGCGATGTCGTCGGGCGGGAGGCTCACGTTGACCGTCTGCAGGACCGCGCCCATCATCGGCAGGGCGAAGTAGCACTCGTGATAGCGGTCGCTGTCCCATTCGAGGACGGCGACGACATCGCCCTGATCCACACCGATCTGGGAAAGACCGCTGGCGAGCCGGCCAATACGCTCGCGGAATGTCCGGTAAGTATGGCGCCTGAGATCGCGGTACACGATCTCCTGATCCGGCGAGCGGACCATCGGCGCGTGCAGGAGGTGCTTGATCAACAGCGGATAGGTATACGCCGACGGCGTGGGCGGAATGATTTTGACAGGCCATGACGCCTCCTCCATTCGCTAATTCCTCAGAAAAATCATTATGTCGCGCCTATCCAGGCAATCTTTGACGCCAATCAATATTGTCGCGAAAATTTCAAGGATGCGGCCCGCTTTGCCGCGAATACAGTTCCTCGCTCAGTGGAAACAAGCGAGCGACGACAGGACTCGGGCGGAACGGCGTCCAGGCGCCGATCGGTTGCGCCAACCGGTCCGCGATGACCCAGAGCGCGGCCGGATTGAAGCCAAGACCGATGTGCGAGCCGCGCACCTCAACGTTCTCGCTTTGAGGTCCTTCCGTCTGCCGACACGCCCGCCAGGCCACGACGCCGTCTGAACGGCTGTAGATCGAGGTGCTGGGAATCGGCAGCGGCGCGGCGAGGGCGCGCATCTGTTCCTGCGTCTGCAGGGGGAACGCCTCGCCAGTCAGGCGCCGCCAAACGGCGCCGACGTTCGAAGCCCGGGGAGCGGTGAACGGACTGCCCAGAGTGATGACCATGCGCGCTGCATCGGGCTGAAGACGCGCCGCCTCGCGGGCGATTATGCCGCCGCGGCTCCAGCCGACGAGGCTTACCGGCATTCCCGTCGTATCGCGCAGCGAGCGGATCTGGGCGGCGATGGCCGGCAGATCCGCGCCGGCCGGTCGAACGTTGCGTCCGCGATTCCAGCCGGTCGCCTGGTAGCCGAGATACTTGAGGTAACGGCGGATCACGATGGTGGAGCGGTCGGTTGCGCCGAGGCCCGGCAGGACGATCACCGCGTGAGGCGAGCCGCGCGGCGCCCTCGCCAGGAATGGCGCCCCGGCGACGAGCTGCGCCACGCTGAAGAATCCGAGCGGCTCCATGGCGAGAAGAAACGCTGAGGGCGGAGCGATCTTGCCCTCGAGTTTCGCCATTGCCGCTATTCTCCGGCTCGAGCCGGCGCCCGGCTCTTGCGGCGCGCACGACGAGCTTTGCGCGGCTTCACCGAGGCATGGGCCGAAGCCTCCTCGCTCGCCTGCTCGACTGGATGCGCCTTGCTGGTCGCTCGCTTTCCCCCCTTCGCGATATTCGGCTTCAGCCGCGAAGGCTTCACTTGTACTGTACGCAATCTCCTCTGTTCCATATTGCGCAGCAAGGCTTCCGTCGCAGCGCTCAACGACTCGATCTCGCGCGTCAGGGCGCTCGGCTTTTCGGCCTTCGCCGGGGCCGCCTCGATCTTCGGCTCGACGAGTTGGATCGGCTTATGCGCGGCGACCGGGGCGTCGTTCAAGGCGACAGCGATAGTCTCGATCGCCTCGGGCCGGTCCAAGTCCGCGTCCGCTTTACCCATCGCGGCGAAGTCTTCAACGATGAAATCGGCGATGCGCTGCGCCTCGGGCACGGTCTCACTGCAGGCGATGAGGCCGAAATCGAGCTGGTCGAGATAGCTCTGCACGGTGATGTTGACCGCGCAGCCGTGGTAGGGAATCGACACCGGAAAATAGTGCGTGGCTGGCGCTCCGACGCAATACATGGTCTGCCTCGGTCCGGGCACGTTCGAAACGACAACATTGAAGAATGGCCAGAGGTAGTTCGCCGCGCGGGCGCCCGCCCATAGTCTGGTCAGACCCATGACGACCAGGGGCGCGCCGAGAATCGAGACGTCGGTCGTCACCAGGTCGCGCATATCGGCGAACAGGTTTTTTGCCTCCTGGCCGGCGGCCTTAGCCGCGGCAAGCCGCGGCAGCGGCTCGGCGACGTCGGTCGGCAGGCGCGAGAGGGTGAAGACGACCTGGTTGTTGAGCTGCGCGTTGCCGAACGGACGCAGTGAAGCCGGCACGCCTGCGGTCAAGGGCTTTTCCGGCAGCGCCGCATGTTCGGCGAGATACCGCCGCAGAGCGCCAGCGCAGAGCGCCAGAACGACGTCGTTGATCGTCACGCCACGCGACTTGGCGAGCGCCCTGACGTCGTGCAGCGGCAGCGATGAGGTTGCATAGACGCGATGACCAGAGATTGCCCTGTTGAACGGCGTCCGGGGCATGTCCTTGACGTAGCTGTAGAGAAATCGTGCGTCGCGGCCGAAATGCGGTGCGACCTTGGTCAGCGCCCTGACAACGCCCGGCAGCGACTTTACCGCCCGCCAGCCCTGGCGAATGAAATCGCCGACGGCTGTGCTTGTGAGCTCGATGAAATCGGACGGCTCGACGTCCGGAGGGACGACCCTGTGCGGCGCGCTTTCATGCTCCGGGCCGGGCGCAAAATCGTAGGTGACGCCGAGCGTCGCCATGCCCGCGACGCCGTCCATCGTGCAATGGTGCACCTTGATGTAGACGGCGAAACATCCGTCCTCCAGCCCTTCGATAAAGTGGTACTCCCACAGCGGGCGGCTACGATCGAGCGGAACAGCGTGCAGCTGCGCGATCAGGGCCCGCAGCTCGTCCATACCGCCGGGCTTCGGCAGGGCGGCATGGCGAATGTGATAGTCGAGATCCAGTTTGTCTTCGATGACCCAGGTCGGATGGTCGATGCCGAGCGGCGTCGGCTCGAGGCGACGGCGATATGAAGGCAGCAGATCGAGTCGCGCCGCCGTATGCTCGCGGAAGCGGGCAAAGAAACTGTCCTCAGGCGACGCCGGCTTGAAGATCGTCACGCTCGCGACATGCATCGGCGTCTGGGGCGTCTCCATGTAGAGGAAGAGCGCGTCCAGCAAGGAAAGACGTTTCATTGCGAACCCCCGGCGGTCTTCGCGACCCTGCTTTGCGCCACGTCTTCAGCCTTGAGACAGTGCTCGGCGATTTCGTGGACAAGAAACGGGACGAGCGCTTCAGGCAGAAAATGGCCCATGCCGGGGACAATCCGCAAGCGCGCCCCCGGGATGTTGGCGGCGGTGTCCTCGCCCCCCGCCATCGGGATCAGGGGATCTTCAGAGCCGTGCAGCACCAACGTCGGGGCCTTGACGCGGCGAAGCGTTCGCACGCGGCTGGGGGCGGTCTGAATGGCGATGAGCTGGCGCGCTAGGCCATCGGGGCGATAGCTGCGGCGCACGGAGCGCTCGACCTTGGCCTGAAGTTCGACCTCGGTTGGCGGATAGCCGGAGCCGCCGACCAGATGGAAGAACTCAGTCATACGCCGGATGGCCATCAACTCGCTTCGCGGGCGTGGCCGAATGAGAGCGCGCAGCACGTTGCCCTTCGGTCCCGGCAAAGTGCGATCACCGCTCGTCGACATGATCGAGGTCAGGCTCTTGACGCGTTCCGGATGCTCGATGGCGACGATCTGTGCGATCATGCCGCCCATCGACGCCCCGACTACGTGCGCTTTGGCGATCCCGAGCACGTCGAGAAGACCGACCGTGTCGGCCGCCATGTCATCGAGCGTATAGGGCGGGCGGACTGGCAGGCGAAAAAGCGCTCGCATCATCATCGCTCTTGTCGCAAGTCTGCCGGCCGAGGGCATGCGGCTCGAGAGACCAGCATCACGGTTGTCGAAGCGAACGACGCGGAAGCCCCGCGCGGCGAGTCCCTCGCAGAACGAGTTCGGCCAGGCCACAAGCTGCATGCCGAGGCCCATGATCAAGAGGACGACCGGCGCGTCGAGCGAGCCGAACTCTTCGTACTCGATGGTTATGCCGTTCGCCTGGACCGCGGTCATCGACTGCCCTCTTTGTCCGACGGCGACGCCGCGGCGCGCCAGGCGCTCGCGATCCGGTCCAAGGCGCCGCCGCTCATCATTCCGCCGATCCCGCGCACGAGCCTGCGAGGCAGGAGCGGCGTTCCGCTCGCAATAAGCTTGTTCGCGAGACCGGGCACGCAAATCGTTTCGCCCGCGAGGCATGCCGTGCAGCCTTGCTCAGCGACCGCCGCCGGGGACATGACCATGATCGATGGGACCGGTTTGCCAAGCCGCGATCCGCGCATCATCGAGGTGTCGGTGAACCCTGGGCACAACGCCGTCGCCGTCACGCCGGAGCCGCGCAATTCTTCCGAGAGCGACTCGGTAAGCGACAGGACATAGGCTTTGGCCGCCGCGTAGGCCGCCAACCGCGGGACCGGCATAAAGGCGCTCGTCGAGGCGACGTTCAAAATGCGGCCGGCGCGTCGCTGCAGCATTGAGGGAAGAAATAAACGGGTCAAACCTGTCAGCGCAACGACATTGATTTGCAACAGTCGAAGATGGTCATCGAGTGAAATGCTCGAGAAATCGCCCTCAAACAGAACCCCGGCGTTATTCACCAGGATTTCTACCGAAATGCCTATGCTGCTCAGGCCCTCGAATATCGCCTCCGCGGCGCCAGCTACGCTGAGATCGGCAGGGATCGTTTTGACATTGACCCCGTTCGTCGCGACGAGTTCTCGCGCTAGCTCCGTCGTCGTTTCACGGCTCCGGGCTAGGAGAATGAGATCGCGCCCTTTCGATGCAAAGGCTCGGGCGAGTTCGCGACCAATTCCTGCGGATGCGCCCGTGACTAGGACCCAACCGGAGGCCCCACCAGATTCCCCGGGCTCACCAGCATTCTGCCGTGCGCTTGGCGACATCACAAAGCTCCTCCCCCCTGCTGACCAGAAGACCAACAAAGATAGCAGGAAGCCGCCTCGCAACAATGATCCCTGTCAATCGGATCCGACTCGAAACTCAAGCCAGCGGCGGCCTTGTTGACGCAAGCGCTTCTTCGTTATGACAAACCGGGCAAGGCGTAGCGGCAGTACTCGTCGAAGTGCACCCGCATGTCTCCCGGTCACGAAGCGGACGCGCCGCGTCTAGCTTTGTGGACGCCAGCGCAGCACGCTGTCGTCACCCGCCAGAAGCGCCTCGGAGATCGCCCGCTCGCGCACGACGACGATCGAGACGAACTCGCCCGCGCCGCTGCGCATCGCGCCGAAGGCCCGATAGCCGCGCTCGAGGAAACCCTGCAACTCGCCGAGCCCGGCGAGCTCGGCAGGCTTGCGCATCATCTTGAGCGCCGCGCCGATGAAGCGCTGGTGGGTGAGCTTGTCGAGCGCCTCGCCGAGCAGCGCGATGAGATCGATCTGGCGCTCGCGGTCCTCGGCGCGGTCGACCTTGCGATAGGCCGCAGCGTATGTCGCGTCGGCGATTGTTGCCGTCTCCGCGCCGAGCGCCTCGACCATAGCTCCGTCCAGGCTTTCCGACAAAACGTTGAGCTCGACCGCGTGCGCGACGGTCGTGAGACCATATTCGGGCAGAACCTTCGTCATCACCGGAAGAATGCGGCGCACGTCCTCGATATGCTGGCTCAGATCCTTGGGTCCGTAGAGATCGACGAGAAAGAATTCCGCAGCGTCGTGAAAGCGGCGACTCTCCAAAAGGTCTTGATGCGTGCGCGCAAGACGCGCCGCCTGCCAGCGGCGCAGGAGCGCGCGCCGATCGCTGAAGCTCGCGTCGTCAGCGAACCGGGCGCGCAACGCCGCCGAGCGGTCAAGCTCGGCGAGCAGCAGGTCATGAATGGTCTCTTTCGACATTGGAGAGCCTTTTTATACCGGAACTGTGGGTTCGGCCGCCTAAACGCGCCGGAACCCCTTTCTTGCCCTCGCCGGAACGCGTTATGGTGGGGAAAAGCTTGGGGAGTGAAAAAATGAGCCACAGCGAGCGCATGTCGCCAGTCGACACGACCTGGCTGCGGATGGACCGGCCGACCAGTCTGATGATCATCGTCGGCGTCTGGGTGCTGGAAGGTCCGATCGCCATCAACCGGCTCGAGGCCCAATTGGCGGACGGACTGCTGGCTCATCGTCGGTACCGGCAGCGGGTCGAGTACCGACCGGCCGGCGTCTACTGGCGCGACGACCCGAACTTCGACATTTCGCATCACATCAAGCGCGTGCGGCTGCCGGGACGCGGCGGCAAGCGGGCGCTCGAACGCTTTGTGGGCGATCTCGCCTCCGAGCCGCTCGATCCCGTCCATCCGCTCTGGACGATCCATATCGTCGAGGAGTACGAGGGCGGGGCGGCGCTGGTGTTCCGCACGCATCATGCGATCGGTGACGGAGTTGCGCTGGTCGGCGTCACGATGTCCCTCGTCGATGGAGCCAAGCATAAGACGCATCGCGTCGCGCTCGCGGACGACGACGAAGGCTGGCTGCAGAATTTGATGGCGCCGGTCGTGGCGGCGATCAACGCCGGAACCCAGGCCTCGAGTTCGACCCTGCACACCGCGCTCGATCTCGCGCGCCATCCGCTGCGCGCCGCGGGCTACTTGCGCGACGGCGCGGGCGTGGCTGGCGAGCTCGGCTATCTGCTGTTCATGAACAGCGACACCCAGACCCGCTTCAAGGGCAAGCCGATGGGGTCGAAGCGTGTCGCCTGGAGCGAGCCGCTTAAGCTACCGGAGGTCAAGGCGGTCAGCCGCGCGCTCGGCTGCACCATCAACGACATGCTGCTCTCCTGCGTGGCCGGCTCCCTGAGGCGCTACCTGGCCGAGGCCGGCGACAAGACGGAGGGCGTCGAGTGCCGCGCGCTGGTGCCCATCGATCTGCGCCAGCCGGGCGATGTCGAACTCGGCAACCGCTTCGGCATCATTGCGGTCGAACTGCCGGTCGGCATCGAACATCCGCTCGAGCGGCTGATGATGGTGCGCCAGCGGATGCTGGCGTTGAAGACGTCCTATGAGCCCGCCACGACGCTCGGCCTGTTCGCCGCCCTCGGCTACCTGCCGAAGCTGGTGCAGGATCAACTCTTCAACCTTCTCCTGAGTCGCGCAACCGCGGTGATGACCAACGTGCCGGGCCCGTCCGAATATCTCTCGATCGCCGGCAGCGTCTTGAAGCAGTCGCTGTTCTGGGTGCCGCAGACGGGCGACCTCGGCATGGGCGTGTCGATCCTCTCCTATGCCGGCAAAGTGCAGTTCGGCCTCATCACCGACGCTGCGCTAACGCCCGACCCCGAAGCGATCGTCAGCCGCTTCGCCGAGGAGTTTCACAAGTACCTCTATTACGTGCTGCTCGAACCGCCCGAGGCGCCGTCGCCCCTTGCTCAGGGAGAGAAGGCAGTGGTGAGCGGCTGACGCGACCTGGTTACTCCTCCTTCGCGTGCTCCGCATCGAGCTTCTGCATCGCGTCGGCAGGGGCGCAACGCGCGGCCTCCTTGTAGAGCTTCTGCGCTTCGGCGAGCTTCGCCTTGCCGAACAGCATGACAAGGCCGTTCGCCTCCTCGATGCGTGCGATCGCCGAATCCGGCAGGAGCTTGCGGGCGAGCGCGAAGTGTCTGACCGCCTCCTCTTTGCTCGCGCCGTAAGTAAGGGCCGCGAGCATTCCGCCGACCTTGCTAACGATCTCGGCGTGATAGGCGCCGAGCGCGATGTGGGCTTCGGCGTGCTTGGGCTCGAGCTTGATCGTCTGGTCGAGGCTCGCCTTGACCTTGCCCCCGATGCCTCGCGCCAGCGCCTTGGCGATGGAAATCTCCTGCGCATAGCGTCCGAGCGCCTGGGCGTGAAAATAGAAGGCGTTCGGGAACTCGGGCGCGGCCGCCTGCAAGGCCTCGGCGCGCTCGGCGGAGCGCAGAAGAATCTCGCGCTTGCGCTCGCTGTCCGTCTCTAGATAGGTCGCATAGATGTTGGCGGCCTTGTTGGCTGCATTGGCGCCGATCGGCCCGAGCGCGGTTCCTTCCGCGACCGCCGCGCCAAAGTCGCCGCGATGATAGGCCCGCCAGGCCGATTGCAGCGCGCCCGCCGTCTTTTCGGCGTCGAGCGCGCCCTTGAGGCGCGGATGCCGGGCGAAAGCCAGCTGGACAAATGCGGCGTCGGGGAAAGCCTCGCAGTCGCCCCGGTGCAATTCGGGCCACGCCGACTTCAGCGCCGCGCCTTCATAGGCGTAGTCCTTCGTTGTGTGTGGGAACGGCTTCCATTTGATCGCCGTCATGGCGTCCTCCTCAGGCGATGTAGCGCTTCGCCAGGTGATCGAACAGTTCGCGCTCGCGCGGCTCGAGATAGGGCGCGGCCAGCGCGATGACGTGAAAGGCTCCGCGCGCCAGAGTCCTGTCGTCCTGAACAGCTTTCGGATCGCGGGCGAACTCGAACGACATCCAGTAGCTCGCCACCAGCACGATGTTCTGCGCCAGCGTCGCGATCTCGGCGGGCTCCGCGCGCATCTGCCCCCCTTCGACCAGGCCGCCGAGAATTTGTTCGGCAACCCGGATCTTGTGGGCGAGAATGCGCCGGAACTGCACCTCGATCAGATGATAGCGGGCGACGAGATCGTTCACGTCGCGATAGATGAAGCGGTATTTCCAGATCGCCTCGAACACCAGGTGCAGGAAGAGCCAGCAGTCCTCGGCGTTCGGCAGGCGCTTCTCCGGCGCGGCCAAAGTCGTCTCGATCTCGCGCCGGAACTCGGCGAACAGATCCGCGACGATCTGCTCCTTGGAATGAAAGTGGTAATAGAGGTTGCCGGGGCTGATGCCCATTTCGAAGGCGATCGAGGTCGTCGCTACCGTCGGCTCTCCGAACTGGTTGAACATCGCGAGCGCAGTTTCGAGAATCCGCTCACGCGTCCGACGGGGCGGCTTTGGCGGCATTGCGTTTCCCACCCTGCGAGCGTCCGGGTCTTTCCCGGCTCAGCGCCTTTTCGATTTCGCCGAGCGTCTTGCCCAGCGGCTCTACGCTATCCCACAACCCGCCTGTCTGACCAGACTTCGCCAGCATCGGCGTCTCGCCTTGGAGAACAGCCCGGTCGAGTTCGACGCCGTGGCGGGCGAGCACCGGCTCGAGCTCGCTGGCGCGGCGCCGGAGTTCCACCAGCGTGTGGCGATAGGCGTGCTCGGCGAGACGGCGCCGATCGGTGTAGCTGAACATGTTGGCGAAGAACATCACGGTGTCGTCCTGGGCCGGTTCGAACAGCACCACGTCGGCGTCGGGAAATTCCTTGGCATAGCGCTCCATGCCGACCTGCATCCGCGAGTGGATCAGGGCGCGAAACGTCTGCGACAGCACGGTGACGAGACCCCGGTCCGCCAGATGCACAGGCTTGGCGCCGGCGCGCGCCGCGAGATCGGCGTCACAAGGCACGAGCGGATTGATGCAAATGAGGAGCTTCGCGCCGGCCTTCAGCGCCACCGAAGCGTGTAGCGTCTTCTTCATTACGCCGTCGACATAATCGCGACCTTCGATCCGCGCCGGGGGATAGAGGCCCGGCAGAGCCGCGCTCGCCTTGACCGCCTCGGAGATTGGGACGTGGTCGAGGCCGGGCGAGCCGAAGGGCGCCGACTTGCCGCTGTCGAGTTCGGTGGCGACAATGAAGAGTTGGCGCCCGAGCTTGCGGAAATCGTCCGTTCGCCCTGGCTGGCTGAAGAGCCGCGACAGATAGGAGGCAATGGCGTTATTGTCGAAGAGGCCGTTTGGCAAGCCGCGCGTCAGACGCATGAACGATTCGAAGAAACCGCGCCCGGGCGTCGTACCGAAATAGGCGAAGGCGGCCGCCTGCATGAGTTCCGGCATGCGCATCAGCCGCCGCGCGAATTCGCCGAAGGCCGGCCGCAACAGCAACTCCGGCTCGAACGGGTCACGATGCGAGCGATCGAGAATGAACATCGCGTGCATTTCGCGCGGGGATATGCCGTTGGCCAAGCCGGCTGCGACGAAGGCGCCGGAGCTGACGCCGACATAGACATCGCACTTCGTCAGCGTCATGCCCTTCAGCGCCTCTTCCAGCGCGAGCAGTGCGCCAATCTCATAAATGCCGCCGAGGGGACCGCCCCCTGCGAGGGCGATCCCCACTTTTCCCCTGCGGCGACGACCGCTCATTCAAGCCTCCGCTCCGCAGTCACTGTCCCGTGTTGTCTGTCGCTCAAAGCCTTCAGCTGTCTTACCCAACTCTGGTCTTGTGCGCCCGGCTACGCGTCGTGTGATGCTCTTCGTCTTCGTGCGAGAGCTTCTTGGCGATCTCCGTCAGTTCGGCGACCCGCTTCGACAGCACATCGATGTCCTTCCGGCTCGGGACGCTCAAACTATGGAGGGCGCGCGCTACGCGCTCCTCGAACACCTGCTCGAGTTTATCCCACGTTCCAGTCGCTTTCGCTCTCACCTCGGCGATGCGCTCGTCGGCTGCGGATTTGGTCCGCTCCTGAACCTTTTCGCCTTCCGCGACGAGGGCCTCAAACATCTTGACGCCTTCCTTCTGGGCTTTGGAGAATGCTCCAAGGCCCGCAAGCCAAATCTGATTGGCCAATTCTCTGACTTTCGCAGCCAACTGGGTTTCGGTTGTTTCATTGGCGAGTTCTGTGAGTTTCTTTGGCATGACCATCCTCGTTTTTTCTCGGCGGCCAACCCGCCTTTTCACAGGTCGCATCAAAGCACAGGAATTTAGAATTCGCCGCCCAAAGTTCTAGGCGGCTCATTCTAGAGATATCGGCTAAACGACAGGTCGAGTGTGAGAGGGAAGGCTCATGAGCGCGTTCGTCACCGGCGCAACCGGCTTTATCGGCAAGCGTCTCGTGCGGCGGCTGCTGCAGCGGGATGACGAGCCCGTCTATATTCTCGTTTACAAGCCGACGCCCGAGCTCATCGCGGGCCTTAGGGAGTTCTGGGGGGCCGAGGCCAATCGCGTGACGCTCATCGAAGGCGATATCTCGAAGTCCGATCTCGGGGTTTCGGCCAAGGACGCGCGCAAACTTAAAGGCAAGATCGACCATTTCTTCCATCTCGCCGCCGTCTACGACCTGACGGCAGAGCCGGCGCAAGTCATCGCCGCGAACGTCGCGGGCGTGACCAACGCGCTCGCTTTCGCCAAGGCGATCAAGGCAGGCTGCTTCCATCATGTCAGCTCGATTGCGGCCGCGGGGCTTTACGAGGGCGCATTCCGCGAGGACATGTTCGAGGAGGCGCGCGGGTTCGAGCATCCGTATTATTCCTCGAAGCACAAGGGCGAGGGCCTTGTGCGCGCCGAGACCGGCATTCCGTGGCGGATCTATCGGCCCGGGATTGTCGTGGGCAACTCGACGACCGGCGAGATCGACAAGATCGACGGCCCGTATTATTTCTTCAAGCTGATCCAGAAGATCCGCGACGCCCTTCCCTCCTGGTTCCCGATGATCGGCCTCGAAGGCGGGCGGATCAACGTCGTGCCGGTCGACTTCGTCGTCGCCGCGATGGATCACCTCGCCCATCTCGACGGCCTCGACGGCCGCACCTTCCACTTGACGGACCCCAATCCGCTGCGCGTAGCCGACATGCTAAACGCGCTGGCGCGCGCCGCCCATGCGCCGGCTTTTACCGTCAAGATCAATGCCGGCCTGTTTGGCCTCGCGCCGCCAGCGCTGACCCGCGGGCTGATGGCGCTGACGCCCTTCCGCCGCATGCGCAAGATGATGATGAAGGAGCTGGGGCTTCCCGACGACATTTTCATGTTCGTCAATTATCCGACGCGCTTCGACAGCCGCGAGACGCAAAAGCTTCTGCGGCCGGCCGGCATCACGGTCCCGAACTTCGAGGACTATGCCTGGCGCCTTTGGGACTATTGGGAGCGGCATCTCGATCCGTCGCTGTTCGTCGATCGGTCGCTTCGCGGCGCGGTGGTGGGCAAACGGGTTCTGGTGACGGGCGGATCGGCCGGGATCGGCAAGTCAATCGCGTTGAGGCTGGCGCAGGCCGGCGCGAAGACGCTGATCGTCGCGCGCGACCCGGAAAAGCTCGAGCTTGCGCACCAGGAATTTTCCGTCCAGGGCCTCGAGGTCGAGACCTACAGCGCCGACATCTCGGAGCCGGCGCAGTGCGCCGCCTTTGTCGAGCGGATCCTCGGCGAACATGGCGGGGTCGACATTCTCGTCAACAACGCGGGCCGGTCGATCCGCCGCGCAGTCGAGAACTCCTACGATCGTCCGCACGACTTCGAGCGGCTCATCCGGCTGAACTATCTTGCGGCCATTCAGCTTGCGATGGGCTTCCTGCCAGGCATGGCCGAGCGGCGAAGCGGGCACATCGTCAATATCTCGTCGATCGGCGTGCTGACGACCGCCGCCGCGCTTCTCCGCCTACGTCGCCTCGAAGGCGGCGCTGGAGGCGTGGACCGATTGCGCGGCGAGCGAGTTCCTCGATCGCGGCGTCGCTTTCACCAATGTCAACATGCCGCTGGTGCGCACCGAGATGATCGCGCCGACCAAGTTCTACGAACACGTGCCGACCCTCGATCCGGACGAGGCCGCCGATCTTGTGGTCGAGGCGCTCATCCATCGCCCGGCGCGGGTCGCGACCCGGCTCGGCCGCTTCGGTCAGGCCGTGCATGCGGTGGCGCCGAACATGGGGCGCATCGTGCTCAATACTGCGTTTCGCATGTTCCCGGAGAGCGCCGCCGCCCGCGGCGCCAAGGAGGGCGAGGTTGCGCCGACCGCCGACCAGATCGCGTTCGCGCAATTGTTAAGGGGGTTGCACCTGTGAGGCGCGAAGAGAGGGTGAGATGGAACGGATTTGGCTGAAGTTTTATCCCGAGGGCGTGCCGGCCGACATCGATTTGGCCGGTCGGCGTTTTCGATCTGATAGTCCGGCGACCAGGTCAAGATTGTCGCACGCGAAGATGTGTGGCTGACGGATGCCGGGATCATCGCCCATTGCCCCCAATCGCCCGACCTACGACTACATCGTGATTGGCGCGGGTCCGGCGGGATGCGCCGTCGCCGCACGACTCGCACAGTCGTCGACCGAGACGAGCGTCGCCCTTATCGAGGCGGGGCCGGCCAAGGCTTCGATGCTTTCCGACGTTCCGCTCGGGCTCGCCGCGCTGCTACCACTGCGTTCGCGCCGCAACTACGCTTACGAAACGGTTCCGCAAAAGGGACTGCGGGGCCGCAAAGGCTATCAGCCACGCGGACGCGGCTTGGGAGGCAGCAGCCTCATCAACGCAATGATCTATACGCGGGGCCAGCCGCAGGATTACGACGACTGGGCAGCGCTGGGTTGCAAGAGCTGGAACTGGACGGACGTGCTGCCCTACTTCAAGCGCGCAGAAGACAACGCGCGCGGCGAGGACGCCTGGCATGGCGCCGGCGGGCCGCTTCATGTCAGCGATCTCAGCTACCGCAATCCGGCGGTCGAAGCCTTCGTCGAGGCTGCGGTTCAGGCTGGATTTCTGCGCAACGCCGATTTCAATGGCGTGAGCCAGGAAGGCGTCGGGCCCTACCAGCTATTCCAGAAGAATGGTCGCCGATACAATGCCGCGAGGGCCTATCTGCAGTCCGCACCCCTGCGGAATCTTGCGATATTTTCCGACGTTCAGGCGCTCCGCATCGCATTCGAAGGCAGGCGGGCGGCCGATGTCGTCATTCGCCGCGGCGGCGCAGAGGAGCGGCTCGCCGCACGACGCGAGATCGTCGTGTCCGGCGGCGCTTTCGGCTCGCCGCAGCTGCTGATGGTCTCGGGGATCGGACAGGGCGAGCACTTAAGGAACCACGGGATCGAGGTCGTCTGCGATTCGCCGGGGGTCGGCGACAACCTTCAGGACCATTGCGACTACACCGCAAATTTGCGCGCCAACGGACCCGGGCTTATCGGCCTCACAATTCCATTCTTGATTCGGGCCGTTGGAGAACTCCCAAACTTCCTGCGCAGCGGACGCGGAGTGCTGACCTCCAACGGGGCGGAAGCCGGCGGCTTCATCAGGAGCAGGCTCGACGTCGATCGCCCGGATCTGCAGCTGCATTTCTGCATCACGATCGTCGACGACCATACCCGCAAGCGCCACTTCGCAGCCGGATTGGCGCTGCACGTATGCGGGCTAAGGCCGAAGAGCCGCGGGTCGGTCCACCTGGCAAGTGCGGACATTGCCGAGGCGCCGCTGATCGACCCGAACTTCCTTTCCGACCCCGAGGATCTCGAGACGCTCGTTCGCGGCGTCGAAATCGTTCAGACCATCCTTGCGAAGGCGCCGCTGGCGCCGTACGGCGGCCGGTATATTTACGGGACCGGCCATGACGAGCCCGCGGCGCTACGCGCCCTGATCCGCGATCACGCCGATACGATCTATCATCCGGTCGGGACCTGTCGCATGGGCGCGGACGAGCGTTCGGTCGTCGACCCGACTTTGAGGGTGCGCGGAGTTGAGGGGCTGCGCGTGGCGGACGCTTCGATCATGCCGCTTCTCGTCAGCGGCAATACCCAAGCGCCCTCAGCCATGATCGGTGAGAAGGCGGCGGATCTGATTCTCGGCCGTCCTTTCGCTTAGGCGCGCGCTCACGCGTCGCCCACGATCCACCCGGCAATCCGCTCATAAACATCCCGCCGGCTCAGCAAATCTAGGTGCCCCGTTTCGCAAGCGATCCATTGCCGGCCGGCGGGAAAGTCGAGCACCCGCGCCGGGTCTCTGTGGCGGCCCAGTGCGCTAGCGACAGGGACGAGGCCGTCGCCGATGAGGCGGTCCTTGAGGCCGCCGACGGAGCTGGCCGTCGTCGCGGCGACCGCGTAGCAGGCCACGCCTTGAGGCAGCGGAACGGGGCGGCGCGCGTCGGCATCGCGGGCGAACCGATCGCGGCCCCGCCAATCCTCATCCATGAGGCTCCCGTAGCGCAGGTCGGTGACGCCTGAGCTGCGGACCTTGCCGAGCCTGCCGAAGGCGGCCGCATAGGGCATCTTGCCCAAAATGATGTCCACCCAATTGCCGACGCGCTCGAGCGGCGCGCCGTGATGCGGCGTCCCGAGAAAGACGAGCTTGCGCAGTTTCTGCCGCCACTGATGTCCCGCCTCCTCGCCATAGGCGCAGGCGCTTCGGGCGACGAGGCCGCCCATGCTGTGCCCGATGACGATGAAATCCTCGATTTCGACTGGCCATGCGGCGACAAGCGCCCGGAGCTTCTCGGCGAAGGCGCGGCCATTGATGGAGATGTGCAGGCCAGAGTTGTAGGAGAGATATACCGGCGTGAAGCCGAGGTCCCGGGCGAGCGCCGCGCCATGATCGTGGTTCGCCCTTGTCCATTGCAGGTCGCTCATGCAAAGCCCGTGCGCGAGCACGGCGAGCTTGCCTGTCGCGTCGGGGGCGAGCGCGTGGCCGTCAAGCGCGAGCGCTCGTCCGTCTCGGCGAAACCGCATTGTCAGCGCGAGCGGATTGCCGGTCTTGGCGAGATGGTCGCCGACGACGCCGTTGAGGGCCGCGAGCGCGATCTCGCGCCCGCGCGACGCCGGCCGATCGTCCGGCTTTGCGCTGACGAGCGCCGCCGCGCCGCCAACTCCAGCGCCGGTCAACCGGATCGCGCCGCGAACGCCGCGATAAACAAGCCGCGTCACGCCGCGGGTCACGCCCTCACCCAGCGGGTCGATTCCAGGAGTCTCGAGGAAGGACGTGTGCAGATGCTCGACAACGGCGGTCAGTCCATCAGCCGCATCCATGGCGAGACGACCAAGGCCGAAGGCGTCCGAGAGCGAGAGAGCGGCGGGCTTGGTGGACATTGTCTGCTCCTTCGATCCGGCCACCGTGACGGAAGTCTGCGGCTCCTTCGAGCCGGCGGTATGGGACGAAATCTGATCCTGTCGGGCCTTTTGGGCAAGGGGTCGGTCTATCGTTTTGTGCGCCTACCCTCCGCGATCAGCGTGCAAGTTCGCCGGTATTTCCGATGAGTTCTCCGTGCGGGGTGGGTTCGCCTCCTCTGGCGGCAAGTTCGTCAGACGCACGCGTTAAAAGTCGCTCCCGATGCGGACAGGCGCACCGGATCATCAAAACGATCGGCCTGCCCCGCATCTGTGCTTTCGTGTCGACAGGCCGATAAATTTCGAAGACGCTGTTTGTCAGCGGGGCCAAGGGCCGCGGCGACGACGGAGGAAGGGACGGATGTCCGACAACGGGCCGACGACGCAACGGAGGGCAATTCCTCGCGACACGGTCAATGATTATACGCATGGGAGCGCAGAACGCCGGCGCGCGTTCATTCGCGAGGTGTCGGGCGTCGATCTCACGCACGTCGCGAAATATTCGTTCGATCCGTCGCTCCTTCAGGGGAACATCGAGAACTTCATCGGCGCGGTTCAAGTGCCGATTGGCGTCGCCGGCCCGCTTCGGATTAACGGGGAGCACGCACAAGGCGATTTCTTCGTGCCGCTCGCGACGACCGAGGGGGCGCTGGTCGCGAGCTACAATCGAGGCATGCGGTTGTTGACGGAATGCGGCGGGGTGAAGACGACCATCGTCGAACGCTCTATGCAGCGCGCGCCGGTGTTCGTCTTCGAGGACGCGGCTAGCGGGCGCGTGTTCGGCCGCTGGATCGACGACAATTTCGCGACGATCAAACAGCAGGCGGAAGCCACGACCCGCATTGGCAAGCTGATCGGGATCCAGCAGTTCGTCATCGGGCCATTACGAAACCTGCGATTCAACTACACGACGGGCGACGCAGCCGGACAGAACATGGTCGGCAAAGCCACTCTCGCGGCGTGCCAATGGATTTCGAAGACCTATCCGGGCGGCGCAAGATACGTCCTCTCCGGCAACATGGACACCGATAAGAAGCACTCGAGCATCAACATGCTTCTCACGCGCGGGAGGCGCGTTGTCGCCGAGGCGGTCATCCGCAAGGACATTCTGAGGGGTCTCATGGGCGTCGATTCGAAAGCGCTGTTCAGAACGCGACAGATTTCGAATGCGGGCGCGTTTCTCGCCGGGTCGTCCAACAAC
>CAVRMF010000002.1:0-86996 GCA_963721905.1 uncultured Alphaproteobacteria bacterium
CGTAATTGCTCACCCCATTTCCGCGTGATGGGTGCGGCGAATTGACTTATGGGAGGTCTAGCGACTGGCGTGGCTGGGACGAATTTGAATTGTTGGGTTCATGTCCGCGGACCCCGACCTTTCGAGCCTCTCGCACGCGCAGAAGGACGCGTTGATCGCCGCATTGATGGCGCAGGTCGCGTCTCTGACGGCTCGGGTCGCCGAGCTTGAGGCGAAGCTGGGCCTGCCGCCCAAGACGCCTGATAATTCCAGCGTTCCGCCGTCGAAGGGTCAGAAGCCGTCGGAATCTTCGGCGCCCAAGGACAAGGCCAAGCCGCACGCCGGGGCGCATCGTCCGCTTGATCCGAACCCGACGTCCAGGCGCGAAGTCTTGGCCTGCCGCTGCCAAGGCTGCGGGACGGATGTGTCCGACGTCGCGCAAAGCCTATGCGAGAGTTATGATCGGGTCGAAATCCCCGAGATCCAGCCCGACGTGACGCGGGTTTCTTTATATGGCGGCGTCTGCCCATGCTGCACCAGGCGCTTCAAGGCCGAGCCGCCGGAGGGATTGGAGCCGGGGTCGCCGTTCGGGCCGAACCTGCGCGCCTTTGTGGTTTATCTGCGCTCCGTTCAGGGGATTCCGCTGGCGCGATTGAGCCATGTGCTGCGCGACTTGTTCGGTCTGGAGATCAGCGAGGGCGCGCTGGTCAACATTCTTTCCGCCAGCCGGAAGCCCTTCGCGGCGCAGACCAGCCTGATCAAGGCGCGGCTGATGGCCGGCACGGCGCTGGCCTCGGATGAAACCGGCATGAGGGTCGGCAAGGCGAACTGGTGGCTCTGGGTGTTCCATCATCGCGACAGCGCCGTCTTTGTCGCCAACGACCCCATCACTCCAAGGCGGTAGTCGAGGGTTTCCTGGGCGGATGGCGTCCCGATTTCTGGACATGGACCGCTACGGCGGCCAGATGGGTTGGGCCAAGCGCGAGCATCTGGTCTGTGTGTGTTTGCGCATGTCGTCCGCGAAACGTCAAATGCGCCATCGACACCGGTGACTCTTTCATAGCCCCGGGCATGAAGGGCCTCTTCAAACGCGCCTGCGCCATTGGGCGCCGACGCGACGCTCTGGCCGACAGCACGCTCAAAATCTACGAGACCGATCTGAACCGACGCCTCAACCACCTAATGAGCCTAATCCCGACCCACAAAGCCGGCGGCAAGCTCGAATACGTCAGAGGTCCACCGCCTGTGTTCGTCTTCATAGCCAACCGCGACCTCGCCCACGACCAACAACGGCTCGGAGCACGCCCTGCGCCCCTGCGCGGTCTACCGCAAAATCACCAACGGCTTTCGCAGCCAATGGGGAGCCGCGCTCTACGCCGATATCCGATCCGTCGTCGAGACCGCACGCGAAGATCAATCCGAGCCATCGACGCCATCCGCCTCACCCTCGAAGGCCACCCCCTTCCTTGCGCAGCTTGAAAACGCAAACGGGGACCTGAGCAATTACAAAAAACCTCTATACAAAGAACGCATCGACTTTCCAGCATGGGTTTTCAGTCCTATGAGGACTTAGCCTCGTTTGGTGTAGATCGGCTAATGACCTCAATTCTTGCCATTTCCATTATAACGCTGATCATTATAATTGTAATGCCCAGATCGGCTTCGATTAACAATGGTGAGAAGTTTCTCCGTGCGACCGTATTCGCTGTCCAAATGGGGCTATCCATTCTTGCAGGAACGTTCGTCGCCCGCCAATTCCTACAGCGCGATGAAGGGACGGGAGTGAGGTTTCCCCCCATTTTCGAACTTACATCGGCAGGATTAATTGTTGCGACAATCTCGGCCGCCCTGAAAATAGCTGCCCCACTTATTCCGACGCTTTTCAAGGCGGGAAGTTTTGACGCGTCAATTACCGATTTTGGCAATCGATGGTCCATTGTTTTGTTTCCTTTTTGTGAGTACATTGTCGATTGGTCTAATGTGTAGTTACTTGGTTACACTTGGATGGAACCGGCCCCGTCTCGTGATAGTCGGCGCAATCTGCAACGGATTGGCATTCACTGCCACAGCATACCTAGTCGGCTTTCTTTTACCGGATATGATCCTTTTAGAGTTGAATAAGGAGCACCTTGAAACGGCGAGGCTAGAAATCATCGTGACGTCCGGCATAATTGGCGCAGGGGCCGGAGCGATGGTACTTGCAATGTTTAAGAAAACCGCACGAACTAACCAAGCCAGAGTCTCGACGTGGACGCCTTCGTTCGATAGCGCAGTTGGTGCTGCCGTCGGAGCGATGGGACTTGCTATTTTTAAGAGAAAGACGCGAGACGGAAAAGCAGGAGTCTCGACGCCGACGCCGCCTCCAGATTTGGATCGTCAGGATGATAATCCGTCGAGGGGAAACTGGGCAGATAGACTCCTCGGTGGGTATTCTCGCGAGAGCGCTGAAGAGCTGGAGGGACGTTATGTTTGCTTCCGGCCTACGTTTGCCAACCCCGAGATCATAAACGCTTATCTTATAGTTCTACGTTGGGACATGAAGCAGGCGTGTTTAGTCTTCGAAGAAGAAGCCCGCGCGGACGCTGCTTACACGCAACGGGGGAAAGTCTGCATTCCAGAGGGCAAGCCGTTTATTCATTTTGTCACAATGGACAGAGGCGCGGTGCGCGTTACCACAGTGTCGCGCCCTGACAGTCAACAGGGGCTCGGGCACGGACTTATCTTGACGCTGTCTAACCCGCGCGGAATGCATTTCACTCCGGCGAGCGCTCCTGTCGTGATACGGCGATTGGGTGAGCAACAGCCACACCTCGGTTATATACATCCCGGAGCGCCTGATTACGACCTCTATAAGGCGCAGCTCTTAACTGTGTTTCCGGACTACGGCCTGTTCGCGCGTCCGCCGGGACCATTGCCCCATGACGCGCTGCGGATCGTGGCGCGAAGAGCAAAAACCTAGCGGCACAGCGTAATAGGAATCGTGAGCGAAGCGCCCGAACTCCCAAAGTTGCTTGATACCAGCACGTGGGATAGATCTCCTCCTCGGCGAATTGTCACAGCGTCACAGGGACCGAGTTCCAAGGCTTAGCGCGACCGACGAACTGTAACTGTCACGCCGCATGTGACGGTCGAAAGTTGCCGAGTTGGCCGGAATCCGGGCTATGTGACGGTGTTACCGTTCGCCGGGACCCTTCATCGAATTGGCAACGCTCGTAGGCACCCTTAGTCTGTGATGCTGTCCGCTGCGCCGCTTCTTTCGACCTTGTGAGAGCGCAAAGGTCGCCGGCCCTATACGAAGGGTCTTGCAGCCGAGCAAGACCGTGCGCGCAGAGCGGCCTTTTCGCGCTCCGGATGGTCGTATGGAGCCCTTCCGGAAATTCGGGCTTCGTCCGACCAGCGCCCGCTCTTTGGCACCAAGCCGACCTCCGCCAGGAGATTGGGAACTTCGGCTATGGGTAGAACCTGCGCCTTCGCTGCCGGCAACGGCGATGGGCCTCGCGCGCCGTCCTAATCACACTCTCTTGAAAGCGGGGTTCTTCGTCTTCGTCCAGTTTCGGCATCGGCCGGCCCAGTAGATCGAGCCGACCGCTTTGAGACGATGCGCTGGCGTCCCATGCCCTCCTGAACACAAGTTTGCCCTCCGAAGCGATCGACTTATTGAACATGATCGCGTCCGGCGGCCCTTGACCGCCACAGCCTGATGACGTTGGGGATGGTTAAAGGATGACTTTTTTGTTTAATTGGGTATCCCCTTCACGCCCGCCAGCTTCGGCGGTATGAATATGCGATGGAGACTGCGTGCAACGCCATTTCTGAAATCGATTATCCACGGACGTTCCAAGAGATGGATGAGTGGTTTCGTAGCGACGCTGCTTGCCGGGAGTACATCCGCCGCCTTGGCCGGACGGGTTCCTGTGCCCGGAATGCGGCGTGGCCGCGGACCCGTGGGGGATGTCGCGCGGACGGTTGCGATGTCGCGCCTGCGAGTGGGAGACGTCGCTGACGGCTGGCACGGTGTTCCAGGATACGCGCAAGCCGCTGCGAATGTGGTTTCTTGCGATGTGGTTCGTCACCAGTCAGAAGAACGGCGTCAGCGCGCTCGGGCTGCAGCGGGCACTGGGGCTTGGCAGCTACGAGACGGCCTGGACTTGGCTGCACAAGCTGCGGCGGGCGATGGTCCGGCCTGGTCGGGATTGTCTCACGGGGACGGTAGAAGTCGACGAAACCTACGTCGGAGGCCCGGAAGAGGGCAAGCGTGGTCGGGGCGCCGAAGCCAAGACCATTGTCGCCGTGGCCGCCGAAAAGAGCGGTCGGGCCATCGGCCGGATCCGGCTTCGGCGCATCAAGGATGTGTCGGCGGATAGCCTTCTCCCCTTCGTGCAGAGCGTCGTGGCGCCGGGGTCGGCAGTCCACACCGACGGATGGCGCGGGTATTCCGGGCTGGCGAACGCTGGCTACCAGCACCAGATCACTGTCATCAGCGACGGTTTGGATCCAGCCCACGAAGTCATGCCGCGGGTTCACACTGTCGCCTCGCTTCTCAAGCGGTGGCTTCTCGGCACTCACCAGGGCGGCATCCAGCAACAACACCTCGATTACTACCTCGACGAATTCACTTTTCGGTTCAACCGGCGACGCTCAAATGCTCGCGGGTTACTGTTCCACAGGCTCGCCCAGCAGGCGATTGCGGTCGAGCCCGCGCCTTACAATTCGATTGTCGGTCCACACACCCCCGGACGAAGAAATCAACTTAACCGGTGTGATTAACGGGTGTGAAGGAGATACCCATTTTTGTTTATATGGGCCGGGAGGGCCCTTTGACGGACGGGACTATCGTCATGGAGCTGGCGATGGACGGGATCCGAAAGCAGCATGCGGGATTCTACCGCGGATATCTAGCTGACGATCGCAGTCTGATTCCGCTGACGATGCTGCTCGCCACCGGCGTCGCGGTCTGGCTGCTCTTCTATCTTGTCAGCACCGTGGGGCCCGCCCCCAAAACGCCATCGGTTCTCGCGCCGCCCGCGCACGCGACGTCGTCGATCTTCAAGTCGCTGAGCCGCTGACGTAGGGCGGTCCCGAAGCCGATCGCAACTGAATACCGGAGCAGAAGTTGGGTGCGGTCCTTACTACCCGTCGGCCGGCCGAATAGGCCGTTCCGAGCTTGTTTTCCGGAACGCCCGCGCTTGACCCGACCAACGCCATCCGCCGAAGTCCGCTGCCGTGCCTATTCCGCCCGTTCGTAGGGCTGATCCTGAAGGCCCGCTCAGGGTCGACTTGACCCGTTCGCCGAGCCGTCGGCGAACGACCGCTATTTGCGTGCGCCGTGAGAAGGCGGCGCTTTCCAGTGGGTGCAAATCCCACCCGGCGAACGCTCCAGCCGGAAGCAACCGGAGCAGTCATGGAGGTGACGAAATGGCTGAAGCCTTCGGTGTAGCTGGTCACATATAGGTGACGGCGCGAGTGTGCGGGCCGCAACTTGAGTGAGTGCGCCGGGAGACCGGCAAGGAGTAGGTGGTGAAAGATCCCATGGGCGTCTGGATAGCGACCGGCGCGCTCGGCAGAGTGAGGTCGCTAAACCACCCACTCTGGAGACGACCATGCAAGTTGCAGCTGACCGAACCGATGCGTCGACCGCTATCCAAACAGATCTTCCCGCAATTTTTGTGTCTTTGGAACTCAGCCGATCTATCTGGCTGATCACATCTTTGTCGCCAGGCGCCGGGGAGAAGATGTCGAAGCATTCGATTCGGGCCGGCGATGTGGCGGGCTTGCTCGTGCGGTTGGCCCAGCTCAAGGAGAAGGCGCGAGGGCGGGCGGGGCGGTACTTTCCCATCATCGCCATTCAAGAGGCCGGATTGGACGGCTTCTGGATCCACCGCGTTCTGCAGAGCGAAGGAATTGAAGGCCACGTTGTCGATGCCGCGTCGATTTTGACCTCGCGCCGCCGGCGCCGAGCGAAGACCGACGGGATCGATGGGGAGACGCTGGTCCGCACGCTTTTAGCCTACAAACGCGGGGAGCCGCGGGTGTGCGCGATGGTCAAGGCGCCGACACCCGAAGAGGAAGACCGCCGCCGGATCTGCCGGGAGCGCAAGACGCTCGTCGGCGAGCGAGTGGAACACGTCAACCGGATCAAGGGGCTGCTCTTCGCCCAAGGCGTCTCTGAATATGAGCCGTTGAAGCGTAACCGCCGGGCGCGGCTGGAAGAATTGAAGACGGGCGATGGCCGCCCCTTGCCGGCGCACCTGAAAGCGCAGATCAGCCGCGAACTCGACCGCCTCGAACTAAGCAAACTCCGTCAGCTTGACCAACGAACCGCAGGTGTGATTCGGTCTTCGCGCTGATTCGCGGAGGCGGGGCATGGCGGGCAAATCTCGGGTGACGGCGGGTGAGGAGCAGCGCAACGCGCTGCTGACATTGGCCCATTCACGCGACCGCGGGGAGGCTGATCGGGCGCGGGCGATATTGCTGACGCTGTCGGGATGGACCAGCCCGCGCATTGCGGAGGCCTTTGGCGTGCGCGAAGACACGGTGCGGCTGTGGCGCAGCGCGTTCGCGCGCGGCGGTGTCGAAGCGTTGAAGGCGACTGTGGCGCCCGGCCCGCCACCGGTAAAGACCGAGGCTGCGCTGCGTGTCGTCACGCCTCTGCTCGAAGCTCCCGTCGCCGACCGGCCCAACTGGACGATCCCGCGTCTCATGGCCGAGATCGAGGCGCGCGAGGGCGTCAAGATCGGCAAGTCGCAGTTGTCCCGGGCGCTGCGAAAAAAAACTTCCGTTGGCGGCGGCCTCGGCACACGCTGAAAGGCCGCCAGATTGCCGACGAGATCGAACGCGTGGGACTGCGCCTTCAGCTGCGCAAGGCCCAGGCCGAAGCCGGCGACATCATTCTCCTCTACGGCGACGAGAGCGAGGCCCTGACGCACCCTTATCTGGCGCGGGCGTGGGCCTTGCGCGGTGCGGACCTGCGGGTGCCGGCGCCGGGACAGGCCAAGAAAGTGGCGATCATCGGCTCGCTCGATCAGGTCACGCGCCAGCTGATTGTGCATACGAGCCCGACCAAGCGCAGCAGCGACTTCATCGCTCACCTCGAGCAGCTCGACCACCTGTTCGGTCCCCAACCGGGACGGGCAATGAAACCGGTCGTGCTGGTCGAGGACAACGGGCCGATCCATGTCAGCAAGCTCACTCTCAAGGCCCTCGAGGCGCGCAAACACTGGCTCACCGTCGAGTGGCTGCCGAAATACGCACCCGAACTCAACGATATCGAGGTTGTCTGGCACGATCTCAAGGCGCATCATCTGGCCCATCAGACCTTCGCTGACGCCGACGCCCTCGACCGCGCAATCCACGCCGCCGTGGCCGCCCTGAACCGGGAGCGAACCGTCAATCCGTTGGTCCTTCAAAGAATCTCTGCTTAGTTCCCACGCACAGAGGTTTTGACGGGTTGAACTCGACCAGAAATCTCGATGCTGCGCGCGACGCCGGGGGTCCGCCGGATGAGGCCGGCGCGTTCGAGAGTGAGCACCATCTGGTGCACGCTGGGAGGCGAGACTTGGAAGTGCCGCTGCATGTCGGCTTCCGCGGGCGGTTGGCGGAAGATACGGCTATAGGCGTGGATGAAGGCCAGGTATTGACCTTGCTTGTCGGTGAACGGGGGAGTCGTCGGGGACACGCGCCAAACAATTGATTCATCGCCTGATTCGTCTGGGCGTCGCGATTCGCGAGGAGGCCCGGATGAACATACGCTACCATGTCGAACTGAGCGAAGCCGAGCGGGGTGAACTCGCCGCTCTGGTAGGCGGCGGCAAGCATCACGCCCGCAAGATCAAACGAGCCCAGATTCTGCTCGCCGCTGACAGCGGGCTCAGCGACGACGATATTGCCGCCGCTGTCGCTGTCGGCGGCTCGACCGTTTACCGGACCAAGCGCCGCTTCGTTGAAGTCGATCTCGAAGCCGCCCTGAACGAAGAGCCGCGGGCAGGCGCCGATCGCAAGCTGACCAGCAACGAAGAAGCCCTCCTCGTCGCCACCGCCTGTTCGAGCCCGCCCGAAGGCCGCGCCCGGTGGACGCTGGAGCTGCTGGCTGGCGCAATGGTCAAGCTGACCGACCATGACAGTCTGTCGCGTGAGACCGTCCGCCGACGCTTGGCCGAGAACCATCTCAAGCCCTGGCAGAGGGACATGTGGTGCATCCCCAAGGTCGACGCCGAGTACGTCGCCCGCATGGAGGACGTGCTCGACCTCTACGCCGAGCAGCCTGACCCAGAGCGGCCGGTGGTCTGCTTCGACGAAAGCCCCACCCAGCTCATCGGCGAAGCGCGCCAGCCGATCCCGGCCGCGCCGGGACGGCCCCAACGCTTCGATTACCAATATCGCCGCAACGGCGCCGTCAATCTCTTCGTCTTCCTTGACGCCCATCGCTCCTGGCGCAGGGTCAAGGTCACGGATCGTCGCACCGCTGACGACTTCGCCCTTTGCATGCGCGAACTCGTCGATGTCGACTTCAAAGAAGCCGAGCGCATCCGCGTCGTCCTCGACAACCTCTCCACCCACACCGCCGCCGCTCTCTACGCCGCCTTCCCGCCGGCCGAGGCGCGCCGCACGCTCAGGCGGCTTGAGTTCCACTACACCCCCAAGCACGCCAGCTGGCTCAACATGGTTGAGATCGAGATCGGCGTGCTCAAAGGCCAATGTCTCGATCGCCGCATCGAAAGCTGCGACCGCCTCGTTGCCGAGATCGACGCATGGCAGGCCCAACGAAACCAAAGCGGCGCTCGAATCAACTGGATGTTCTCCACCGACAAGGCCAGAACCAAAATGGCGCGCGCCTATCCCGATCCCTCGCTCAAAAAGTCATAATCACCGTGCAGGTGAACTAGTTCTGCCGCAGCTGAAGGCGGTCGAGGCGGAACGGGATGCCTTACTCAAGCCGGTGAGCGAAGGGTGCCCAACGCCTGCGGCGATGCTGGCGCAGCTGAAGGGGATGGGACCGGAATTTACGGCAATACTCTGGTCTGAAGGGCTGTTCCGCAGCTTCAGCAACCGAAGGCAACTGGCGGCCTACGCTGGGCTGGCGCCGACACCCTGGCAGAGCGGATCGGTCGCTCACGAACAGGGGGTCTCCAAGGCCGGCAATCCGCGGCTGCGAACGACGATGATACAGCTCGCGTGGTTGTGGCTGCGACACCAGCCAACCTCGACGCTGAGCGTCTGGTTCCGAGAGCGCGTCCGGAGCAACGGCGGTAAGATGCGCAAGACCACGATCGTTGCGCTGGCTCGCAAGCTCATCGTCGCGTTGTGGAAATATTCAACCAGCGGCGTCGTCATCGAGGGCGCCGTGATGAAGACCATCTGAGCGCAGACGCTCCAACACAATCCCTCCAATCCCCGGGACCTAATCGGTCCTGACGGATCCAGGCGATCGGAACCGAGCAGTGGACTGGCTTAAACAGCCGAGTGAAAAATGGTCTCGACCTCCTGAGCCCCATCCGCCGAACGCGGGATATTGGTGCAGCTGCTTGAGTGGCGACCGGATGTGAGTTTGATCTGGTGCGGAACAACCAGGTCATGAAATAGGGCTCAGACCTTGGATACCGAAACAGCAACCGGAGTTTTTTGATGCGCCGATGAACCTGACTACTTGACCCGAAAACGCCCATGTGAGTCCACTGCGATGAAGGAGTAGCGACCCACATCGGCCCCAAGCCGTGCGCGGGCGTCCGCGAGGACGTCGGCGAAGCGTCGGCGGGGAGCATATAGGCCAGCCATTGAGCCGCGAAACCGTTGTCATCCCGGGTGCCGACGCCGTTTACTCATCGGAAGGCAATATGGACGGGTGCGCTAACGCGAGTGCCCGCTCGACCCGGCGTGGTCTAAGACCCTGGCATGTATGGACGCTCCTTGCGCGGCAACCGGGAGATCTCTGGATCGGCCATAGGCCCTTTTGGGTCACGTGGTCCGCGACGGGAAGGTGAGGAGCCGTAGCCGCCGATGCACGACCCAGAGAAGTCAGAACTCCGGCATAGTAGCCACGAAGCCGACGAACAAAGCCGGGCGACTGGCTGAGGAGCCGGCGGAGCCAAGGCCGGGGACCAAGGGGAACGCGGACCAGCAAAGCACGCACCGGACCCAGAGCCGGGCGCGCGTGACCCAGGCGCTGGACCGCGTACGGGAAGCCGCAAGGCGAAGGAAGAAGGGACAGTTCACCGCGCTCCTCCACCACATCGATGCCGACACGCTCCGGACTGCGTTCTACGCGCTTAAGCGCAAAGCCGCCCCCGGCGTGGATGGCATGGCGTGGCATGACTACGAGGCGGACCTCGAACCGAGGATCGACGATCTTCATGGACGGGTCCACCGGGGAGCTTATCGACCGCAACCGTCGCGCCGGACGTACATACCGATGGCAGATGGGAAGCAGCGGCCGCTCGCGATCGCCGCCCTGGAAGACAAGATCGTGCAGGGTGCAACCGTCATGGCGCTCAACGCCATCTATGAAGGCGACTTCTGCGGTTTCTCGTACGGGTTCCGACCTGGGCGAGGGCCGCACGATGCGTTGGACGCGCTGTCGACGGCGATCAAAATACGGAAAGTGAACTGGATACTTGACGCCGACATCCAAAACTTCTTCGGGGCGGTCAGCCAAAGTTGGCTGGTTCGCTTCCTGGAACACAGGGTCGGCGACAAGCGCATCATCCGCCTGATCCAAAAGTGGCTCAAGGCGGGCATCCTCGAAGATGGGATCGTGACGGTCGACGACAGGGGAACGGGACAAGGTTTGGTGATTTCGCCGCTCCTTGCCAACATCTACCTGCATTACTGCTTCGATCTTTGGGCTGAGCGCTGGAGGCGGCGGGAGGCTCAAGGCGACATGATCGTCGTTCGTTACGCGGACGATCTGGTCGTCGGCTTCGAGCGTGAGGGCGACGCACATCGTTTCCTTGATGCAATGCGCGAAAGGCTCGGGGAATTTGCGCTGTCACTCCACCCGGGCAAGACCCGCCTGATTGAGTTCGGCCGCTTTGCGGCGGTCGACCGCAAGCGACGTGGGCTCGGCAAACCGGAGACCTTTGCGTTCTTGGGCTTCACCTTCATCTGCGGCAAAGCACGCCGGGGATCCTTCCAACTCCACCGGAAGACCCGGCGCGACCGCATGCGGGCGAAGCTGAAGGGCATCAAGGCGGAGCTATGGCGTCGAATGCATCAACCCATCCCAAACCAGGGCCAGTGGTTGAAGCAGGTCGTGACAGGCCACTTTGCTTACTACGCAGTCCCAACCAACAGCAGGGCGCTCTCTGCGTTCCGGCACTACGTGACCGACCTCTGGCGACGAGCGCTTCGAGATGGTGTGACAAGGAAATGGCCGGAATGCGTAGAGTCGAGGTGTGGCGCGGTGGCGTTAGGCTGGGCATGTCTGTTTCCGCCCCTTTCGTCTGGCGGTGCCTTAGTGGCTCAGCCGTGGCTCCGTTTCCACACCCCGCTCATCGAGGGCGACCGTGCGGCCCCCGTGGCTATTTTGGCGGCGGGCCAGTCTTGCCCTTCGGCGGCCAAGACGTTCATGGTCAGTGTCGCCAGCGTTGTGAAGTGGTCGCAGCGCCACAGCGCCGTTGGCAGTCCGGCGGTGCTGCAAATGGGCGGCCGCAGGCCTTATCTTGTGGTGCGCGAGAGGGATTGGGTTCTGGCGCGGATCGCCGAGAAGCCCGACCTGACGCTACGAGGCTCAGGGAGTTGGCGACCGCGCCTGGTGGTCAGCTACTATGCTCTTTGGCATTTTCTCCAACATGAAGGCGTGACGTCACAAAGGCGAGAGCGGTCAGCTGACCTGCGCCTGGGATTGTTATCTTATCAGCCGACAGCAGGCCACCGAGGCCCTCGCCATGCGCCTCATGTCGGACCGCGGTGGAGTCGGGACCACGCGGTCGGACGCCGCTATCCAACGATGGGGATCATTTTCTGGCTAGCGGCGTTGGTCGTTCTGATTGGCGGGTGGTGCGCCCAAGGTGTGCCCAAGCTAATGGCGCACCGGTCTAGCTCCTTGGCTAAATATTGGAGCGGGCGAAGGGATTCGAACCCTCGACCCCAACCTTGGCAAGGTTGTGCTCTACCCCTGAGCTACACCCGCATCCGTGAGCGGCGTCGCCGCCGTCGCCGCGCTTATCGCCCACGGCCGAGGAGATTGCAACACCCTTGTTTTACGGCACATGACGCGAATATGTCAGGTGGCGCTTCGGCCGGACACGCGGGAGTGATTTGTAACTCATGCCTTCCCGTGCGAAGCGGAAGGCCGCAGTGAGTTCAACATGAACGAAGCCCTTAAACCCGACGTTGCGGAACGCGCGGCGCCGACAATCCCGGAGACGCTGCCCGGGCCCCTGGCGCCTGAGGCGCCGCCGCCGTCGCAAAGGCCGCCGCGCCGGCGCCGCCTGCTCGTCAGGATTGGGCTGGTCCTCGCCCTGGCCGTGGCCGCGGTGCTCGCGTGGCAGAGGTTCGAAAAGGTCGAGAACAGCGCCCCTTCGACAGCGGAGGGTCCGAACGGTGGCCGCTCCGGACAACCGCCCCAGACCGTTCGCGTCGCCCCCGTCACGCTCGGCGACATGCCGATCACCATCGACGCGCTTGGAACGGTCACGCCTTTCGAGACCGTCACCATCCGCACTCAGATCGCGGGCACGCTGCAGGAACTCGGGTTCGAGGAAGGCCAGACCGTCAAGAAAGGCGACTTCGTCGCCCAGATCGATCCGAGGCCCTATCAAGCCGCGCTCGCGCAGGCGCAGGGCCAGCTGGCCAAGGATCAGGCGCTGCTCGGCCAAGCGCAGAGCGACCTCGACCGCTACGAGGCGCTCAAAAAACAGGACTCAATCTCCCAGCAGCAGGTCGCGGACCAGGAAGCGCTGGTCGCGCAGGACAAGGCCGCAATCTTGACCGACCAGGCGCAGGTGCAGACCGCCAAGCTCAACCTCGATTATACCCATATCATTTCCCCGATCACCGGCCGAGTAGGTTTGCGGGCAGTCGACCCGGGCAATTATCTCCAGCCTAGCGACGCCAACGGGATTGTCGTCATCACGCAGATCGACCCGATCAGCGTCGTCTTTGCGCCGCCCGAAGACGATCTGCCCCGCATCGCGGCGCGGCTTAATTCCGGAGCCAAGCTCAAGGTCACCGTGTTCGACCGCGCCAACGTCAACCAGCTCGCGACCGGGACGTTGACGACCTACGACAGCCAAGTCGACCCGACCACCGGCACGATCAAGATGCGAGCGACCTTCGACAACCCGAACGGGGCCCTCTTTCCGCAACAGTTCGTCAACGTCCGCCTGCTGGTCGATACGCTGACCGAAGTCGCGCTCGCGCCCAACGCGGCCGTGCAAATCGGACCTTCGGGCAATTTCGTCTATGTCCTGAATGCCGATTCGACGGTCTCGAGGCGCGACATCGTCACCGCTCCATCTGACGGCAGGCGGACGACGATCACTTCCGGCCTTGCCGCCGGCGACAAGGTCGTCATCGACGGCGTGGACCGGTTGCGCGACGGCGCGAAGGTCACGGTCGCCGAGAACCCGCCGGGTGGGACTGCGCAAGGCCCGGACGGGCAAGCGCAGGGGCCCCGCCGAAGCTTCAACGGCGCTGGCGCGGGAACGGATGCCGGCGACGCTCAGGGCCATCGCCATCGCCATGGGCAGGGTGGTCAGGCTGGTGGCGGCGACAACTTGCCGGCGGCTGGCGGCGCGACGGCGCCTGCCACGACGCCCGCCCAAGGCGCCGCGCAATGAAGGCTTGGGCGCCGGAGACGCGTCGGTGAACCCGTCCCGCATTTTCATCGACCGGCCTGTCGCCACCAGCCTCCTGATGATCGCGATTCTGCTGGTCGGCGTCGCGGCCTTTCGTTTCCTACCGCTTTCGGCCTTGCCCGAGGTCGATTACCCGACGATCCAGGTTCAAACTTTCTATCCGGGCGCGAGCCCGGAGGTGATGACCTCGGCGGTCACTGCGCCGCTCGAGCGACAGTTCGGCCAGATGGCGAGCCTCAGCCAGATGATGTCGGCGAGTTCGGCGGGCTCGTCCGTCATCACGCTGCGCTTCGGTCTCGATATCAGTCTCGATATCGCCGAGCAGGAAGTGCAGGCCGCGATCAATGCCGCTGGCAATCTGTTGCCTTCCGACCTTCCCGCGCCGCCGATCTATTCCAAGGTCAACCCGGCTGACGCGCCGATCCTGACGCTCGGCGTCGCGTCGGATTCGATGAAGCTGACCGACGTCGAAGACATCATCGAGAGTCGCGTCGCGCCGAAGCTGTCGGAGCTTCCGGGCGTTGGTCTCGTCTCGATTTCAGGCGGCCACAGGCCCGCCGTGCGCATCCACGCCAACCCGCTTGCGCTCGCCGCCTACGGGATCAATCTCGACGATCTGCGCACGACCATCAGCAATCTCAACGTCAACGAGCCTAAGGGCAATTTCGACGGGCCGGCGCAGTCCTCGACGATCAACGCCAACGACCAGATCCGTGATCCGAAGGACTACCTCAAATCGGTCGTCGCCTATCGCAACGGCGCGGCAATCCTGCTCTCGGATGTCGCGACGGTCGAGATCGCGCCGGAGAACAGCCGGCTCTCGGCTTGGATGAACACGACGCCCGCGCTCATCGTCAACATCCAGCGTCAGCCCGGCGCCAACGTCATCCAGGTCGTCGACAGCATCAAGGCCCTGCTGCCGACGCTGAGCGCCGGCCTGCCAGCCGGAATTACGCTGAAGCCCCTGACCGACCGCACCACGACGATCCGCGCCTCCGTCAGAGACGTCGAGTTCGAGCTCTCGCTCGCCGTCGGGCTTGTCGTCATGGTGATCTTCCTTTTCCTGCGCAACATCCCGGCGACGATCATTCCGAGCCTGTCGGTGCCGCTCTCGCTCGTCGGCGCGCTGGCGATCATGTATCAGTTCGGCTTCAGCCTCGACAATCTGTCGCTGATGGCGCTGACCGTCGCCACCGGCTTCGTCGTCGACGACGCGATCGTCGTGATCGAGAACATCGCCCGCTACCTCGAGGCAGGCGAGAGCCCCTATGACGCGGCGGTCAAGGGTTCGGCGCAGATCGGCTTCACCATCATTTCGCTGACCGTCTCCCTCATCGCGGTGCTCATCCCGCTTCTCTTCATGGGCGATGTCGTGGGGCGGCTGTTCCATGAATTCGCGATCACGCTCGCCGCGACCATCGTCATCTCGGCCTTCGTCTCGCTGACGCTGGTGCCGATGCTCTGTTCAAAGCTCCTCCGCCCGAGCGGCGGCGGGGGTGAAGCGAGCGGCGGCAGGTTCTTCAAGGCCCTCACCCGCTTCTACGCCGCGACCCTGCGGGTGGTGCTCGATCACCAGGGGATCACCCTTCTCGTGGCGCTGGGCACGTTCCTCCTGACCGGCTATCTCTACGTCACGATCCCGAAGGGCTTCTTTCCCATTCAGGACACCGGCGTGATTCAGGGCGTAACGCAGGCGGCGGAGGACATTTCCTTCGACCAGATGGCGGCCCACCAGCAAGCGCTCGCCAAGGTGATCCTTGCCGATCCGGACGTCGAAAGCCTCTCCTCCTTCATTGGCGTCGACGGCTCGAACATCACGCTGAACTCGGGCCGCTTTCTCATCAATCTGAAGCCTCATTCCGAGCGCAAGTCGACGGCGAGCGAGATCATACGACACCTGGGGCAGGAGGCCGCAAGCGTAACCGGCATCTCGCTCTTCATGCAGCCGGTGCAGGACCTTTCGATCGACACGGCGGTCAGCGCGACCCAGTATCAGTTCACGCTCGAAAATCAGGATCTGACGACGCTGCAGCAGTGGACGCCGAAGGTGCTGCAGCGGCTCGCCAAGATCCCGTCTATCGTCGACGTCGCCAGCGATCTGCAGCCAAACGGGCGCTCCGTCATGGTTGACCTCGATCGGGCGGAGGCGGCGCGATTCGGCATCACTCCGGCGATCGTCGACAATGCGCTTTACGACGCCTACGGCCAGCGAATCATTTCGACGATCTTCACGCAGAGCAATCAGTACCGGGTCATTCTCGACATCGATCCGAAGATGGCGCGCTCGCTCAATTCCCTGAATTCGCTCTATCTGCCCTCGGCGGCCTCGACGTCGGGCCAGACGCCGCTGAACTCGGTGGCCAACATTGTGGTCAAGACGTCGCCGCTGCAGATTTCGCATCTGAAGCAGTTCCCGGTCACGACGATCTCGTTCAACCTCGCGCCGGGCGCGTCGCTTGGCGACGCGGTCGAGGCGATCAACGCGGGGCTCGCCGACATCAATCTGCCGTCGACCTTCGCGGTCAGCTACCAGGGCGCGGCGCAGGCGTTCCAGTCTGCGCTGTCGAATGAGGTGTTCCTGCTCGCGGCGGCTATCGCGACGATGTATATCGTGCTCGGCGTGCTCTACGAGAGCTTCATCCACCCGATCACGATTCTCACCACATTGCCGTCTGCGGGCATTGGTGCGCTCCTCACCTTGAACGCAGCCGGCGCGGGCCTCGACATCATCGGCGTCATCGGCATCGTGCTCCTGATCGGCATCGTCAAGAAGAACGCGATCATGATGATCGACTTTGCGCTCGAAGCGCAGCGACAGCAGGGTCTGCCGGCGCGCGAGGCGATCTATCAGGCGTGCCTGTTGCGGCTGAGGCCGATCCTGATGACGACGGTCGCGGCGATTTTCGGTGCGCTGCCGCTCATGCTCGGCACTGGCGTCGGATCGGAGCTTCGCCACCCGCTTGGCCTCGCGATCGTCGGTGGTCTGGCGTTCAGCCAGGTGCTGACGCTCTACACGACCCCGGTGATCTACCTCTTCTTCGAAAGGCTTGGCGACCGGTTCGGCCTCGGCGCGGCCCATACGGGTCTCGCGGCGGAGCCGACATGAACAATCAATTCTCGGAAATCTTCATCCGACGACCGGTGGCGACGACGCTGCTGACGATCGGGGTCGTCTTTGGAGGCCTGCTCGGCTATTCGCAATTGCCGGTGTCGCCGCTGCCCCAGGTCGATTTTCCGATCGTCTCCGTTCAGGCCAACATGCCGGGCGCGAGCCCAGACACCATGGCGACCGCTGTCGCTTCGCCGCTAGAACGCCATCTCGGCCAGATCGCCGACGTCAACGAGATGACCTCGCAGAGCACCCAGGGCTCGACACGAATCACCCTGCAGTTTGGCCTCAATCGCGATATCGATGGCGCGGCCCGGGACGTTCAGGCGGCAATCGTCGCTGCGCGGGTCGATTTGCCGACGAGCCTGCGACAAAATCCGACCTACCATAAGGTCAACCCTGCAGACGCGCCGATCATGGTCCTCGCGATGACGTCATCGACCCACACTGCCGGCCAGCTCTATGACATCGCTTCCAACATCCTTCAGCAGCGGCTGTCGCAGCTTTCGGGCATCGGCGAAGTCGACGTCTCGGGCTCCGCGCTGCCCGCGGTGCGGGTCGAAATCAACCCGACTGCGATCTTTCATTACGGCATCGGGCTCG
This sequence comes from uncultured Alphaproteobacteria bacterium, assembly GCA_963721905.1. Lineage (GTDB taxonomy): Bacteria > Pseudomonadota > Alphaproteobacteria > Rhizobiales > Beijerinckiaceae > Roseiarcus. Next base: position 17,485 of record CAVRMF010000002.1, read on the forward strand.
AAGACATCCGCGCGGCTCTCGCCTCGGCCAACGCCAACAGTCCCAAGGGCGCGATCGAGGACGACAACGCGCATTACCAGATCTACGCCAACGACCAGGCGTCGAAAGCGGCGCAGTACCGGGATCTCGTGATCGCCTATCGCAACGGCGCCGCGGTCAAGCTCTCCGATGTCGCCGAAGTGGTCGAACTCGGTCGAGGATCTGCGCAACGCCGGCCTCTTCAACGGCAAGCCGGGCGTCGCAGTGGTCCTGTCGCGCCAGCCCGGCGCGAACATCATCACCGCGGTCGACAACGTGCGCGCCGAATTGCCTCGGCTCATCGCCGCTCTCCCGGGCGACGTCAATCTGACGATTGCAGTCGACCGCTCGAAGACCATTCGGCAGTCCCTGGCCGACACCGAGAAGACGCTGATCATCGCCGTCGTCCTGGTGATCCTGGTCGTCTTCGCCTTCTTGCGAAGCGTGCGCGCGGCGGCGATCCCGAGCGTCGCTGTGCCGACCTCGATTATCGGCTCGTTCGGTGTGATGTATCTGCTCGGCTTCAGCCTCGACAATCTATCGCTAATGGCGCTGACGATTTCCACCGGATTCGTGGTCGACGACGCGATCGTCGTCCTCGAGAATATTTCGCGCTATCTCGAGCAGGGAATGCCGCGCGTCGAGGCCGCGATCCGCGGAGCGAACGAGGTCGGCTTCACGGTGCTGTCGATCAGCCTGTCGCTGATCGCGGTGTTCGCGCCGCTGGTGTTCTTTGGCGGAATCGTCGGGCGCCTTTTCAATGAATTCGCGCTGACGCTGTCGGTGGCGGTGATGATTTCGCTCATCGTTTCACTGACGACGACGCCGATGATGTGTGCGCTGATCTTGCCGAGGGAGAGGGTCACACCGCGCGGACGTCTCTATCGCGCGACCGAGCATGTCTTCGACGCGATGCTCAACTTCTATAGAACGACGTTGCGCATCGCGTTGAGGCATCCCGGCGCCGTGTTCCTCTCACTCCTGGCGACTATCGGGCTCAACTACTACATGTTCCGCTACCAGATGACCTACGGGCTCTTCCCGGTTCAGGATACGGGGCTCATTATCGGCTCGATCCAGGCCGACCAGAGCATCTCGTTCCAGTCGATGCAGAAGAAGCTCTTGCAGCTGCAGACCATCGTCCAGGATGATCCAGCGGTCGAAACCGTCGTCGGATTCACAGGAGGGCGGCAGACCAACTCCGGCTTCGTCTATATCTCCCTCAAGCCCTTTTCGGAGCGCAGGGTCACCGCCGACGACGTCGTGACGCGGCTCCGCGGGAAGCTTGCCGAGGTGGCGGGCGCCCGTCTGTACATGGTTGCGGTCTCGGATTTGAGGACCGGCGGGCGGCAGAGCAACGCGACCTACCAATATACGCTGCTCTCCGACGACACGTCCGAGCTCTACACATGGGCGCCGAAACTGACTGCGGCTTTGATGAACAGCGACATCATCAAAGACGTTAACTCCGACCAGCAGCAGGGCGGCCTCGAGACCGACGTCACGATCGACCGCGACACGGCGATGCGACTGGGGCTGACCCTCAACGCCATCGACAACACGCTCTACGACGCCTTCGGGCAGCGTCAGGTCTCGACCATCTACAGCGCGCAGAACCAGTATCACGTGGTCATGGAGGTCGCCCCCCGCTACTGGCAGGATCCGCGCACGCTGGACGAGATCTATGTCTCCACCTCCGGCGCCAATCCGACCGGAACTCAGCAGACGGGCCTCCCGGCCGGTGATTATACGTCGTCGACCGGCGCTGCGAGCACGGCGGCGACGATCGCAGCGGATTCGGCGCGCAATCTCGCCACCAATGCGCTTGCGGCGAGCGGGCATTCCACCGCTTCCTCTGGCGCCGCCGTGTCGACATCGCTCGAGACGATGGTCCCGCTCTCCGCCTTCGCCCAATTCGCCTCCGGGCACACGCCGCTCAGCGTCAACCATCAAGGAGTGTTCGCGGCCTCGACGATTTCGTTCAACCTCGCCTCCGGCCGCGCGCTCAGCGAAGCAAAAACAGAGATCGAGAACGCGATGGAGCGGATCGGCATGCCCTCGACCGTGCGCGGCGCCTTCGCCGGCACGGCTGCGACCTATCAGCAGTCGCAGTCGAACATGCCTTTGCTGTTTGGCGCGGCGCTTGTGACGATCTACATCGTGCTTGGGATTCTGTACGAGAGTCTCGTCCACCCGATCACGATCCTCTCGACGCTGTTCTCGGCCAGCGTCGGGGCGGCGCTCGCACTGTGGTGGTTCGACACCCAATTCACCATCATCGCCGCAATCGGCGTCTTGCTCCTGATCGGCATTGTGAAGAAAAACGCGATCATGATGGTCGACTTCGCCCTGGACGCGGAGCGGCAGCACGGCCTCGGCACGCGCGAGGCGATCGAGCGGGCTTGCCTATTGCGCTTCCGGCCCATCATGATGACGACCTTCGCCGCGCTCTTCGGCGCGCTGCCGCTCGCCTTCGGAACCGGCGAGGGCTCCGAATTGCGGCATCCTCTGGGGATCACCATCGTCGGCGGCTTGATCGTCAGTCAGGTTCTGACGCTGTATACAACTCCGGTTGTTTTCATCTATCTCAATTCATTCGGAAAGTGGCTGGGGCGGCTTTGGAACCGGCATTACCTGCGCGTCAATCCGACCCCGCTCGCGCGAGCGCACTAGCGCTCGGCTGGCGGGCGTCGGGCGCCGCGCTCGTCATTGCGGGCACGCTTTCGGGCTGCGCGCCGGTCGGGGCTGATTTCCTGCGGCCTGCCGCGATCGTCTCGCCGCAGTTCAAGGAGATCGCCGGCTGGAAGATCGCGACGCCGCGAGAAAGCGAGCCGAAAGGCGAGTGGTGGAGCGTCTTCCGCGATCCGGAGCTAAGCCGGCTCGAAAGCGCCGTCGCGATTTCCAATCAGACGGTCAAAGCGGACGAGGCGAACTATCGTGAGGCGCTTGCGCTCATCAACGAGGCGCGCGCAGGGCTCTATCCGACGATCAACGGCAGTGCTTCGGCTGTCCGCAGTTCGCCGAACACCACGACTCTCACCGCGGAAGCGACGGGCCAATGGATGCTCGACGTCTGGGGGCAAGTCAGGCGCGAGATCGAGGCGCAGCAGGCGGGCGCGGAGACAAGCGCCGCCAATCTCGCCAACGCCCTGCTCTCCGAGCAGTCGGCGCTGGCGCTCGCCTACGTGCAGGTGCGGGAGGCCGACGCGCTCGAAGATCTGTTGACGAAGACGGTCGTGGAGTACAAGCACTCGCTCACGATCACCCAGAACCAGTATAACGCCGGAACGGCCGCAAAGTCCGACGTCATCACCGCGCAGGCGCAGGTGCTCAACGCCCAGGCGCAGCTCATCGCCGCGGGCGTTACACGCGCCCAGAGCGAGCATGCGGTCGCCGTGCTGATGGGCCGCCCGCCGGCCGGGCTTTCAATTCCCCACGGCGCCTTGGCGACCAGCATTCCCTCCATCCCGGTGCGTCTGCCGTCTTCCCTGCTCGAGCGGAGGCCGGACGTCGCTGCGGCGGAGGAGACGATGCGCCAAGCCAACGCCCAGATCGGCGTCGAGTTCGCCGGCTATTTCCCCAACGTCTCGCTTTCCGGACTGTTCGGCTATTCGGGCAATCCGTTCGCGGCGCAGTTTGGCGTCTCGAATCCCGTCTGGTCGTTCGGCGCTTCGCTCGCGCAGCCTTTGTTCAACGGCGGCCTCACCGGCGCGCAGGTCGAGGCGGCGCGCCAAACCTATCAGTCGGACGTGGCGACCTATCGCCAGACGGTGCTGACGGCGATCCAGCAGGTCGAGGACAATCTGGTTGGAATCCGCATCCTGGCGCGCGAGGCCAAGGTCCAGGTGGAGAATGTGCGCATTTCGCGGCAGGCGACCCAGATTGCACTCAACGAATATCAGGCCGGAACTCAGGCCTTCACTACAGTCGTCACCGCTGAGGAGCAGCAGCTTACGGTGGAAGAGTCGCTGCTGGCGACACAGGCGCAGATCCAGACCGACGCGGTCAACCTTATCGTCGCGCTCGGCGGCGGCTGGAGCCAGTCGAAGCTGCCCGACGCGGCGGCGGATTCCGCGCTGCCGCCCGCCCCGCAGCCCACGTTATAAGGATAGGGCGTACCGTCGCGCCACTTCCGCAGCGGCGCGCGCGTCCGCGGTGGAAATTGCGCCGTTGTTCGCCGCGCGCGCACTTTTCACGGCGTTGACGAGCGAGTCCGGGCCTTCGACCTCGCCGATTTCGCCCGACCCAGCGAGGCGGCTCCGCATCACGGTTTGGACGTCGTCGTCGGCGAAGGCGATGGCCTGCATCAGCGCGATCACTGGGCGCGACCCTTTCGAGCAACGTGCTAGCCGGTAGGCATTGAGAAACCGTTTGGCGTCGCGCGGCGAATGCGCCGCGAGCGGCGCGAGCGCAGTTAAGAGCGCCGTTTCTGAGCTCGATAGGGGCTCGACGAACGTCGTCGCGATCTTTGCGTCGACCGGCGTCGGCGCCGCCTGTCCGTCGCTGGACAGCAGCCGCGCAACGAGCCGCTCGCCGTCGAGGCCGATGCGGCCCGGCAGGTTGACGACGACCTGCAGCCATTTGTCAAAGCGACGGCGGGCCTCACTCGGGCCGCCGAGCGAGTGGACGAGCCTGGCTGGATCGAGGGCCAGGATTCCGATCGAGCCGGCTCCGATGACGCCGTGCGCCGCGTCAATCAAGCTGATCGCGGCGTCTGCCGTAAGCGCGCCTAGATTGTCGATGACGAAAACCAGCCGATCCGGCGCGTCGGCTCCCCGTCCGATGCGCTCGCCGAGCGCTGCGAGAAATGCCCGCGCGGCCGCTGCCGGGCCCTGGTTTGCGTCGAGGAAGTCGGGGCCCGGCGCGCGGGCCTGCGCCTTGCCGCCGGCTCGGCGAGCCGCCGCCTCGGCCACCTTGGCGGCGACTTCGGCGTCAGCGGACAGCGCAGCGACGCGCTGGTTGAGCCGCCCCAATCGCGTCTCCAGATCGCGTCGCCGCTCGCGCAGATCATGATTGAGGAGCCGCGTGCCGCGAAGCACGAGACTCGAGAAGCTAACCGCACGGAAAAGGTTCAGCGCGAGCAACAAAGCGCCGAGGATCCATAACGCAGCGGCGAACCTTCCGAACCAGTCGCCATGGATGGATATCCAGTCGGCCACGGACTCGAGCTGTGGAGCGAGGCCGCGGATCGCCGTCACGGTCGTCCCCCTCTGCAGCATGTTGATGACGAAGCCGAGGACGAAGGCGACGATCGCCCAGCTGAGAAGGCGCCGTTGGCCGCGATAGGCCCAGACCGAACGCAACGCCACTCCCGCGCGACCGCCAGCCCCCATGCTGGTCATATCGCGAACCAGATCACGATAGCTGACGCCGGCGTCTGAACCAGCGAGGTCGAAACGCCGGAGCCTGGAGTCGATCGCTCCCCGCCGCGCACGGGCGAAAACGTCCACGCGAGAGCCGGGCGTTTCGTAGAGCAGCGCGTCGGCGAGGCGGGCGCCGCGCGCCTCGCCCTCGTCGCGCTTTATGCGCTCGGCCTCGAGCTTGCGCACGATTTCGTCATGGCGGTCCGAGGCGGCTTTCGCCGCTCGCAAGGGATCACCGCCGGCATGCGCCAATTCGTCGAGCAACGCGGAGTAATCGACGCCGCTCGGTTCGCGGTCGAGCGCGGCATAGGCGGCGCTCGCAATTGCGACCGGCGCGTCGGCGCCGTCGGCCGCATCGATCCGCACGACAACCACTCGCCGAAGCGCGCCGGCCGACCCGCCTAACGTCTCGATCGCCTGGGCCAGGCAATTCAGGGCAAAGGTCTTGCCCGCGCCTCCGGGACCCACGACCGCAGCCAAGAACGGCGTCTGAACTTGCGGCGTCACGCAAAGCTGCGCCAGCGGCTGAACGACATGCGCGGTTTCGAGCACGTCGGCGCCGTCGGCGGAATCGGAGAGGAATATCGGCGCGGGGGATGTTGACGCCAAAGGCGCGGCTTCAGCGAGCGGCGCCGGGCGCGAGGTCGGTTCAGGAGGCGGCGCGGCTTGGAGCTTTTCCTTCAGGCCTCCGCCGAGCAGACGAATTCTTGTTCTCTCGCTGATCTCGGACAATCAATTCTCCTCAACGCCATTGCGCTTTGAGCCAACTGGCCCAACGCGTTTTTCCTTGGAATCGCGGCACAGTTACCATCGCCAAGTCGCCCGCAAGTCAAGCGCTTCGGGCAGGCTCGACGCCCCAGCGAGCCTCTACGACGCCTCGCCGCGGTCCGAAAAACCGCGCAATCCTCAAATTTTACGAAAACCGCTCACGGACCTTCAAACGATATTCTTTCATATGCCCGTCCAGCGGCGGGACGCTAGCCGTCCACCGTGAGCCCTAGGGCTTCGACGCGCGATGTCAGGCGCGTTCCGGTGAACCGCATGTCGTCATTCCTCGCATATGAAGCGACGCATCACATGGGCAGTCTTTCCACGCCGCCGCAGGCGGCGAAACTGGCGAATTCGGGCATCGAGGCCGATGTCGCAAAGGATCTGCAGAGCGGGTCGCTCAGTTACTCGGCTGACCTGTCCATTCTCGAAGACGCCGCCGTAGGCGGGATGACGGCGTCCAAATTCAGCACGCTCCAGACTTTTGCCTCGGAGCTCAACACGACGGGCGGCATCAGCGTGTCGCCTTACGTGCAGCAAATCACGGACGACGTGATCTTCGGCAATTCGGCGAACGCCACCTGGAACGGCGGCGCAGCGACTGCGACCCTGCTTGGCAACCTCACCGCGACGTCGACGCAGCCCCAGGCCGACGACCTGATCGGCGAGTGGTTCCTCGGCACCAACCTTCCGAGCCTGAATCTCGCGCCGGTCGGCCAGGAGAACCTCAATCCGACGTACAAGGCCTCGACGCTGCCGCTCTATGGCCCGAGTGGGGGGCCGACATATCAGGACGTCAACCAGGGCTATCTCGGCGATTGTTATTTCCTCTCATCGCTGGGCGAGGTCGCGCTCAAGGACCCTTCGGCGATCGAGGACATGATTTCGGGCAACGGAAACGGGACCTTCAGCGTCCGTTTCTTCGTCAATGGCCAACCGGACTATGTGACGGTCAATTCTCAGCTGCCGGTGATGGGGGGCTATGAATGGGCGAACGGCTCCCAGCTCGAATTCGCCAACGGCAGGACCGACGACTGGGTGGCGCTTGTCGAGAAGGCCTATGCTCAGCTCAACGCGCAGACGAACGCGCCCCACGGCATGGAGCTCAACAGCGCGTCGGATTCCTACGCCGGCATCACGGCAGGCAACGGCTCCGCCCTGACCCTCGTGACCGACCAGCCCGAGACCGGCACAAGCCTGTACGCGAACGAGTCCGCGAGCGCGCTGGGTTCGATCCTGACGAGCCTCGCCTCGAGCTTCAGCGCGGGCGAAGAGGTTCTCATGTCGACGCCCTGGAATTCGGGCGGCAATCTCGTCGCCGACCACATGTACATGGTCACTGGCGTCAACGCCGCAACCGGCGCGCTCACGATCCACAATCCCTGGAACACCGCTTACAGCGGCTCGCTTTCGATGAGCTTCACCGAAACCATCCAGCAGCTCGCCGCCAACAATTGCACTCTTTGGGTCACGAGCGGCCGTCCCGTCGCCTGACCTTTCAACGAAGCGCGCACCGCGACCCCCGCGGGGCGCCATTGGGCCGCGCCTTGCGCCCCTTCGGGGCGCGGCCCAGCCAATCGGGTGGAGAGGGTCCGGCGAATCCGTGGTAAGGCCAGGCGTCCCTGCTCCATGGAGGTCGTCCGTTGCAGTCTTTCGCCCCGCCGGCGCCCGACGCCGTTCCGGTCTGGTTCGTCAGCGCTGACGTCTGGGCTAAGGTGAAGGCCTCGATCGGCGACACGGCCGCGGCCTTCGCCGAACGCTGCGGCTTCAAGCCGAAGGCGGGCGCGCTGCAGCTGATCCCAGGCGAAGGGGGAACGCTCGCCGGCGTGCTGTTCGGGGTTGATGCGGCCAATGCGCCTTCGCGCGATCCGTTCGCGGCGGGCAAGCTTGCGACCGCGCTGCCCGAGGGCGTCTATCGCTTTGCCAATCCGCCTGCCGACGGCGATCTGGCGGCGCTCGGCTTCCTGCTCGGTCTCTACCGCTACGCCCAATTCAAGGCTGATCAGGCGCCTCGGCCCCGGCTCGTTGCGCCTGACGGCGTCGACGCGGGCCGGACCGAGCGGATCGCCGCTGCGGTCGCCTTCGGCCGCGATCTCGTCAACGCGCCCGCGAACCTGCTCGGCCCCGACGCGCTCGAAGAGGCGGCGGTCGCGACTGGCGAGGGTTGCGGCGCCAAAGTCGTCGTCATCCGCGGCGACGATCTCCTGACCTCCCGATTTCCGCTCATATACGCGGTCGGGCGCGCCTCGGCGCAGGCGCCGAGGATGGTCGACTTCGCCTGGGGGCGTGAGGATGCGCTGAAAGTGACGCTCGTCGGCAAGGGCGTGACCTTCGACAGCGGCGGCCTCGACATCAAGCCCGCCTCCGGCATGGAGCTGATGAAGAAGGACATGGGCGGCGCGGCGACGGCGCTGACGCTGGGGCGGCTGGTGATGGAGGCCGGTCTCGACGTCAGGCTCCGCGTGGTGATCCCGATCGTCGAGAACGCCATCTCGGCGCCGGCGATGCGCCCGGGCGACGTCATCGTCAGCCGCAAGGGCCTCGCGGTCGAGATCGGCAACACGGATGCGGAAGGGAGAACTCATTCTCGCTGATGCGCTCGCGCTCGCCGACGAGGACGCGCCGGAGCTCATGGTCGATTTCGCCACGCTGACGGGAGCGGCGCGGGTGGCGCTCGGCCCCGACCTGCCGCCGTTCTATACCGACGACGAGGCGCTCGCGGCCTCGATCGCCAGGCACGCGCGAAGCGCGCGCGATCCGCTCTGGCGCATGCCGCTCTGGCGCCCCTACGAGGCGATGATCGACGGCACGGTCGGCGATGTCAGCAATTCCGGCACGGGCGCGGGCATGGCGGGCTCGATCACCGCAGCGCTTTTCCTTCGGCGCTTCGTCGAGAAGGCGAAGGCCTGGGCGCATTTCGACGTCTACGCCTGGAACCCGAGAGCGCGCGCCCATGGGCCGGCCGGGGGCGAAATCCAGGCCGCCCGCGCGCTGTTCGAGCTTCTGAGCGAGCGCTATCCGAAGCGGTGAGGACGGGCCGCCATTCCCGCTCGCCAAACGTTGGATTCCAATGATTTGCGGCGCCATTCCGGGCCGAACTATGGTTCAGCAGATTTTTGTTTTCCGACCGGTCCGAGTCGCAGGGTGGCGTTTCTTGCAGTTTGCTGGCCGCAGTGTTACATGTAACACGTTTTCAAGCGGAAGGGCATGACCCATGGCGTCTTCTGGTGCGGCCCGAGTTCGCAAGCGACGAGCCGCCCTTCGCGAGGCGGGCCTGCGACCGGTGCAGATCTGGGTTCCCGACACGAGGCGTCCGGGTTTCGCAGAGGAATGCCGGCGCCAGTCGCTGCTCGCCGCCGCGTCCGACCTTGCCGATGAAGACTTGGCGGCGTTCCTCGATGCGGCTCTCGGCGACGTCGAAGGCTGGACCGGTTCGTGACATGAGACGCGGCGATCTGGTGACGGTCGCGGTTCAGGGCGATTTCGGCAAGCCGCGCCCGGCTCTGATCGTTCAGGCCGACGCATTCGCCGAAAATGCGACGGTGACCGTTCTTCTGGTCTCGAGCGCGCTCGTCGATGCGCCGCTCTTGCGACTCACGGTTCAGCCGGACGCGGCGAACGGCCTGCGCCGGCCGTCGCAGGTGATGATCGACAAGGCGATGACGATCATGCGGACGAAGCTCGGCGAGGCCATCGGCAGGCTGGACGGCGACGCGATGATCGAAGTCGAACGGCGCATTGCGGTCTTTCTCGGCATCGCGAAATAGCGGTCCCACCCTACCTCGGCGCGAGCTCGGCGAGGAGTTCGTTGGCGGCGTTGCCCATCGTGAGCGCGGCATTGAAATCGAAGGCGTTGATCGCGACCATCACGGCGACGTCCCGCGCGGGGGAGAAGGCGACATAGGAGAAGATCCCCTGCAGGCCGCCCGCCTTCTGCAGGATGAGCGGCCGGTCGCCCTCGGGCGCCATGATCACCCAGCCGAGGCCCATCGCGTCCATTCGTCCCGACTCGTCCATGCCGACGACCGATACGAGCCCGTCGCGCCAGAGATAGGCGGCGTGGTCGATGAGCCGCTCGGCGGCGCGCTCGTTGGCGAACCGGTCGAGGTGCCATCTGAGCCAGCGCAGAAGGTCGCGCGGGGTCGAATAAAGGCCGCTGGCGCCGACGATCACCGGGCCGGTCGGAACGTCCGGCAGCGGGGCGCCGTCGAAGTCATGCCCCTGCATGAGGCGCCGGGTCTGATCGGGGGAGGGCGCGAAGCTCGTGTCAGAAAGCCCCATCGGTTTCAGCACACGCTCGGCGATGAGGTCAGGATAGGGCTTCCGCGCTGCGGCCGAGAGCGCGGCCGCGAGCAAATCGAAGCCGAAGTTGGAATAGAGGATCGAGGTCCCCGGCGTGAACAGGAGCGGATTGGCCTTGAGCCAGGCGGCGAAGGCGTCGGGCGTGATATTGAGGAACGGATTGTCTGGCGGACCGGGAGCGTGCGGGACCTCGCGCGGCAGCCCGGCCGAATGGGTCGCGAGATCGACGAGTCGGATCGGCCGCCCGCCCTCCGACAGAGGCGCGATGAATTCGGGGACGTAATTGGTTAGCGGGTCCGCGAGGCTCACCACGCCGTCGGCCGCGAGGCTCGCGAGCAGCTGCCCGGTGAACGCCTTGGTGATCGATCCGATGCGGAAGAGCGTGTCGCGGTCCGGCGCGGCGTCGCCAGCGTTGGCGCGGCCGAAGCCCTGGATCGAGGTCTCTCCGTTGTGGACGGCGCCGATGACGAGCGCCGGGGCTTTCAGCGCGAGAAACAGCACCTGGCCGGTGAAGCCGACCGCCTCGTCGAGCTCGGCCTGGCCCGCCCGCGCATGGAGTGGCCACGCCAGCGCCGCGCCGGCGAGGAGGGCAAGGGCGTCGCGTCGGCGCATGACCACGGAGCTTACGTCCCCTTCCGTCTCCTTTGCCGGTACTGGTCGGCGACGACCGCCGCAATGATGACGCCGCCCTTGATGATCTCCTGGTAGTGGGCGTCGACGTTGAGGAAGGTGAAGCCTGAGGTCAGGATCCCAAGGATGACGGCGCCGATCACGGTTCCGGTCAGGCGCCCGACGCCGCCCGAGAGCGACGTTCCGCCGATGACGGAAGCCGCGATTGCGTCGAGCTCGAAGCCCATGCCGACGCCCGCCTGGCCGCTGATCGCCCGCGCCGTGTGCACGATGCCCGAGAGACCCGAGAGAAGGCCCGCCATCATGTAGACGAGCACGATGTGGCGCTCGACGTTGATGCCGGAGACGCGCGCGGCCAGCGGGTTCGCGCCGATCGCGTAGGTGAACTTGCCGTAGCGAGTGTAGCGCAGCGCGATGTGGAAGATGAAGGCGACGGCGAGGAAGATGATGACGGGCCACCAGCCGGCGCCGATGGCGGCAAAGGAATCCTCGAGATTGCCGATCGGCTGGCCGTTCGTGTACCAGTCGGCGACCCCGCGCGCCGACACCATCATGCCGAGCGTCGCGATGAACGGCGGGATTTTCGTGTAGGCGATGAACCAGCCATTGATGAAGCCGACGATGAGACCGCAGATCAGGCCGGCCGCCACGGGAAAGATCGGATTGAGACCGGTGAGATTCGGATAGATCGCGTGGGTGAAGCCTTCGGTTTGCGCGAGGCTCGCCGCGATCATCGCCGTCATGCCGACGACCGAGCCGGACGAGAGATCGATGCCGCCCATGATGATGGCCTGCGTCACGCCGACAGCGATGATGCCGATCTCCGCTTCCTGCAGGATCATGATCTTCAGGCGCAGCGGGTTCATGATGAAGCTCTGCCCGACGAAGATCCACCCCAAGACTTCGAAAAGCAGCATCATGCCGATCATGACGCCGAGGATGCTGAGCTCGGGCGGCAGGCGGCGGCGTCCGGCGTTGGGGAGTTCGCTGGTCGGGGCGGCAGTCGAGATATCGTGGGCCACGGGTTGCGTTTCCTGCGTTTCAGGTCGCGACGCTATTGCGAGGCGAGCTCCATGATCTTGACCTGGTTTGCGTCCTTGCGGTCGACGATGCCGGTCATGCGCCCCTCATGCATGACGAGAATCCGGTCGCTCATGCCGAGCACCTCGGGCATTTCCGACGAGATCATCATGACCGCGACGCCCTGGCCAGCGAGCTCGCTGATGAGCTTGTGAATCTCGGCCTTGGCGCCGACGTCGATGCCGCGCGTCGGCTCATCGAGAATGAGAATGCGGGGCTTGGTCATCAGCCAGCGGGCGATCAGCACTTTCTGCTGGTTGCCGCCGGAGAGATTGAGCACGGGCTCCTCGAGATCGGGCGTGCGAACTCTCAAGCGCGCCTTCTGCTGCTGGCAGAGCGCCTCGATCTCGCGTTCCTTGACGAAGCCGGCGCGCGCATGGCCGTGGCGCAGGAGCGCGATCTGCATGTTCGCCGTCACGTCGAGCAGGAGAAAGCAGCCGCTCTCCTTGCGGTCCTCGGTCAGGAACGCCATGCCGGCGTCCATCGCCGTGCCGGGGTTCCTGATTGCGATCTCCCTGCCGTCGATCGCGATCGTGCCCGAGGTTGCGGGCGTGACGCCGAACAGGGTCTCAGCGACGTTGCTGCGTCCCGAGCCGACGAGGCCGGCGAAGCCGAGGATCTCGCCCTTGCGCAGATCGAAGGTAATATCTCGGAAGCGGCCTTCGAGCGTGAGATTGCGCACCGAAAGCGCGACGTCGCCGATCGGGACCGTCTCCTTCGGGAACATCTGGGTGATCTCGCGCCCGACCATCTCCCGGATGATGTCGTCACGGGTGACGTCCGCGGCCGCGTGCTCGCCGACGAAGTGGCCGTCGCGAAAGACCGACACCTCGTCGGCGATCTCGAAGAGCTCGTTCATCTTGTGGGTGATGTAGACTATGCCCTTGCCCTGCGCCTTGAGCGTGCGGATGATCTTGAAGAGATGCTCGACTTCGCGGTCGGTCAGCGCCGACGTCGGCTCGTCCATGATGAGGACTTCGGAATCGTAGCTGACAGCTTTTGCGATCTCGATCATCTGCCGGTTGGCGACCGAAAGGTCGCGCACCTCCGCTTCGGGGTCGATGGGAATGTCGAGCCGCTCGAAGAGGTCCTTGGTGCGCCTGCGCATCTCGTCGTGCCGCACGAAGCCGAGCGCGTTCAGCGGCTCACGGCGGATCCAGACGTTCTCGGCGACCGTCATGGGGTTCATCAGGTTGAGCTCCTGATGGATCATCGCGATGCCATAGCGCAGCGCATCGAGGGGCGAAGTGAGCTTGATCTCCTGGCCCTTCAATTTGAACGAGCCGGAATTGGGCGTGTAGACGCCGGCGATGATCTTCATCAGCGTCGACTTGCCCGCGCCGTTCTCGCCCATCAGCGCGTGGACATGGCCGCGCTTCAAGCGGAACGACACGTCATCGAGGGCGAGCACGCCGGGAAAGGCTTTGCGGACGTTGGCGACCTCGAGCAGATATTCGGCGCCTGGAACGGCCCCGCTCTGCCGAACGATTTCGGCGGTCGACGGACTGATGGTCGCCATGGCGCTCCGTCCCTGGTGCTTGCCCGAATTCCCTTGCGGCCCTTCTCGAGGAGGGTCGTGCGATACCTAACACAAAATGCGGCGAAAGGCCGGAGGCGCGCATGAACTCGCCCGCCTCCAGCGCCGCCGCCTTCCCGCCAGGGTGAGCGGGCGGGAAGGCGCCAGCCGATCAGTTTGCCGATCAGTTCTTCTTTATGAACTGATCCATGTTGGCCGGCGTCACAAGCAGGAAGGGGATATAGACCTTCTTCTCGACCGGCTTGCCGGCGGCGAGCGCCAGAGCCGCGTCGACCGCGCCCTTGCCCTGGCCGGCGGCGTCCTGGAAGACGGTGACCTTGAGGTCGCCGGACTTCATCGACGCGAGCGCGTCCTGCGTCGCGTCGATGCCGCCGACGATCGCCGACTTGGTGTCCATGCCGGCCGACTTCATCGCCTGAAGGGCGCCGATCGCCATCTCGTCGTTGTTGGAGACGACGGCGTCGAACTTCATGCCCTTCGACAGCCAGTTGGTCATCAGGTTTTGCGCCTGCGTGCGATCATAGTTCGCCGTCTGTTCGGCGACGACTTTTATGCCGCTGCAGTCCGGGGTCGAGATGACCTCGTGGACGTCCTGGGTGCGCTGCACCGCCGACTGGTTCGACAACACGCCCTCCATGACGAGGATGTTGCCCTTGCCGCCGAGGAGCTTGCAGATTTGCTTGGCCTCGAGGGTGCCCGACTCGGCCTCGTTCGAGGCGACGAAGGCGGCCTTCGGACCGAGGTTGTCGACGTCGATCGGCTGGCGGTTGACGTAGACGAGCGGCACGCCGGCGTCCGCGGCGGCCTTGGTGATGGCCGCGGTCGCCGAGGTGTCGACCGGGTTGACGATAATCGCATTCACGCCGTTGGCGATGAAGTTCTGAACCTGGCTCAATTGCTTCGAGACGTCGTCTTTGGCGTCTTCGATCTGCAGCGTCACGCCCGGCTGCGTCTTGGCGTATTCCGCCATGCCGTTGCGCAGCACGGTGAGGAAGTTGTCGTCGAACTTGTCCATCGACACGCCAATCTTGGCGGCGAAGGCCGGGCTCGAAAGCACGGTGGCGGCGGCGAGCGCGATCAGAATGCGTTTCATGTCGGTTTTACCTCCCTGGTCGGCGCCGGTTGAGCGCCGTTTGGTTTCCTGTCAGGCCGCCGGCCTCCTTAGCCGGTCAGGCGCGGGCGACGCTCAATTGTGTAACAAACGTTCCAAAGACAATCAAGGACGGAATAATCGTTCTAAAATTTTTCTGCGCCCGTCTCCCCGCCTTCTTTGCAAGGGGCGCGCTCCGTCATCCTTCGAGGCCGCAAAGGAGATGTCGCTGGGGTTCGCGCCGCCCCTTCCGAGGCGGCGTTGGGCTCCTATCAGACCGTGCCGCCGAGCTCGCTGGAAAGTTGCTGCAGCTCCTTTCCGCCGGCCATCAGGTTTTGGAGATCGTCCATAGGGATTGCCGCCTTCGTGTAGGTGCCGAGGGTCTTGCCGCGATTGAGCACTGTGAAGCGATCCCCGACCGAGTACGCATGCCGCACGTTGTGGGTGATGAAGATCACTCCCAACCCCTTCTGGCGGACGAGATGAATGTATTTGAGCACCATCGACGTTTGCGCGACTCCCAGTGCCGAGGTCGGCTCGTCCAGGATCAGCACTTTCGCGCCGAAATAGACCGCGCGCGCGATCGCCACGCATTGACGCTCGCCGCCCGACAGCGTTCCGACGGCCTGATGCGGATCGCGCACGTCGATCCCGATCCTGTGCATTTCCTCGCGCGTGACCGAGTTGGCGAAGTTGAAATCCATTCGCCGGAACGGCGTCGTTCCGATCACCGGCTCCCGGCCCATGAAGAAATTGCGCGTGACCGACATGAGCGGGATCATCGCCAGGTCCTGGTAGACAGTGGCGATGCCGGCGTCGAGCGCGTCGCGTGGATTGGCGAAGGTCACCGGCTTGCCTTCGACGAGGTATTCCCCGCTCGTCGGACGGTGGACGCCCGCCAGCGTCTTGATGAGGGTCGACTTTCCCGCGCCGTTGTCTCCGAGGAGACAGTGAACCTCGCCTCCGCCAACCGACAGAGAGACGCCCGAAAGGGCGATCACCGACCCGAAATGCTTGACGATGTTCCGGACGTCAATGAGGGGCGCCGGCCCCTTCGCGCTCGCATCGCTCATGATTTCCACTCCCGCTTCAGCGCTCGCCTGTGACTTTGCGACGAATGTAGTTGTTGAACAGAACCGCCATCAGGAGCATCGCCCCGAGGAAGACCTGGAACCAGTCGCTGTCGAACGAGGTGTAGGTCAGACCGATCGAGACGACGCCAAAAATGATGGCGCCGATGAAGGCGCCGATCGCCGAACCGTAGCCGCCGGTCAAGAGACACCCGCCAATCACCGCCGCGATGATCGCCTCGAATTCCTTTTGCACGCCGCGGCGCGCGTCGGTCGAGCCCGCGTCGAGAACCGTAAGGATCGCAACCAGTGCCGCGGCGCATGCGGTCAGCATGAAGAGGCCCGTCTTGACGCGAGTGACGGGAACGCCCGAATTGCGGGCGGCGTTCGCATCTCCGCCGGAGGCATAGATCCAGTTTCCGACCCGCGTGCGCAGGAGCACCCAGGTCGCAACAATCGCAAATCCGATGAACCACAGGATCGACACCGGAACGCCGGACACCTTCGGGAGCCCGTTGTCGAATTTGTCGATGAGATTGTTGCTCGCCAGCCAGGAGAAGAAGCCCTGGAAGGCGACGCCGGAAAACAGGCTCTTGACCACGTCCCCCTGGACCACGTCATCGACGCCGCGCAGCTGGGTCGAGCCGCCAGTCGCAAGCTTGAGTCCGACGAGCGTGAGGCCGCGCAAGATAAACAGAAACGCCAAGGTCACGATAAACGAGGGAAGCCTCGTCTGGATGACGAGCTGTCCGTTGATGGCGCCGACTATGGCCGCGAACACCATCGTCGCGACGATGGCGACAGGAAGCGGCCAGTGCGCATTGACCAATGCGGCCGCGAACGCGAGGCCGGCGAAGGCGATCATGGATCCGATCGAGAGATCGAACTCACCGCCGATCATCAAGAGGGCTGCGGCGATCGCCAGGATGCCGAGTTGCGAAGCGGGCGCGAGAATCGTCATCGCGCCGCTGAGCGTGAACATGGTCGGGCTGGCGGTGAAGAGGAAGAAGATGAGGACGACGATCAGCCCCGCGATCGCTCCGAGCTCCGGCCTCCGCATCGCCTCGGTCACAATCGAGGTCTTACGCAGACGTTCGTCCGCGGGCGGCACGGCGGGGGCGATGACGTCGCCCGGTGTTTTCTGCGCAGGACTCATGGCGCGTTCATCCCTGAAATGGCTGTCGCCAGCCGATTGACCGATTCCGGGCGGGGAGGTTGCGAACGCAACATCCCCGCTCAGTTCGACATAAACGCCAAGCGGCTTAGTTTCGCCTGCTCAGCGAATTCCCTTCGCCGACAGCTCGACGACCTTTGCCGCCTTGTCCTTGGTGATCAGGTTGGGGCCCGAAGCGACGTTGTTGGCCGGGATCAGTCCATACTTGGCGTAGTTCGCCAGGAACACCACCGGCAGGTAACCTTGCAGGTACTGTTGCTGGTCGATGCAGAAAGCGGCTTCTCCGGCAGCGACCGCCTTCAGGAAATCGGCCGAGAGATCGAAGGTCCCGATATTGATCTTGCCGATCTTGCCGGAATCCTTGACCGCCGCGAGCGACGGCTCTCCGGCGGTGCCGGCGCCGAGAGCAAGGATTGTGTCGACGTCGGGGTTGGACTGGAGCGCCGCCTTAACCTTGGCGCGCGCTTCCGCCGGTTCGTTCGACACCGGCAGAACGGTAACCTTGCCGCCGAAGCCCTCAGTGAAGCCCTTGCAGCGCAAGTCGAGGGCGACGTTGCCGACTTCCTGGTTGACGCAAAGGGCGACCTTACCGCCCATCTCCTTGAGTTTCTCGCCCGCCGCCTTTCCAGCAGTCTCCTCGTCCTGGCCGACGTGCAGGAGCGCGCCAAGCGACTTCGACACGTCCGATCCTGAATTCATCGAGATCACCGGGATGCCCGCGGCGACCGCCTTCTTGATCGAAGGGCCAAGGGCCGACGCGTCCGGAATGGAAACGACGAGTCCGTCCGGTTTCTGGTTCACCGCGGCGTCGATCAATTGAGACATGGCGACCATGTCGAAGGTCTCGGGGGCGCGGTAATCGGCGGTGACGCCGGTCTCCTTGGCGGCGGCGACAACACCGTTCTTGACGACGGACCAGAAGGGATCGTTGGCCTGGCCGTGAGTGACGACGATGATGTGCGGGGTCTGGGCCGAGACCGTCGTGGCGGCGCCTCCGATGGCGGCGATCGCCGCCGCCGCGGCGATGGTGAGTTTGACGATGCCCTTCATGCGGTTTCCTCCTTCACGGGCGACATTGCCCCAACCTCAAGACGCGCCACCCGTGCCGACGTGGGCGGCGCGGGTCGATATTCCGTTCCGGTGTCGTTTCCGCGCCTGCGGGCCGCGCGCAAACGCGCGCCACCCCGGCGCTTGGGCGGGCGAGGCGGACCAAGGCAGTAAGCGGCTGCGGGACATGAGATCGAGGCGCGGGGACGACGGCCTGCGGAGCCACAACTTGGGTCACGCCTCCTCCTCCCGGGTCCGCCTCATCGCATCGTTGACCGACGCCGACGCACGGAAACCTTACGTGGTTGCTCGGCCTCAGCGGCCGGAACCCGAATTTCGCCGCCGGGTTTCCGGCGACGGATGCTCGTGTAACAAATATTCCAAAAAAAATCAAGATCGGAATATTCATTCCAAAAAGAATTTTTTTGCTCGTTTTGGCCGCGGGCCGCCCGTGAAACTAGGCCCGGCTCCGGTCCCCTGCTGGATGCAAGATTTTGCAGGCCTAGATGTTGGTCGGAAGATGAAGCTCGAAAGGGACAAAAACAGGGCTGTGAACCGTCTCCTGCGGCGCTGCAATCGCGCCGGCCATCGCGGCGAGGGCACGCTCGGCGAGCAGCGCAGTCGGGGTCGAGATGACCGCGGTCAGGACGCCGTCGATGAGCCCGGCGCGGGATTTGGGGGTCAATTCGTTGCAGACGATCGCAAGCCCGCGGGCGTCGGGGTCGTCGCGGGCGCCGGCGATCACGCCTTCCGTTCCGCCGCCGCAGATATAAAGGCCGACGAGGTCGCGGTGGGTTGCGATCATGTCCTGGGTCGCCGTGTAAGCGATGCGCGGATCCTCGAGATTGACGAGCGGCTCGAGCAGGGTGAACTCGGGGGCGTTTTCCCGCAAATAGGCGCGGAACGAAATCTCCGCGATCTCCTGGCAGAGAAACCGGTGGCTGCCGACGATGATGCCGACCTTTCCGGGCCCCTTTGCGGCCTTGGCGATGAGCCAGGCGGCGGTACGCCCTTCCTTGCGGTTGTCGCGGCCGATATAGGGCGCCGCGGCCTCGGCCCCGAGCTCGGTCAAGATGGCGAAGGTCGGCACGCCGCGCGCGCGTAGAGCGCCGATTGCGTCGCTGACGCGCGGGTGATCGACAGAGACGATCGCGATCGCATGCGCGCTCTCTCCGAGCTTGAGCAGGCGCTCGGCGACGACGGCGGGCGAGAGGTCCGGCGCGAAATCGACGACCGGCTTGCCGCGGACCCTGGAGAGCGCTCGGGTCGCTGCGGCGAGGTCGGCGCCGAACTGCGCATAGAACGCGTCCGGCCGCTGCAGCAGGAATGCGAACGTCCGTTCCGGCAGCTCCGTGCGCAGGCGATTCTTGAGAAGCGCCGCGGCGTGATAGCCGATCGCCTCGGCGGCCCTGATGACGCGCTCGGCGGTCGGCTCGCGCACGCGGTGGCGGGCGTTGAGCACCCGGTCGACGGTGGCGACGCTGACGCCGGCGGCGCGCGCGAGATCGGCGATGGTCGGACGGCGGCTCATGGCCTGGCTCCGGAGGGCTTGACGCAAAATGCAATAATCGCCCGAGGCGATGATGATGGATTATGATAGAAAATGAAAGGGAGACATTGAGTTGCAGGCGGGTTGCCGGTAGCGTTCGAGTGTGCGCAGGCGCCGGCGGCCAGTCCGGCCCACATGCGAGGAGGAGACGGATGTCCGCTGCCTTCGTCAGACGCGATTACAGTCTCGTTGGGCCCGAGGCCGAGAAGGCGGCCGAAGCCGGGCTCGTCTCGGCGAAATGGTACGTCCCTCCCATCTCGCGCTCGGAACTGAAGGCGTTGATGCGCCGCGATGATCAGCCCGCGATCCGCGATACGCTGATCTGGTTCGCGGCGCTGATCGTCTCAGGCAGCCTCGGCTATGTGTTCTGGGGGAGCTGGGCGGCGGTCCCCTTCTTTCTCATTTACGGCGTGCTTTATGGCTCGGCCTCGGACAGCCGCTGGCACGAATGCGGCCACCGCACCGCATTCAAGACGCAATGGATGAACGATGCGGTCTACCAGATCGCGTGCTTCATGATTTTGCGCGAGCCCGAGATCTGGCGCTGGAGCCATACGCGCCACCACACCGACACGATCATCGTCGGCCGCGACCCGGAGATCATTCAGCCGCGTCCGCCCAATCTCATAGCGATGGCGCTCAGCGTTTTCGCGCTCAAGCAGGGCGCCGCGGCCTTCCGCAAGCTCGTGATCCATGCCGGCGGTCGGTTGACCGACGAGGAGATGACATTCGTTCCGCAATCCGAGCGGGGCAAGGTCTACAGGGTCGCGCGGATTTGGCTTGCGCTGTTCGCCGCCGTGATCGCCGCCTGCGTCGCGACGCGGTCGATCCTGCCGGCAATGTTCGTCGGCCTCCCAACCTTCTACGGCGGCTGGCTTACCTACTATTTCGGGATCACGCAGCACTTCGGCCTAGCCGAGGACGTCACCGATCACCGCCTCAACTCGCGCACGATCTACATGAACCCGATCTTCCGGTTCATCTACTGGAACATGAACTATCACGTCGAGCACCACCTGTTCCCGCTGATCCCCTATCATGCGCTGCCGAAGCTGCATGAGGCGATCAAGGCTGACTGCCCGCCGCCCTATCCGAGCACCATCGCCGCCTACCGCGAGATCATCCCTGCGCTTGCGCGCCAGCTGAGCGATCCCACCTATTTCGTGCGGCGCGAGTTGCCGCGAGACGCGCGGCCGGCGCCAAGCGGCGCCGCTGCGGTTGCGAGAGCCTGAGAGGACGCGAATGAGCGAGACCTGGATCGACGCGGGGGCGGCAGACAGAATTTCGCCGGAAGACGTTGCGCCCTTCGAACATGACGGCCGCCAATATGCGATCTACCGGACCCCGGACGGGCGCTACTTCGCCACCGACGGCCTCTGCACGCACGAGCAGGTCGAACTCGCCGACGGGTTCGTCATGGGAACGATCATCGAATGCCCAATGCACAACGGTCGCTTCGACTTCACCACCGGCGAAGCCAAGGGCGCGCCCGCCTGCGTCAATCTGGAGACTTTTCCAGTGAAGGTCGAGGGTGGGCGAATCTTGTTGAAGGTCGCCTGATCTGGTCCGTCATGGCGAACGAAGCGAAGCAATCAAGAACCGCCGCGCATCTCTACGATCCCGCCATAGCCCGTCGAAAGACGGGCGTCTCTCTACGCCCTATGGCTCCTCGCAATGACGCGAACTGCGTCACTTCGCGCCCCTGCGATCGCATCTCGAGTCCAGCCGCAATCCCGCTGGCGCGAACCGTCAGCCGTTGCTAAGGGCTGACGAGTTAAATTTTTAGTTTGGGAGGAGCGGGAGGCGATGAAGATTTCCGGAGCGGCGGCGATCGTGACGGGCGGCGGATCGGGGTTGGGACGGGCCACGGCGGAGGCGCTGGCGGCGAAGGGCGCGCGCGTCGCGGTGCTCGACCTCAATCCGGCGGCCGCCGAGGAAGCGGCCAAAGCCCTCGGCGGCCTCCCGCTCGTCGGCGACGTCGCGGACGAGGAATCTGCGATCACCGCGATCGCCAAGGCGGAGGCCGCGCATGGACCCGCCCGCATCCTGGTCAATTGCGCCGGCATCGGCACGGCGACTCGCGTCATCGGCCGCGACGGCCCGCACCCGCTCGCCGATTTCGAGCGGGTGATCCGCGTGAACCTCGTCGGATCGTTCAACATGATCCGGCTCGCAGCGGCCGAGATGGGCAAGCTCGAGCCGATCGAAGGCGAACGCGGGGTCATCATTTCGACCGCCTCGGTCGCGGCTTACGAGGGCCAAATCGGCCAGGCCGCGTATTCCGCTTCGAAGGGCGGGGTGGTCGCCATGACGCTGCCGATCGCGCGCGAGCTCGCGCGGATGGGCGTTCGGGTCAACGCGATCGCGCCGGGGATCTTCATGACGCCGATGCTGGCCGGCCTGCGTCAGGAAGCGCAGGATTCGCTCGGCGCCGCGGTGCCGTTCCCCGCGCGGCTCGGCCGTCCATCAGAATACGCCGCGCTTGCGGTGCATATCGTCGAGAACGGCTATATCAACGGCGAGACGATCCGCATCGACGGCGCCTTGCGCATGGCGCCGAAATAGCGCTGATTTTTGCGATCGAAATCGGGAGGAGACAATGGAGGCGGCGAAACCGGGCCGGTTGGCCGGCAAGACGGCGCTGATCACCGGCGCCGCGTCCGGCATCGGCCGCGCGACGGCGAGGCTCTTTCGCGCCGAGGGGGCGAGAGTGGCGGCGACTGACCGCAATGAAGCGGGTCTTGCGGAGCTCAAACCTGACGTCGATCTCGTGCTGCCGCAGGACGTGACCGATGAAGAGCGCTGGCGGCAGGTGGTCGACGCCGCGGTCGCCGCGTTCGGCCGGCTCGACATTCTCGTCAACAGCGCCGGCATCGGCACGAAGGGCAACGTCGAAACCGAGACGCTGGCCGACTGGCGCAGGGTTAATGCGGTCAACGTCGAGGGCACCTTCTTAGGCTGCCGCGAGGCAGTGCGCGCAATGAAAGAGACGGGCGGCGGCTCGATCGTCAACCTCTCATCCGTCGCCGGCATCATCGGCGATGCGCAAACGATCGCCTATTGCGCCAGCAAGGGCGCGGTCCGGCTCCTGACCAAGTCGGCGGCGCTCCACTGCGGACGCAGCGGCTACAAGATCCGCGTCAACTCGGTTCACCCATCGTTCGCGGACACCGCGATGGTTCAGTCGCTGATCGCGAGCTCGAAGAATCCGGAACGGACGCGCGAGGGCCTCGCGCGCGCCGCCCCGCTCGGGCGTCTCGGCCGCGCAGAGGAGGTCGCCGCCGCGATCCTTTATCTCGCGAGCGACGAATCGGCCTTCACCACGGGGACGGAGCTCATCGTCGACGGGGGGTTGACTGCGCAGTGACTCCCTTCTCCCGCGAGCGGGAGAAGGTGGCAATTTCCGGGCGCGAATCTCGGGCTTTCAATCGCTTGGCGCGCCCTTTCCGGGCGGGCTGGCTACTGGCGCTCCCAGCGCAAGAGGGATTTGCGCCGGCATGCCGAGGCGCCGCGCCTCGGGGCGCGGATCGTGCCCGGCGGCGACGAAACCGTGATAGCGGTCGAGCTCCCGGACGATTTTGACGACGCGGTCGACAGCCTGGAGGTTGGCGCCCGACATCGCCGAGTAGGAGACGAGCAGGGCTTCATTCAATCGTCCGACCTGCACGGCGAGGAATTCAGCTGGCGGCTGCGGCATGCGCCGGGCGAGGATCTCCTGAACCAGCGCCTGCATCCGCTTCACCGTCACGCGCTCGCGCGACGCGATCTCGGCAACGGAAACGCCCGCGTTCAACAGTGCGACGATCCCTTTTTCGCGCTCGGCTTTCTTCCGGCGCGCTGCTCTTCGCGCCGTGATCGAACGGTTGCGCGGGAGGGAGGGCGGCGAGAGCGATTCGGGAGCGTCGGGCATCTGGACCTCTGCATGGATGGGATGAGAAGAAGGATAGCGCGGTTCTGATAATCTGGAAGAAATTGTTGCGATTCCGGAAATCATGGTTAGCGGCGCAACAGGCTCGCGCGGCAAGCGCCATCGTCATTGACGAGGATAGGGAGACGCGCCCCGCGCCGGACGCGTAACCAATCCAGCGCCCGCAACAAGCGCCTTCCGCCCAAAACCAAAGATAGCGGCGCAGACGCGATTCTCTTCGGCTCATGCGCAGCCTTGTCAAAGCCGCGCCACGGGCGCAGTTTCGGCCGCGATAAGGCTGTCAACTGGCGAACGTCGGAACAAATAATTGCCCGACTTTTCACAAGACACAGGCGGCGAAAGTGGTTGAGAAAGCGCCAAACCGGTACGTTAACATATTCAAATCGGCTATTGATAGAGTGGCAAAACTGCGACGCGTCACTCTAGGGCCTGTGTTCAGTTGAGGAGGATGGCGGCGCAGGCGAGTTGAACGCCAGCGAGGAAAGTCTTGGCGAGTATTGTCGTAACGAGTGGCGATGGCATTAGCGCTTGAAATGCTTGAGCGAAGTTGTAGGCTGTGAGAAGGCCAGACGCTGCGATGAGATTTGCGTTCGCAGTAGAGAGCGAAATCGCATGGCGACGGCGGTTTTTCGGTTCGATTTGGATAGGGATGACTGGTGGCGATCGCTCGATCGTCGAGAGGCGGCAATGAAGGTGTGCGGCGTCGAGAGACGCCGGTTGGGGTCTTGGCGATCAAGGCAGCCGGGAGAGGACAGTTCGATCAGAGGTTCGGCGCAAGTGAGATCGTAGGATCATCGGCCGGCATCTCAGAAAAGCTATCACCTCGACGGGATTGCCGAGGGCATCGACGAGCGCGTGAATTTTAGTCGTCAATCCGCCGCGGGATCGGCCGATGGCTTGCGCACCGTCTTTTTTTGGGCGCCGGCGCTATGCTGGTGAGCGCGCACAATGGTGGCGTCAATCATCATGTATTCGTTGTCGTGATCGCTGGCCAATAGCCTGAAAACCCGCTCGAAAACCCCGCTCTTGGCCCATCGGTTGAAGCGCTGATAGACGATCTTCCAGTCGCCAAAGCGCTCGGGCAGATCGCGCCAAGGGATACCGGCTCGAAACCTGAAGAGAACGGCTTCGACGAACAGGCGATTGTCCGCCGCCGTACCGCCCACATGGCCTTCGCGGCCCGGCAGAATGTCTTTGATCCGATCAAACTGGTCGTCGCGCAATGCATATCGTCGCATCGGTCGGCCCCTCCTCAGGCCAACCACTCATGAGTCAGAACATTTGCTGATTAGGAACATCCCTCACCGATCCAAAACACAAAGTGTTCCGCGTCCGATTCCGATCCGTTCTCGCGTCAACTGAACACACGCCCTAGAGCAACGTGGTGAAAAGGAGCGGCACCTTTCTGAAGTTAAAAGTAAGCCGGAGCCAACGGTAAATTTGGAGTTTGGTAGTGAATTATTCAACGATAATCGCGAGCGTCGTGATGCATCTCGACCAATTCGGCAACCATCTTCGACCGAAACGGACCCAAAGGAACGTTCGACTGCTGATTTGAATGAAGATTTTCTCATTGCGGCAATGCTCGGCGATCCGCCTGCGGTACAATCCTTCATAGCCAAAGGGGTCGATACTCATGAATCCCCTCATTTCGTGAAGGACTTATGTTGGCCCTATTTCGCAGCGAAATCATGAGGATATCGAATCACCTCATGATGAGCCTGGGCCATGAACCGTCTGACCAAGCGCTTTGATTTCATTCAAAACTATCTCGACGCTCTATTTTCAGAAGACCTCCATGCGAAGCGTGTGAAGTCCCTGGCCAATGGCGCGCTCGGCGTGATGACGAGCGCATCGCTGGCGGTGTCGATCATCGGCCAGTCTCTGGCCGAAGCGCGCGGGCTGCTGAGCAAGCACGCCATCAAGCAAGTCGATCGGCTGTTGAGCAATCAAGGCATCGTCGTTTGGGATATGTTTGGGCCCTGGGTGGCGCAGATCGTTGGCCAGCGGAAGACGATCGTTGTCGCCATGGACTGGACCGACTTCGACGCCGACGATCAAACGACGCTGGCCTTGAACCTGATCACTAACCACGGTCGGGCGACGCCTTTGCTGTGGCTGACCGTGTTGAAGGACGAACTGAAAGACAGGCGCAACGACTACGAGGACCTCTGCCTGGCCCGCTTGGCCGAGGTTCTGCCCGAGGGCGTCGCGGTGACGATTTTCGCCGATCGCGGTTTCGGCGACACCAAGCTGTTCGCCTATCTCGAGAGGTTGGGCTTCGCCTACGTCATCCGGTTTCGCGGCAACATCCATGTCAGCGCGGCCGATGGCGAAACCCGCGCCGCCGCCGCATGGACCGGGACGGGCGGACGAGCGCGCAAGCTGCGCGACGCCGAGGTCACGGCGGGCCGGCATCGGGTCGCAGCGGTCGTCTGTGTCAAAGCCAAGGACATGAAGGAGGCTTGGTGTCTGGCCGCCAGCAATGCCGAGGCGACCGCGCGCGAAATCATGAACTATTACGCCAAGCGCTGGACGATCGAGCCTGGCTTTCGCGACACCAAGGACCTTCGTTTCGGCATGGGCCTAAGCGTTCTTCGCATCGCCGATCCGCAACGGCGCGACAGGCTTCTTCTGCTCAACGCCTTCGCCATCGTTCTCCTGACGCTGCTCGGCGCCGCTGGCGAAAGCCTCGGCATGGATCGCCATCTCAAGGTCAACACGGCCAAACACCGGACCCATTCGCTGTTCCGGCAGGGATGTATGCTCTACGAGTTGATCCCCAACATGCCGGAGGTCCGCCTGCGGCCGCTCGTCGAACGGTTCAGCGAATATATCACCCAAAACAGAGCCTTGGCTCAGACCTTCGCGGTCGTATGAAAAATGAGGGGATGGCTGAGGGTCGATATAGAATGCAAGGACGCGAAAGGCTGGACTGCATTGATTTTAGCCTCTGAGCAGCGACGACTTGAGGTCGTGCGGTGGCTGCTCGCCAAAGGGGCGGACAGGAATGCTAAGGCAAGCGATGGCGAGACCGCGCTGATGAAGGCTTCGTCGAAACGCAGCGCCGATATAGTACGGGCACTACTAGGTACTTTGACCGATGCGGCGAAGCGCGGCGATGCAGCTGCGGTTCAGGCGCTAGTCGCCAGTGGGGCGAACGTCAACGAGAGTGTAATCCACGCTGATGACACTCCTGGTGAAACTGCACTGATCATAGCAATCGGGCAAGGTCATCGTGATGTGGCGGCCGTCTTGATGGCTATGGGGGCGGACATCAACAAAAAGGGTTTCTATCGGAACACGGCTCTCAAGGTAGCATCTGGAATCGGCGACGTAGACTTGGTGCAGGCGTTGCTCGCTAAGGGGCTCTAAGACGTCTTTGATGATCGCGGCTTCGGAGGGCCATCGCGCAGTGGTGCAAGCACTCCTGGTCAGAGGCGCCGACGTTGACGCGAAATCGACGTTCAAATTCAATGCGGGTACGACCGCCCTAATGCTAGCCGCTAGCAGCCTGTCGGACTTAACGCCTCGCCTGCGATTACGCTAGAATCAGGCATTGATTCGGGCAGGGCGGCGGGCGTTTTTGATGAGCAATTTTCGGACGATCGATCGCGAGACAGGGTTCTTGCTGCCTCCCTCGGTCGACGAATGGCTTCCCGAGAAACATCTGGCGCGATTTGTCGTGGAGGTTGTCGAAGGGCTCGATCTTCGGGCGATGAGCGGCAGTTACCGCGGTTCCGGGTCGGCGTCGTATCATCCGCGAATGCTGCTGGGCCTTCTGGTTTACGGCTATGCGACAGGGGTGTTTTCGAGCCGCAAGTTGGAGCGTGCGACCTATGACTCGGTGGCGTTCCGGTTCATCGCGGCCAACGATCATCCCGACCACGACACGATCGCGACCTTCAGACGCCGCTTTCTCGCGGAGATCGAAGCTCTGTTCGCTCAAGTGCTGCTGCTGGCGCGGGAGATGGGCGTTCTGAAGATGGGGACGGTGGCGCTGGACGGCACGAAGATTTATGCCAACGCCAGCCGGCACAGTGCGCTGTCTTATGAACACGCCGGCAAGATCGAGGCGCAGTTGAAAGCCGAAGTCGCCGATCTGATGGCCAAGGCCGAAGCGGCCGACGCGGCGGACATTCCCGACGGCATGTCGATACCGGACGAACTGGCGCGGCGCGAGGAGCGGTTGCGCAAGCTGGCCGAGGCTCGGGCGAAGATCGAGGCGCGGGCCAAGGAACGCCATGCGCGCGAGCAGGCGGAGCACGAAGCCAAGCTCGCGGCGCGGCAGGCGAAGGCGGAGAGGAGCGGGAAAAAGCCCCGCGGCAAGCCTCCCGAACCTCCGGTCGAGGGGCCGCGCCCGAACGACCAGATCAACCTGACCGACGAGGAGTCGCGCATCATGCCGGTGGCCGGCGGCGGCTTCGATCAATGCTACAACGCCCAGGCCGCGGTGGCGGCGGGAAGTCTGCTGGTGGTGGCGAGCGCCGTGAGCCAGACGCCCAACGACAAGCAGCAACTCGAACCGATGCTGGACAAGATCGAGGCTCTTGCCGACGAACTGGGCAAGCCCGAATGCCTGCTGGCGGATACGGGCTATTTCAGCGCGGCGAACGTCGCGGCTTGCGACAAGGCGGGGATCGAACCGCTGATCGCCATGGGCCGTCAGCCGCATCATCCGCCGTTGGCCGAGCGCTTCGAAGCGGCGCCGGAAGCGCCGCAAGATCCAACGCCGGTCGAGGCGATGGCGCATCGGCTGACGACGGCGGCAGGCCGGGCGCTTTACGCGCTGCGCAAGCAGATGCCGGAGCCAGTGTTCGGGATCATCAAATCGGCGCTGGGATTCCGTCAATTTTTGCTGCGCGGCCTCGCGGGCGCGCGCGGCGAATGGAGCCTCGTCACCATGGCCTGGAACATCAAGCGGATGTTCGCCCTCGTCCCGGCCTGACAAGGCTTAGTTGCGCCCGGCTCGGCAGACAGGTCCCCAGAAAACGGCGATCTCCGGCCCCTTCAACCACTTTCTGCACCCAACCCAACGCCCGGCGCCGCCGCAACCGCCAAAATCACTCGCGGCGATCAACCGCAACCCCCAGTCCGACAGGCTGCTAGGGGAGGTCATTTTGAAATAGTGCAGGCACTGCTCGGCAAAGGAGCTGACGTTAACGCTAAGGACAGTGAAGGCTCTGGGGTGCTAAATACGACGAGTGACGCCAGGGTCAAGTCTTTACTGGTTCAGGCAGGGGCCAAACCATGACAGCGCCATGCCAGCGCCGCTTTTGCGGTCAGAATACGATGGCTGAAGCAACAGTAGGCGCGCCGATCGTGTCGCCGGGCTTGATGCGGAGATTGACCGCCCACCCCAGTCGCACCAACGTCCCGTCGTCAGCCAGAGTTTCAACGTGCACGAGCACAGTCCAATTGCATTGATCGTTCGAAGCGTACGTGTGATCATCACTGGAATAGGAGAAGATTGGAAAATGCAGGTTTGGCAGCCTGTCTTTGACGGCTTGCTGCGCGGCCGAAATCATATTGTCCGGTTTGTAGGAACAGACCTCCGAAATTGGGTGATGCGAGGCAAGACCAACGCTCAGCATCGCGACGCCGACGATTGGGCCTACGCCAAGCAGTGTGGCGCCTAGTCTCATAAGAGTGGCCTTCGAACTTAAAACATCCGAAGGCTAACCCAATGGCTTTGCATTCGCCGCAAGAGAATCGATCAAATTTGAGCAGTTCCGCTCGACCGCACAAGCGTCGAGTGTCAAGGATTTGGATGGATTTTCCGCGTCGTTGGAACAAAGGGTGGGTAACTCGACTGATCGGTGGACCTCGACACCAGGATCAAGACCTTCCGCGCCGAGAAGCGGCTTGGGCCGCACAACCGGCTCCACGTCGTGTCATTGTTGCCGTCTCAATGAGCCGGCAAGGCAGCGTCATCGACACCTGGAGGTGGTCGCGCTTCGAGGGCTGCTGGGGTTGCGCCGCGCGTTTTCACGCACGGCGGTCTCACCGATACGGCCAGCAGGACGGCTCGGCGCGCCTCACGAGTTTGCAGGCGCCGGCGCGGGCCGTGAAGGGCGCGAGATTGCGGGGGTGGAGAGAATGGAGCCAAAGCCAGTCGCTCCAGGTCCCGATTACCCTACAGTCGTCAGGATTGTCCCCGCAACGCACGGTGTCGCCTTCCTGTACGGGTTGGCTGTCATGGAGGGGTTGGCTGTAGGCCGAATCGTCAAATGCCGCAACGGTTGCGTCATACTGGGCAACAGACGTCATGGGTTCTGTTCCTGCTTCAAGAGCTGGCCAAAATGCCGCACCAGGCTTGGGAAGCGGCCTCGCCCGGTGCTTTGCGGGGCCCCGCACCGGCCGCAGGCGATGCGGCCGGCCGCAGCCGATGCGGGGCGAGACCGAGCGCGCTTGCCGGAATGGGCAGCGTTGCGCGCGAGGCTCGTTAGAATGCGGCCGCCCGCGGTGTGAGATCAAGTCGGCAAAAATCGGTATGGCGTAATCCTTTCGGTCGCACGATGCGGCGTTGCCACGGCGCGCGGCCGACGGCGAGCGAGGTAGTGCGGACTCCGGTGAAATCGGCTCTTAAAACTCGTTCCCGATTTCCCGGTTCTCGAAAGGTCGTGAACCAGCGACTTTCGAGTGGTGCAGAGGTCAAAATTGCTTCGGGTTATACAGGCCGAAACATCAAGCGGGTCAGCGAGGCCCGCTCGCCGCCCTTTGCGGCTCATCGTTGGCTGTCGAAAAAATTGGGCGCTCGTTGTCGTCCGCTTGATTTTTGTCGCGCTTCCCGCGATTCTTATGTTTGAAGACGCGGGGCTCGAGCCGTAAGGCCGGCCTTGGACCCCTCGCGCCTGGCCAGAGAGGAACGTCCGAAAGCCGGATGAACAACCCCGTCTCAAATCCCACTCAACCCTATCGCAGCCTGCTCGCCGGATATACGGAAGCGATCCGGGCGAGTGATTTGAAGGCGAACATCGCGTTTCTTTTCGTTGCGTTCATGATGGGCTCGGTCCTCTATAACTATACCAGCTTTCCACCTTACCTGCCGATCCATATCGTCTTGATGCCGTTCCTAGTCGTCTACTTTTGTTTGTTCGCGGTGCTCCTTCCGCGCTATCCCAAGCGCGGCGCCAAGAACTTTCTCGTTTCACGTAACCTGACGCCGGCCGATTTCGAAAACGTCGTCGAAACAGAGGACAGCCTCGACCAGTTGAAGCTGCGCTGCGCAGTGTTCTCGGATATTCTTTGGTGGAAAACGCTGTTTCTCCGCACCAGCCTTATCGTGTCGATTGTCTGCGTTTTCGTAACCCTCATTCTGTTGTATTACGCTTGGCTTAGCTAATTCCGAAGCGCGCGCATCGGGCCGAGTTGGAGCGTTTGATGGCCAAAGACAGAAACACGCGGTTGCGCAATCTCATCTCCGGCTACAGCGACTCGATCCGCCTCAGCGACATCAAGGCCCTCATCGCGGTGCTATTCGTGGCGATCATGATGGGAACGGCTCTGCAGTTCCGCGCACTCTATCCGTGGTACCTGAAGGCGCCGGTCATCCTGACGCCGTTCATGATCATTTTTCTTAACTTGCTGATCTCGATTTATCCGCGATTTCCCCGCGCCGGTCGGCAGCGCTTCCCGATCCGGCGCAATCCGGATCCGGAGGATTTCGACTTCATCGCCGACACTGAGGCCGAAATCGAGGGGCTCCCCGCGCGGTGCGCCCTTCTGTCGCGTATCCTCTGGTGGAAGACCACCACGCTGCTGGCGGCCAATGTTGTGGCGATGGCCTGCCTTGCGGCGGCTGCGATCCTGCTCATTGTCGGACACCTCTGAGCGCTGCCGGCCGTCTCTTGGGCGGGAACCAAGCGCCGGATTTTGTTCAAGTGCACTCATCGGCCCAACGCTGATCGGTCCACGATGGCGCGGTCAGTCCGCAAAAAACGCTCTCACCGCCGCATTTCGAGTCCCCGCCCGCAAACGCGGGCAGTCGGGACGGCGCCCGGCTCCTGCGAGGCCGAGGCAGGCTTCGCCTCTCTTATTCGCCGGCGCCGAGGTCTGGGTCGTTGTAGGTCAGCGGCGCCACGCGGTAGCGCGGGTCTTTTTTAAGCTCAGCGTATTCCTCGGCCGTCAAAGGTCTCGTGCTGTTCGTGTCGCTAAAAAAGGTGACGTTTTTAGCCTGGGGAGGCGGTGTCTCTCCAGCGTTCAGGTAGTGTGCAAGGATAGTCGTTTCGTAATTGATCGTGGGGAGCGGAGCGCGGGCTATTGGCGCTTTGGTGGCGCGCAGGTGGGTCCACAGGGCGCGGTCTGCAAAATAGGCTTTGCCGCGATCGGCGAAGCACAGGGGGCGAAGTCGGACCAGCGCCTCTTTGGTGAAGAGATAACAGTTGCAGTCGTTGAAATGGACGCCATCGCTTTCAGTGCAAACGCCCATGAGGCTCTCGTCGAGACGGCGGAGGTAGCGGGGGCAGGTGATGATTTCGGCGCCTGTCTGGCGCTGGGTGAGCGCCATCTGTTCGATGTGGTTTGGTTCGAGCCAGCAATCGGCGTCGAGGAGCAAGTAGCCGTCGTAGTTAAGGGCGGATGCGGCGAGCAGGCCAATCATTCGAGGCGTGTAGCCGGTGTCGTTTTGCGGTATTGGCAGTCGAATGTGGGTCACGGGCCAATTGTCGACTGCTGGATTGGGATGGCCGTCGGCAACCATGACGTGGGCGGCGGGGATGGTTTGGGCTTTGACGCTAGCGTGGCAACGCCAGAGTTTCTCTGTGGGCTCTTTGTAATATGGCGTTATGACAGCATATATCATGATCGCTCTTTTTGGCCGGGGTTGCCGCCTGCGCTGCTGTGATCCGCATGACCTTGACGGCGTTGCCGATCACGTCGGGGGAGGCGCTCGCCTCTAGGGCCGCGAGGCATCTCTAAATCCTGGGGAAGCCCGGCGGAGGGTAACTATCGGATCCCTGTTGTCCACGCCAAGGCGTCAACTGGTGTAGGTACCAGTCCTCAACCTGTTGTTTTTGGTCGTCCGACAGGAGATGAACGATCCCGGAAATCACGTCAACAGCGCCTTGAGCGTAGCCGCGTCCATAAGTTTTCTCTTCTCCTCGGCTCCGATCATCAAACAGCTCCCGCTTCCCGCCCGGCGTACCACGGGACATTGGGGAGGCGCGAACGCGCGTCAAGCCCATAAAATCTCAAACTGGAGACACTTCCCGGCCCGGGCGTCTAATCCGCTCGCGCGGTCCTCTCGCGAAGGCGATTCAGCCGGATTGTTTAGCACAATTCTGCACAGCTGCCGCGCGTCACGCCGCATTGCTGCGCGCGAAAGCCTGGGGCATAAGACCTGCAACCACGCATTCGCCAGGGAGCGGAACATGATCGAGTATGGGCATTTCATCGGCGGCAAGCATGTCGCCGGCAAGTCGGGGCGCACCGCTGAAGTCTTCCAGCCGATGGACGGCACGGTGCGCGCGCATGTCGCGCTCGCCTCCAAGGCCGAGGTCCGCGCCGCGGTCGAGAACGGCGCCGCCGCTCAAGTCGGCTGGGCTGCGACCAATCCGCAGCGCCGCGCCCGCGTCCTGATGAAGTTCCTCGATCTCATCTCCAGGA
Organism: uncultured Alphaproteobacteria bacterium; assembly: GCA_963721905.1. Taxonomy (GTDB): domain Bacteria; phylum Pseudomonadota; class Alphaproteobacteria; order Rhizobiales; family Beijerinckiaceae; genus Roseiarcus. The sequence continues at coordinate 50,647 of CAVRMF010000002.1, forward strand.
ACAACGATGAACTCGCCGACATTCTCGCGCGCGAGCACGGCAAGACGATCGCCGACGCCAAGGGCGACATCCAGCGCGGCGTCGAAGTGGTGGAATTCGCGCTCGGCGTCCCGCATCTGATGAAAGGCGAATATACCGACGGCGCCGGCCCCGGCATCGATCTCTATTCGATGCGGCAGCCGCTCGGCGTCGTCTGCGGCATCACCCCGTTCAACTTCCCGGCGATGATCCCTTTATGGAAGCTCGCGCCGGCGATCGCCTGCGGCAACGCCTTCATCCTGAAGCCGTCCGAGCGCGATCCGGGCGTGCCGATGCGGCTTGGCGAACTCTTTGTCGAGGCGGGCGGGCCTCCCGGCATCCTCAACGTCGTCAACGGCGACAAGGAAGCGGTCGACGCGATCCTCGACGATCCGGACATCCAGGCGATCGGCTTCGTCGGCTCGACCCCGATCGCGCATTACATCTATTCGCGCGGCACGGCCAACGGCAAGCGCGTGCAATGCTTCGGCGGCGCCAAGAACCATATGGTGGTGATGCCGGACGCCGACATGGACCAGACGGTCGACGCGCTGATCGGCGCGGGCTACGGCTCGGCCGGCGAACGCTGCATGGCGATTTCGGTCGCGGTGCCGGTCGGCCAGAAGACGGCGGACGAGCTCGTGAAGCGGCTGACCCCGCGCGTTGAGTCGCTTAAGATCGGTCCTTCGACCGACGCTTCCGCCGACTATGGTCCGCTGGTCACCAAGGCGGCGCTCGACAAGGTGCGCGGCTATGTCGATATCGGCGTCAAGGAAGGCGCCGAGCTCGTCGTCGACGGGCGCGACTTCAAGATGCAGGGCTACGAGAACGGCTTCTACATGGGCGGCTGCCTGTTCGACCATGTGACCAAGGACATGCGCATCTACAAGGAAGAGATCTTCGGCCCGGTGCTGTCGGTCGTCCGCGCGCACGACTATCAGGAAGCGCTCGGCCTCTGCAACGATCACGAATATGGCAACGGCGTTGCGATCTACACCCGCGACGGCGACGCGGCGCGCGACTTCGCCAGCCGCGTCAAGGTCGGCATGGTCGGCGTCAACGTGCCGATCCCGGTGCCCGTCGCCTACTACACCTTCGGCGGCTGGAAGCGCTCCGGCTTCGGCGACCTCAACCAGCACGGGCCCGATTCGATCCGCTTCTATACCCGCACCAAGACCGTGACCGCGCGCTGGCCGTCGGGCATCAAGGACGGCGCGCAGTTCAGCATCCCGACGATGAACTGAGGCCTGTAGCCGCAGTCGATGACCGCGGCTCCCGGGCTGCCGCTCGGCAGCCAGTCCGCGCTCGCCGAGCCCACGGCGCTGAAACACATGACGTCGGACGATCTGGGTCGAGGGGAAGGAAGGCCGGTGGGAGTTGCATGACGGCGCGCCGGTTATGATGTCGCCGGAGCGCGTTCTGCACGGGGACACGAAAGGCGAGGCCTATGCCGCGCTGAGAGATGCTGTTCGTCGCGCGGGACTGCCCTTCAAGGTCTATCCCGACGGAGTCGCGGTCCGTATCGACGCCAAGACAAACTATCAGCCCGACGTTTCGGTCAGTCGCGGTCCGCGGCCCCCGGCGGACGCTCAAGCGATCACGGACCCGATCATCGTCGTCGAAGTCCTCTCGCCCAGCACGGCGGCGATCGATCACCGGCGCAAGCTCAGCAGCTATTTCTGGCTGCAGAGCGTTGAGCATTATGTCATTCTCGATCCCGAGCGCCGGGTCGTTATCCATCACAAGCGCGGGCAGGGCAGAGCGATCGAGACGCGCGTTTTGTCGAACGGATTGGCGAGGCTCGACCCGCCCGGGTTTGAGTTGGCGGTCGAGGCGCTGCTTCCCGCGCCCTGAGGGGCCGAGCCGAAAATCACTCGCGCGATCGCGTGCGGCGCGGCGGCGACAACAAGGCCTACGGCGCCTGGTCCGGCTCTGGCGCGTGAGGTCGCTCCGGCGGCACCCCGTTCACTCGAAGGCTTCGCAGATCGGCCGCGACGATTTTATCGACTTCAGCCTGTTGGAGATGAAGATCGCCGCGGGCCGCCATCAGCATGCGGCCGGCGAGCTTGTCGAATCGGCCGGCGCCGATTTCGACGCTGAGGCGCGCGGCAAGCGTCGGCGGCACGTTGACGCTGGCCCCAAACAGGCGCGGGATGTTGGGCAGATGCGTCCGGCCAGCCTCGCTCTTGAGCTGATATTCGGTCATCGCGGTTCGCACTAGGCCCGGGTCCATCGCGAACATGAGCACGCCGCTGCCGGTCAGCGTATCCGAGACGCATTCCGTGAAGCGGAGGAGGCCCGCCTTGCTGGTTGCGTAGCCGGAGCCGTTGGGAAAGGACGTCGCCGTCCCGCCGCCCGTCATGTTGATGATGCGGCCGCGCCCGCGCGCCATCATCGCCGGTATCGCCGTCCGGCAACAGTTGAAGGTCCCCCGGACATTGATCTCGATGTCGCGCCACCAGGCTTCCGCATCGACCGCCCAGATCGGGCCGATCGCGACGAACGAGCCCGCGTTGTTGGTGAGCAGGCTGACCGGGCCGACGTCGACTTCGATTGCTGCGAATGTCTTCGCGACGGCGTCGAGGTCGACGATGTCGACAGCGAAGGCGCGCGCGATCCCGCCCTCCGCTGCAATGGCTTCCGCCGCAGTCTCGATCTCGGCCGCCGTTCTCGCCAGCAAAGCGACCTTCGCGCCTTCCTTGGCCTGCGCCAGCGCAATCGCTCGGCCGATCCCACGCCCAGCTCCGGTGACGACGGCGACTTGGCCAGCGAGCTTCATGTGACAACCTCATTCCGGAGAGCGATCACGAAAATGTCCCTTTTTTAGAATTTTTAGTGGAGGGCTGATGTTGCCTTGCGCCTCGGATCAGCAGGGTCGGCGTGACGCTCCCGCTGGTTAGCGAAGAAGGCTCGCTTGGTCAGAACCGGAAGAGCGGGAATCCGGGATTGTCGGGGCGGCCGAGCGCCTCCCGGCCTCGCAAGCCCAGAAATGTCCCCTCGACCGGCGCCGGCTGGTCAAATGTGTCGATCACGTAGTTGTTTGTGGAGGTGACTGCGGGAGCCGCGACGCCGCCGAGCGTCAGATAGGACGGCGTCGCCTTGTGCACGGTGATTTGGCGGCCCTCGGGCTCGATCTTTTTCCTGGCGTGATGTTTCGCTCGCGCATGGATCGTCGGCGTCAGCGTCGTCTGCGCATCCGCCGAAGGCGCGGCGAGCGCGAGGGCGATGAGCGCGGCGCCCATCAACTGAACCGAACGAACCATGATCCTAGCCCTCCGCCCGCTCAAACGCGCTACCCGAAACCTTCAATGGCCATGCGCCGACGCGCGCGGGCCTCCGCATTGCCCCGGCTCAAGCAGAAAATCAAGAACAGCGGCCCGTCAGTCCAAAGACTTGCGAAACCTGAGGACGCTCAATCCGAGGAGCGCGACGCCAAGCGCGGCGAGCGCCAGCATCTGCGGCCACAGCACGGCGAGCCCCACGCCTTTGAGGAATGTGCCCCGGATCACGATGAGGTAGTAGGTCATCGGATTGATGGTCGAGAGCCATTGCATGAAAACGGGCATGGTTGCGATGGGGAAGCTGAATCCGGAAAGAATGAAGGCCGGATTGATGACGAAGAAGTTGGTCGCGAACGCCTGCTGCTGGGTCATGCAGACGGTCGAGATGAGCAGGCCGATCCCGAGCACGCTGAGGAGATAGAGCGAGGTGCCGAGCAGCAGCACGAACGGATTGCCGACGAAGGGGATTTGGAACCACAACGTGCCGACCCCCGCCACCACGACCGTCAGGGCGAGGCCGACGAAGAAAAACGGAATCATCTTGCCGAGGATGAACTCGAGTGGACGGATCGGCGTGACCATGATCTGTTCGAGGGTGCCGACCTCGCGCTCGCGCACCACCGCGAAAGAGGTGAGGTTGACCACCATGACGAGGGTTAGCGTCGCAATCACGCCGGGAACGAAAAACCAGCGGCTGTTGTAGTCGACGTTGTACCAGGGCCGCGGTTCGAGCGTCACAATCGGCGGCGGGGGTTGGGCCGGGTGCAGGCGGCGCGACAGGTCCTGCGACATCTGCTGCGCATAGGCGGAGACGATCTGATTGACATAGCCGAGGGCAATCAGCGCCGTGTTCGAATTGGTTCCGTCGACGATGATCTGCGCCGGGGCCGAGACGCCCTTGCGCAACTCTTCGGCGAAGCCGGCCTGGATGACGATCGCGACCACCGCGTCCGACTGGTCGATCGCCCTGCGGATCTCGGCCGGGGATTTGGCCGTCTCCACAATCCGAAAGCGCCCGCTGTAGTCGAAGCGCGAGATGAGCTCCCGGCTCTCCTGGCTGTGGTCGAGATCGAGCACCGCCGTCGACACGTCGTAGACTTCGAAGGTCGCCGCGTAGCCGAAGATGATCATCTGGAGGAGCGGCGGGACGATGAGGCGAAAGCGTGCCTGGCGGTCGCGCCGCATCTGAAGAAACTCCTTCAGTACGAGATTGAAGATCCGACCCCACATCGCCTCACCCCAGCGTCTTGCGGAAGGCGCGGGCCGCCAAGAACCCGATGATCGCCGCGTAGAGGGTCAAGAAGGCGATCGGCGCGACAAGATCGGCGAGGTCGCTCCCTTTGAGGAAGATCGCCTTGAGGATCGCAAAGTAGTAGCGCGCCGGCACCAAAAACGTGAGCGCCTGGACAGCGGGCGGCATCTGGTCGATTGGAAAGGCGAAGCCGGAGAGCAGCGTGGTCGGCAGCAGCGTCACGACGAGGGCGATCTGGCTCGCGCCTATCTGACTGCGGATGCTCGCCGAAATAAAATATCCGAGGCCCAGCACCACGATGAGGAAAAGCGAGGTTGTCACGAACAGCGTCGTGACGGCGCCGCGGAAGGGCGTCTCGAACCAATAGACGGCGATGATGAGACAGAGCGCGGCGTCCAGCAGGCCGATGAAAAAATAGGGCAGGATCTTCCCAGTCATCAGCTCCATCCGCGTGACCGGCGTCGAGACGAGCACTTCCATGGTGCCGCGCTCCCACTCGCGCGAGATCGTCAACGACGTCAGTTGGGCGCCGACCAGGGCGAGCACGAGCGCGACGACGCCCGGCAAGATGAAGTCGCGGCTCACCAGATCCTCGTTGAACCACACCCGATATTGCGCCACCGCCGGAATGGCGGGCGGCTGCTGTCCGAGGCTCTGCGTGCGCTCCAGTTGGACATCGCCCGAATAAGATGCGACCACCGCCTGCGCGTAACCGAGCGCGATATTGGCGGTGTTGTCGTCGGTGGCGTCGAGGATCGCCTGCACAGAAGCGGAATTCGTCGCCGCGAGGTCCTGCGAGAAGTCCGGAGGGATGACGACCGCCATCTTGCAGCGCCCGCCGTCGATCGCGCGCTTGACCGCGTCGTAGTCGCGCTCCGTCTCGACGATGCTGAAGTACAGAGAGGCCTGAAAGGCTTTCATAAGCGCCTGGCTCTGCTGGCTGCCTTCGCGATCGAACACGCAGATAGGCACGTGCGTGATGTCGAGATTGACGCCGTAGCCGAGCAGCGCCATCTGCATGAGCGGCATCAGCAGCACGACCATGAGGCTGCGTGGATCCCGCCAGACTTGGATGATCTCCTTCTTGGCGATCGCTTTGATGCGGCGAAGGTTCATCTGGCCGCTCCGCGTGGGCCGTCGCCGGTGACAAGCTGCACGAACACGTCTTCCAGCGTTGGCTTGATCGGCTCGATCCGCGACCAGCCGAGAGCCCGCTCGCCAAGAAGAGCCGTGATTGCCGGCAGGTCGCGCGCCGCGTCGTCGACGACGATGTGGAGCGACGACCCGAACGGCGCGACGTCGCGCACCGCTGGCGCGGCTTCGAGCGCCTCGAGCATCGCGCCGGGATCGTCGCCCTCGACGAGCAGAATCTCGCCGTGAATCGCGCTGCGCTTCAGTTCGCTCGGGCTGCCCAGCGCAACAAGCCTGCCCCCGTTGATGAGGGCGATGCGATTGCAATATTCGGCTTCGTCCATGTAATGCGTGGTGATGACGACGCAGACACCCTCGCCCGCGAGCGCGTAGATGAGATCCCAGAAGCGGCGGCGCGATTCCGGATCGACGCCGGAGGTCGGCTCGTCGAGAAACAGGATCGCCGGCTCGTGCATGACTGCGGCGCCGAGCGCGAGACGCTGCTTCCAGCCGCCCGAGAGGTCGGCGACGAGCGCGTCTTCCCGGCCTTTGAGCCCCGCCATGTCGATTGCGAAATCGAGCCGGTCGGCGAGCCTCGCGCCCTTGACCCCATAGACGCCGCCGAAGAAGCGCAGGTTCTCCATCACCGAAAGATCGCTGTAGAGCGAAAACTTCTGCGACATGTAGCCGATGTTCTCGCGCACCTTCTCGGGGTATCGCGCGACATCGATGCCGGCGACTTCGGCCTCGCCCGAAGTCGGCCTCAGCAGGCCGCAGAGGATTCGAATCGTCGTCGACTTTCCCGCGCCGTTTGGGCCGAGGAAGCCCATGATCTCGCCCCGCCGCGCCTCGAAGCTTACTTCATTCACCGCGACGAAGTCGCCAAAGCGCTTCGTGAGGTGGTCGGCGATAATCCTGATCTCGCCATTCGCGTTCGTCATTTGGCCTCGTCCGTCAGGAGCGAGACGAACAGGTCCTCGATCGAGGGGGCGATGCGCTCGATCTCGTCGACTGCGACGTTCCCCGCGCTGAGCGCCGCCTTCAGCTCGCTCGCGCGACGGGCCGCATCGTCGACCACGACATGGACGCTGTCGCCCATCAGGATCGCGCCCTTTACTCCGTCGCGTTCGGCCACGATGTCGCGCGCCCGACGCGCCTCAAGCGAGGATATCGCGAGGATTTCGCCCGGCATTAGCGCCTTCAGCGCCGCCGGCGTGTCGCAATAGAGCATCCGGCCCGAGCGCAGGAGCCCGAGCCGGGTGCAGCGTTCCGCCTCGTCGAGATACGACGTCGCCACGACAATGGCGACGCCCTCGCCCCGGAGTCCGTAGAGGATGCGCCAGAAGTCGCGCCTCGACACCGGATCGACGCCGGCGGTGGGCTCGTCGAGCAGCAGAATCTTCGGCGTGTGAATGAGCGAGCAGGTGAGCCCCAGCTTCTGCTTCATGCCGCCCGACAATTGACCTGCGCGACGATTGCGGAACGGCGTCATGCCGGAGGCCGCGAGCAGGCGCGCCGCGCGTTCGTCCCGGTCGCGGCGCTCGATCCCGAAGAGTTCGGCGAAGAACTCGATGTTCTCGTCGACCGTCAGATCCTCGTAAAGCCCGAAGCGTTGCGGCATGTAGCTGATGTGCGCGCGCGCAAGCTCGGGATTGCCGACCACGTCGAGCCCCTCGATCGCGATCGATCCCTCGTCCGGCGTCATCACCGCGGCCAGCAGGCGCATGATGGTCGTCTTGCCCGCCCCGTCCGGCCCGACGAAGCCGAACACCTCGCCCGCGGCGCAATCGAGCGTGACGCCGCTGACCGCGTCTACGGCTCCGAACCGCTTCGTCAGGTTGCGGACTTCGATGGCGGCCTTCGGCGCTTCGTTCATGGCTGTCCGGGCGCCCGTACCGGGATCCTGGCGTCCGCAGGCAGGCCGGGGACCAGTTCATGCGAGGGATTGTCGATGTCGATGCGGATCCGATAGACGAGCGTCACCCGCTCGGCGTGCGTTTCGACGCTCTTGGGGGTGAATTCGGCCGACTCGGAGATGAATGAGATGCGGCCCGGGTACACTTTCCCCGGATAGGAATTGGTGGTGACGGTCACCGCCTCGCCGAGACGGATCTTACCGACGTCGGTCTCATTGACATAGGCGCGCAGCCACACGTGATCGATGTCGGCGAGCGTCACGATCGCGGCGCCCGGCGAGACGACTTCGCCGAGCTCCGCCTGACGCACCAGAATGACCCCGTCGAACGGCGCTTTTAGCGTGGTGTAGTCGACCACGATCTTCGCCAAATCGAGCGTCGCCTGCGCGCTGCCGATATTGGCGATGGCCAGCGCGACGCTCTTCTCCGCGGACGCCTCGAGCGCATTGTCGCGGTCGAGGGCCGCCCTGGACTGTCTGACCGCCGTCTCGGCGACGTCGCGCGCGTCGGTCGTGCCGGCGCCTTTGATCAGAAGAGTCTGCGCGCGGTCGAATTCGAGTTGCTTCAGCGCGACGTCCGCTTCGTCGCTGACGATCGTGCGGCGCGACGCGATCACGTTCTGCTGAGCGACGTCGAGCTGGCGCGTCTGCGCGTTGAGCCCGGCCTCGGCGACTGCGACTTGTTGTTTGTAGTCAGCGTCGTCGACGCGCGCGAGGACCGTGCCCGCCTTCACCGACTGCCCCTCATCGAACGGGAGCTCGACGATACGCGACTGCACAGTCTTGAAGCTGACCACGCTCTCGTGCGCTTCGATATTGCCGGAGACGACAATGAAGTTGGTGCTCGACTTCCCCTCGATCCACGGAATGAGGATGTCCTGATAGCGGTAGGCAATGAGCGCGCCCAACCCCAACAACACCACCGCCCCAATGAAGACTCGCCGCATCGCACAAAGCTCTCGCGCCCACCCCCGGGCGTGTGGCGCTGATTGTTACGGATACGGCGTCGCGCGGATTTTGACAGAGGTCAACCCGTGACCCATCGTCGCACAGGGGAATCGCACTTGGAATTCTTCGGCTGCGTTGGCCGGGTTTTGCGTTTCGGATGGGATGGATTCTACCGGGTCGCGGATGATTCGTGGCGCGGGAGAATGTCTTGGATCGCTTTATCGAATGCTGGGACGGTTTGGATGACCCGCGCACTGGCAATGCCGCGCTGCACGACTTTCATGAGATTTTGGCGATTGCGATGTGCGCGGTTCTGTGCGGCGGGCAAGGCTCGGTGGACATGGGCCTGTTCGCCAAGGCGAAGGAGCCGTTCCTGCGCGGATTTCTCAAGCTCGAGAATGGCGTTCCCAGCCACGACACGTTCAGCCGGCTTTTCCGCATGCTCGATGCGGAGCAGTTCCGGGCGGCGTTTCAGCGGTTCATGGCGGGTTTCTCCGAGCAATGCGAAGGGGTTGTGGCGATTGACGGCAAGGTTCTGCGCCGCTCGTTCGACAGCGCCAGCGGCAAGTCGCCGTTGCACATGGTCTCCGCCTGGGGCTGCGAGCAACGCCTTGTGCTGGCGCAGATCGCCACCGACGCGAAATCAAACGAAATTACCGCCGTGCCGAAACTGCTGGAGATGCTGAGGCTGAAAGAAACGATCGTGACCGCCGACGCGCTCAATTGCCAGCGCGCCATCGCCCAGCAGATCGTCGATCAGGGCGGCGACTATGCCCTCGCCCTGAAGGGAAATCAGGGAACGCTTCATGATGACGTTGTGCTGTATCTCGACGATCCCGCCAGCAAGGCGATCACCGCCGGGCCGGTCGTCGAGGCCGATCATGGCCGCATCGAAACCCGCACGGCCACGGTCTCGACCGACATCGCGTGGCTGAACAAAGACCATCATTGGCCGGGCCTGGCCGCTGTCGGCAAGGTCGAGCGCCTCCGCCAAACCGCCGGCAAGACAACGTCCGAAACCGCCTATTATCTGCTCAGCACGCCTTTGACGCCCGAACGCTTCAACGACGTCGTCCGCTCGCATTGGGGCGTCGAAAATCGGCTGCACTGGCGGCTCGATGTCGTCATGAACGAGGATCAGGACCGCAGCCGTCTGGGAAACGGTCCCCACAATCTCGCCGTTCTCCGCCACATGGCCTTGAACGTCATGCAAAAAGATGGCGAAAAAGCCTCACTCCGGGGCAAGTTCAAGCGAGCCGGTTGGGACGAAGTCTACCTCGCCCGGCTACTGACCCTGTTTTGAAATGCGATTGCCCTGGCCGTAGGCCCAGGGGAATCGCTTCAGGTTAACGGCGGGGTTTGGCGGATGAGGAACTCAAGGTAATCGGGGTTCAGGTTGGCGAGTTTTCGGCGAGTTTTGAGGCTGTGTCTGTCCTTTGGGTCGCGGATCAGGTTGACGTTCATGTGTTTGATGACAGCCATGTTTTGAGGGCCGTTAGCGGTTCGCAGGCGGGCGAGGTCATCGTGGAAGACGACGTCGAGCACCCAATGGAGCCGGTTCTCGACGCTCCAGTGGGCTCGCACGGCGGCGGCGAAGGTCTTGGCGTCGAGCTTGGCTGAGGAGAGATAATATCGGCGTTCGCGCGCGAGGAGGCCGTTTCGTTCGACGCGGCTTTCGACCAAGCCGATCATCGCCAGATGCGGGAAACGCGGTTCGTCGGCGTAGCGGCGGTCGGAGAACAGCCAGTCGACCTTGTGGCAGACAACATGGCGGCGCTCTTCGATGCGGCCATGGTCGCCGTCAGTGGTGTTGTGGCCGGGCTCCGTCATCTCCGCGGGCGGATTGGCGAAAAAGTCGACGACATCCTGGTGCAGGACCGGTCGGTTGGCCTTCAACGCGAGCAGATAGTCGCCGCCGCCGGCGACGATTCGTTCCGCGATGTCGGTCTGGGTCCCCATGGCGTCGATGGTGACGAGCGCGCCGGTCAACTGCAATCGTTCGAGCAACAGCGGAATAGCGACGATTTCATTGGACTTCTCATCGACCGCCTCCTGCGCCAGAACCAGACGCTGACGGGCGGCCCAGGCGCTGACCATGTGCAGCGGTTGGCGGCCCTTGGCGCGCGCGTGGGTTCGTCGCGAGGTCTTGCCGTCGATGGCGACGATGTCGGGCGCGCGCTCGCGCAGCGTCTCGACCCAGGCGGAAAAGCACGTCTGGAATAGAAACGGGTCGAGCGCGTTGATCACGTCGTTGAGCGTGTCATGGGCCGGCAGGCCACGCTCGTAGGCCAGAAAACGCCGCAGGAAATCGAGCCGCTGCTCGCCCCACATCCTGATTTCGACGAAGTCCTCCATCCCGCACAACGTCGCGCACAACACGAGCAGCAGGATTTCGGGTAGCGGATAGACAACCCGCCACCTTTGGCGCGGGTCCGAGAGCCCCGAGAAATGGTCGAGAAGGCTGGCCGAAGGCGGCGCTTTGAACATGGTTGGCTCCGAATCAATCGAAGCCACCCAGGAATCATATTTTCCAACCCCGCGCTGAACTCGTTAACCTGAAGCGATTGCCCTGGGCCGTAGGCCCCATCCCTCTTGCAGGCCAGCCCAAGGCATGAGCACAATTGGGCCGAACACCCCCCGTCCCTCGAACACCTGCCCATGCCGCACCTGCTCAGCGAATTTCGGCTGCGCGAAATCGCGCTTCCCAATCGCATCGGCGTTTCGCCGATGTGCCAGTATTCCTCGGTCGACGGCTTCGCGGACGACTGGCATTTCGCTCATCTGGCAGCGCGCGCAGTAGGCGGCGCGGGGCTTGTGTTCACAGAAGCCGCGGCAGTTTCGCCGGAGGGGCGGATTTCGCCTCAGGATCTCGGCGTCTGGAGCGAGAAGCACTTCGAGCCGCTGGCGCGGATCGCGTGCTTCATCGACGCGCAAGGCGCAATCGCGGGCGTTCAACTTGCCCACGCTGGGCGGAAGGCCAGCACTTATCGGCCTTGGTCCGGGCGCGGCGCCCTGCCGGAGGCGCTCGGCGGGTGGCGCCCGGTGGGGCCGAGCGCGATCGCATTCGCCCAGGATTATGCGACGCCTGACGAACTGAGCGTCGATCGCGTCGAGGCGCTGCGACAGGCTTTCGCGACCGCGGCGGCGCGCGCCTATGCCGCCGGCTTCCGCGCTATCGAGATTCACGCGGCGCACGGTTATCTCTTTCATGAGTTTCTCTCGCCGCTGAGCAATCGCCGCGCTGACGACTACGGCGGTTCGTTCGACAATCGCATTCGATTCTTGTGCGAGTGCGTCGTGGCGGTGCGTCGGGCCCTCCCCGAGCCGTCCCTGTTGTTCGTGCGGATTTCGGCGACGGATTGGACGGACGGCGGTTGGGACGTCGAACAGTCGGTCGAACTCGCGCGCCGGCTGAAGAGCATCGGCGTCGACGTGATCGACTGCTCGTCGGGCGGCAATGTCGAGAAGGCGCAGATTCCCGTCGGCCCTGGGTATCAGGTCCCGTTTGCCCAAAGAATCAGGCGCGAGGCGGACATTGCGACCGCGGCGGTCGGGATGATTACCGCGCCGGCCCAGGCGGATCAGATTATCCGCGCCGGCGAAGCCGATCTTGTCATGCTTGCGCGCGCGCTGCTTCGCGACCCCTATTGGCCGCTGCGCGCGGCGCAGGAACTCGGTTATCCCATCCCTTGGCCGGCGCAATATCTTCGCGCGGCGCCCGCAGGCGCGCCGGAGCGCATGCCTGCGCACGAGCTCGACTGACGTCGAAGTCTTCGGGCGACGCTTAACCAAAGGAGCTCGTGACACCATATGGAGACCAGCCCCGTGAGACGGCGCGCTCCCGTCTAAAAACTTGAGTTGGCGCGGTATGCGCCTATTGGTCAGGCTCATAGGGCGCGCGTCAGTTTGTAGAAATAACCGAAGCGAAGGGCATTTTGCGGTACTCGGCCTCACTTTTGACCTTGGAAAAGCAGACTGGCGCCGGATCAATCCGGCGACGCCACGCGGAAGCGCAATCTATTGCGTCCCGGCCAAAAGCGATCGTCGAGGCGCTGTTCCACCCCGCGGTCGTCGCGTGGTTCGCAGAGCGGTTTATCGCGCCGACCCCTGCCCAGGCGGACGCGTGGCCGGCGATCAAGGCTCGCCGCCACACGTTGATTTCCGCCCCGACCGGCTCAGGCAAGACGCTCGCGGCGTTCCTTGCGGCCATCGATGACCTGATCCGGCAGGGGCTGGAAGGACGTCTGACCGACGCGACCCAGGTGGTCTATGTCTCGCCGCTGAAGGCCCTGTCGAACGACATTCATCGCAATCTCGAGGAGCCTCTGGCCGGCATCCGGGAGGAACTCCTGCGGAGGGGACTGCCTGATGTCGAGATCCGTACCTGGGTGCGGACCGGCGATACGCCGACCTCCGAGCGCGAGCGGATGCGCCGGCGGCCGCCGCATATCCTCGTCACGACGCCGGAGTCGCTTTACGTTCTGCTCGGCTCGGAGTTCCGGCCGCAAGATGCTGGCGACAGCGCGCACGGCAATCGTCGACGAAATCCATGCGATCGCCCCGAACAAGCGCGGCGCGCACCTGACGCTCTCCCTCGAACGGCTCGCCGCTCTCAGCGGCGACCAGCTGCTGCGCATCGGCCTGTCCGCCACCCAAAATCCGGTTAGCGCCGTTGGGCATTTCCTGGTTGGCGCCGCTTCGGACGGCGCACCTGCCGATGAGCCGGCGATCGTCGATACCGGGCACCAGCGCCCGCGGGACCTCGGTCTCGAGTTGCCCGAATCTCCGCTGGAGGCGGTGATGTCGGGCGACGTGTGGACTCAAGTCTACAATCGCCTGGCGCGGCTCATCGAGGAGCACCGCACCACCCTGGTGTTCGTCAATACGCGACGCATGGCGGAACGCATCGCCCGCCAGCTGTCGGAGCGTCTCGGCGAGGCCGCGGTCACCGCGCATCACGGCAGCATGGCGAAGGAAAAGCGGCTCTCGGCCGAGCAGAGGCTGAAGCGCGGCGAGCTCAAGGCCCTGGTCGCGACCGCCTCGCTCGAACTCGGGATCGATATCGGCGACGTGAACCTTGTCTGCCAACTCGGTTCGCCCCGCGCGATCGCCGCTTTTCTGCAGCGTGTGGGACGTTCCGGCCACGCCGTTGGCGGCATCCCTAAGGGTCGCCTGTTTCCGCTTTCGCGCGACGATCTCATCGAGTGCGCGGCCGTGCTCGACAGCGTCCGTCGTGGCGAGCTTGACCGGCTCACGATCCCAGACCAGCCGCTCGACGTGCTGGCCCAGCAGATCGTCGCGGAAGTCTCGGCGCAGGATTGGCCGGAGGCTGCACTCTACGACCGGCTGCGGCGCGCGTGGCCGTTCCGCAAGTTGACCCGCGAGGATTACGACGCGGTCCTTCGCATGCTGGCCGAAGGCTTCTCGACTCGCCATGGCCGTCGGGCCGCGCTCATCCATCATGACGCGGTCAACGGAATGTTGCGAGGCCGGCGCGGCGCGCGAACGACCGCGCTGACCTCCGGCGGCACAATTCCCGACACCGCCGACTACCAGGTGGTGCTGGAGCCGGAGAACCATGTCATCGGCACGGTCAATGAGGATTTCGCCGTAGAGAGCATGCAGGGCGACATCTTTCAGCTCGGCAACGCTTCCTATCGTATCCAGCGGGTCGAACGCGGGACCGTCCGGGTCGAGGACGCGCACGGCCTGCCGCCGACCATTCCCTTCTGGCTGGGGGAAGCGCCGGGCCGCACTGACGAGCTTTCCGTCGCCGTGTCGCGTCTGCGCGCCGACGTCGCCGCAAGGCTCAGGGCCGATCCGTTCGGAGAGAGCGCGCGGCGATGGGTGGCGGAGGAGATCGGCGTCGGAGCGGCGGCTGCCGAGCAGCTCATCGAGTATCTTGCCGCGGCCGCCGCCGCGCTCGGCTGTCTGCCGACGCAGGATACGATCGTGCTGGAGCGCTTCTTTGACGAGGCGGGCGGCATGCAGCTCGTCATCCATGCCCCTTTCGGCAGCCGGATCAACCGGGCCTGGGGCCTGGCGCTGCGCAAGCGCTTTTGCCGCAAGTTCAATTTTGAGCTGCAGGCGGCGGCGACGGAGGACAACATCGTCCTGTCGCTGACCACCGCGCACAGCTTCGAACTCGGCGACGTCGCCCGATACCTCCATTCTGCAAGCGTGCGGCCGCTCTTGATCCAGGCCATGCTCGATGCGCCGATGTTCGCTACCCGATGGCGCTGGGTCGCGGGTGTTGCGCTGGCCCTGCCGCGGTTCCGTGGCGGCAAGAAGGTCCCGCCGCAATTCCTGCGCATGCAGGCGGAGGATCTGATCGCCGCAGTCTTCCCCGACCAGATCGCCTGCGCTGAGAATTTGGTCGGCGAGCGCGAGGTTCCCGATCATCCGCTGACCAATCAGGCGATCTCCGACTGTCTCCACGAGGCTATGGATATTGAAGGGCTGGAGCGGCTGCTTGCCCGGCTCGAAGCGGGGGACATCCGGGTCGTTTCCTGCGATCTGACGCAGCCCTCGCCGCTTGCGCTCGAGGTGCTGTCGGCAAAGCCCTACGCTTACCTCGACGACGCGCCGCTGGAGGAGCGGCGGACGCAGGCGGTGATGGCCCGGCGATGGCAGGACCCCCAGAGCGCGTCCGACCTTGGCCGACTGGATATAGAGGCGATCGAAAGGGTTCGTTCGGAGGCATGGCCCGATCCCGAGAATGCCGAGGAGCTTCATGACGCGTTGCTGTGGCTTGGCTGCCTCACCGAGGACGAGACGCGGACCATGCCCGCCTGGAGCGGTTGGCTTGCTGCGCTCGCCGGCGAAAGGCGCGTCGCACGGTTGAAGACCGCTCAGACGACGCTCAGGATTCCAGCCGAGCGGCTCACCCAATTCCGGGCGCTCTGGCCAAAGGCAGGGCTCGAACCGGCGATCGCGCCGCCCGCCGGCCAAAGTGCATCAGCGTGGTCGCCGGAGACCGCGCTCATCGAAATTCTGCGCGGGCGGCTAGAGGGTCTGGGGCCGGTCACCGAGATCGCGCTGACGGCGCCGCTCGGGATCGAGCCCGCCGCGGCGGCCGGGGCGCTTGCGGCCTTGGAAGCGGAAGGGGCGATCCTGCGCGGACGCTTCATTCCGGGGGTCAACGATGAGCAATGGTGCGACCGGAGGCTCCTGGCCCGCATCCATCGGTACACGATCCAGCGGCTGCGCTCGGAGATCGACCCCGTCGCTGCGCGCGACTTCCTGCGCTTTTTGTTTGCCTGGCAGCATGTGGAGGAAGAGACCCGCCTCGAGGGGCCGGAGGCGCTCCCGGCCGTGCTGGCTCAGCTCGAAGGGTTCGAGGCGCCCGCGCGGGCGTGGGAGACCGAGATCCTGCCGGCTCGCCTTAAGGACTACGGGCCGTCCTGGCTCGATGCACAGTGCCTGGCGGGGCGGTCGGTCTGGGCGCGCCTCACTCCGCCAGTGGGCTCAGGCGATCGCGGTGGTCCGGTTTCGGCTGTGCGCGCGACGCCGATCGCGCTGTTGGAGCGCCGGAATGCGCCGCTCTGGATGTCGCTCGCGCCGTCAAATGGCGGGGTTGGCCCAAGCCCGCGCGCTCAAGCCGTGCTTGATTGCCTCAGCGCGCAAGGCGCCCTGTTCCTGGATGAGCTCGCCGCAGGCGCGCGGCTCTTACGGTCCGAGGTCGAAACGGCGCTGGCCGAACTCGTCGCGCTTGGGCTGGTGACCTCGGACAGCTTCGCCGGTTTGCGCGGCCTCTTGGCCCCGTCGGGCCAGCGGAAGCCCCTGGCCGGCGCAAAACGGAGGGGACGAATCCTGCCTTTCACCATCGAGAGCGGCGGCCGCTGGGCGATCGTCCGCCGGGCGCAGAAGAACGGGGAGGCGAGCGAGACGAAGGATGTCGCCGTCGAGCACGTGGCGCACACCTTGCTGCGCCGTTATGGCGTCGTCTTCTGGCGTCTTCTGGCGCGCGAGGCGGGATGGCTGCCGCCATGGCGCGATTTGCTGCGCGTCTTCCGGCGCCTCGAGGCGCGCGGGGAGATTCGTGGGGGGCGTTTTGTCGCCGGCTTCTCTGGCGAACAATATGCCTTGCCGGAGGCGATCGGTTTGATGCGCGAAGTCCGCCGCCGGCCGGCTTCGGGCCAATGGGTGTCGCTCTCCGGCGCCGACCCGCTCAATCTTGTCGGCATCCTGACGCCGGGCCCGAGGCTAGCCGCCCTGAGCGCCAATCGCCTCATCTATCGGGATGGTGTGCCTGTCGCGGCCCTTTCCGGCGGCAAGGTTGAGTTCCTCGCCGACAGCGAGGGCGCGAACCAATGGGAGGTCGAGAAGCGGCTCGTGCGGTCGTCTGCGCGGGGATTGCTCGCCGATCTCGCCTGAGAGCGGCGGCCGTGCGATCGTGCTCGCCAAGAATGGGCTACTTTCGCCGGACTTGATGCTTACCCCGTCGTTCTAGGTGAATTGAATTGATCTGCGCCTGACTCCGAGTGAGCCAGTGCCTGCGAAACAGGAGAGCGCTTCATGACCCCGCTCGCTGATCTTGGCGTTTTCGGCCTCTCGACCATGGGTGCCAATCTTGCCCGCAATGCAGCGCGAAACGGTTTTGGCGTCGCGCTCTTCAATCGTCACGTCGGGCGCACCGACGAGCTCGTCGCGGAGCATGGCGCCGAAGGGCGCTTCATCGCCGCCAGGAGCATCGCCGAATTCACTGCTGCGCTAGCAAAACCTCGCGCCATCCTGATCATGGTTCAGGCAGGCAAGCCAGTCGACGATGTCATCAAAGAGTTGCTTCCTCATCTCGAGGCCGCCGACATCATCATCGACGGCGGCAATTCTCTCTTCACTGACACCAACCGGCGCGCGAAGGGGTTGAGAGAGAAGCGCATCCGCTTTGTCGGCATGGGCGTTTCGGGCGGCGAAGAAGGCGCGCTCATGGGGCCAAGCATGATGCCGGGCGGCGACGAATCGGCCTATCGGCGCATCGAACCGATCGTCACGAAAATGGCGGCTCACGTCGATGGCGAGCCCTGCTGCGCCTACATCGGACCGGAGGGCGCGGGCCATTACGTCAAGATGGTGCACAACGGCATTGAATATGCCGACATGCAGCTCATCGCCGAAGCCTATGACCTCTTGAAATCGATCTACGGGCTCGACGCGTCGGCCATGGCCGGGATTTTCGAGGAGTGGAACAAGGGCGAGCTCGATTCCTATCTCATCGAGATCACCGCCGCCGTGCTGCGCAAATGCGACTCCACCGGCAAACCGCTCGTCGACGCCATCCTCGACGAAGCCGAGCAAAAGGGGACGGGACGCTGGACCGCGCAGTCGGCGCTTGATCTCGGCGTGCCGCTGACCTCGATCACCGAGGCCGTTTACGCTCGCGCGCTGTCCGGCCACCGGGCGCTGCGGATCGCCGCCCATCAACAGATCCCCGGACCGGCGGTCAGTCCGCGCAAAGCCGGCAAGTCAGACGTCGACGCGATCCGCGACGCGCTCTACGCCTCAAAGATTATCGCTTATGCCCAGGGGTTCGAGCAGCTTGAAGCCGCGTCCCAGCAATTCGGCTGGAATCTGAAACTCGGCCAGATCTCGTCGCTGTGGCGCGGAGGCTGCATCATTCGCGCCCGCTTCCTCAGGCGCATTCGCGAAGCCTATGACGCCGGTGAAAAAATCGAAAATCTTGTGCTGCAGAGCTACTTTCGCGACGCCGTCGTGAAGGCGGAGCCGGCGTGGCGCCGCGTTGTCGCGCTTGGGGTCGAACAGGGCGTGCCAACGCCGGCCTTCTCGTCGTCGCTCGCTTACTTTGACGGTTTGAGGCGTGAGCGCGGCCCCGCGAACCTGTTGCAGGGACTGCGCGACTATTTCGGCGCGCACACCTACCGCCGGCTCGACAAGCCCGGCAGTTTTCACACGCGTTGGGCCCAGGACGGCGAAGAGGTGAGCGTTTGACGCGCCTACCAAGTTGCTGTTTCCATCGAGCAAGAAGGATAAACGATGACCCAGACCACAACCCTGGTTGACCTCGAAGCGCGCATCGCCGTCGTTCGAGACAATATCCGCGAGCTAACCGAGCAAGCGGCCGCCTATTCGGGTGCGACCGACGAAGCCAGAGTAGCCGACCGAATTGCCGAACAGGAAGACCTGCTGGCCGAGCTTCTGAAGGAGCGAGAGGCCCTGTCGAATTAGGCTTGGTCGCGCTCATGCCTTCGGCGGAAAGACTCCCGCCGCGAGGTTCCAGGGAATGGCGAACTTGAGTGAGCCTACCCCGCCAAATTGGTCGATATGATGCGTCACTTGGCGAAGAAGCCCTTGCCGTCCGCCCACGGCATTTTCTCGCCCCTGCGATACGCAGTGTTCCGGCGCATCTGGACCGCAAGCCTTCTGTCGAATCTCGGCCTTTTGATTCTGGGTGTCGGGGCCGCGTGGGCGATGACGAAGCTCTCTTCATCGACGGGGATGGTGGCGCTGGTCCAGACGTCGTTGATGTTGCCGGTCGCCCTGGTGTCGACGCCGGCCGGCGCAATCGCGGATATGTTTGATCGGCGGATCGTAGGACTCGTCGCTCTATTGATCGCGCTGGCCGGCTCGATTTCGCTCTCGGCTCTCGCATGGCTGGGCGTCGTGACGCCCGTCATTCTGCTTATCTCTTGCTTCATCGTTGGCACTGGAATGGCCTTGTTCGGGCCGGCGTGGCAGGCGTCCGTCGGCGAGCAGGTGCCTCCGGAGGCGCTGCCCCCAGCAGTTGCGCTCAATGGCATCAGTTACAACATTGCCCGCAGTTTTGGGCCAGCGATCGGCGGCGTCATAGTCGCGTCGGCGGGGGCCGTCGCCGCATTCATCACGAACGCGCTTCTCTATCTCCCTCTTCTGATCGTCTTGTTCCTCTGGCGGCGGCATAAGGAGCCGTCGCGGTTGCCGCCGGAAAGACTGGCGCGAGCCGTCATTTCGGGGGTTCGCTATGTCGTACACTCGCCATCAATTCGAATTGTGCTTGGACGGACTTTGGTTACCGGGATTGCCGGCGGTTCAGTCTCAGCGCTGATGCCAATCGTCGCGCGCGACCTCCTGCACGGCGGCGCTCAAACTTACGGCGTCATGCTGGGGACGTTTGGCATGGGCGCAGTGCTGGGAGCGCTCAATATTTCTACGCTTCGCGGACGTCTGGGAGACGAGGCTTCGATCCGTGTGTGCATGATCGTCATGGGCGTCTGTGTCGCCGTTGTCGCGATAAGCCGCTTTCCGGCGCTGTCCGGAAGCGCGCTCGTTTTCGCGGGAGCCGGCTGGACGGCTTCGGTGACGCTGTTCAACGTCGGCATTCAGCTCGCCGCGCCGCGCTGGGTCGCCGGTCGAGCGCTGGCAGCCTATCAGGCGGCCATCACAGGCGGGATTGCGTTTGGCAGCTGGATGTGGGGCAGCATAGCAAACGTTATTGGGGTAGAGGGAGCGCTGCTCATTTCGGCCGGCGTCTTGATCGCCTCGCCGTTGCTCGGCTTGTGGATGCGGTTGCCAACAGTCAGCGGGCCCAACGAGCTGTCTCTTGACGTCCTCGCGGATCCAGAGGTGCGCCTCTCACTCACCCCACGCAGCGGACCGATTGTGATCGAGATCGAATATCGTGTCGATCCCGCCAAGGCGCGTCTCTTCTATGCCGTCATGCAGCACGTTCAGCTAAGCCGCCAGCGCAACGGAGCCTATGGCTGGTCAATTGCGCGGGATATCGCGGATCCTGAACTTTGGACAGAGCGCTTTCATTGCCCAACGTGGCATGACTATCTGCGGCAACGAAGCCGGTCGACGGCGTCGGAGCGCGCCTTGCACCTGCGTGCTAACGAATTCCATATTGGTCCGGAGCCGATCCGAATTCGCCGCATGCTGGAGCGCCCTATCGGATCAGTGCGCTGGAAAGAAGATACCCCCGACCGGTCGACCGCCGCCATAACGCCGATTACGAGCCCAGGCTCCGGCCCCTGACCAAGATCGCGCCGGATTTGCCGCTGCAGGCCGCTGCAGGAGCTGTCGACAATTGATGCGCTGGCCCCGCCGCAAGCGGACTGGCGTGAGACGGCGGGTATCATTTTATCGCAAATTGGATCAGGTCAATCGTTGTGTCGACCTGTCGCAAGCCGGTCAATTCGTGAAAAGCCGAGCATTTGTGTAGGCTATGACGCCGAAGCTCTCGCGGTGGCGAACCCACGAGTTTTGGGCTCAGGACGGTGAAGAGCCGAGCACAAGACGCGCCCCTTGAGCGCGGCGGCAGGCCCACAGCCTGCCACCGCGTTTCGTTCGTCAGTAGTCCATTCCACCCATGCCGCCCATGCCGCCGCCTGGCATGGCCGGCGCGTCCTTCTTCGGTCTGTCAGTGACCATGGCCTCGGTCGTTATCAAGAGGCCGGCAACCGACGCCGCATCTTGGAGGGCGACCCGCACGACCTTCGCCGGATCGACAACGCCAGCGCTGACCATATCGACGAATTGCTCGGTCTGGGCGTCATAGCCGAACGTCTGTGACTTGTTTTCAAGGATCTTGCCGACAACCACCGAGCCTTCGGCGCCGGCGTTCTCGACGATCTGGCGGATCGGAGCCTCAATCGCTCTCAGCACGAGATTGATGCCGGACTGGATATCAGCATTTTCATCGCTGAGCTTGCCGATCGCCGCCTTGGCGCGCAGCAGCGCAACGCCACCGCCGGGAACGATGCCTTCCTCGACCGCGGCCTTCGTCGCATGCATCGCGTCGTCGACCCTGTCCTTCTTCTCTTTGACTTCAACCTCGGTCGAGCCGCCGACGCGGATCACCGCGACGCCGCCCGCGAGCTTGGCGAGACGCTCCTGCAACTTCTCCTTGTCATAGTCCGAGGTCGTCTCCTCGACCTGCGCCTTGATCTGCGCGATTCGGCCTTCAATGTCCGCCTTCTTGCCAGCGCCATCGATGATCGTGGTGTTCTCCTTTTCGATGCGCACCCGCTTGGCCTTGCCGAGCATCTGAAGGGTGACGTTCTCGAGCTTGATGCCGAGGTCCTCGGCGATCATCTGGCCTCCGGTGAGGATCGCGATATCCTCCAGCATGGCCTTCCGGCGATCGCCGAAACCCGGCGCCTTGACCGCCGCGACCTTCAAGCCGCCGCGGAGCTTGTTGACCACGAGCGTCGCCAGCGCTTCGCCCTCAATGTCCTCGGCGATGATAAGCAGGGGTTTGCCCGCCTGAACAACCGCCTCCAGCAGCGGCAGCAGTGGCTGCAGCGAGGAGAGCTTCTTCTCGTGAATCAGCAGATAGGCATCCTCGAGTTCGGCGACCATCTTCTCCGCGTTGGTGATGAAGTAGGGCGACACATACCCGCGGTCGAACTGCATGCCCTCGACGACGTCGAGCTCGCTCGTAGCGGTTTTCGCCTCTTCAACCGTAATGACGCCTTCATTTCCCACCTTTTTCATCGCGTCGGCGATCATCTTGCCGATCGACGCATCGCCGTTCGCCGCAACCGTGCCGATCTGGGCGATCTCCTCGGAGGACTGCACCTTCTTGGCGCGGCGTCCGATGTCTTTCACCACCGCCGCGACCGCGATGTCGATGCCGCGTCTCAGATCCATCGGATTCATGCCTGCGGCGACAAGCTTGAGCCCTTCCCGAATGATCGAAGCGGCAAGCACCGTCGCCGTTGTCGTGCCGTCGCCGGCGAGATCGTGGGTTTTCGAGGCGACCTCACGCACCATCTGCGCGCCCATATTCTCGAACTTGTCCTCGAGTTCGATCTCCTTGGCGACGGTGACGCCGTCCTTGGTGATGCGGGGCGCTCCGTAGGACTTGTCGAGAACGACATTGCGGCCCTTGGGACCAAGGGTCACTTTCACCGCATTGTTGAGAATGTCGACGCCGCGCAGCATTTTTTCGCGGGCATCGGTTGAGAACCTAACATCTTTTGCGGACATGATTTTCGATCCCTATTTCGAGATGAGGTAAGGCGGAGGCGCCGTTAGGCGGCCTTCTTTTTCGCGGCGCGAGGGGCCTCAATCACGCCCATGACGTCGGATTCCTTCATGATCAGGAGCTCCTGACCGTCGATCTTGACTTCGGTGCCCGACCATTTGCCGAATAGCACGCGGTCGCCCGCTTTCAGGTCGAGAGGCTGTAGCTTACCGCTCTCGTCGCGGGCGCCGGGCCCTACAGCGACAACCTCGCCTTCCTGGGGCTTCTCTTTGGCGGTGTCGGGAATGATGATGCCGCCCTTCGTCTTCTCCTCGCCCTCGATGCGGCGGATGACAACGCGGTCGTGCAGCGGACGGAATTTCATGGGGCTCGTCTCCTCTCATTGTTCGTGCGCCGGCTCATCGTGATGCCATGAGCCGCAGCAGCTTTGTTAGCGCCACTCAGATAGCCCCCGTTGGCACTCGCTGCAAGGGAGTGCCAAACTGTAATTTCGATTGATCGCGAGCTTGCTGCGGCAAACACCAATTCACCGAGGCGTGTCTCGCTCCTCAACGCATAATGATCCTCGTTACGCCCAGGAATAAAGGAATGCAGGGAATTCCAACGAAAATGAAGGCTGTGCTGCTCAAGGGGCACGGCGGATTTGATCAGCTCGAATATCGCGTCGACGTTCCCGTGCCCGCATTGGGCGCAGGCGAGGTCCTGGTCAAAGTCGGAGCGGCGGCTGTCAACAATACGGACATCAATACCCGAACAGCCTGGTACTCGAAGGGAGTCAAAGACGGAACGACCCCAGCCGGCGCTGCGCATGGCTACGCTGAGGCGAAGTCCGCAGACTCAGGTTGGACCGGCGTCGCTCCGGTTTTCCCTCGCATTCAGGGCGCCGACGCCTGTGGCCGCATCGTCGCGGTTGGGGAAGGTGTCGACGCAGTGAGGTTAGGCGAGCGTGTCCTGATCGAGCCGGTATTCCGCGCCCCGGTCGACTGGGCTCCCTATCGGGCCGTCTATTTCGGCTCGGAATGCGACGGGGCTTTCGCCGAGTTCACAAGGGCGCCCGGCGTCCACGCCCATAGGATCGAGAGCCCGCTTTCTGACGCCGAGCTGGCCTCATTTCCTTGCGCCTATTCGGCGGCGGAGAACATGCTCGAGCGCGCCAACCTCCGTGCGGGAGAGATCGTCCTGATAACGGGCGCTTCGGGAGGGGTCGGCTCTGCGGCAGTGCAATTGGCCAAACGTCGGGGCGCAATCGTCATAGCTGTTGCGAGCGCGTCGAAGGCCGACGCAATAACGTCTCTAGGGGCTTCGAACGTCATCTCACGCCGGACGGATCTTCGTGTCGCTGTCGGCAGCGAGGCCGTCGATGTTGCCGTCGATGTTGTGGGCGGATCACAGTTTCCGCAACTGTTGGAGGCGCTTCGGCGGGGCGGGCGGTACGCAGTGGCCGGCGCCATTGCCGGACCGAATGTCGAGCTTGATCTTCGGACCGTCTATCTAAAAGATCTACGTCTGTTCGGGTGCACGATCCCCGAGCCTCACGTGTTCAAGAATCTCGTTGGCTACATCGGACGGAGCGAGATAAGACCCGTCGTATCCAGCATCTATCCATTGAGCGACATCGTTTTCGCGCAGCAGGAGTTTCTCGAGAAGCGGCATGTGGGCAAGATCGTACTGGTTCCCGACCAATAAGGCATAGTCCGCTTGAAAGGGTCCGCCATGAGCGTCGTCAATCGTCAGTTCAAGCTTGCCGCCCGTCCGGTCGGCCTTCCCACGCGCAGCGACTGGAACCTGACCGAGGAGCCGACCCCCGAACCGGGCGCCGGCGAGTTTCTCGTCAAGATCCTTTACATCTCGCTCGACCCGGCGATGCGGGGCTGGATGAGCGAGGCCCGCTCCTACATCCCGCCGGTCGGCGTCGGCCAGGTGATGCGGGCCGGCGCAGTGGGCAGAGTCATCGCCTCGAAGCACCCCGGCTTCGCGGTCGGCGACGATGTCTATGGCAGCTTCGGCGTTCAGGAATATACCGTCTCGAACGGCGGCGGCGTCACGAAGGTCGATCCAGGCCTGGCGCCGTTGCCGGTCTTCCTTGGCGCCCTCGGCCTGCCGGGCATGACCGCCTATTTCGGTCTCCTCGATATCGGCAAACCCCATCCGGGCCAGACATTGGTTGTTTCGGGCGCCGCGGGCGCGGTCGGCATGCTGGTGGGACAGATAGCCCGGATCAATGGCTGCCACGTCGTCGGGATCGCCGGCGGCGCCGAGAAGTGTCGCTATCTCGTCGCCGAACTCGGCTTCGACGCGGCGATTGACTACAAGGCCGAAGACGTCCGCAAGGCGCTGAGACAGCAATGTCCCAAAGGGATCGACGTCTATTTCGACAATGTCGGCGGCGACATTCTCGACGCGGCGCTGGCCAATCTCGCGCGCTACGCGCGCATCGTGATCTGCGGCGCGATCTCGCAGTACAACAACACGACGCCGGTCAAGGGCCCGAGCAATTATCTTTCGCTATTGGTCAACCGCGCCAGCATGACTGGCATGGTCGTCTTCGACTACGCAAACCGCTATCCCGAGGCGACAAGCGCCATTGCCGGCTGGCTCGCTGCCGGCAAGCTCAAGTCGCGCGAGGATATCGTTGCCGGGTTCACGACCTTTCCCGAGGCGCTCCTCAAGCTCTTCGCCGGCGAGAACTTCGGCAAGCTGGTGCTGCAAGTCGCCGATGCCTGAGAGCCGGCTTAGCCGTCTCTAAGTCCGTTCGGGGCGGTCGCGGTAGGGACGGCCATTGCTGGCCGCCCCCCGCACAGATCCCGGCGTGCGGCGCTACCGCACCGGGCTCCTACCTCGGATGATTGACGAGAAACCGCTGTTCCGGCCACGGATGCTGGATGCGCGGATACGGCAGGTAACGATTGGCGATTACCTTCATTCGCGGCCATGCGAGCCGATGCTTCTGTCCCCGCCGCCGGATGGCGTGGAGCCAACGATCGACCAGATGGTGCCGGAACGCCGTGATCGCCGGCGCGCTCATCGGCACGGCGTAGTAGGCCAGCCAGCCGCGAAGCACCTGGGCAAGCCATTTGCCTTGCGCCTCGACGCCGTCGTGGCGGGTCGCCTTGAGCTGCTCCTTGATTTGTCTCAGCTTCGCCCGCATCCGCTTGCGAACTGGCGTCCTTCCCAACACGAAGCCGCCGCCGCTTCGTCGGGTCGCGCAATAGTGCGTGAACCCAAGGAAGTCGAACGTCTCCGGCTTGCCGAGACCTCGGGCGCGGCGGGTGGCAATCGCCTTCCTGCCGAACTCGATGAGCCTCGTCTTTTCGGGATGGAGGCCGAGTTCGAAATCGGCCATGCGCGCTGAGAGGTCTTCAAGAAACCTTGTCGCGTCGTCCTGGTGCTCGAAGCCGACAATCGTGTCGTCCGCATAGCGCACGACAATCATATCGCCCGTCGTTTGACGTTGCCGCCATTGGCAAACCCAGAGATCGTAGACGTAATGCGGGTAGACATTCGCGAGCAGCGGCGAAATTACCGCGCCTTGCGGCGTCCCCTCCACCGTCTTGATCTTTCGGCCCTCCTCAAGCACCCCTGCCGCCAACCATTTGCGGATCAGCCTGACAATCCGCCGATCGCCGATCCGATGCTCAATGAACTGTATCAGCCATGCGTGGCTGATCGTGTCGAAGAACGACCGGATATCCGCGTCGAGGACCCAATTGATCCGCCGCTTCCCCAGCCCGTACGCGAGCGCGTCCAGCGCATCGTGCTGTCCACGCTCAGGCCGGAACCCGTAGCTGAACCCCAAGAACTCCGCCTCGTAGATAGGCGTCAGGATCGCCGCCACTGCCGCTTGGACAATTTTATCCTCCAGCGCAGCAATACCCAGCGGCCGACGCCGCCCATCCGCCTTCGGAATATACCGTCGACGGGAGGCCAGCGCTCGATATGCTCCCGCATGCACGCGTGCGTGAAGGTTTTGGAGGTTTGCCTCCAAGCCCTCCTCGTATTGCGTCCATGTCACCCCATCGATGCCTGGCGCGGCGGTCTTGTTCAGTCCGAAGAACCCCGCTCGCAAAACATCGACGCTGACATGATGCAGAAGCGTGGTCAGCGGCTGCGTTCTATTCCTGGTTACAGCCTCTCGTATGCGAGCCTGCGCATGTGACACGGCTTCCCGGCTCTGCGTCCGGACCGTGGTTTGCTGGTCCGCATTCTCCTTGGTCCCGCCCCTTGGCTCCACTTGCTCCTCGGCGGCGCGCACCGCTTCGTTCGCAGGCTTCACTGCTACTATGGGCGAGTCCGACTTCTCTGGTCCGTTCATCGTCGGCTTCGGCCTCCGGCCTTCCCGGCGCGGTCCTTGCAAAACTCCGCAAGGACGGCCCAGAGATATCCCGGTTCCCGAGCAGGAGGCGTCAGCGCATGCCAGTGTCTACGACGACGCGGGGCCGACCTATGTCTCGCGATCGCGACATAGGCCGTATCGCCTTCTGCAGGACGGAAAGCATCGGCGCCCCGAAGTTGGTTTTCGCCGCTCAATGGCTGGCCTGCGCTATCCCCTGTCAACGCTTCGCTTCGCCCCTCGCGGGTCGCCGCGCATGACTCGGGGTCGGTGCGGTTCGCTACACCTTCACCGAAGAGGACTTTCACCTCATGCCTCCTGCCGGTCTCCCGGCGCTCCCGTCCACCCCATCATTCCGCGAGAGTTTGACGAACAGGTAAAAAAGGCCGGACACGCTTGTTTCGTACCTACTGCACCGGCCTTGCGTCAGGAAACTTCCAGCTTCCATCGAGAATTTGTGCGCGCGGACGATAAAGGCGCACCATGTAGTCCAACCCTTCTGATCGTCAGACAGTTAGGAATATTGCTGTCGCAACCGCCGAACTGGATCGCGACCGAGCCGTCGTCATACTTCTTCCGCGCGGCGAACGGATCGCGAGTTATTCTTCAAACGTTAGGGGCGAGGAGCTAAAAGATCCAGCCCGCGCACCCGATTTCGAGACTGCGAGGAGGGCCCTCCACCCCCTCGCATGAAAGCCGCTTAGTCGTAGAGGACCGCGGCGATCTTCGGATCGGTCATGTTGGTTTTGTCGTACCAATAGAAGCCGGTGTCGATGACCTTCGGCAGTTTGTCGCCCTTGAGCGCCTTGACGGCCGAGTTGACAGTGCACTTGCCGATGCCGACCGGGTTCTGCGTGATCGCGCCGAGCATGAGGCCCGAGTTGATATCCTCTTTCTGCTCCTTGCCCGAGTTCGAAGCCGATGAGCACGAGCTTCTTGCCCGATTCTTTGACCCCAATCGCTGCGCCTTCGGCCGAGCCTTCGTTGGCGCCGAAGATGCCCTTCAAGTTCGGGTTCGCCTGAATCATCGCCTTCGCGATTTCGGCCGACTTCAGGTGGTCCCCGCCGCCGTACTGCACGCTCACGATCTTGATGTTGGGATATTTCTCCTTGATGCGGTTGACGAAGCCGTCGCGCCGGTCGATGCCGGTGCGGCTGGTCTGATCATGGACGATGACGGCAACCTCGCCGGAGCCTCCGATCGCCTCGGCCATCTTGTCGGCGGCGGTCGCCGCGGCTGCCACACTGTCCGTTCTGCAAGTCGTCGCCGGGATGTCGCTGTCGACGCCGGAGTTGAAGGCGATGATTGGAATATTTTCGCTTTGCGCCTTCTTGAGCAGCGGGATGGCCGCCTTGCTGTCGAGGGCGGCGAAGCCGATCGCCTGCGGGTGCTTGGCGAGGGCGGCCGAGAGCATGTCGATCTGCTTGTCGACCATCGCCTCGGTTTCTGGTCCTTCGAAGGTGATCTTGACGTTGTCGGCCTTGGCTTGCTCTTCAGCGCCGAGTTTCACAGCCTGCCAGAACTGGTGCTGGAACCCCTTGCAGATGAGCGGGATATAGGGTTCGTCGGCGCGCGCGCCGTGCGAGAGCGCGATCGCCGTCAGGGTGCCGAAGGCAGCGCCTATATACCATTTGTTCACCATTGCATTTCCTCCTCTTTAGGTCCTTGACCTGCAACCTTTAGCTCTCCGCCAATTTTCCGCCGGCGGCTTGCGGTCAACTGATCCTTCTTGGGCCTCCTCCTTGATCTCTTCACGCGCGCTTGCAGCGCAGAATGTCGGCATAGACGGCGAGGATGATGATGACCCCGGTGACGACGAACTGCCACTCCTGCGCAACGGAAAGAATGCGCAGGCCGTTAGTGAGAACGCTCATGATAAATGCGCCGATGATGGTGCCGAGGATCGTTCCCGTTCCGCCGCTCAGGGAAGTGCCGCCAATCACCACCGCGGCGATCGCGTCGAGCTCATAGCCCTGGCCGATCGCCGGCTGCGCGGAATTGATGCGCGAAGCCAGCACCAGGCCGGCGATCCCGCAGATGGCGCCGCTCATGCTGTAGATCCCGATCTTCCAAGCGTCGACGTTGACGCCCGAAAGCCTGACCGCTTCCTCGTTGCTGCCGATCGCGTAGGTATAGCGCCCGAGCGCGGTGCTTTTCAGCACGATCGAAGCGATGATAGCCAGCACCAGAAGGATCAATCCAGCGTTGGGGATCGGCAGCCACGGCAGCGCATGGCCGACCAGCGAATCCTGGAAATCCGGTAGAAGTTCTCGGTGTCGTTGAAATAGATTGGCTGGTCGGAGGAGACGACCAGGGAAAGCCCCTTCCACGCCTGCATCATGCCGAGCGTCGCGATAAATGGCGGGATCTTCAGTTTCGCGATCAGGGTTCCGGAGATCGACCCGGCGATGGCGCCCGTCGCAAGCGCGGCCACGACCCCGGTCCACATTGGGAAATGCCAATAGGTGAGGAAGACGCCGCACATGACGGCGGTGAAGGTCATCAGCGTGCCGACCGAAAGATCGATGCCCGCCGTTATGATGATGAAGGTGCTGGCGATCGCCAGCACGCCGTTGACCGCCGTCGCCTGCAAAATATTGATCATATTGTCAGTTTGCATGAACGCCGGTGAGGCGAAGCTGAAGTAGATCAAGAGCAGGATGAGACTCGCGAAGGCGAGCAGTTTCTGCCTAGCCTCGGAGCCGAAAAGACCGCTCGGCTTGAACTCCTCCCGCGGCGCCTGGACTACCGTTGCTGCGGGATCGCTCTGTGCAGTCATGCCTTGATTGTCCATGACTTTAAGCCGCCATCGATTCGCGTTGCGTCACCAACTGCATGATGCGCTCCTGGCTTGCCTCCGCCGCCGAGAGCTCCCCGGCGATGCGGCCCTCGCCCGTAACGACGACCCGGTCACTCATGCGCAGGATTTCCTGCATCAACGCGAGAGCGCTGTCGGGCGGGCGCAGATTTGGCCAGGCCCCGCTTGATCGCGGTCGATCCTCGAACGATCAACTCTCCGCTGGGGCGAATATGCGGCGTTGGGATCGGGTGCCCTCCGATCTCACGCAAGATCAACCCCCACGCTTCCACAGCAATCCTATCGACGGGCTGGCGGATTGCGCTCACCGCCGGCTGCAGCAGGTTCAGCCATTCGAAATCGTCGAAGGCGAGAAAAGACATCTCGCGAGGAACGTCGACTTTGCAATTTTGCAAGGCGCGCAGGGCGCCCATCGTTACGAGGTTGTTGGAGGCGAAGAGTGCGGTTGGCCGCGCGCGCTCCCGGCACAAACCTTCAATCGACATGCAGGCCTCCTCCAAGGTCATGCCGACGATCCTGACGTCTGCCTTAGCGTTGCCCTCAACTAAAGCTCTCTCGAAACCCGCGATTTGCTCCTCCGAATTCCAGAGTTGCCGCGTGTTCACGGCGAGCGCGATATGCCGATGGCCGAGCGAAACGAGATACTTGGCGCCTTGATACGCGGCGTCGAAATTTTCGGTGGCGACGCTCGGATAAGCGTCATTGGCGGAAATACGGTCGGCTATGACGCAGGGCATGTCGGTGCCGATCGCCCGCGCCAACAGTTTGGAGCCGTCAAAGGACGGAATGACGATCATCCCGTCGACTTGCCGCTCTTTCAACACACCGATGCGCTCGCGCGCACGCTGGGGATCCTCTCCCGTGGTCACGACCATTAGGGTGTAGCCGGCGGTAGAGGCGAGGTTCTCCAGCTTTTCTACGAGCGTCGCGTAGAAGGTGTTGAGTATGTCCGGCACGATAAGGCCGATCGTATTGGTCTGCCTGCTGCGCAGACTCGCCGCAATCCAATTGCGCTGGTAATTCAACCGCTCGCAAGCGGCTAGGACACGCGCGCGCAACTCGGAGGCGACGGTGGAGTTGCCGTTCAGCACTTTCGAAACCGTACCGAGCGAAACGCCGGCTTCGCTGGCAACTTCGTTCATCGTCGGCTTGCCGCGCATGGGGCGAAAATTGCGGTTTGATGAAACGTTATACGACACAATCACCACTTCTCCGGCGAAGTCAACCTTCAAACAGATCGGCTCGTGAGCGAGAGAACCAGGAAAGCCTCTTCCGCACCGCATCATGCCGAGTGTGGCGCGATGAACGGCGGGATCTTTAGTTTCGCGATCAGGGTTCGGGAGCCCGGGGCATGGACCGCAGTCGCGAGGGGATCGCTCAGCGGAGCCATGCCTTGATTTACGCTATGCCGCCATCGATTTGCGTTGCGTCGCCAACTGCATGATGCGCTCCTGGCTTGCCTCCGCCGCCGAGAGCTCCCCGGTGATGCGGCCCTCGCACATGACGACAATGCGATCGCTCATGCGCAGGATCTCTGGCAGTTCCGAAGAGATCATCACAATCGCCTTGCCCTCATCGGCGAGGCCGCGCAGCAGCTTGTAGATTTCGGCCTTCGCGCCGACGTCGATGCCGCGCGTCGGCTCGTCGAAGAACAGAATATCGCAGTCGCGCGCCAGCCACTTGGCGACGACGATCTTCTGCTGATTGCCTCCAGACAAGAGCCGCACTTCCTGCGTTGCGGAAGGCGTGCGGATATCGAGAAGCTTCATGAACTTTTTAGCTGCGCCAAGGATATCGCCCTTGTTCAGGAAAATGCGGAACGACAGGTATTTCGGCAGATTGGCCATCACGATATTCGAAGCTACGTCCATCCCAACCGCCAGGCCGAAGCGTTTGCGGTCCTCAGACAGGTAACCGATGCCGACCGCGACCGCCTGCGCGGGCGTCTTGATCGACACCTTCTTGCCAAGCACGACGATTTCGCCCGACTGCGTGCGGTCGGCGCCGAACACGGCGCGCGCGACTTCGGTTCGCCCCGCGCCCATCAGTCCGGCAAAGCCGAGGATTTCGCCGCGCCGCACCGAGAAGGTGACGTTCCTCACCAGTGGTCCGCAATTGAGGTTTGTGACTTCGAGCGCGATTGCGATGTGGGGCGGGACAGTCGCGCGAAGGGGCGCGTCGCTAAGCTTCCTTCCCACCATCATCGAAATGATCGTGTCGATACTGCTGGTCGCCGTTGGAACGGTTCCCACGTATTCGCCGTCGCGCAGGACGGTGACGCGGTCGGAAATCTGCTTCAGTTCGTCTATCTTATGGGAAATATAGATGACTCCGACGCCGCGCGCCTTCAATTCACGTATCATCTTGAAGAGCTCGGCGATTTCCGCGTTGTTGAGCGCCGCCGTTGGTTCGTCCATGATCAGAACGCGCGAGTTAAAGGACAGCGCCTTGGCGATCTCCACCATCTGCTGCTTGGCGACCGTCAACCCACCGACGATCGTACGCAGATCGAGCACCAGGCTCATATGATCGAGAATGGCTTTCGCCTGGGCGTTGAGCCTGTCGTCGTCGAGCAGCAGGCCGAAAGCTCGCTTGGGTTCTCGGCCGATAAAAATATTTTGAGCGACGGTGAGATGATTCATCAGTTGAAGTTCCTGATGAATGATCCCGATTCCCGCCGCCTGAGCCTCGCGGGGGTTGGCGAAATCGACCGGCCGTCCCTCGTAGAGAATCGTCCCGCTGTCTTTGACGTAGACTCCGGCGAGGATTTTCATCAGGGTCGACTTGCCGGCCCCGTTCTCACCCATCAGAGCGTGGACCTCGCCCGGCATGAGTTCGAAGCGCACGCTATTAAGCGCCCGCACGCCGGGGAAGGTCTTGCTGACGTTCTCAACCGAGATCAGCGCAGGCATGCTGACGTTTGCTCCTTCCGGGAGGATCGTTCGGGCCTCTCGGAGGCCGAGCCGCGCCCGCCGCTCCGCGCCGTCTCTTACAGTTCCCCCCTCGGCTAAGATGTCACCCGAACCACGTCCTCCGTCAACCCGGAAGTCAAATGGGCAACTGAACGCGCGACCGCGGCCAACAGGCCGAGAATGACCGCGACCCATGAGACTATGGTGAGCCATTGCGCCATCTGTTGCACCTTTTGCGAGGTCCCGCCGCGGGCCCCGGCTTCGAATTCGAGGGACTGCACCTATCTTTCTCCAAGTGTGGGGACGGCTACGGACTCGCTCGCCTTACACCGTCCTCTGCCGCATCCGGGAACTCTATGATGCGATGCGGGTCATGGTGCCTGAGGCAGATTGGGACTGGCTTTCTGAACTCCACTGCACTCTGTCGGCTGGCGTTCGACCTGTGCGTGATAAGCTCCCCCGCTTGAGGCCGATCGGCGAACTCGATGACCTCGGCCAGCGCTTGATGGACGAAGCCGAAGCCGCCCCCGGATGGCCGGCGCGGCGGCGGGCCGTTCTGTTTCGCGATGGCCTTGTTATCGCCCTGCTCGCCTGTCGGCCGGTGCGCCTCAAAAACCTCGCGATGATGCGGCTGGGGCGCCATCTGGTGAAGGTGGGCGGGTCACGGCAGATGCTGTTCGGCGCGAACGAAACCAAGACGCACGTCCTCTACGAGGCAAGGGTCCCGTCGACGCTCGCGCCGAGGCTTGAACGTTATCTCGACGTGCATCGGCCGGTTCTCCTTCGGGGAAAATGTGGTCCTGATCGCGCGAACAACACGCCCCTTTCCGAAGGGCAGACGTCAATCCATCCGGAACTCGACGCAGTCTGGGTGTCGGAGGTTGGAACCCAGATCGAGCAAGGAGCGCTGGCGCACCGGATCGTCAAACATACCAAGGCGGCTTTCGGCCGCAGCGTGTCGCCGCATCTGTTTCGAGACTGCGTCGCGACCTCGATCGCCCTCGACAATCCCAAGCACGTCGGCGATGCTTCCCTCGTTCTCGGCCACGCGGGCCAAAGGATGACCGAAAAGCACTATAACCACGCGCGGAGCCTCGAAGCGTCCCGCCGCCACGCAACGACGATCGCGGGTCTGCGAGAGACCTTGAACGCCGGCCGGAAACGCTGAGGGAGTTTTTGGATGCGCGTCGCCATCTACGCCCGCTACTCGTCCGACCAGCAACGCGCGACTTCGATCGACGATCAGATCCGCCTCTGCAAGGAGAAAATCGCGCGCGAAGATTGGAGGCTCGTCCAGGTCTACCGGGACTCGGCTATGAGCGGCGCGACGGCGCTCAGGCCCGGGTATCAGGCGATGCTCGCGGGCGCCCGCGAGGCGGAATTCGATGTCGTGGTCGCCGAGGCGCTCGATCGCCTCTCCCGTGATCAGGAGGATGTCGCCGCCCTGTTCAAGCGTCTGCAATTCGCCGGGATCAGGCTTGTGACACTCGGCGAGCGCGAGATTGGGCCGCTTCACATCGGGCTCAAGGGCACCATGAACGCGCTCTTCCTCAAGGACCTGGCGGACAAGACTCGCCGCGGCCTTCGCGGCCGCGTCGAGGCCGGCAAGTCCGGCGGCGGCAACGCCTACGGTTATGACGTCGTGAGAAGCTATGATCCGAACGGCGAGCCGGTCCGAGGCGGCCGAACGATCAAAGCCGCGGAAGCTGAGGTCGCGCGCGAGATCTTCTCCCGCTATGCGGCAGGCGAGGCGCCGCGCAAGATCGCCTTCGACCTCAACGCCAGGCGCATTCCAGCCCCGCGCGGTGGCGCCTGGAGCGCGAGCACGGTGAACGGCAATCGCAGTCGCGGCACGGGGATCCTGAACAACGAGATGTATGTCGGGCGCCTGGTCTGGAACCGACTCAACTACGCCAAGGATCCGGAGACCGGCAAGCGCCGCTCGCGCGCGAACGGCAAAGACGCGGTGGTCGCAGTTGAGGCGCCGGACCTCGCGATCCTGTCGAGAGAGCTTTGGGACTCTGTCAAGGCGCGGCAGGCGGGTCTCGACCAGAGAGCCGAGGCCAAAAGACGGGCGATGGCCTCGAGTGACGACGCTCCGCTTCCCTTCTGGTCGAAGCGGCGGCCACGCTATCTCTTTTCCGGACTCATGCGTTGCGGCGTCTGCGGCGGCGGCTTCTCCAAGATCAGCGAGGCGCATTTCGGCTGCTCGACCGCGCGCAACAAAGGCGAGACTGTCTGCGGCAATCGTCTGACCATCCGCCGGGATGCGCTCGAGGCAACGGTGATGGACGGCCTGCGCAGCCGGCTGATGGATCCGAACTTGTTCAAGGTCTTCGCTCAGGAATTCGCCTCCGAATGGAACCGCCTTCAGGCGCAAGCCGGGGCGAACATTGGCCAGGTCCGCAGCGAAAAGGAGCGCGTCTGCCGGCAGATCGATCGGCTGGTCGACGCCTTGGCTGACGGAGAGCCTGCCGAACGACTGAAGGACAAGCTCAGAGAGCTCGAGCGACGGCGCCTCGAGCTCGAGAACGAGCTCAAGACGGCGGCGGCGCCGGCGCCGCGGCTGCAACCGAACGTCGCGGAGGTCTACCGCCGCAAGGTCGAGGAATTGCATTGCGCGCTGCGAGCGGAGGACGCAGGTCCGGCCCGAGAGCTCATCCGGGGACTGGTCGAGGCGATCGTGTTGATCCCGGAGAACCGGCGGCTCAAGGTCGAGGTGCGCGGGGAACTGGCGGCGATCCTGAGGCTTTCGGGGCCTCCAAACGAAAAAGCTCCGGCGGGAGGGCCGGAGCTTTTGGTTGAGCAAATAAAGTTGGTTGCGGGGGCGCGCAGCCAATGTCATTACGACAATCTTTCCAGCATGTTTGTTGTTTCAAATCTCACCCCGGCTGCCGCTTAAAGTTTGCCAAACTGGACCGCCCAGACGGCCCGGCTGTCATCGAGCGCGATCCTGCGACCGGCACCGTCACCGACGAGGAATGGTACAGGGACGGCAAGGAGATTGCGTCGTCGCGCGCCGCCGCAAAGTGAAAATCTGCCGCAAAAGCCTTCCCTACTCCACAGCAAAAATAACGGATGAAAGGGAAAGCGTCTAAAAAATGAATATGGATTTCCAGGACTGCTTGGGTGACGATGATTTGTACTTGATTGCGAGATTTTCGAAGCCAGCAATAGTGATCGCGATAGTAGCTGGAATAATCCTTCTGATCCGGCATCACGCGAGTTGAACGGCAGGTATATTTTCAGTGTGGCCGTTCCTGGTGCGGTTGCAGCCCGCCGCTAGAATTTCGTCCGGACGTAGACGCCGATCCTGCCCGGGCACTCGTAACCGCGCGGGTGTTTGTGCGCATTAAGGGAGTTATATAAGGCGGCAGTACGCCGTGCACTCGAGCAGCACGCCGAAAAGAATGAGCGTCGGCGTCAAGAAGCCGCTGGTGGCGTTCAAACCCTACGGCGTAGACGAGCGGCGCCGAGCGTGATGGCGAAACTCGACGCGGCTATCGGCATCACCGTGAACTCCCGGAAATCCACTGAGGTCGCCGCATGCTTGATCCCGTCGTTGATGTTCATCATCGGCATCGGCTTGCGCGTCGCCGCGACGCCCCGAGATTAGCGTAGAGCGACAGTTTCGCCGATTGCGCCGCAGCAGAGGCGAAGCCATCGACCATCGCGTCGGCGCCAACCGCGCTCTTGTTTGGGTTCCGTCGAGCGCAAGCAAATGCTCCGAGAGCCAGTTAGGTAGGCTCCTGCTTAAGGTCCGCCCTGTATTGCGAAACCAGCACCCTCTCAAGGGTTACAAGCCCGCTCGGCATCATCG
>CAVRMF010000003.1:0-213188 GCA_963721905.1 uncultured Alphaproteobacteria bacterium
GCGGCGATCTCGGTCGTCATATGATAGTCGCGCGCGAATGAGGTCGAGGAGAGGTTCTCGATCCGGTCCTCGACCCATTTGACGGGCTTGCCGGTGACGATCGAGGCGACGATCGCGCAGATATAGCCCGGGTAGGCGCCGACCTTGTTGCCGAAGCCGCCGCCGATATCGGGCGAGATTATGTGGATCTTGTGCTCCGGGATCTTGGAGATCAGCGACGCCACTGTGCGGATGACATGGGGCGCCTGGAACGTGCCCCATACCGTGAGTTCCCCGCGCACCTTGTCGAACGAGGCGACGCACTGGCAGGTCTCGAGCGGCGACGGATGCACGCGCTGGTAGGAGATCAATTCCTTGATCGTGACTTCAGCGCGTTCGAAGGCCGCGTCGGTTCCACTCCTGTCGCCCATCTCCCAGGTAAAGATATGGTTGTAGTGCTTGCGCTTCCCGTGCGCGCCGTCGGTCCTGTCCTTGATGTCCTCCCGCAGGACCGGCGCGTCGGGCGCCATCGCCTTGAACGGGTCGATCACAACGGGCAGCGCTTCATAGACCACTTCGACAACGTCGACCGCGTCGGCCGCGGCCTCCCGCGTCTCGGCGACGACGAACGCGACCTCCTGATTCTGGAAGAGCACCTTTTCTTCCGCCAGCACCGCCTGCACATCGCCCGCCAGCGTCGGCATGTAGTGGAGCGCGAGCGGCTTGAGTGCTGCGGCCGTCAGCACTGCGAGGACCCCCGGGACTTTCATGGCCTCGGAAACGTCGATCGACTTGATTCGCGCATGGGCGTGCGGCGAGCGCACCAGATCGCCGTAGAGCGTGCCCGGCAGTTTGAGGTCGTCGACGTAGTTGCCCTTGCCCTGGACGAAGCGGATGTCTTCGACGCGTTTGCGTTTGCAGCCGAGGCCCTGGAGCTTCTCGGCGCGCTCTTCTGATGTCGGCGCGATCGCGTTCATTCCGCGGCCTCCTTGAACTGTGCGCCGCTCATCTTGGCGGCGGCGTATTGAATGGCCTTGACGATGTTCTGATAGCCGGTGCAGCGGCAGAGATTGCCCGAAATGCCGGTTCGGATGTCGTCTTCGCTCGGGTTCGGGTTCTCCTGCAGCAGCCGCCAGGCGCGGGTGATCATGCCGGGGGTGCAAAAGCCGCATTGCAGGCCATGCATCTCGCGAAAGCCTTCCTGGAGGGCGTGCAGCGTTCCATCCGGCGCGGCGATCCCCTCAATGGTGACGATCGAGGCGCCGTCAGCCTGCACCGCGAAGACAGTGCAGGACTTCACCGACTTGCCGTCGAGATCGACCGTGCAGGCGCCGCAATGGGTGGTCTCGCAACCGATATGTGGCCCGGTGAGGCTCAGATCCTCGCGCAGGAAATGGATCAGAAGGGTTCGGGGTTCGACCAGGCCTTCGACCGCCTTGCCGTTGACCGTCATCGATACGTGCGTTTTGGGCATCGGGCTCTCCGGATCAGCGGGCCAGCGATTTATCTAGTGTGCCAAGGATCTTGCGCGTTCGAGGGCGCGGGTCAGCATGACGCCGGCCATCTTGGTGCGGTATTGAGCGGGCCCGCGCGTGTCGGACGCGGGCGAGGTGATCGCCTCGGCGGCGGCAACCGCGCGCTTGACCGTCGCGGCGTCAAGGCTCGATCCGACCAGGATTCGCGCCGCCCCTTCCGCCCAGAGCGGGGTCTCGCCGACATTGGTGAGCCCGATCGAGCAGGACGCCACGCGTCCCCCCGCCATGGTCAGAACGACCGCCGCCGCGGCGGTCGCATAGTC
Organism: uncultured Alphaproteobacteria bacterium; assembly: GCA_963721905.1. Taxonomy (GTDB): domain Bacteria; phylum Pseudomonadota; class Alphaproteobacteria; order Rhizobiales; family Beijerinckiaceae; genus Roseiarcus. The sequence goes on from CAVRMF010000003.1 coordinate 1,778, forward strand.
GCCGATCTTGCGCTTCAGCTTCTCGTAGGCGTAGCCGTGTCCCTGCGGGGAAACGGGGATGCGGATCGCAGCGAGGATTTCGCCCGGCTCGAGCGCCGTGAAATAGGCGCCCTGGTAGAAGTCGCGCGCCGCGACGCGCCGTTCGCCGCCCTTGCCAGCGAGCTGATAGGTCGCGCCGAGGCACATCATCACCGCGGGCATGTCGTTGCCGGGATCGCCGTTGGCGACATTGCCGCCGATGGTGCCGAGCGAGCGCACCTGCGGGTCGGCGATGACCATTGCTGCTTCTTTGAGGATGGGCGCATTGGTCGCGATCAGAGCGGAGGCGATCACCTCGCGCTGGGTGGTCGTCGCGCCGATGACGATGTCCGCCCCGTCTTCGCGAATGCCCTTGAGCTCGGCGATGGCGCCGAGATCGACGAGATCGGAAGGCTTGGCGAGGCGAAGCTTCATCATCGGGATGAGGCTGTGCCCGCCCGAGAGCGGGCGCGCGTCCTCGCCGAGGTCGCTTAAGAGGGCGATCGCCTCGGCGATCGATTTCGGGCGATGATAGGCAAAGGCGGCAGGAATCATGTCGTCCTCCCTACCGCGTGCCTGCCTCGGCCTTTCGGCCCGCGCGGCCGTCGCGGCGCATTGTCATTTTGGGGCATACCCCGGACGAGTGTTCCCCTTGCAGCCTCTTGTCGCGCCGGCGCCGCCGTCGGCGCAAGCCCGCAGTCACAAATGTCGCGTTTACGGCGCCAATTGCGGGCGCCGAGCACGAATTGCGTCAGGAAAGCTGACTTGTTTGCGGGCTATTCCGCTGCGAGCCGGGACAGGCGAGCCTTGATCTGCCCGATTCGGCCGCGACTGACGGGGACGCTGTAAGGTTCCTCCGCGGCGAGCTCGATCACGCCGGCGTCTCCGTTGAACCGCGCGCCGTCGACCCGGGCGATATTGACGATATGGCTGCGATGGACCCTGGCGAATAGCGCCGGGTCGAGCCGCTGCTCGATCTCGCCGATCGAGAGCGAGCAGAAGTAGGAGGTCGAGCCATCGAAGACATGGGTGTAATGAGCATCGGCGCGGACCGCGACGATCGACGAGGCCGGGATGTGGGTGGTCAGTCCGTTGCGCTCGACCGGAATGTGGCTTGCTGAACGACGGGGCGGCCCGCCCGCGCCACCGAGCGGTGAAAACGTGCCGACAGCCTCGACGACGGCTTCCGCGGCGTCGTCCGTTGAGACCGCCGCCGACTGGGCGGGCATCTCATCCGGCCGCCCGTTTCGCTCCGGGACCAACAACAGGAGGAAACCGCCCGAGACCATGAAGGCGACGATGGCGACGATGACGGCCAGCAGATCGGGCGACAACGCCGGCGCGACCGCCGGAGCGGGGCGGGGATAGAGGGAAAGTCCGCTCATCGCGGTGTAGTGCATGCCGGAGATGGCGAGGCCGAGGACCGTCGCGGAGAACGGTAGCGAATGCGACGGTCCGCCGAACGCGAGCCACAACGCCAATCCTGAGGCTGCGATCGCGACGGCCGCGGCGGCGAGCACGAGAGGCGCCGAATTCACCATCTCGGCGCAGGCGCGCAGCGTCTCCATGCCGATGTAGTGCATCGCGACGATGCCGATCCCCATGAACACGGCCGCGGCGCCAATGCGCGGCGGCGTCGGGGGGCTGAAGCTCACTGCGAGCACCGACGCGCCGACCACGATCACGCAGACGAGGAACGACAGGAGCGTCGGCAAGACGAGATAGTCGACCCGAAACGGAACGCGCTCCGCCAGCATGCCGACGAAATGCATCGTCCAGACGCCGAGCGCGAGCGAGATCGCTGCGCCCGCGAGAAGCGCGCGCTGCCTCGCGCCCTTGGCGTCTGCTACCTGAACCGCGAAGGTCAGCCCGACGTAAGACCCCTGGATCGCGAGCGCGATCGAGAGCGCTACCAGCCATGGCGAGTACGATACCGGCATCGACCGCCCTCTCCGCTCCGTCCCCTACGTCCTGAGGATTCTTCGAGCGGATTATAGTGCAGATCACAAAGGCAGGCGAAATGTCCGTACGAATACGACGGTTGGCGCTATGCACAACGGAATATATCGAGCCTCAGCGAGCTTTGGTCCAGCCCGCAATCATCGCGTTGCATCGGAGCGGAACTGCGAGCGGTCCGGTTTGAGATCGAGGAGGGGTGTCCTGTCGACGCAGTCGAGCCCGCGGACATGCAGGACGGCGCCCTCGCGGGCGACGAGCGTCACGATGGACGTCCCGATCGGGTTGGGCCTCACCGGCGAGCGGATGGTGAAGGTTCCTTTGGTCAGACCGTTTCGCCCCGGGCTTTGGCGCACGAGATCGCGGCGCGCCTCGTGCAACCAGTAGAAGACCTCGAGCCGCTCGAAGGCCTCGATCCCGTCGAGCGCCGCGTCCCACGGCGCGCTGACCTCAATCCGGCAGAGCGGTCCGTCGGGGCGGCCGTGGTGCGGGCATTCGGCGCGCGTCGGCCAGGGCGTCCGGATGATGCCGATGAAGGTCAGGCCCGCGTCGACGCGCTCAGGCCAGTCGACCGCGATCTCGTTTGGGCGGGTCTCGTCATGCGGGGCCATGGCCGGTCAGCAGGCCTGCCGAAACGGCCGCGGTCAAGCCCGACCGACGCGTTCCGCGGGCGCGCTTGCTATCCCGCCGAATCGACGCGATGCTGGCTTTCCTTCATTGGCTCGTGTAATCCGGCCGCATGCCCAACCGACGCGCTGCGCCGTCGCTAAAACCGTCCCCCAAGCCTCCGCGCGACGCTGCGAAAGGGCCGACACGCGAGGCCTTGCTGGCGGCGCTTGGCGAACGCGAACTCGCCGAGGCGATGGCAAGGCAGACAGCGACGTCGGAGATCCTGCGGGTTATCAGCCAGTCGCCAACCGACGCGCGGCCGGTGTTCGACAGGATCGTGGTCACCGCCGCGAGGCTTCTGCGCTGCGACATGGCGTTCGTGCTGCTTCGTGAAGGCGACGCCTATGTCCACACGGCCGGGGCGACGCCGGAGGGCCCGATGACGGACCTCGCGCCCGAGCGGCACCCCATCGATCCGAGCGCCAACTTTCCCTCGCGCGCCTTCCTTGCCAAGACGATGCTGCACCTGCCGGACTGGTCGCAGATCGACCTGCCGGAACACGAACGCCGCATCCACGAGACGTTCGGCGTCAACTCGGTGCTGTACCTGCCGCTCCTGCTCGGCGACGAATGCATTGGGCTGCTTGCGGTGGGCGGAAGGCGGGCCAACATCTTCGGCCCGAGCGAAATCGCCCAGGCCGAATCCTTTCGCGACCAGGCGCTGATCGCGATGGAGAACGCGAGGCTGTTCAACGAGACGCAGGAAGCGCTGGAGCACCAGAAGGCTTCCGGCGAGGTGCTGCGCGCGATCACGCGATCGGTCGCCGACACAACCCCCGTGTTCGAAAATATCCTCGACGCGTCCCAACGCCTGTTCGGAACCGAAGAGGTCTGCATATTCATGGTCGGCGAAGACGGAATGGTCCGCCCGGCCGCGGCGCGCGGGCCCGGGTTCTCAGCGGCTCGAAACGACGTCATGCCGCTCGACGGGAGTCGCACAGGTCGCGTCATCCGCGAACGCCGCGTTCACCATATTCCGGATGGGCTCGCGGAACCGGGCACTCCGCCGGCGCTCCTTGAACGTATGCGCAGTTCCGGCAATGTATCGATCGCTTTCGCGCCCATGCTTTGGGAGGATAGCGGCTTGGGCTCTATCGCGATATTGCGCAGCCCGCCGCGTCCGTTCAGCGAAAGAGAATTGGAGCTGTTGCGCGGATTTGCCGACCAGGCGGCGATCGCGATTCAGAACGCGCGAATGTTCCGCGAGACGAACGAAGCGCTCGAGCAGCAGAAGGCCTCGGCGGACGTGCTGGGCGCGATCAGCAAGTCGGTCGCAGATACGGCGCCGGTCTTCGAGGAAATCCTTGGCGCCTGCCAAAGGCTGTTCGGCTCAGACGAAATCGGCATCTACACGATCGGCGACGACGACATGGTACGCGTGGCGGCGTGGCGCGGCCCGAGGGCCGAGGAAGTGCGCCGTGACGTCACGCCCGTGGGCGAGAGCATTACCGGCCGGATCATCCGTGAGCGTCGCACTCACCACATCCCCGATCTCCGGGCCGAACCCAATCTCTCCCCGACCGTCCGCGACCGGGTGGACCGTCTCGGCGGCGCGTCTCTGCTTTATGCGCCGATGCTGTGGGAGGACCGCGGACTCGGCTCGATCCTCGTGGTCCGTTCGCCGCCAAAACCATTCACCGACCGGGAGCAGGCGCTTCTGCAGAGCTTCGCCGACCAGGCGGCGATCGCGATCCAGAACGCGCGGCTGTTCGAGGCGGTGCAGGCCAAGACGCGCGACCTCGAAGAGGCGCTTGCGCAGCAGACCGCGACGGCCGAAGTCTTGAAGGTCATCAGCCGCTCGGCGTTTGATCTGAACCTCGCCGCGTCAACGATTCTGGAGGCGGCCGCCAAACTCTGCCGCGCGCCTCTCGCGACGCTTCACTTGCGGGACGGCGACGTCTGCCGGCTCGCGACGCAATTCGGGCTGCCCGAAGCGTTCGAGCGCGAGACGCGCGAGAATCCCATTCCGGTTCGTTATCCTCTGCACTCTCGGCGAACCGCGCGGGCGAGCGAAGTCGCGCATTATTCGGACGCCTGGGCCGATCCCGACTATCTCTACAAGTCGACAGCCCGATTGGCTGGCTATCGCGCGATCGTCGTGGTCCCCCTGATGCGCGACGGCGAGCTTGTCGGAATTTTCAGCCTCGGGCGCCCCGAGCCCGACCCCTTTACCGAGAGCCAGATCAAGCTCACCCAAACCTTCGCCGATCAGGCCGCGATCGCCATCGAGAATGCGCGGCTGTTCAACGAGGTGAAGGCCCGGACCGAAGACCTGAGCGAGGCGTTGCAGCAGCAGACCGCGACCGCCGAAGTGCTGAAGGTCATCAGCCGCTCGGCGTTCGATCTGCAAACCGTATTCGACACGCTGCTGGGATCCGCCGTCGCTCTATCCGGCGCCGACAGCGGCGTGCTGGGCGTCCGCGACGGCGACGCATTTCGCTGCAGATCCTTCGTCAACAAATCTCCCGACCTCGTTCGCTTTCTCTCTGAAAATCCGATCACCCCGGGCTCCGGAAGCGTCCTGGGCCGCGTGGCGCTGTCGGGGCGAATCGAATGGATCGAAGACACGCTTGCGGACTCTGCGTTGTCGATGGGAAACGTGATTCGGCGAACGAACGACGATCGCGCGCTCGTCGGCGTGCCGCTGCTGCGCGACGCGCGTATCGAAGGCGCCATCGTTCTGGGCCGCAGCGAGCCGGGACGCTTCAGCGCGCGCGCGGTCGAGCTCGTCCAGACCTTCGCCGACCAGGCCGTGATCGCGATCGAGAACGTGCGCCTGTTCGAGGAGGTGCAGGCGCGCACGCGTGACCTCACCGAGGCGCTGCAGCAGCAGACCGCGACCGCGGACGTGCTCAAGGTCATCAGCCGTTCGGCATTCGACCTCAAGACCGTCCTGCAAACGCTCATCCGTTCCGCAGTGGAATTGAGCGGGTCCCTCAATGGGGTGATATGCCTGAGGAAGGGCGATCTGTTCTACTTCGAAGAAACGTTCGGCATCTCGCCGGAAATGATCCAATTTCTTAAGGGACGCCCGCAGGCCCCCGGCCGATACTCGATGGCGGGGCGGGTCGCTTTATCCGGAAAAGTCGAGACAATCCGCGATGTTCTGACCAATTCGGAGTACGATTTTCCCGTCAACGCGCTCAACCGAACGCGATCGTTGCTCGGCGTGCCGCTGCTGAGGAATGACAGAGTGGAAGGCGTGTTCGTTCTCTCTCGGCCAGAGCCCGGCGAATTCTCGCCGCGTCTGATCGAACTGGTTCGCACCTTCGCCGACCAGGCCGTCATCGCCATCGAGAACGTCCGCCTGTTCGACGAGGTGCAGGCGCGCACCCGCGATCTCGCGGAAGCGTTGCAGCAGCAAACAGCGACAGCTGATGTATTGAAGGTGATCAGCCGCTCGACCTTTGATCTTCAACCGGTTCTGGAGACATTGGTCGATAGCGTGGCGCGTCTGTGCGACACCGAAATGGCGTTCATCCTGCGCCGTGATGGCGAAGTATTTCGGGCGGGCGCGGCAGTCGGCTACTCGCGCGAATACATGGAATATTTGCAATCCCACCCGCTGAGCGTCAACCGTGGATCTGTCACAGGGCGCGTTGCTCTCGAGGGCCGGATCGTTCAGATCGCGGATGTAACAACCGATACCGACTACACGCTGACTCAAACGACCAGTCTCACGGGGCAGCGGACCGCCCTCGGTGTGCCGCTGTTTCGTGAGGGACAAGTGATCGGCGTCTTCGTGCTCGCCCGTCGGCGGGTAGAGCCTTTCACTGAGAGGCAGATCGAGCTTGCCACAACATTTGCGGATCAGGCCGCCATCGCCATCAACAATGTTGGCTTGTTCAACGAGACTCAGGAAGCGCTGCAACAGCAAACCGCCACCGCCGAGGTGCTGAAGGTCATCAGCCGCTCGGCCTTCGATCTGCAGGCGGTGTTCAGGACGCTGATTTCGTCCGCAGTCGACCTCTGCGGCGCCGACGGCGGCACGATTTGCGTTCGCAATGGGAACGTCTTCCGCTTTCGCGCCAACGCCGGCGCCAGCCAGACTGAGGCCTTGACCAAATATCTCGAAGAGCATCCGGCGACGCCGGGGCCGGGGTCGACGGCCGGCCGGGTGCTTCTGTCCGGCAAGGTGGAGGCGATACCCGACTGTCTCGAAGACCCGGACTACGCCATTCCGATGGATTCGCTCAGCCAGTCGGTGCGCTCCATCCTGGGCGTGCCACTGCTAGGAAAGGAAGGGATGGAGGGCGCGCTGGTCATCACGCGCAAGGAGCCGGGACATTTTACCGAACGCCAGGTCGAGATCGTCCAGACCTTCGCCGACCAAGCCGTGATCGCGATCGAGAACGTGCGCCTGTTCGACGAGGTCCAGGCGCGGACGAAGGAGCTCGCGGCCTCGCTCGACGATCTGCGCAAGGCGCAGGACCGGCTGGTCCAGTCGGAAAAGCTCGCTTCGCTCGGCCAGCTCACTGCCGGCATCGCCCACGAAATCAAGAACCCGCTCAATTTCGTCAACAATTTCTCGGCGCTCTCGCGCGAGCTCGTGGACGAGCTCGGCGAGACGCTCAAGCGCGCGCCGCTGGAGAAAGCTCAGCGCGAGGAGGCCGACGAGCTGATCGGGACCATCGGCGCCAATCTCGACAAGGTGGTCAGCCACGGCAAGCGCGCCGATTCGATCGTGAAGAACATGCTCTTGCATTCGCGCGAAGGGTCGGGCGAGCGCACCAGCGTCAATGTCAACGCCATGGTCGAGGAGGCGCTGAACCTCGCCTATCATGGCGCGCGAGCCGAAAAGCCCGGCTTCAACGTGACAATCGCCAAATCGCTGGACGACAGGGCCGGCGCCGCCGAGATTTATGCACAGGAAATGACGCGCGTGCTCCTGAACTTGATTTCCAACGGGTTCTACGCAACGACGAAGCGCAAGCAGGGCGAGGGCAATAGGACCTATGAACCGACGATTTCCGCCTCCACACGCGACCTCGGCGATCGCGTCGAGATCGCCATTCGCGACAACGGGACCGGCATTCCGGACGAGGTGAAGGCGAAAATGTTCAATCCGTTCTTCACCACCAAGCCCGCCGGCGAAGGCACGGGGCTCGGTCTCTCGCTCAGCCACGATATCGTCGTCAAGCAGCATGGCGGGAGGCTCGAGGTTTCGACCGAGCCGGGATCCTACACCCAGTTCACCATCGTCCTGCCGCGCGCGGGAGCCGCGGCATGAGCGCGCTAATCCTGGTCGTCGACGATGAGCCTGACGTTGCCGACCTCTTCCGTCAGCAGTTCCGCAAGGAACTGCGCGCCTCGCGCTTCGCGATGGAATTCGCCCAATCCGCGCCCGAAGCGCTCGAACGCGTCGGCGCGGCGGAGAGCGCAAGTCTCATTCTCATCCTCTCCGACATCAACATGCCGGGCATGAGCGGTCTCGAATTGCTGCCGCGCGCGCGAAAAGCCCGGCCCGACGTGCCCGTCATCATTATCACCGCCTATGGCGACTCTGAAACGCGGCGTAAGGCCGTCGAGGCCGGCGCCGCGGGGCTCTACGCCAAGCCTATCGACTTTCCCGAATTGCGCGGCGAGATCGGGCGCCGGCTGGACCAAGCGACGGGCGTCTCATGACGGCGAAAATTCTCGTCGTTGACGACGAGCCCGATCTGGAAGACCTCGTCACGCAAAAGTTCCGTCGCCAGATCAAGGATGGTTCGATCGCGTTCGGCTTTGCGCGCGACGGGATGGAGGCGCTGGCCTTCCTGACCGAGAACCCGGATTTCGACATGGTCGTGTCCGACATCAACATGCCTCGCATGGATGGGCTCACCCTGCTCGCGAAACTGCAGGACGAAGCGACACGGTTCTCGACTGTCATCGTGTCGGCTTACGGCGATATGGCCAACATCCGCACCGCGATGAACCGGGGCGCGTTCGACTTTCTCACCAAGCCCATCGACTTCGCCGACTTCGAAACCACCGTCCGCAAGACGATTGCGCATGTTTCCGACCTCAAGGACGCACGACAGCGTCAGGCGGCGGCGGAGCGCGCGCATGCGTCGCTCTCGCGCTATTTCTCGCCCAATCTCGCTCGCAGCCTCGCTGCCGACGCCAACGCGCTCGCGCCCGGCGGAGAACGGCGCGAGATCGCGACGCTGTTCACCGACATTGCGGGCTTCACGCCGCTGGTCGAATCGCTCGATCCCCGCCAGCTTGCGAGCCTGCTCAGCGGCTATCTCGAAGGCATGACGGAAATCGTATTCGCGCACGAGGGCACGGTCGCCAAGATCATCGGCGACGCGATCCATGTCCTCTTCGGCGCGCCCGGCGACCAGCCCGACGCGGCGTCCCGCGCCATCGCCTGCGCGCTCGCGCTCGACGCACGCTCGGAAGCCTACCGGAGCGAATGGAAGGCGCTCGGCGTGGCGCTTGGCGTCACCCGCATCGGCGTTCACGCGGGACCGGCGATCGTGGGCAATTTCGGCGGCGGGCGGCTCTTCGACTATACCGCCTACGGCGACACCATTAATGCCGCGGCCCGGCTCGAGGCGGTCAATAAGCAGCTCGGCACCCGCATCTGCGTCAGCGCCGTCGCCGCCGAGCGCGCGGACGGATTTTTCGGCCGCCCGGTCGGCGATCTGGTGCTGCGCGGGCGGAAGGAGCCGATGCGCGTATACGAGCCGCTCACGCCGGAGGAGAGCGCCAGTCGCGACACCTCTGCCTATCTCGCCGCCTTCGCCAAGCTCGAGGCCGGCGATTCCAGCGCGCTCGCCGCCTTTGCCGCCCTGATCGGCGAACGGCCGGGAGACGCGCTCGCACAATATCACCTGAAGCGGCTGCTCAACGGCGGCGTCGGAACGCGGATCGAAATGGCGTAGAACGGTGGCGCAAAGCGGGCCGTCGAGCGCGACAATGACCAAGCACCACATCATCGCTTTTGACGCCGGGGGGACGGCGGTCAAGGCCGCGCTCTATGACGAAAGCGGACGCGAATGCGCCGTCGCCAGCGTCGCAATGGCGCCGCTGCATCCCGCGCCCGGCTTTCTGGAGCGCGATCCTGAGGGCATGTGGGCGGCGATCTGCTTAACGACACGCAAGGTCCTGCACGAGGCCGGGGTCGCGCCATCCTCGATCGCGGTCGTCGGCCTGACAGGCTATGGCAACGGCCTCTATCTGGTGGACCGGAACGGCGAACCCACGCGCAACGGCATCCTCTCCACGGATCAACGCGCGCAGGGCGAGGTCGCGCTCTGGCGCGAGGCGGGGCTCGAGGCCGGCGTCATTGCGCTGACCTGGCACAAGCTTTGGGCCGGCAAGCCGCTTCCGCTGATCGCCTGGCTAGAAAAGCACGAGCCCGACAGTCTTGCGCGCGCCGCTCGCGCCCTCATGTGCAAGGACTACATCCGATATCGGCTGACCGGGATCCTCGCTACGGAAATCAGCGACCTGTCCTCGGGGGGCCTGATCGACCAGCGCGCGAGACGATGGACCCCGGCGGTTTTGGACCGCCTGGGCTTGAGCCGCTACGAACGGCTCTTCGGCGACGCATTGGAGCCCCTGGCCATCGCCGGCGCAGTGACGGAGAAGGCGGCCCTCAAAACCGGGCTCGTCGCCGGAACGCCGGTCTCGGCAGGCTATGCCGATGGGCCCGCGATGGCTCTTGGGCTCGGGGCGACGGACGAGATCGTCATCAGCGTCATTTCGGGGACTTGGGGGCTCAACCAGCTCGCCAGCAGGACCCCGATCACCGATGGCTCCATCTCCGCGCCAATTCTTGGGGCGAGGCCGGGCGATTTCGTTCTGACCGACGCTGGCCCGAACTCGGCGAGCGCGTTCGAATGGTTTGTCGACTCGGTCCTTGCCCCAGCGGACAGTGGCCGGCGCGATCGCGACGCCCTCTTTGATTTCTGCAACAGGGAAGTGTCGCAGACCCGCGCGAGCGACGCGATCCCCTATTTTCTTCCCTATCTCAATGGCCGGCTCGATGAGCCGGAGGCGCGCGGCGGATTCATCGGCCTTGCCTCCTGGCACGGGCTGCCCGAAATGGTGCGCGCCATCTATGAGGGCGTAGCGTTCGAGCATCGCGGCCATATCGATCATTTGCTCAGGGGCCGCGACCGGCCGATCGCGGCGCGGTTTGCCGGAGGCGCGGCGCGCAGCCGGCCCTGGCTCGAGATTTTCGCCGCCGCCATCGACTTGCCGCTCGAAATCGCCGCCGCCGAAGAGCTCGGCGCGCTCGGCGCCGCGATTATCGCCGCGGTCGGCGCCGGTCTTTATCCCGATCTCGAGACGGCCGTCGCCTCGATGACGCGCGTTCGCGGCCGGATCGAGCCGGACCCCGCGCTGACCGAAATTCTCGCCCGCCGAAGCGTTGCTTTCAAAGCGCTGCGCAACGCTTTGAATCCATTGTGATCGGCGCTCTGAATCCCCACGTCCTGAGGCGTCTCTTGCATCGTCCTTCGAGGCCGCTTGGCGGCGCCTCAGGAGAAGGAATCAGCTCACCGGCGCCTTTTGAAAGGCCCAAGCTCCGCCTGGGCTCGATACGCCTGGTCCAGCGACGCCAATCAGCCGAGCGGAATCGGACCGGCTGACCGGCGATAGGACGCAAAGCCGAGACCGGCAAAGCCCATCAGCATCATGGCCCAGGTCGAAGCCTCCGGAATTGCGGCAGAGACGCCGGTCAGGGGCGTACTCACGAAAGGACCCCCATTCAGGCTGAACTCGGTCTGGTTGTAGAAGACGTAGTCAACCAGCAGACCCAGGGTCCCTGGCGGGGGAAGGGAAAAAGTGATCGTTCCGAGCGTAGGCATCGTCGGACTGATCTGGGCGACTACGGGAATGCCGTCGATGGTCCCGGTCCAGGTCGCCATCAGCATCTGCGCATTGAACGTGCCCGTCTCGAAAGCGCTCGAGCGGCCGAAAATTTCTACCTCCACGTCGCCGTTGGTCAGCGTGAAGGTGCTGAATACGCCATGGTTGTCGAACGTCACGGTCTGCGACGGACCGGTGGTGTCAAACACCGTAGACGTAGCATAGGTGTAGAACTCGTTACCGCCATGGTTTTGAAGGACGAAGCCGTCGAAATTCGCCACCGTTGTCATGTCGAACGTGCCAAACGGGGTCATGTAAGGGCCGCCGGTCAGATAGGCTACGCTGTCGCTCGGAAACGGATCGCCGTCCGGCGTAAGCACCGGGGCGGCCTGGACCCCGCCAATCGAAACGCCGATTGCCACCGCGGTCACCGCGGCAGAGAGCAGAAAGTTTCTCATCACAACCCCCTTTCGAAACGCGTGCGGATCGCGAAAACCTCAAGCGCCGGCCACCTTCCGTAACTTCCGCGCATTACAGAACGATTACATGGAAAGAAATAAATGCCTTAGCGATACAACCGGCCAATTCAGTCTAAGTCCTGAGAGGACCGATGTCCAGCTTGAAACACCCAACTTTGGGCGGGGAAGACGAAGAGGGTCAGTCAATGTCGCCGGTTCTGGCGGCGGGGACGACGACGTCCTACATGAGGTGCCCGAACGGAGGAACGACGATGGCCGAGGCAACGGCGCTCTGGGAACTCTTGCGGCAGACGGCGGACCCGAAAGTCGCCGACGCATTGAAGACGGCGGTTGAAACCGGGTCGGACCGGTCGCTCAACCGCATCAACCCGCTCGCCTTCGCCGCCGAGCGCGGGCTCAACGAGGAGGCGGCGATCGGCGCGCTCGTTCATGCGGCGCGGCTCGGCCTCTTCGACATGTCCTGGAACATGCTCTGTCCGGGCTGCGGCGGCGTGCTCGAAACGGCCGTCGCCCTGAAGAGCATCAATCGCGACCACTATTTCTGTGCGTTCTGCGTGCAGGATAACGAGCCGACCCTCGACCAGCTGGTCGAAGTCACTTTCACAGTCGATCCGAGAGTCCGGCGAATCGGGGCGCATGATCCGAGCTCTCTGTCCATGTCCGAATACATGCGGCAGGTCTTCTGGAGCTCCGGCGCCGTGGTCCCGGAGGACCTTGAGGGCGCGATCCAGAAGGTGACGCTCGACCTGATGGAGCTTCAACCAGGCGAGAAAGCCTCGATGTCGCTGACGCTGCCGAAGGGCCTCATCATCGCTTTCGATCCGGTCACCCATTCAACCCTCTATCTCGAGGTCGCGGGCGATGAAACGAGCGAACGCCGCAGCCTGTCGGTGGTGCTCGCGGATTCGCATTCCCATTTCGGCTCGATGAAGGTCCAGCCCGGCCCTGCGCGCATCACGTTCGACAACAAATCCGGCCAGCGGACGCTGCCTGGCCTCTGGGTCCACACCTCGGAGGTGGACAATCTCTCCAACCGCCGACGCCCGGTGCTGACTGCGAACAGGCTTCTCAGCAACCAGACCTTCCGCGACCTCTATCGCAGTGGCACATTCGACCCCGAGCAGCGCTTCAAGATCACGAGTTTTACCATCCTCTTCACCGATCTCCGGGGCTCAACCGCGCTCTACGACCGCGTCGGCGATCTCGCCGCCTTCGACTTGGTGCGCAGCCACTTCGGCGAGCTTCTGGCGGCGGTCGTGGCCGAGGGCGGCGCGGTGGTGAAGACGATCGGGGACGCCGTGATGGCGACCTTCCCGACGCCCGACCGGGCGTTGCGCGCCGCGATGCGAATGCGGGAGGCCATGCGCAGGATCAACGAAGAGCGCGGCAGCGAAGACCTCGCGCTCAACATCGGCCTGCACGAGGGACCCTGCCTCGCCGTGATGCTCGATGACCGGCAGGACTATTTCGGCCTATCTGTCAACATCGCCTCGCGCGTCCAGGAGCTCGCCGACCCGACGGCGATCCTGGCGACAAAGCCGGTCGTGGACGCAGCCGAAGCCGCAGGCCTCGTCGGCGCGGCCGGCTACAAGACGAGCTCTCGCCAATTGTCGCTACGCGGCGTCAGCGAAGCGTTCGCGATCTACGAGATTCGCGAGCCGGAGCGGGCCGCCGCGGCGGCGTGAGGGATACCGGCGATGCCGCCGCGCCAAGCAGGTTGAATTCCGCCCGTTTTTGACGGTCGGGGCGCGCGCGCCTATGATCTTTATGGGAACACGGCCCCTCGCGGTCGCGGAGGCAGCGCGATGGCTGAAGCAACGGCGCTTTGGGAACTCCTGCGGCAGGCGGCCGACCCTGCTGTCGCCGATGCGCTGAAGGCGGCTGTCGAAACCGGCCTGGACCAGACGCTCAATCGCATCAATCCGCTCGCCTTCGCCGCCACGCATCAACTCGGCGAAGAGCCGGTGATCAGCACGCTGGTGCACGCCGCCCGGATCGGCCTCTTCGACATGGCCTGGAACGTGCTGTGTCCCGGCTGCGGCGGCGTTCTCGAAACCGGCGCCGCGCTGAAGAGGCTCAACCGCACGGCATACGCGTGCGCGCTTTGCGCGGCGGACTACTCGCCGACGCTCGACGAGCTTGTCGAAGTCACCTTCACCGTCAATCCGAAGATCCGGCGGATCGCAGCGCACGATCCCGACACGCTTTCCTTGCCCGAGTACATGCGCCAGATGTTCTGGGGCTCCGGAATTGAGTTTCCCGACGACCTCGACAGCGCGATGGACAAGGTCACGCTCGACGTTATGGAGCTGGCGCCCGGCGAGAAGGCGGCGATGTCGCTGACGTTGCCGGCCGAGTTTGCGATCATTTTCGATCCGGTCACCCATACGGCCGTATTTCTCGACGTCGGCGGGGAGCCGACCACCGAGCGGCGCAGTCTGTCGGTCGTGTTCAGTGAAGCGACGACGCATAGTGCGACACATAAGCTGAGACCGGGCCGATCCGCATCGCCGTTGAAAACAAGTCTGGGCGCAGGACCGTCCCGGGCGTGTGGATCCACAACGCGGAGATGAGTGCGCTCATGAACCGTCGCCGATCATTCCTGACCGCGACCCGAGTGCTCAGCAACCAGACGTTCCGCGATCTCTACCGCAACGCAACGCTCGATCCCGAGCAGCGGTTCAAGATCACCAATCTGACGATCCTGTTCACCGACCTCATGGGCTCGACCGCGCTCTACGACCGCGTGGGCGATCTCGCCGCTTTCGACCTCGTCCGCCACCATTTCAGCGCGCTGTTGACCGCAGTCGGCGCGGAAGGCGGCGCGGTCGTCAAGACCATCGGCGACGCCGTGATGGCGACCTTCCCGACCCCCGACCGCGCCGTTCGCGCCGCGATGCGGATGCGCGAGGAGATGCGCCAAATCAATGAGAAGCGCGGCAGCCAGGACCTCGCCCTGAACATTGGCCTGCACGAAGGTCCGTGCCTTGCGGTGACGCTCAATGACCGGCAGGATTATTTCGGGCAGACGGTCAACATCGCCTCGCGCGTTCAGGGCCTCGCCGATCCGACCGCCATCCTGGCGACGCAGCCGATCGTCGAGAGCGCCGAGGTGGCGCGTCTCGTTGGCGAGGCTGGCTACCGGACGGCGACCCGGAAGACGTCCCTGCGCGGCGTCAGCGAAGCCTTCACCATCTACGAGATCCGCGAGCGCGCGCCGGCGGCCGCGGCGGCTTGAAGAAAGGCGGGCAGGGTAGTTGGTCGGCCCGCCCGCGCTTGCCAAGCTCGGAAGGCCCACGTGTTTGCGAGGTTTAGGACGGGGCGCGGAACAACAAACGCCGCTTTCCGCGCCCGGACCTCGATATCTCCTATTCCGCCGGCTGCTCCCTTAGTTCGCCATGGCCACGCGACTCGATCGCGGCTGGCGCAACATGGGCGAATTTGGCGAAGCAGTAGAGCATCACGGCGATCCCGAGATAGCTCAGCGCCACCACAGGGGATTGCCCGATGCCTAGATCCTCGGCGTGGATCAGTCCGAAAAACGTCAGAATGGAGCCCGCGAGCGCGAACGCTGCGGCCTTCTCGAGCTCACGTTCGATGATGAACACGGTGACGGCGCCCAGAATGATGCCGGCAAGCGTGGCGCCGCCGCCGAGCGTCTCCAGGCCCTTGTAGAGCACCCCCGTATTGCCGAGCTTGTCGAAGCCGACCGTAGCTGCGTTGGTGCCCGCGGCGCCAAGCGCGCCGTCGATCATGGTTTTGCCCCAGGCGGCGATCTGCGGAATCATCGCCAGGATAATCGCCGGCGCATGACTCCTCGGCGTCTCCTGGAAGGCCTGCGAGCCGATCAGCATGCCGATGTAGAGCAGGATCGGCAGGATCGCGACCACCGGGATCAGGCTGCTGACCAGCGCCACGATTCCGAGCCACGTCAGCACCAGCACCATCACGCCGGTCGCGGCGGAATAGCCGATCCGCCCGCCCATCGCCTTCCAGCCGGGATGGCCGATATAGACAGCGTTGATGAAGGGATTGCCCAGCAGGCAGCCGATCAGGCTAATGACGCCGTCGGCGGTTAGCACCTGCGTCGTGGGAAACGAGTCGCCAGCCGCCGCGGCGCTCTCGACGTTGTCCATCGCCTCGACAAGGTCATAGATGCCGAAGGGAATCGCGGTGACCAATATAATGCCGATGAACTTGAAGCCGGAAAAGACGTGACCCACGGCCGGAATGGGAAACGAGAAGCCGAAGTGTGAAAAGGCGTCGCCGACGCTCCCGACGCTCAAGCCGCCATAGCCAAGACCGAAGAGATTCGATCCCCAGGCGATGAGCGTGCCCGCGGCGATCGCAATCAGGCCGCCCGGCACGTCCTGGAAGTAGCGCACGCCGCCGAACCAATTGGCGAGGATAATAGCGAAGCAGACAAGGCCGATGAGCGGCGTCTCGAACACCAGCAGGCCGGGGCGCATCGAAATGAAGGTGATGGAAATGCCGGCGAGCGAGCCGAGCAGCGCCGCCCGCGGCGTGATCCTGCGGATCACCGGCGCGATGAAGCCGCCCGCCATCAAGACGAAACTCTGGACGAAGACCCAAGTGAGGCCCGCCTCCCAGGCCTGGATCGGATCGTTGGTCCGGAGCAAGATTGGCAGCATGACCACGAACGTGACGACGAACATGTGCGGCACGCTGGTGCCCGACGGCAGGGCGCAGACATCCGTACGGCCGGTCTTCTGGGCCAGCCGATAGGCGAGCCAGGCGTAATACACCGTGCTGAGAAACAGCATCAACCCGAGGGCGGGAAGAATTCTGCCGAACACCAGCGAATCCGGCATCTTCAGGACGAAGCGCAGAAGCCCGGTCAAAACGAGGACGTTGACCAGAATATTGGTGCCGAAACCGAAGAAGGCGTTCCAGTCGCCCGGAACCCAATAGCGCTCCCGCCCTGTCGTCATCGTCGTCGTTGACATCGCTTTCTCCCCGTCGCTCTGAGGTTACTCGGTTGGCCGCGCTACTTGAGCGGGGCCAGAGCTTTGATTACGGCGTCCGAACTGGAGACCCAGCCGAAAATGCCGCCCTGCGCCTTGATCATCTTGAGGCCCATGGCGTGGAACTCGGGAAAGTAGGATCCCACACAGTCTTCGAGCACGAGGCAGTCGTAGCCCCGGTCATTGGCTTCGCGGACCGTGGTGTTGACGCAGACTTCGGTGGTCACGCCGGTCACGACCAGCTGCTTGATCCCGCGGTGCTGAAGAATCGAGTGGAGATCGGTGGCGTGGAACGCGCCCTTGCCTGGCTTGTCGATCACCGGCTCGCCGGGCTCCGGATACAGCTCGGCGATGATGTCGTGGCCCGGCTCTCCGCGCACCAGGATACGACCCATCGGCCCCTCGTCGCCGATGCTGGTCGCGCTGCGTCCGCGAACTTTCTTGGCCGGTGGCAGATCGGCGAGATCGGGCCTGTGGCCCTCGCGCGTGTGCATCGCAAGCAGCCCTGCGGCTCGCCACGCCGCCAGGAGGCGCTTGTTGGGCTCGATCGTGCGGCGCAACTGCGAGACGTCGTTGCCAAGCATTTCGCCGAACCCCCCGGGCTCGAGAAAGTCTCGTTGCATGTCGATGATCAGCAACGCGCAATGCTCGGGCGTCAGCTCGAAGGCGTAGGGCTCGGCGGCGATTTCTGCGACTTTTTTCATCCCGCGGCACCGCCTAAAAAAGGGGCTTCTCGCCTATCGTTTGGCCCGCGCGGGTCGCATGAGCGCACCTCCGGGCAAGCCATCAGCCTTCTGTGTTCCCCCAGCAATAATCGTGCCCAAAATGATTCGGATCACAGACCGGCGCGTGCTTTTTTCTCCGCGCCGGTCATCGCGGCCAGCACCTGACGCAGATGCGCGCGCATTCTGTCCCTTGCCGCAGTCCGCTTTGCGCCCCGGATCGCGTCGAGAATATCCATGTGCCCGCGCAGGGTCGCGTCCCAATTGTCGCTCAGGCGCACCCGCTCCGAGAGGAGAGCGAAGACAGGCGTGTGCTGTTCCTGCCAAAGGCGCTCGACGACGCTGGCCAGCGCGGCGTTCCCCGTCGACCGGGCGATGGCCAGGTGGAATCCGAGGTCTGCCGCATGCCAAGGGCGCCCGGCCTCATGCTCGCGAACCATTTCGTCAACCCATTCCGCGATGGCGGCGACATCCTCCGGGGTCGCGCGGGAAGCTGAAAGGGCCGCAGTCTCGCCCTCGATCAGCATGCGCGCGTTGAGAATGTCGCTGGGACTGTGGCCGGTATTGACCGCCTCCGCCGCTTCTGCAGGCTTCTCCTTGACGAAGGCGCCCGAGCCCGTGCGCACTTCGATCAGCCCGGCGATCTCGAGCGCGATCATCGCCTCGCGGACGACAGGCCGGCTGACCGCGAGCATCTTCGCCAGGTCGCGTTCCGCCGGCAGCCTCTGTCCCGCCAGGAACTCGCCTTTGCGGACGAGCCCGCCGATCTGATCCGCCACCTGTTCGTAGAGCCGTCGGTTGTCGACGGGCTGGAATGGCATCGTCCCTTCCTCTTGATGAGATCCGCGGGGGAAAGGACCGGCGGCGCGCAGGCTTAGCAATCGGATTCCGTGCGGCGGCGTCAGAGTTTGTATGCGGACTTGGCGAGCCTGTAGGCGAGGTCGTGGGCGACTTCGAAAGCCTCGTCGAGTTCGAGCCGGTGCTCGGCGACGAGACGCGCGAGAAAGGCGCAGTCCACGCGCCGGCTCATGTCGTGCCGCGCCGGGATCGACAGGAACGCGCGCGTGTCATCGTTGAAGCCGACCGTGTTGTAGAAGCCCGCCGTCTCCGTCACTGTTTCACGATAGCGGCGCATGCCTTCGGGGCTGTCGAGGAACCACCAGGGGGGCCCGAGCTTCAGCGCGGGATAATGGCCGGCGAGCGGGGCGAGTTCGCGGGAAAAGGCTGTCTCGTCGAGGGTGAACAGGATGATCGTCAGATCGCGCTCATTGCCGAAGCGGTCGAGCAACGGCTTTAGCGCGAACACATAGTCGGTCGGGGAGGGGATGTCGCAGCCCTTGTCCCTGCCGAAGACACGGAAGATCGCGGGATTGTGGTCCCGCACGGACCCGGGATGGATCTGCATCACCAGCCCGTCCTCGAGGCTCATCCGGGCCATCTCGGTGAGCATCTGCGCGCGGAAAAGTTCAGCGTCCGCGGCCGACGCCCCGCCGTTGCGGACCCGGGCATAGAGCGCGGCCGCTTCGCCCTTCGGCAGGTCCGCGGTGCGCGCGGTCGGATGGCCATGGTCCGTCGAGGTGCAGCCGACCGACTTGAAATAGGCGCGCCGGCTGGCGAGCGCGGCGAGATAGCCGTCGTAGGTCGAGACGTCGCAATCGGCGATGCGCCCGAGCTCCACGAGGTTCTCGACGAAACGAGGAAAAGCGGGATCGACGACGGGGTCTGGGCGGAAGGCGGTGAGCACCCGGCCGCGCCAGCCGCTCGACCGGATCTTGCGGTGGTGGCGCAGGTCGTCGAGCGGACTCTCCGTCGTCGTTATCGCCTCGATGTTGAACCGTTCGAACAGCGCGCGCGGCCGGAACTCGTGCTGTTCCAAGCAGGCGGCGATGTGATCGTAGGCCCTGTCGGCGTTTCCAGCGTCGATGCGCTCATGGAAGCCGAAGACCTCCGTGAAGGCGTGGTTGAGCCAGAGCCAGGACGGCGTCCCGAGGAAGAGGTGAAAGTTCTCTGCAAAACGGCGCCAGATCTTGCGCGGATCGGTTTCGACCGGGCCGCCGTCGATCCGCGGCACGCCGAGGTCCTCGAGGCGCAGGCCCTGACTGTAGAGCATACGATGCACGTAGTGGTCGGGAACGATGAAGAGACTTGCCGGGTCGTGGAACGGCCCATCGTCTGCGAACCATTGCGGGTCGGTGTGACCGTGCGGGCTAATGATCGGCAGGCTGGCGACCGATGCGTAGAGCTCGCGGGCGATGTCGCGCGTTTTGAGGTCGGCGGGAAACAGCCGGTCCGGGTGCAGCGCAAATGGCGCCGGGGAAACGGTCATGGGCGATGCCTCCGGTGGAGCGCGTCTGGGATTGGCGTAAATCGGCGCTGGACATTCCCGCAGATTGGCCTAATGGTCAAGTGGTCAGGCCAATTTTGAGTGACCAGGAGAGCCGGCCCGTCGAGCCGGCCTCGATCACGCGAGGAGACGTCATGCGCCCGATGGGAAGGCTGCGCTGGAAGATGCTGGCGCTGATGTTCGCCGGCACGGTTGTCATCTACGTCGATCGCAATGTGCTCGGCGTGCTTGCTCCGATTCTCAAGAAGGATTTGAACTTCTCGACCGAGCAGTATTCCTACGTCGTGTCGGCCTTCCAGTTCGTCTATTCCTTCTCGCAACCGGTCGCAGGCTATCTGACCGATCTGATCGGACCGCGAGTGGGCTACGCCGTAGCCGCGGTGATCTGGGGCGTTGCCGCGGCGCTCCACGGCCTCGCGACCGGATGGGTGTCCATGGCGGGTTTCCGCGCGCTGCTCGGACTCAGCGAGGCCGTGGCGATCCCGACGGGGACGAAGGTGTCGACCATCTGGTTTCCCTCGGAGGAGCGGTCGATCGCGACCGGCTGGTTCAACTCCGGCTCCTCGATCGGTTCGATGGTCACGCCGCCGCTCGTGATCTGGCTGTCCGTAGCCTACGGCTGGCGGCCCGCGTTCTTGATCACCGGCGTTTTGGGGGTGGCGCTGGGGATCGTCTGGTTCTGGCTCTATCGCGATCCCGAGGCGCAACCAAAACTCTCCCCCGAGGAGCGCGCCTACATCTATTCCGGCCGCGAACCGCCGCTGGGGGCGAAGCCTTCAATCAAGGCGGTGCTGTCGAAGCCGAAATTTCTCGGCATCATCATCGCCCGTTTCCTGACCGAGCCGGCGTGGCAGACATTCGCGTTCTGGATCCCTCTATATATGGTCAGCGTGCGCGGCATGGACCTCAAGCAGTTCGCGCTGTTCGCCTGGCTGCCGTTTCTGTTCTCTGACATCGGCTGTCTGTTCGGCGGCTATCTTGCGCCATTCCTCCACAACCGCTTCGGGCTCCAGATCGTCAACGCGCGCCTGAGCGTGATCACGATCGGAGCCCTATGCATGGTTCGGCCAGCGCTAATCAGCTTCGTCGCCAGTCCCATCGTAGCTATCCTCTGCTTCTCGCTCGGCGGATTCGCGCATCAAATGCTGTCCAGTATGATGTATGCGCTGATGGGCGACGTATTCGAGAAGCCGGAGGTCGCGACCGCGACCGGCGTCGCCGGCATGTTTGGCTATCTCGGCGGCGCGCTATTCACGCTGACGGTCGGCGCGCTGGCCAATTCGATTGGCTACGAGCCGCTGTTCGCGATGCTGTTCCTGTTCGACCTCGTCGCCGCGCTCACGCTTTGGGCGTTCCTCGGCGTTCGCCATGGGCAAGTCGCCGAACAACTGGCGGGGTGACCGCGCCGCCAGAAGGAAGAGCGCCCGCCCCGATCCGTCGGCGCCGCCCCGCCGCCGAACCCGCTTAGGGCAGCGCCCAGGTCAGCCTGCCGCAAGCTCGCATCGGCTCAACTGCTTACATTCGGCCCGGCGAATCCTGTCCGGGTCGAACTCTGGCAGGAGAGCGAGATGAAGCCTCGCCGGTTGAGTGGGCTCGCCGCCGCGGCGCTGACGGTTGCCGGCCCTCGCATGGCCCTTGCCGCCGACCTTTGGACCTTGAAGGAACCGCCGTCGCAAGCGGCATTCTTCGCGCCGCCTTTCACCTGGAACGGTTTCTATGTCGGTTTGAACACGGGCGGTGTCTTGGGCACGGGCAGCCGGACGACGACGCTTTACGACGCCGGCTTCCCGCTTCTCTCGACCTATTATCCCAACACCCTCGGAACCGACGCGAGCGGATGGCTGGGCGGCGGCCAGACGGGCTACAATTGGCAGCTGGGCGGGGCGGTGTTCGGTGTTGAGACGGACATCGACTGGACGAGCGTGAACAAGACTTTCTCGTTCACCAGCGCGCCTTTGACGGCTTACGTCCCCGGCGACATCGTCAACGTCCACGCGTCGGCGAAGCTCGACTGGCTTGGAACGGCGCGCGCCCGCATCGGTTTCGTCGCCACCCCGGACTACCACCTGATGGTCTACGGCACGGGCGGTCTCGCTTACGGCGGCGGCAACGGCTACCTGAACGTTTTCGACAACGTCGACGGCCTCGCCTGGCATGGCGCTCCGAGCTCGACACGGGTCGGCTGGACAATCGGCGCGGGCGTCGAATACGCCATCACCGACAACATCACGCTGAAAGCCGAGTACCTCTACTACGACCTCGGCAGCAACAATGTCGTCACAGCTCCGAACCTGGCCGCCAGCGTCTTCTTCCCGGGCGTTTACGCCGCGGCGAAGTATAACTACGACGGCTCGATCGTCCGCGTCGGTGCGAACTTCAAGTTCTGATTGCGACGATCTGAGTGCCGCTCCATCACCCCGTTGGAAGTCCCGGGCGGCCCGGCCATCAAGATTGTCAGTCTTCGAGCCCGTGACGACGGCAAGCTGCCTCAAGGTAAGACCCGGGCGGCGGCGAGGCCCTGGCCCTGGCTTCGCGGCTCAACACAGAACGCCAAAGATGCACCGCTCTTGTTTCTTTCGTGAGCTGGCTTTCGACCGGTTCTGGCGGACCGCATAATATTTTGGCGTGCCGATGCCTGACCGGGTAAAAGACCGAACGTTCCTTCGCTTGTTTCGAGACGCAATACTTTTTCGCGAGATACGTCAAAATCGCTGGCCCAAACGTGCCCCAACGATAATTCTCCGGGCGAATGTCGCCTTCCATAAGCCGCCGCCAGTAGAAGACGGCTGTTTTCCTTGGTCCATAGAACGGAGGTTTCCAGTTGACCTGGGGTATTTCGCAAAGCTCGCGAACCATGTCGGAATTCGCTGGAAGCCGCAGAACCGCGCCGTCTATCGACGTCTCGTGCTCCCAACCGAAAACATATTGGTCACGGAAATCAATTGGCCTTATGAAATAAAGATCGAGGTCGACCCAGTAACCCAATCCCTTCGCTTGCATGGCGTAGCGGAAAAAATCCGTGCCGAGCGCGGCCAAACCAACGTCAAAGTATCTCGCGAGTGCTGGGTAGGGGACCACCTCGTTCGCGTCGCGGACTTCCACACCGTCCGGAAGGTCGCGCAGCTTGTCCGGGGCATAGGAATAGAGCCTGAATGGATGGCCGATGGACAGCGCTGAGACCATGGTCAGGCGTTCAACATAACCGAGCTTTTCGCCGACCCACAGCGAATTCAATCTATCGAGCATTCCTCGCCCCAGCAAACTCGTCTTCTTAGTTGTTCGCTTCGCTTTCCGACCGTAACGCTCCGCCCAAACGTCGCACGACCTTGCTCACGCTTGATCGCGCGGCTTGACGCCGCCAGACCAGGCCCGAGAAGCCCTGCGAACATTCCGCCCAATGCATCACGATGCGATTGGCGGCGCCAGCGAAAAAAGGACCGCCTCGCGACGGATCATCCAAGCGCATTGATTTCCACTTCCTTGGCTGGCGAGAGGCCGCGCAGGCCGCCGCTACCAGCGGATCAGCGCCGCGCCCCAGGTGAAGCCGCCGCCCATTGCCTCGATCATCACGAGGTCGCCCGGCTTGATCCGGCCGTCCTCGACCGCGACAGCAAGCGCCAGCGGCACCGAGGCGGCGGAAGTGTTGCCGTGTCGGTCGACAGTAATGATCACCTTGGAATGGGGAATGCCGAGTTTGTCGGCGGAGGCGTCGATGATGCGCCGGTTGGCCTGATGCGGCACGAACCAGTCGATGGCGTCTGCGGTGACGCCGGCGTCGGCGAAGCAGCCCTTGATCACGTCGGTCACCATGCCGACCGCGTGGCGGAACACCTCTTTGCCTTCCATGCGCAGATGGCCCACCGTCATCGTCGCGGAGGGGCCGCCGTCCACGAAGAGTTTCGAGCGATGGCGGCCGTCGGCCCTGAGGCGCGAGGCGATGACCCCCGGCGAAGCGATAAGTCCGTCGCTCACGCACGCTTCGAGCACGATCGCGCCCGCGCCGTCGCCGAACAGCACGCAGGTCGTGCGGTCGCTCCAGTCGAGAATGCGCGAGAACGTCTCGGCGCCGATCACCAGCGCGCGCTTGTTCGAGCCGGAACGCAAGAACTTATCGGCGGTCGCGACCGCATAGACGAAGCCGGTGCAGACCGCCTGCAGATCGAAGGCCGCGCCGTCGACGATGCCGAGGCTCGCCTGCACCTGGGTCGCGACCGCCGGGAACGTGTAGTCGGGCGTCGAGGTCGCGACGACGACGAGGTCAATCGCCGATGGTTCGAGGCCGGCGTGACGGAGCGCCGCCCCGGCGGCCTTCGTCGCAAGGCTCGCCGTCGTTTCGCCCTCGCCCGCCACATAACGCTGCTTGATGCCGGTGCGCTGCTGGATCCACGCGTCGGACGTGTCAACCTTATGCGCGAGCTCGGCGTTGGTGACGACGCGGGCCGGAAGCGCAGCGCCGACGCCGCGGACGCAGGAACGAAGGATGGATGTCATGGAGCGGACGCGTTCCGGATCACTGGGCGGCGGACGAATGCGAATGCGCCGCGGAGGCAAGGGCGCCGTCGGCCTGGGCGATCATTTCACGAATCTTGCCGAGCAGTTCCTGGCGCACCATATCGTAGCCCAATTCGATGGCGCCTGCATAAGCTTCGGCGTCGGCGCCGCCATGGGCCTTGATGACGACGCCGTCAAGCCCAAGAAATACGCCGCCGCTGGCGCGCGGGCTCATTTTCTCGCGCAATGCCTCCAGCGCCTTGCGCGCGAACATAAACCCGATGCGGGACATGAGGCTGTGGCTCATCGCGTCGCGCAGGTAGCGGCTGAGCTGTCTCGCCGTGCCTTCGGCGGTCTTCAGCGCAATATTGCCGGTGAAGCCTTCGGTGACGAACACGTCCACCGCGCCCCGGCCAAGATCGTCGCCTTCGACGAAACCGTGGTAGCGCATGTTGGGCAGATTAGCCTCGCGCAGCATGCGCCCCGCCGCCTTGACCTCCTCGACCCCCTTGATCTCCTCGACCCCGACATTGAGGAGCCCGACTGTCGGACTGTCGATATCGAACACGATTCGCGCCATCGCCGCGCCCATGACCGCGAGATCCACCAGATGACGTTCGTCGCCGCCGATCGTCGCGCCGACGTCGAGGACAATCGATTCGCCGCGCAGCGTCGGCCAGAGCGCCGCGATCGCGGGACGTTCGATCGGCGCCATGGTATGAAGGCAAAACTTCGCCATCGCCATCAGAGCGCCGGTGTTGCCAGCCGAAACCACGCAATCGGCCGCGTTGGCCTTCACCGCCTCGATCGCCTGCCACATCGACGACACCCGCCGTCCGGTGCGCAACGCCTGACTCGGCTTGTCGGTCATCTTGACGGCGACGCTGGTATGAAGAAGGCGCGAGCGGACGGCGAGGTTCGGAAACGCCGCGAGCATCGGCCCGACCATCTTCTCGTCGCCGTACAGCAGGTACCGGGTGTCGGGACGGCGCTCGAGCGCAATCGCTGCGCCGGGCAGGACGACAGAAGGTCCGCTGTCGCCCCCCATTACGTCAAGCGCTATGCGAACGTCGCTCGCCATTCCCTCGTCCGACGGCGCTTGAAGCGCCCTGGCTCGGGCGGCGCCCGGCGCGGCGCGACAATAGCGTCTTCGGCGCGCAAGGCAACGCCGAGGCGGCGAAAGAACGCCTATCCCAACTGGGAACTCGCGTCGACGAGCGAGCTCACAGCGATTTCGCAGTCAAGGCCGCGCTGACGGGCTCACTCCGGCTTCTTCCTGGCGCGGCCTCCGAGCGCCGAAAAAGGCGATGCGGCGTCCTCCCGATCCTGGGGCGCCTCGAACGCGGCGCCGGGCTTGCGAGGATAGGGATCGAGCCCCAACGCGAAGAATTCCGCCGCCAAGGCGCCGAGGTCGATCCTGCCCTCGATGATCGGATCGGGTTCGTCCTCATCGTCGATCGAGAACGTCTGGGGCTCATTCGACAGCCTGCGGGTGGCGACGTCGTCCGCGAGCTCGGCGAAGCGGACATCGACCTCCTCATCGACGACCGCCGGGAACGGCTCGAGCGAAACAACGCATGTCTGGGTGAGACGTCCGTGGACCGCGCCCGTGACCCGGACCTCGTCTTGCGCAGACCGCTTGAGGGTAAGCTCGGCGCTCAACGCCTCGATCGAGGGAAGCCTGTAAAGCGCCGCCAGCTCCTCGCGCTCCGTCTGGCTTGCTTCGATGGCGACGGTCTGGCCGCCCCTGGGGATGGAATCGACCCGTACGATACGGCTGAAGGGTTCGGACATGGCTCAGCCTCCTGACGCGATAGGGCCATCCGGAAAGCGGAAGCGTCCCGTGACGAAGTCCTCGATCGGTGTCGCGTCCAGAGCGGCGTCGACCGACGAGACATAGTCGGCAAGCGCCGCCGCATGCACGGCGTCTTTCGGCGCTCCTGCGTAGACGTTGCGAGCCAGCGCCGCAGCGAGATCCGCGCGCGACC
The DNA here is from genome assembly GCA_963721905.1 of uncultured Alphaproteobacteria bacterium. GTDB lineage: Bacteria > Pseudomonadota > Alphaproteobacteria > Rhizobiales > Beijerinckiaceae > Roseiarcus. Next base: position 28,235 of record CAVRMF010000003.1, read on the forward strand.
CCGACGCGAGCGCCGCGACGTAGGCCGCGTTTCGGCCATAGAACGCTTCCTTCATCGTTTTCAGCCGTCTCGAAACGGCGATGTCGCTTAGCGCCATCTCGCGCAGCGTGTCGTCGAAGTGCAGGAACAGGCTGTCAACGAGGTCCTGCGCGACATGATGACCGAGACCGCCGATTGCGACGAGACGCCGCAGCACGAGCCCGGCGTGGAGCGTCAGGATTTCGAATTGGCCGTCGAGCCGATCCGGCGCCGCCAGCGCCTCATAGAGCGCGGGCCGGCGGGCCGCGGCCACGATCTCGCCGCGAAGTTGCTCGATGAGGGCTTTGCTGGCGCGTCTGGCGCGCCATCGGGCGAGAATCATCGCAGCGCCTTCGTGCGTCGCTTGGCACCCGCATGGCGGCGCCTTGCATTTGTTCCGCCGCCCGGGTTAGGCATCCGCCGTCGGACTGGCAAGCAAAAAGGCCGGACGAATTGGAGAATGTGAATGGGTCACGGGTCGAAAGCCACGCATCGTATCAGTCGGGGCCTCGCGCTCGCCGGCGCGATGGCGCTCGGCGCGATGCTCGGCGGCTGCATCGGCTACGATGGCGACTTCGATCGCGGCTATCAGGTCGATGAGGAGACTCTGTCGCAGATCAAGGTTGGGGCGACGACGAAACCGGAGGCCTTGTCCCTTCTCGGCACGCCCTCGACGACGTCGACCGTCGGCGGCGACGCCTGGTACTACATTGGCCAGAAAATGCATCGTGCGCTCGCCTTCATGCCCGTCCAGATGACGGACCAGCATGTGCTCGCGGTCTATTTCGATAAGGGCGGCAAGGTCGACCGCGTCGCCAACTACGGCATGCAGGACGGGAAGGTTTTCGACTTCGTCTCCCGCACAACCCCGACCGGCGGCACGGAGCCCGACTTCCTCCGCAACATGATGGCGGGCCTGTTCAAGTTCTCCTGAGGCGGGCGCGCCTTTAAGCGAATGTGTTGGAGCTATGCGACCTGCGCATCCGTTCGGCGGCGGCGGCGCTGCTATTTTCACCCTGATACGGGGAGAAAACAGGCGGAAGCCCGTGATTCTGCCTAAGCTTGTCCGAGAAAAAGACATTTATTTACAATCGCTTCCTAGAAAACACTCATGCGCGGCGAGAGCAAAATAACAGGACGATAACAGGGAGATCATTCGCGCTTATCAGGGCGATAACAGCGGGTGAAACGAACTCGAACGGGGAGATTCGGCTGGTCGAAAAGCGACGGCGAATACGTTGCCCGCGCCTGGCCGAACTGGATGACCATTCCAAGTTTCCAGGACCTGGCCGACGCGCGGCACTGGCACTTCCTGTTTGCATGGGTGCTGGTGATCAACGGGACCATCAGTATCGCAACCTGATCCCGGCCCTCGCTGGGAAGTTGGCGCTCCTCCTTTCCGTCCTTCGAACTCTCGGCGGGGGACGCGAGCAACGTCGTCGCACGCCTGGAACGAAGCAAACTAGGGGGACGCGATCGCCCTCTCGCTCCCCGTTAGCAAGGACTTGAGTTCGGAGCCGCCAGCCATCAGCTCGATCACTTCGCCAATCGTTCGCTCGTTCTTGCCGAACGCCGCCAGCGCCTCGCCGCGGCGCAACACCATAAAGCGATCACCAGACGCGTAGGCGTGATAGGCGTTATGCGTAATGAACAAGACGGCGGCGCCTCGCGCCCGCACGCGATCGATCAACTTCAGGACTGTGGCGGATTCCCGGACTCCGAGCGAGGCTGTCGGCTCGTCGAGCACCAGGACCCGAGCGCCGAAATACACGGCTCTGCCGATGGCCAGGGCCTGTCGCTCCCCGCCCGACAGCGTGCCGACAAGCTGGCTTCCGTCCGTCACCCGGCTGATGCCCAGATCCTTGAGGCTCTTGAGTGCGATGCGAGACGCCTCGTCGAGATCGAGCCGCCGGAACAAGCCGCGCCCTTTCTGTGGCTCAGCGGCAAGCACGAAATTCCGCGCGACGCTCATCAACGGCAGGGCGCCGATCTCCTGATAGACAGTCGCTATTCCTTTTTCGCGCGCGTGTCGCGGACTCGAGAAGTGGACCACTTCGCCGTCCACCAGCACCTCTCCTTTCGTCGGGGTCTCTACGCCGGTTAGGATCTTGATCACGGTAGACTTCCCGGCGCCGTTTTCCCCGAGCAGGCAGAGGACCTCGGCCGGAAAAAGCTGCAAGGAAAGGTCGGAAATCGCGGTCACCCCGACGAATCGTTTTGTGACGCCCCGGAGCTCGACGATGGGCGCCTTCATCCTATGCCCTCCCCATCGCCAATAGCCGAAGGCGATGATTGGCGAGAACCGCGAGCAGCAGCAGTAGGCCGATGAAGAAATTCGCGAGATCAGTGTTCCACCCCAGGAAGAAAACGCCGAGCGAGACGATTCCATAGGTCAGGGCTCCGAACATCGTGCCCACCGGAGAACCATATCCTCCCGTCAACAATACGCCGCCGATGACGGCAGCCGCGATTCCGGTAAAGACATATTGTGAGCCAAGCGTGATGTTGCCGTTCTGGAACGTCAGCGTCTCGTTCACGCCGGTGAGCACCGCGGCGACCGCCGTGCAGACGAACAGGATGATCTTGACCGGCGCCACCGGCACGCCCGCCAGACGGGCCGTCTCGGCGCTGCCGCCAGTCGCATAGACCCAGTTCCCGAAGGCGGTGCGCTGCATCACGTAGGTGGCCAGGACGGACAGCAGGATCCATTGAAGAATGGAAACATGGAACTGCAGGAAGTTGGACGCGAAAATCGCCTGCGCCGAACCAGAGGGCACCGCCGAAATGCTCGATGAGCCGGTGAGGGCAATGGCCAGGCCCAGCATGCCGCCCATAACCATCAGCATCGTCGCCAGCGTCACGATGAAGGAAGGCAGCTTCGTGCGGACAACAATGAGCCCGTTAGCCGCCCCGACGGCGGCCCCGAACAGGAAGGCGATCGCGACGCCGATCCAGGGATTGAGCGAGTAATAGCCCGAGCAGATCGCGACGATCATCGAGGACGCGCCGACGACCGAGCCGACCGAAAGATCGAACTCGCCGCCGATCATCAGCATTCCGATCGGAAGGGCGACGATGCCTAGATCGGACGCGGTATCCAACCAGTTTGCCGTGCCGAGCGTGGTCAAAAAGCCGTTTTGGCCCGCGGCGACTGCGAAAAAGACAAAAACCAGCAGCGCCGAAACAACGCCGCCCGCCTCCGGCCGCAACAGGGCGCTCATCAAGAAGCTTCGCCGTCGGACGGTCGACGGCGAGGAATCGTCAGCGGCGGGCTCGAAAACCGGCGCTTCAACCGCCGTCTTACCGTCGGCGTGCCGGTCGTCGGCTTCCGCTTGCATTCCGATCACCGGCCAAACGCCGCGGCGGTCCTTGGCGGACCGCCGCCCAAGCCTATTTGGAGCCTATGAGATTGGGATAGGTGTCGAAGACTTTGAGGATCTTGTCGATGTTTTTGTTGTCGACGACGCTTGGGCCGGTTGAGACCGGACCGACTGGGGCGAGACCGTATTTCGCATAGAGCGCGGCGAAGACGACGCCGAAATAGCCGTCGAGATAGGGCTGTTCGTTGATCAGGAAGTCGATCTTGCCGTTCTGGACCTGCTCGAGAGCAACACGCGAAATCGCCATCGTCCCAACATGGACCTTGCCAGTGAGCTGTGCCGCGTCGACCGCCGCGGTCGCGGCTGTGCCGACCGCGGGGTTCTCGGTGAATATGCCGTCGACGCCTTTGTGCGATTGAAGGTAAGCGCCGATGTCGCGGCTAACTTTCCCCTGATCGGTCGAGTTCGCTGTCGGCAGTTCGAGATTTGCCGTGCTCACGCCGAGTTCCTTGGCCTTTTCCGCAAGCCCTTTGCAGACTGCCTGCAGATAGGGATTCCCCGGCACGTTGATGACGCAGAGGATGTCCTTGGATCCCGCCTTCGCCAGGCGCTCGGCTGCAACCTTGCCCACCTGCGGACCCTGTTGACCGACGAAGCCGAAGGCTCCGTCGGCCTCCCACTGGTCCTGCCCCGACTGATCCACGTACACGGGAATGCCAGCCGCGATGGCCTGCTTGATGTACGGATCGACGACGCTGGTGACGAAGTCGCCCACGACAATGGCGTCCGGCTTCTGCGCGATCGCGGTTTGCATCGTCCGCGCCGAGGTGGCCTCGATGTCGGCCTCGTCGATGGGAATGTAGTTCAGCTTGACGCCGAGGGCCTTGGCGGCGTCCTGGGCGCCCTGGTAGAGCGGCGGGAAGAACGAATCGTTGAGCGGCCCGGAAACGAAGTCGATCGATATTTGCTTGTCCTCGGCGGACGCCGGCGACATGATCGCGCCGGTTGAAATCAAGGCTGTCGCTCCGACGCCCAACGCTAGAATTCGAGCGGCTCTCAAGGTCATGACGTTCCTCCACTTGTGCGCCCAGTCCCGCGCCGTCTTTGTACGGATGGCCTTGTACGGCTGGCCTTGTTTCTCCGCGCGACGGTTGCCGGGTGCGCGACAATCTGGTAGACCAATTGTCAGACATCGTCAACACTCACGACGGCTGATGTCTGCTTTTTAGCGAAGGTTTCTATGGCTCTTTTGATCGAAAGGAAGGCCCTTGGCCGTGCCGACGGCATAATTGCCACGGATTTGTCAGACAAAATGACCGCCATCGAGGCAGAGCAGAAATATGCTGACGACGACGGGTCTTTTGATTTGAGCAACCTTCGTCATTGGATATACGAATATTCCGCCCTCGCGGCGCGTGGCGGCGAGACAGAGGGCGTGGCGACGGCGAACCGTACATTTGAGACGGTAACTGGCCCGGTCGCGACACGCCTTTACAATCCCGAGCAGCAAGCGCGTACGCTCGTCTTCGTCCATGGCGGCGGCTGGGTCATGGGCGGCATCGAGAGCCATGACCATATTGCGCGGTGGCTCGCGGCGGAGACCGGAAGCCGCGTCATTCAGATCGAATACCGTCTGGCCCCTGAGCACCCGTACCCGGCGTCGATGAATGATGTCAGGGCTGTCCTTTCGGCGACCCTTTACAATTCGCGAGGCGCTCCGGTGCTGGTGGCGGGCGATTTAGCGGGGGCCAATATCGCCGCTTCGGCGATACTCTGTCTCTCGAAGGACGAGCGGCGTCAGATCGCGGGCTTCGTCTCGCTTTATGGCGCCTACGCGCCGGAGATGAACCTCTCATCCCACCGGCTTTATGGAGACGGGCGGTTCGGGCTTTCTGAAGCCCAGATGCGGTGGTTTTGGAACCTCTATGCGCCGCAGCTGCCGCCCGAAGTGCGGGCCAAGAAACTCAGTCCGCTGTCCGCCGATTTGTCCGATTTTCCGCCAACGCTTTGCATTGGCGCGGAATGCGACCTGCTGCTGGATGACACGCTGGCGTTTTACGGCGAACTGACCAAAGCCGGCGTTGACGTCTCGCTCTCACTGTGGCCGAGCCTGACGCACGGCTGCATGCATTTTGTTGGCGCGGTCAGCAGCGTGACCGAGGCAGCCGGGTCCGTCGTCCAATTCGTGAACGCGCGCGGGCGGGGGCCGGCGACGCGTTCTCGCGCGCCCGGGGCGGCTCATCTGTCCAGGCCGGAGCAGAAGCCGGCGCAACATCTTGATGGCGAAGCGGCGCCGGATGCGTTGGCGCTCGTTGACGTCGAGCCGTTGTTCACGACCAGTCGTTCCCGACTCCATGGTTCGCTTGCTCATCGCATCGCCGGTGGCATCATCAGGGGCGACCTCGCTCCGGGGTCGCTGCTGCCGAGGGAGGAGAGCGCTGGCGAGTCCTTTGGCGTGTCGAGGAGCGCCTATCGCGAAGCGATCCGTACCCTCGCCGCGAAGGGCATCGTGACCGCGCAACCAAAGGTCGGGACGAAAGTCGCGCCGCGCGCGGCCTGGCACATCCTCGATCCCGACGTTCTCGCCTGGCATTTCGAACTCGCCGCGAACGAGACCTTCATCCGCAATCTCTTCGAACTGCGGAAAATCGTCGAGCCCAGCGCGGCAGCCCTCGCCGCAATGCGACGGAGCGAAGAAGATCTGTCCCGGCTGGCGGACGGGTTGTCGCGGATGGCCCGCACCAATCCTCGGACGGGAGCCTGGCTCAACGCCATCGTGGCGTTCCACCAGGGGCTCCTGACCGCGGGGCACAACGAGGCTTTGTCTTCGCTATGGCCAGCAATCCAAACCACTCTACGATGGTCGATAAAATTGCAGATGATGTTGCCGACTTTGAGTTTGGCGCATGATCCGGTCGCAGACCACGCGCGCGTCTTCGAAAAGATCGCCTCGCAGAACGCCGAGGGCGCATTGACCGAAACAGCGCTTCTCATTGAATCCGCACTCGCGGATACATTGTTGAACATGCAAAGGATTAAATCGGCCAAACCGGCTTGACTTCCCGGCGGACCTTCCAGCCTCACATACCTGCCGCGCGATTCCGCCTTTGGCAAGATGAAGGCGATGGTCGAGGGGGCGCGCATCCGTGCGGACGGTACTAGGGGCGAGATAGGGGCGCCTATCGGCGCCCCCATCCCTCAACCTTGATGTTCCGGCGAGGAAGAATTGGCCTTCGCCCTTGAGAGCAACTCCTACTTGTTGCCCTTCAGCATGCCGAGATCGATCGAGCCAGCCATCGCCTCATAGCCGGCGTCGTTCGGATGCAGATTGTCGCCGCTGTTATATACCGCCTTGGTGTGCTTCGGGTTCGCCGGATCGCGCACGACTGCGTCGAAGTCGATCACGCCGTCGAACTCGCCGCTCGTGCGGATCCAGTCATTGACCGCCTCGCGAATCGCCTCCTTGTCGGGATTGTAGTAGCCTTCCAGCGGCCCGCCTTTGAATGTGTCCTCGAAGGGCGTCAGCGTTGCGCCGAGAATGCGCAGCCCGTGCGCGTGCGCGCGCCCGATGAGCTGCTGATAGCCGTCTGTGATCTGCTTGGCGGTCGGCTCCTTGGCCTTCGGGTCGAGGGCCATCCCCGGCCAGCCGATGTCGTTGATGCCCATCATCAGGATCACGGTCGAGGCGTGCGGCTGGGCGATGACGTCGTGATCGAAGCGGGCGAGGGCGTTCGTGCCCATGCGATCGGTCAGCACCTGCGCGCCCGAAATGCCCTCGTTGACGACGGACATCGGAACCCCGGCCTCTTTGACGAGGCGGCGCGCGAGGAAGTCGGGCCAGCGGTGCGTCTGATTGGGCGTTGAGCCGTCGCCGTCGGTGATCGAGTCGCCGAAAGGCACGACTGCGCGCGCATCCGGCGGAGCGTCAACGAGAATCCCGGTCAGGAAGGGCTTCGCCGTCATGGTGCTTGACGGCTTGATCGTAGCGTCGGCGACCGTGTTGCCCTCGGTAATATAGGCTGTGTCCCGGCCCTCCCAATGGGTGGTAGTCACCGGCACGACGCCGTTGAAATAGAGACTGACGGCGAGCTTGCTGAGCGGATCGACTTGGAAAGAGACGGGGTCGCTGATCCAATCAGCGCCCGCCGGAATGATGACACTGGGTTGGCTGTCAAAGGTGACCGTATGGTCCGAGCCCGCCTCGATCGCGCCATCGGCGCCGGCGAGCGCGACATGCGCTGCGCTCAGCGGCAGTGGCGTTGAGCCGTAGACGTTCGAGATCACGAGGCGGACCTGCTTGCCGCCGAGGCTGATCGTTGCGACCTCGCGCAGGGTCTGGTTCCAGAAGTTGCGCGGAACCTTCACCGGCGCCAGGAAGTCCGGCGTCCAGAGCGGCTGCGGGCTCGCGGCCCAGGTGGCGATGTAGTCGCCTGAGTTCCGCCGCCTGAGCAACGGAGCCAAGCGCGACGAGCGCAACGACGGACAGGCTGAATTTCAGCATCGGCGTTTCCTCCTTGAAGCGGGTTTCGACGGGCCGCTTATCTAATCTGGTAGACGATTTGTCAGACATCGTCAACGCTCACGACCGCTGATGTCGGCTTTTTAGGGAAGGATTCGATGGCTCTTTGATCGAAAGCAATGCTCTAGGCCGCGCTGAGGGCATCATTGGCGCCGATTTGTCGGACAAAATGGCCGCCATCCAGGCAGAACAGAAATATGCTGAATCGCGGGCGGGCATTAGTTCCATACACAAAGGCGCTACCCGCATGGACGAGCCCCCGGTTTCCCGCGGATTCAGGTCGGAGACGACAAGGGCAAGGTCTGACCAATCGGATTCCGCCCGGACAGTATGTGACGACGGATTTCCCGGTTCTGTCGGCCGGACCAACGCCGCAAATCAGACTTGAAGAGTGGACCTTTGCGCTTCGCCTCGACGGATTGCAGCTCGGCAATTGGACATGGGCTGAATTCCACGCGCTCCCCCAGATCAGGAGGCGGGCTTTCCTCTTTTCACTCTGACGGACAACACGCAGCCATTTCCGGCAGGCAATTGACCCATGGCGGCATTATTGACCTTTTCGATCGGCGATTCAGCGTCGATGACGCAGCCAAACGGCACAAGCCGGCGGCCGAGGCCTATGCCGAGGTCACCGAAGGGCTTGGCGCGTCGCCGTCGGAAATGTGCTTGGTCGCATGCCACACCTGGGACACGATCGGAGCTCAGGCGGTCGGCTGGGAAGCCGGGCTGATCCAGCGCGCCAATAACGACGCTTTGGATACTGCCGCGCAGCCGCAGTATGTTGGAAAAGACCCCAACATTGTCGCTGACCAGATAATCGCACGAAATGGTTCTGCGCCCGGGTAAGGACTCTCGAATGGCGCCGCGTACAAGTGGGGCGGGTGGGCGGAGGCGACGCCGAGCTCACCCGACTGCAGAACTTGTCAGTGCGCGAGGATCGCCAGCAGCAGCAGGGCGACGATGTTGGTGATCTTGATGGCCGGATTGATCGCGGGCCCGGCGGTGTCCTTGTAAGGGTCGCCGACGGTGTCGCCGGTGACGGAGGCCTTGTGGGCTTCCGAGCCTTTGAAGTGCTTGACGCCGTCCTTGTCGATGAAGCCGTCCTCGAAGCTCTTCTTGGCGTTGTCCCAGGCGCCGCCGCCCGACGTCATCGAAATCGCGACGAAGAGGCCGTTGACGATCACGCCGAGCAGCGAAGCGCCCAGCGCGGCGAAACCAGAGGCCTTTGATCCCGAAATCCAGTAGGCGCCGAAATAGACGACGAAAGGCGCGAGCACCGGCAGGAGCGACGGGACGATCATTTCGCGGATCGCGGCCTTCGTCAGCATGTCGACCGCCCGGCCATAATCAGGGCGCTGCGTGCCCTGCATGATGCCCGGCTTTTCCTTGAACTGGCGGCGCACCTCGATCACCACCGATCCAGCCGCTCGGCCGACGGCGGTCATCGCGATGCCGGCGAACAGATACGGGATGAGGCCGCCAAAGATGAGGCCGGCGACGACATAGGGGTTGGAGAGGTTGAAATCGACGACGCCGACGTCCTTGAAATAGGGCGCGCCGATCTCGGTGAAGTGGCGGATGTCGTTGGTGTAGGCTGCAAACAGAACGAGCGCGCCGAGACCCGCCGATCCGATCGCGTAGCCTTTGGTGATCGCCTTGGTCGTGTTGCCGACCGCGTCGAGCGCGTCGGTCGACTGCCGCACCTCCTTCGGCAGGCCCGCCATTTCGGCGATGCCGCCGGCGTTGTCGGTGACGGGACCGAAGGCGTCGAGCGCGACAATCATCCCAGCGAGCCCAAGCATGGTCGTGACCGCGATCGCGGTGCCGAAGAGACCGGCGAGCTGGTAGGTCGTCACGATGCCTGCGACGATGACGAGCGCGGGAAGGGCGGTCGATTCGAGCGAGACCGCCAGGCCCTGGATCACGTTCGTCCCGTGGCCGGTCACGGAGGCCTGCGCGATGGACATCACGGGACGCTTGCCGGTGCCGGTATAATATTCCGTGATGACGACGATGAGGCCCGTCACGGCGAGGCCGATCAGGCCGCAGACAAACAGGCTCCTGCCGGTGACGGCTGACCCGGCGACGGTCCCGATATCACCCCATCCCACGACAAACTGCGTGGCGATCGCGAGGCCCAGGATCGACAACACGCCGGTGGCGATGAGCCCCTTGTAGAGCGCCCCCATGATCGAGTTGTTCGCGCCGAGCCTGACGAAGAACGTGCCAATGATCGAGGTCACGATGCAGACCGCGCAGATCGCCAGCGGATACATCATCGTCGGAAGCAGCGCCGGGGTTCCCTCGAAGAAGATCGAGGCCAGCACCATCGTCGCCACAACGGTCACCGCATAGGTCTCGAAGAGGTCGGCCGCCATGCCGGCGCAATCGCCGACATTGTCGCCGACGTTGTCGGCGATGGTCGCCGGGTTGCGCGGATCATCCTCTGGAATTCCCGCCTCGACCTTGCCGACCAGGTCGGCGCCGACGTCCGCGCCCTTGGTGAAAATGCCGCCGCCGAGACGGGCGAAGATCGAGATCAGCGACGCGCCGAAGCCGAGCGCGACCAGAGCGGCGATAACGGTGCGATCCGATGGCGCGTAGTCAAGAACGGTGGTCAGAAAGCCGAAATAGCCGGCGACGCCGAGAAGCGCGAGACCGGCGACCAAAAGGCCGGTCACCGCGCCCGATCGGAATGCGATGTCGAGGCCGCCGGCGAGCGACTTTGTCGCCGCCTGGGCCGTGCGCACGTTCGCGCGCACCGAGACGTTCATGCCGATGAAGCCGGCCGCGCCGGACAGAATCGCGCCGATCGCGAAGCCGGCCGCCACCGTCCACGAGAGCAGCAGTCCCAGGGCGATGAAGACGACAATTCCGACGCCCGCGATGGTGGTGTATTGCCGCCTGAGGTAGGCCTGCGCGCCTTCACGCACGGCGGCCGAGATCTCCTGCATGCGTTGGGATCCCGCGTCGGCCGCCATCAGGCTACTGACGGTATAGACGCCGTAGACGATCGACAGCAATCCGCAGAGAATGATCAAACCCAACAGCATGGCGTAAAGCCCCCTGAAATGTTGCGACCGCGGCGAGCGCGGTCTGTTTGCCGCGGCCTCATGCCAGAAACCCGGGCGTGCCGCAACGCACGATCCGGCTTTTGAGGGCCGTTTCGACCAAAGTCGGGCGCCAAAGCAGCCAAAAAGCGTCGAGAATCTCGGAGATGTGACAATTAGTCCGCTGCGATTGGCTGATGGCGCACTTCCTGGCGCCTGCGCCATGTCGAGCCGCCGATACGCAGAGATTCGAGTTGCAGCTCGCCCTTGGGCTCGAACAGGTCGTCGCGAACGCCAATCGCGCCCTCGGTCTGGACAATGCCCAACAGCGCATAGGCGGCGGACAGCATGCGCGCCGCAGAGCCGGTGTACCACGACCAGCCTCCGCGTCCGCCATGGCCCCAGCCGTCGTAGATGTCGGCGGGCTGTTGGATGGGAATGAGGCCGTAGATCGCGATGCGCTCGGGATCCGTCTTCTTCAAGGGCGAGATCTTTTCGAATACTTCAAAGGCTCGCGCAAGCAGGCGCGCAGCCTTTTCGCCGTCGCCCCTGGCGCGGGCCGATTCGCCGAGCCGCACGAAGCCGTCGACGATCCAAGTGGCGCCATGACTGTATTGGCCGCCGTTCTCCCGAACCCCAGGCGGATAATCGGCGATGCGGCCCGGGTAGGGCTGCGAATGCTCGTAGAAGGGGGTTTCCAACAGAAGCACGCGGTCGGCGCGTTCGATCGCCTTGAGGCCTCCTTCGATCGCCGCGAGCGCGCGATCGTCGTCGCAGGCGCCCGAATAGGCGGCCCAGCCGGTCGTCATCGCATTGGGCACGGCGACGACTTGTCCGTCGTCGGCGAAGTCCAGCGCGTAATGATCCCCGAGCCAGCCGACATCCAGCGCCTTGCGTTGCCCCGCCAAAGCCTCCTCGCATCGTGAGGCGAACGCGTCGTCGCCCTTTAGTCGCGCCAGCGGGATGAACCCGTCGAGGACGTTGGCGAGAAAGAATCCCATCCAGACGCTTGTGCCGATGTCCCGTCGTCCCAGCACGTCGATGCCGTCATTCCAGTCTCCTGCCCGAAGCAGCGGCAGGCCGTTTTGGCCGAGAAACCGAAGCGTATAATCGATCGCGAGGCGCGCGTGCTCGTAGACGCTGGCGGTCTCCCGCGAAACGCGTGGAATGACAATCCAGGTTTCCTCGTGTTCGGGAACCACCTCTCCCTCCAGGAACGGGGTCGACTCGTCGAGAACGCTGGCGTCCCCGAGCTCGCGAACATAACGCGCGAGCACATAGGGCAGCCACAGATGCGGGTCGCTCGCCTTGGTGCGCTGGCCGAGGCCGGTGCGGCCGTTCGGGGCGCGGTGCCACCATTTGAGCACGTCGCCCTCGCGAAACTGCTGGCTGGCGTGCAGCACGATCTGCGCGCGGGCGAGGCGAGGTTCGAGCAGGATCAGCGGGAGCACGTCCTGCAACTGATCTCGATAGCCGGTGGCGCCTCCGCGCTGGTTCGGTCCGACCCGACCCCAGAGCCGGGAAGCGTAGAGCTGATAGGGCAGCCATGTGTTGACGAGGCGATCGAAGTCGGGCCGGTTCGTGCGGACCTCGACTTTGCCGAGCCGATCCGCCCACGCGGCCCGGGTTGCGGCCAGATCCGCCTCGGCCCGGAGGACAGTCGCCCGGGACGCAGCCGACAGCGCTTCCGCGCGGCTCGGCGCCTGGCCGAACCCAATTGCGATCTTCGTCTCTTCTCCGGGCGCAAGCGTCAGCTCCGCGCAGAATGCAGCGACCCGCCGTCCGTCGTCGCTGGCCGCGCCGTCGGCCGAGCCTGTCTCGACCATCGCCGGAGTATGGATGTCGCGCCCCGGCCCGCCAAAGAACCGGGTCCGGATCGTTTCTGTTGTCGGGTTCGCCATGCTGGTCGCAGCGAAGGCGAAGCCGCGCTCGAAATCGTTGCGAGGATTCTGAAACAAGAGCGCCGAGCCGACAGTTTCGTCTTGAATCTTGTCGACGCTTTCGTTGGGACTTTCCTCGAGAGCCAGGTCGAAGAACGGCGCGATCCGCAACCGCTTTGGTCGTGTTCCAACGTTGCGCAACGTTAGCAGCCGCATGTCGCACGGGCAGTCGGGCGGCACGAAGACCACGGACTTTATCGTCAGATCGCCGCGCGCTGTGATGAACGTCGCTGCCCCCGGCTCGTAGACGACCTCGTGCGTCCCGTCCTCGCGCTGAAAGGGCGCAAATCCGGGCGCGTCGGTCTGGCCGGTTTCAAGATCGCGCAGGTAAACGACCTGACCCGGTTGCACGACGGTCGAGCTGTCGAACCGGAATGCGGTCAGGCCATTCTGGCGGGCATTGCCGAAGGCGGAGAAGATCTCGCCGTCGTTGGAAACCATGGTCGCCATGCCGAGTTCGTTCGCCATCACATGAGCCCACGGGCGTGGCGTGCGTGGGGTCAGGCTTAGGGACTTGCCATCCGGGGAGAACGCAAAGGGCCAGCGGCTCGGAAGCGCGTGAGACGGCTCGACGGCGCGCGTCTCATAGAAGCGCGTGTGCAAGTCGGACTCGGGGAATGGAGCGAGACCGAGGCGTCGCGCGATGAGTTCGCTTGCCCAGACCGCGTTGTCTGAACGCCCGATGATGAACTCAGCCTCCGCCGACCCATTCGCTTCGAGCGTTGCTTCGAGGCTGAAGCTCGCGGCGGGATCGAAGGTCCAGACTTTGCCCTCGTCGTCGAGCTTGCGCCATCGCCATGGCTCGCAGCCGGTGGGGCGGGCGAGCGAGCCCTCGCCGAGAAAACGGGTGCGCGAATCCTCGTAGCCGACGAGTTCCGCCCCCGCGCCCGGTTTGACCGCGAAGAAAGCGACTTCGCCGCGGTCCGCCCGGGCAGAGCGCAGCAGCCGGTTGCGCGCGAGGATGGCGTTGAGGGCGCCCACGAACACGGTCTCGACATGCATCCCCGCGAAATCGAGATCCCGCGCATAGGTTCCGACATCACTGCCGGCGATCTCGCAAAAGCTCGTCAAGCGGAGCCGGCGCGGGCGTCCGGTTTTGTCCGTCAGCCGAATCCGCCAGCCCAAAACGGCGACTTGCCTTTCATCCGGCGCAATCTCCATGCGCGCTTCGACGCCGTTCAGCGTGTGGATGATTGTGAGACGATTGAAGCCGGGCTCTTCGATCCGGTATTCGCCCGCCCGCCGGGCTGGCTCGAAGCCGATCGACCATGGGGCTTCGCCCTCCTCGCTCACATAGAAGAAGTGGCCGCGCGCCTGCAAAGGATCGAGCGGGCGGCGTATGAGATCGATCGGGCCGCCTCCGCGCTCGGCGCCCATGACGAACGCGGCGCCGCGGCCGTCGCGCATGATTTCGAGCCCGACCGCGCCGTTATTGAGGACGTACCGCTCGGGCCGGCGCCCCAGTTCGTCCGGGGCGCCCGCAAGCCAAGGAGCCGGCTTGCCGACGCTTCGACGCACCCTTGCGAAAAAGGCGACGCCGGCCGTCGCAAAGACCGCAATCGCAGCGGCATAGGCGAACGCAAGGATCCTTACAGGCTCCGGCATGGGCGCCGCGCCCTTCGCAAGCGTCTCGGCGCCTGTCCAGGCCTGGTCCCATTCGGCGCCGCGTGGAATGTAAAAGGGGATGAGCAGCGGCGCCCAGGTTCCGAACCGGCGAATGCCATCGGGAATGGCGCGCGTGCGTCCATTGTGTCCGACGAACCGCGCCGACGCTTCGTCGGCACGGTCGCCGCCGAGAAACGACAGGTTGACCAGGCTCGCGACCCGCAGGCCCATGTGGTCGAACCATATGAGAACGCGCAGCCAGTCGTAGGCGAGCAGGCCGAGAAACACCAAAAGGCTGAACCGGCGAAAGGCTTCGGGGCTCTGGCTTAGGTCGGCGCCGACTGCGACCGCCGACCGGACGGCGCCGTCCTGATTGTACCAGCTGGGGTCCGGAGACTGGCGGAGGAACGAATTGATGACCGGGGCCATCCAGAGCCCCCAGCGCAGCACCCGCACGCCCTGCTCGACGAGACCTTCGATCCCTTGGGGGCTGATAAGGTTCTTGATCGGACGCAAGCTTCGCTGCAAAGCCGCATCCAAAAGAACGTAATTGATCGAAAACAGCGGCGCAGCGAGAGACCAGTTGATGACGCCCGCCACCGATTCCGCCCAGAACAGACGGACGCCGCCGGCGACTTGGCCAAGGTTGACCATGCCGTATTTGTTAAAGATCGGATAAGTGGTGAAATCGCCGAGCGCCCGGCCGTCGAGTCGATAATCCACGTCCGCATAGGCCCAGAACTTGGCGATAACGACCTGAAGCTGAGCGGAGTCGAAATACCACCCGAGGGCGCCGGCTACGACGCCCCCGAGCAACAGGCCCAAAGCATAGAGACGCCAGGTTTGCAGCTTGGCGCGCTCGCCTGCCGCGATGCTCCAGGCGTCGAAGGCGAGATCAACGCCGCCATAACACAGGGCGCCAAGGCCGAACATTGCAAGGAACCGGGCTCCGCCCCCGTCAGCAGCGAGATCCGCGCGATAAGCGAGTGCGATGCCCAATCCCGCGACAATGCCCCGCACGGGCGCTCGAGGGTCGCGGTACGCGGCTTTGAGCCGGCCAAAAAAAGGAGGCGTTCCGTCCGCGCTTCCCACAACGGTCGCGCCGAGCGGAAAGAGGAGTGCGCCGAGCAGCGGTCCTGTGAGAAGCGCGTAGCGGGAGAGGAATCCGACGGCTGCCGGCAGTCGCAGGATTGTCGCGGCGATCAGAATGAAGCCGATAAACAGCGCGCCGTAGAGTGCGCCCTTGATGAAGCCTGTGCGCCAGTGATTCCACACGGCGTCAAACCGCGGCGGTCGGCCGCCGAGCCAGTCGAGCGCGACGCCCGTCATCAGGTACACAATCGCCCACAAGCCGCCCTGCGCGAGGGCGGCGCAGGCGCTGGAAAAAACGATCGCCAGAACCGGCTGAGGAACCAGTTGGGCGGCGTTGGCGATGAGCGGCGTCACCGCGGCGAAGATTGCGCTCACCGCATAGAGGACATGCGAGCGCCCCGAAAGCGGCGGCCGATCGACGCTGATGAAGCAGATGAGCATCAGCATGGACTCGCCGAGAAAGAAAAGCGTGAGCGCGCGTCCAATCGCGACCTGCGCCGGAAACGGAAGGGCCCCATGGGCCGTCACGACGGCGCCGATTTCGGCCATGTGCCAATCCGCGGCGAGGATTACGAGGAGATTGAACAGGAAGGGCGTCGCGATGAGACTGATCGCCTCCACGAGGCGCAGCCCGCGAGAGCCCCCGATCAACGCCAGAATCGAGCCGCCGACGTAGATCGCGAGAGCAATCGTCGCTCCCGGAACATTGAAGCGGAAGACGTCCGCCCACGGTCCTGGCAATTGCCAGAAGCCCAGCCCGTCGTTTTGCTGAAAGGCAAAGATGGCGAACGTCACCGCGTCGACCGCGATGAGCCCCCTCGAATATGGGCGCTCGGACAACGCCAGGCGCAACAGCTCCAGTCCGACTGCGCCGGCTATTGCCGCGAGGATCGGTTCGCGCGACAAGATTGCCCAGTAGGCCGCCACCGCGACCAACGCGAGGCCAGCGGGGACGGTCAGCGCTCGAGCGGCGGACCGCCGCGCGACCGGAGGCGTCACATTCATGACCTTGCGCCCGCTCCCCATTCCGCCGTGGGCTCTATTCGAATTGCATCGCGAGTCGCAAGCCTGTTGCGGGCGCGGGCCCGGCGCCTCATAAGCTCCGGCTGTGACCGAAAAGAGTCAGAGGTGGCGATGAACCGGTCAATTGTGTGTGGTTTCGTTGCCGCAATGATGCTTGTGGCTTCAGCCTCTGCGGCGGAACTGCCTTCGCAAGGCAAGAAGCACAAGTCTTCTGAAGCGCTGAAACACTGCAACATAGCCGGTTCGCCCGGCGTTTTGGCCGCGAACGGCGTCTGTGTGAGGCTAAGCGGCTACATCTCGGCCGGGTTTAACGCCGGGCAGATCAAATAGGGCCGGGGCCAATGAGGCACGGCCAGATCGCGTCTTGCCTTCCCGGCGAAGAGCGACCAGGACAAGTCGGGGCCATGACGAAAGAAACCACCTTCGCCCACCTCGGACGGCCATCACGCATTCCGGAAGCCCCCGACGCGAAAACTTTGGACCGGGCCCCGAATCCGCACGCCGACACCGACTATGTCGCGCGTTTCGCCGCGCCGGAATTCACTTCCATATGCCCGGTGACCGGCCAGCCCGACTTCGCCCATCTTGTCATCGACTACGCGCCGGACCAATGGATTCTCGAGTCGAAGTCGCTCAAGCTCTATCTCGCTAGCTTCCGCAACCACGGCGCCTTTCACGAGGATTGCACGGTGCGGATCGGCAGGGATCTTGCCGGCCTCCTCGAGCCGCGCTGGCTGAGAATCGGCGGCTACTGGTTCCCCCGCGGGGGAATCCCGATCGACGTCTTCTGGCAAACGGGCAAGCTTCCCGACGGCGTATGGGTCCCTGACCAAGGGGTCGCGCCCTATCGTGGGCGTGGTTGACCGATCGCGCTGCGGGCGCAAGGGCTCCCGCGCCTGATCACGCCGGGTCGAGCAGCGCGAAAACGCTGACGAGGGCGACGACGATGGTTCCGAGCCCGACCTCAATCGCGCTCGTCAGGCGCAGCACGGCCAGCGCCGACGCTTTTCTGTTGAGCCGCGGCACGAGCCCGTAGCGATTGAAGACGGCAAGCGCGATCGTCACCGCGACGATGACGATTTTAGCGTCGAGCAACGCGCGGTAGGGCGTCGTTGGCGGCCAGGGCGCGCGGCCGGAGGTCAGCGCGATATTGACGACCCCCGTCGCGACGATCGCTGTGACGACGAAATGCCCGAAGAAGGAGAAGCGCATCATCGCGTCGACGGCCTCGCGACGGCGCTCGGTGTCGGCGTATTCGCGAAGGCACAGCACGAAGGTAACGAGTCCGCCGAGCCAGGCCCCGGTCGTGAGAAGGTGAAGGGCGTGGTTGGCGCGATGAAGGAGTCCCACGGCGCCCGTCTGCATCGCCGCGTGGCCGACGAGCGCGAGGCTCGCGAGCAAGAGCGCCGACAGAATGGCGATCGTGCGCCAATGGTCGCGCCGCGCGAAAACCGCGACGACCAGAGCCGCCGCCAGAACGAGCCGCGCGATCCATGCGTGGCCGAAGGACGTGTCGGTCAGCACCGTGGCGACCATTTCAGGATCGGTTGCGGCGCTCCAGTCGTCCGCCATCGACGCGGCTTCGAGCGAGAGCCAGACGATCGCCGAGACGAGCGCGACGAGGCTCGCGCTGATCGTCAGTCGCCTGACGGCCGGCGACAGCGCGCGCCGAAGATTATCGGGCGCGTAGAGCCACAGATAGGCGCTGGCGCCGAAGGCCAGCATCGCCGCCATGAAGTGAGCGAAGCGGCAGACCGCGAGAGCCGTCACATGCTTCCCGCGGCGCTCTGCGCGTCCTCGCGGGACTCGCCGGCGGTTCCGATAGCCTGCGAAAGGCTCTCCATCACATCTTCATTCCGCCCATGGCCCCGCCCTTCATGGCGCCGCCGCCCGATGCGCCGACTGCCTCGACAGGAAACTCGACCGCGACCGGGCCGGCGTGCTCGAAGGTCAGCGTCGCAGTGACCTTCTCGCCTTTCGTCAAAGGCTTAGCGAGATGGGTGAACATCACATGATAGCCGTTGGGTGCGAGGCTGACTGTCCCATGCGCGGGAATGTTCAGTCCGTCGGCGAGTTGGCGCATCTTCATGACGCCATTTTCCATCTTCATTTCATGGATTTCGACGGTGGCGAAATCCGCCGTGCCGCCAGTCAAACGGTCGGGAGTCCCGCCATTGTTGTGGACGACGAGGTACCCGGCGCCAACGTCGGCGCCTTTCGGGGTCGCGCGGGCCCAAGGCTTATCGATTGTGATGTCGCCGGCCTTGAATTCCTGTGCGAGCGCAGGCCCGGCGCTGATGGCGAGCGCAAGGGCGAAGGCGAGAGATGAAAAGCGGATCATGAGCTGTTCCTTTTTTGCTTCAAGAACGCGAGGCTCGGGCGACGCCAGCCATTCTCGGGGCTGGCGAGCCGTTTCATTGCACGGTGAATTCGAACGTTCCCTGCGTATGATGGGTGTCGACTGACACCGCATGCCAATGCACGGTATAGGCGCCCGGCGACAGGGGCTTGCCGATCGGCACGATCAGCACGGCTGCATTTCCGCTTTCGGTCTTTGCGGGTCCGACGGGCACGCTCGCGCCGCTCGCCGAGGTCAACGTGACGCCTGTGAATTTCGGCTCGACGCCTTCGCTGAATTCGAGCCGGATTTCCTTCGGCGCGGCGACGGTTCCGCCGACCGGCGGCGTCGCCTTTTCGAGCTGAGCGTGGGCGAAAGCCTGCGTTACGGAGAGCGCGAAGGCGAGCGAAGTAGCGATTTTGAGGATATTTGTGCGCATGGTCAGACTCCTTGGGTCAGATTCCTGGGGCTATTCCAAATCCGTGAGGGAAGATCGGTTCGTCGATTCTGTTGGGGATGTCGTCGAGATAGAAATCAAGGCTGCCGATCACGCCGACGCCGTGACCGGTTGCGCCAGTCATCGGGACCATGGCCTCGAGGGCGATCTGCCATTTGTCAGCTTCGTAGATGACGCCGGGCTGGAAATATCCTGTCGTCGTCACCCCGTCGGCGCCTCCATTGTGAATCGGGGTCTGAAAAGCGAACTCGGCGACTGGGACAAGATGCTTGAGGAAGTCGTTGTCGATCGCAGCCAACTGCGTGTTGAAGTACGGCAGGCTATATTGGAGGGTGAACCCCCAGTTGAACGTCGAGACATTCGGGACGCCCGCCGTCCAATCCTGACCCGGGAAGGTTGTGCTGAATTCGGCGGTGATGGCGAAGGGTCGGAGGTACTTGAGGCTCGGCGGCAAGGTGCCGAAGCCGAGACCCGCGTCCACTAGTGGAGAGTAAGTGTTTTGCCCGCCGGAGGCGGCATTGATCCCTGTGCCGGTTCCGGCCCAGGAGACGTCGAAGCCGACCTTCATCATGAACTCTGCGTCTGGGATGCACAACGCCTGCCACTGCACCTGGGTGTCGAGCGCGTTCCAGCCGTAGCCGCCCGGGCGCTCCCAAGTCGGTCCGGAGCCGATCACGACGCTGAGGCTCGGGGTGATCGTCTTGGTCCAGCTGAAGCTCGCGTCCCACTCGTGGGCGCCGTCGGAATTGTAGGGAACCCAGCTGACGGTCGGCAGCGTCAGCTCGTCTAGAACGCCTGGATCGTCGATGGCGATCGTGGCCGGGAAGATACGGGCGCCGCAGACTGCATGCGGATACGCCGGCGCAAGCCAGAAGAGCGCGGTCGCGCCCGCGAGCGCGCCGGCGATGGAGCGGTTGGATAGGCATGACATGAGGGAGTATCCTCGAATCTGAGAGGAAGCAGCCCGGCCCTCAAGGGGCGCAGGCGACAACAAATTTTCTCAGACTGCGAGGGGCGGCGCTCGGGCGCGGTTGCGGTTCTCGAGGCGGAGGGGAACAACGCCTGGCTCACAAGCGGCCCCGAGGGTTTGGCAGGCGGCGTCGAGCCGCTCAGGCAGAGCGGGAGCGTCCGGCGCGACCAGCGTCGCCGCCTGCGCGGCAAACCGACAGAGCGGACATTGATCGTCGCAATGGCCGGCGGGGGCGAGCGGCGCGCCCTTGCTGTCGACCTCGGCGCAAAGCGCGGCGGCGTCGCCGAACGTCGCCTTGAGTTCCGCGGCAATCTTGGCTGTTTCGGACTCCGCGATTCCGGGCGCGGCCAGCGCCTGATGATAGGGAATGGCGATTAGCTGGACGAGGAGGGAGAACGCAACGATGAGCGCCGTGAGCGGCGAGCGCGACGCCGCCGCGCCGGGCCTTGCCCTACGCTTTCGACGCTGCGTCCTCTTGCCGCAGGCGCTCACCTCATGGTTCCCTCGCCCGGCGTAGAAAAGGCCGGATTGAGCGTAAGGAGTAGCGAATTTCGCGTCGATCGTCTACGCCGCAGTGATCCAGGCGCTCGCCTCTTGGCGCGAACGCGCTGAGGCGGTGCAGGGTCGGGGCTAATCTTGCCGAGGTTGACCTGCAGCAAATGCGGCGCTGCCGCGAGGATCCACGAAAGAAAGGAAGGGCCGCCCATGCGTAGGATCGATGCGGGCGAGCGCCCGATGCCCGAGATCAATCTGGCGAAGGTGTGCTTCGTCATTGAGAAGTCTCGCGAACTGTTGAGCGGGGATGTCGGAGCCGATCCTGACGCCTCCAACCCGGCCGACGACGGCGAGCGAGCCATCCTGACTGGCGCCAACGCCTCGATACGTCGCGAACTCGTCGAGTTCATCAAGGATCTCGACGTCGACGAGGCCGCAGCGCTCGTCGCGCTGGCATGGATCGGACGGGGCGACTTCGACGCCGAGGACTGGCAGAGCGCGGTCGACGCGGCGAGCGAGCGGCGTGAGGGGGCGACGTGGAAATATCTCCTCGGCATGCGGCTGCTGCCGGACCAACTCGAGGACGCGCTTTCGGCATTCGGACGATCGTGCGAGGATTTCGAGTCCGGCGAAGACGGCGGCTAATTCCGGTCGCTGCGCCGGCGGAACGGGCGGCTGCATTGTCTTGCATTTGCCCCGGCGACCCGTCATTTTTGCGCTGCGCCGCAACGAGTGCCTCATGTCCTTCGACCAACCCTCTGCGCCAATCCACCGCTCGCTCGCGGCGCGGTTGCGGTCGTGGTTCTTCACCGGCCTTGTCGTATTCGGTCCGGTTGCTGTCACCGCCTACATTGCCTGGTGGGCGATCGACACGGTCGACAACTGGGTCAAGCCCTGGTTTCCGCAAAGCCTCTCCCCGGATGGCTATCTGCCGTTTCACGTTCCAGGCTTCGGGGTCGTCATCGCGCTCGTCGGTCTTACGCTGCTCGGATTCCTGACCGCCAACATCATCGGCCGCTCGTTGGTCAGACTGAGCGAGGCGATGCTCGACCGCACGCCGCTCGTCCGGGGCGTCTACAAGGGCCTGAAGCAGGTGTTCGAGACGGTGTTCAGCCAGTCAGGCACGCAATTTCGGAAGGTGGGGCTGGTCGAATTCCCGGTCAAAGGCAGCTGGTCGATCGTGTTCGTCTCGTCGCCTCCGGGCGAAGCGGTCGCCAGCGCGCTTCCGGGGTCAAAGCCGATGATTTCCGTCTTCATGCCTTGCACGCCCAATCCGACAACCGGCTTCTTCTTTTACATTCCGGCCGACGAGGTCGTCGAACTGCCAATCTCGGCTGACGACGCGGCGAAGCTCATCATGTCGGCCGGACTCATCCAGCCGGACGGCCAGGCGGCGCTTGCGGCGATGGCCGAGGCCGCGAAGCTTGAGAAGGCGCCGGCGGATTAGGCGGAGAGCCTCGACTTCGACTTTCGGCTGTCATGGGCGGAAAGCTGTGCTAATGAGGCCTTTGGCGCGCGAGATATCGCGATCGAGCCGCGCAATGGCCGCCATCCTCGCCGGCGCGGCTCCGATTCTCTTTATGTAGGACTATCATGGCGCAGTTGCCTCAATTCGATCTTGAAGACCTCAAACGTCGCATGCAAGCCGCCCACGCCGCCCTCAAACACGAGCTCGGCGGACTGCGGACCGGACGCGCGAGCGCAAGCTTGCTCGAGCCGGTGCATGTGGAAGCCTATGGCCAGCGCATGCCGCTAAACCAGGTCGCCACGATCAGCGTCCCCGAGCCCCGCGCGCTTTCGGTATCCGTCTGGGACAAAAGCATGGTCCATGCGGTCGACAAGGCGATTCGAGATGCAAATCTCGGCCTGAGCCCAACTGTCGAAGGGACGACCCTGCGCATTCGCATTCCCGAACTTAACGAGCAGCGCCGCAAGGAGATGGTGAAGATTGCTCACAAATACAGTGAGGACGCGCGCGTGGCCGTGCGTCACGTGCGCCGCGACGGCCTCGACGTTCTGAAAAAACTCCTCAAGGAGCACGCGATCAGCGAGGACGACGAAAAGCATCATGAAGCCGAGGTGCAAAAGGCGACGGACCTTGCGATCAAGGAGGTCGATGCGTCGCTCGCAGCTAAGGAAAAGGAAATCATGCAGGTCTAGGCGTGAGCTTTATGGCTGGGGACCCTCGCATGCCGTATCCTCTTTCCAATTCGATCGGGCGCACGATGCAGACGCCGGCTCACGTCGCCATCATCATGGACGGCAATGGCCGCTGGGCGCAGGCGCGAGGGCTGCCCCGCTTCGAAGGCCATCGGCGCGGGGTCGAGGCCGTCCGCCTCGCCGTCCGGTCGGCGATCGCCCACGACGTGCGCTATCTGACCATCTACAGCTTTTCGTCCGAAAACTGGCGACGGCCGCCTGACGAGGTGGCGATGCTGATGGGCCTTTTGAAAAGGTTCATCCGCAACGATCTCGCCGATCTCAACCGGAACGACGTACGCGTGCGGATCATCGGCGAACGCGGCAATCTCGCGCCGGACATCGCACCGTTGCTCGTCGAGGCAGAATCGCTGACCAAGAACAATCGCGGGCTGACGCTGACGGTCGCCTTCAACTATGGCGGCAGGCAGGAGATCGTCGAGGCTGCGCGCAGGTTGGCGATCGAAGTGCGCGACGGCCGGGTCGACGCCAATGCGATCGGCGTCGATGACTTCGCCGAGCGGCTCGACACGGCCGGGCTGCCCGATCCTGATCTGATCATTCGGACCTCCGGCGAAATGCGGCTGTCGAATTTCCTGCTATGGCAGGCCGCTTACGCCGAACTCGTTTTCCTGCCGATCCTGTGGCCCGATTTCGACGATGCGGCGTTTGTTTCCGCACTAGACCAATATGCGTCGCGCGAGCGGCGTTTCGGCGCGGTCGCCGAGCCTGCCGTCGTCATGTCGGCCTCATGAGGGCAGGGGCAATGGCCGTAAACGACGAGGACGCGCACGCCCCGGCGGCGACCAGCGGGTTCGGCTCCCGAATCGGTCCCGATTTGGGGCCTCGCGTCGCCGCGGCGGTCGTTCTCGGGCTTGCCGCGCTCGCGGCCGCCTGGATCGGCGGCTTCGTCTTCGTCGCGTTCTGGTGGATCGCCTCCGTCGTCGTGCTGTGGGAATGGCAGCGCCTTGTGCGTGGGGAGAGGCTCGTCGAACGGGTCGCCCTCGGCGCGCTCGCGCTCGCGCTCGCTGCGCTGTTTGCTTTTTACAAGTTGGTTCCCGAAGCGGTTGCGACGCTCGTCGTCGCGGCGATCGCCATCGGCTGGATCGCGAGTCCGGCGGCGCGGTTCTGGGCGGGCGCGGGCGCGCTCTACGCCGGCGCGCTGGTCGTCAGCCTCGGCCTCCTCAGGGCAAGCCCGAATTATGGACCGAATTATGGATTCGGGGCCATTCTGTGGCTCTTCGGGGTGGTCTGGGGGGCGGACGTGGCGGCGTTCTTCGCCGGACGGCTGATCGGCGGGCCGAAATTGTGGCCGAGCGTGTCGCCGGGCAAGACCTGGTCGGGGGCGGTCGCCGGCGCGCTCGCGGGCGCGTCGCTCGGCCTCTTGCTCGGCTTGCTCGGCGGATGGACGAACCGGGTCGACCGGCTGTTCTGGCTCGGGCTCGCGACCGCGGTCATCTCCGAACTCGGCGATCTGTTCGAATCCGCGCTGAAGCGACGCTTCGGAGTCAAAGATTCGAGTAACCTCATTCCGGGGCACGGCGGCCTGATGGACAGGCTTGACGCCTTCGTCGCCGCGTCGGTGTTTGCGGCGTTGGTCGCCGCTTTCAACGCGAAGGGGTCGTTCATCGCTAGCGGGCTTTTTCAATGGTGAGCACGTCCGGACTTGCTCCAGCAGAACGTCCTCAGTCTCGCGACCGGCGGCCGGACGCACGTCCCCGGCGGCTGGCGATCCTGGGGGCGACCGGATCGATCGGCCGCTCGTGCGCACAAGTGATCGCTGCGTCGCCCGGCAGGTTTGCCGTCACGTCGGTGGCCTCCGGGCGCGACGGCGCAGCGCTCGCTCGATGCGCGATCGAATTGGGAGCTGGTTTCGCCGCCGTCGCCGATCCGGCAAGCTATCACGATCTCAAGGCGGGCCTCGCCGGCGCCGGCGTCGAGGCGGCCGCAGGGCCGGAAGCAGTTCGCGAGGCGGCGCTGCGCGAAGCCGATCTCGTGGTTTCAGCGATCGTGGGCGCCGCCGGATTGGAGCCGACCTTCGCGGCGGTTGCGGCTGGCCGGACGGTCGCGCTCGCCAACAAGGAGACACTGGTCTGCGCCGGCGCGGCGGTGATGCAGATGGCGCGACGCGCCGGAGCGATGTTGCTGCCGATGAACTCCGAGCACAACGCGCTCTTCCAGGCGATCGGCGAGCGCGAACCCGACACGATCGAGATGATGACGATCACCGCTTCGGGAGGCCCGTTCCGAGAGTGGAGCGCCGAGCGCATCGCTGGCGCCACGCGCGAGGAGGCGCTCGCCCATCCGAACTGGGTCATGGGGCCGAAAGTGACGATCAATTCCGCCGGCCTGATGAACAAGGGCCTCGAACTGATCGAGGCCCATTTTCTTTTCGGCCTTCCGCCGGAGCGCCTCGATGTCGTCGTTCATCCGCAGTCGATCGTCCATGGACTGATCGCCTTCGCCGACGGGTCCCTGATCGCAGGCATGGCCTCGCCGGATATGCGCACCCCGATTGCGCATTGCCTTGCCTATCCGGACCGTATCGCCTCGGGAGTTCGTCCGCCCGATCTCGCCGCGCTTGGCCGGTTAACCTTCGAGCGCGCCGACCTTAAGCGCTTCCCCGCGCTCGGTCTCGCGATCGAGGCCCTCAGCGCGGGCGGCGGGGCGCCGACGGCGCTCAACGCCGCCAATGAAATCGCCGTCGCAGCATTTCTCGACCGCCGGATTGGTTTCGGCGACATTGCCCGGCTTGTGGGCCGGACGATCTCGGCGATGAAGGCGGCGGGGGAACTCGCGGCGCCTGAAGACGTTGCACGGGCGTTGGCCATTCACCATATCGCCGGAGAGCGGACGAAACGCCTCTTGGCCTAGCGGCGGCAGTCCTGTAACTCTTCGGCAGCGATTGCCCAGCGCCAGCCGGCAACTCGGACCGGCCGACGCGGAGTTTATGATGGCGTTGACGAGTGCAGTATCCGACCTTCTCGCCTGGTTCGGATGGTACGTGGTTCCCTTTCTTGCGATCCTGAGCGCGATCGTGTTCTTCCACGAACTCGGCCACTACCTGGTCGCGCGCCGGTGCGGCGTCAAAATTGACGCTTTCTCTATCGGATTCGGCCCGGAGCTGGCGGCGCGCGTGGATTCTCACGGCACGCGCTGGCGTATCGCCGCGCTGCCGCTTGGGGGCTATGTCAAATTCCACGGCGACGCCAATGTCGCCAGCGTCGAGGGCGGCGGGGGATCGGCCGCATCATCGGTCGATCGGTCCTTGACCCTCGCCGGTCAGCCCTTGCGCAACCGCGCGGCGATCGTGGTTGCAGGTCCGGTCGCCAATTTTATCCTCGCCTTCGTCATTTTCACCGGAATGTTCATGGCCTTCGGCCGGGTCGAGCATGAGGCCCGGATCGGCCGCGTCGAGCCGAACAGTCCGGCGGCTGCGGCCGGCTTTCAGCCCGGCGATCTCGTGAAATCGATCGACGGCCTGTCCATCAACAGCTTCGAGGGGTTGCAGGAATCGACGCTGATGAGCACGGGCTTGCCGATGAATTTCGTGGTCGAGCGGGACAACCACGACGTCAGCCTGACAGCGACGCCAAAAATCACGGTGGTTGACCAGGGCGTTTTCGGCAAGCGCCGCATGGGACATCTGGGTCTTGCGTCGTCTGCAGATCCGAAGGACTCGAAGATCGAGAAATGCGGAGCAGCAACCTGCGCCGCCTGGGGGATCGGACAGGAATGGTTCATCGTCAAGGCGACGGCCGCCTATGTCGTGGGCATCTTCGCGGGGCGGGAATCCACCGATCAGGTTTCGGGTTTGATCGGCGCCGCGCAAATGGCCGGCGAGATGGCGAAGATCAGCCTATGGGAGCTGTTCAGTCTCGCGGCTTGGTTCTCCGTGTCGGTAGGATTGATGAATCTCCTGCCCATTCCGCTACTTGACGGCGGCCATCTCGTTTTCTACGCATGCGAGGCGGCGCTGGGACGTCCCTTGAGTGAAAGGATGCAGGAAATCGGATTGCGCATCGGCATCGCTCTGGTCGCGCTTCTGGTCGTGTTCACGACGTCCCACGACATCCTTCGCCTTGTCTCTAACGGCAATTAACCAATGGTCGACCATGTTTTCGTGTCCTCCCGGCAACGCCGTCGGGAAATGGTGTAGTCTTGCCGAATAAACGGTTGCGGGAGCGGCGCAAAATTGTAAAACGCCATTAACCGTTCCCACTCCTCGCGCGGGGAGAGGGCGAGGCGTCGCGCCCGCGGCGTCTGAGACGAGCCGCCGCGGCCCGAACCGCGGACGGGAGTTGGATCAGGCTGGAGCGGCGCGGGCCGTGCCTGCCGCGGGACGCGAAGAGGGACTATGAGCCAAATGCACTGGATTCGCGGTTTCTTTGGCCCTCTGGTTTTCGCGGTGCTCTTCGGCTTTGCTGCACTCGGCTCGTCGGTTCCGGCTTTCGCGCAACAGGTCGTCGTCGAAGGCGGCAGCGGCATAGACCCGTCGACCATCAAGCCCTACTTTACCGGAACAGATCCGGCGTCCTTGCAGCGCGGCGTCGACGACCTCAAGGCGACCGGTCTCTATTCGTCGGTGACCGCGAAGCTCGTGGACGGCAAGATCGTCGTTTCCCTCGTTACCGGAGCGCAGATCATCAATCGCGTCGCGTTCGAAGGCAACCGCAACATCCAGAAGGATCAGCTCGAAGTCGAGGTGCAGTCGAAGCCGCACACAGCCTATAACGAAGCAACGGCCGACGCCGACATCGATAGGATCAAGGAGGCCTACAAAAAGTACGGCCGAAACGAAGCCGTGGTGACGAAGCGGTTGGTGCAGTTGCCGAACGGCCGGGTCGACCTTGTGTTCACGATCGACGAACACGACAAGACGGGCATTCGGGAGATTCGCTTCGTCGGCAATCACGCGGTCTCGAGTTACCGGCTAGGGAGTTTGATGCAAACCAGCACCCAGAATTTCCTGTCCTGGTTCAAGAGCACCGACGTCTACGATCCGGATCGCCTGGCGTCCGACGAGGAAGCCATTCGCCGCTACTACATGAAGAACGGCTACGCGGACTTCCGGATCACTAACACCGACGTCCAGTATCAGACCAATCCGCCGGGTTACGTGATCACGATCACGGTCGAAGAGGGGCCGCAGTATCATGTGTCCGGCGTGACCGTTGATTCGCATATCTCGAAGGTCAATGGGCCCGCTCTGGTTCCGCTGGTGCCCTTGAGGGCCGGCGACGTCTATGATGCGGGCGGCGTCGACAAGGGCGTCGATGCAATCAGCCGCAATGTCGCGAGCCAGGGATACGCGTTCTCGGAGGTGCGTCCGCACGGCGATCGCGACCCGAACAACCACACGATCGCGCTGGCGTTCTCGGTGGATGACGGGCCGAAGGTCTATGTCGAACGGATCGATATCGTCGGCAATACGCGAACGCGCGACTACGTCATTCGCCGCGAATTCGACATCGGCGAAGGCGACCCGTACAACCATGCATTGATCGAGCGCGGCGAGCGTCGCCTCAACGGCCTCGGCTACTTCAAGAAGGTCCACATTTCAAACCGACCCGGCTCCGCGCCGGATCGGGTGATTGTCGTCGTCGAGGTTGAGGATCAGCCGACCGGCTCGATCAGCCTCAGCGGCGGCTATTCGACCACCCAGGGCGTCCTGGCCGAGCTCGCCTATACCGAGACCAACTTCCTTGGGCGCGGGCAGTATGTGCGCCTCAGCGTCTCTGACGGCCAGTACAGCCAGGGCTGGAAGGGGTCGTTTACCGAACCTTATTTTCTCGGCCAGCGGCTGGCGGCCGGATTTGACGTCTACCACCAGGTCAACGACAATAACAGATACGCACTGTATCAAAACTGGACGACCGGCGTGACGTTGCGTCTCGGCGTGCCGGTGACCGACGACCTGACGTTCCAGCCGAATTACGCGCTCTACGAGTCGAAAATCACCATTCCGAACACTTCGTCGGAACCCTATGACGACTGCGTGGGACCCAATCAAACCTGGTATCCCGGCGGCACCTTCATCCCGGTGGTGCCCACGCCGTTTATCAACTGCTTGACCAACGGTGAGGCGCCGGTCGAAATCAAACAGGCCGCGGCGCAGGGCGCCCTGGTCACCTCGCTGGTCGGATTCTCGATCCTGTACAACAACCTCGACAACCGCAAGGATCCGACTTCGGGTTTCTATGCCAATTACAAGCAGGACTTCGCCGGCGTCGGAGGGCAGTCCGACTTTATCCGCGAGACGGTTGACGCGCGCTGGTATCATCCGATCACCGAGGACTTCATCGGGCAAATTCATCTGCAGGGCGGGCAGATCAATGGGTTCGGTTCGAATCAGCTCGATATCATCAACAACTTCAACCTGGGTCCGACTTCTGATCCGCGGCTTCGCCCCCGGCGGCATCGGTCCGCGCGATATCGCCAGCGCCTACAACATTCAGGGTGCGTCTCTGGGCGGGACGAGCTACTACGGCGCGTCGGCGGAGGTGGACTTCCCGATCTTCGGCATCCCGAGGGAAATCGGCCTCAAGGGGGCGGTATTCGCCGACGCCGGCAACCTTCTCGGCTACTCGGGACAGACGAGTTTCTCTAACTTCCTTGGCTATGTCTATTGCCCGGGGCAAAACGCGCTCCTGATCACCCAGCCGAGCTGCGCGAATGTGTGGGACCCGAACCTCATTCGCACTTCGGTTGGTGTGAGCCTGATCTGGGCCTCGCCGATGGGGCCGATCCGCTTCGACTTCGCCTATCCGATCACGAAGGGCAAGTACGACCAGACCCAGGTCTTCAACTTCTCGGGCGGCGCGACCTTCTAAGCTCGGCCGGCTCTCACAAAAAGCGGGCGCGCCAAAAGCTGGCGCGCCCGTCGTCGCATCCGACGGAACCCGTTCTTTGGCCAAGATTTGCTTTTTTCCGCCGTGCGCTGCGCCTTCGCTCGCGGAGGTCGCAAGCTGGTGCGGCGCGGCGTTGGCGTCCGAGGCGGACGCAAGCCGCGTCATCGGCGACGTGGCGGCGCTCGACCAGGCCGGCCCGGGCGACCTCACTTTCCTCGACAATTCGCGATATCTCGACGCTTTTCGCTCCACGCGCGCCGCCGCGGCGCTGGTCGCTCCAAGGCATGCTGAGGCGGCTCCGGCCGGTTGCGCTGCCCTGGTCACGCGCGAACCTTATCGGGCGATGGCGATGGTGATGGCGAAACTCTTTCCAGGCGCGGTCAAGCCGGGGTCGGTCTTCAACGAGACCGGTGTTTCGCCTGCGGCCTTCGTCCACCCGTCCACCCGATTGGAGGCGGGCGTCGTCGTGGAGCCTGGCGCCGTGATCGGGCGCGGCGCCGAGATCGGCGCCGGCACGATCATCGGCCCCAACGCGGTCATCGGCCCTAACGTGCGCATCGGACGCGACGGCGCGGTCGGCGCGTCGACGACGATTGTCGCGGCGCTGATCGGAGATCGCGTGATCATTCACCCCGGCGCCCATATCGGGCAGGATGGGTTCGGCTTTGCCCTTGGTCCGCGCGGACATCTCAAGGTGCCGCAAATTGGTCGGGTCATCATTCAGGACGATGTCGAAATTGGCGCGGGGGTCACGATCGACCGCGGCGCAAACCGCGACACGGTCATAGGCGAGGGCGCGAAAATCGACAATCTCGTTCAGATCGGACACAACGCCGTGATCGGCCGGCATGCGATTCTGGTTTCGCAGTCGGGCGTCTCGGGATCGAGCACGGTCGGGGATTTCGCCGCGCTCGGAGGGCAGGCAGGCATCGCAGGCCACCTCAAGATCGGCCCCGGCGCCCAGGTGGCGGCGGCGGCGGGCGTGATGACCGACATTCCCGCGGGCGAGCGCTGGGGCGGTGCGCCGGCGAAGCCCATTCGCGAATTCTTTCGCGAAGTCGCCGCATTGAAGGAACTCGCGGCCGGAAAATTCGGCCGCGACAGCAAACCGGATTAGGCGAGGTCCCGATGCGCCGGACGGAAAGGGGGGGTGGAGTGAACGAAACGACCGAGCGAGTATTTGAGAGCTTCGACATCCAGAAGCTTCTCGCGCTGCTGCCGCATCGCTACCCGTTTCTGCTGGTTGACCGCATTGTCGAGGCGAGAGCGGACGAGTACGGGGTCGGCGTCAAGAACGTGACGGTCAACGAACCACATTTTCAGGGTCATTTTCCGGGCCGCCCGGTCATGCCCGGCGTGCTGCTGATCGAAGCGATGGCGCAGACCGCCGGCGCGTTATGCGTCGCATCCCAGCAAGAGACCGGCGCGCCGAGCGTCGTCTACATGATGACCATCGATAAAGCGAAGTTTCGAAAACCGGTCGTGCCCGGCGACCAGGTCAGGTTTCACATGACCCGCATCGCCAAGCGTCGCAACATGTGGTGGTTCCGCGGCGAAGCCAGAGTGGATGGCGCGCTCGTGTGCGAAGCGGAGGTGTCCGCGATGCTGGTGCGCGAATGACGCCGCGCATCCATCCGAGCGCCGTCGTCGAGGACGGCGCGCGGTTAGGTGCGGACATTGACATCGGGCCATTCTGCCACGTCGGGCCGCAGGTGGCGCTTGGCGACGGCGTGCGCCTCGTCTCGCATGTCAGTCTCGCTGGCGATACCTCAGTCGGCGCGCGCACGCGCGTCTTTCCGTTCGCCTCGATCGGACATCCGCCGCAGGATCTCAAGTACCGGGGCGAGCCGGTGCGGCTGATCGTCGGCGACGACTGCCTTATCCGCGAAGGCGTGACGATGAACCCGGGGACCGAAGGCGGAGGGTCGGAGACTGTGGTGGGCCCGCGTTGCGTTTTCCTCGCCAATGCGCATGTCGCCCACGATTGCCGTCTCGGCGAGGGCGTGATCCTGTCCAACAACGTCATGCTGGCCGGCCACTGCCAGATCGGCGACTTCGCCATCATGAGCGGCGGCGCGGCGGCGCATCAGTTCGTTCGCATCGGCGCGCATGCGTTTGTCGGCGGCCTCGCCGGCGTCGAGCATGATCTCATCCCATTTGGCATGGCGCTGGGCAATCGCGCGGCGCTGGCGGGACTGAATGTCGTCGGCCTCAAGCGGCACGGCTTTTCGCGTGAAGCCATCCATCAGCTGAGGCGCGCGTACAAGACGCTGTTTGCCGGCCAAGGCACACTGAAAGAACGCGTCAGCGACGTGGCGGAGGCCTATCCCGATCAGGAGGCCGTCCAACAGATCGTCGCCTTTCTCCGGCAGGGGGGCGATCGGGCAATCTGCATTCCGCGAGCGGGCAAGGACGACGAGGCGTGACGGGAAAGGACGGCGGCCTGAAGCCTGACGGCGCGGGTTCAGCCAGGCCCCTGGCGATCCTGTGCGGCGCCGGCGCGTTCCCGCTGGAAGTCGCCGCGGACGCGCGCCGGGCCGGGCGGGCGCCGTTCCTGATTGGCGTGGCGGGCTCTTCGGACTCGGGGATCGAAGCCTATCCGCACGTCTGGTTGCGTATGGGCGAGGTCGGCAAGCTGTTCGCCGCGCTGAAGGAGCGCGCGATCTGCGAGATGGTGATCGTCGGCGCGATGTTGCGCCCCGATTTCGCCGATCTGCGGCTGGACTGGGGAGCGGTGAAACGCGCCGGGGAACTTGCACAGCTGTTTCGCCGTGGCGACAACGGACTCCTGGTCGGCCTTGCTGCGATCATCGAGCGCGAAGGCGTCCACATTGTCGGGGCGCATGAAATCGCGCCGCGGCTCGTCGCGCCGGTCGGACCGTTCGGCACGCGCGACATCTCGCCAGACGACGAGGCCGATATTGCATTCGGCAGGGATTTGCTCGAGGCGCTCTCGCGCTTCGACGCGGGGCAGGCCGCCATCGTCGGCGCCGGCCGGGCGCTCGCCATCGAAGCGGCCGAGGGAACCGACGCGATGCTGGCCCGCGTTGCGGACATGCGCACCGGCGGGCGCCTGCGGCGCAAGGGGCCGACCGGGGTTCTCGTCAAGGCGCCCAAGCGCGGGCAGGACCTGCGTCTTGACATGCCGGCGATCGGTCCCGACACGATTCGCGGCGCCGTCAGGGCGCAGTTGCGCGGGGTCGCGATCGCTGCTGGCTGCGTCCTCGTCGTCGAGCGGGAGCGATGCGCGCGCGAGGCCGACGCCGCAGGACTTTTTGTCTACGGTTTCCGATCGTGAGCGACGCCGGATCGCGCGGACTGCAGATCGCTCTGGTTGCAGGCGAGCATTCGGGCGACCAGCTCGGTTTCAAGCTGATGGGCGCGCTCCGCCTCGCGCTGAAGGGCGAGGTGGGTTTCTTCGGCGTCGGTGGCGAGGCGATGGAGAGGGAGGGGCTCCGGAGCCTGTTCCCCATCAGCGACATCGCGGTGATGGGGATCGTGCCAGTGCTGGCCCGACTGCCGACGCTCATCGCCCGCATCCGGCAGACGGCGGAGGCGATCGTCGCTGCGAGATTGGATGCGCTCGTTATCATCGACAGCCCCGATTTCACCCACCGCGTCGCGCGCCGCGTGCGGAAAGCGCGGCCGGACCTGCCGATCGTCGATTACGTGAGCCCGAGCGTGTGGGCCTGGCGGCAAGGCAGGGCGAAGGCGATGCGCGCCTATGTCGATTGCGTGCTCGCGCTCCTGCCCTTCGAGCCCGGGGCCTATGTGCGGCTGGACGGCCCGCGCTGCGTCTACGTCGGCCATCCGCTGATCGAGCGCCTCAGTGACCTGCGGCCGAACCCGGATGAGGCGCGCCGCCGCACCGCCGCGCCGCCAATCGTCGTTGTGCTGCCCGGATCGCGCCGATCTGAAATCCGCCGGCTGATGGACGACTTTGGCGCCGCTCTGCAGATCCTCCGTGACGCGATCGGGCCTTTCACGGCCGTTTTGCCGACCTTGCCGCACATCGAACACGAGGTGCGCGCCAGTGCGGCGCATTGGCCGCAGGCGCCGCGGATCGTGCTCGGCGAGGCGCTGAAATTCGAGGCGTTTCGCAACGCCCGC
Source organism: uncultured Alphaproteobacteria bacterium (assembly GCA_963721905.1). Taxonomy (GTDB): domain Bacteria; phylum Pseudomonadota; class Alphaproteobacteria; order Rhizobiales; family Beijerinckiaceae; genus Roseiarcus. The sequence goes on from CAVRMF010000003.1 coordinate 62,222, forward strand.
GCCGCGCTCGCGGCGTCGGGCACCGTCACGCTCGAGCTCGCGCTCGCCGGCGTGCCGATGGTCGGCGCCTACAAAGTGGGGCTCATCGAGGAGCAGCTCAAATACCTCATCAAGGTCCCCTCGATTCTCTTGCCCAATCTGATCCTCGGGACCCGCGCGATTCCAGAGAAGGTGCAGCGGGACTGCACGCCGGCCGCGCTGGGCGCGGCGATGACCGATCTCGTGCGCGACGGACTCCAGCGCGAAGCGCAGCTTGAAGCACTGGCTCGTCTCGATCGACTCATGCGGCTCCCCGACGGCCGTGCGCCGAGCGCCCATGCTGCAAGCGCGGTGCTCGAGACGATCGCGCCACGCAAGACCCGAATCGAGAGCTCGAGCGTATAACTGGCGGAATTCTGTTGGCCCCGAGAGGGCTCAGCGGTTGCCGATCGGCTTATATTCGCGTGGCCGCGCGCCGGTGTAGAGCTGGCGCGGACGGCCGATCTTCTGGTCCGGATCGTCGATCATTTCCTTCCACTGCGCGATCCAGCCGACGGTGCGCGCAACCGCGAACAGCACGGTGAACATGGCGACCGGGAACCCCATCGCTTTCAGGGTGATGCCGGAATAGAAGTCGATGTTTGGATAGAGCTTCTTCTCGATGAAATAGTCGTCATGCAGCGCGATGCGCTCAAGTTCCATAGCGACGTCGAGCAGCGGATCGTCCTTGACGCCAAGTTCGTTGAGAACCTCGTGCGCCGTCCTCTGCATGATTTTCGCGCGCGGGTCATAATTCTTGTAGACACGATGGCCGAAGCCCATCAGGCGGAACGAATCGTTCTTGTCCTTGGCCCGGGCAATGTATTTGGGAATGTTCTCCACCCTGCCGATCTCGCCGAGCATCTTCAGCGCCGCCTCATTGGCGCCCCCATGTGCGGGGCCCCAGAGGCACGCGATCCCGGCCGCAATGCAGGCGAAAGGATTGGCGCCCGAGGATCCCGCGAGACGCACGGTTGAGGTCGAGGCGTTCTGCTCGTGGTCGGCATGGAGGATGAAGATGCGGTCGAGCGCGCGCGCCAGCACCGGATTGACCTTGTACTCCTCACACGGCACCGAGAAGCACATACGCAGGAAGTTGGCGGAATACTCCAGGTCGTTCTTTGGATAGACGAACGGCTGGCCGATCGAATATTTGTAGGCCATCGCCGCAATTGTCGGCATCTTGGCGATCATACGGATCGAAGCGATCTCGCGCTGCCACGGATCGGCGATATCGATCGAGTCGTGATAGAATGCCGCGAGGGCCCCGACGCAGGCCACCATGATCGACATCGGATGTGCGTCGCGCCGGAACCCGTTGAAAAACCGGTTCATCTGCTCATGCACCATGGTATGTCGCGTTACGCGATAGTCGAAGTCGGCCTTCTGCGCCGCGGTCGGGAGCTCGCCGTAAAGCAGCAGATAACAAGTTTCGAGAAAATCGCCGTGCTCGGCGAGTTCGTCGATCGGGTAGCCTCGGTAGAGAAGAACGCCGGCGTCGCCGTCGATATAGGTGATCTTCGATTCCGTGCTTGCCGTCGAGGTGAAGCCTGGATCGTAGGTGAACATGCCGGTCTGGGCGTAGAGCTTGGCGATATCCACGACCGACGGCCCGATGGAGCCGGTCCTGATCGGCAATTCCACGGACTTATCGCCGATTTTCAAGGTCGCGGAGGTCTGGGTCATCGGCGTCTCCCGTGGCGCCTGTAACGTTGCGCTGCAAAAACGTTATCGCAGCGCAGCGACCGGAACAAGTCAAACCAAAGGAGCGGTGAAGCGCCTCAGGTCACTGTGGATTCTCGTAGCTGAAGGTCTGCGCGTTTTCGTCATACGCAAAGAGCTCGCCATAACGGCCGAGATTGGTGATCGCGCGGAGAGTCCGATCAGCGTAGTCCTCGGACATGTAGTCCTCGAGCTCCTCGCGAAAACGGGTGGCGGGCGCCCGGTGGCTCGGTCGTTCGTCGAGAACCCGCTTGATATGGGAAGCGAGCGGGATGTTCGCCAGGAGCTGCTCGCCAAAGACCTTCTTGCGCTGGTCGACGTCCATATCGACGAAGCGCCGGCCGAGTGGCGTCAGCTTGATGTCGCCCTCCTCGAACTCGGCGAGCTTCAGGAGCTGCAGCGTCTCGCCGAGCGGGAACAGATCGTCAATTTCGAAGCCGAGCGAGTCGGCCAGATGCGGCAGATCCGCCTTGCCGTTGTAGGGCGGCGCCGCGATTTCCTCGAGCATGCCGGCGAGCGAGTTGGTCGACACAAGCGGCAGCGACAGCGCAAGGCCTATCGCAGTGGGCGGGGCAGCCTGCTTGGCCGCTTCGGGCCGCTGGGTCATGAGCGCGTAGATCTTGTCGACCAGCGCGCGGAAGTCCGAATCGAGCCGGTCGCGCGGATGCGGGATCGTCACCGACATCTCGGAAGCGATGCGGCCCGGATTGGACGAGAGCACAAGGATGCGGTCGCTCATCAACACCGCTTCCTCGATGTTATGGGTGACCATCAGGATCGACTTGATCGGCATGCGTCCCTCCTGCCAAAGGTCGAGGAGGTCGGTGCGCAGCGTCTCGGCGGTCAGCACGTCGAGCGCGGAAAACGGTTCGTCCATCAGCAGGATCTTCGGCTGCATGACGAGCGCGCGGGCGAAGCCGACGCGCTGGCGCATGCCGCCTGAGAGCTCCTTCGGATAGGCCGATTCGAAGCCGTCGAGGCCGATCGTGTCGATGGCTTTGAGCGCCCGCTGGCGCGTTTCGTCGAGCGGCACACCGTTCGCGCGAGGCCCGATTTCGACGTTGTCGAGCACATTGAGCCACGGGAACAGCGCGAAGCTCTGGAACACCATGGCGACGTCTTCGGCCGGCCCCGTCACTGGCTCGCCGGAGATGGTGACGGTCCCTTCCGTCGGTTGGATCAGTCCTGAGATGATGCGCAAGAGAGTCGACTTGCCGCTGCCCGACCGGCCGAGCAGAGCGACGATCTCGCCGGTTTTAAGGCTCATCGAAACGTCGCTAAGCACTGGCTTGCGGCTTTCGCCCGAGCCTGTGGAAAAGACTTGGCTCACCTTGTCGACGTTCAGGAGCGTCGTGACGGCAGTGTCCAGCATCGGGAATTCCTCTCACAAATGGCCGAGGGTTTCAGAGGCGCAGGCGCCGCTCGGCGAAGGCGTAGAGCCGACGCCAGAAGAGGCGATTGAGCAGTGTGACGAAGATCGACATCATCGCCACACCGAGAACGATTTTCGGGAAGTCGCCCTTATCGGTCGCCTCAGCGATATAGGAGCCGACGCCTTGGGCGGTGACGGTGTGATCCTTCCATTTGACATATTCGGCGACGATCGAGGCGTTCCACGAGCCGCCGGAAGCCGTGATTGCGCCGGTCAGATAATAGGGCGCGATGCCCGGAAGCATCACCTGCTTCCACCATTGCCAGCCATGCACGCGGAAGTTCGTCGCCGCCTCGCGGAGGTCGTTGGGAAAGGCCGCGGCTCCGCCGATCGTGTTGAACACGATGTACCATTGTGTGCCGAAGATGATGAGGAAGCTAAGCCAGATATTCGTGTTGAGGTTGAACGCGAGCACCAGGCTGACCGTGGCGCCGAAGAGCAGGTTGACGGGGAAGGCGGCGAGGAACTGGGCGATTGGCTGGACGGCCTCCGCCCAGCGCGGCCTGAGGCCGATCCAGACGCTGATCGGCACCCAGATGATTGACGCCAGAAAAATGAGCACGAGGACGCGAATAAGAGTGTAGGTGGTGAGGACTACGACGTGAAGCACTTCGTCCCACGCGACCTCTGTCGCGATATAAGTGACCGTTAGCCAGGCCGCCCATATGGCCACCGCCAGAATGACGAGGATCCAGAGAGCGTCGACGATTGGCGATGGATGTTGCTCTTCCTGCGACCTTCTCCGCTCGAGAAAACGGGGGAACCGAATGGGCGCCAGGCTAATGGCGCGCAGCGCCTCGAAGACCGGGCGAGCGCCGAGACGGATCCAATAGGTGCGCTGAAGGAGGTTCAGCACCCAGGAGCTCCCGACGTCCTGGCTCTCCGACAATTCAACCTTGAATTTACCTGCCCATGCGACGATCGGCCGGAATAGCAACTGATCATAAAGCAGAATGACGATCCCCATCGTGAGAACCGCCGCGCCGATCGCCCACCAGTTTCCTTCGTCGTTCGCCTTGGCGATGTAGGAGCCGACCCCGGGCAGGGTGATGGTGGTGTCGCCGACCGTGATCGCTTCCGAGGCGACCACGAAGAACCAGCCGCCCGACATCGACATCATCGTGTTCCAGATGAGGCCCGGCATGGCGTAGGGCGCCTCGAGCTGCCAGAATTTCTGCCAGCCGGTGAGGCGCAAGCCGCGCGCCACCTCGTCGAGATCGCGCGGCACAGTGCGCAACGACTGGTACAGGGAAAAGGCCATGTTCCAGGCTTGGCTGGTGAAGATCGCAAAGATCGCGGCCAGTTCAGCCCCGAGCGTGTTTCCAGGGAAAAGGCCGAGGAAGAACGTGACCGTGAAAGAGAGAAACCCCAGCACGGGCACCGACTGCAGCACGTCGAGCACCGGAATCAGCACCATCTCCGCCCGCCGGCTTTTGGCCGCCAGCGTCGCATAGGTGAAGGTGAAAACGAGCGAGGCCGCGAGCGCGGCAAACATGCGCAGCATCGTGCGTAGCGCGTAGTAAGGCAGGTTCCAGTAGTCGAGCGAGATGACCGGTTCGTTCGGCGCGGGCAAGGGCGCAGAGATGCCGTGATAGCTCTGCGCGACCGCAGTCAGCACCGCCATGATCGCAGCGAGCGCGATCAGGTCCCATTGGTTAGGCAGAACCCGTCGTCCGGCGGAGGCGATGCTGTTCAACATGGGCGATGTCCGGCGGCGGAAAGCGTGAAGGCGGCCATGCGGGCGCACGGCATTGGACATAGTTCCCGATGCCGAGGCAATCGAAATTCAGCCGCCCGCCCGATTGAATCGCCGCTGGAGCCATGGGCAAGCGACATGACAGGACGATGACAGCGAGTGAGCCGGCGGCCATGCCGCGCTCAGCCCTGCGTTTGACGCAAATTTGCCCTTCACGCCTCCTCGCGGGGCCTGCTGGCTCGGGGCGATCGGCAGCTTTGGTGGATGGGCAGGCCGCCCGCGCCGTGCTTGCGTTTCCGCTTCGGCTCGCTTATATCCGGCGCCATTCCACAGGCGGATTTTTTGCGGCTCCTGTTCAAGGTTCCGCTCCGGTGGCGAGGCTCGCTTCGCCGTTATCTGATCCGCCGAGGCTCAACCGGACAAGGACGACCCATGGCACTGCCTGATTTCACCATGCGCCAGCTGCTTGAGGCCGGCGCGCATTTCGGCCACCAGTCGCATCGCTGGAACCCGAAGATGGCGCCCTATATCTACGGCGCGCGCAACTCGATTCACATCATCGACCTCGCCCAGACAGTGCCGCTCTTGCACCAGGCGCTGAAGGCCGTGTCCGACACGGTCTCCAAGGGCGGGCGAGTGCTGTTTGTCGGCACGAAGCGTCAGGCGGCCGACGAGATCGCGGCCGCGGCGAAGCGCTCGGCGCAGTATTTCGTCAACGCCCGCTGGCTCGGCGGGATGCTGACGAACTGGAAGACCATTTCCGCCTCGATCTCCCGCTTGCGCAAGCTCGACGAGATGCTGAGCGAAGGCGCAAAGGGGCTGACCAAGAAAGAGCGCCTGATGCTGTCGCGCGAGCGCGAGAAGCTCGAGACCGCGCTCGGCGGCATCAAGGATATGGGCGGCGTCCCCGACCTCGTCTTCGTCATCGACACCAACAAGGAAGCGCTTGCGATCAAGGAGGCGAACCGCCTCAAGATCCCGGTGATGGCGATCCTCGACACCAACAGCGATCCCGACGGCATCGTCTATCCGGTGCCGGCGAACGACGATGCGGGCCGCGCTATCCAACTCTACTGCGATCTTGTCGCGAAGGCGGCCATCGACGGCATTTCGCGCGGCCAGGGCGCCCAGGGGGTCGACGTCGGCGCGGCGGAAGCGCCGATCGCCGAGCCGCTGCCAGAAGTCGCCGAGCCCGAGGCCGCATCCACGACCGACCACTTCGAACTCCTGGCCGCGCCACGCGGCGCCCCGGACGATCTGGCCAAGATCACCGGCGTCGGTCCGCAGATCGAAAAGAAGCTCAACGAACACGGCGTGTTCCATTTTTGGCAGCTCGCCGCGATGACCGACGACGAGGCCGCCAAGCTCGACGCCGACCTCAAGTTCAACGGCCGCGTCGCCCGCGACAAGTGGAGCGATCAGGCCCGCGCCCTGATGGCCGCCGAGTAGGCGTTATCTGCCCGGGCCCGGCCGCAAGGCGGTCCGGGCCTTTGCCCGTGTTATGGGTGTCTTTGCGTCGCCGCCCGTGACGCAGCGACGAGAGTATGAGGGAAACCGATGGCGACGATCACCGCTGGGCTGGTCAAGGATCTGCGCGAGAAGACCGGCGCCGGCATGATGGATTGCAAGAATGCGCTGAGCGAGACGGGCGGCGACATCGAAGGCGCGATCGACTGGCTGCGCAAGAAAGGCCTCGCCAAGGCGGCCAAGAAGAGCGGGCGCGTCGCGGCCGAGGGCCTTGTCGGCGTCGCGGTCAAGGACAATGCCGGCGTCGTCGTCGAGGTCAATTCCGAGACCGATTTCGTCGCCCGCAACGATGGCTTCCAGGGTCTGGTGCGCGGGGTCCTCGCGGCGGCGCTCGACAAGTCGCCGAACGTCGACGTCGAGACGGTTCTGGCCTCGCACGTCAAGGGTGCGGGGACCGTCGCAGGCGCGATCGCCAATGCGATCGCGACCATCGGCGAGAACATGACGCTCCGCCGGGTGCAGGGCCTCGGGGTCGCCGAGGGCGCGATCGGCCACTACGTGCACAGCCAGATCGCCGACGGGCTCGGAAGGATCGGCGTGATCGTCGGGCTCGAATCGAAGGGGAGCCGCGAGGCCCTCGCCGCGCTCGGCCGGCAGGTCGCGATGCATGTCGCCGCCGCGAGCCCGATCGCCCTCAATTCCGAAGGGGTCGATGCGGCGATGGTCGCGCGCGAGCGCTCGGTGCTCGCGGAGAAGAACGCTGGCAAGCCCGCGAACGTGATCGAGAAGATCGTCGAATCTGGCTTGAAGACCTTCTACAAGGAAGTGTGCCTCCTCGATCAGGCCTATGTGCACGATCCCTCCAAGAGCGTCGCCCAGGCGGTCAAGGAGGCCGAGAAAACGGTCGGCGCGCCGGTCGCGGTCACCGGCTTCGTTCGTTACGCGCTGGGCGAAGGCGTCGAAAAGCCGGCGGGAGAGGCCTGATGGCCTTCGAGATTGGAAGCGGCCTCCGGGCCGCTTTTTTTTGCGCCCAGACCCCTCGGGTCGATTGCGCGGAGCACGCCGGCGTGCGCTATCAGCCCGCCGCCCATTAAGTCGGTCCTCTAAGGAGCCATCATGACCACGACTGCGAAACCCCTGTTCAGCCGCGTCGTGGTGAAGCTTTCGGGCGAGGCGCTGATGGGGCCGGACCCGTTCGGCCTCAACGCGCCGACGGTTGCGCGCATGGCGGGCGACCTCAAGGCGGCGGCGGATCTCGGCGTGCAGGTCGCGGTCGTGGTCGGCGGCGGCAATTTCTTTCGCGGCCTGCAGGGCGCCGACAAGGGCATCGAGCGTGCGCGCGCCAACTCGATCGGCATGCTGGCGACGGTGATGAACGCGCTCGCGATGGAGGGCGCGCTCGAGCAGATCGGGCAGGCGGCGCGCGTGCTCTCGGCGGTCGCGATGCCCTCGCTCTGCCAGCCCTATTCGCGCCAGGCGGCGCTCGCGCATCTTATCAAACGTCGCGTCATAATCCTGGCGGCCGGCACCGGCAATCCCTTCTTCACCACCGACACGGGCGCGGCGCTCCGCGCCTGCGAACTGTCCTGCGACGCGGTGATGAAGGCGACCCAGGTCGACGGCATCTACAGCGCCGATCCCAAGAAAGACCGGAGCGCGATCCGCTACGAGCGGCTCAGCCACGACGAGGCGATCGCCCGCAACCTTCAGATCATGGACACCGCCGCCTTCGCGCTGTGCCGCGACAACGGCATCCCGATCGTCGTCTTCTCCGTCAACGAGCCCGGCGCGATCCCGGCGGCGCTGCTCGGCAAGGGGAGGGCGACCTATGTGATGCCCTGAGGGGCGCGAATGATATCCGATGTCGCAGTAGCTGTACCCGCGCTCGTTGAGCGCGGCTGACGCGGTCGACGACCGCGTCTACAGACGCTCCGAAGCGTCCCGTGGCGTGCAAATCTCCATCGCCGTTTTGAGCGATTTCAAAGGCTTGCAGCGACTTTTCCATCGCACCCGATCGCCGCGCGCCGGCTCGAAAAGCGAGGTCGGCGAAGGCTGGGGGCCAGGGAAGCCCACGCTGCGTCCCGTCACGCCCCGAACGCACGCGCCGCCAGAGCGATCATCGTCAGGAACGCGCCGAGCGCCACAAGCTCGGCGAAATCACGTAGCGTCTCGACGGCGACTTTTTGCATCATGGCCTCCTTGATCACGATAAGGGCATGATATGTTCTTTTTCTGTTCTTGTCAATCGAGCGCTTTGATCCGCATTTTCGATCGGAGGACTCTGAAGCCCTCCGCCGGCTTTGGAGGCGCGAGCGCGCGCGCCCGCCCGATTGGCCGGGCATTGCCAAAGCCTCGCGCGCGTGCTGAAGGCGAGGATGACCGGCGGGGAGGCGGCTCTGATGATCCTCTGGCGGAGGCGCGCCGAAACTTTCGCGTTCGTTGCGCTTGCGCTTGGCTCGGCATCGCTCGCCTCGGCGCAGTCGACCAACGCCTTGCCTGACCTGACGACCAGCGAGGCCGCGTTCGATCCGTATCGGGTCGCCGGTCTTCCCGACGCCGCAAAGGCGGCGGTCGCGCAGGCGAAGGCGAAGATGAGAGGCGGCGAGCTCCTCGGATTCGTCTTCGCGGCCTCGCCGGACCAGAAGAACTGGACCCTCAACACCGCGCCGAAGACGATGGCCGACTACGTCCCGTCCGACGCGGGACGGCAGGCGCTCGAAGTCTGCGAATTCGAGGCCGGGCAGCCTTGCGCAATTCTCTCCGTCAACGGCCTCCAGGCGCGAAAGAGCGCGCCCGCCTCAGGGCCGCAGCCGGAGATGCTGTTCAGCCGGCCGAGCGATTTCGACGCAACTGTCCTGCCGTTCGTCGCCCAATCAAGGCGCCTCGAGGCCGCCGCCTATCAGAAGGCGCAAGGTCCGCGCGCTTTCGCGCTGACGACGACCGGCCTCTGGCTCTGGCGCGGCGGCGCCAACATCGTCCAGGCGATCGACAAGACGATGGCCGACTGCGCCGCCGAGTTCAAACCGGCGTCCTGCCTGCTCTATGCGGTCAACGATCGCGTGGTGTTTGTGGCGAGGTAGGGCTGGCGGTCCGCTATGAACGCTCACGTTTCGCCGCCGCGTGATCGAGCTCCGGATAGCGCCGGAAAACGCCCGACTCGTCGAATGGGATCCGCCGCTCCGAGGAGAGGTAGCGCGCGAGGTTGGGGCGCGCCGCGACTTGGGCGACAAGCGAAGCCAGCGCCGGATAGCGCATCTCGGCGCCGGCGAAGGCGCGCGGGAAGGCGTATGCCATGCCCGCCCAGACCTGGAACAGCGACAGATCGACCGCGGTCGTGGCCCCGCCGACCGCATGCGCCGGACCGGCAGGGTTCTCCTTCAGGACGCGCTCGAAATAGCCGAGATATTTCGGGACGCGATGCGCGAGGAACGCAGACGTGCGCGCCTTCGCCTCGCGCTTCTGATCCTCGTAATAGAGATCGGTCGAGATCGGATGGTGGGTGTCGTGGACCTCCATGACGAAATCCGTGATCGTGAGCTGCAAGCCGTGGGCGAAGAGGCGCTGAGCCTCGCCTTCAGGCGCGAGGCCGAGCTTCGGTCCGAGATAGGCGAGAATGTTGGCCACATGTGAGACGATGACCTCGCCGTTGCGCAGGAAGGGCGGGGCGAAAGGCGTCTGCGGGCCGGCGGCGCCGTCGAGCATCGCCATCAGCGCCTTGACGCCGCGACCTCTGCCCTGCTCGCGCGCGACGTCGACATAAGCCGCGCCGGCGTCCTCGAGCGCGAGCCGCACGAACTCGCCGCGCCCCTGAATGCCGGGCCAGTAGAAGAGTTCGTAGGGCATCGCTTCTTCTCCCGTAAACGTGAGAAGGGATCAAGTCTGCGGCCGCATGCGGTCGGCGGCTTTGACGAAGCGGCGCGCGTGATCCAGGAGTTCGCCGTCGGTCGGATGGTCCGCCGTCTCGACGCCCTCGACATGGGTCCGGATCGCGGGATGCTTCTCGGCGAGGAACTTGGCGAAGAAGTCCTTCTCCTGCGCGGGACCAACGATGAGGATGGCGCCGGCGTCCGCGATCGCCCTGGCGACATCCTCGAAGAACGGCTTGTTCTCCTCGATCCGGTGGCCCGTGCGCTTCTCCCGCGAATGAATGTCGCGAACGATGTGATCCCGGACCACCGCCCTGTCCGCCTCCTCGACATTGAAGTGGAAGACCCGCGCCTGCTTGTGGTCGATCCAGACGACCGCGTGAAAATGACCGGCCATGACGACCTCCTGTTGAGCGTTTCAGGTTAAGCTGTGCGACTGATCGTGTCATGCCCGCGAACCGCGGGGATGACAACCACAGGCTGTCACTCTCACAAGATGCGAAAGCCCCGCCCTTCCGCGCGTTCCGGCGCTGCGCTATGAGGCGCGCCATGCGCAACAAAGGCAAGGCGGACGGCGCCGCCGCCGCGGCAGCGACCGACAAGGTCGGCGTCTACGACGTCGGCGAGGACGAGGCCGGCATGCGGCTTGACCGCTGGCTCCGGCGCCGGTTCCCAGCCCTCCCGCAGTCGCATCTCAATAAGATCGTGCGCAAGGGCGAGGTGCGCGTGTCGGGCAAGCGCGCCGAGGTCTCGACGCGGCTCGAGTTCGGCGAGAGCGTCCGCGTTCCGCCCCTCAAGCTTGCAACCGGGCAGGGACCTGCGGTCAGGCGCGTCAACTCGGAGGACGCGGAGGCGATCCGCGCGATGACCCTCTACGAGGACCGCGACGTCATCGTGCTCAATAAGCCCTATGGCCTCGCCGTGCAGGGGGGCTCGGGCACGAAGCGTCACATCGACGGCATGCTGGAGGCGCTCGCCGACAAGAACGGCGAACGGCCGGTGCTGGTCCATCGGCTCGACCGCGACACCTCGGGCGTACTGCTGATCGCGAAGTCGCGCAAAATGGCGGCCGAGCTCGGCGCGACCTTCCGCTCGCGCGGGGCGAAGAAGATCTACTGGGCGCTGGTCGAGGGCGTGCCGAAACCGGCGCAGGGGCGGATCTCGATGTTTCTCGCCAAGGGCGAGGGGATGGGAGACGAGCGCGGCGCGCGGGGGCAGGGCAGGGCGGACATCGAGCGGATGCGCGTCGCCAGGCACGGCGACCCGGACGCGCAGCATTCGCTGACGCTCTACGCCGTCGTCGACAAGGTGACGCCTCGCCTCGCCTGGCTCTCGATGCGGCCGATCACCGGCCGCACCCATCAACTCAGGGCGCATAGCGAGGCGATCGGCCATCCGATCGTCGGCGACCCGAAATATAACCGCAAAGCCGCCAACGACCCGGCCCGCAACGATCCCTTGCGCGCTGTCCCGCCGGGGATCGAGCCAAAACTGCATCTGCTCGCGCGGCGCCTCATCCTGCCGCATCCACGCGGCGGCGTCATCGACGTGACCGCGCCATTGCCAGAGCACATGAAAAAGAGCTTCGACATGTTCGGCTTCGAGCCGCCCGCGCGCGACCCGATCGAGGACGCGCCCGATGAATGAGCCGCGCGATCCGATGCGCGCGGCGCAGGCCAACATGCGCCAGCCCACGGTGAGACGATTTTACAAGTCGGTCGACGTTCGCGAGGCCGAGAGCGGCGGCTTTGAGCTGATGCTCGACGGGCGGGCGGCGCGGACGCCTGGGCGCAACCGGCTCGCCGCTGCAGGCCGCGCGCTCATGGAGCGCGTCGCCGAGGAATGGGAGAGGCAAGCCGAAACGCTCGATCCGGCCGACATGCCGCTGACAAGGCTCCTCAACTCCGCCGTCGATGGAGTGGCGCGAACTATGGACGAGACACGGGGCGACATCGCCCGCTACGCCGGCTCCGACCTCATCTGCTACCGGGCGGAGGCGCCCGAAGCGCTGGCCGAGCGTCAGCGGCTGGCTTTCGACCCTGTTCTCGCCTGGGCGGCTGAAATCTTCGGTGCGCGTTTCAATCTGGCCGCCGGCATCGTCCATGTCGCCCAGCCGCCGGAAGCGCTGGCCGCGGTCAGCGCGGCGCTCGACGCGGTCGACGACCCGGCGAGGCTCGCCGCGCTCAGCGCCATCACGAGCCTCACCGGCTCCGCGCTCATCGCGCTTGCGGTGGCGCGGGGCTTCCTCACGCCTGAGGAGGCGTGGGCGGCCGCGCATATCGACGAGGATTTTCAGAACGAGCAATGGGGCGTTGATACGGAGGCGAAGGCGCGGCGCGATGCGCGCTGGCGCGAGATGGAGGCGGCGGGAACTGTGCTGGCTCTTACGTACGCGCGGCCTGTACCGTTGTAGCCGCGCTCGGTGAGCGCGGCAGCGCGGTCAGCGACCGCGCCTACACTACCCGCTCCCGTTCCGGCGCCGCGCGCGGCGTGCTATGCCCGGCGCAAGTGCCCGCTGCCGTCATGGCCGGGCTTGTCCCGGCCATCCACGCCGTTGAGCCGCTGATGCGATCCGAGGAGAGGCCGCCTGCGGCGCCGCTTCTCTTCCTCACCCAGCGAGACGCATGACCGCGTGGATGGCCGGGACAAGCCCGGCCATGACGGGAAGAGGGTGGACGGCCCTCCCCAACGCCCGGAGCCTCTGATGAAACATATCCTCGCCCGCCTCGACGCCCGCCGCGAACGCGCTCGGCTCGGAGGCGGGCAGCAGCGAATCTCGGCGCAGCACGCCAAGGGCAAGCTCACCGCGCGCGAGCGCATCGAACTTTTGCTCGATCATGATTCGTTCGAGGAATTCGACATGTTCGTCCAGCATCGCTGCGACGATTTCGGCATGGAGGCGACCAAGATTCCGGGCGACGGCGTGGTGACCGGTTGGGGCACCGTCAACGGCCGCACCGTCTATGTCTTCGCCAAGGACTTCACCGTCTTCGGCGGCTCGCTCAGCGAGACGCATGCGCAGAAGATCACCAAGATCCAGGACATGGCGGTCAAGAACCGCGCGCCGATCGTCGGCCTCTTCGACGCGGGCGGGGCGCGCATCCAGGAAGGCGTCGCGGCGCTCGGCGGCTACGGCGAAGTCTTTCAGCGCAATGTGCTGGCGTCCGGCGTCATCCCCCAGATTTCGCTGATCATGGGCCCCTGCGCCGGCGGCGACGTCTATTCGCCGGCGATGACCGACTTCATCTTCATGGTGCGCGACACGAGCTACATGTTCGTGACCGGCCCGGATGTGGTGAAGACGGTCACCAACGAGACGGTGACGGCCGAGGAGCTCGGCGGCGCGCAAGTCCACACCACCCGTTCCTCGATCGCCGACCGCGCCTACGACCACGACGTCGAGGCGCTCCTGCAGATGCGGCGGCTGATCGATTTCCTGCCGGCCTCAAACCTCGAGCATCCGCCGAAGCTGCCGAGCTTCGACGACCCGGACCGGATCGACATGTCGCTCGACACGCTGATCCCGGACAATCCGAACAAGCCCTATGACATCAAGGAGCTGATCATCAAGGTCGCCGACGAGGGCGATTTCTTCGAGATCCAGGAGGCGCACGCGAAGAACATCGTCACCGGCTTCGCCCGCATCGAGGGCACGACGGTTGGCATCGTCGCCAACCAGCCGCTCGCGCTCGCGGGCGTGCTCGACAGCGACGCGTCGCGCAAGGGAGCGCGGTTCGTGCGCTTCTGCGACTGCTTCAACATCCCGATCGTCACCTTCGTCGACGTCCCGGGCTTCCTGCCGGGCACCGCGCAGGAATACGGCGGCCTCATCAAGCACGGCGCGAAGCTCCTCTTCGCCTATGCGGAGGCCACGGTGCCCAAGGTCACCGTCATCACCCGCAAGGCCTTCGGCGGCGCCTATGACGTGATGGCGTCGAAGCACCTGCGGGGCGACATCAATCTCGCCTGGCCGACGGCGCAGATCGCGGTGATGGGCGCCAAGGGCGCGGTCGAGATCATCTTCCGCTCGGACATCAACGATCCAGTCAAGATCGCCGAGCGCACCAAGGAATACGAGGACGCTTTCCTATCGCCGTTCGTCGCCGCCGAGCGCGGCTATATCGACGAGGTCATCATGCCGCACGCGACTCGCAAGCGCCTCTCGCGGGTGCTGGCGATGCTGCGCAACAAGAAGCTCGAGAACCCGTGGAAGAAGCACGACAACATTCCGCTGTGAGGGGAGCCGCGCCGCCGCAGAGTTGATTGATCATGGCACGAACGACTGTCAGACTTCCTGAGGAACTTATTGAGCGCGCCGAGCGCAAGGCCGCCGCCGAGGGCCGCTTGCTGGCGGCTCTGATCGAGGACTGCCTGCGCCTCGTCGTTGACGAGCCTGCTTCAGTGAGCCGAGCCCCTCGCGTTCTACCGCCTGTCAGCTCCGCGAGCGGTGGCCTGATGCCCGGAATCGACCTGAACGATAGTGCCGCGTTGCAGGATCTGGACGATTCGCGCGACGCCCCGCCCGGCCATGGACTCTGAGCCCCGCTGGCACGCCTACCCCATCTCCGTCACCTGCCCGTCGCGGATCGTCACGCGGCGGTCCATGCGGGCGGCGAGGTCGAGGTTGTGGGTGGCGATGAGGGCGGCGAGGCCGGTCGCTTTGACGAGCGCGGCGAGGGTCCCGAACACATGGTCGGCGGTCTTGGGGTCGAGATTGCCGGTCGGCTCGTCGGCGAGCAAGACGCGCGGCCCGTTGGCGACCGCGCGGGCGATGGCGACGCGCTGCTGCTCGCCGCCGGAAAGCTCGGCGGGGCGATGGCTCTCGCGCGCCGCGAGGCCCAGATAGCCAAGCAATTCGCTGGCGCGGCTCCTGGCCTCGGCGCGCCCGAGCCCCGCGATCATCTGCGGCAGGACGAGATTCTCGAGCGCCGAGAACTCAGGCAGCAAATGATGGAACTGATAGACGAAGCCGATCTGGTTGCGCCGAAGCGCCGTGCGCTCGTCGTCGGTCATGGATGAGGTCGCCTTGCCGGCGACCGTCACTTCGCCGGCGCTTGGCCGCTCAAGCAGGCCGGCGAGATGCAGCAGCGTCGACTTGCCCGCGCCCGACGGCGCGATCAGCGCCACCGACTGGCCGGAGTAAAGCGCGAGGCTCGCGCCGTTCAGCACTTCGACCGTCGTGTCGCCGCGGCCGTAGCGGCGCTCGACCGCCTCCAGCGTCAGCGCCGAAAATCGCCCGGCGTCATTCATAGCGAAGCGCCTCGACCGGATCGAGCTTTGCAGCCCGCCACGACGGATAGATCGTCGCCGCGATCGATAAGAAAAGCGCAAGCCCGACCACGGCGAGCACGTCCGTCGTCTCGACGCGCGAAGGCAGTTGCGAGAGGAAATAGAATTCGGAGGGAAAGAGGTTTGCGCCCGTCATCCAGGCGAGGCCCCTGCGGATCGGCTCGACGTTATGCGCGACGAGGAGGCCGAGGACGAGGCCGACGCCGGTCCCGACCACGCCGATCGTCGCGCCGGTGATGAGAAAAATCCGCATGACGGCGCCGCGCGTCGCCCCCATCGTGCGCAGAACCGCAATCGCGCGCGCCTTGTCCTGCACCAGCATGATGAGGCCGGAGATGATGTTGAGCGCCGCGACCAGCATAATGAGCGCGAGGATCGCGAACATCACGTTGCTCTCGACCGCGAGCACGTCGAAGAAGCTGCGGTTGAGCTGGCGCCAGTCGGTGTCGATCATCGGGCGCTGCTCGGCGGGTTCGATAGCCTTCCGCATCGCGTCCATATTGTCCGGATCGGCGACATAGACCTCGATCACGTTGGCCTGGCCGTCATAGTTGAAGAAGGTCTGCGCCTCGGCGAGCGGCATGAAGATGAAGGTGTTGTCGAAGGTCGCCATGCCGATCTGGAAAATCGCGGCGACTGAATAGGCTTTCATGCGCGGCGTGACGCCGAAGGGCGTCTCCGCCCCGTGCGGCGACATGATCGTCAGCTTGTCGCCGACGCGCAGGCTCAGGTGCTCGGCGAGCTTCGAGCCGACCGCTACGCCTTGCCCCTCGTCGAAGCCTGCGAGCGACCCTTGCGTGATGTGGCCGACGACGCCGGGGAGGCGCTCGAGGTCCTGGCCGCGGATGCCCCGAACCAGCGCGCCGGACGAGCCGTAGGGGGAGCTGGCGAAGGCCTGTCCCTCGACGAGCGGCAGCGCGAGCGTCACGCCCGGAACCTTGCTGACGCGCTCTGTCACCGCCTCGTAATCGGTCAGCGGGGTCTCGACCCCTTGCAGGAACATGTGGCCGTTGAGGCCGATCATCTTCTCCATGAGATCATGGCGGAAGCCGTTCATCACCGACATGACGACGATCAGCGCCGCGACCCCGAGGACGATGCCGAGGAAGGAAAAGCCAGCGATGACCGAGATCGACTTCTGCGCGTTGCGCGCGCGCAGGTACCGGAACGCGACCATCCATTCGAAGGGCGCGAACGGCCGCGTCGCCCGCGCTGGTTTGGCGACGGCCTCGACGGTCGCGGTCATGCGCGGGCTCCGGCCGCCGTCAAATAGACCAATCCGCCGGTCGGCGCTCCCGCGGCCGAAAAGGGCGGACTCCTCCCCCCTTGTGGGGGAGGTCTGGGAGGGGGGTCGCACCAGACCGATCTCGTTGGTTTTGGCGGCAACCTGCCGCCGCGGTTTGAATTGGGTCCACGCGTTTGGTCCGCGCGACCCCCCACCCCGGCCCGCCCCCACAAGGGGGGCAGGGGCGAAGGCGATCGCCCGGAGGGGCCGCGCTCACGAACCACCATCACGGCGTCCCGCCGAGCTTGGCGATCGCCGCCTCGAGGCTCACAAGCTCGCGCTCGCCGCTCCTGCGCGCCTTCAACTCGACCTTGCCCTCGCTGAGGCTCTTCGGTCCGACGATGACCTGATGCGGCGCGCCGATGAGGTCCATGGCGGCGAATTTGGCGCCGGGGCGCTCGTCGCGATCGTCGTAGAGCACGTCGACGCCGGCCTTTTCGAGCGCGGAATAGATCCGCTGGCACGCGCCGTCGCAGGCCGCGTCGCCGACCTTGAGATTGATGAGCCCGACCTGGAACGGCGCGGCGGCCTCCGGCCAGATGACGCCCGCCTCGTCGTGGTTCGCTTCGATCAGCGCGGCCGCAAGCCGGGTCGGACCGATGCCGTAAGAGCCCATATGGACGCTGTGCTCCTTGCCGTCGGGCCCGTTGACCACGGCTTTCATCGGTAGGGAATATTTGGTCCCGAAGTAGAAAATATGGCCGACCTCGATGCCGCGGGCGGAAATCCGCGACGGCTCAGGCAGCGCCTCGAACGCCGCCGGCTCATGCTTCTCCGACGTTGCGGCGTAGAGCGACGTCCACCTGTCGAACACGCCCTGCATCACGGCCGCGTCGTCGAAATCGATATCCTCGGGCGGCGTCTCGAACTCGAGATAGTCGCGATGGCAGAACACTTCGCTCTCGCCGGTCGAAGCCAGGATGATGAACTCGTGGCTCAAGTCGCCGCCGATCGGGCCGGTGTCGGCGCGCATCGGGATGGCGGTGAGGCCGAACCGCTTGAAGGTGCGTAGATAGGCGGTGAACATCTTGTTGTACGAGTGACGCGCGCCCGCCTGATCGAGGTCGAACGAATAGGCGTCCTTCATCAGGAACTCGCGCGAGCGCATCACCCCGAAGCGGGGCCTGACCTCGTCGCGGAACTTCCACTGGATGTGATAGAGGTTGAGCGGCAGATCCTTGTAGGAGCGCACCGAGCCGCGGAAGATCTCGGTGATCATCTCTTCGTTGGTCGGCCCGTAGAGCATGTCGCGATCGTGCCGGTCGCGGATGCGCAGCATCTCCTTGCCGTAGTCGTCGTAGCGTCCGGACTCGCGCCAGAGCTCCGCCGGCTGGATGGTCGGCATCAGGACCTCGATCGCGCCGGCTCGGTTCTGCTCCTCGCGCACGATCGCGCAGATCTTGTGCAGGACGCGCATGCCGAGCGGCAGCCAGGCGTAGATGCCAGCCGCCTCCTGGCGGATCATGCCGGCGCGCAGCATCAGCCGGTGCGAGACAATCTCCGCCTCCTTGGGCGTCTCCTTCATGATCGGCAGGAAATAGCGGGAGAGACGCATCGGCTTCCAGGGCGTGCGATTCGGCCTTTCGCAGCCGACGTGCTCCTATTGACCCCATCCGTAGCGGATGACAAGGTTCGATGACCAGCGAGGATTGCGCGGGTGGGAGGCGCGCTTGCAAATCAACCTGGGTCCGCGTCCGGACATCGCTCGCGCCTTCGCTCCGCGGGCGCGTGAGGACTCCACGCCTGGGACGACCAGCGTTCCCAAAGGCGTTGTAACCTTCTACGAACAGACCCGCCGGAAATTCCGCCCGTGGCCTTACTCGATCGTCTGTGTTATCGCCCCCTTGGCCGTTTTACTATCGGCATTTACGCTCGCCAATTGGCTGCTTCCGGAGGCGCTTTGGACGCCTGCCGTCCAGCCGCAACAAATGGCACAAGAGCTATTATCCCGCCTCTGCAAAGACACCGAGTTGCTCGACCAGCAGCAGACGGCTGTCGTTTCGGCAACCATTCGCTACACAGCGACATACGTAGCGCTGCTGACCATCTGTTTGGTTACCATTGGGACGAGTGCCGTCTGCACAAAGAACGTCCTTGACACCCACAACGTCTTTCGACCTGGACTATTGGGAGCTGCTCGGCGCTGGAAACCACGGACCAGGAAAGTGGCGTGTCAAATCGCTTCCTGGGTGTTCTCTCTCGTTTTGCCCGCCGTCGCCGGATTTGTGTTATTCCTCCTTTCATGGCGGCTGTTCGGAAATCACATAACTCAAATGTTTGGAGCAAACCTCGATGAAATTCTCTCCAAACAACCTTGCGGCGAAGAAGGTCACGCCGTCCAAGTTATTGCTGGGGCTAGCACTTTAAATAAATCATTGATCTATCTAGGGGAGATCAGCACGTGTTTCGTACTAATTGGTGTGACGTCTCTTATTCTGGCCGCTGCTGTTCTGGCTTTCCGGTTCGAAACGCCTAAAATTAATGGCAATTGGTCTCTACCTTATGTTCTCAGAAGCAAACTACATAGTTTGCTCATGTTATTCTTTCTCGGATCAGTAATGTTTGTAAGCATGAGTATAGCGATTGATTTACGATTTGACTGGTTAGGCGATATACTAAGCCAATTTACTAACTCTATTACGGCGTTGCGGCGGTCTGTGATTGACTTTTACGGTGGAGTTGGATCACTTATACTAATCGTGATTTTTGTACCGGCCTTCTTCAAGCACACGGGCGAAATTGATTTTGCCGGCGCGTGTCAAGGTTATTACGAGGTATTGATCGAGGAGATCGCGAAGAAAAATCGGCCGGAGGCCGACTTGCAACAGCCTATGCTCGTTGCGAGCTGGGACACAATCCAACACTGGAAGGACAAGTACGGGCTAACGCTATCATACACCAACATGACTGGAAGTTTTGTCGCCGTACTGGCTCCGCTTCTTTCCAATAGCCTTATCGATCTGGCGAAGTTTATCCCGAGTTTCGGTAAATAACTCTAACCGCCCGCACCGCATCGCCCCTGACTAAACTGCGAGCCCCCGCAGGAACTCCATGTCGACCAGCCCGGCGTGCTGCTTCGCCACCTTGCCGTGGTCGAACACGATCAGCGTCGGAATGCCGCGGATGTCGTAGCGTCCGGCGATCGCCGGCTCGTCGTCGACATTCACCTTGGCGAACCGGGCGCGCGGCTCGAGCTCCTTCGCCGCGCGGGCGAAAATGGGCGCCATCGCGCGGCAGGGCCCGCACCACGGCGCCCAGAAATCGACGATCACCGGCATGTCGCTGCGCTCGATGTGCTTGTCAAAATTGGCCGCGGTCAGTGCGACCGGCTCGCCGGGAAAGAGCCGCGATTTGCAGGCGCCGCACAAAGCCTCGGCCGCCGGGCGGTCTGGCGGGACGCGGTTGACTGCGTTGCAATGAGGACAGACGGTATGGAGCGGCGCCGACATTGGGGGCCTTTGTTTCGAGGCGACGCTGATATGGCGAAGAGGGCGCCGCATTCAAGCCCGAGAATACAAAATCGGTTCGCTGAATGTTCTTCTGTTCACGGTTTCGTGATCGCAACGTGCGTAACCTCGGGGCCCCGGCCCCGTAGAGCTAGGTGCAGGGCCGAAAGCCCCGCTGATCGGCGAGGCGCTCCGCCAAGCCGGACCTGAATCCATTGATTCCATAGGGAGATTGGACGCATGAACGCCAGATCCGCCATCACCGCCGCCGCGCTCGCCGCCTCGCTCGCAGGCGCGCTCGCCACCGCCGCCAAGGCCGGCCCCGCCCCCGCCCAGCCGGGCGCGGACAAGTGCTACGGCATTGCTCTTTCGGGCAAGAACGACTGCGCCGCCGGCGCCGGAACGACCTGCGCCGGGACCTCGACCGTCGATTACGATCCGCATCACTGGAAATATGTCGCCAAGGGCAGCTGCGAGGGCATGACGACGCCGAATGGCCATGGCTCGCTGACCCAGATGTAAGCTTGCGGCTTCGCCCTTCTTTTCGCATGCGGCCTCGCTCGGAGACGAGCGGGGCCGTTTTCTTATGCTTGCGGGAGGCCTGGCGGCAGCTTTTCGGCTCGCCTGAATGCGACCGACACAGCGAAGCGCGCTTTTTCGCTTCCACGCTGCAGCAACAAACCCCAGGCGCGGCGGCTCGTCATGGCGTCTTCAGGATATGATATTCGATGCGGCGGTTCTTGAGCCGGCCTTCGAGCGTATCGTTACTGGCGATCGGATCGGCTTGGCCGTAGCCCTTTGCGACCAGCATGTCGGGATTGACGCCATATCTGATGAAGGCGTCGCGTACGGCCGCGGCTCGCGCCTGCGATAGCGTGACATTGTCGCCCGGATTTCCGGTGTTGTCGGTGTAGCCGGCGATCTCAAGCACGTGGCCCGCCGGAAGCTTTTTCAGATCGTCGGCGGCGTTCTGCAGGAGGTCGGCCATCCTGGCCGGCACTTCCGCGCTGCCCGAGGGGAAGTTCACGACCGAGTCGTTGAGCGCAGTGATCAAGGCCTTCGCGTCAAAACCGGGATTGAGCGTTGCGAGTTCGCCTTTGGCCTTTTCATTGAGCTCGGATTCCTGGCCGGCCGCTTGCTTCGCCAGATCGGCTTCGGACCGAGGCGCGGACGCCGCCGCTGTCGCGGCCGCGGCGAGCGCTGGAGCCTCGGCGGTGGGCTGGGTCGCGGACGCGGTCGCTTCGGCGGCGGGCGTGGTCTGTGGAGTTGGAGCCGGCGCCTGGGCGGCGGGCGCTGGCGCGGGAGCGGGAGCTTGCGCCGCGGGCTGCGGGGCAGGAGCGGGCGGCTGCGCTCCAGCCTGGGTCGCCGATGCTGTCGTGTCCGCTGCGTGCTGGGGCGCCTGTGAGGGCGCCGGCGCAGGGGCTGGCGCCGGGGCGGCCGGAGCGGGCGCTTGAGCGGCTGGCGCTGGCGCGGTCGCCTGTGCTGTGGACTGCGACGCGGGGGCCGGCGCTTGCGCGGCGGGCGTAGGCGCGGCGCCCGGAGGCTGCGCCTGCGGTGCAGGCGTCAGATTCCCGGTCGGCCAGTAGTACAGCCCGAAGGCGATAAGGACGACCACGGCCAGCAGCGGCAATGCCCAGCGCGTCATGACAATTCCTTACCCTTTTCCCGAACTTTTCGCGGGATCGATCATGACCAGCATACATCTTTTCGATCACCGGCGGCAACGAGCATCCGTCCCTCCTAGGTCAAGCGGATTCCGGCGCGAGCGCTCTCGACTTGGATTTCCGCCAGGCTTTCTCACGGGCGGACCATTCCAAGTCTCGGGGCGTCCGCGGCTATGCGGAGGCGCCAGACAATGAGAGATGGCGCCGGTCTCACCCCACGCCCGTCCGGATTGGCGGCAGTTCAGGCGCGTCGAGCCCCGCAAACGGATCCTGCCAGGCCGGGATGTCCATCAGACGCGCATGCCAGGCTTCGACGCGCGGAAAATCTGCGAGCGGCAACCCGGCGAGGTCCGCGAACGGCAGGACGCAGGCGATACGGAAATCGGCATAGGTGACGTGCTTTCCGACGAGCCACTCCGCCGCGCCGAGATGCTGTTCCAGAATGGCGGCCGAGGACGCAAATTCGTTCAGTCCCGATTCCACGACATCCTGCTCGACTGGGCCGATGCCGTAACGTTGCTTGGTCACGCGCTCGAAATGAACCCGATCGCAGGCCCGGACGAAATTCCAATAGCCCCAGCTTATCCAGCGGACGACCTCGGGCAGGGCGTCGCCCATCGGCCAGAAGTCGGAATTCGCCAGTTGCGAAAGCCTGCACGCGATCGCGTCCGCCTCCCAGAGCGTCTTGTCTCCCTCCACCAAGATGGGAACGCTCTGGTTCGGATTGAGCTTGAGAAACCTTTCCTTCTGATCGGGCGAGAAAGGCGAAGCAAATTCAAATTCGACCGGCGACTTCAGGAAGCGCGCCGCGGCGACCGCAAGGCGCGGATTCAAGTTCCGGCTGAAATAAAGTTTCGCTTTGCTCACGAGGACGATCATGCCCCTCTGCCGGAGCGGCGCCAACTGGCTGGCCGGGCCAGGAGGGTCAAAGCTAAATCAGTTGGACCGGTTTCGACCCTAAGCGGGCCTTAAAGATCGGCCCTATGAACGGGCGGGAAGCGCGAGAAAGCGGACTTTAGCTGGCATCGACACGCGCAAATAACGGGTCACCAAGCGGGGTATCCGTACCCATAGACATACCCCGGATAGTAACCGTAAGGCGAGCCCAAGATGCCGCCCGCCACTGCGGCGGCCCCACCGACGATACTGACAGCCATTGCGCCCGCCGCGTTGACGATGCCGCCGGCTACTGCGTCAGGTCGGTATCCGTAGTCGTATGCCGGATAGTAGTTGTACACAGCGACTGGATAGCCATAGCGGTGGACGTGGCGCCGAACGACCGTGACGTAGTGAGCGGGCGCGTAGCCGTACACGCGAACGTGGCGATGATGGGTCCAGGCCGCGGCGGGCGTGGCCGCAAGACCTGACATCACGGCGCTCGCGCCGAGCGCGACTGCGGCAACGCTGAAGACTCTGTTTGCCATGATCAATTCTCCCTTTGTCCAACCGACGCCCGGAAACGCGGCATCGGGATAGGGCTTTTCGGCGAGGCCTTAGCCCTTAGAACGGTTTCTGAGCAAAAAGGTGTCCGCCAATCCAAAACGCGACAACGGGAAGCCGAGTGCGCCTAAGAATGTCACGAAATGCCACGAAACAAATGAAACATCGGCGGAAATCAGCCTAAAATAGCGTGCAACCTATCCTGACATCGCGAGCGATGTTGCCTCGCTTAGTGCCTGGGAGGACGACGTGGGCGCATTTCTCTTTCTCGCGCTCTCAAGCGCGTTCCTGTTGGGCATGGTGGCCGGCGCATTGACTCGGCAAATTACCGACTGATCTGGCATCGCAGTCGTTAATGCCGGGCGACTCTCGCGTCACGGTTACCCGCTCGCCAAGATCCTGGTAATAGTTCTGTTCGAGGCGATCCTCGTAGGCGCGCTATCCGCCCAAAGCGGGCCGCCAACCTTATGAGACGATTGGGTTTCGAGCCTGGGCGGGACCCCGGCCCGCTATGCGTTTGTACTCGCCCCGACCCGAGACGCTGGCTGGAAACCGTAGCGCTGCCGATCAAACAAGGGTTGGCCAACTGTACACATATATAATGTATTTATTCCATTCTAGACGGCATCGTTTCGAGTTGCAGAAAAGAGCGCCTAAGTCTTTGAAATCGCCGGATCGAACGCAGATCTGAACACCGCCTCGCGCGGTGAATTCGAAGGCGCGCCCAAGCGACGGAGTCCCTCACCCGCGCCGCTTCTTCGGCGCGTAGGGGTTCTCGCCCCCAGAGCGCATCGAGAGACGGATCGGCACCCCGATGAGGCCGAAGGTTTCGCGCAGGCCGTTGACGAGATAGCGCTTGTAGCTCTCCGGAATGGTCTCGACCGAATTGCCGAAGAGAACGAAGAACGGCGGCCGGGCTTTCGGCTGGGTGATGTAGCGGATCTTGATCCGGCGCCCCGAGACCGCGGGCGGCGGCGTCGAGTTCGATCACCGGAGCGAGCCAGCGGTTGAGCCGCCCGGTCGAAATGCGCGTGTTCCAGATCTCGTGGGTCGCGATCACCGCCTCAATCAGCTTGTCGACATGCGCGCCGGTGAGGCCAGAGACCGGGATCACCCGCGCGCCCCGCAGTTGCGGCAGGAGCCGGTCGGCCTCGGCGCGCAATTCCCGCGCCCTGTCGCTCTTGTTGTCGATGAGGTCCCATTTGTTGAGGCCGATGACGAGGGCCCGGCCTTCGCGCTCGACGAGGTCGGCGAGCGTCAGATCCTGTTTTTCGAACGGGATCGTCGCGTCCAGCAGCAGCACCACGACTTCGGCGAAGCGCACCGCCCGCAGCGCGTCGGCGACCGCGAGCTTCTCGACCTTCTCGACGACGCGCGAACGCCGGCGCAAGCCGGCCGTGTCGAAGAGCTTGAGCCTTCGTCCGCGCCACTCGGTCTCGAGCCCGATGCTGTCGCGCGTGATGCCGGGCTCCGGTCCCGTCAGGAGCCGGTCCTCGCCGAGAATGCGGTTGAGCAGGGTGGACTTGCCGCTGTTCGGCCGGCCGAGGACCGCGATGCGCAAAGGCTTCGCCGGGTCGAGTTCGCTGCCGTCCTCCTCTTCGCCGAGAACGAGCGGCGCCGGCTCCTCCTCTTCGTCCGGGTCGAGGCGCGCGGCGGGCGGCAGCGCTTCGAGAAGCGCATCGTAGAGGTCGCCGAGGCCCTCGCCATGCTCGGCGGAAAAGGCGATCGGATCGCCGAGGCCGAGGCCGAAGGCCTCATAGGCACCGTCGCGCCCGGCCATGCCCTCGGCCTTGTTGGCGACGACGATGATGGGCTTGCCGGCGCGGCGCACGGCGGCGGCGAAGTAGCGGTCGGCCGCGGTGATCCCGGCGCGCGCATCGATGACGAAGAGGATCGCGTCGCAATCGAGGAGCGCGGTCTCGGTCTGCGCGCGCATGCGGCCCGCAAGCGTCTCAGGGTCGCCTTCCGCGAGCCCCGCCGTGTCGACGACGGTGAAGGAGAGGTCCAAGAGCCGCGCCTCGGCTTCGCGCCGGTCGCGCGTGACGCCGGGCTGATCGTCGACGAGGGCGAGCTTCCTTCCCACGAGCCGGTTGAACAGGGTCGACTTGCCGACGTTCGGCCGGCCGATGATCGCGACCTTGCTCATGGGGTCTGTATTGCGACCTGGTCTGAGGGGACGATATCCTCCCCTGTCGAAACGGGGGAGGGGGACCGCGCGTAGCGCGGTGGAGGGGGCAATCGGGTGGAGCGCCGATGACGCGAACCCCCTCCACCATGCTGCGCATGGTCCCCCTCCCCCGCGTTGCGGGGGAGGATGTGGGGCTGGCGCCGCATCACTTCGCAGTGCGGTTCGAAGCGACGAGGCTAAGCCAGCGTTCTGCGAGCTGACGCTCGTTCGTCGAGACTTCCGGGTCGCCGAGCACGAGGTCGAGCTCTTTGCCCGCCTCGTCGTATTCGGCCCGTCCGAGCGCCAGCGCGCCGAGGCTCAGGCGCGCAAGGCGCCGGTAGGGCCCTTCGGCCCCAGCAAGAGACGTGAGAGCGGCGGCGCCCGCCTGTTCTTCGCCCGGCTGGTCGACTCTGATGAGCGCGGCGCGCAGTCGGGCCGCGTCGCGAAAGAGCGGGTCAACCGACGCGTTGTCGGCGATGGCGTCGAAGGCGGAGATCGCCGCGGGCGCGTTGCTTGCCGCCTTGGCTCCGGCCTCGGTCATCTGGGCCAGAATCCGGTAGCCGGCGGGCGCCTCGGCCGCAATCTTGGCGAGGCCGCCGTTCGCCTCGTCGAGCTTGCCTGCTTCGTAGGCCGCAATCGCCGCCTGGAACTGGTCGCCCGCGGCCTGCTCGGCTTTTTCCTTCTCATACTGCCAGTAGCGGAAGCCGCCCGCCGCGAGGACGATCAGCGCCGCGCCGGCCATGACCAGGTTCTGGTATTTCTTCCAGAATTCCGCCGCCTTGTCGCGCCGGACCTCCTCGTCGACTTCCTGAAAGATGTCTGTCATTTTTTCTTGGACTCAACGCACGCGCGCCTGTTGGGCGCCTGCAATTTGCGCTCGCCCTAACATAGCGGGCGGGGGAAAGCGAGCGCAGCCTGCCGCTCGCGCCGCGCACGGAAAGTGCTCGCCTCGCTTTCCCCTTACGGCGGGCATTTCTTCAAGGCTGTGGCGAGCAACGGATCGCCGGAAGCGCTGTAGAGGAGTTCGGTGGGGGAGCGCAGCGTGATCATCACGCTACGGGGCGTATAGGTAATCGAGTCCGCGCATTCAGCGCTGACCTTGAGCGCGCCTTCCGCTTCAGACGCGCCCTCGACCCGGCAGGTGGCGGAAGGCAGAAGGATCCTCTTCGGCTCGACGATCGCGGCCTGGGCGAACTTGTCGAGCGGTTGCCGATAGGCCCAGCCGCCGCCGCGCTGCTCGAAAAGCCGGTTGCAATCCTCCGTGGAATAGGCCCAGGCCCCGACCAGCTGCGCGAGGCTCTTGGGCGCATATTCGCCTTGGACTTCCTGCGTCTCCCGTCCTGGCGCGGGCGACAGGGGCGCTTCGGCGAGCGGGGCGGGAGCAGGCGGGGGTGGGGGCTCCTGCGCGACGACGGGCGGAGCCGGGGGCGCGGGAGCGGGCGCCGGAGTGGGAGCGGGCGGCGCGATCGGAGCGAGAGCCGGCGGGGCTGCGGCCTCATGAGCGGCCGGGGGCGAAGGCGAAGGCGCAGGCGAGGGCGCGGCTTCCTGCGCAGAAGGGGCGGGAGCCGGCGAGGGCGCTGGTTGCTGGGCGACCGGCGCAGGAGCAGGCGGGGCGGGCGGAACCGGCGCAGGACTGACAGGCGCTGGGCCTGGCGAAACGGGGGGTGTGACATTCGTCTGGTTGCTGGCTATCCAGAAGACGGCTGCGATCGCGACGAGGACGACGCCCCCGAGTAAAGCCCATAACCAGCGCGACATGGCGTCACCTTCGCGTCGCTCGGAACTCTCTCCAATGATGGGCGATCCTCACCCCGGTGTCGAATCTGTGGGGGCGAGCGGTCGGCCGGCGCGACATTCGCCGTCGTCAATCTGTCATGGCGCGTGCATGACGCAGGCTCGCGCGTCTTTAGACGCGCCGCGTTGCCGTCGACCCAAACCTGCCTCGGTCCTGCTTCTCGCATGGTGTCCAGCGCCTTTCGGAGGGCCGCCGCCATCCCGTCTTATCCCAATCGCGCAACCGACGGGTGGGCGGAACGGGGAGAATCGAGCTGCCCCGAAATCGCACATGAGGCGTGCGGATTATGCATGGGTCGCATGGGATGCACAATTCCGTGCGGCGACCACGCGATGGACGGCAATGCGCAAAGAGCGGCAGTTCGCGGCCAGCTCGACGAACGGGCAAAATACGACGCTAAGCGCGCATTCCTGTCCGGTCCCGGACCGGAAGGCATGCGCCAACTCCGGTCGTTCGAAGTCATGCCTAGCTCGGCCGTGGGCACAACGGCGCCGCTGAACCGGCGCGGATTTTGAAGCCGCCGTCAGCTCGCCGGAGCCTGGCGGCGTCCGCGTTGAACCGAGGTGCGCCCGCCCGCGTGAAAGCGGTCACTTAATGCTCCCGGCAGTCATGGCTTCGACGATCCGGTCGCTGAGGAAAATGTAGATGACGACGGTCGGAGCGATCCCGATCACGGTGGCAGCGAAGGCCAGAGGATAGTTGGCAGCGTAGGTCGTCAAGAAATAACGAACACCCACTTGCATCGTCTGAGCGTCAGTGTCCGTGGTCAGGATCGACGCGAAAAGCAATTCGTTGAAAGCCGTGATGAACAGGAAGATGCCGGCCGTTGCCGCGCCGGGCGCTGTGAGTGGTATGATGATGCGGAAGAAGATTGCATGGAATCCAGCGCCGTCGAGGCGCGCGGCCTCGAGGATCGCCTCTGGCGTAGTGTCCATATAGGTCTTGATGACCAGGAAGCCGAGCGGAAAGAACACCCCGGCGTAGACGAGCGACAAACCCACGACCGAATTGTAGAGGTTCAGGAAGATGATGATGAAGAAGATCGGCGTCATCAACGCATTGACCGGGAGCAGAATGCCGAACATCAAGTACCCGAACGTCGCTCGACTCAGCCGGAACTGGTGCAGCAGCGCGTACGATGCCATCAGCGACGCGGTTATAATGATCACCGCCGAAAGCGCGGCAGCACCAAAACTGTTGCGCAGGTAGAGATAGAGCGGGTGCGCATTCCAGGCGTTGACGAAATTGTTGAGCGACCAGTGTGCCGGAAGGCCAAACGGACTGGCGAACAGCTCGGCATTGGTCTTGAACGACGACAGCACTAACCAAAGCAGCGGGATGAGTGTGATGGCGGTGAAGACCGTCAACACAACCCAGCGTACGATGCGGGCGCCCATGCTCATCGCTCGGCCCTCTGAAGCGCCCAAAAGACACCCGCGACGAAGACGACGCCGATTAGGATCGTAACCAGACCGGCGGCCATCGCGAGTCCGTACTGGTTGGCCGTGATCATCTGCCGGTAGATGTAGAGCGACAGGGTGATCGAGGAATTGGCAGGGCCGCCACCCGTCATAATGAATGGATATTCGAAGCTCCGCAGGGCATAGCCGACGACGAAGATCAACTGCAGTGCGATCGCGCGGCGGATTAGGGGAATGGTGATCGACCAGTCCTGACGGAACGTCGAGGCCCCATCGATTTCGGCCGCCTCGTAATACTCTTGGGGAATAGTCGAGATCTGAGTCAGGAACAGAACCATCCCAAATCCGATATAGACAACCCATGGCGTCAACGTCGCTCCGGGCGCCGTGCTAGGGTCGAACAACCAGTTATGCACCAGCGACTTCAACCCCACCGCCGCCAGGACGCCGTTCAGAAACCCGAGGCTGACGTGGAAGACGAAATACCAGAGCAGCGCAAGCGCGGTGCCGCTAATGATGTTCGGCAGGAAGAGCACTGTCCGGAAGATTTTCCAGCCGCGAGGCCGCCGAGCGACGACGAGCGCGACTAGGACACAGAGCGGTGTGTGAATGAATGCGCCGACAACCACCCATATAGCGGTGTTGCGGATCGCGAGCAGAAAAGCCGGATCCGAGAATAGCGTCAAGAAGTTGCCGAGCCCCACGAACCTGGGCATGCCGATACCTACCCACTCGGTGGCGCTGAGCACTATGATGGCAACCAGTGGAACCGCGAAAAAGGTTGTCACGAGCAATAGCGCAGGGAGCAGGTACAGCGCGATCTGAAGTCGCTGTCTCATCGGAGGCTTTCTTGCGGTGTCGAAGGACTAGGAACCTGTCGGACTTAACGATACGCCCATTGATATCATTGGGGTTTTTGTATTTTCCGAAAAACACAAAAACTAACAATATCAGCATATTGCACGTCGCGAAAACCTCAAGCCCGACAGGCTGCTAGTACCCGGAATCGCCAGAGCGCGGCGGCAGATAGTGGGCGGAAGCCATTCTTTCGACTCGCGATTCCAAAAACGGCAGGACTCGCCCTTCAGTGATAGTGGGTACTAGTGCCCGGAATCACGGTTAGGCGATACGGAGATGCCTGGGAAATCCGAATCGCTCAAGCGCGATGATGGGCACTACGCATTCAGAATGGCGGCGCGCACAAACGCCCGGGCCGCCGCTGGTTTACTGCTTATTGTCCTTCTGCAGCGTCGCGGCGAAGTCCTGAGGGCTCACCTTACCCAGCGCCAGGGATTCAAGAAGCGACGGCAATTGCGCCTGGGCGTTGGAGGTGAGGTCGCGTTCAAGCTGCACGATGGTGTTGGGAGCGGTATTGTACAGCTTGAGCACTTCGGCCATCTGGCTCGGAGCTCGCTTGGTATCAGCGTCGGTCAGTGTTGTCTTGACCGCCATCGGATACTGCCCATCGACCGCCATCTTCACCGCGGCTGCATTGGATGTAAGGAACTTCATCCAAGCCACCACGCCCTCAGTCTTCTTGGAATCGCGCTGCTTGGCCGCACCCCAGACATTGAGCGAATCCGTAATTACCGATCCTGGAGCGAGCTTGCCATCGCCGAAAGTCGGCGCCGCAGCCACTTCGACCGCGTTCGGGTCCTTCATCGTGCCCTGAATCGAGCTGATCAGCCAAGGTCCGTTGATGATCGCGGCCGCCTGACCGTTGAGGAACGCACTGGAGCCGGCCGAATAATTTCCCCCGAGTGCGTCCGGCGTGGAGAGCGCAAACAGCGTCTTGGCGCCCTCAGCCGCCGTGACAATGGCGGGGCTGTCCAAACTCTTTCCAGGGGCGAAAACATCGGCTCCGCCCGCGCTGGCCGCGATGTAACTGAACGCGTTCATCGTAAGCCACGCATCATCTGCTGTCATCATAGCAAGGGCTGCTGTGCCCTTCGTCTTCAGCTTCTCGCCATCGGCGAAGAACTCGGCCCAGGTCTTTGGCGCCGAATTTATGCCGGCCGCCTTCAGCAGATCCATGTTGTAATAGACGTACGCCGGCGATTGATCGGCGGGGATCCCGATCTGCTTGCCATCGATGGTGAGTTTGTCGAGGTCGTTCGTCCGGAAACGGCCCTTCCAGGCAGTATCGTCGTTGAGAAATTTGGACCAGTCCATCAACTGGCCGGACTTCTCCCGGCTGAGATCGCTCGGGTTGAAGTTGTAGATGAAGATGTCCGGGGCCTTCCCCGCGCTGATCAAGGATCGGATTTGCTGCTGGAGGGTCGGCCAGTCGGGCTGCGCCTTCGATACCACCTTGTACTCGCCCTGATGCTGGGCGTTGAACTCCTTGATGAGTTCATCGAGCACCTTGCCGCGGGCGACATCCGACGTGAAGTTCGACAGAACTTGGATCTCGACCGCTGGCGCCTCCGCGCCGAGACCAGTGCTGCTATAGCTCGCGATCGCCGCCGTCAGGACTGCCACGATCGCGAGACTGTTTAGGCTCCTCTTCTGCATGCTCTGGTCCTCCCATTAGACCGTTATTGCGCCTGTAACGAGGATTCCGTTCGCGTTGGGGCGGCGGTCATGCGGCTTTGAGGCCGATGGCTTGAATGAGCTTGTCGAGATCGTCGACGACGCGCTGGTAGAGGCGGTCGAGTTGGGACCGGTGTTGGCTGTGGAGCCTGGCGTCGGCCTTGATGGGCGAGAGGAGGCCGGCGGTCAGCGGGGCGTAGACGCGTTCGAAGAGCTTCAGGAAGACGAGGCAGATCGAGTAGCCGTTGGGAAGGAGCCGGTAGCGGCGCGAGTGCGGCAGCTTTTCGACGAGGCCCTTGGCGCGAAGTTTTGAAAGATCGTAGCGCAGCGAAGCGAGGGTGTAGCGATCGGCGCCGGAGCCGAGGGCGTCGACGACTTTGGGGTGAAGTTCGGCAGTCGTGAAGCTGTTGCCGGCCGCGATGTGGCTGAAGCGCACGAGAGCGTGCATGAGCGCGAGTTGCCGCGGATTGTCGAGCTTAAGGCCGGGAATGCGCTTTCCGGCGGCGGTGATCGTCGGTTGTGCCAGCTTTCGCAATTGCCCTCGATCAAGGAACGTCTCGACGATGTCCTGCTGCACGTTCAAGTAATTGTCGTTGATTGCCGAGAGGGTGGTGCGCAGGGCCGGCAGGTTGTCGACGGCCTTCCTGACGCCGTAATCGGTGACGTTGTTGGTCGAGGCCTCGGTGCGCAGGATGAGGTGATCGCGCACGTACTGCTTGATGAAGCCGTTGCGATAATGGCTGCGAATGACCGGGTTGGCGAGGTCCATGTGCTCGATCTCGGTTTGCAGCTTGCCGTGGTGCAGCTTGGTGACCTTGTGGCCGAAGATCGTGGTGATCTTGTTTGGCTGGCCGATGGTCCGATTGGCGTCGAGGAGCCGTTCGCCGAGCTTGTCGAGCGCGGCGCGACGATGGAAGACGAGATTGTCGCAGAACTCGGTCTGGGCGAAGAACAGCCTATGATGGCAGCCGGCGTGTTCTCGTTCCGCTGGGGTAAAGAACGGCGTGAAGCAGGCGAGCCACTTCTGGCCGCAGATGACGAGGTCGCGAGCGCTTAGCTCGTCGGCCAGTTCTTGCAGGCGCTCGGGTCTGGCGCACCGCATGAAAGCGTTCGAGCATTGCTGAAAGTCGATGCCCTCCTCGCGCATGCGGTTTGCCAGCCAATGGTGCTGGTTGAGGCAGATCCGCGCCGAGAACGGCAGGTAGGGGCACATGCGCACGAACATGCGGCCCCATCGCTCGTCGTTGACATAGAAGTTGAATTGCACAACCCAGCGTTCGGCAAATTGCAGATGCCAGCGGTTTGCCGTCCTGTCGCCGATGGCGATCATAATGCGTGCCGGCTCGCGGGCCTTCAGTACGGCGACGACCTCGTCGGGCTTGGCGTCTTTGAAGTACGGTTCGACGAACTCGTCGCGGCGGCCCTTCGGCGCCTCCAGGACTGGAACGTTGCGCTTCTCCGACCACTGCTTCAGCCACTGCTGAAAGCGATCGGCAATGCCATGCAACGTGCCCCGGCTCACCGGGTACAAATGTCGGTAGGCGTCGAAAAACCCAATGACCCTTTCGGGCTGCTGAAACGGCTGGATCAATCCGTTGAGCAGGATCCGGTCGAAGCAGCGATAGTGAAAGCGAATGCTGTCCTTGTGGTGCTCATAGAAGGCGTTCATGGAAGGCCCCGCCGAGGTGAACTCGGCAAGGTAGCCGACATCTCCAGCTCCCGCGCCCCCGTTCAGGAGCCGCAGGGATATCAAGGGCAACGCCCTTGGCTAGTTGGTTGCTGGAGATGAGAATATCGGCCGAGCGGCGACCTCCATCCGCGCGTTCAGGAAGTCGCCGAGACCGAAGGTTCCTGCGGTGTATGGCCAGGCAAGACCGCCCCAAATATCGCCTTGCGAGATCAGGCCGTCATCCGAGCCCTGGCTGCAGAATGAAATCCCTTCGGGTTGCATCCCGGTGTCGGCAAAGCCGTACAGCCTGCCGGGGCGCGAGAGGAGTTCAAGCGACGACCCGGCGATGAGCTCGGCAATACGCCCAAAAAGCGGAATTTTAGCAACTGCGCCCAGCCGGGCTAGATCGCCGGCAAAGAACAGTGAATAGATATCCGTGACGCCGACACCCCAGACCGAGTTGATGCCGCCCCAGCCGACCGAGCGAACCGCCGCGGCGCCGACGGGTGTCCCCGCCAGGGTAGGTACGGGCCAGAAGGAATGCCAAGAGACCGCTGTCCAGGCGGCGGCGATTGCGCCTGAAAGCCACGCCGCGTCCTCGTCGTGGCGGCTCAATGCAAAGAGCGCACGCATGACAAGGAATGCCGCCTCCTTGTCGACGAGGTTCGGATTGTCGAGGGTTCCACCTCGGAACTCCGCCCGAGCAACCTGGTGCATCAGCACGTATCGGCCGCCTCGGAGCGTTGCCTCGCGGAACTTGCCATCCGGGTCGCCATGCGCGGCGACAGCTAGGAGGTAAGGAATGACAGCGGAGGTCGCGGTACGGGCCGCTTCTCGTGGTTCGCCAAACCAGTCGCCCCCGACGATCGGAGTTCCGTCGGGCGCATAGGCGCGGAACCACGATCCGTCAGAATTCTGGACGCGCACGAAAAAACCAGCGAGCCGCTGACAAACACCAAGCCAGGCAGCGGCACGGTCGCCAGCGAGTTTGGGAAGTTCGGCGCTGAGCAGGAGATCGGAGCCCGCCTCGGCCATCATCCGCGTGTAAGTTCCGCTCACCGGGCTGGCGCCGAGGTAATGCATCACCACTCCGCGTGGGTCCCCGCAGGCGTAGAGCGGCTCGTCGGTGCTCGTGTCGAACAGCGTGTACACCCACCCCGAGGGCGTTGCCATACGCGACACAAACGAGTTGATGACCGCCGATGCACGCTCCCGCCATCCGTCGAGATCCCGCTTGGCAAGGCAATAGGCGATGTTCAGCTGCCGCCCAGTGAACCCGTACTCGAGGATGTTTCGTGAGCCCAACATCGCATGCTCGGCAAAGGACGCGCCGAAAGCCTTCGCCTCTAACTCGTAACCGCGTTGCGGGTCGAAAGTGAGGATGAAGCCGCTGAAACCGGCGGGCGTAGTGTGGAATGTCTTCGCGGCAGAATCGAGCCGCAAGTCGATCGCATCGAGAAGGTTTAGGTCCACATTGCTGGGTTTGAGTTCCGCCAGAGACACGATGCGCCCGACAACGAGGCGGATCGCCTCACTGAATTCTGCCGCCGGCCGGAGACCGAACTCATACTCGAGAACGAAGTCGAGACCATTCTCCAGCGGATAGAAGGCTGCGGCCGGCGTGCCCGAGGCATCGAGCATGGCGCTGCGGTCCTCCTCCGCATATGGCCATCGCGCTATGAGCCGGCCATGATCGTCAACCCGGAATCCGACGCTGCCCAGTTGCGTGCGTTGCCGGTAGCGGCTCGCGCCCGGCATCCGTTCGGCACGCTCGTCGCGCTCGCCGGGGCGGGTTCGCGCCAACCAGAACAGACACTCCATCGCCGGCGACCAGACCGAGGTGATCGGATAGGCGAGGCGATGGTCAGCGAAGAGGAACATCTCCCCGCGCCGCCACTGCGTCGGCGAATAGATCATCCCTGGCACTAAGGGGCGCGAATCGTCGATCTCGATAGACGCTTCCAGGGCGAGATTGATCGCGCCCGGCCCCGGATTTGCCTGAACGTGACGGCGAAGGCGAACCGTTTCCTCAACCGACCAATCATCGGTGATCGTCACCCGCACCTCTCCGCAGGCGAACTCGCCGACCCCGATTGCAGTGGCGCCATCAATGCTGAGCGAATTGTAGCCGTGGGAGCCAGCAATCCCGCTAAGGAACGACCAATGAATCGGAAGCGCGACCTCAATGGCCGGCCCGCCGCCCAAGGCGAAGACAACGCCGGCCGGCCACACCTCCTTGATCGGATCCACGGTTCTCTCCGACACGCGCGAAAAGCTTGTCTCAATTATGTCGGGAAAAGGTTTTCCTAACAGTAGATGCAGGCGTCTTGGGCGTCAACACGATGGCTATGATTGGAACGAATGCACCGTGGCGACTGAACGAGGCGCTGGAGGAGTGAAGGCGGAGCGCGGTCGCCAGCAGAACCAACTGCTCATATGTCTGTCCAAACGGGAAGACCCGCTCTGGGCGGGGACCGCGCCTTGAGGCAACGACCGCATACCGGCTCACTTGCGCAGTTCGCGGTCGTTATCTGCAACGCCGGCTTCACGTCGATTCCCTCCGTGCGATGCTCTGGCGAAGGTCCGCAGGACCCGGCACGCAGATCAGGTTTTGCCCCTCAAGCCGTGCGGAAGAGCCGCTCGCCGATAAATTCGCCCTCGGCGACGCCTCCCGGGCAGGCAAAGACGCCGCTGCCGATATGGGTGGTGAACTGGTTGAGCATGTCGAGCTTCGACATCCGGTCGAAGATCTTGATGAATCCGGTGCGGGGATCGCGCTGGTAAGACACAAAGAGCAGGCCGGCGTCATACTCGAGACCCTGCCGCCAAGGCGGCCAGCGCTCGGCGGTGAAATTCGTGCCGTCGTTGTAGGAGAAGGCGCGGCGAAGGATCTGGGCGCCGTCGTTGGTCTCCGGGGCCGCCATCCGCACATGGGCGTTTTGAGGAATGGCGGGCTTGCCGGTCGCGTCGAGCGCGGCAAGATCAAGCGGATCGAACTCGGCTTTGGCGCCGAACGGGGCGCCGGAATATTTGTGACGGCCGATCGTCTGCTCCTGAAAATCGACGGGCGTGCGATCCCAGTGCTCGAGCGCAATGCGGATCTTGCGGACGACGAGGTAGGACCCGCCTTGCATCCAGTCCGGCCCTTCCTGGCCCACCCAAACTACGCTGTCGAGATCTTTTGGCTGCTGTGTTCCGTCCTTGAACCCCATCAGATTGCGCGGCGTATTTTCGCCCGCGGATGGCGCAAATCCCGCCTGGGTCCAGCGCAGAGCGGCGGCGCCGTAGGCGAGGCGAACGAGTTGCCGCACGGCGTGAAAGGCGATCTGGGGGTCGTCCGCGCAAGCCTGGATGGAGAGGTCGCCGCCGCTATGGTCCGGCTGCAGCTGGTCGCCGTTGAACTTCGGCAGATCGACCAAGGCGTCCGGCCGCGTGGGCGCCCAGCCGA
Source organism: uncultured Alphaproteobacteria bacterium (assembly GCA_963721905.1). Taxonomy (GTDB): domain Bacteria; phylum Pseudomonadota; class Alphaproteobacteria; order Rhizobiales; family Beijerinckiaceae; genus Roseiarcus. Next base: position 98,579 of record CAVRMF010000003.1, read on the forward strand.
ACCGATCTTTGCCGTCCTTGACAAAGAGCGTAGGCCCGAAGCCGAAGGTGAGCGTCAGCCGTGCGGCGCCGAGGTCGAGCGCCTCGCCGCTGTCGGCTGCGGGCAGGCTGAGATCGGCGTCGATGGGGCGCGCCGTCTCTCCGCGCGTCATGCGGGCCGCCGCCGCGGTCCAGGCGCGCATGAGGTCGGCAACCTCGCCGGCGCTCTTCGCCCCGACATCCATGGCCGCGAAATAGGTAAAAGCCTGCTGCGCCGTCGCGATTCCGCCCTGATGGGCCCCCCAGAACGGCTCGATCGCCGCGCGTTTCGGCTGAGCCGTCTCCTCGGCGGCGCCCGCGCTTCTGCCTGAGCCGGCGAGCGCCAGCCCCGCAGTCCCCGCGAGGAACCCGCGCCGCGAAGCGCGAACGGATTTGTCGCCTGAATCGGTCACTGCGCCAGGACGAGCGTGTTCGACTCGTCTTCCACATAGTAGAAGCCGGAGCCGGATGGCGTCATGGCGATCCCGAAGAGATCGCCACTGCCGGGAGGCGTTTGCGCCTTGTTTTCGTCGACCCAGATCGCTGAGAGCTGTTTCCCGGTCGCGGGATCGACCTCGACGACCTGACCGTTCTGGGCGTTGGCGACGATGAGGTTGCCGTTCGGCGCCGTCACCATCGCGAGCGGCCGCTGCAACAGCCCGTCTTGCGTCACGATACGTCCGATGCCGGCGCTGGTTGTGCGCGTGCTGGCGTGGCGGATCGCGTTGATGCGGTTGCCGGCCGCGTCTGACACGTAGAGCGTGTCGTCCTTGCCAAGCTGCAAGCCCGTGGGGCCGATCAAGAAGACGTCTTTGTCGGCCTGCGCGCCGAAGCCGCTGCCGATCACTGTCTGGCTCTTGACGACGGGCGGCTTACCGTCGGGGATGGCGAGTTCAAGCCGCAGCACGGACGACTCTTTCACCACCGGCGCATCGCTGGTCGGCTCGCCGAGATCGAAGCCGGCGTTGCTCACGAACAGAGTGGCCGTGCCTCCATTGTCGATCGTCGCCATATTGCCCCATGGCGCATTGATGTTGGGCCCGGCAATGGCGCCGGCGACCTTTCCATGCGAATCGAGAACGAGAAGGCAGCCCGCGCCCTTCGTCTTCGTCGTGCCATCCTCGCTGGGGGCGCTGCCAACGATCACCCAGCCGGTCTTCAGCATGGTCATCGCCGTCGTCAGGCCGATGCCTCCGGGGCATTGCGGCAAATGTCGCGGCAGCTCGGCAAAAACCGTCAGTTTCTTTGTCGAAGGATTGAAATTGACGATCGTCGTGCCGAGGCCTTGAAGGTTCTTGTCATTGTTGAAATTCGTGACCAGCACGTCATCCTTCTGGATGACGCCGCTCGATACGGGAGCGACGACAATCGCGTAAGGATTCTGGTCGCCGTTGGCGGGAACCGTCGTGCTCAAGGTCGTATCGTTGTGGATCGAGGCCAGGAAACCCTCGGTCGCTCTGCTCACATTGGCGACGCCGAGCGATAGAAATGACGCCGCGGTCAGCAAGGCGCATCTTGCGAGGCTTTTTTGAACGCCGGGTCTAAAGGCGTTGATCATGGACGTCGCTCCTTCATGGGGTCGTGGCGACGAACTCGGGAGCAGCCCGCCGCGATCCCTCAGTTTCGGTCTGGACCGCGACTGCGGACCGGCCGTCTCGCCGTGGATATGCGACGACCTCCCCGGCGACTTGAATGGCGACCCAGTCTCCGGGCCGCGGACAGGCATGGCCAAGGACCCGAGCAGATAGTGCGAGCGGCGGCTCGGCGCCGGACAGCGAGAGCCGCACGTCGGCGTCGGGGCCGTAGAACGTCACCGCGACGACATGGGCGCGCGCTTCCGTCGCTTCCCCGATCGAACTCAACTGGATCTGCTCCGGCCGGATCATCGCCTCTACGGGGCCGTCAGCTGCCGGCGCGCCGAGCTCCAGATCGCCAAGCGCGCAAGCGACGCGGCCGTCGCGCGCAATGCCCGGCAGCAGGACGGCCTCGCCGACGAAGCGCGCGAGCTCGGCGTCGACCGGCCGCCGGTAGAGAATCTCCGGCGTCGCGATCTGGACGAGACGCGCGTCGCGCAGGACCGCGACCTGACGCCCGGTCGACAAAGCCTCGGCCTGGTCGTGGGTCACAAGCAGAGCGGTTGCGCCCGCGCGGGCGAGCGCCGCCGTCACCGCCTCGCGCGTGTCGGCGCGCAAGGCCGCGTCGAGGGACGAGAACGGCTCGTCGAGGAGCACCAGTTCTGGGTCCGGGGCGAGCGCGCGCGCAAGCGCCACGCGCTGCTGCTCGCCGCCGGAAAGCTGCTGCGGACCCCGAGAGGCGTAGGTTCGCGGCAGACCGACGAGCTCGAGAAGTTCGTCGACCCGCCCCCGCTCGCGCCGCAACCGTCGTGGGAGCCCGAAAGCGATGTTGTCGGCGACGTTGAGATGCGGGAAAAGGGTGCCTTCCTGTGCGACATAGCCGACGCGCCGGCGCTCGGGCGGGACATGCGTTTTTGCGCCGGCGACGATGGCGCCCCCGATGCGGATGCTGCCCTCGTCCACCCTTTCGAAGCCGCAAATGCATCGCAGCAGCGTCGTCTTGCCGCTGCCCGAAGCGCCAAGGATCGCAACCAGCCCGCCCGACTCGACCGCGAGGTCGAGGCCACGCAGCACGTCGTGTGAGCCGAGGGTCTTAGACAACCCATTGATCGCGAGCTCAGTCATTGCGGAAAGCTTGACTTGGCGGCGCCGAACACGGCCGACGCTCCGAAGCGTTGGGCGAGCAGCCAGGTGGAGGCGAGCGAAATCGCGACCATCAGCGCCGCGTACGGCGCCGCGGCGGCGAAGGCGAGCGTCGACGTGTCGGCCCAGACTTCCGTCGCCAGGGTCTGCGTGCCGATCGGCGCCAGGATCAGCGTGGCGGTCAGCTCCGTGACGACGGAGACGAACACCAGAGCTGCGGCCGCGCCGAGGCCGGGGCCCGCCAGCGGCAGGGTGACACGAACCGCCACGCTCATCCAGCCGAGCCCCAACGAACGCCCCGCCTCCTCAAGGCCGGGCTGCGTTTGCATCAGCACCGCGCGCACACTGACCAGGGCCAGCGGCAGGAACAGGATGGCGTAAGCAATGATCAGCGCGGTCGCGCTTTGGTAGAGCGGCCGCAGCGCATGCACGGTCAAGGAAACGAGGGCCAGGGCCACGACGATCGCCGGCATTCCCTGCGCCAGATAGGCGGCGCGTTCGAGAAGTGTAATCCGCCAGCCCCGATAACGCGCAGCGAGATAGCCAAGCGGCAGCGCAAGCGCCAGGGTCAACGCCGCCGCCGCGGCTCCGAACTCCAGGGAGGCGGCGGCAGACCTGGCGAGCAGATCGACCGACACCGCGACCGGCGAGGTGGCGGCGGCCGCATGCTGCAGCAGCCAGAAGACAATCATCCCGAGCGGCACGCCCAGCGTCGCGATCACGAGCAAGGCAAGCCCGAAAAGAACGGGCCAGTGCGCAAGGCCCAGCCCATAGGGCGCAGCCCAACGGCGCGGCCCGGCGCCGACCCGCGCATAGCGCGCGCCGCCGCGCAGGCGAATCTCGAGGATAAGGAAGGCGAAGCAAAAGGCGAGCAGAACCACGGCCAAAAGGGAGGCCTCCGGACCATTGAAGCCGGTCCTGTATTCCGCGTAGATTTCGGTGGTGAAGGTGCGGAAACGCAGGAGCGAGAAGGCCCCGAACTCGACCAGCACGTTCAAGGCGACGAGCAGCATCCCGCCAAACAGCGCGGGACGCAGATGAGGCAGAACCGCGCGCACGAAACACGCCCAGGGTCCGCAACCGAGCGACCGCGCGGTCTCTTCAAGAGCCGGGTCCATGTTGCGCAGCGTCGCCGCGACCGGCAGATAGACCAGCGGATAGTACGATGCGGTGACGACCAGGAGCGCGCCGCCGAAATCCTGCAGGCTCGGGCTCAGCGACACCCAGGCGTAGCTGGCGATGAACGCGGGCACAGCCAGGGGCGCTACGACCAGCACCGACCACATCCGCCTTCCCGGCACAGAGGTGCGCTCGAGCAGGTAGGCGGCGGCGGTCCCGAGCGTCCCGGCGCAGACAGTCGAAGCGGCGACAAGCGCAAGCGTATTGAAGAGCAGCCGCCCGACCAGGGGCCGGAAAAGCACTGCCGAAGCATGCTCGATTCCGACGTGCGCGGCTTGGACAAGCGTCGTAAGGAGCGGCGCCATGACGAGCAGCGCCGCGGCGGCTGCCGCCGCGAAGAGACCAAGCGGCGGTCGCCCGGTTATGGCGCGCGCGCCGCTCACAGCAGGCCGGCCTCGCGCAGGAGGTCCGCGGCGCCGCTGTCGTCGCCCAGGGTCGAGATGCTGATCTGCGGCGGCTTGAGCTCATGGAACGGCTTCAGAACGGGGTTGGCGGCGACGCCGGGACGCAGTGGATATTCGAAGTTGACGTTTCCCTGAGCCAGCAGCGTCTGCGCCGGCTCGCTGACCAGATAGGCGAGAAACTGCTGCGCCGCCTCGCCGTGCGCGGACGACTTCAAGACCGCCGCGCCCGACACGTTGACCACCGCGCCGACGTCGGCGCCGGGGAAGTGGTAGAGGGCGCTGTGCATCTTGCCCTTGCCGACTTCCTCCTGCAGGCGCGCCCAATAGTAGTTGTTGATGATTCCCATGGCGACGGCGCCGCGGTCGACAGCGGCCACAACGCCCTCGTCGTCGTCAAAAGTCTGTGCGTTCTCTTCGAGGCCTTTGAGCCAAGCAAGCGCTGCTTCTTTTCCCTTGAGCGCGGCGACCGCGCTGACGAGCGGCAGAAAGTCGCCGTCGCTCGGCGCGATGCCGATCTTGCCCTTGTAGGCCGGCCCGGCGAGATCCATGATCGACTTCGGCAACTGGCCGGGCTTGACCATCGCCGTGTTGTAGGCAAGCACGTTTTCGCGCGCCAGCACGCCGACCCAGTCGCCTTTCGGCGAATTGTACTGCGAAGGAATCTCGGCCAGCGTTTTTGCATCGACCGGCGCAAGCAGGCCCTTCTCAGAGAGGAGTTGCAGGTCCGGCGAATTCTCGGTGAAATAAACGTCGGCCGGCGAAGACGCGCCTTCCTCCGCGATCTGGTTGGCGATTTCCGGCCCCTCTCCGGCTTTGACCTTCACCGCAATGCCGCTGCGTTTCTGGAAGTCGGCGATGAGGAGATTGACCGATTGCTCGTGCTGGCCGCTGTATAGCGTCAGCGTCGGAGCGTCCTCCGCCCGCGAGGGCGCGGAGCCTCCAGCCAAAGCGGCAAGAATCGCCAACGAGACGACGGCGGCGAGTCCGCCGCGACGAACGTCCTGCGACGCCGATCCAAACATTGAAGGCCCTCTCAACGAGTCCTCCTCGCTGCGGCAGCCGCCGGCGGGTCGAGGTTTACGGTAGATTGTCCGATACCAAGGGCGCATCGAAGGGACAATCACCGGAGGTTCACATTAGAAACGATTCAAACGAAGAAACGATTCAAGCGATGCCCCTACGCCGGCCGGGGAGAGGCGGCATTATGGTCTTCAGAGCCCGCGGGACCCGTCCCTTCTGCGCCGGCGCCATTGAGTGCGCCGACCCGATGTCGGCTCGCCGAACCACAGCGGCCGGGAAAGGGAGCAAAGGCCGAAGGCTACGCCAAACGTCGTGCGGTCATTCGTCGCGCGGGGACCCTATTGATCTAGATCGAATCGCGATGCACGATAATCCGGACGGTCGGGGGGCGGCGCGTCTTGACGGACGATCGGGCCATCTCGGCCGAAGATGAGTGACGTTGCGGGGGTCAAGCCCCCGAGCAGCGCCGATGCCAAGCGTATCTTAGGAGAAGACAAGATGAGCAAATTCGACGCGTCCTCGTGCATGAACCGCCGCACGGTCCTGATCGCCGCCGTAGGCGCAGCTCCGTTGCTGGCGTTGGGCGCAACCGGCGCCAAGGCCGCGAAGATGGCGCAGGCGGCGGTGCGCTACCAGGCGACGCCGAAGGACGGCAAGCAGTGCGACGGCTGCAACCTCTTCATCGCGCCGAACGCTTGCAAGAGCGTCGACGGAACGATCGCGCCGACCGGATGGTGCGCGCTCTGGGTCAAGAAGAAGGCGGCCTGACAATCCAGGTTGGGAACAGGCGCCAACTTGACAATCTGATTTCCAGATACCTTCATCTGCGGTGTTATTGCCGAGGATTCGCGCCGCGCCGTCGCGCTGCGTCGGGCGGCGCGGAATTAAGGAAACTGGGACACACCCAGGGAGAGCGCGATGGGTAGAGGGGCGAACCGGTCAGGCGCGAATGCGCTTGACGCGCTTAAGGCTAAGCTCCTCGCTTTCGCTCTCGCCCTCGCTTCTGCCCTCGCCGGCGCAGCGGCGTTTCTCGCCGCCAGCGCCGGGCCGGCCGAAGCGTTGCCGAGCTACGCCCGCCAAACCGGCCAACCATGCGCAGCCTGCCACACTGCCTTTCCGGAACTCACCCCGTTCGGGCGCCGCTTCAAGATCGGCGGCTACACTATGCAGGGCGGCGACTGGACGGGCCCGCCGGTCGCGGCGATGTACATGCCGAGCTTCACCCACACGAATTCGCCGCAAGACGCGCCTCCCGCTCCCGGGCTCCGCACCAACGACAACCTGGTTTCGCAGCAGATTTCCGGCTTCATCGCAGGCCGGCTGATCGGTAATGTTGGTTCGTTCATCCAGATTACTGGCGATCCTACCGTCGCCAACAGCCTGTTCGTGGACGCATCGGATGTTCGCTACGCGGACACGCTCAAGCTGTTCGGCCAGGACGCGATTTGGGGCATCGACGCCAACAACACCCCGACGGTCGAAGATCCGTGGAACACCACGCCGTCCTTCGGCTGGCCGCAAATCTCCTCGACCATCGCGCCCGCCTTTGGGCCGCCGCTGACGCACCTGGAGGACGGTTATGGGCAGATCGTCGGCGGCGCCGGAGCTTACGTCTTCTGGGACGACATGGTTTACGCCGACTTCACGGCCTACAAGGGCCTTCCGGTTCCGGTGCTGCAGGCGTTCAACGATGGCAATTCGACGACGGACGCTGTTTCCAACGTCGCCCCTTACTGGCGTGTCGCGATCGAGCCGCATTGGGGCCCGCATTATCTGATGGTCGGGACGTTCGGCATGTACGGGCAGATCACTCCCGGCCGGCAGTATGGCTACGGAACCGATGACTATCTCGATGTCGGCTTCGACTCGCAGTACCAGTACGATGGCGACCAATACAGCCTGACAGTGAAACTGACCGACATCCTGGAGTGGCAGAAACTCAACGCCACTTACGGTCTCGGCGGCTCGTCAAACATCAACGACACGCTCAACAGCTTCAAGGCCAACGCGTCGTTCGTCTGGGATCACACCTACAGCCTCGGCTTCGGCTATTTCAACATCAACGGTTCGAGCGACTGCAACATGTATGGGTCGCCGGCCGCGCCGTGCCTGCCGAACGGCCTTGGCGCGTTCCCCAACAGCTATGCGGCCAGCCCGTTCGGCGACGGCTTGATCCTCGACCTCGCCTACATCCCTTTCAGTCACGGCGCTCCGTTTCCCTATTCGACCTGGAACGCCCGCATCGGCATCCAGTTCACCGAGTACCTGCATCTTTACGGCGGAACGAACAACTTCGACGGGTCGTATCTGGGCAACACGCATAACGCCTCAGGCAACAATTCGGTGTTCCTCTATGCGTGGCTGGCGTTCTGAGGCGTCGGCCCTGGCCTAGCAAATCGCGTCGCGGCCGCGAATGAGAAGACGACGAACGGGAGAGAACATGTCGGCCACAGCCCGATGGGTCCGGAAGGGTAGGACGCGTAAACCACTCGGCATTATTGCTTTGGCCTGCGGCGCACTGATCGCCGCCGGTTCGCAGGCCCTCGCCCTCAAGATCCCCATCCAGGCCACTTTGACCGGCGGCGGCGAAGTGCCGCCGAACGACAGCCCAGCCAGAGGCCTCATGCAGGGAACATTCGACACTGACACCAACACCCTCGATTGGACGGTTACCTATTCGGGCCTGTCCGGCCCGGCGATCGCCGCCCATTTCCACGGCCCGGTTTCCTATCTCGGGCTGACGCCGGAAGAGAATGCGCCGATCCAGGTCGGAACGCCCGGCGATCTTGCGAGCCCGTTCCATGGCGAGGCCAAGATCGACGCCACCCAGGCCCAGGAGCTCAAAGACGGACGCTGGTACTTCAACGTCCACACCAACAAGTTCCTCGCCGGCGAGATTCGCGGTCCCGTCGTTCGGCGATGAGGGGGTTGGTTCCGTAGGTGCAGCCCTGTTTTATTCGCGATGCTTTGCGGAGGCGCGTGCACCCCGGCTCCCTTAGGCGTGCGATATCGGCGCAGAAAATCTGCCGAAGTTCCTTGCCAATCCGCCCCATCACAAACTGACGACCGCGATGGACTTCGCTGGTTGCGCGGCAAGCGGGACATCGATGATGTCATTGCTTATATTGCGGGAAGAGCCGCAGGCGGTCGCTGCGTCGCGGACAAAACTGGGAAACCCGCTGGACGCGATGCCTAGGAACTCTGCGAGCGGCGTTCTGGCTTCTCCGCGGCGGCCGTCACGGCGCCTGCAGGCGTTGGCGATTGTGTTCACTGCGGCGGTGATCTCGGCTCCTCATTTCGCCGCAGCCGAGGACGTTACCCCCTTCGTCTCGCCCGATCGCATCGACGACGCGCCTTCGACGCGTCTCGACCCCTATCCGACCTTCGACAATTTCGCCTGGCGCGCATTCGTCGCGCTCAACTGGCCTTCGCTTCTGGACCCCGCCCATCGCGGGGAACCCGACCGGGCGAAAGCATTCCGCGATCCAGGCCCGCGGGTCTGGGAGACATTCAAGTCCCGCTATGAGCTGTTTGAGGTCGGTCCGGAGGGCGGGCCGGCGCCGCCGTTCCCCTGGGCGAGTTACGATGGGCTGAACCCGTGCGGTCCCGGCGTCGACAATCGGGTGAAGACCCTGGCGTCCTTCGTTCCTTACGCGGAGTTCAACCAACCCGGCTTCACCCTTGGAGAATTCCTCAATCCGCTGGTGGCGCAGAACAGGACGTACACGCGCTACGAAATCCGGATCAACGAGCCTGAATACGACGCCATCGCTTCGCAAGGCTGGAGCCAGTCGAAGAACCTCCCGGACGAGGCGCATCCCGCCGACCTGCCGATCGGGTCGACTGCGGTCAAGGCGTCGTGGCAACTCATGACGGAAGCGGACACGCCGGCCGTTCGAGCGCGCTACTACGTTGTCAAGGACGCCGAAGTCGTCGACGTCGCCAGGAGCCTGGAGGCCGGCCGCATCGCGTGTTCAAAAGGCGATCTCGGACTGGTCGGGTTCCACATCATGATCAAGACGCGCCACCGGCCGCAGTGGCTTTGGAGCACGTTCGAGCATGTCGACAATGTGCCGCCTGCCGGCGAGGGGGAAGCGCGCGAACCTGACGCCCGCGACGCCGGGGCGCCCTATTCCTATTTCGACCCCTCGGAGCCGAACCGCCGCCCGCCTCTGCTCGGCTCGCCCGAAAGCCTGCCGATCAGCCTCAGCAACCCGCCGAAGCTCGATCCGGCGCCGATGCAGGTCATGCGCCGCTATCCCGTTCATCCGTCGACCATGGCGATGAACCGCGCCTATTGGGCTCTGCCTGGCGTCAGAGGCACGGTCTGGGAGCATTATATGCTCGTCGCCAGCCAGTGGCCCACAGTCACCAACCCGCGCGGTCCCCAAAACGACGGAAGCTATTTCCCCGGTCTGACGCTGAGCCCCGGCGTCCCGCGCGAACCCTATCAGTCCGACGACCCATCCCGGGAGAACAAGGAGAACCTCGCGAACACCACCATGGAGACCTACCTGCAGGACGCGCCCTCCAGTTGTATGGCCTGCCACTCCAGTCTCGCTAACGCGCGCGGGCGCGACTTCGCCACCATCCTTTCCGCGCTACACTGATCGAGTGCGAGTGCCGTCTCGGCGATCAGCCGGCTAGAGTGATGTCACCGCCCATCCGGCGGAGAACGACCTCCGGCGGCTTCGAAAGCCACATCTGATAGAGGGTCGTCAGCCACATGATCGCGAAGCAGGCGGCCATCGTGACGCCAGCGCCGATCTCCACCCACGCAAATGGGTGGTAGAGCTTGATCAAGTACCACGAACTGACGTCGACCATGATCGCCAGAAAGGGCGCGGCGATAATCGCGCATTTGAGCCAGACAGGACGGACGTAGGCGTGCGTGAACGCAAGCCCGACGATGAAGAAGATGAACGTCACCCCGAAAAGGTGAATGTGGGAGACGCGCACCAGGGTCGAAATCGAGGCGCCGGTGTCGAGCGCGGTCACTTTCATCAGCGTATCATAGCTCGAAAGCGTCGGCAGATGAGGGTTGCGCCCGTCATGACAGGTCAGGCATCGCTTGTTGATGATCGGCTTGACGCTCGAATCGTAGGCTGATTGCGCCGCGCCGTTGCGCACCCAGCTCAGCAGCGTCGCTCGCTCGTCGGGGGGCAACATCGATGACATCGGCCCGCTCAGCGCGCTTTCCAAAATCGACCCTTTTCCATTGCCGGAATAAGCGACAACAATATCTTCATAGGAAAGCATCAAGGGATTGCCTCCGGCTCGCCCGGCATAAGTAAAATAGATGTTCAGAAGGGCGAAGAGGTAACCCAATCCGAGGATCAGCAGCACGCAGGTGAACAGCACGCGCATGCTGGCGGGCAGTTCGGAATAATGGCGATAGAGTGCGTGGGGAGGCGCTTCGTCATTCATGATCGGATCCGTCAATTGCATTTGCGCGGGCCGAATGTCGCCCTTATCGGCGCCATCGGTCACTTCCGCATGAATTCACTCCGCAGCATGCGTTCAGGCCACTCGCTCACTTGCTCGGTACGGGGACGAAGACCGCCGCCCGCGGCTTCTGATGTGCATAGTGCGCGGCAATTCCGGAGACGTCGTCCTCCGTCAGGATGCTCGACATGGCCGCCATCTCGGGACTCTTGCGGGCGCCGGACTGATACTTCCTCAACGCCAATTCAAGATAGTCCTGGCGCTGTGCCGCCAGAGCGGGAACCTCCGGGCGCGTGCTATTGCCGTTGACCCCGTGGCACCGATCGCATTTCTCCGCCCACTCGTCCGGACTCAGCGGCTTGGGGATATTGACGGGCTTTGGGTCAAGCCCGGCGAAATAGGCGGCAAAGTTCTTCATCTCCGTGTCGTCGAGCTTCTTCGCCTTCGGGGACATCGCGTCGTCGTCGCGAGTTCCGTCCTTGTAGGCGCGAAGCGCGTCGAGCGCGTAAGCCGCGTCCTGGCCTGCCAGGCTCGGTGTGATCGCGGTCGTGCTGATTCCCGCTTCCCCGTGGCACTTGGCGCAAGCCGCGAGGGACTCCTTCGTCGGCGGGGCGCCGACGTCGTTCGGCGTCTGCGCGCGCGTCAAATTCTCGCTTTGCAACGCGTAATACAGGGCGACGTGCTGCAAATCCTGGTCGCTCAAGGCGTCGAGCGCCTTCTTCATGTCCTCATTCTTGGAGCCGATCGGCCGGTCGCCGCTCTTGTAGGCTTGCATCGTCTCCACGAGATATTTCGGGTGGAGCCCAATCAGACTGGGGACGCCGGGTTTGTGACTGACGCCGTTTTCGCCGTGACACTTCGCGCACGGCTCCGCAGCGATCTTTCCCGCTGCGGCCGGGTCGTCATATTTCAGGGCAGGCGAATCCGGGGGAGGGGCCGGATCGAGGGTCGCGTAATAGGCGGCCACATTGGCGAGCGCATCGTCGCTGAGGAATTTCATCAGCTTCACGCTGTGCGGTTCGTCGCCGCCTGAGCGCTGATCGGCCTTCAGCTTGAGATAGAGGTACGATGGTCGCTGGCCCGCGAGATTCGGGACGCCCTTGGTGGCGCTGACGCCATCGGCGCCGTGACAGTTCGAGCAGGACAAGTCGGCGAGCTGCTTGCCCTCTGCGACGTCGCTGCTCGTCGCGTACAGCGGACGGAGTTCGTCGCCGGAAGTTAGGGCCGACTGGCAAAGGGCGCCCGTCGCCCCAAGCGCGAGCGCGGCGCCCAGTGCGGCGGCTGCGCGAAGCAGGAGCCCCGCTTTGTGATCGATTGCCATTCGATGAATCCGCACGGCTCGCCGGGCGCCTGTCGTGGCCGCGTCAAGGCGTTAGGCGCCTTCGTAGATCTTACACCAACCCTGCCTGCTGACGGGCCCCACCACGGTCCTGCACTGATCAGGCGGGAGGAAGGGCGCGCAGATTTCGCACCGTTCGATGCCGTGCGGGGTGTCCTGGTACTCGACGTCGGCTTTCGATCTCTTGCCCTTCGCGAAGGCGGCGCCCGCAGACGCGGCAAAAGCTGCGCCCGCCGCTGCGCGTGCAACGCGCCGCAGCAAGTCGCGACGGGACGCTTCCGCAGAATAGAGCCGTATGAATTCCATCTCCAACTTATGTGTATCGTTTTCGGTTTGATCTGACAGACGGCGAGGTGTCGCAGGTTGGGCTCAAGCCGTCGAGGGCTCTCTTGTTGCTTTGCGAGGCGTCGGACACTCTTCGATCGGCTTTGGCCGCTCTCTACTTTGCCTGCGCGACGAGCGTCACGTCGACGATAATGTATTTCTCGGCGTCGATCTTGAAGTCGACCACGTCGCCCGGATGCAAGTCCTTGCTGAGGTCCGGGCTTTTGACCTGGAACATCATCTCCATCGCGCACATGAAGCCCTTGATGGCGTCATGGTCGAGGGTCAGCCAGCCCGTCCCAGGAGCGACCGCCTTGACGACGCCATGGCCGCTGAAAATTCCCGTCGCGGCCATCTCTTGAGCCCCGGCGGAGCCGGCCGCAAGCCCGAGGGTCAGCGCAAATGCGAGTCTCGCGAACGTTCCCACGCTCCTCCCCTTGACGGCCATCAGCATTGAACCCGCCTCGTCCGATCGTATTGTATTCGAGCGCGCGGCGCTGCGCTAGACTGAAGACCCCCGGCCGGGCGGTTCATCGCACCGCGTTGCGGCGCCGGGCGTCGGCGATCGAGCCAGCGTCCTTTGAACTCTATGAGGCGATCATGAAGAATAGAAGCGAAACGGGTGGAATGAGCCGCCGGACGGTTCTCGTTGCCGCCGCAGGGGCCGTACCGGCGCTCGCGCTGATGACCGACGCCGCCGAGGCGAAGATGACGCAGGCCGCGGTGAAGTATCAGGCCGACCCGAAGGACGGCAAGCAGTGCGACGCCTGCAACTTCTTCGTCGCTCCCAACGCCTGCAAGCAGGTCGACGGCGACATCGCGCCGACCGGCTGGTGCCTGCTCTGGGTCAAGAAGCCCGCCTGACGCAAGAGGCGCGGCCGAACGCCGAGGGCTGGGGCCGAGCCCCTCATTCCTGACTCATTCCTGGGGGCGTATTAACCGCGCCGGCTCAGGCGCGCGTCCGCCTCGATCTCGACTTTCATTTCCGGCCTCAGCAGGGAAGAGACGACGACGATCGTTCCCGCCGGCCGTATCCGCCCGAATACCTCGCCCTGCACTTTCAGCGCCGGCTCGCAATAGGCGACGTCGGTGACGTAGGTGCGCAGCCGCACGATGTCCGTGAGAGTCCCTCCGGCGTCTTTCAGGACCGCCGCAAATGTCGCATAAATATTCTGCGTCTGCTCGGCTGGGTCGTCCGGCATCGCCATCGTGGCGTAATCGTAGCCGGTCGTCCCGGCAATATGGACCTCGTCGCCAGTGACGACGGCCCGAGAATAGCCGTACGTTCCCTCGAACGGCGAGCCGGACGAGAGGAGGCGTCGATCTGCTGGCGCGTCCGTCATGCGAACTCCATGATCACGGCGTCGACTGCCAGCGAATCGCCTTCCTTGCACAGGATCGCTTTGATGGTGGCGTCACGCTCGGCAAGCAGCACGTTCTCCATCTTCATCGCCTCGACGATGCACAATTGTTCGCCCGCCTTCACCTCCTGGCCGACCTTGACCGCGATCGATTTGACCAGGCCCGGCATCGGGCAGAGAAGCGACTTCGAGCCGTCCGCGCCCTTGCGCTCGATCATCAGCGCGGCAAGCTGGGCCTCACGCCGCGTATAGACGCGCGCATCGACCCCGACGCCTGCATGCGACAACGCGTAGCCGTTGAGGATCGGGCGCGCCTGGACCGCGATCTCCGAGCCATCGACGTTTCCGCGCCACAGAATGTCGCCCGGCTTCCAGTCGGAATGGACCTCTGTCCTGCGGCCGTCGGCGAAGATCATTGCGAGGCCGCTCTTCCTGGCGTCGATCTCGATTTCCACGCGGCTCCGCCCCATGGCGACGATGCGCTCGCGCTCGAAACGAAGTTGCTCGGGCTCGCGCAACTGCCCGGAAATGCGGCGCTTGCGCTCGTTCAAGGTATGGTCGATATGCGCGGCCGCGAGTGCGAGCCGGCGCGCGGTTTCGCCCTTTGCGACCAGCGGCTGGAACCCGTCCGGGAACTCCTCGGCGATGAAGCCGGTCGAGAGACGGCCTTCGCGCCAGCGCGGATGCTGCATCAGCGCCGACAGGAACGGAATGTTGTGGCGGATGCCGTCGATGACGAAGGAGTCGAGCGCGGTCGCCTGCGCGTCGATCGCGGCGGCCCGGTCGGGCGCGTGGGTGACGAGCTTCGCGATCATCGGATCGTAATAGATCGAGATCTCGCCGCCCTCATAGACGCCCGTGTCGTTTCGGACGGTGACGCCATGCTTCGTCCCCTCAGCCGGTGGGCGGTACTTCACGAGGCGCCCGGTCGAGGGCAAGAAGCCGCGCGTCGGATCTTCCGCATAAACGCGGCTCTCGACCGCCCACCCCTGCAGCGTGACGTCGGCCTGCGTCATGCGCAGTTTTTCGCCGGCGGCGCTGCGGATCATCTCCTCGACAAGGTCGACGCCGGTGACGAGTTCCGTCACCGGATGCTCGACCTGAAGGCGAGTGTTCATCTCGAGGAAGTAGAAGCTGCGGTCCTGTCCGGCGACAAATTCGACCGTGCCGGCGGAATCGTAATGAACGGCTTTGGCGAGCGCGACAGCCTGCTCGCCCATCTTGCGCCGAGTTCGCGTCGTTGAGGAGCGGGGAGGGCGCCTCTTCAATCACCTTTTGGTTGCGGCGCTGGATCGAGCATTCGCGCTCGCCGAGATAGATGACATGGCCGTGCTTGTCGCCGAGCACCTGGATCTCGACGTGTCGGGGGTTGACGATGAATTTCTCCACGAACACGCGGTCGTCGCCGAATGAACTCTTGGCCTCGGACTTGGCGCGCGCAAAACCCTCGGATACTTCCTGCCGGCTGTTAGCGATGCGCATGCCCTTGCCGCCCCCGCCGGCGGAAGCCTTGATCATCACCGGATATCCAATCTCGTCGGCGATCTCGGCCGCGCGCTCCGGCAATTCGATGACGCCGAGATAGCCCGGGACGGTCGACACCTTGGCGGCGTTGGCGAATTTCTTCGAATTCGATCTTGTCGCCCATAGCTTCGATGGCGCGCGGATTGGGGCCGATGAAGACAATTCCGGCGTCCGCGAGCGCCTGGGCGAAAGCCGCGCGCTCGGAGAGGAACCCGTAGCCCGGGTGGACGGCTTCGGCGCGCGTCTCTTTACAGGCGGCGACGGTCTTTTCGATCACGAGATAGGACTGCGACGCCGCGGGCGGCCCGATGGCGACGGCTTCGTCGGCCATTTCGACATGCAACGCGTCCTTGTCGGCTTCGGAATAGACGGCGACGGTCTTGATGCCCATCCGGCGCGCGGTCTTGATGACCCTGCAGGCGATTTCGCCGCGGTTGGCGATGAGTATTTTTTTGAACATCGGCTCCCCATGGGAGGAAAGCGCGCGAGCTTCCCGCTGGAGCCGTTTCTATTGGAACGACCGGAGCGCGTAAACAACGGCGCGCCGCGCCGAGCCTTGCGAATGGATCGATTCTGCGGAACGCGCGTGGGCGGACTGGCGCGCCTTTTTAGTGGCAGACCTCCACCCGACGCCACGCATCGTTCAAGCGGGCGCGGGTGAAATAGCAACCGTATCTCGTAGCGGGCACTGGCGTGGCCCATGGGGGGCCGCCCGCCGGATGGCCGAGAATCGCGTCGGTCCAGCTCACGCCCGACGGCTGCGGATTGGCGAACCCCGAGAAGAGCCAGTCGGCCCTCGCTGCACTCGGCGCGAGACTCAGCGCAAGGATCGCTGCGGCGAGCGCCGCTGCTGCCGTCTTCATCTCGAGCCTCCTTCGGAATCGCCGATCACACCTGCGAGCGGCGGTCTGTGCGCTACGTGAAACCCGATAACCCCCCGACACCTCTGCTGCAAGCCTCTCGGGCCGCCCGGGTTGAAGGCCGGCCGGGAGCGGAAACCCCCTGGCGGGCGAACTCGGCGCGCGATTGCGGGGAGGCGGAGCGCGGCTCGCGCCGCGCCCCTGCTTTTACGGTACTGGCGTGGTGCAAACCTGCTCCCGGGTCCAGGTCTGGGTGACAGGATTAGCCAGCCTGGTCGTAAAGTAGCAGGTCGTTGAGTTGACCGTGACGCCGGGCGTCGGGGTCCCCACGACCACGGGGTAGTTGGCCGAGTTGGCCACCGCGGTTCCGAGAACGGCGCCGCCGAGGACTCCGCCGGCGAGCCATGCCGCCGCCACGGCGGGGACGATCACGAAGGCTTGAGCCGCGCTGGGCGCGGCCGCCGCGAGCCCGAGTGCGACCGTCGCGGCCGCCAAGGTTCTCAGTGGTTTCGTCATAACAGTTCTCCTTTCGGGAAGCGCCCGCTTCGGACGTGCGGGCGCACGCCGCTCCGGCGCTCGCCTTCGCGGCGGACGCACAACGCGGTCAAACAAGGACCCTCGCCGCCGAGTGGCGGCGGCGAAGCAATTCGCCGCCGCAAAGCGCGGAGCCTTGAGACCCGGCCAACGCCGCAGAGCGGCTTAGGTTCCTTCGGAGGTCCCGGTTACCGAGTTCGTGCGGAGGCGTCGTTGAGCGAACCGTGGAGCGCTTTTCCCGTCCGGCGGCTGGTCTAACCCGCGGCAGCCAGCAGCGCGTCATTGACGCCGGGCCATCCGGCCGCGCGCGCCCGCACGCCGGCGACGAACCATTCCGGCGCGCGATGCGCCTCGGCTAGAACGTTGACCAGCGCGGCGAGAGTCTCGATGGTCCTGCACTCGTCCGCGCGCTCGATGAGCCACTCGGCCTCGGGGTCGCTGACGATGCCCGTCGGCCGCGACTGCCAGACCACATGGTCGGTGATCATTTCGACAAAGAACTCAGTCCATTCCGGCGCATTGTTCATGCGCGCCCGCGCAACCGCGAAGAGTTCGTCTGCCGCTTCCCGGGTGACCTCGCCGTCGCCGAACACCTCGCGTCTCAGCCAGGCGACGTCCTGGGCCGTCACTCTGCGGCCGAGGATCATCGCGCTGATGATCGTGCGGCTCCTGTCAATCGCAACACACATACGCTCAACTCTTCTGGACGCCGACCCGCCGGCTCTGCGGCCGGCTCCCTTTGATGAAGCGGAGCATCCGCCTGAAAATTTTCCGACAGGTAAATCCGGACGCAGCGGAAGCCGCAGCGTCCAAGCACAGTTAAGGCCAAGCAAAGCCGCATGGTTTCGCGAAGATGAAAGGGCGCGGTCGGTCGCGGCCTCGCCCGCTCCGCGCGCCAGCCTCTTCAGCGCGGCGGTCGCGGTCGCGGCGTCCCGCAATCGAGCGCGGCTGGCTGCGCAAATCCTTGGAGCGCTCCAGATTGACTTCCAATTCGCTGACATGTTAGCGGAGTCAGCCCCCGACCGGGACCGCAACCGCTTCGTGGACGGAACATCAATCACCACAGTCATCGACGACGCGAGCGTTGTCGCACGCGAATGGGATACAGGGAGGAAACCGATGGGTCGCAATGTTTCGACGCTGGCGCTCTGCGCCGCCGCCGCGCTGCTCGCCACGTCCGCGTACGCGGACACCAGCGGCAAGAAAATCGCCTTCTCCAACAACTACGCCGGCAATTCATGGCGCCAGGCGATGTTAAAGAGCTACGGCATCGTCACCCAGCAGGCGGTGAAGGACCATGTGGTCGCGGCCGCGGACGTGTTCACCACCGCCGACAAGGAAGTGCCGACGCAGGCGGCCCAGATCCAGAACCTGATCCTGCAGGGCTACAACGCCATCGTGATCAACGCGAGTTCGCCGGATGCGCTGAACGGCTCGATCAAGCAGGCGTGCGACGCCGGCATCGTCGTCGTCTCCTTCGACGGCATCGTCACCGAGCCTTGCGCCTATCGGATCGTCGTCGACTTCAAGGACATGGGCAAACAGGAAGTGGAGCATATGGCGAAGTTCCAGCCGAAGGGCGGGAACCTGCTTGAGATTCGCGGCCTCGCCGGCACCTCGATCGACGACGCGATTCACTCGGGCATTCTTGAGGGCGTGAAGGCGCACCCGGACTTCAAGATCGTCTCGTCGGTGACCGGCGATTGGGACCAGACTACGGCTCAGAAGGCCGTCGCGACGGTGCTGCCTTCGCTCCCGCCGATCGTTGGCGTCGTCGATCAGGGCGGCGACGGCTACGGCGCGGCGCAGGCCTTCGCCGCCGCCGGCAAGCCGCGCCCGACCATCATCGAAGGCAACCGCCAGGACGAGTTGCAATGGTGGAAGGAGCAGAAAGAGAAGGACGGTTACACGACCTGGTCGGCTTCGATCGCGCCCGGCGTGTCGACGCTCGCCTTCTGGGTGGCGCAACAGGTGCTAGACGGCAACAACAAGATCCCGCACGATCTTCTCGTCCCCTATCTGGCGTTCAACCAGGAC
Organism: uncultured Alphaproteobacteria bacterium; assembly: GCA_963721905.1. Lineage (GTDB taxonomy): Bacteria > Pseudomonadota > Alphaproteobacteria > Rhizobiales > Beijerinckiaceae > Roseiarcus. The sequence continues at coordinate 117,340 of CAVRMF010000003.1, forward strand.
GACTTCGAGGCGGAACTGCCGAAGATCCCGCAGGGCGGCGTCGCCAGCCATGAGTATACTCAGGCCGACGCGATCGCGGCCATCAAGGCGAACATGAAGTAGGCCGTTAGCTGAGGCGGCCTCCGCGCGCGCCACGGAGCGATGACCATGGCGGGCGCGGGCGCTTCTCTTGTCGACTTCACCGGGCTGGAGAAATCCTACGGCGCCGTCAGGGCTCTGGACGGCGTCGATTTTGCGTTGCTCGAGGGCGAATGCGTCGGCATCGTCGGCCACAACGGCGCCGGCAAGTCGACGCTGATGCACGTGTTGAACGGAGGGGTCGCGCCCGATCGCGGCCGCCTCGTCATCGCCGGCCAGGAAGAGCGCGGCTATTCGCCCGCTCGCGCCAAGGCGCTTGGGCTGCGACCGGTTTACCAGGAGCTCTCGCTCTGCCCGAATCTCACGGTTGCCGAGAACGCGAGGATCGTCCATCCGTCGATTCGCGGGTTTGGCTGGCGCAAGCGGGCAGGGCGGCTCATCTGCGACAAGCTCGACGAGATCTTTCCCGGGCATGGCGTGAGCGCGAACGATCTTGTGGGGAACCTCTCGATCGGACGGCGGCAGATGGTCGAAATCGCGCGCGCCTTCACCGTCTCGGCCAGACGGCCGGCGCGCCTCGTTATTCTCGACGAGCCGACCTCCTCGCTCGACGCCCACGCCTCCGGCCAGCTCCTGACTTACGTGCGCGGCGCCGTCGCGTCGGGCGTGAGCTGCGTGCTCATCTCTCACATTCTCGGAGAGGTGCTGGAGACCGCCGACCGTATCGTCGTGATGCGCGACGGCAAGGTTGTCGCCGCCGACGCGGCGAAGAATTTCGATCGAACCAGGCTGGTCGCTGCGATGGGCGGCGTCGAAACCGAGCCGAACACAGCGAGCGGAGGCCCCGCGGCTGGTCCGCGCACCGAGGCGCCGATCCGCGTGCGGATGTGCGCCGAACGTCAGACAGACGGACAAGAACTCGTCGCTCGTGAAGGCGAGGTCGTCGGCCTCGCCGGACTGGCCGGCCACGGCCAGACCGATCTTCTGCTTGCGGCTTTCGACGTCGCCACGCGCCGGCGCGCTCAGTCAGCGGTCGACGGCCCGGTCGCGCTCGTTGCGGGCGATCGCGTCTCCGACGGCGTCTTTCCGCAATGGTCGATCGCGCAGAACATCGGCGTGCGGTCACTGAAGGCCCTGCGCGCGGGGCCGCTGGTGTCGCCGCGACTCGAGCGCGCGCTCGCCGAGTCCTGGCGCCAGCGGATCCGGATCCGCACGCCCGACGTCGACAACGCGATCCTGTCGCTGTCGGGCGGCAATCAGCAGAAGGCGCTGTTCGCCCGCGCGCTCGCCTCCGACGCGCGCGTCGTGCTGATGGACGACCCGATGCGCGGCGTCGACTACGCCACCAAGCTCGAAGTCTACGATCTGATCCGCGCCGAGGCCGCGACGGGGAGAACCTTCCTTTGGTATACGACGGAGACGGAGGAATTGAAGAACTGCGACCGCATCTATGTCTTCCGCAACGGCGCGGTCGTCGCGGAACTCGCGCGCGGCGAACTGACTGAGGAGCGCGTCATCCATTCCTCCTTCGCCGAGATCGCCTGAGGTGAGCGCGGCGGCGGCGGCGGCGGTCTCCAGCCCAGGCGGCGCGGATCTGCGCCGCAGATTGCGCGCTGCGCTGCCGGCTCTTTCGCTCGCGCTCGTGATCGCCGCAATCGCCTGGCTCAACCCGCGCGCAATCAGCTACTTCGGCTTCACGCTGATGCTCAATCTCGCCGTCCCGATCGCGCTCGCGACGATGGCGCAGATGTTCGTCATCGCCGGCAATGACCTCGACTTGTCGATCGGCACGTTTGTCGGCTTCGTCTGCTGCATCTCGGCGACCTGGCTGCGCGACGAGCCGTGGCTGGGCGCGCTGACGCTGATCGGCTGCATCGCGCTCTACGGCGCGCTCGGCGCGCTGGTCTATTTGCGCAACCTGCCCTCGATCGTGGTGACACTCGGCATGAGCTTCGTCTGGCAGGGCCTGGCGATCCTGCTCCTGCCGAAGCCCGGCGGGAAGGCGCCCGTCTGGCTTCAGGCGATCATGGGCGTGAAGCCGCCGTTCGTCCCGTTTCCGATCGTCGCCGCCGCCCTCATCGCCGCGGTTGGCTGGTTTCGGCCTCATGCGCACCTCCTACGGCGCCGTTTTGCGCGGCGCCGGCGGCAACCCGGTGGCGATCCAGCGCGCCGGCTGGTCGCTGCTCCGCGCAAAGGCGATGCTGTTCGCGCTGGCCGGGACTTTCGGCGTGCTGTCTGGCATGGCGCTTGTCGGCATCACGACCTCTGCCGACGCCAACATCGGCAACGGCTATACGCTGCTCTCGATCGCAGGCGTCATCCTCGGCGGCGGCGAATTCGTTGGCGGAAGGGTGTCGCCCATCGGCGCGGTGCTCGGCGCGCTGACGATGGCGATGGCCGCCTCTCCGCTTCTCACTTTCATGCGCATTCCGCCGGACTGGCAGGTCGCCGCCAACGGCGCGATCCTGATCATCGTTCTCGCGGCGCGGGTGCTGATCAGCCGCGGCGGGGCGGAGCGATGACGGGCGCCCTCCATGCGCTCATGTCGCGGCCCTGGATCTGGTCCTTCCTCGGCGCCGCGCTGGTCTGGCTTGCGGCGGTTGTCTTCACCGGCGGCTACGGCGCGGGCGGCATGCTGACCGCCGCGCTGTCGCTTGCGGTATTTACCGTCATCGCCGGCATCGGGCAGACATTCGTGATCACCCTCGGACCCGGCAACGTCGACCTGTCGCTGCCGGCCAACATCGGCCTTGCGAGCGCGGTCGCGATGAAGACGATGGGCGGCGACGACTCCTTGGTCGCACTCGGGCTCGCGGCTGCGCTGGCTTGCGGGCTCGCCGTCGGCGTCGCCAATTACCTCTTGATCTGGGCCCTGCGCATCCCGCCGATCATCGCGACGCTATCGGCGAGCTTCATCATCCAGTCAGTGGACATCAGCTACGGGCGCGGCCTGCAGATCAAGCCACCGCCTGGATTCGCCGACTTTACCAACATTCAGCTCGTGGGGGTTCCAGTGCTCGCGATTCTCGCGGCGCTGTTCGCGATCGGGGCGAACGTCGCTCTGCATCGGACGATCTGGGGGCGGTCGGTCGTCGCGATCGGGCAGAACATCCGCGCCGCGCGGCTCGCTGGCGTCAAGGTCGAGCCGGTGCGCTTCGCCACTTATGCGCTGTGCGGCATGCTCGGCGGCCTCGACGGCGCCCTTCTCGCCGGCTACTTCCGCGGCGCGAACGTGGACATCGGCAACGAATACCTGCTGGCCTCCATTGCCGTCGTCGTCATTGGCGGGACGTCGGTTTCGGGCGGCAAGGCGAACATTCCCGGCGCTTGGGGCGGGGCGCTGTTTCTGGTGCTACTGCTTACGATGCTGAACACGTTTGGCGTCAGCGCTGGCGTGCGCCTTCTGCTGACGGGGCTCATTATCGTCGCCGTTATTACTGCCGCCGGCGGTGAGAGGCGGGCGCGGTGAACTGCGCGCTTTACAGTAAGAACGGAATCAGCGCCGGCACGCGTCCGGCGTAACGGGCGTAGGCGTCGCCGAATTGCCCGCGCATGAGAGCCTCTTCCAGCTGCAGTTTGCGCCAGAGCGAGAGCGCCGCAATCGCGACGGCCAGGATACCGCGCCATTCGCCGAGAGCGAGCGCGGTTCCAGCGAGGTCACGAGAAGGCCGGTGTAGATCGGGCGCCGGACCCAGCGGTAGGGGCCATCGACGACGAGTTCACGGTCATGACTGAGCGTGACGCTGGCGCTCCAGTTGCCGCCGAGCAAAAGGCGCGCCCTACGCCGAGCGCGTGCCGCCGCTGATTGCGTTCTTGCTCTGGTGGGGCAGAACATCGCGCGGCGCAACTCGCCGGCGTCAAGGTCAAGCCGGTGCGCTTCGCCACGCATGCAATGTGCGTGCTGTCTCGACGTCCGCGTCGCCAACGTCGCCATCGACTCGAGAAACAGACTGTCGACGTACTCTGATAGTTAGGGGACGCCATTCGGCAGGCACGTGTTTATGGCGCCATTCCTCATCCCGCAGACCAGCATCTCCATCACGGTCGGGTTGTCGAGATATCCATTATGAGCCGTCGACGGCTCTGAGAACAAAAGAGGGATGCTGAATTCGTCATTGGACAAATAGACGTTCGTCAACTGGGCTGAACCCCAATCGGGGCGTGGGAGCTTCAGGTTGTTGCGATGGACTACCCAAGTGAGGATATCGTTCGGATCGCTGAAGGCGACGACCTGCTCCTCAGCGTCGGCGCCTCCTGATCACCGACCGTTGTAAAGGGCGATAGCGCCTTGGGTTTGGCCCAACAGTTGGCGAAGCGATGCGCAAGGTTGTCATCGGGCCGCGAGCCGCCAAGGCGATGCGGATATCCGTGCAGGGTCGACAGATCAAGCAAAGCCAGCTGATTTGCCATCATGTAAATGAATTTGGTATTCCGCAAAATCTTGCTGGCCGCCGTATTCGGGGCGCAATGTTCCTGACGAAGCTCGTCGTCCACAGCGTCCATGAGCATATAACCGCCGAGACTGTGCGTGATAATGACGGTCGGATCATTGTAGACGCTGGGCTGACAGGTCTTGCCGTTCGGGCTTGGCTTCCCGCCAGTCACAAGGCAGAGGGCCGCCTGAACGGATGGACGCATGACGTTTTCGCGATAGGTCCCGCCGTACAGAACGACGTCAGCGAGGTATTTGTCGATGAAGACGTCCTTCGCGAGGTAGGCGAACTCCTGCCTTGGCGGCGCGCCTTTCTCCTCAAGCGCCGTCGATTTGATCTCTGCGGTCAAGGGGGCCCAGAGGAGAAAACTGACCTTGAGCAAAGGCGTCGGAGGGTACGAAACGTCTGCGGCCGAGGCGAAATCATAGGTGTAGAGCTGGGCCCACGCGCATGGGGGCACGCCAGTAATTTTGATCGGAGCCGGGTCCAGGCGAACGAGCGTCGAGGACGCCGCCGTGGCCTCTGGACAACCCGTATGCTGGAGCTCGGAGGAGGGCGGTAGAATTTGAACGAGGTGTAATCGGTTTGCGAACGCGGCGATGAAGCCCTCGAACTGGTCGGGCGTCGTCGTCCCAATGCCGTGGATCATAAAGATGTGCAGTGGTCGCGCAGGAGCGTTGTTGCTGCTGACAAGTGCGCTCATTCCGTCGAAGGAATTTTGGTCGAGGACCGCGGGCGTCGGGAGCGCGCTGCAGGCCGCTAGGAGGCATAGAGAAAGTAACGTCAATATTCGGAGTGCGTGCATTGAAGAAAATCCCACGAAGCGCTGGTTAGGTTGTCTCCGCTCGAAGTACTTCTTTCCCAGATAGCCCTGCCACCTTGATCCCTCTCAATAAGAAAAACTTAATTTGACGAGCCACTGATTTGTCTTTAGATAAGAGTCCTTGTTGCGACCGGTATCATATTCCAGCGAGATCGCAGAAGAGCCTGAGGTGGCGCAAGGTCGATCCGGATCTGGCTTTGCTTTGACGGTGCATGCACCAAGCTTGTATTGCAGCACTGCGGAGTAATACGTGGCTGTCTTTCCTGTGTCAGCGTCCCAATAAAATTGCTGAGTACCGATTAGCGAGATTTGTCCGGCGACCTATTTGTTGAACCAGTCGTCATCGTATTGTGCCGGGTATTGTGCCGGGCCGCCAGGGAACAAAGTCAAATTTGGTCGGACGGCCTCGCCGATCAGGCGTGTCGCTCCTTTCGCAAGAGCGGTATAGCCAGGATTTGAAACGTCTGTTAGCTCCGCCTCGGCGCTGAATTGTGTCAAATAACTAAAGGTCTTATCGATATAGCCTTCATTTATCCCCAAGATTGGTGCCCCGGGAGGCGGCGCCACAAGAGGTTCATAAATCAAATCGACGCCACCGATTTGCGCCGTATCACGGTAGTCTGTCTGATAGAACGGTGAAGCATAAAAGAAATTGTCAAACGCAGGTCCCGGTGAATACACCTCGGCTTGGAAATCAGTACCAAACCGCAAGGTGTCCGTGCTGGTTTTTTGAGTAGTGGTGGTGATGGTACCATTCTCGTTTATAACGACGGATTTAGTTGTTATGCCATCGCTCGTTGTACTCACTGTTGTACCGGCGCTCGCCGTCTTCGTCAGTAGCGTTGTCGTCACTGTTGTTGTAGTGAACGGGTTATTCCAAGTTCCATTGCTTGAAACGAATGGCGCGAACCCAAATCCTCGAACATGGAACGAACTGGTATCCGGGGCCGTCTGGACACCTGGATTGCCGTTCGGGTCCAACAATGGCTCGTGAGTTTTTGGATCAAGCACATTGTAGGAAGTTTCTCCCGCAAAAAACGTGCAATTGTGTATGCCAAATAGCAAGTAACTTACGCGCCCGTTGATCGTAGCCTTTTGGGTGTCGGCTTGTTTATCGTCCGTGTAATTGACACTGGCCCCTTTGGATTGGGCGTTTGGCGATTGACCCTCGTCTGCCGTCGCATCTGCGCTTTTTGGTGGAGGCAACGTCACCAAATAGTTAAAATTATCAAGCGGATCGCTGGAACGAACAAAGCCTTTTGCGCAACTTCACAGGGCTTCCAAGTCGAAATTGTGTCCTTCATGGCCGTCGAAATATTCAGTGGAAGAGTGTTCGCCTTTGACGGAGAACGGGCTTCGATTGTCCCGAGGTCGAATTACCCGTCGCGGAAGTGAGTGACGTTTTCTGCTTCTGATCCGTAAGAGCCTGAGACATAATTTTACATTGCAATGTGGGCAAGTGAGCCTTTTCACAAGAAGGCTTTAGGTCAGTCACTGAGAAATGTTGATCGGACGAAGCTATACCCACGAGTGGGATTGCAAGAAGTGAAAGTGAAACGAAAATAACGTATTTGATAACCGTCGTCTCCATATATCAAGATGTACGTGGATGAAAGAATACTTGGTTATATAATCTGCAAATTGACCAAGATATTGGGCTCGTGAATATTCCATAGTCTTGAATTTGAGGCCAGCCTGATTGCGATTTAGAGCCGCAGTGGCAGGGGTGTCACACGGACACCACCGCGGCGGCGCTGCCGGCGCTGCTGCAACCGAAGCCGCAGGTGATCGACAACACGGCTGCCGCCCCGGAGAATCGGAAAAAAAAAAAAAAAAAAAAAAAAAAAAAAAAAAAAAAAAAAAAAAAAAAAAAAAAAAAAAAAAAAAAAAAAAAAAAAAAAAAAAAAAAAAAAAAAAAAAAAAAAAAAAAAAAAAAAAAAAAAAAAAAAAAAAAAAAAAAAAAAAAAAAAAAAAAAAAAAAAAAAAAAAAAAAAAAAAAAAAAAAAAAAAAAAAAAAAAAAAAAAAAAAAAAAAAAAAAAAAAAAAAAAAAAAAAAAAAAAAAAAAAAAAAAAAAAAAAAAAAAAAAAAAAAAAAAAAAAAAAAAAAAAAAAAAAAAAAAAAAAAAAAAAAAAAAAAAAAAAAAAAAAAAAAAAAAAAAAAAAAAAAAAAAAAAAAAAAAAAAAAAAAAAAAAAAAAAAAAAAAAAAAAAAAAAAAAAAAAAAAAAAAAAAAAAAAAAAAAAAAAAAAAAAAAAAAAAAAAAAAAAAAAAAAAAAAAAAAAAAAAAAAAAAAAAAAAAAAAAAAAAAAAAAAAAAAAAAAAAAAAAAAAAAAAAAAAAAAAAAAAAAAAAAAAAAAAAAAAAAAAAAAAAAAAAAAAAAAAAAAAAAAAAAAAAAAAAAAAAAAAAAAAAAAAAAAAAAAAAAAAAAAAAAACAAGGGCGCGCGGCTTTACACCTAAAATCCGCCCGCGAGCCCGGACGCCAAGCCCACGCTCACGGTGAGGTGCCTCCTCTGGGCGCCGCTGACCGCGGGCGTCAAATGCGAAAAAAAAAAAAAAAAAAAAAAAAAAAAAAAAAAAAAAAAAAAAAAAAAAAAAAAAAAAAAAAAAAAAAAAAAAAAAAAAAAAAAAAAAAAAAAAAAAAAAAAAAAAAAAAAAAAAAAAAAAAAAAAAAAAAAAAAAAAAAAAAAAAAAAAAAAAAAAAAAAAAAAAAAAAAAAAAAAAAAAAAAAAAAAAAAAAAAAAAAAAAAAAAAAAAAAAAAAAAAAAAAAAAAAAAAAAAAAAAAAAAAAAAATGCGTTCTCGAAACAGAAGACAACTCCGTCGCCGCCCAAACAGGAAAAAAAAAAAAAAAAAAAAAAAAAAAATTCTCGAACAGAAGACAACTCCGCGCCGCCCAAACAGGAGTTCGCCGTTCACTTGTTTCAAAAAAAAAAAAAAAAAAAAAAAAAAAAAAAAAAAAAAAAAAAAAAAAAAAAAAAAAAAAAAAAAAAAAAAAAAAAAAAAAAAAAAACCTTCACGGCGTCGCCATGAAGTGACTCAGATGGCGCGAAGTGGGAAATTTGGGCCCGTCAGAAAAAAAAAAAAAAAAAAAAAAAAAAAAAAAAAAAACGAACGCAACCCGTGGCCGGGGGTCGCAATTGGCGTTCGCCGTTACTTGTTTCCCTTCACGGCGTCGCCATGAAGTAACTCAGATGGCGTGAAGTGGGAAAAAATTTGGGCCCGTCAGACGAACGCAACCCGTGGCCTGGGTCGCCACAATTGAAAAAAAAAAAAAAAAAAAAAAAAAAAAAAAAAAAAAAAAAAAAAAAAAAAAAAAAAAAAAAAAAAAAAAAAAAAAAAAAAAAAAAAAAAAAAAAAAAAAAAAAAAAAAAAAAAAAAAAAAAAAAAAAAAAAAAAAAAAAAAAAAAAAAAAAAAAAAAAAAAAAAAAAAAAAAAAAAAAAAAAAAAAAAAAAAAAAAAAAAAAAAAAAAAAAAAAAAAAAAAAAAAAAAAAAAAAAAAAAAAAAAAAAAAAAAAAAAAAAAAAAAAAAAAAAAAAAAAAAAAAAAAAAAAAAAAAAAAAAAAAAAAAAAAAAAAAAAAAAAAAAAAAAAAAAAAAAAAAAAAAAAAAAAAAAGCGTCCCCCCAGAGGGACCACAAATCCGCTTACATTCCGCCATATTAAGGAAGCTGTCACAATTCCTTACGTAAGACAATAGGGTTTTCACGAACGCGTGATAATTTTTTTTGGCTCTGCGAGCAGGTCGCGCTAATAGGCCAATCCTCTGCCGGCCTTGGGGCCGGTCCATCCGCTCGATGGGCGGTGGCGGAATTTCCTGGTAATCCCCTTGCTGCAAGAATGGAATCAGCGCCGGCACGCGCTCGGCGTAGTGGGCGTAGGCGTCGCCGAATTGCCCGCGCATGAGAGCCTCTTCCAGTTCCAGCTTTCGCCAGAGCGCGGCCGCCGCGATCGCTAAGGCCAGGAGGCCGCGCCATTCGCCGAGCGCGAGCGCCGTTCCAGCGAGCGCGGCGAGAAGGCCGGTGTAGATCGGGTGGCGAACCCAGCGATACGGGCCATCGACGACGAGTTCGTGGCCGTGCTTGAGCGTGACGTTGCCGCTCCAGTTGCCGCCCAGCAGCACCCGCGCCCAGATCGTGAACGCGATTCCCGCAAACATCAGCGCCGCGCCGAGCCACGGCAACAGTCGTGAACGGCACGAACCGGTCGTTCAGAACGGCAGGGGGAGGCGGCGGCGCGAGAAGGTAGAAAGTGAGCGCGAGCAGAATGAGATAGAGGAGCCGGGCGGAAGCGCTCTGAACCACGCGCGGGGTCCGCTTCACCCGAACCGCCATAACGTTCCAGACCGCGAACCAGATGAGCCATAGCGACCAGATCAGCCACCTCACGGTCATCGGTCGCGCTCTTGCCGAAGAGGCGTCAGCCCTCGATCTGCTCCACCGTCTGCACGTCCGGCAGGAAGTGTTTGAGCAGGTTCTGGATTCCGTGCCTCAGCGTCGCGGTCGAGGAAAGAACAGCCGGGACAGGCGCCCTTCATCTTGAGGTAAACAACGCCGTCGCGGAACCCCTTGAAAATGATGTCGCCGCCGTCGCCCGCAACCGCGGGCCTCACCCTCGTCTCGATCAGTTCCTTGATCGCCTCGACCGTCTCGGCATCCTTGGGGTCGAAAAACTCGCCCGTCCCGACCGCGTCCGCGCCGCCCTCGAGGAGTGGCGCGCCCGAGAGGAAGAATTCGGTCACGACGCCAAGCACCGCCGGACGCAAGTGCTGCCACTCACCGTCGGTCTTGGTCACCGAAATGAAATCGTTGGCGAAGAAGACGCCGCTGACTCCTGGCAGCTCCATCAACGCCCTGGCGAGCGGAGAGCGCTCGGCTTCGGCCGTGTCGCGCGCCTCGAACGTGCCCTCCTGCATCACGACGCGGCCGGGCAGGAACTTCAGCGTCGCCGGATTGGGGGTCGCTTCGGTCTGGATGAACATGGGTGGAGACTCCTTGCCGTCCACTAGATAAGCTTCGCCGCGCGGCGGAGCAAGGATCGGCGTCAAAAAAAAAAAAAAAAAAAAAAAAAAAAAAAAAAAAAAAAAAAAAAAAAAAAAAAAAAAAAAAAAAAAAAAAAAAAAAAAAAAAAAAAAAAAAAAAAAAAAAAAAAAAAAAAAAAAAAAAAAAAAAAAAAAAAAAAAAAAAAAAAAAAAAAAAAAAAAAAAAAAAAAAAAAAAAAAAAAAAAAAAAAAAAAAAAAAAAAAAAAAAAAAAAAAAAAAAAAAAAAAAAAAAAAAAAAAAAAAAAAAAAAAAAAAAAAAAAAAAAAAAAAAAAAAAAAAAAAAAAAAAAAAAAAAAAAAAAAAAAAAAAAAAAAAAAAAAAAAAAAAAAAAAAAAAAAAAAAAAAAAAAAAAAAAAAAAAAAAAAAAAAAAAAAAAAAAAAAAAAAAAAAAAAAAAAAAAAAAAAAAAAAAAAAAAAAAAAAAAAAATCATCTGTTTTTAGCGCGGACGCTGCGCGAATTGGGAGTTTCGCCTCTGCCCCCCGGGCCGTACCGCCGTACCATCGGCGAAACGCCGCAATCGGCGAATGTGGAGGGCGGGGCAGTCGCATTTCTTGAACCAAGGGGCGAAGCGATGATCAGCGTCTTCGAGCTTTTCAAGATCGGCATCGGCCCGTCCTCCTCGCACACGGTCGGCCCGATGAAGGCGGCGCCGCCTTCGCGTCCGGGCTCGTCGAGCGCGGCGCGATCGGCCGCGGTCGCGGCGGTCCGGGTCACCCTTTATGGCTCGCTGGCCTATACCGGCAGGGGCCATGCGACCGACAAGGCGGTGATCCTCGGCCTCGCGGCGAGGAGCCCGAACCGTCGATCCCGACGCGGCCGACGCGCTCGTCGCCAAGCGCCGCGAGACAAGCGACTGCCGCTTGCCGGGCGGCGGACGATCGCCTTCGACCCGGTGCGAGCGGTCGTCTTCGACGTCCTCACTCCGCCGCCGCGCCATCCCAACACCTTGCGGCTGGTAGCGAAGGACGCGGAAGGCGCGACGCTTGGCGACGAGACGTGGCTTTCGGTCGGCGGCGGCTTCGTCATCCGCGAGGAGCGGCGGATGGCTCGCTCACGGGCGAGGCGCGCGTTCCCTATCCCTTTCGCTCGGGCGCCGAGCTTCTGGCGCGCGGGCGCGAATCCGGGCTCTCGATCGCCGATCTGATGCGAGCCAACGAAGCGTCGCTGCGAGCGCCGAAGCGGCGGACGCCTATATCGAGCGGGTGCATCGAGGCGATGTTCGCGTGCCTCGATCGCGGGCTCGAGCGCTCGGGCCCTCTGCCCGGCGGCCTCAAGGTGACGCGGCGGGCCAAGGCGATCTACGACCGCCTGACCGAGGGCGCCCGGCGCAATGCGCGGCCCGCCCATGAAATCATGGATTTCGTCAGTGTCTATGCGATGGCGGTGAACGAGGAGAACGCCGCCGGCGGACGGGTGGTGACGGCGCCGACCAATGGCGCGGCCGGCGTCATTCCGGCGACGCTGCGCTATTACCGCGACCATTGCGAGGACGCGAACCGAGCGGGAATGGCGGATTTCCTGATGACGGCGACGGCAATCGGCGGCCTCTTCAAGCTCAACGCCTCGATCTCCGGCGCGGAGGTCGGCTGTCAGGGCGAGGTCGGCGTCGCCTCTTCGATGGCCGCTGCGGGCCTCTGCGCGGCGCTCGGCGGCTCGAACGAGCAGATCGAGAACGCCGCCGAAATCGCGATGGAGCATCACCTCGGCATGACCTGCGATCCGGTCGGCGGACTGGTGCAGATCCCGTGCATCGAGCGCAACGCCTTCGGCGCGGTCAAGGCGATCACGCCGCCTCGCTCGCCCTGCACGGCGACGGCCGGCACATGGTGTCGCTGGACAGCGTCATCGCGACGATGCGCCAGACCGGCGCCGACATGCAGTCGAAATACAAGGAGACGAGCCTGGGGGGGCTCGCGGTGAATTTCGTCGAGTGCTGAGGGGCCATCCCCAATGACCCTCCCGCTTGCGCTAAAGAATTCTTCGGTAGCTTTGCGCCGGCCTAAGCCTTCGCGCAGGTGGTGTGAGGTCGACGGCCTGCAACTGCAGGGTGAACCCTCCGACGATTTGCTCCTCAATGTGGTAGGAATGGGTCCCTGGCCTAATCACCGGCATTTCGGTGCGATGCACAAGATCGAGCTCTCCGATATCAATTTTTTTTTTGGTTAGCGAGAGGTTAAGAATGAACCTCCATCGTACTTTTGCGGCCGAGCAGGCCAATCCGGCCTATGTCGGAACCGCCGAATTCGCCAACACGAATTCTTTTGGCGGCAAAAAACTCCACGTCGAGGCGCCAATTTCGGCGTTCGCTAACGCAAATTAACCTGAAGCAAATCCCCTGCTCCCGCCGGGCCCGGCTTCAGTTTGCGCTGCTGATATTCTATGCTAACCGACATTGCGAGGAAGTGCTTCTCCGGCAGAGCCGGAAGCTCTATCACGTGCTCCCCGCCGAGATGCTCGAACACGACGGCCTCCGGGAAGGGCTTCGCCTTCCGGCCATGCGGACTCTCGCAGAGCTTCCTTGGCGGAATTTCTTGGAAACCATGAAGGCGGCCAGGCCCGTTGCGGAAGTAGCGCTCGAATGTTTCGGTCGGCACGGCGAGCTGTAACTTGATCACATCCTCGGATGCTCGCAAGACGAATCGCAGGCGGCTGAGGCCCCCATCCGGAAGTCGCAGGAAATAGGGCGTTCCGGCTACAAAGTTTTGCCATACGATGTTCGTGGGGTTGGCGTCGGTATCGGAGATCCCCATTGGGAACGGCGCCAGGTTTTTCTGCGCGAGAGCGGGATTGGTAAGCGGCGTGTCGCCGACAGTCGGGAACGCACCACCGTGTTGCCGGATCAGGACTTTGGCGCAGAGATGCGCCGGAGACTGCGTCAACCATTGCTCGGGCGTGAGACCCCCTAGGTTAATCTCACCCTTGGCCACTGCCTGATTGAGAGCGGCGATTATGCCGTTGAACACATTCTGGACATTGAGGCGAAAGCCGACGACATCGTAGCTGCCGCCGAAGATGTTATAGGATTGATAGATTGGATTGGTGTCTGTCACGTCGGGATTGGAGAGCGCAGGAAGCTCGACCCCGGGGCTGAAAGTAGTATTCCACACCATCACGACTACGGCGGATTCGACGCCTGTGGTGTTGCTGCCGGAGGAATACAATCCCGTCTGATCGGAGCCGCGATTGCCGACCACGGCGACTAGGTTGTATTCACTCGAGTTCAGTGAGGTTGGGAAAACCGTGGCTCCATTGCTCTGGTCACGTAAGATAAATCAGGGACGTCGCCCAGTAGTTGTTAGGGACAGCGCCAGGACAGACGCCAGTATCTCCGGCCACGCTGCAGACGAATAGCGAGACGCCTTGGGGCAACGGTCCGGGGATTGGGAGTGGGTGGCACCGTCGCTATTGCGGCTACTGGAACATCGTTGACTTGTCCGTTCGAAATCCAAGTTCCGAACACGTCAAGGAGTGTATTCGAGACCGGAGTCACTTGAAAGTCGGTCCAGGCCTGTGGCGTTCCGGGCGGCATCGTCGGCCAGGACGTCCCTGCGCGAGGGCCACTCGTAATCGACACAGGCGAGAAGGCTGCGTTGCCCATGGCTCTGGCGTTAAGAACAGCCCAAAGGGGGGTATCTGCAGGATTCGGATCTCCAGGAGCGAGCACTCCCGGGTTCGCCGAAAATACGCCCAGAGGTGCGTTGGGATCCGTCAAATCGAAACCCGTGCCGCCGCCCCCAGAGGAACCGTGAACGCTGCCGTCTGGCACATGGTCGATCACTTGGAACTTTTTGAAGAGAGTGAAGTAAAAACTTGGTTGTCCCGGCATGGAAGTTCTCACTTTACTAACAAGCGCCGTGCGCTAATCTTCAATTCGACGCACTTCAAAGCGCACGTTGCGAGCCTCGTACGACCTTCCGCGCCATCTGTGGTATGGGTATCGACGTGAGCAACATCAGCCCAGGGGTGGATTAAGTCCCGCGACGCCTTAGACTTCAGAAGAGCTTCTTGATTTCGGTGAAGATGTGGCTGAGCATGTCATTGCCAATGATAATCGGAGAGCCGGCGGGGCCGGGACTGGTGTGACATGTGAAGCAGTTCGAGCCGCCAACAGACGTAGTGTCGCTCCCCTGCTGATAGGTCTCCATTGTCGTGTTCGACAACTGGCTGGTCCCCACCTGGTTGCCTGGATTTTGTGGGGTCGGGCTTCCAAAGGGTGGTAAGGGAGTCTGCGCCAAGATTGTTTGGCCCCCAGGGATTGTCCAGGTCGCGCCCATCAAGACATAGTTGTTGCGAACGTCGCCGCTCGGCATCATTCAGGCGATATTGTTGTGGACCGAGATAATCTCGGTATTCGACGCCGCCGCGCTGCCGTCGATCGGGTTCGGAGAGACGTCGTCGCAGCGCCAAAGGCTTTCCATCGAATCGTGTTGCTCGGACTGATGGTGCCTGGCAGACCTGGCCCGGTGTTGGCCGCGATATTCGATCCCGACACTGACATGTTTTGGTTATTGAATGGAGGCGTCGAATTGGTCGCGCTGAAGAGCCAAGTTCCCGCAGTGCTCTGGGCGACATTAGTGAGGACGTTGTTCGAGTTGATGTAGGAAAAGGCAGCGTCAGGCGTATTGCCAAGATGCTCGAAGGTCGCCCAGATCATTTCCGGGTGCCCGGCCGTGCTGCCGACCACATGCATGCCGACCATTGCGAGCGTCGTCGTCTTCGTTCCGGTCGGGGTCCAGAGCGCGGGGTTCGAGGTGTCGTAGGTTGGCACCGTCGCCTGGATCGTGATGTAGCTGCTCGGATTAGTCAGGCTGCTCGCTTCGATCCATGATGTCTTGATTTCGACCGCAAGAGCCTGCCCATCAAGAAAGCTCGCGCCATGGTTCGCCGCGAAGGTCGTGATCGCGTTGAGGTCCCCCATTGACACAGGAAACTGTGGCGTTGGGTCCATCGGCTCAATAATCCCGTCCTTTACCCCAGTGAGGAAATAGGCGTACACGTCGTTGACCATGATCGCGTAGTAGATGAGCGAGTTATTCTGTGCCTCAAGGACGCCCCCAAACGATTGGCCTTGCTCGACCTCGATTAGGTTGCCGAATGGATCGATGAAGATCGGGATCCCGTCGACGATGAACCTCTGTACGATGAGCGCCGTCACATTTGGGGCGCTGGGCGCGCCAACGGGCTGGCGCTCGATCAGAGCCCGTTTCGGCTCGATCACGCTGCCCTTCTCGCCGCGAAGGATGACCCCGCCGTTGGACGCGCGCTCGGCGTGTGTGATCTCGATCAAATTGCCTTGGTTGTTGAGGACTCGAATTTTGGCGCTGACAACGGTGTCCGCGCCGACGACCTGAAGCATTCTTCCCGCTTTGTCGAAAATGACGGGAAGCCCGAGCGGGCCCGGCTGCGCGGCGCGCACGGCAAAGGGCCGAACGAAACCCAATGTATGCGGGAGCAGTGTGCGGACGCCGTTTGCAGGCGGCGAGACATCGTAGAAAGTCGGCGAGTTCGAGGATGATCCCGCCGCCGCCATAGATCGACGGGGCTGGCGACGTCGAGCCAGAGAAACATCTGCTTCGCCCACAAGTAAAAGCTGCAGTTCGGAATGCCTGGGAAGCCGACGCTGTTCGCAGGATTGACAACTCCGTTGAGCGTCGGCGTTCCGGACGCAAACCAAGTCGCGAAGTCGGACTGCGAAATGGTGCATCCGGAGGACTGCGAAGGATCGGTCGGAATGGTCTGCGCCCGTGGGCGCCCCCGGAAAAGCTAATAGGAGAGAGGCAAAAGAAGCTCCCGCGACACTCCGAAGGAAAGAGGACGAGGTGCTGACATTACGGAATTTTGGCATATCTCCCTCCCAGTCACGGCATCGCCTTCTGGCAAGCAAAATGGCAGACCCAAGCTCAATTGACTTCAGCAATGATAATCGCGTTGATCGCGTTGACCTAGTTTCTGCAGACTGATTTCGTAGGTGCGCCTAGCGGAATCGCATCGCCACGGTCAAATGAATTTGCGATGCAAATCCATGTGTTACTATCTTAACCCACTCGATACGCAGTGAAGCTATATGTTAAAAGTACGTTATCAGTTGACAAGCACCAATTCATAGCATATTTTCTTGTCAAAGTCGAGTTGACGCTCTTGACTTTGCGCTGGAGCTCAGGATCGGGTCAGTCGCGGGGCTCGCAGCGCCGCGGCCGCTTAACCCGGCGACAATCCGGTCCCGCGCCCTACCGCTCGACCCGGCTCCAGGCGTGCAGGCCGAGGCGCTCCTGCGGCAGATAGGCGGCCTTGTAGCCCATCTTCTTCGAGCCTTCGACCCAATAACCCAGATAGACATGCGGCAGGCCGATCCGCCGCGCCTTCTCGATATGGTCGAAAACGCCGCCGAAATCGCGATGGAGCATCACCTTGGCATGACCTGCGATCCGGTCGGGGGGCTGGTGCAGATCCCGTGCATCGAGCGCAACGCCTTCGGCGCGGTCAAGGCGATCACCGCCGCCTCGCTCGCGTTGCACGGCGACGGCCGGCACATGGTGTCGCTCGACAGCGTCACCGCGACGATGCGCCAGACGGGCGCGGACATGCAGTCCAAATATAAGGAGACAAGCCTCGGTGGGCTGGCGGTGAATTTCGTCGAGTGTTGAGGGGGCAATAGCTAGGAGGCCAGGAGACCCCGCATAAGGGGGAGACACGAGGTGTCGACAATAAAACGTGGGACGATTACAAGAATGTTACTGCACTCGCCCATCCATTGCCAAGTACTCCGTTAGCAATAAACTTCCTCAACCCGTGCGCCAAGGAGGAGGGCAAGCCGGTCGATCGCGACCGCACTTCGGCCGCGAACTCGACCACTCCGGATTTTTCGCCAGGATATCATACTCTCACGTAAGCGACGGTTTGGCCAGAAAATGTCGATAATTATATACCATGATGCATGTGTTAATATTCGTCGCGGATCTGCAGAAAGTAATTGCTCACGCTGTGGAGGGTTAGGGGTCGCTGAGGAGCCCGAGCACGGTTCGGATGGCTTGGAGAGGGCCGATCGACTGTCTGCGTCCGGTTTCAATGACGGCTCTGATGTCGGCGTATTGCTTGGCGCCCCATTGGGAGCGAAATCCATTGGTGATTTTTCGATAGGTGGTGCAGGGGCGCAAGGAGCACTCGGATTCGTTGTTGGTCGGGGGAACGGCGCGGTTGGACATGAAGACGAGGAGGTTGGGGCGGAGTTTTTCGATTGTGGCTTTCCATTTGACCCCCGCGCGATGGACGGGGGCCAGGTCCATCACCCGGTCGAGTTCGGCTTCGAGACGTCTTTTGTGAATTCGGCAGGTGGCGTCGTTCCATTTGTCGCGCCGCTCGGCTTCGTCGCAAGCCAGGCCGATGAAGTGGCGAAAGGCCGGCGCGAAGACGCCGTCCTCGATGACATATTGGGTGTCACGCAGGAGATGGGCGAGGCAGACTTGCTGGTCTTTGGTGGCCCAGCCGGCCTGGGCGCCGTAGCGATCGGCGACCCACACCTGCGGGCGAACGTCGCCGAGGAACTCCTCGACCGCCTCCTTGGAGCGTCGGGGATGGGTCAGGAAGCAGGCGTTCTGACCGTGATGGAAGACCCACAGCCACCAGCTTCGCTTGCCGACCCGCAAGCCGGTCTCGTCGGAACAGATCACGGTTCCTTTCAACAGCCTGGCGCGGATGTCGGCGCTGGCGGCGGCGAAGCCTTCGCGCGCCTCGCGCAGGATGTTGACCAGCGCGCCTTCGCTGATGAAAAGGCCGAACAGATCGCCCATCAGGCGCGACAGGCGCTCGAAAGCGACGCCCTGGGTGAAGCGCAGATAGATGACCAGCGCCCGCAGGTTGGGGCCGAACGGCGAGCCGGGCTCGAGCCCCGCCGGCGCCTCCGCCTTGAAGCGCCGGGCGCAGCAGGGACAGACGCCCGCGTGCAGGCTCACCCGCGTGATCTCGGGAGCGATCGGGGGAATCTCGATCCGGTCGTAGACCTCGCAAGGGGCTTGCGGGCTCTTCGAAACGTCGGCCCCGCAATGCCCGCAGACATTGGCCAGAATGTCGCGCCGCTGCGTCGGGTTGGGATGCAACGGCCGATGCGCGCCCGGATGAGGCTTCTTCTTGCGCCGGCTCTTGACGAACTCGGTCGTCCTCTTCTGTCCCTGGCTCGGGGGAATGCTCGAGTTGTCCGGCGTCTTGGGCGGACGATCCAGCTTCGCCCGCAACCCGGCGATCTCGGCCCGAAGGGCGGCGATCGCCTCCCCTGCCGCTCGATCGCCTCCGCCTGCGCCAAGGCGACGCCAATCAACTCTTCACGATCCAGCGAATCAAACGTCGTCGCACAATTCATCCTCACCGTGAATCGGACGACAATTCCCAAGTCAATTCCGCCAAACGCCATCAATGTGAGGGGTGAGCAATTACTGCAGAAAAAGGCGCCCAAGCGACTGAAAAGACTGAATCGCGCACGAAAATGTACACCCCCGATTTCGTTCCACCAATCGCGTAGGCGCCGACCTGCGGCGAGGACAGAAATGGCGCCGCAAGGCCTGGAAGGCGCGTCACAGTGCGCCTGGGGACGCTCCTCAACATTGGCAAGGATCGTGTGCCGCTAGTCGCGCGATTGTTGGCCGCGCAGGCTGCTATGGTTGCCCGTGATGCCGCCACCTGGAGCTGGCGCGCCGGCGGATCGACTCGGGAGATCGACGCCGCGGCTCGGCGGCAGCGCCTTGATCGCCGAAAAGATCGAAGGTTTGCCCAAGATATTCACTTGGCGGCATGAGATCCGCGCTCGCGTCGCTCCGGCGATTGGCCGCCGTCGGCTGGGAGGCGGCCCCTGAGGGCGGATTGGCGGCGATCTGTTCCTCGAGCGTCTTGAGATCGGCGTTAGCCGCGGCCGCCGCGGCGGACGCCTGCGCAGAGGGCGGGGCGGAGACCGAGAGTTCGCCAAGACCCTGAACGGGCGCCGCAGGCCTCGTCGCGCTCTGCTGCGGCGCCGCCTGCGCGGCGACCTGGGATGGAGCGGGCTTAGGCTCCGCCTTGGTTACAGGCTCGGAGGCGGGCGCCGGTGCGGGGGCTGGCTGCGCCTTGTAAGGTTCGATCTCAACGGTCGCCGTCAGGCCGGCGACGAGCTTGACCCCCTCTGGGACCTCATCGATATGAATGCGCACCGGCACGCGCTGAGCCAGGCGCACGAAGGTGAAGATCGGATTGACGGAGGCGAGACCGGAGGCGTCGGGCTGCGCGTTCGGGACATTGATGCCGCGCGCAAGCCCCTGAACTCCGCCGCGTAGCAGGGGACTATATCCCATCAGCTTGATCGTCGCGGCGTCGCCTTCCTTGATCCGGCCGAGTGCCGTCTCCTCGAAATAGGCGTCGACCCAATACAAGTCCGAGTTGACGACCGAAAGCTGGAGAGCCCCGACATTGGCGTAGTCGCCAAGCTGGGCGGTAAGATTGGTAACGTAGCCGTTGACCGGGGAGCGGACTTGCGTGCGCTCAAAATTGACGCGCGCCTGGCCGAGGTTCGCGAGCGCCGATTGGTAAGACGCCTCGGCGTTAGCCGCCTGGCTGATATAGGTCTGCCGCTCCTCCATGGTGACAGCGAGGTCGTTGAGCTTCAACCGTCGCGTCATTTCGGCGTTTGCGTTTTCGGCGACCGCTCGCGCCTGCACAACCGCCGCCTGCGCCTGCCGGACGGCGATGGAATAGTTCCTCGGGTCGATCAGCATCAGGAGATCGCCCTTGTGGACGAACTCATTGTCGGCGATCGGCAATTTCACGATCTCGCCGGCGACCTGAGGGGCGATTTTCACGACATACGCGCGCACCGTGCCGTCGCGCGTCCATGGCGCGCCCATGTAATATTGCCACGCCTGATAGCCGAGCGCGGCCGCGGCGCAGACGGCCGCCACCGTAACGAGCGCGGGCAGAACGCGCAGGGACGACCAGACGGACCGGCGCTTGACCGCCGGCGCAGTCGCAACGTTGCTTCCCTTCAGGACGTCATTGGCCTTCAACTCTACGCCGGACATCAGCGGCTCCAGCGCGCAATCATGAGGACGATCGACGAGACGATCATAACATAGAGCGCAAGCTCGAAAAGAGCGGGGTGCCAGACGCGATGCGTCAGGCCAAAGCGGTCGCCCACTCGCCTGACGACGACATAGGCCACCCAGGCAGCGGCCATGATCACCGTGATCGGCGCCACGTAAAGCCCAAACAGGTTGATCTCGTTGAACCTCATCGGATCCGTTGGTCGTAGTAGGAGGGGTACGAGGCGAGTTGACCGCAAACCATGAGGAGGCCGGCCCGGAGGCCAAGCACGATACGGCTGCCGGGCCTGGTGCGGGGCAGGGCTGCGAGCTGGCGGTCGATGTCCTTGAGGCGCTCGCCCGCCTCGCCGCTTCGTCCTTCGGCCAGCGCTCGAAGCGCCGTGTCCACGGCCGCGCCCGGGACGAACCGAGGGGCGACACGGCGCAGCCGCACGATCTCGTTCCCGACAGCCATTGCCGCGACCAGCTCAGCGCGTTCGACCGGCTCGGCTTGCTCGGGCATCGCGAGGAAGCGGGCGACGATGCGGCTTTCCCAGTCATCCTCCCGCCTTCTCGACGAGGATCGCTTCGCAAGCCGCCTGAGATCAGCGAGCGTCAGGGCGAGTAGCCGGCTGGTCCGGATCGCCGGCGACAACGGGGGCAGAATGAGCATCGCGACCGCCCCGACACCGATGCCGACAAGGATGGCGGACGAAGTGTTCCAGAATTGCGATGCGTCGAAGGTAATCGTGTTGTTGATCGAGAGCATCGGCAGGAAGTTGACGCTGGCTGCAAAGAAAAAAAGCGGATTCTTCGCCCGGGCGAGCATAAATCCGAGCGGCACGAGCGCGAGTCCCAAGGCGAGGCACAGACTGGGGAATGTTGTCGCTCTCGGAAGGATCGCGAACACGAGGACCGCCGCGACGCCGCAGCCGAGCACGCATCCTTTCAGAAACGTCATCGACGCGGAATAGGCCACATCGCCCTGCAACGGCAAGAGGACGACAATGATCGCGCAAAACGTGATCGCGAGCGCTCCGTTGGGCCATGCGCTCGCGATCCAAAACAGCGATATCGCTACGATCGATAGAAAAGCGCGCAGAGCGTTGATGGAGGGGGGTAGCCAGTCGGGGACGTGCAATCGCGCCGTTCCCCGGACGGGAATCATGTCGGGTGGATCGACAACGCCGGTGAGCCCATTCAGCGCGCGCGCCATGCCGAGCATGCCTTGGGCTGCGCTATCCGCCAAGAGCCGCTGGGAGGGCGTTTCGGCATTGAAACTGGTGAGGGACCGCACCGCGGAGCAGCATGCCGTGCGCAACTCCGCTGGCGTTTTCGCCGAGCCCGATGCGTCGGGCGAGAGCCGGTCGCGCGGCAGTTCGTTGTAGACAGCGCGAGCCTCGCGTTCGGTCGCCGGATTGTGGTTCAGCGCGATCTCATATGCAGCCTTGCGCCACGCCGAAATAATTTCCACGAGGCCGGAGACCGCTCGTTGCAACACCGGCGAACGATAGCGGAGGTCGGAGGCCTCGCCGATCGCAGCGTCGATCGCCGGATCTAGCGCAATGACGCGCCGCAAGAGGTCGCGTCGAAGCCCTTGAAACTGGGTAAGGTCTGAGCTGGCGGTCAGAAAACAATCGGCGAACCCGTCCATGATCGCCGTCGACAGAGAAGCAAGCTCCGTCGCGAGCTTTCGCCGCGAATGGCCGAGATCGGTCAAGGCCAGCACGACGCCCGCGCACAGGATGCCGACGCAAATCTCGATGGCGCGATTGATCGCAAGGAAGGTGACGTCACCGCCATTGGTTCCGACCGGGCCCAGAACGTCGCTCGCAAGAATCGCCGCCGTGTAGCCGGCAAGGGCCGCAGCGTAGGCGGCGAAATTACGCAAGAGCGTCGCAACGAAAGCGCTGACCGCGCACCAGAGCGCAAGTCCGACGAGAAAGCCGGTCCTGTCCTGGCGAACCAGAGCGGCGAGAATCACAATACCAATCGCTCCGAGAACGGTTCCGATCATTCGGAAGAACGCCTTGCGCAGCGAGGCCCCTAGCACCGGCGTGCAGACGATCGCGGCCGTGGTCACCGCCCACGTGGGATCGCTGAGCTGAAGGGCGAAGGTGACGTAGTACGTGAGACAGACGGAAGCCCACAGCCTCAGGCTGAAAAGGAGCGCCGGCGTCGCGGCGCGCAATCCCTCAACCAGCGACGCGCCGCCGGACCTGTTGATCGTTGGCTCGGCCGCAGTCATTCCCACCTCACATCGCCGCCAACAGGCCGCCGTCGACTAGTTCCCCTGCACGGTGATTATGACTCTTTGAGCGAGGGATCGGGATAGGCGCGCGCCATTTTGGTTCTGGCCTTGTCGGTGGAGAACATCCAGTTGATTCGAGCGCCGCTTTGGTTTCGTTGGGCCTGCCATGCGTCGATCTCGGCAACGAGGCGGTCGCAGCTTTCGATGCGGCGATCGAGACATTGGCCTTTGAGCACGCCGATCTCGATCTCAACCATGTTGAGCCAGCTGGCGTGCTTGGGGGTGTAGTGGAACTCAAGCCGCCTGAGCACGCGGCGCGCCTCGGCCGGCGGGAAGGCGGCGTAGAGAGCGGCGGCGGTGTGGGTGGAGAGGTTGTCGAGGACGACGCGGATGCGCTCGGCTTCTTTGAAGTCGACATCGACGAGTTCGCGCATGCAAAGGGCGAAGTCGTCAGCGGTGCGACGATCCGTGACCTTGACCCTGCGCCAGGAGCGATGGGCGTCAAGGAAGACGAAGAGATTGACGGCGCCGTTGCGGCGATATTGGTAATCGAAGCGTTGGGGCCGTCCCGGCGCGGCCGGGATCGGCTGGCGCGCTTCGCCGATGAGCTGGGTGGGGCTTTCGTCGAAGCAGACCACCGGCCGCTCCGGGTCAGGCTGCTCGGCGTAGAGGTCGAGCACGTCCTCCATGCGGGCGACGTACTCGGCGTCGACCTTGGGGATGCACCACATGTCCCTCTGCCAGGGCTTGAGATGGTTCTCGGCCAAGCGTCGGCGGACGGTCTCACGCGACAGACTGTCATGGTCGGTCAGCTTGACCATTGCGCCAGCCAGCAGCTCCAGCGTCCACCGGGCGCGGCCTTCGGGCGGGCTCGAACAGGCGGTGGCGACGAGGAGGGCTTCTTCGTTGCTGGTCAGCTTGCGATCGGCGCCTGCCCGCGGCTCTTCGTTCAGGGCGGCTTCGAGATTGACTTCAACGAAGCGGCGCTTGGTCCGGTAAACGGTCGAGCCGCCGACAGCGACAGCGGCGGCAATATCGTCGTCGCTGAGCCCGCTGTCAGCGGCGAGCAGAATCTGGGCTCGTTTGATCTTGCGGGCGTGATGCTTGCCGCCGCCTACCAGAGCGGCGAGTTCACCCCGCTCGGCTTCGCTCAGTTCGACATGGTAGCGTATGTTCATCCGGGCCTCCTCGCGAATCGCGACGCCCAGACGAATCAGGCGATGAATCAATTGTTTGGCGCGTGTCCCCGACAACTCCCCCGTTCACCGACAAGCAAGGTCAATACCTGGCCTTCATCCACGCCTATAGCCGTATCTTCCGCCAGCCGCCCGCGGAAGCCGACATGCAGCGGCACTTCCAAGTCTCGCCTCCCAGCGTGCACCAGATGGTGCTCACTCTCGAACGCGCAGGCCTCATCCGGCGGACCCCCGGCGTCGCGCGCAGCATCGAGATTCTGGTCGAGCCCCAGGACCTCCCAGTCCTCCGTTGAACTTCAACCCGTCAAAACCTCGGTGCGTGGGAACTAGGTGTGTGGTCCCGGAATGAATGGTGCGGGTTGATTCTTGAAGGCAGGCGGAGGATCGTTCGTCCATGCATAGCAGATGCCTGCATAGGCAGCGTTCGCCATCTGAGCGCCTTTAGCGTGCTTGAGCCGAAGCTGTAGGCGTCGAACGAAGGCCAGTACGTGCGCCTTGAGCGCCTACGAGGTCTTCGAAGCGGAAGACTTGGAAGTGGCGTCTTTGATGGTGACGGTTCGATTCGCTCATGCCTGGCCGAAGGCTCCGAGGGATGGCACGGGCTTGAGTCAACCGAGCTCGAGGCCATGTTCGGTGCAGTCCGCGATCGAAGATGTGCGGGCCGAGGAAACGCCGTGCTGGGCGCCTTGAGGGATCCATTCGCAGATCGGCCGAAGCGCCATGCACCGTTATCTTAGCGGCATGTGGATTTCCAGGCTGCGAAGGAGAAGCCAGCGACAAGCGCAGAAACGCGGTTCACGACTTCGATCGGCGCTGTCTGAACATCGACGAGCTGTGAACTTCGAGACACCGACGAGCAAGCCAGGAACATGACCAGCGCCGATCGGGTGTCGCAATTCGCTGCGTCGAGTGGACATAGCCGATCTGGAAAGAATGCTTGACACTTTTTGAGAAATGTCGTGGCCGTCTTCCTTACGGAAGCCTGGAGATCCCATGCTACTGGAGGCAACGGTGCATGGCCTTCGCTGAGGTTGCGAATGGAATCCCGAAGGCAGCCCAGCCGGCGTCCAGCGGCAGCAGCATCTTCTGGTCGCGAACTGCTATCAACGATGGGATCACATCGGTTGGCGTCAAGCACCGTGCTCATCCTGGAGCCAACGGCCCGCATCGGCGAATCGGACCGTCGTGGTCCGCTGGCGCCACGGTCCGCAAAGTCTTCGAGTTCAAGGTCGTAGCGCGCTCAAGGCGACGTACTGGCCTCTCGTCGACAGCTTAGAACTTCGGCCGAGTACGCTAAAGGCGCTAAAGTGCGAACGCCCTATAGGCCATGCAGCAATGCTTGCCATAGAACATCCTCCGCCTACAAAATCAACTGCCGCACCATCTACATTCCGGGACTGCACACCTAGATGATCTGGCGTTCAGCCTCCACCGACCATGATCAAACATGGGATGTGGCTCCATGACCGGCACGGGACAGCTTACGAGGCGCGGCCTCACATTACGCGAAGCACGGTCTGCGGCAACGGCGCCAAGCCAGATCGGAACGCCCGCCTCCCTACGGCGAAGAACGTTCAAAACATTGCCATGCGCACACCTTCAACGGCATGAGTTCTGGCGCATCCGATTCCTCCCCAGAGCGTCAGACCTACCGGACAGACCGTGCACTACCTGAACCGGACATATCGTCTGCTACTGACAGAAAACACGACAGGGAAGCGTCGAGCGTCCGGTTTCGTCGAGGCTGGTCCGGCCCACCGCAGCCAGTGGAAACCGATCGGTCGGGCGCGGCGTATGGCGATTGCGCGTTCGATCTACCGCTCAACCCGGGTCCAGCCGTGCAGGCCGAGGCGCTCCTGCGGCAGATAGGCGGCCTTGTAGCCCATCTTCTTAGAGCCTTCGACCCAATAACCCAGATAAACATGAGGCAGGCCGAGCCGCCGCGCCTTCTCGATATGGTCAAGAATGACGTAAGAGCCGAGCGAGCGCCGGGTCTGGTGGGGAGCATAGAAGGAGTACACGAGCGACAGCCCGTCCGCGAGCCGGTCGGTCAGGCAGACCGCATAAAGCGGCCCGCTCCCTGATTCGTCGTGAGGGCTTCTGCGTGCGCGGTATTCGGCGAGATGGGTGTCGATATGCGTGTCCTCCACCATCATCGCGAAATCAAGCGACGACATATCCGCCATCCCGCCTTCCGGATGGCGGGCGTCCAGATAGGCGCGGAAGAGGGTGAAGTGCTCGCTCGTTGGCTTGGGGGGCACAAAGGCGCCGACAAGATCGGCGTTGATTCGCAGCGACCTGCGTTGGCTCTGGCTGGGCTTGAAATCATCGACGAGCACGCGCACGGAAACGCAGGCGCGGCAGCTCTCGCATGCAGGCCGATAGGCGATCGTCTGCGAGCGGCGAAATCCGGTCTGGGTAAGGAGGTCGTTCAGGGACGCGGCGCGTTTGCCCACGAGATGGGTAAAGATCTTGCGCTCCTGTTGACCGGGCAGGTACGGGCACGGCGAGGGAGCGGTCAGATAGAACTGAGGGGCATCGCGCACTTCCCTCATTACGAATCTCCCCCGTTATTCTTGCGGGCTGTCGATGGGGCTGCTCCTCGACGCCGGGAAGTGGCCCCAGGGTCTCACAGCCGCCGCACGATCACGACGCCTGCGATGATGTCATGCAGGCAACGTTTCTCGGGGTCGACCAAAGACACCAGGAAAATCGGCGGAAAGCACCAGCTCACATAAAAGAGGACCGCCTGAACCGCCGCATTGACGAAAGGCGCGCGCGCGCCTGTGTCGTGCATGCGCATTTCGAGATCCATCGCGCGCATGCCAGGCGTCGCCATCTTCGGTCCTGAGACGGAGAGGCCGTTGTAGAAAAAGGCGACGATCGGATAGAGCGGCGGGAGGAAGAGAAGGGCAAGGCCGAGCGTCAGAATGATCGATACGATCCAAATCAGCGCGACCAGCGCGCTGACGAGGACGAGATCGAAGCAGACCGCGAGAATGCGGCGCGAGCGAACGCTGGCAAGCGCGTCGGCGCGCAACGGCGGCTGGGTCGGCGTCGCAGCCGTGAAATTGGACATCTGGACCTCCGCGCGCAACCCTGAAGGGCGCCGCAAGGATGTGGGAGGCCGAGGCGCCAAGTCAAGACCGGCGCGGGAAGAGGTTGTGCGTTATCGTGTCGCGCGTTCCAACAAGTCCGGTCGGACGCAAGGCGATGAAGATCACCAGCAGAGCATAAACCGCGAGATCGCGGTCATTGATCGGGAAGAGCGCCGACCAGCCGACCTCGACGACGCCAATGACGAGCCCGCCAACAAAAGCCCCCGCCAGGGAGCCGATGCCCCCCACGATCGCCGCCGCCAGCGCCTTTAGGGTCAGCGTCGCCGACAGGCCGTAGCCGACCGCCCCGTATGTCGCAGTCATCGTCGCTCCGGCGAGGCCGGCGAGCGCGCCGGACAGAATGAAAGCGCGGGCGGTGGTCGCGGCGGGACTCACGCCGAGCATCTCGGCGGCCAGCGGATCGTCGGCGTAGGCGCGCCATTCCCGGCCCATCCGGGTCCAGCGGAAGATGACGACGAGGCCGAGGCCGGCCCCGAGCGCCACGCCGCTCGCGACGATGGTCATCGGCGTCGCGACCGCAACGAAATCGCCCGATCGCGCGAGCGCGAAGGGCTGGTTGAGCTCGGGGGTCATCCAGCTCGTGCGGTCGCCTTGTGCAAGGCGCATCAGCTCCTCAAGGAAGAGGGCAAGGCCGACAGTCGCCACCAGAGCCTGCTGCCCCCTGGCGTGACGTAGTGGAATGAAGACGCAGCGCGCTGAGGCGAATCCCCAGCCCGCGGCGACTGCCGCGGCGAGCAGGAATGCGGCAATGAGCAGCGGGGCAGGGGCCGCGCCCGAGAGCGCGAGCGCGGTCATCGCCGCCGCATAGCCGCCCGCGGCGGCGAGTGCGCCGAAAGCGAAATTGATGCGCCCGATCAGGCCGTAAACAAGCGAATAGGCCGCCGCCAGGAGCGCGTAGATCGCCGAGAGCGGCAGCCCGTCGAGCGCCATCTGCAGGCCGTAAGCGAGACGAGGCCCAACTTCGGGGGTGCGGCTCAAATCCCCGAGCGGGGCCGGGTCGGCGGCCCGCCCCTCGGGAGTCGCGAGCCAGTATCGGACGAGCATATAGAGCTCGGTGTCGGAGAGCGCCTCGCCATCGAGGGTCAGCGACGTCAGGTCGCGCGACTCCCGCGGCCGGCCAGGCTCGCGGAACCGACAGGTCGCGGCATGATCCTCGGGCTCGCCCCCGGCCGTCTCTGCGGTGAAAGCGACCGTCAGGCCCCTCCCATCCGGATCGGGCCGTTGCGAGACGATCGTGATCCGTTGATCCGCAGGCATCAGCGCCGGCAGCGCCATGCGGCAGAGACGGGCCTGATCGGTTTCGAGCACGGGCGAACAGCCAGCGAGCAGTCCAGCGGCGAGAACAGCCGTCAGGAGCCGCCTCAAGCGCCGCGCCTCCGGGCCACGAGCCGCCTCTGCTTGGCGCGATTGCCGCAGACCTCCATCTCACACCACCGACGGCGATTGTTCTTGCTTGTATCATAGAAGAGCCAGCCGCAGGCGTGGCCGCCGCATTCCTTGATGCGGCTGAAGTCGGCCTCGGTAAAAAGTTCGACGGCGGCGAGCGCGATCGAGCCCAGGGCCGCTTCGACCGGAGCGACAAGTACGCTCCAGCGCCAGCGGCAAGCGTTGGCGTCGCGCGCCAGCGAGGCTCGATTGATGCAGCGCGCGTATTCGGCGGAAAGGCCCGCGAGCGAGGCTTGCGGCGGCGCGGAGCCTCGGCCGATCGCTGCGCCGACACCGTAAATGGCGGAGCGCAGCGCGACGGCGCTGGCATGCAGATCCGCGGCGAGATCGGCGCGCGCCGAGATTTCCGCTCGAAGCCATTGCGCCTCGTCGGGCGAGAGCGCGCGTGCGTGCTCCAGCCAATCCAGGACGTTCGTCGCGTCGCGTAAGTGGTTCTGATGCGAAACGAAGCCGCGGCCCGATTCCGTGTTGGCGAAATCGAGCGCGAGATTGTCCCCGACCAGCGGCAGGGCGCCGGCCCGCGAAGGCGGAAGATCGGAGTCGATAACCATCAAAATCATCTTTACAAGTTAGGCGACCGCGGCTAGTTTCGCCAGGCTAACTGATTATGGCCTAATGGGAGGTTAGTTATGCAAGGAATCTTTCTCAAATCGCTGCCAGTCGCACTGACCCTTCTGTTTGCGACCGCGTCTCAGGCGCAGGTCAAGATCGGGGTCGCGGGACCAATCACCGGCGCGAACGCCGCCTTCGGCGCGCAACTCACTCAGGGTGTGGAGCAGGCGGTCGAGGATATCAACAAGTCTGGCGGCATTCTCGGCCAGAAGCTCGAGGTGGACCCCGGTGACGACGTGTCGGATCCGAAGCAGGGCGTTTCGGTCGCCAACAAGTTCGTCGGCGACGGCGTCAAATTCGTGGTCGGCCACTTCAATTCCGGTGTGACGATCCCGGCCTCGGATGTCTACGCCGAGAACGGCGTCCTCTTCATCACCCCGTCGGCGACCAACCCGAAGGTCACCGACCGCAATCTCTGGGACGCCTTCCGCACCTGCGGCCGCGACGACCAGCAGGGCATGGTCTGGGCGGAGCTCGCGCGCGACAAGCTGAAGGGCAAGAAGATCGCAGTCGTGCACGACAAGACGACCTACGGCAAGGGCCTCGCCGACGCGGCGCTCGACAACATGCACAAGTTCGGCGTCAAGGAAGTGCTGTACGAAGGCGTGAACACCGGAGAAAAGGACTATTCCGCGATCGTCTCGAAGATCAAGGAATCCGGCGCTGACTACCTGATGTGGGGCGGGCTGCACACCGAAGGCGGCCTCATCGTCCGCCAGATGCGGGACCAGGGCATGAACACCGTCATGATCTCGGGCGACGGCATCACAGACTCCGAATTCGCCGCCATCGGCGGTTCGGGCGTGGAAGGCACGCTCATGACCTTCGGTCCTGAGCCGCGCAACAACCCCAACGCCAAAGACGCGGTGGCGGCGTTCAAGGCCAAGGGCTTCGACCCCCAAGGCTATACGCTCTATTCCTACGCCGCTGTCCAGATCATCAAGCAGGCCGCCGAAAAAGCCAATTCTCTCGACCCGAAGAAGGTCGCCGCGGTCATGCATTCGGGCATGCCGTTCCACACCGTGATCGGCGATATTTCCTACGACAAGAAGGGCGACCGCACGACGGTCGACTACGTCTGGTACGTCTGGAAACAAGGCGCGGACGGCAAGATCGGGTTCGAGCAACTGTAGCCCGGTTCGATCGAGCGCTATCGGGCGCCTGTGGCGTCGCGGACATGATATCAACGTCCGGCGCGCCGCATGACGGCGCGCCGTCGGATTTCCGTCCTTATGACTATTCTCGTCACCGGGAGCTCCGGCCATCTCGGCGAGGCGCTGATGCGCACGCTGCGCAAGGCAGCGGGCAAGGCGGTCGGGCTCGACATCGTTCCGGGGCCGTTCACCGATCGCGTCGGCTCGATCGCCGATCGGGACTGCGCCCAGCGCTGCATGGCCGGAATCGAAACGGTCCTGCATGCGGCGACGCTGCATAAGCCCCACGTCGCGACCCATCCGCGCGAGGCGTTTGTCGAGACGAATGTCCTCGGAACGCTGATCCTGCTCGAGGAGGCGGTCCGCGCCCGCGTCAAGAGCTTCGTCATGACCAGCACGACGAGCGCCTTCGGCGCCGCGCTCAAGCCTCCGCCCGGCGAGCCGGCGGCCTGGATCGACGAGAGCGTCGCGCCGGTTCCGAAGAACATCTATGGCGTCACCAAGACGGCTGCCGAGGATCTCTGCCGGCTCTTTCATCGCAACGAGGGGCTTGCCTGCGTGGTCCTCAGGACTTCGCGCTTTTTTCCGGAAGAGGACGACGACCTCGAGGCGCGCGAGGCCTTTGCCGACGACAACGCCAAGGCGAACGAGTTCCTGTTCCGCCGGGTCGCGATCGAGGATGTGGTGGAGGCGCATCTTCTGGCGGCCCAACGCGCGCCCGCGATCGGGTTTGGGAAATATATCGTCAGCGCCACCACGCCGTTCCGGCGCGAAGACCTCGCCCGCCTTCGCGCCGATGCGCCCGCCGTCGTCCGTGACCGCGCGCCGGGATGGGAGGGCGAATACGCGCGACGAGGCTGGCGGATGTTCGCCAGCATCGACCGGGTCTACGACAACGCGCTCGCGCGCCGCGAGCTCGGCTGGCGGCCGAAATGGGACTTTGAAGCGGTCATCGCGCGGCTCATCGAGACCGGCGACATTCGCGGCCCGCTCGCGAAGGCCATCGGCGAGAAGGGGTACCATCCAGACTAGTTCGAGGGTAGGCCCTATCCGGCAAAGGGATGACGTCCTCATTCAGGCCGGTTTCGCCAACGCCGCCTGCCGCTCGACCAGAAACGCGCGTGCGGCCGGGTCGGTCTGCAGGCCGATCGCGAGATCGTAGGCGCGGCGCGCCGCCTCGATGTCGCCGAGCCCGGCGCAAAGGTCGGCCTTCGCGACCCAGTAGGGCTCGAATCCGTCGAGGCCGCCACGCGCGCCGACCTCCTCAAGCAGCGCCAATCCCGCTTCGGGCCCGCGCGCCTGCGCGACCGCGGCGGCGCGATTGACTGCGACGACGGGGGAGCCGGTCATGGCGAACAGGGCGTCGTAAAGCTGAACGATGGCGTCCCACTCGGTGGTCCCACTGAGGCGCCGGGCGGCATGGACGGATTGCACGGCCGCCTCGAGCTGAAAGCGGCCGGGCGCGTGAGACGCGCTCGCCGCGCGGAGCAGGCGCTCGGCCTCCTCGATTGCCGTCAGGTCCCAGAGCCCAGTCTGCTGCTCGCTCAAGGGGACATAATGTCCGGAGGCGTCTCGGCGCGCCGCGCGCCGGGCATGGGCGTAGAGCATCAGCGCCATGAGCCCCTTCGCCTCCGGCTCGTCGGCGGCGAGCGCAATGACGACGCGGCCGAGCCAGATCGCCTCGACGGCCAGATTGCGCCCGCGGGGATCGTCGGAGAAGGCCTCCGTCCAGCCATGCGAGAAAGCCGCATAGATCGCTTCCAGGACGGCGCCGAGACGCTCCGGCAGGTCCTCGCGATCCGGAATTCGGAACGGCACTCCGGCCAGCCGGATTTTCGCCTTGGCCCGGGCGAGGCGCTGGCCCATCGCCGCCGGCGAGACGAGGAAAGCCGAAGCGATCGCCGCTGCGTCGAGGCCCAATATCGTCTGCAGCATGAGCGGCGCGCGGATGGATTCGTCGATCGCCGGATGCGCGCAGGCGAACATCAGGGCGAGGCGCCGGTCAGGGATCGCCGTCTCCTGCTCCGCGGCTTTCAGCTCCTCGACGACGATCGCGAGCGCGTCCGACGCCGCCTCGGCGCTTCGGCGGCGGCGGGCGGCGTCGATCATGCGCCGTCGCGCCGCGGTCGCGAGCCAGCCCTCGGGATTGGCCGGGACGCCGCGAGCCGGCCATGCCGTGAGCGCCGCGGCGAAGGCGTCGGCGAGCGCGTCTTCCGCCCCGGGCACGTCGCGGCTCTTCGCAGCGAGGAAGGCCACGAGCTTGCCGTAGCTTTCGCGCGCCGCGCGGGCGGCGGCCGCGTAGGCTCCGTCGTCGGAGTCCGGGGCGCGCGCGATCCGTTGTCGATCCATACTTTTCAGTCGCTTAGGCGCCAAAATCTGCAACTTCGCGAGACCGAAGGCGAGAGACGGCTCCAAGGCTTTCAAAGGTGTAAATCTCCATCGCGGGATTCAATCTTTTCAGGCTCTTGCGGCGGCTTTTCGGGCCAACTCGTTTCAGGCTTTTCCCCGCGGGCGACTGGCCGCCACGGTCGCCGCCAATGCGGCACTGCGTCGAACAGCCGCCGATGATTTCGCGCTAGCCCTCCAATCCGAAAGACCAAATTTGCAGTCTATCATATCTTCCGGTTTTCACAAAGGGATTGTTTCGTATTTCTCTACTTTATCTATTAAGATCATAGGCTTGCGAGCGTCAGCGAAACCTTTTACTCAAGACGTCGGGCCGGGCAGCCGGCAAGCCGCATCGGCCATGTCCGGCGCCGACCCGCGCCCGCCCCCGAGCGACCCCACGGAAACGGTCGATCGGGCTTCGATCACATCGCCCAGATGGGCCGGACCTCGATCGCGCCAGTCTCGGCGCCGGGACAGCGCGCGGCCCAGGCGATCGCCCCGTCGAGGTCGGGCGCCTCGATCAGATAGTAGCCACCGAGTTGTTCCTTGACCTCGGCATAGGGACCGTTCAGCACCGACGGCTTGCCGTTCTTGACGCGAACGACGGTGCCGGTCGAGCTCGGATGCAGGCGCTCGCCGCCGATATAGGCGCCCGCTTCCTTCATCGCATTCGTATAGGCCCCGTAAGCGGCTATCATCGCGCCGATCTGGTCCTTGGACGCCGCCTGCATCGCCTTCTCGTCCGAATGGATCATCAACAGATACTGCATCGCTCTGCTCCTTGAGTGCGGCGCGGCTGAAACGCCACGCTCGAACCAAAGACGATTGGCTTCGGCGCGTTTCGACAGGGGCGCTGAAAAAATGTCATCGGCTACGCCCCATAGGGCGGCCTCACGGCACGAAGTTGCTCTGCCCGGGGCC
This sequence comes from uncultured Alphaproteobacteria bacterium, assembly GCA_963721905.1. Lineage (GTDB taxonomy): Bacteria > Pseudomonadota > Alphaproteobacteria > Rhizobiales > Beijerinckiaceae > Roseiarcus. The sequence continues at coordinate 150,835 of CAVRMF010000003.1, forward strand.
CGTCAAACCGTAGACGTTGCCTTTGTCGTCCTGAGTAAGCGCCGCGTAACCGCCCTTTGGCTCCAGGATCAGCTCCTTGGTGAGCATTGCTGTGCGAAATTTCCACCCCTGCGGCGGCTTGAGGATATCGCCGAGAGCGCCAAGCTGGTCGATCGTCATGCCGGGATCATCCTTGGTCGTATAGGATATCATGACCCAGGTCCTGCCCTTCGGATCGTCGAGCAAGTAGACCGGCGATCCCTTCTTGAACCCTTCGACGGCCGTTCTCGCCACGAGCGTCGAGCGATAGGCGGCTGACGGCGGCTTGGCGGAGAGCCTGGTCGCGGGCGCCAGGCTGTTTCCCATCCACGCCGCGTCCAGCCCGTCAAAATTCCTGACCGCGCCGACCCGGTCGGCGAGCCAGTCCACCGTCCAGTAGAGGGGAGGGCTCGCCGCTACGGCGAGCGCCTGGTATTGCTTGGCGATCCGCTTGGGGTCGAGTTTGTCGCTGAGCGGCTTTGGGGCCGAGTCCCGGGTTTCGTCCGCGTCGTTCTGGCCCGTGGTGTTGTAGACGCTGACGTACAGGATTTTCTTGAGCGCGTCCTTGGCGAAGAGATCGATTTCCTCGTAGCGATAGTTGCGCAGATTGTCATATTTGCGCTGTTCGGCGCCGGCGCAATCGTCGGGCAGCTGGCTGAAGTATTTGCAGGTCGACCACTCCGCGCCATAGGCCGGCGCGACGCCCTGGCCCATCAGCCACGGCAGCCCGAGGGCAAGACCGCAAACCGCCAGGCCGCCGTCATGACGCTTCCTGGCCGTCGGCATATCCTCCTCCAATTCGGCTTCAGGCGCTCGTCACCCTTGCGGCCGGTGAATATTATTTCTGAATTTGACCTCCCTGCAACTGGGGGTAAATCGTAACCGGAAAAGACAGGGCTTTTCAACGTCCCTTGTCGCCGTCGATCCAGCCGTTTCCGGCCGAAGCTGCGACAAAGTGAGTGTGTGTTCCCCTCTCCCCTTGCGGGAGAGGGGTGAGGGGTGGTCCTGACCGGGTACATGGGTGACAGAATAGACCGACGACATGGGTGACAGGTCAACTGATCGGCGAGGAGGGCCTTGCCGATGGGATGGAGGGAGACCTGCGCCGTGGATGAGAGGATGCGCTTTGTGATTGCGGCCGAGAAGCACGAGGAGCCGTTTGCTGCGCTCTGCCGGGAGTTCGGCGTGAGCCGGAAGACGGGCTACGAACGGCTTTTGCGCTATCGGGAGGCGGGGGTCGAGGGTTTGCTTGATCGCTCGCGGGCGCCGCACCATCACCCGCAAGCGATTGCGCGAGAGATCGGCGAGCGCTGCGTTGCGGTGCGCAGGGCGCATCCGACTTGGGGGCCTTTGAAGGTGCGCGCCTTTCTCGAGCGGCAGGCGCCTTCGATCGGCTGGCCGGCGGCGAGCACGATCGGCCTCTTGTTCGATCGCGAAGGGCTGACGGTGAAACGCAAGCTGCGCCGCCGCAGCCCGCCCTCGAGCGCGCCGTTCGGCCATTGCGGCGCGGCCAACGACGTGTGGTGCATCGATTTCAAGGGCTGGTTCGTCACCGGCGATGGCGCCCGTTGCGAACCGCTGACGCTCACCGACGCGCACAGCCGCTATCTGTTGCGCTGTCAGGCGCTGGGCAAGAGCGACGCCGAGCACGTCTGGCCGGTGCTCGACGCGGCCTTCCGCGAATTCGGCCTGCCGCTCAGGCTTCGCTCCGACAACGGTCCGCCGTTCGCCTCCACTGGCGTGGGAGGGCTGTCCCGCCTTTCGGTTCTCGTGGTCAAGGCCGGGGTTGAGCCGGAGCGGATCGCTCCCGGCAAGCCGCAGCAGAACGGACGACACGAGCGCATGCATCTGACCCTGTTGCAGGACGCCGCCACGCCGCCGGCGAAGAGCCTGCGCGAGCAGCTCGACCGCTTGCGCGCCTTTCAACGGCTCTACAACGAGGAGCGCCCGCACCAGGCGCTCGGCAACGCCACCCCGGCCGAACATTATCAAGTCTCGCCCCGGCGCTGGGACGGCGTCCTGCGCGAGCCCGACTATCCGGTCGACCAGGAGGTGCGGCGCGTGCGCTCGAACGGCGAGATCAAATGGCGGGGCAAGCTCGTCTACCTCAATTGCGCGCTCGCCAGCGAGCCGGTCGGCCTCGCCGAAACCGCCGCCGGCTGGACGGTCAGCTTCGGCCCCGTCGCCCTCGGCGTCATCGCCCATGGCGGCGACCGCTTGCGAAAACCCAAACCCGCAGGCTGTGGACTTGTGGACAACACTGCGCGTTGCCCACAGGGTCCACAGCCTCTGCAGCAGCAACACCAGACCTGAACGGACCTGAACGGAACGAGAATTGTGTCACCCATGTCGTCGGTCAGATCTGTCACCTATGTTCCCGGTTGCTCAGGGTCAGGCGCCCTTTGCCGCGCGCCTGCGGCGCGGACCCCTCATCCGGCCGCGCTTTCAGCGCGTCCACCTTCTCCCGCAAGGGGAGAAGGGCGTCCCTCGCATCCGGCGGAAACCATGTCGCGCGTCCATCTTGAGGACCCGTGAACTTCACATGATTGTCTTGACGGAGATCAGCACGAGCAGCCCGATCCAGACGGTTTCGGCGACCATCAGTCCGACGGGACGCAAGCCGGCCGCGAAAAGATCCTTGAATGACGTTTTCATGCCGAGCGCCGCAATCGCGGCGACCAGGCACCAGCGCGAAGTATCGTTGGCGAAATCGATCGCGACGCGTGGCAACAGGCCAAACGAGTTTGCGAGAACAAGAAGGGCGAAGCCTAAGAGGAAGAACGGCAACGTGGGACGCGAGCGACCGCCGCCGCTTCGTGCGGCGATCAGCGAGATGACAAAGACCACGGGAAGCAGCATCGCCACGCGCAACAGTTTGACGTAGGTCGCGATGTCGCCGGTTTCGGGCGAAATCATATATCCGGCGCCCACGACTTGAGCCACGTCGTGGATGGTGCCGCCAATGAAGACGCCAGCATGCTGGTGGTCGAGCCCGATCGAAGTCGCAAAGACCGGATAGAGAATCATCGCCAGCGTCGACAGGGCGGTGACGCTGACCACAGTGAGGATCGTATCGCGCTCGCTGTTCACGCTGCGCGGCAAGACCGAGGCGATGGCGAGCGCCGCCGAGGCCCCGCAAATCGCCACCGCTCCGCCGGAGAGGACGCCGAACATCGGCGGGAGGTCAAGGCGACGCGCCAGCAGCAGTCCGAAGAGGATCGTCGTCGCGACGCCGACGATGACGGTTGCGACCGGCACAATCCCGAGCGTTGCGATTTGCGCGAGAGTGATGCGCACCCCGAGCAGGGCGACCCCTGCGCGCAACACCGAGCGCGAGGCGAACTCGATGCCGGCGACGCAACGCCCGCTCTCGTGCAGGAAATGGAACGCCATCCCAAAAAGCAGCGCGAACAGCATGACCGGCGCGGTGTAATGTTGCGCCAGCCAGGTCGACGCCAGCGCGATCGTCCCCGCGACAAGCATCCCGGGATAAACTGCGTGGATGAGTTTGGCCTGCGGGAACGATTCAAAGCGATGCGGCGGCGCGCTCGTCTCGATGGCGGCGATGCCCTCCATGCTGTCGTACGAATCAAAGCCAATTGAATCTTGCTTCATGCGAGATCGCTCATATGCGGACGGTCCTTCCGAAGCCGAATGACAGCTCGCTCGCGGCGGCGAGCCAGGCGAGTTGCGTTACAACCCCCGACCTCGTCTTCAGCTTCTCCGTGGCGTGCGGCGCGAAATAGGTCAAGACCCTGCGGGGCCGGCGCGCTGAAAGCGATCAGGCTTTCGGGACCCGAGATCACGCGTCCATCTTGAGGACGACGCGGAAGCGCGCCTTGCCGCTCATCATGCGCTCATACGCTTCCTGAGCTTTTTCGAACGGGTAGATTTCGTTTATCGAGCTTACCTTGTTGCGCAGACTGAATTGCACCGTGTCTTCGGAGTCCCTGGCGGTCCCTGAATACCAGCCTCTGACCGAGGCGCGCTTGCCGAGAAGATCGAGCGAATCGACCGTCAGCGGGCCGACCGCGCCGATGACCATCAAAACCCCGTTCGGGCCAAGGCCGCCGGCGATCGCCTGCATCGCCTTGCCGTTGGTGACGGTGGCCAGAATCGCCCTCGCGCCGCCCATCGCCGTCAGCGCCTTGGCCGGGTCCTCTGCGGCGCTGTCGATATAGTCGCTGGCGCCGAGCTTCCGCGCGAGCTCCTCCTTGTCGCGGCCGCGATTGACCGCGACGGTGCGAAAGCCCTGCCGTGCGGCGAACTGGATGCCCAGATGCCCGAGGCCGCCGACGCCGTGGACCGCAACCAGGTCGCCGGGGCCGGCGCCGCTGTGACGAAGAGCGTTGAAGGTGGTGATGCCGGCGCAGAGCAGCGGCGCCAATTCGACGACGTCGAGACCGTCCGGCACATGTGCGACCGCGGAGACATGGGCGATCATATGCGTGGCGTAGCCGCCGTCGCGGGTGACGCCGGTGATCTCATGCAAGTTTTCGCAAGCGAAAGCCGTGTCGCGCCGGCAGCGGCTGCAATGGCCGCAGGAGCCGCCGAACCAGCCGACGCCGGCGCGCGCGCCGACGCTCCAGCCCTTAACGCCCGTCCCGATCGCATCGACGACCCCAATGACCTCGTGGCCGGGAATGCGCGGATATTGGATGCCGGCCACAAGGCTTTGGACCGTCACGCTATCGCTGTGGCAGACGCCGCAGGCCTGCACGCGAATGCGCATTTCCCCATCGCCCGGGACCGGAATGTCCCGCTCCTCCGCCACGAGCGGTCCGCCGACTTTATGAACGACCATCGCGCGCATTTTGGCCATCGTGAGATCTCCGTCGATCGAGGGAGCTTACCGTGGCCGCGGGATGAGGCAAACATGGGGGGCCCTTCGTGACGAGGCCTTCGGCCTCTCCTCAGGGTGAGGAGCACGAGGGTAGCAAAAAACGCCCTCGCCCTGAGGCGCCGCGAAGGGTCTCGAAGGACGCTCCAGGGGGCGCCATGCGGAGATCCTATCGGAGGGATGGCAAGGGCAATATTATCGAGCAGGTTCAGCCGGAGCCGAGACTTGTGAGCGGCGCGTCCATCTACATGCTCCGGGCAGAAGCGGCGAAGGACGGCTCTAGCGGGAACGGCGGCGTCTCCTGGAGCGCCCTTCGAGACGCGATGCTTCGCATCGCTCCTCAGGACGAGGTGGCCTGATCTGATGGCGTCGGATGACATTGAGAGCCGGGCTTCGGCCGTTTGCGGCAGCGCCGCCGAGAGGAAGATCGGCCGGTCGATCTTTCTGCGACGCGCGGCGCGGCAGGCCGGCTTCATCGCTGCGTCGTTGCTCGGCGGCTTTGTCCTCGGTGTTGCATACCGCGTCGCGTTCGATCCGGCCGGCGAACGGACGCTCGCTTACTTTCTTCGGAGCGGCCTCCATGGGGCAGGCATCGCTTTAACCGTCTGGACCGTGCAGAACGGATTTCGCAGCGGGCGACCGGTCCCGTATTGGCAAAGCCCTAAGGCGGTTGCCGCTCGCCGCCGAAGTGGTCGTCCGGGCGCTCGTGATGACCGCCGCGTTGATCGTCGTCGGGTTTTCGTTGCAGTTCTTGCTTTACGTGGAGCCCTATCATCTCGACTGGCTCACCAGAGAATGGTTGACGGTCAACCTGCCCAGAATCGTTCTGCTCGGCTTCGGAATGTCGCTGGTAATCGGCGTCGTGGTCGAAACCCGCCGGCTGATCGGCGGCGCGCTTCTGACCAGCGTTCTCCTGGGCACTTATCATCGGCCGGCTCGGAGGCGGCTGATCGTGATGTTCCTCGACCTTGCCAATTCGACGCGCCTCGCCGAGGCGATGGGGGAGCTTCGGGTGCACGATCTCATTACGCGCTTCTTCTTCGATATCGACGAGCCGATCAGCGATTACGGCGGCGCGGTGCACGCCTACGTCGGGGACGAGGTTATCGCGACTTGGCCAGTAACAGACGACCCGGCGCGCAATGCGCGATGCGTGGCTTGCTTTTTTGCCATCCGGCGCAAGATGCTGAGCCTCGCGCCCCACTACGAAGCGGAGTTCGGCGTCGCGCCGGAATTCCGTGCCGGGATGCACGCCGGCGTCGTCGTCGTCAGCGAATGCGGCGACTCCAAGCGCCAGCTCGCCTATTTCGGCGACACGATGAACGTCGGGGCGCGGCTCTGCGAGCATTGCAAGACGGTCAACCAGCAACTGGTGATTTCGGAAGACCTCATGAGACTGATGGCGATGCCGGATGATCTCGTCGCCGGGGAGGCCGAGAGCATTGCAGTCCGCGGCCGGCAGGAACATATCCAAGCACTCGTGGTTGAAGAGCGGCCGCGTCGAGGGCCGTAACCAAGCCCTTCGTCGGATTGAGCAGGAGGACGCCAATGCAAACGACCTGGAAGCCTCACGAAGCGCACGGAACGCCTACGGCGCAAAGCGACTTGCCGGACAGCGTCTATGCCTTTCCGAACCAGCGGAAAGAGCCGCTGACCGACGCGAAGCATGTCCGCAATGCGGTCGCCCGGTTCGATCAAGTCATCGACGTATCCGATGACGATCGGGCTTTGGCCTTCGCAAATATCGAGAAGGCCGCGAAATACTATAATGTCGACCTTTCCGAGACGTCATGGCGCGAGCTCGGCGTTCACCCGCAGCGCGGCCGGAAAGAGTTTGCCGCCAAAGGGGTAGCCACCAAGCGCGAGCGCGAGCGTTAGGAACGAGGCGTTAGACAGCCACGCCAATTTGGGCGGGAGGGCGAGACAGGGAGCTAGCGATGCCTGGATCGAACGCATGCCTGCGAGGCAAGGTGGCCGCGGTCACCGGCGCCGCGCGCGGGATTGGCCGCGCCGCGGCGATCGCTTTCGCCCGCGAGGGCGCGGACATCATCGGCGTCGATATCTTTGCGCCGGTCGACCCGCGTTCCGGCGTCACGCCATCGACCCCGGCGCGACGCCCCACTTCGGGGCGTGGGTTTTGCTGCTTCCGATCGTGATGCTATCGGCGCTGGCAGTGCTCGACGGCGATGCAGGCGAAACCGTCTGACGCAATATGGCGTGATCGAGGGTCTGAATGCGAGCGAGGCCGCCTTTGGCGGACAGCGTCTCACGCTGCGGGCGCCACGGCGGCTTCCGTATCCTCGGTGAGATCGACGGCGACTTGCCCGGAGAGAACTTCTCTCGCGAGGGCGACGTCGAGGTCTTGCTCCCACGCCGCGACGACGACGGTCGCCACGCAATTGCCGATCAAATTGCCCAGCGCCCGGGCCATGCCAACGAACCAGTCGATCGACAGGACGAGGACGAGCCCGATCGCCGGGATCGCTGGAACCGCGTTCAACGTGGCGGCGAGGATGACGATCGCCGAGCCGGGCACCCCGTGGGCTCCCTTGGACGTCACAAGGGAAATGGCGAGGATCAGGAGAAGATCGGCGAAAGAGAGCGGCGTGTTGGTCGCCTGTGCGATGAACACGGCAGCGAGCGTAAGATAGATTGAGAACGCGTCCAGGTTGAACGAGTAGCCGGTCGGCACGACGAGGCCGACGACGGACGGATCGACTCCCATGCGCTCGAGCTTGCGCATGATCTGCGGCAGGACTGCGTCGGACGACGCGGTCGCCAGAACGATCGTGAGCTCCTCGCGGAAGTAGTTGAGGAAACGGAGGATGCTCAATCCGGTGAAGATGCGCATGACCGCGCCCAGCACAACGAGCACGAAGAGCGCGACGGCGAGCCAGAAAACGGCCACCAGCGAAGCAAGCTGCTCGAGCGAGCCGACGCCGTATTCGCCGACCGTATAGGCCACTGCGCCCAGAACGCCGAGCGGCGCGAGGCGGACGATCAGCCCAATGGCGCGGAACAGCACTTTCGAGACCATCTCGATCAGGTCCCCGACGGGTTTCGCGGGTTCGCCGACGAGCGCCAGGCTGACGCCGAAGACGATGGCGAAGAACAGCACCTGAAGGACGTCGTTCCGCGCCAGCGCGTCGAACACAGTGGTGGGGATGATATTGAGGATGAAGCCGCCGATCCCGCCGCCATGCAGCTTGTGGGCATTGTCGGCGTATGTGCTCAGCGCATGCGCGTCGAGCTTCGAGACGTCGATGTTCATGCCCTCGCCCGGGCGGATGAGGTAGGCCAGGATCAGCCCCACGGCGAGGGCGACGGTGGTCATGACTTCGAAGTAGAGAAGCGCCTTGACCCCGACGCGGCCGACCCTCTTGAGGTCGCCGGCGCCGGCAATGCCGTGCACCACCACGCAAAAGACGATCGGTGCCACAATCATCGTAATCAGCTTGAGGAAAGCATCGGAGAAGAATTTCAGGCCGATGGCGAAATCGGGCGTCGCCACGCCGAGCGCGACGCCGAGGACGAGCCCCGCGACGACTTGCGCGAACAGCGACTTATAGAGTGGTCTTCGAGGGGCGGCGGGAGCTGCGGCGTACGTCATCGGACCCTTTGAGCGATGGTGGGATCGGTCTGGCTACGCAAGAGCCTTGCCACGCTCAAACCCGTATATCGCCGCGGCTGGTCTCCATCCCAGCGAGGGAGGCGACCCGTCAGATTCCGATTGTCTGCTTCGAGCTTCGATGGGCGGCATAACCGAGGCTGGCGAAGCCGATCAGGATCATCGCCCAGGTCGAGGGCTCGGGGATCACCGGAATCGCGGCTGTGGCCCAGACGAAAGTGCCGCCCCCGCCGCCGCCGCCACCAAAGCCATACCCGCCTTGGCCGCCGACCGCGATGTCCAGGACGAAGCCGGCGGAGAGCTCGATATAGCCGGAAACCTCGGCGCCAAATCCGCCTTCACCGTTTATGGCGCCGATGCTATTCACCGGCCCGCCTTGCGCGCCGGCCGCCTCGATCCAGTAGTGGCCGGTTGTCGCCGCGGTAAATAGGACGACGCCTCCGCTGTAGGAGATCGTCGTCGTCACGCCGCCTGTCTCAATCTCGACAAAGCCGTCGTAGCCGGGGAGGTCGCCGCCGTTCGGCGTGCCATTCGCGCCCGCGGTCATAGTGACGCCAGTGAATTGGCTTTCGACATAGGAGCCGCCGCCCCCGCCGGCCTGGGAGAGGACCATGCCACTCGAATTCTTATATTGCGCCGAGCCTCCGCCGCCGCCGGAATATCCGCCTCCGCCGCCGCCCGCGCCGCCTGGGCCGCCGGCGCCGCCGCCTCCGAATCCACCGGACCCCGATACGCCGCTAGAGCCCGTCACGCCGAGGCCGCCGGCGAAGGTCGGATAGCTCAAGCCCCCGGGCCCGCCGGGGGTAAAGACGCCGTGGATTGAGCCGCCATTGCCGTGACCACCGTTTTGGAGCCACCCGGCCCCGCCGCCGCCATTGCCGCCGCCGATATAGAACCCACCACCGCCCCCGCCGCCGGCGGTCCCGCCGGAGCCGCCGCCGTCGGTGGAGCTGGCCAAGCCAGTCTGGCCGGAGGTCGTGATCTGGCCCGGTCCGCCAGGATGGAACGACCCGCTTTCGCCGCCGCCGCCGCCGCCGCCCGCGACGAGGAGGGGTATAACGCTGGCGGCGGCCGGAACGTACCAAACCAAGCCCACGGCCAACGTTAAACCCGCAATACCCCCAACCGAACACGTCCGCAGAAAGCTTCTATTGTCCATAGAACTTCCTCCGAGAATGACTAACAACCAACTGCCAATCACCGATGCTTGCAACTATGAATTTGTCAATAGATAGTGCGCGTCTAATCTGCTATGCACGCGCAATTTTTGTTTTCCCAGTCCATCGTTGCCTAAACCTAATGCATTTTGGCGCAAAAAGAACTTAAGTTTACACCCGTATGCTTGTTTGTCCCGTCTGGACCCGTCGCGACGCGGCTGCCTGATCACAACGCGTAGGTTGTATTGCTACGGAAGCCCTGGTGACGGGGTCTCCATCGGTCAAAATGGCGATGGCGATTACAGCGCTGTTAGCGCGGCGGGTGTTGTTCTTCAGCATCTCAGCCGCGGCGGGCGACGTAGTTTAGCGCCCGGTCGGCGCCGGCGCGCTCCAAGGCGAGCAGGCTTTCCATCATCGCCTGTTCTCGATCCTGGGTCGCCGTCATGATCGTCGAATATTCGCCGCTGACCCGTATCGTCAGGGCGCCAACCGGCATAGCTCAACCTTCAACGAGGCCAAGCCCACCCATTGTTGTGGGGACGTCAAACGGCAGATATAGCGTCAGCTTGTCCTCTCCCGGCGGCGGTCCGTTTGTTTTCCAAGGATGACTTAAGCCATGCGGCAGATCTGGATTTCGAAATCTGGCCCGCCAGAGGTTCTTGTCGTCAAAGAGGCGCCTGATCCTCATCCGGCGGCAGATGAGATGCGCATCCGGGTGGAGGCGAGCGGCGTCAATTTCGCCGACGTTATGGGCCGCCTCGGGCTCTATCCGGACCTGCCGCGCATCCCTGTCGTGCCGGGTTACGAAGTCGCCGGACGCGTTGACGCAGCCGGCGCCGGAGTCGACGCCAGCTGGATCGGGCGCGATGTTTTCGCGGCGACCCACTTCGGCGGCTACGCCGACGTGGTCTGCGCGCCGCAGGCGCAAGTCTTCCCGCGACCGTCCAACATGTCCGCTCAGGAGGGCGCGTCGATCCCAGTGAACTATCTGACCGCTTGGCAGCTGATTGTCGTGATGGGCGGATTGAAGGCGAGCGAGACGGTGCTCATTCATTCCGCCGGCGGCGGCGTTGGCATCGCCGCGACCCAGATCGCCAAGCACATCGGGGCGAAGGTCATCGGAACGGCGTCTGCCGGCAAGCATGAGGAGCTGCGCACGCTCGGCGTCGATCACCTGATTGACTATCAGGACCGAGGACTTCGAAGAGCGAGCGCGTCAGATCACGGGCGGGCGAGGCGTCGAGCTCATCCTCGATGCGGTCGGCGGAGACTTGCTCAAGAAGGGTTATCGCCTCCTCGCGCCCACTGGCCGCCTCGGAGTGTTCGGCGCCTCGTCGGCCGCCACCAGCAAGGGCGCAGGATACCTGGGCATGGTGTCCATGCTGGCGAATACGCCTTGGGTCCAGTTCAATCCGCTCTCGCTGATGAACGCCAATAAGGGGGTCTTCGGCGTCAATCTGGGTCACATGTGGGCCGAGTTCGACCGTATGCGGCCCTGGATGGATCAGCTTACTGGGTTTGTGGGACAATGGCGCGATCAAGCCGAAGATCGCTCGGGTTTTCAGCTTCGACGAAGCCCCGTTGGCCCATCATTTCATTCAGGACCGCAAGAATGTCGGGAAGGTGCTGCTTGCGCCTTAAGCCGGTGGTCGGGCTTTGAGAAGCTTCTCCGCCGCGCGGGGCGCGAAGTAGGTCAGGACCCCGTCGGCGCCGGCGCGCTTGAAGGCGATGAGGCTCTCCATCATCGCCTTGTCGCCGTCGATCCAGCCGTTCATCGCCGCCGCCATGATCATCGAATATTCGCCGCTCACCTGATAGGCGAAGGTCGGCGCGCCGAATTCGTCCTTCACCCGGCGGATGATGTCGAGATAGGGCATGCCGGGCTTGACCATCACCATGTCAGCGCCCTCGTCGAGGTCGAGCGCGACTTCGCGCAAGGCCTCGTCGCTGTTGGCCGGGTCCATCTGATAGGTGCGCTTGTCGCCTTTCAGCGCGCCGGCGGAGCCGAGCGCGTCGCGGAACGGCCCATAGAAGGCTGAAGCGTATTTCGCCGCGTAGGCCAGGATCTGCACGTCGAGGAAGCCTTCGGCGTCGAGCGCCTCGCGGATGGCGCCGACCCGCCCGTCCATCATGTCGGAAGGCGCGATCACGTCGGCCCCGGCGCGCGCCTGGTTCAGCGACTGGCGCACCAGCGCCTTGACGGTCTCGTCGTTGAGGATGCGGATGTCGCCGTCGCGCTCAAGCACGAGGCCGTCATGGCCGTGGCTGGTATAGGGGTCGAGCGCGACGTCGGTGACGAGGCCGAGAGCGGGAAACTCGCGCTTGATCGCCCGGCAAGCCTTGCAGACGAGATTGCTCTCGTTGAACGCCTCCGACCCGTGCTCGTCCTTGAGATGCGGCTCGGTGTAGGGGAAGAAGGCGATCGCCGGGATGTCGAGCTTCATCGCCCGCTCGGCCTCGCGCACCGCCTCGTCGACGCTGAGCCGGTCAATGCCCGGCATCGCTGCGACCGGAACCCGCCTGGCTTTGCCCTCGACCAGAAAGAGCGGCCAAATGAGATCATTGGTCGTCAGCACATGTTCCTTGACCAGCCGCCGCGCCCATTCGGCCTTGCGGTTGCGCCGGGGGCGATGTGCGATGTCGAGCCGGTGAGCTTCCGAGGCGCGGGACGGCTTGTTCATGGGGGCGAGGCTCCTCCGGCGAGGATTATACATCCCTGAGCGCGCCTGGAAGCTCCCTTGTCATTCCCGGCGGACCGCAGGTCCGATCGGGAATCCAAAGTCGCGAGCGCCAGCGGACGTCGCCCTGGATTCCCGATCGGCCGCCCTGCGGCCGTCGGGAATGACACCGGGCCGCTCAAGCCGACAGCTCGCCGAAGACCGTCGGCACGAGTTCGGAAACAGTCGGATGGATCGCCATCACGCGGGTGTAGGCCGAAGCCGTGACGCCCGCCGCCATCGCCTCGATCACCCCATGAATCGCCTCGTCGCCGCCGACGCCCAAAATCGCCGCCCCAAGGATCGCGTCGGTGTTGTGATCGACCACGACTTTCATGAAGCCGCGCGTTTCGCCTTTCTCGACCGCGCGGCCCACGCGCGTCATCGGCCGAACGCCGATCCGGACCGCATGGCCCTTGGCGCGGGCCGCGGCCTCGGTCAGGCCGACCCGGCCGAGCGGCGGGTCGATGTAGAGCGCGTAGACCGGAATGCGGTCGCTCACCTTGCGTTGGGCGCCGTCCAGCAGGTTCGCGGCGACGATTTCGTAGTCGTTGTACGAGGTATGCGTGAACGCGCCGCGGCCGTTGCAGTCGCCGAGCGCCCAGATGTGGGGGACGCTGGTGCGCAATCCGTCATCGACAACGACGTAGCCGCGCGGGTCAATCTTAACGCCCGCCGCCTCGAGCCCGAGGTCGTCGGTGTTCGGCCGGCGGCCGACTGCGAGCAGCACATGGGAGCCCACCTCTTCGGGTTCGCCCGTCGCGCAATTGACGCCGACCGCGATATCCGCGCCGCGCGGCGCGAAGCGGATGCACTCGGCGTCGCAGCGGATCGCGATTCCCTCCGCTTCGAGGATCTCGCGGATCGCGTCGGAAACGGCTTCATCCTCGCGGGCAATCAGGCGCGGCATCTTCTCCACCACCGTCACCGCTGAGCCGAAGCGCCGGAAAATCTGCGCGAATTCGAGGCCGATGTAACTTCCCCCGACGATGACGAGTCGCGGGGGCAGGGCGTCGAGTTCGAGCAGCGTCGTGTTGGTCAGCGTCCTTACCTGATCGCGACCCGGAAAATCGGGCGCGACGGCGCGGCAGCCGACGTTGATGAAGAAGCGGTCGGCCTCGAGCATGTCGTCGCCGACCCGAACTGTCGTTGGCGACACGAAGCAGGCCTGACCCTCAAAGAGGGTGCAGTTCGCCATGCCCTTGAGCCAGGCTTCGAGGCCTGAGCGGGAGGCGCCGACAACCTTGTCCTTGCGGGCCATGACGGCCGCGAAATCGATCCCGACCGGTCCGGCGCTCACCCCGAATTCGCCCGCGCGCGTAGCGAGGTGGGCCGCATAGGCGCTGGCGACCAGGGTCTTGGTCGGCGTGCAACCGGTGTTGACGCAGGTCCCGCCGATAAGCTTGCGCTCGATGAGGGCGACCGTCTTTCCGGTCGCAGCGATCCGACCGACCATCGGCGGCCCGGCCTGGCCGGCGCCGATCACGATCGCGTCGAAGCGGCGGTTCATCGGAGCGCCAGGACGATGATCAGGCCAAGGACGATCGCGGCCGCGTCCTCGATGAACGCGGCGGGCGCATCGCGTCCGAAGGCCTTGGCCATGCGGGTCCGAACCTCGGCGCAGCCGTACGTGCCAATGACTGCGCCGATCACGCCGGCGACGATGCCGACGATCCACGAACCGCCTGCCGCGCCGAGCGTCGCGCCGCACAAAGCGCCGCTGAGGAGGCGGGCGCCGAATTGCATCGGCACTTTCCGGCTCGGCGTCGAGGGAAGCTGGTCCGTGACCAGTTCGACCAGCGCAAGAGCGGTGAAGATCCACGGGGTCCAGGCGTAGCCGATGAAGGCGAGCCAGGAGCCGTTGAGATTGAGTGGGATCAGCCGGGCGGCCCAGCTCACGGCCGCAAGCGCCGTGAAGACACGCGAACCCGCCACGATCCCGGCCAGGAGCGCAAGTCCGTAGAGCATAGGTTGGCCCCTCCTTGCGGGCGGAGTTCGCCCTACGCCTTCACCCGCACATACTCGCCCGGTGCATCGCACATGGCCTTCAGCTTGCCCTCGCCCGGCTTGCGCGCGGGGACTTTTTCCGGCGCCTGGGCGGCCACCCATTCGATCCAATCGGGCCACCAGGAGCCTGGCGTCTCCTTGGCGGCGGCGACCCAGGATTCGAAGTCGCCTTCGGGCGGGCCGTCCGTCCAGTACTGGTATTTCGGTTTGCCGGCCGGATTGACCACGCCGGCGATATGGCCGGAGCCGGCCAAAATGAAGCGCACCGGACCGCCGAAGCACTTCGCGCCCGTGAACACCCCGCGGGCGGGGGCGATGTGGTCCTCTTTGGTCGCGAGCTCGTAGACCGGGATCGTCACTTGTCTGAGGTCGAGCGTCTTACCGCCCAGAACCATGCGGCCGTTGGAGAGATCGTTCTGAAGATAGCAGTGGCGGAGGTAGAACTTGTGGTTGGCGGCCGGCATCCGCGTCGAGTCGGAGTTCCAGACCAGGAGATCGAAGGGCATCGGTTCTTTGCCCTTGAGGTAATTGTTGACGTAGTAGGACCAGATGAGGTCGTTCGGCCGGAGCATGTTGAAGGCGTTCGCCATGGCCGAGCCTTCGAGATAGCCGTGCTCGGCCATTTTTTCCTCGACCTCCTTCAACTGTTCCGCGTCGACGAAAATCTTGAGGTCGCCTGCGTCGGTGAAGTCGACGAGGGCGGTGAAAAAGGTGACGCTGCCGATGCGCTTGTCGCCGACCGCGGCCATGTAGCCAAGTGTCGCGGCGAGCAGAGTGCCCCCG
The DNA here is from genome assembly GCA_963721905.1 of uncultured Alphaproteobacteria bacterium. Lineage (GTDB taxonomy): Bacteria > Pseudomonadota > Alphaproteobacteria > Rhizobiales > Beijerinckiaceae > Roseiarcus. The sequence goes on from CAVRMF010000003.1 coordinate 165,985, forward strand.
ACGCAGTAGCCGATCGCGGTCACATCACACTCGCCGGTCGCCTGTTCGACGGCCTCGAGCGCCGCCAGAATGCCTTCGCGCATATAGGCGTCGAAACCCTTGTCGGCGTGGCGGCTGTCCGGATTGACCCAGGAGATGACGAAGACAGTCAAGCCTTGAGACACCGCCCAGCGAATGAACGACTTCTCCGGGTTGAGGTCGAGGATGTAGAACTTGTTGATCCACGGCGGCACGATCAGGAGCGGGCGCTTGTACACTTGAGCCGTGGTCGGTTCGTACTGGATGAGCTCGATGAGGTCGTTGCGGAAGACCACCTTGCCGGGCGTGACCGCGAGATTGACGCCGAGCTTGAACGCGCGCGCGTCCGACTGGCGGATGCGCAAATTGCCTTTGCCCGCCTCGATGTCCTCGGTCAGCATCTTGAGGCCGCGGACGAGATTCTCGCCGCTCTCCTGAAGCGTCACGCGCAGGAGTTCGGGATTCGTGCCGACGAAGTTCGACGGCGACAGCGCGGCGGTCACCTGCCGCAGATAGAACTGCGCCTTCTCGCGCTCATGCGGATCGAGTTCGTCCGCGCGCCTGACGAGATCGTCCGCCCAGCGCGTTGTCAGCACATAGGCCTGTTTGATGAAGTCGAAGTAGGGATTGTCGCGCCATTCCGCATCCGAGAACCGCTTGTCCGAACGATCCGGCTCGGCGACCGGCGCCGCCGGAGCGCCGCCCTGGAAGCGCTGCAGGGTCGCGGCCCACAGGTTGATGAATTGCGTCGCCAGCGCGGTCTGCGCCTCGAGCGCCCGTTGGGGCTCGGACATGTAGTATTCGGCGATATGGCCGAGAGACCGGACCATCTCTCCAACGTCGTCGGCGAAGGTGGTCTTGATCACGCCGGTCTCGCGCGGCCGCAGATAGGCCGCAAGCGCCTTGCCTGACTGCTCGATCACGCGGGCGATGTTGTTGGCCAGCGCGTCGACGTCGGGCGTCCGATACGGGGCGCCTGGGCCGAAGACCGCGCCTGCGCCAAGGCCTGTCGCGGCAGCGGCAGCCGGAGGGGCTGGCGGCTTCGCGCTCGGCGCCGACGCAGCCTCGCTCGACGCCGGTCGCGCCACGGACTGCGATGCGGGGGGCCGTTCGACAGCGGTTGGCGTCGCCGCGGCCGGCGGCGATTCGACATCCTTCGAAATTGGCTGCGGTTCGGGCGCGCGGATCCGCTTCGCCTTTTTCGGCTCGGCGCGCTCCGCCGTCGTCGTGGAAGGCGCTTTTTCCGGCGCGGGCGCCGCGGCCGGTTCGGGCGCGGCTTTGGTCTTCGCTCTCGGCTGCGCAGCCGGCGGTTCTTGCCGGGCCGCCGACGCCGGCTCGCTCTGGGTTGCAAGCTTGGGGATCGATGGCGCCGCCGCTTTTCGCGCGGGGGCCTTGGGCTCGTCAGGTTTGCGCGAGGGCTCTGCGGCCGCTGCGCGGCCGGAGGACGGGGCGTCCGCACGAGCGCGGGTCGGATAGCTAGGCCGCACGGGAGGCTTGGCGGTATTCAGCGCGGTGACCCATTTTTCGGCCGCCTGGGCCTTGAGCGCGCTGTCGCGCCGCGCGCTTGCCGCGACGGGCTCCGCCTTGGCTGCGTCGTCCGGAGCCGCTGGTTCGCTCGCCTGATTCGGCTTGGCGCGGGCGGCCTTGGCGGGGGATTTTGGGGTAGTCTCGCCGATCTTGGTCATCACAAAGAGCGTTCCCTTATCGCCGCCGGGGAGGACCCAGTCCCGTTTTCGTCATAATAGGTCACTAGCCCTGCCGTGCGCCACAAAGACTTTCGGCGGGACGACAATTCATCGCCCTGGCGGGTGTGAGACCGGAGGAGAGGAGAACATCATGGCGAGGGCGAGGACGACGATCCGGGTTCTGGCCGTTGCCGCATGCGGATGGGGCGCCGCCGCCTCCGCCCAGCAGGCCGACAACCCCCTCCGGAGCGTCGCGAAAGGCGCGGCGAAAATGGTCGGCTTTGCGACTGACGTCGGACCACCGGCGGATTTCGTTCTCCAGTCCCGACCGCAAGGCGATCTGGACTTCATCCCGGTCTTTCAGTCCCCGCCCGAACCCGCCAAGCCCGTGCTGAACGACAAGGAGCTCAAGGCGGTCAAGGGCGACCTCGATTCGGTCGGGAAGGCTCACGACGCCATCCGCAGCGCTTTCCCGCCGTCGGCCAAGGCGGTTGCGGAGCAGAAAGCGGCCGAGGCAAAGAAGGCGCAGGCGAAGCCCCCGGCCGCAAACCAGTAGGAACGGGTTTGCGGCGACGCCCCGCCCGATGCTAACAGAGGCGCCCTGGCGCGAGCGCGCCGAAACCGGGCTTTTCCATTAAGGACATTTGCGGCCGATGAGCGACTTCCACCGCGTGCGGCGCCTGCCGCCTTACGTCTTCGAAGAGGTCAACAAGCTCAAGGCCAAGGCTCGCGCCGGCGGCGCCGACATCGTCGATCTCGGAATGGGCAATCCGGATCTGCCGGCGCCCAAGCATGTGCTCGAGAAGCTGGTCGAGACGGTCGGCAAGCCCCGCACCGACCGCTATTCGGCGTCCAAGGGTATCGCCGGGCTGCGTCGCGCACAGGCCGGCTACTACGCCCGCCGGTTTGGCGTGAAGCTCGATCCCGAGACCCAGGTTGTGGCGACGCTCGGCTCCAAGGAGGGCTTCGCCAACATGGCGCAGGCGATCACCGCGCCGGGCGACGTGGTGCTGGTGCCCAATCCATCCTATCCGATCCACGCCTTCGGCTTCCTGATGGCGGGCGGCGCCATCCGCTCGGTTCCGTCGGCGCCCACGCCCGAATTCTTCACCGCGCTCGAGCGCGCGATCGTCCATTCGATCCCGAAGCCGATCGCGGTCGTCGTCTGCTATCCGTCCAACCCGACGGCGATGGTCGCCTCGCTCGACTTCTACAAGGACCTCGTCATCTTTGCGCGCAAGCACGAGATTTTCGTGCTCTCCGACGTCGCCTACGCCGAAGTCTATTTCGACGGCGAGCCGCCGCCGTCGGTTCTTCAGGCGCCCGGCGCCCTCGACGTGGCGGTCGAGTTTTCCTCGATGTCGAAGACCTTCTCGATGGCCGGCTGGCGCATCGGCTTCGCCGTCGGCAACGAGCGGCTTCTCGCCGCGCTCGCCCGCGTCAAGTCCTATCTCGACTACGGCGCCTATACGCCGATCCAGGTCGCAGCCGCCGCCGCGCTCAATGGGCCGGAGGATTGCATTCGCGAGATGCGTGCGACCTACAAGCGCCGTCGCGACGTGATGATCGAAAGCTTCGCCGCCGCCGGCTGGCCGATCGACAAGCCGAGCGCCTCGATGTTCGCCTGGACCCCGGTGCCGGAGCGCTTCCGCCATCTCGGCAGCCTCGAATTTTCGAAGCTCCTGATCGAGAAGGCCGACGTCGCCGTCGCGCCGGGCATCGGCTTCGGCGAGCACGGCGACGATTTCGTGCGCCTTGCGCTGGTCGAGAACGAGCAGCGCATCCGCCAGGCCGCGCGCGGCGTCCGGCGCTTCTTCGAAACCGCCGACGCGACGCTGCACAATGTGGTGAAGCTCAAGCAGCCGGCGTGAGCGGGGGCGAAAGCGCTGCTCCGTTCGGAGGGCCGCCAGTAGACCGATGACGGCGCCATTTCTTGACCCTTGCGCGGAGTTCGACGACCGATCGCCTGCCCCCCATCTTTGGCGATCAGAACGTCGGCCGGGGCTGCCCTGTTTAACAGGGGCGACTCCCCTGTTTAACAGGGCAAGAACAGGGAGGTGCGGCCTTCCGGCGTGCTTCTCGACATGAAAATCTTTTGATTGCAATAGATTACGCGGAAACGCTGCGCGCTGGGATCAAGCAAAATAACAGGAGCGTAACAGGTCGTTATCAGGGCGATAACAGGCGGCGTTTTGGTGCGAACAGGCAAAGCGATTCCGGGCTTGCGGAAGCGCGCCGTCGGGCTCGGAGACGGGTGCGCCGGCGACCTCGCTGGTGCTCGGAAAGGTGCCGCGAAAGGACGAGATTCTCTATCCTTTCGCCCATCCGCGTTGGCGGCAGTCAGGCCTCTCACCTGCTGAAATACTTCTTTGCCGACCGCCATGGGGGCGACTTCCCCAAATTTCCGGCGCGTTACGATCTCTGCAGGGCCGATCCGGCCGTCGTCGAGCCGGCGCTCCGCCGGGCGGGTTTCGGAGAGGTCCTGACCGCCCCCTTCTGGGGCGACCGCTATTTCAGGCATTTGCCCGGAATTAGGGAGGCCGGCGACGCGCTCAGCTCGCTCGCCGAGCAACGCGACTGGCGCCTGCTCGCGAGCTACGCCTACACGATCGGGCGCAAGTGAACGAGCCCGACGAGAGGGGCAGGGCGGATTCGAGCCCGCGGGTCCGGGCAATCCGGTCGGCGGCGGCGAAGCCGAAACCGCAGCGCGAACGGGCGCCCGATCGACGCTGTGGACTTCGTCTCGATGGTCGAGAGGAAACTCGGCCTGCGCGGAATCGGGCCGCGCCTCCTTGAGGCCGCTCGATGGACAGGCTAGGAATTCAATGGGCGGCGCGAGGAACAACGCAACTAACAATCTCCGGTGTGACGGTGAGAACAAACGTCGAACAAAATTCAGTCTTTGGCAAGACAATATTTGTTTCTCTGACAGCCGTGCCCGACCCCGCTTGGGCGGCTGTTTCGTTGGCATTGCCGTCGGGGCGCTATGACCCCAAGGCCGAGCGGACCAATTCAGCAACTGTGCAGTCGCATGGCCGCCGCCAAGCAGATACTTCGCGCGAATGAGCGAGAACACTAACAATGCAGCTTCTGGCCAGCATGACACGTCACCGCCAGTGCCGCCTTGGTTACGGGCCACCGCCGACGATATTGCCAGCGTCGACATCGAGGCTCCACTCAACGGAGCAACAACTGCCGACTGCAACGAGCTGAGCGATCTCTACCGAGCGGCCATGACGCCCAGTGACGGTTCGGCGGAACCGCCCGACACGGCGACAGTCCGTGCCTTCGTAATGCTGTCGGCCGTAACAAGCATGCATTTCAAGCCCGAGGAGCGCAATGAGCCGTTCGGGCCGATGGTGGTTTTCGCCGATGGCCGTCGATCGGCAGTCCCTTCCGATTTCCGCTCGCATGTTGACCTTCTCGCGGACATGGCGGAACGCGCCAGCCATCCCGTACTTCGTGCACGGCTTTCCGACGTGTGTTGGCTGCTTGATCGGAAACAAGGCAAATTGGCCTTTGCAGCTATCACTGCGTACACGGGCATAGTCCAGCAGACGAACGATGGTAAGCTGAAGCACCGCTTTGCAACTGACAGTGGCGCGCTTCAGCACGATGCCAGAGACTATCTTCGTCGAGGATTGCAAATCGGCCGTTCGGTCGGCTGGGACAAGCCGGAAACGATTGCCGCGCGCGACCTCGTGAAGAGGCTCAGGGAGCAGGCCCTGGCAAATGGGGCCTTGGTCCCCATCCACTGGTTTTCCGATCTCGATCTCAGTTTTGGCGTGTCTGATCCAGCCGCGGTCGGCGGAAGTCTCGACAGCGTTCTCGCGAAAGTGCCTGTTGGCTCGGATTCGCATAGCGTCGCCGATCTCTGGCGGTTGGCCGCTCGCGCCTACCAATTTGCCAATATGGATGACGATAAGAACCGATGCCTTGGGGAGGCGGCCGAGGCATTGGTGGCCGAGGCCGAATCCAGACAAGGTTCGGCCATGCTAGCGTCGCACTTTCTGAGCGCCGCGATTGCGCAACTCCACGGCATCCCCGGCAAGAAGGACAGACGTACGGCGCTGCGTCACAGGCTGATAGACTTCCAGAGCCGCGTGCCGGAAGAGATGTCCGTCTTCTCGCAGGAGCTTGATCTTCGGGAAATTGCCGAGAGGGCCCAGAAGGCTGTCGGCGGCGGCAGCTTGCTCGACAAGTTATTCATCTTTTCCGCATTATCTAGTTCTCCAGACCCAGAGAAGCTTGCAAGCGATGCCGTAGCGGCCATTACGAAACATCCATTGTCTTCGCTGTTTGGGGGCTGGCACCTGGATCGTGAGGGGAAGGTCATCCATCGCACGCAAGGTGGTGGCTTCGGCGATGGCGCTGACAATTCAGCCATTCGTCAGCAGATCGCACAAGCCGAAGTCATTCGCAGGAAGTTGGTGGCTTCGGGGCAGATCGAGGCGGCCCGACATGCGATACTTGAACAGCATTTCATTTCGGACGACGTCTTCGTCGCTCTTCTGCAATACAGCCCATTCGTTCCGCCTGATCTCGTCAGAACCTTTGCACGTGCCTACGCGCGCTTCTTTCAGGGAGACTTCGTCAGCGCGATCTACATTCTCACGCCATTGTTGGAAAACTCGCTGCGACATGTGATGAAGTCTAACGGGCACGATGTCACTATCTTTGACGACGCGACCCGGACGCAGCAGGATCGAACGATATCCTCTTTATTCGAGCAGATGCGTCCCGAACTAGACACCATTTTGACGACCGCTATTACGGCCGACATTGAGAGCGTGTTCCTGACCAAGCCCGGCCCTTACCTCCGACACGCCCTCGCGCACGGCCTTCTGCACGATGGGGACCCATATGGAGCGGACGCGATTTATGCCTGTTGGCTGATTTTTCGGCTGTGCCTATTGCCACTGTACCCGCATGGGGAATGGTTGCGGTCGACGTTCAATGGCAGCGAATTATTCCGCGCATGAACTCAGTGTTCCGCAATGGGCGCGGCAAATCGCCAGCCTGACCCTGGAGGAGGCGGCTGACAAGCTCGCCATCAAAGACGCGCGCGGTGTTCGTGGCGGGGAGCGACTGGTCGCCTACGAAACGATCTCAACTCTACAATGCCGGAGACACCCCGAATGATTATTGAGTCGGCGAACGCCAGACAATGCCCTTGCGGCAAGACGTTCGTCCCCCAAAACGACCGGTTCCGCAAGCGCCGCTATTGCTATGACTGCGCCCCCGAAAGGGATCCGGGCTATTCCCGCGATCTTTATGTCGCGCGGAGGGCCAAGCATCCCCTCAGCTTCGACCACATTCGAGAGCGCGCGGAGCGAAAGGGCCTCGCTTTTGAACTATCGCGCCCGCGCATGCAGGAATTGCAGGGGCAAGCGAGGACTGGCAGGTGCGAAGCCACCGGCCTGCCTTTCGATCTCGACGCAGGGGTGGATCGAAACCCGTACTTTCCCAGCCTCGACCGCATCGACAACAGCAAAGGCTATCTCGACGACAACGTCCGCGTCGTCGTGAGGGCCTTCAATCTGATTCGCGGCGATTGGGATGATCGGACTTTCGATCGGATCATTGTCCGCTATCTCAAGGAGCGCCGGCGGCGGCGCGAGCTGGCGGAGAAAAGTTCATGATCTGCAAGTCGGAATGGCCCCTTTCAGGCTTTACGGGTCTTACGGGGACACATGCATATTTCCCCTTTTTTCGCTCGCGCCTGCGGCCAAGAGGACGCGGCGGCGCCCGATTACGGGGGACATGATACGCATTGCATAATATCGCGGTCCGATCACGCTGGCTCGGCGGTTCTTACACCGGTCCTTCGCCGATATTGGTCAACACGACGCTGGCGTCGGGAAAGCGTGCCGTGATTTCGAGCGTGCCGCCGAGGGCTTCGACGGTGCGGCGCAGATTGCTCACATGCATGTCGGCGCGCTTTTCGAGCTTCGCCACGGCTGGCCCACAGTGAGAGTCATGGCCATGTCTTCCTCTGATAGGGCGAGCGCCTTTCTCAACTCTTCGAGCGCCTTGCCCGAATCGCGACCGCTCACTGCTCCGGCATCCCGGCCTTGCGCAGGCCGTCGAAGGTCCGTTCGTTGAGCTCGAGGAAGCGTGGATCGCGGTCGGAGACCGGGGACAAGTACGCCTTAAATGCCGCGATCGTCCTGAGCGGCCCGGTGGAGGGCAGCGCGAGGTAGCGCTTGAGCGCCTCGCGCGCTTCCGCATCATGACCGCTCATGGCGAGCGCCGCCACCAGGATCGCATGCGCAAGCTGGGCGTAATTCGGATTGATCGCGATCGCTTTGCGAGCCAGTTCAATCGCCTGTTCATAATGCTTCAGCCCGAAATCGGCCCTCGTCTTGCCTTCGTACCAACCGAAGAGCCCCCGATCGTACGGGCTCGCCAGAAGCGCCTTGTCGAAATATTCAACGCTTTTGTCGAATTGTCCGAGGTCTACGTAGTCGAAGCCCAGGTTGGCGGCGGCGTCCACGTTGGACGGGTCAAGGGCGAGGGCGCGCTCGTGTTCGGCGACGGCTTCCTCGGGGCGCCCCTGGAGCCGAAGGATGTCGCCCTTCAGGTCGCGAGCCCAAGCGTAATCTGGATCGAGGGCGAGCGCCTTGGACTCCAATTCGTCGGCCCGCTCGAGGTCGCCTTTGGGGTCGCCGGAAACGCCAATCAGCGCCGGCATAAAGAACTTGATCCCCAATGCCATCAGGGCGCGGACATTGTTGGGGTCGATGGCGAGCGCCTGTTCGCAGAGCGCGAATGCCGCATCCGCTTCCTTGCCGATAAATCCGGCCTTCCATTGGCCCGCGTCGCATTGGAGAGCCAGGTCCTCGGCGTCGCGATTGGCCGCGGGCGTCCGTTCGACGCGTGCGCCCTCGGCCTTGGTGAGTTCAAAGTCCATTGCGGGCGCCAGATGGGCGACGATCGCGTCCTGGGTCTGCAATAGATCGGCGCGGGGCGTGTCGAATTGCTCGGCCCAGAGGTGAGCGCCGCTGACGGCGTCGATGAGCTGGGCGTTGACCCTCATCCGGTCGCCGCTCGGCTGCACCGAGCCTTCAAGAACATAGCGCACGCCCAGATCCTTGCCGATCGCCTTGACGTCGATCGGCTTGCCCTTGAAGGTCATGGCCGTATTGCGTGCGATGACGAAGGTGTCGCGCATCCGCGCGAGACTGGTGGTCAGTTCGTCGGTCAGGGCGTCGACGAGGTAATCCTGCGCCGGATCGCCCGACAGATTGGCGAAGGGCGTGACGACGATGGAAAGTCGCGCGGCCTCGGCGGGCGTCTTCGCGACGACGCTTGCGGGCCGGTTCGCATTGAGGAGCCACCACGCGCCGCCCGCAAGCACAACCAGCAGCGCCGCGAGCGCGGCGGCGAGTGGCGCGAACCCGAAGCGCCTCTTCTGCAGCGTGGGCGGCGCGGGCGTCACGGGTTCCGCCGGTTTCGCCGGCTTTGCCTGCGCGGGGACGCCGACCTCAAGCGAATAGATCCGGATCGGCTCGGCGATGTTCTTGAGGCTCGTTAATCCTAGGTCGCTCACTTTGAGATCGAGCCGCCCCTTGACCTGCCGATAGGCGTCCTCGGAAAGGCAGATCGCGCCGGGCGCGCAAATGCCTTCGAGGCGCGCGGCGATGTTGACGCCGTCGCCCATCAGGTCGCCGTCGCTCTCCTCGACGACGTCGCCGAGATGGATGCCGACGCGGAACTCGATGCGGCGCTCGGGCGGCAGCCCGGCATTGCGCTCGATGAGGCCGTTCTGCACTTCGATCGCGCAGCGCACCGCGTCGACCACGCTGCGGAATTCGATGAGGCTCCCGTCGCCTGTGCGCTTGACGATGCGTCCATGGTGCGCGGCGACGGCGGGGTCGAGCAGGTCGCTCCTGAGCCCCCGAAGGCGCGACAGCGTGCGATCCTCGTCCGCTCCCGCGAGCCGGCTGTAGCCGACCACGTCAGCGACCAGGATCGCCGCTATCTTTCGGGTCTCGCTCATGGCGCGCCCCTTTGCCGCCCGCAAGACTACCACAGAGCCCGTTCCGAAACGCTCCCAATCCATGCAGAGCGAGGCGCGGCAACGAGCGCTGTTACCGGCCCAGGCCCGGCCGCGGACGTCGCCCATCCCTCCACCGCCACCAGAGCGCCACCAGTGCGAGCGCCACGGCTCCGGCCATCCCGGCGTGCAGCTTGAAACGGCCCCCCGGCTGGTCGAGCCATCGCAGCCAGGGCGAGGGGCCGGACTCGCCAGGGCGTGGCAGGGCGAAGGCGATGAGCGTGTCGCCGGCCGGAGCGCCGGCTTCGCCATGGCCTCCGGCGCCGATCACGACAAATTGGCGGCCCTGCCAGAGATAGCTTGTCGGGGTGGCGATGCCGGCGGAGGGCAGGCGGCCGGTCCAGAGCTCGGCGCCAGTGTTCGCGTCGAAGGCGCGGAGGTAATCGTCGAGCGCGGCGCCGATGAAGATGAGGCCGCTCGCGGTGGCGAGCGGCCCGCCGAAGGTGGGCGTGCCGACATGGCGGGCGAGGCCCAGGGGGTTGAGTTCCTCGGTCGTGCCGAGCGGGACCTGCCAGAGGATCTTGCGGTTCCCGAGGTCGAGCGCGGTCAGCACGCCCCAGGGCGGCGGGTTGCAGGGCAACCCCAGCGGCGAGGCCAACAGCTCGCGCTTCATGCCATAGGGGGCGCCGCGCTGCGGCGAGACCTCCTTGTTCGGGAATCGCTGCTTCATCAGGGTATAATCGGCCGCCGGGAAGAGCGTGATCCGGTGCGCCAGGTTCGAGCTGTTGACATAGACCACGCCCTTGCCGCCATCGACGGCGAGGCCGCCCCAGTTCACGCCGCCGCCGGTGAACGGCATGACGAGCGTGCCCTTGAGGCTCGGCGGGGTGAAGCGGCCTTCGCTGCGCGCCGAGGCTATCGCCTGGGCGCATGCGCCGCGATCCCAAGGGGTCAGCCCATACGCCTCATCCGGCGTGATGCGGTCGGGGCCGAGCGGCGGCAGATCGGCCGGGAAGGGCTGGGTCGGCGACAGCGCCTCGCCCTCGACGCCGTCTTGCGGAACCGGGCGCTCCTCGACCGGCAGGACGGGCTGGCCGGTGTCCGGTCGAGCACGAAGATGAGCCCCTGCTTGGTGCCCTGGATGACGACGTCATGCTCCTCGCCGCCGAGGGTGATCGTGGCGAGGCTCGGCTGGGCCGGGGTGTCGTAATCCCAGACATCGTGGTGCACGAGCTGGTAGCTCCATGCCATCGCGCCGGTCTCGGCCTTGAGGGCGACCACGGAATCGGCGCGGCGATTGTCGCCGGGGCGAAGACCGCCATAGAAATCCGGGCTCGGGCTCGTGGTCGGGAGGAACACCAGGCCGCGCGCCTCGTCGACGGCGATCGGCGCCCAGACATTGGCGGCGCCGGTCATCCGCCAGCCATCGCCCCAGCTCGCCGCGTCCGGGTCATCGGCGCGCTCCGGCACAGGGTCCCATTGCCAGCGCGGCGCGCCGGATCGGACATCGAAGGCGCGCACCGTGCCGCGCGGCGCGTCGACCCGCTGATTGTCGCCGATCGATGAGCCCAGAATGACCAGGTCGCCGATCACGGCGGGCGGCGAGGTGAACTGGAACTCGCCGGGCCAGAGAAGCGGCTTGCCGGGATCGATGCGGACTGCGCCATCCTGGCCGAAATCGGGGCAGGGCTTGCCGTCCTTGACGTCGACGGCGATCAGCCGGAGATCGGCGGTCGCGGTCAGGATCCGCTCGGCGCACGGCCCGGCCGCGCCGGCGGGGCCATGCCATACCGCCACGCCACGGCATGCGAACATGTTGGCCGGGCGGTAGTCGGTCTTGATCTCAGGATCGTAGCGCCACAGCTCCTGCCCGGTCCCGGGGTCCAGCGCCACCACGGCGTTGAACGGCGTGCAGGCGATGAGCTTGTCGCCGGCGAGGATCGGCGTGACCTCGAATTTCGAGCGCTTCAGCACATCGGGCGCGCGGCTCTTGAGGTCGCCGGTGTGGTAGGTCCAGGCGGGGATCAATTGGTCGACGTTCCCCGGCGTGATCTGGTCGAGCGGGGCGAAGCGGCTACCGCCCTGATCGTAGCCATAATATTCCGCGGCGCCGGCTCGAGCGGCGGGTAAGAGGAGCGCGAGCAGCAGGCCGGCGAGCCGACTGCAGCCAGCGACGTCGGCGGCGAGGATCGCTGCGAGTTTGCGGGTCTCGCTCATTCTTCCGGCACCCCGGCCTTGCGCAGGCCTTCGAGAACGCGCTCGGTCTGGACCAAATACGTCGGATGGTCGCTCCTCGGCGTCCAGGCGGCGCGGACGCGGGAGACGCTATAGGACGGATTGAGCGCAAGACCTGCCTTGACCGCGGTTTGCGCCTCGTCCAGCCGACCAAGCTCGGCCAGGGCGGCGGCTAGGTTGAAACAAGCATACGGATTGTTTCGGTTGGCCTCTATCGCCCGTCGACACCACGCGAGTGCCTGTTCGTAATCGCCCAGGTAGTTCCTCGCCATACCGGCGTAAGTCATCCAGATGTAGGCCAGCGTATCGCGCGGACTAAGTCGCAGAGCCTCAGCAATGTGAGCGTCTGTTTCCTCGGCGCGACCGATAAAAATCTTACCCAATCCGATGATGGCGTGGCCGCTGGCGAGATTTCGATCCAGCGCCAGCGCGTGTTCGCATTCGGCGATGCCCTGGGCGGCGCGCTTGGTCAAGATGTAGACACATCCCAAGTACATGTTGCCGGACGCATGGTCCGGGACCAATGATAGGGCTTTGGCCAACTTCGATTCGGCCGCCGCGAAGGCCGCGATGAGATCCGCGACAAGTAACATTGCGGCCGCGTTCAGGTCTGCGCGCGCCGATCCAATGAGCGCGTCGAGATTGTCGGAATCCGCGGTCAGCGCGCGGTCGAAAAAACTGCGCGCTTGCGCCACGGTGTCGGGGGTCTGACCCCTATTGAGCCAAACCAAACCTTGAAAGTAGAGGTCGAGCGAGCCAGGGTTCGGCGCCTGTTCGGCGCGCCGTGCTTCCGCGGCGATGAGCTGGGCGTTAGTAGCGCCCGCCAGCCGCGCGACGATTTCGTCCTGCATGTCGAAGAGGTCGGCAATTGGCTTATCGAACCGCTCGGCCCAGAGATGATTGCCCGTCTCGGCGTCGATGAACTGCACGTTGACGCGCATGCGGTTTCCGCCACGCTGAACGCTGCCCTCGAGGACGTAGCGGACATTCAACTCGCGGCCGATCGTCTTCACATCGAGCGCCTTGCCTTTGTAGGCGAACGCAGTATTGCGAGCGATCACGACGGCGCCTCGTATCCGTGAGAGGTCGGTCGTCAGGCTCTCCGTGACCCCGTCGACGAAATGCTCTTGCTCCGGGTCGCCGCCGATATTGGAGAACGGCAGGACGACGATCGAGAGGCGCGGCGGGGCGGATTTTTCGGATGTCGGGGCCGGCGCGGGCTTCGCCTGCGCGGCGACGCCGACCTGCAGCGAATAGACCCGGATCGGCTCGGCGATATTCTTGAGCTCGGTCGGGCCGAGATCCGTCACGGCCAAGTCGAGCCGCCCTTTCACCTGACGATAGGCGTCCTCGGAAAGACAGATCGCGCCGGGCTTAGCGATGCTCTCGAGCCGGGCGGCGATGTTGACGCCGTCGCCCATCAAATCGCCGTCCGCCTCCTCGACGACGTCGCCCAAGTGGATGCCGATGCGGAACTCGATGCGTCGGTCCTCCGCCACGCCGGCGTTGCGCTCGATCAGGCCGATTTGCACCTCGATTGCGCAGCGAACTGCGTCGACCACGCTGCGGAACTCGACGATCGAGCCGTCGCCGGTGCGCTTGACGGTCCGACCGTGATGCGCGGCGATGGCGGGATCGATCAGATCGCTGCGGAGACCGCGAAGGCGCGCGAGGGTTCTGTCCTCGTCGACGCCGGCGAGCCGGCTGTACCCCACGACGTCGGACACCAAGATCGCGGCTAGTTTGCGGGTCTCGCTCATCGCGCCCCTCTTGGAACCGCCACACTAGCCGAAATGCCAGCCCCAGTCTGCCGTTTTTGGACGGGAAGGACCGCTCATGTGTGCATTCCTTCCGTTACCGGGCGCCAAGCGGCAAGGGCAGCAACGGGTCGATAGTGTTCTCTAATGGGTCAAGGGCGGAAGCCTCTTCCGGATGTCGACGCTTTCGGGTGCCTGTGTTCTCTGCGTGCTCGTTCGGCACTTGATGGGGTAAGCTGGGTGCGGTGTGACTTGGTTGAAATCGCCGTCGGCTTAGAAGGGCCGCAGCTACACAATCGGCGCCATCTGCCGCTCCCTCCCTGGGGCGTCGCTCCTCTTGGGAGCTAGATTCGGCCTCCTGTCTCGTGGATTGTGGGGGCTTAGGCCGATGTGAACTCGGTCCCGTCTCGCAGCATCGCGTGCATGATGATCGCGAGGCGGCGGGCCAGAGCGACCTTGGCCTTCCGCATCGTTGATCGCCTGGCAATCGCGAAGGCCCAGTCCTTGAGTTTGAGCTGGCCCTTATAGCGCGTCAGCATGACGTTGGCGGCCTCGTACAGGAGGGTTCGCACACGCCTGTCCCCGCATTTCGAGATGCTGCCGACGTAGTCGACCTCGCCCGACTGATACCGCCTGGGGACCAAGCCCAAGTAGGCGCCGATGTCTCGGGATCGGCGGATGCGCGAAGGGTCGTCGATCGCAGCCACAAAGGCGAGAGAGGTCAGTTGGCCTACGCCTGGGATTGTCATCAGCCGGCGGCAGGCCGCCGAGGCCCTTGCCATACGTCTCATGTCCGCGTCGATCGCGGCGACCGCCGCCATTACGGCAGTCCGCGCGGCGATCAGACCCCGCATGGCGGCAGAGAGACCAGCGATCCCCTCGCTTGCCTTAAGAGCCTGATCGACGAAGGCTGCGGTCAGCGCGCGAGGTAGCCGGATCCCGAACACGACCGCCAAACCTCGGATCTGATTTTCCAAGGTCACTCGCTGGCCCACCAGCTTCTTGCGCGCGATGATTAGTGAGCGGAGGGCGTGGGCCGACAATGACTTCACATGCACCGGCTTGAAGAAGCCAGTGCGAGCCAGATGCGCCAGCCCTCGCGCGTCATTGCGATCGGTCTTGTGGGTCGCCAGCGACTTGAGCGCCTGGTAGGCCTGCCGGCTTTCGACGCAGACCACGGGAAGGCCGAGTTGGCTCAACCCGTGAAACAGGATCGGCGCCATGCGTCCGGTCTCGAATACGATCCGACGGCAACTCGGCGCTTTCGCGAGTTCGTCCGCGATAGATTGCGCCGTTGACGCCGTCTTGCTCTCGCGAACCACCACGCCATCGCGGTCGAGAACGCAAACGTGGGTCTCATCCATCGAGATGTCGAGGCCTGCAAAATAGTCCATTGAACGATCTCCTCTTCCATATCCTGGCCGATCCTATCGGCCTTCGCGGAAGAGCTCCCGCCCATTACCCGATGTTGAAAAACTCGGAAATTGAGCCATCGCGAAAATCTCGCTTTCGCGCGCGTCGCGTCGTCTCAGCCGATAGTCCTCACGGCAGGGCATATAGGAGGGTCGCACGCCTCGAAACGGGTCGGTCCGCCGACCCCCTAAGGAATTTTTCATCGAGGCCGCCAGCGGTCTCCTGAATTGTGATCGATGCGGAAATTAGAGTTTTTCAACATCGGGTAATGGGGCCAGAGCTCTTCCGCGAAGGCCGATACGATCGGCCAGGATGTGGAAGAGGAGACTCGATCATGGAATATTTCGCTGGCCTCGATATCTCAATGGACGAGACCCATGTTTGCGTTCTCGACCGCGAAGGCGTGGTCGTTCACCAGGGCAAGACGGCGTCGACGGCAGCGGCGATCGCCGGCGAATTGGCGAAAGCGCCGAAGTGTCGTCGCATCGTATTCGAGACGGGGCGAATGGCGCCGATCCTGTTCCACGGGTTGAGCCAACTGGGTCTTCCCGTAGTCTGCGTCGAGAGCCGGCAGGCCTACCAGGCGCTCAAGTCGCTCGCCATCCACAAGACCGATCGCAATGACGCGCGAGGGCTGGCGCATCTGGCTCGCACTGGCTTCTTCAAGCCGGTGCATGTGAAGTCATTGTCGGCCCATGCCCTCCGCTCACTGATCATCGCGCGCAAGAAGCTGGTGGGCCAGCGAGTGACCTTGGAAAATCAGATCCGAGGTTTGGCGGTCGTGTTCGGGATCCGACTGCCTCGCGCGCTCACCGCAGCCTTCGTCGATCAGGCTCTCAAGGCAAGCGAGGGGATCGCTGGCCTCTCTGCCGCCATGCGGGGTCTGATTGCGGCGCGAACCGCGGTGATGACGGCGGTCGCAACGATCGACGCGGACATGAGACGTATGGCAAGGGCCTCGGCGGCCTGCCGCCGGCTGATGACCATCCCAGGCGTAGGCCAATTGACCGCGCTCGCGTTTGTGGCCGCAATCGACGATCCGTCGCGCATTCGCCGATCGCGAGATGTCGGCGCCTATCTGGGCTTGGTCCCCAGGCGGTATCAGTCGGGTGAGGTCGACTACGTCGGCAGCATCTCGAAATGCGGGGACAGGCGGGTGCGAACCCTCCTGTACGAGGCCGCCAACGTCATGCTGACGCGCTATAAGGGCCAGCTCAAACTCAAGGACTGGGCCTTCGCGATCGCCAAGCGATCAACGATGCGCAAGGCCAGGGTCGCTCTGGCTCGTCGCCTGGCGATCATCATGCACGCGATGCTGCGCGACGGAACGGAGTTCGCATTCGATTAAAGGCCCGGCAGACCCCAAGACAGGAGGCCGAATCCAGCTCCAAGAGGAGCGACGCCCTAGGGAGGGAGCGGCAGATGGCGCCGATTGTGTAGCTGCGGCCCTTCTAAGCCGACGGCGATTTCAACCAAGTCACACCGCACCCAGCTGACCCCATCAAGTGCCGAACGAGCACGCAGAGAACACAGGCACCCGAAAGCGTCGACATCCGGAAGAGGCTCCCGCCCTTGACCCATTAGAGAACACAATCGGTCGATTGCGTTCGCCGACGATCTCTCAAAAGTCCCGAAATTCGGGCGAAAAGCGTTTCGTCAAATTCCTTGCAGACCGTGCGAAAAGTCGGCCTGAGCGGATTCCTTCGTGGCGTTGCCCACGTTAGAATCACGCATGACTCACATCGCCGGATTCGAACGTGATCAGCTTCTGTTGTTGCCGGAGGCGGTGGACGATTATGTCGACGCCGACAACCCGGTGCGGTTCATCGACGCCTTCGTCGATGGGCTGAACCTTGCGGCGGCGGGTTTCGCGCGCAATCCAGCGGCGTGTCCGGCCTGCCCGTTGCGCTCGCGCTGCACGACCAACATCCGGCGGGTCTCGCGGTTGGAGAACGAGGCGACTATCGACCGCATGGCCGCCCGCCTGAAGGAAAGGCCCGACATTCTCGAACGGCGTCGCGAGATCGTCGAACATCCCTTCGGCTCGATCAAGCAATGGATGTATCAGGGCGCCTTCCTGATGAAAGGACTCGACAAAGTACGCGCCGAGTTCAGCCTGACCGCGCTCGCATACAATCTACGACGCGCCCTGAACATCCTCGGCGTCGAAGCCATGACGGCCGCCGTAGCAGCCTGAGGCAGGGTCACGCAGCACGATTCACGCGGATTAGGACCGTCCGGGGGGCTCTCAGATCGCGTCAGGCCGCCAACGAGGTCGAAACGACTCAAATTCCTTCGCGGCTCACTTCTCGCGCCAGTTCACGCCCGATCCCGGGAGTTTTCGCACGGTCTGCTAGAATTATGCGCAGCGGTCGGGCGGGTGCCTGAACCTCTTCTCAAACGAGCCGGGATTTCGTGGGGCGTCGTCTGACCCGCCCATTTCGGCCAACCGGTCGGCGGCGGCGAAGCCGAACAGCAGTCCGAACAGGAGGTAGAGATGGCGCCAGTGGTCGGTGTCGATCTGCAGGCCCTGGACCATCTGGACGACGAGACATGACCAGACCGGAATGACCTCGGTCTGGTAGGGCCCGCGCCGGAAGACGAGGCGCCAGCCGACGAACAGCACGGAGGCGGTGAAAGCGAAAAACGCCAGGCCTCCAATCCATCCGTAGGAGGCGAAGGCGTTCAGGTAAACCTCGTGCGGGTCCTGTCCGAGAATGAAGCGAAACTGCATCGGGCCGAAGCCGAAGAATCGCTCCAGGAGAAGCGGCACGGAGCGCGCCTGGTCTCCAAACCGTCCCGTCTCTCCCACGTCGTAATACTGGTCCAACGAAAAGCGTTCGAAGAACATGTCGTGGATCTCGGGGACCGAAAGCGCGACGGTGAGCAGCACGGCGAGCCCGATTGTCCCCGCAAGGGCCGAGGCGGCAATTCGTATTCGCAGTCGCGGCGAGGGCGTGGTGAGAAACGTCAGGGCGAACAGAAGTCCGAGCGAGGCCGCATAGTCGCCCCACGCTCCGCGCGAAAAACTGAAGAAGACGCCGAGCGTCATCATGGCCGTCGCGGCGATTCCGGCGAGCGGTCTTCGCGCCCTTTTCAGGAGCAGGTCCTGAATGATCCAGACGATCGGGATGACGAGGAACGGGCCGAAGACATTGGGGTCCTTGAAGGGACCTGAGGCGCGCCCATTGTCGTAGAGCGTGAACAGCGGACCGAGGCCGGCGACGTCGAAATAGCCGAGAATGCCGAGCATCGCCGCGATCACGCCGGCGAGCGCGTAGCCCGAGCGAATGATCCGGATGCGCCGCAGAGGATCGGCGGCGATCAGGGCGGCGATGACAATCGACGTCATCGCCATATAGATCGAAACCCCGACGAACATCACGGCCCTCTGATCGTCGGTGAAGGGGATGAGCGCCATGAGCCCGCCCGCGTTCCAGAGCGCGAGCCACAGAACAAGCGGCGCCATGATCGGTTCGAATGTCAGGCCGCCGCGGGCATAGGCGGCGAGGACGACGAAGAACATGAATTCGTAGGGCGAGGGCTCGATGATCGCGGTCGCGCCGCAGACGATGAAGAGCCATAGCGTGGCGTTGCGCAGCGTGGCGACGCGCACGCGGCCGAATTGACGGCGCGCGCCGGCCGCGCTCGGGCTCATCGCCGTCAAAAGGCGTTGGTCCCCTTCAAGATCGATAGCGGCGTCAGGGCCAGAATGCGCAGGTCGAACAGGATCGACCAGTTCTCGATGTAGTAGAGATCGTGCTCGACCCTGTTCTGGATCTTTTCCGGGGTGTCGGTCTCTCCGCGCCAGCCGTTGACCTGCGCCCAGCCGGTCATGCCCGGCTTCACCCGATGGCGGGCGAAATAGCCGTCGACCACTTCGTCGTATTGCCGGTCCGCCGCTTTCGCCTGAACGGCGTGGGGTCGCGGGCCGACGAGCGACAGGTCGCCTTTGAAAACGACATTGAAGAGCTGCGGCAATTCGTCGATCGAGGTCTTGCGGATGAACCGGCCGACGCGGGTCACGCGCGGATCGTCCCGCGTCACCAGCCGCGAAGCCGCGGCGTCGAGCCGGTCGGCGTACATCGAGCGGAACTTGTAAACCTCTATCAGCTCATTGTTGAACCCGTAACGCTTCTGCCGGAAGAGCACTGGTCCCGGCGTCTCGAGCTTGATCGCCAACGCGGTGAGAATGAGCACCGGCGAGAGGGCAATGAGGGCGAGCGAGCCGACGACCTTGTCGAAAACGAACTTGATCACGACGTTCCAGTCGGCGATCGGCCGGTCGAGTATATCGAGCACCGGGAGCCCGCCGATGTACGAGTAGGATCGCGGTCGAAAGCGCAGATGGTTGGCGTGAGCCGCGAGGCGGATATCGACGGGCAGGACGCACAGTTTGCGCAACATCGTCAGAATGCGCTTTTCCGCCGTGATCGGCAGCGCGAAGATGACCAGATCGACGCGCGAGCTTCGGGCGAAGTCTACGAGATCGTCGACCGTGCCGAGCTTCTGGAAGCCTTCGACGAAAACGGGAGAGCGGGCGTCGCCGCGATCGTCGAAGACGCCGAGTATCCGAAGTTCGGCGGGATCGGCCGTCTTCAGGCCCCGCAGCACCTGGCCCCCGAGATCGCCGCCGCCGACCACGACTGCCCGGCGCTGCAGACGTTCCGCGTGGGCCAGCAATTCGACGAAGCGGGCGAGAGCGAGCCGGCCCGAAAAAAGGAAGGCGAGGGTCAGCCCGGACCATGCGGTCAGCCAAACGCGCGACACGGCGTCATCGGCCTTGAGCGCGAACACCGCCGCGGTGAAGGCGAGCACCAGGAGAGTCCACACCCCCGCCATTTGAAGGCACGCGCCGACCGGGCGGCGGAACGCCAGGCTCGTGTAGAGACGCTGGGCGTGGAAGATGACGGTCGCCAGCGTCGCGCCCAAGCCGATGATGGCGAAATAGAGCGGTTGCGGTCCGACGGTCGGAACGACGTGAGCGGCATAGGGGATGACGCCGGCCGCGGCGATGGCGAACCATTCCGCTGCGGTGACGAGACCGGCCAGGACGACCGTCGAATAGACGGCCTTCGGCGCGTCCTGCGAGAGCGCGCGCAAGACGTCGGGACCCGATCGCTCGGCGTCAGCAAGCGTCGGCGCGTCGCTCGCCGCGGCGTCGGAGTGTTGGTCGGCGAGCAGGGTCATGGTCCTAACCCTCGGCGCGCGGTTGCAGCGGCTGGGCCGCGGCGGGAATGGTCTTGTCGCGGCGCCGGGCGAGCGCATCGCGGTAGCCCGCGAGCACGCCGTCCGTCATCGATTCGATCGTGAATCTCCCCGCGACGAAACGGCTCAAGTCCGCGGCTTCCCTTTCCCGCTGCGAGGGATCCTGGTCCAGCGCGTTCGCCATCCGTCTGGCAAGGTCGACGGCGTCGCCGCACGGGCCAAGGCGATCGGCCAACGGTCCGAAAATCTCCGGCACGCCTCCAACGGCGGTCGCGACGATCGGAACTCTCGACGCCGCCGCTTCCAGGACGACGTAGGGCAGCGACTCCAGGCGCGAGGGCGCAACCAGAATCCGGCCGAGCGCCATCGCCTTGCGAAAGGACATGACCCCCGGGAGCGATACGCGTTCCAGGACGCCGAGGCTCTGCGCCAGTTCCCTCAGCCGATCCTTTTCAGGACCCGAGCCAACGAGGACGAGCCGCGGCGGCCGCGTCCGCACGCCCAGACGCGCGGTCGCCTCGAGCAGGACGTCGACGCCTTTGACCGCGCGCAACTCGCCGACATAGACGAATTCGGCCGCGTCCGCGGTCGGCGCGACTGGCTCAAACTCGGAGGGGCGCAATCCGTTGACGACAATGCGGCGGAGCCGCGTCTGATCGCCGACCTCGGCCTCGAAGCGGCTCGCGATATAGGCGCTCTCGAACAGGAATACGTCAGTCAACGGGGTGAGCAGCCTTTCGACCATCATAAACAGGCGATGAGCCGCGCCGCCTGGTCGGTAGTTGAAGCTGCCCCCATGCGGGGTATAGGCGCGCGCGGCGTCAGGAGCGCAGCCGGCGATCCTGGTCAGCCGTGCGAGAACGCCGCCTTTCGACCCGTGGCCGTGAACGACATGCGGCGCGGCGCGGGAAAGCCATCGGCCAAATCGCGCCAAGGCGACACAATCGGACGGGCCAGGATGGCGCCGGATCCGCGCGGTTTCAACTCCGAGGCGAAGGCCGCCCGGAATTGTCGCGAGCGCCTCATCGACGCGCGGGGAGAGTGCCTCGCCGTCGAAGAACATGCCGACGTCGTGGCCGCGCGCCGTCTGCTCGCCGGCAAGATCGACGACATGTCGAAACAGTCCGCCGAGCGGCGCGCGGAAGACGTGTACGATCCTGAGTTTGCCGTTCGCGCCGTCGAGGAAATTCGACGCCAATGGGTTATCCGAATTCTCCCGATCGCAATCCCCGAGATTTCGATAGACCCGCGGGTGTTAAAACACTGTTCTTTAGAAGAACCGCTCCTGGACGGTGATGGCGTCGCCCGGCCGGACCGGGAACGACAGCGGCGCCGGAAACGTCGCCGGGCGCCCATCGATGACGCGGGTGATTTCGACGCTGCTCTCGACCGCGCGCGGCGTAAAGCCGCCGGCGACCGCAATCGCCTTCTGGACGGTCATGCCCATGATGAACGGGTATTGCCCGGCGACCGCGACTTCGCCGAGCACGAAGAAGGGCCGATAGGCCTCGACCTCCACGGAAACGCTCGGCTCGCGCAAGAAACCCTGACGGAGCCGCGCCTCGATCGTGCGTTCGAGCTCCGCCGTCGCGAGCCCCTGCGCCCGCACCCGCCCGATAAGCGGCATGGAGATGTCGCCTGCGCCGTCGACCGAGTAGGAGTTGCTGAGATCGTCCTGGCCGAACACGATCACGCGCAGGCGATCGCCGCTGCCCAAACGGTAGGGCGTCTCGACACTGGCGCGAGGCGTGGCGATGGTTTCGCTCTGCGAGGCGCAGCCGCTGAGAAACACGGTCGCCAGCATCGCCACAAGAAGTCCGAAATGGTTCATGAAAGAATCCGCGGCGGCGGCCGTTCTGCGCCTCGTCGGTCTATCGGCGTATGGTTAACGAAGGCCGAACACGAGCGCTCCGGTCCGCCCGCCTTAACGAGCCGGAAACTATGTTGACCGAGATTTGAGCCGGGGGCGCGCGTGCGCGAGGAGCGGACCGGATGAGCGTCGGCAGAGCCAGCGAGGGCGCGGAACGCGAGCAGGCCATCGACCTGACGCGTCTCATCGCCGGAATTCGCCGGCGTCGGCGCTGGGTGGTCTGGCCAACGATCCTGGCGCTGGCGGCGTCTTCAATTTTCGTGCTCGTCGTAAGTCCGCGCTACACCGGCGTCGCCAAGCTCCTGCTCGAGGATCAGGAGAGCTATTTCACGAAGCCGGACAAGGCGACGGGAATAGACCCGGCGGCCACGATCGACCAAGAGGCCGTTCAGAGCCAGGCGGAGGCGGTCGCATCCGGCGACCTCGCGCGCAAGGCGATCGACAGGCTCGCGCTTGGGACGAACCCCGAGTTCAACCCCGATCGCGACGGTAAGGTCGATCAGCGCGTCGTCGACAAGTTTCAGTCGCGCCTGACGGTCTTTCCGGTGCCGCGATCGAGGGTGCTGCAAATCGAATTCGTGTCGCGCGACCCGGAGCTCGCCGCGCGCGGCGCCAATACGGTCGCGGAGGTCTATCTGCAGTCCCTGACCGAGGCGAAGGCGAGCGCCGCGCGCACTGCCAGCACATGGCTTTCGGGCAAGATCGAGGATCTGCGCGCCAAAGTCGCCGACGCCGACGCGAAGGTCGAGGACTTCCGCGCGAGATCTAGCCTCCTTGCCGGCGCAAACGGACAGACGGTCCCGGCCCAGCAACTCTCCGAGCTCAACGCACAGCTCGCCAACGCCCGGTCGGCCGAAGCGGCCGCCACCGCCAAGGCAGAGCTCCTGCGGCGGCTTGAGACGCAGGGACGGCTGGACGAGGCGCCCGAATCCGTCGCGGATGAGTCGATGCGCCGTTCCGTCGAACAGCGCACGGCGCTGATGGCCCAGATCGCCGAGGCTTCGCGCACGCTCCTGCCGTTGCATCCGCGCATGAAGGAATTGAGTGCGCAGCTCGCGGGGCTGGATATTCAGATTCGCGACGCAGCGGCCAGGAATGTTCGCGTCTTCGAGAACGACGCGCGGCTCGCGGCCGATCAGGTCGCGTCTCTCTCCGCGGCGATCAAGGAGCAATCGAGGACGGTGGCGACCGGCAATGCGGACGACGTGCGGCTGCGCGCGCTCGAGATGGACGCGAAGGCGGCGCGCGACCAACTCGAATCCTATCTCCAGAAATATCGCGAGGCCGCCGCGCGCGACGCCGACAGCGGCGCGCCGGCGAACGCGCGCGTGATCGCAACCGCTGAGCCGCCGCGCACGCCGACTTTTCCAAAGGTCTGGCAGACCATCGCGCTAGCGACGCTCGCCGCTTTCGTGGTCTCGAGCGGCGTCGCCGCTGCGGCCGCTCTCGCAGCCGGCGAGACTGAAGCGCCCGGGACGCCGGTTGCGCTCTCGCCGCCCCGGGCGATCCCGATTGACGCCGCGTCCGTGCCGACGAAGGGCGGCAAACAGCCGAAACCGCCTGAGCCCCTTGCTCGCACTCAGACGTCCAACCCCGTCGAGGTCGTTGACGAAGCCGCAATCGAGCCGGCGCAGTCGGACGCATTGGCCGAGCGCCTGATGCGGTCGCGGAGCGAGCAGGGGCGTCTGGCGGCGCTGATCGTCGGGAATGGGTCCGGGCGCGCTTTGACGCTCGCGCTCGAGACCGCGCGCCGCCTCTCCTCGAAGGGCCCAACGCTGCTGGTCGACCTCGGGGCTACGCAAGACTGGTTCACCGACATCCTCGAACGTGAGGAGACGGATGCGGTGCAGGTTCCGGGACTCGCCGATTTGCTTAAGGGGAGCGCGAGCTTCGGTGAGGTCATTCGGCGCGATCTCTCGTCAGGCCTCGACGTCATCCCTTCCGGCGGGGACGCCAACTGCGAGAGCCTCGAGGACGTTTTCGCCGCATTGACGGCGTCTTACGGCTGCGTCGTCTTCCACGCTTCCGACTGGCGATCCGTGCCGGCTCGCCTTGCCGCCGGATTCACGGACGCGATCGTCCTCGTTGCGCCCGCTGCGGTGGCGCGACGCATCGTCGAGGAGGCGCGGGAAGCGCTTGGCGGCGCCCTGATCCTGCCGTTCGCGGTCACGCGCCCGCAGTCCGCGCTGGAAGAGGTCGACTGACCATGCGGGCGTCCCGGCCCTCAGGCGCGTCGCCGCCGACGCCAGGATTGGCGAGCGCTTGATCCGGAATTTGGCCCATTGCGCGAGGCCGAGCCCGAGGGCTGCGGCCTGACCCAGCGGGCTCGTCCCGAGGAATGTGTCGAACAGGATTTCCGTCTCCTCGCAGCACGCGCACTTGTAAGGCGCCTCCCCCACGCCGAGGTCGAACGTCTCGAATCCGCGTTCGATTGCGGAGCGCACGACGTCATGCAGCAGCAGTTTGCCCGGGCCGCAACGGGCGATGTCAGAGCGGCGTTCGTGGGCGAAGATCAGCCCGCTCAGTCGATCCCGTAGCGGCAGCGCTCCGAGAACTGCGACGGCGCGATCGCCGAGCATGAGGGCGTGCAGCTCCATCGGCGCGCGTCCCCCGGCGAGGCCGGGTCTTGCGAGACGGCGGAGGAAGGCCTGCGCGGCGGCGGTTTCATAAGCATTGACGGCCCCGCCAGCGGACGCTCGCTGGCGCTTCTGCTCGAAAAACGCGTCGAGGATGCGTGACGCCTGCGCTTCGTCGTGCGCAATGACATAGTCCACCGGGCCCATCGACGCCAGCTGACCCGCCGTCCTGCGCAGGTTCTTCTTCGCCGCCTTCGAGAGATGCGCGTCGAGCCAGGCGGGATAGGAGAGCGGCAGCTCCGATTTATGAGCAAAACTCGGGCTCGGCCTCCCGCCAAGCGCGACCATGGGATTCCTGACGCCTTGCCAGTCGCGCGGCTGGTTGAGAAGCGCGAAAACGTCGATGCGCGCCGGAGCGGCGCGCGCGGCCGCCGTCATGAACGATCCGATCTCGCCGGCGGTCCAGACGCGGCCGGGCCGGTAAAGGCCGAGGTTGAAATTCGAGTCCCTTCCGCCGAAGAAGGTCGCCACCGCGAGCAGACCGCGCCGGCGCCTGGCGAGCGGCATCAGGACGGCAGGTTGGCCGGACGCGTCGCGCGCCACGAGGATGAAAGGCTCGGCGCCGGACGCCGCCCCAATGGTCGCGAACCAAGCCTCGGCGAAGGCGAAAGCCTGGTAGGGCGAAGCGCGGGCGACCGCCTCCAGCTCAAGCCAGTCCCGGCGCGATTCGGCGAGTGAAGAGAAAACGTCGACGCGCGCGATCTCGCTTTCGGCGGCGCCGAGCGGCTGCGCCGCGATCGGCGCTTTGGTCCAGACGAGCGGGTGTGACGTCGAGGTCATGGCCTCAAAACTCATTGGCGGCGTTAACAAAATTTTAACCGCCTACTACAGGTTGTCAATCGAACCGGTTGCTATCGATGATTGCATCGTTAATTTTCACATCTACGGCATCGAGAGCCCGCGCTCCTCGATCTCTACGTCGCGCGGCCAGGCGCTTTCCCCATGGGCGCCGGCGCCGTCCGACGCGCGTTTGGGACGGGGGAAAAGGCCCGTAACCTTTCGCAAAGACCAGGGGGTCATGGTGGGTCGGGGCAGACCATGACGATCAGGAACGCGATCATCAGCGCGGGCTTTGCGGCGTTGCGCGCTAGCGGCTTGCACAGAGCGGCCCGCTCCGCGGCGCGCGGCTGCGGCGTCATTCTGACGTTCCACCACGTGCGGCCGGAACGCCCTGCGACCGGCTATGCGCCGAACCGCGCGCTGGAGATCACCTCACAGTTCCTCGACCTCGCGCTCGACGTTGTCCGCCGGGAGGGTTTCGAGCTCGTCTCGCTCGACGAGGCGCGCCGCCGGCTCGTCGAAGGCGAAGGCGCGCCCTTCGCCGCGTTGACCTTCGACGACGGTTATCGCGACACGCTGGACGAAGCGCTGCCGGTGCTCGAGCGGCGCCGCGCGCCCTTCACGGTCTATTGCGCGACCGGCTTCATCGAGCGCACGGCGCGTCTCTGGTGGCTCGAGCTCGAGGAGGCGATCCGTCGCCTCGAGGCCGTCGACATCGGGACGGCGCGCCTCGCCGCGCGGACGCCGGCGGAGAAATCGGCCGCCTTCGACCGGATCTACTGGCTGTTGCGCGGGCGTTCAGAGCCGAAGCTTCTGGAGACAATCGGAGACCTCGCGCGCCGTGCGGGCGTCGACAGCGAAACGCTTTCGGACAGGCTTTTCATGGACTGGAGCGAAGTGATCCAGCTCAGCCGCCATCCGCTCGCGACCATCGGCGCGCACGGAGAGACGCACCGCCGGCTGGCGCATTGGAGCGGGGCCGAGGCGCGAGCGGAAATGGCGGCTTCCAAAACCTTGCTCGAGGCGCGGCTCGGGATCGAGGTCAAAACCTTCGCCTATCCGGTCGGTGATCCCACGAGCGCGGGCCCGCGCGAATTCGACCTCGCGCGAGAGCTCGGTTTCGCGACGGCGGTCACGACGCGCCCGGGCATGCTTTTTCCTGAGCACGGCCAGCGGCTGACCGCGCTGCCGCGCGTATCCGTCAACGGGCGCTGGCAGCGGGTAGGCGCGCTGGAAGTGCTGCTCAGCGGCGCGCCGTTCTGGCTGTGGAACGGCGGGCGGCGGATTGCGGCGACGTAAGCGCCGCCCGCGACCTCGGCTCGCCTAGCCGTAGCGTCTGGCGCCCTTGAGGAAAATCCTCATGGCGACGCGACCCCAGAATTGCGACATTGCCTCGGAATCCGCGTCCCAGCTCTTCCTTCGAGCCACCCAATAAGCGCGGTCGGCATGATCGCGGATGAGCGCCTCGGCTGCCGCCTCTGTCATTCCGGCGTTCTCGCCGCGACGATCGAATAACGACGCCATGCTAACCTTCAGTGCTTCCTGTCGGTTCCCGGATACGCTTTTCGCTTACGCAAGGTTGCTCTGATTACCCTTTCGGAATCCTTAATTCGCATTCGATCAGCAGAATCACTATGCTCAGGCAAAAAAATCGAGCCCTTGGCCGAAAGAGCGCCTTTGGCTCGACCTCGCTCCAACGGACCTCTCCATGTCCGCATCGCCTGACCGATCGCCACCCGTAGGGCCGGCCGCGCTGGCGGCTGCGATCGGCTGGCTCGCGGACGGTGCGCGCTCCGCCGTTCGGTCGCAGGACGTCCTGGAGCAACTTTGCCTCCGTCTTGTCGATTCCGGTTTGCCGCTCTGGCGGGTCGCGGTGTTCGTGCGCACGCTGCATCCGTTGCTGATGGGGCGCAGCTTCGTCTGGCGGCCGGACCGTGAGGTCGAGGTGTCCGAGGCGCCGTTCCAGCTCTTGGACGAGACGGAGTTCCTGACCAGTCCGGTGCAGAAAATCTATCTGACGGGCGAAGCGATCCGTCGGCGGCTCGCCGACCCGGATTGTCCGCACGATTTCCCGATTCTCGACGGATTGCGCGCAGAGCACGTGACCGATTATCTCGCCCTGCCGCTGAATTTCACGAATGGCGAGATCCATGTCGCGACCTTCACGACGCGACAGGCTCGCGGCTTCTCTGAGGACCATGTCGCCGCGCTCGAAGCCGTTGGTCCGCCCCTTGCGAGGGTGGCCGAAGTGAGGGCGCTGCGCGTCACCGCCATAAGCCTACTCAACGCCTATGTCGGTCACAAGGCCGGCGAACAAATCCTCGCCGGGCGCATCAGGCGCGGCGACGTCGAGCGAATTCGCGCGGTGATCTGGCTCTCCGACATGCGCGGCTTCACCCGGCGCGCCGATACGATGGCGCCCGCGTCGCTGATCGAGCTCCTGAATCTCTTCTACGACAACCTCG
The DNA here is from genome assembly GCA_963721905.1 of uncultured Alphaproteobacteria bacterium. Lineage (GTDB taxonomy): Bacteria > Pseudomonadota > Alphaproteobacteria > Rhizobiales > Beijerinckiaceae > Roseiarcus. The sequence continues at coordinate 194,051 of CAVRMF010000003.1, forward strand.
TGCCCGCCATCGAGGCGGAAGGCGGCGAGGTCTTGAAGTTCATGGGCGATGGCCTTCTCGCGATTTTCCGCATCCCCGACGGCGCGGACGCGGACGAGGCCTGCGCGCGGGCTCTGCGTGCGGCGAAGGCGGCGCAGAAGAATGTCGCGGCGCTCGAGGGCGCCGGCTCAGCCGATGGCGTTGAGCCGCTCCGCTTCGGACTCGCGCTGCACGTCGGCGACGCGCTCTACGGCAATATTGGCGCGGGCGCGCGGCTCGACTTCACCTGCATTGGTCCTTCCGTCAATCGCGCCGCGCGCCTCGAAAAAATCGTCTCCCGGCTTGGGCGAGCCGTCGTCGCCTCGGCGGCTTTCGCGCGCCATATGCCGGAGGAATTCATGACGTTGGGCGACTTCGAACTCGCGGGATTTCGCGAACCGGAGACCGTTTTCGGTCTGCGCCACGAGGGCTGACCCGCGGGGCGCAACGGCGCATCCGCGAGGGACTGCCTCCCCTCTCATCTCGGCTGCTGACGACCGCCGTTGCGCAAAAACGCCTCGAAGGCGCGCAGGGTGACGTCGGAAACATAGTGCTCGATGCCCTCGGCGTCGGCTTCCGCCGCATCGCGGGGCGCTCCGACCGCCGTGAGCAGTTCGACGACGAGGCGGTGGCGTTGGCGCACGCTCTTGGCCATCGCAATGCCCGCCGCGGTCAAGAATATCCCGCGATAGGGGCGCGCCGTTGCGAGCCCCTCGCGCTTCAACCTCGCAATCGACTTGCTGACCGTCGGGTGCGAGACGCCAAGCCGACGCGCGATATCGATCGTGCGGGCCTCGCCGTTGATTACGATCAGATCGGCGATCATTTCGGTATAGTCCTCGAGCGTCGCGGCCGAGCGCGCCTTTCGCGCCTTGCTGAAGCGGCCGGCCTGGACCGGTTCGGCTGCAAATTCCGCGCTCTCCGACTTGAGGCCTTTGCCAGGCTTCTTCGCGGTCAAATTGTCCCTCGCTCGACCGATCGCAATTGCGTCGCCGTCGCCAACTCTGTCGACACTATCTTCAATATGCAGCCTCGGCTGCAAAATGCAACCAGCGTCTCATCAAAATTCCCGCAGTCTCGGCCTTGGCGACATTGCGCAGCCAGTTGACTATTGCGTAGCATAAGCTATATTTCGGGGCGTAGGCGCTGCCAAATGGTGAGAGTCGATGACCGACGTTGTGATGCGAAAGGGAATGACGGATCGGACCGTCGAAGGGATTCGCGACGTCTTGGCCGGCAGGGCGCGCCGTTTCAGTCCGCTGCTGTTCGCTGGTCCCGCCGTGATCGCCTCGATCGCCTATATGGACCCCGGCAATTTCGCCACCAACATTCAGGCCGGGGCGAAATACGGTTATGCGCTGCTATGGGTCGTGCTCATGGCCAATGTCATCGCCATGCTCTTCCAGGCGTTGTCGGCCAAGCTCGGCATCGTCACGGGCCGCAACCTCGCCGAAATGTGCCGCGAGCATTTTCCTCAGCCTGTCGTCTACACATTGTGGATCATCAGCGAAGTGGCCGCGATGGCGACCGACCTTGCTGAATTCCTTGGCGGCGCCATCGGTCTTTCCCTGCTGTTGCACATACCGCTCCTCGCCGGCATGGGCGTCACGGCCGTGCTGACATACGGCATCCTGACGTTCGAGGCGCGAGGGTTTCGCCCCATCGAAATCATCATCGGCGCCTTGGTCGCCGCCATCGCGCTCTGCTATCTCGTCGAGATGTTCATTGCGCCGGTCGACTGGACCGCGGCGGCGTTCGGCAGCGTTGTTCCGCAACTGCCCGACGCCGGGGCGTTGACGATCGCGGTCGGCATCGTCGGCGCGACGATCATGCCGCATGCGATCTTCCTGCATTCCGGCCTCACCCAGAACCGGGCGCCGGCGCGCGACGATGGCGAAAGGCGTCAGTTGCTGCGTTTCTCGAACATCGAGGTCTTGATCGCTCTGGCGGTCGCGGGTCTTGTCAACATGGCGATGGTGGTGATGGCTGCGAGCGCATTCCACGCGGGCCACAGCGACGTCGCCGAAATCGAGACTGCCTATTCGACGCTGACGCCGCTGCTCGGAGCCGCCGCGTCTGGCGTGTTCCTCACGGCGCTGCTGGCGTCGGGGCTCTCCAGCTCGGCGGTCGGCACGATGGCCGGGCAGATGATCATGCAGGGCTTTGTTGGCTTCCGCATCCCCGTCATCGTTCGTCGTCTGGTCACGATGATTCCTGCATTCATCGTTGTCTGGCTCGGCGTCAATTCGACCAATGCGCTGGTCATCAGCCAGGTGGTTCTGAGCTTCGCGCTGCCGGCGCCGGTCATTGCGCTGCTCATGTTCACCCGGCGCAAAGATATCATGGGCGCGTTCGTCAACAGCCGGCTGACCAATGTCGCTGCGATTGTCGGAACCGTTCTGATCCTTGCCTTGAACGTGGTCCTGCTGCTGCAGACTTTCGGCGTGGACATTCCAGGGTTGCCGAGCGCCTAGGGCAGGGGGGCGGGAGCGGGAATAGCTGCCGTTCGACCGCGGGGTTGCCGCCGGGATGGCGATGCGTTACGCATCCTCGTGATGGTTCCCTTCGGGGATCAAAAGGGAACACGGTGCAGGCCGAAAGGCCAAAGCCGTGGCTGCCCCCGCAACTGTAAGCGGTAAGACGACGCCACTTATGATCACTGGGCAACCGGGAAGATCGGCGTCCGTCGTTGACCCGTGAGCCAGGAGACCTGCCATCGCTCGTGCAGCCGATCTCGGGCGAGGTGACCGATGGTTTGTCTCTTCTGCAGCATCACCCGCGATCGTGCTGTTTTCCCCCAACAGCATGCGAGGGTGTCATGCCTGGAATCGTCTCAAGCGTCCTGAATGAAGGCGGCGCCGATCTGCGGCGCCGGTTGATCGCCATCTACGCCGTGCTTATCGGCGGCAATATTCTGATCTGGATCTGGGCGCTCGCCGCCCTGGGGGGTCAGCCGGTTCTGCTCGGAACGGCGCTGCTGGCCTATACGTTCGGCCTGCGCCATGCGGTCGACGCCGATCATATCGCGGCGATCGACAATGTTACGCGCAAGCTCATGCAGCAGGGCCAGCGCCCTGTAGGCGTTGGCCTCTTCTTTTCGCTCGGGCACTCGGCCGTGGTCGTGACGCTGTCGATCGGCGTCGCGTTTGCGGCGTCGGCGCTTACATCGCGCTTTGACTCCATGAAGGCGGTCGGCGGCGTCATAAGCACGAGCGCCTCGGCTCTCTTCCTGTTCGCTATCGCGTTCATCAACGTTCTGGTGCTGGTTTCGGTCTACCGCACCTTTCAGGCGGTGAAGCGAGGCGAGCCGTTCGCGGAGGACGATTTCGATATCCTGCTCAACAAGCGCGGGTTCCTCTCGCGGATCTTTCGCCCGCTGTTCCGGCTTGTCACCAAGAGCTGGCACATGCTTGCGATCGGGTTCCTGTTTGGGCTGGGATTCGACACCGCGACGGAAGTCGCGCTGTTTGGCATTTCCTCCTCTCAGGCGGCCAATGGCATGTCGTTCGGTTCGATCATGGTGTTCCCAGCGCTGTTCACCGCAGGCATGTCGCTCGTCGACACGACCGATGGCGTGCTGATGCTCGGCGCCTATGGTTGGGCCTTCATGAAACCGATCCGCAAGCTCTATTACAACATGACCATCACGGCGGTTTCCGTCATCGTGGCGCTTGTCATTGGCGGCCTCGAAACGCTCAACCTCATCGGAGATCAGCTCGGCCTTACCGACGGCGGCGGCTTCTGGGGCGCAATCGGGGACATCAACGATAATTTCGGGGTGCTCGGCTACGTCATCATCGGAATCTTCGCGCTGAGCTGGCTCGGGTCGGTCGTCTTCTACAAGTTCATGCGCTACGACGAATTGGACGTTCGGGTTACGCCGGTATAGCCCGAGACGCCGATTCGCCCCGCGCTTCGGCTCCGTTCTCGTCTGAAGGTTGGAAGCGCGGGCGATTGTGCCGCATTCGAGGCCATGTCGAAACGCCAGGCGGTCACCGGATGCCAAGCGGTTAATTGACGCTGTGGGCGTGACGTAGGGCCCGTCGCCTTGACGGCGCCCGCGGACAGTTTCACCATCGCAGCCATGAAAACCAGCCCGCGCAAATTCGAGCTGACCGCCGACATCCTGCTCAGAGCCTATTCGATCGGCGTCTTTCCGATGGCCGAGAGCAGCGAGGCGAAGGAACTCTTCTGGGTCGAGCCGCATGAGCGGGGGGTGCTGCCGCTCGACCGGCTCATCGTTTCGCGCAGCCTCGCCAAGGTGGTCCGCTCCGATCGCTTCCGGGTGGTCGCCGATCGCGATTTTCGCGGCGTGATGCGGGCCTGCGCGGAGCGGGACAAAACCTGGATCAACGACGAGATCGTGCGCCTTTACTCCGAACTCTTCGACGCCGGCCACGCCCATTCGGTCGAAGTCTATCGGGGCGACGACCTTGTCGGGGGGCTTTACGGCGTCGCCCTGCAGGCCGCATTCTTTGGCGAGAGCATGTTCCATCGCGAGCGCGACGCGTCGAAAGTCGCGCTCGTGCACCTGTTTGGGCGGCTCAGGACCGGCGGCTTTCGTCTGCTCGACACGCAGTTCCTGACCGACCATCTGGCGAGCCTCGGGGCTGTCGGCATATCGCGGGAGGCCTTCAGGCTGCGGCTTGCGCAAGCCTTGGAGAGCGACGCCAATTTCGGCGCCTGGCCTGCAGGCGAGGCGATGTCGGGCGCCGAGGCGCTCGGGCGCGCCCAAAAGTTCGGCACGGAAGTTGCAAAACCCACTTCACGAAAGGCGGAGACATTCCGCTTTTGATGGCGTTCGACAGCGGATACCGGCATGGCGGAGGTCGCGGCGTTTGACGAGATGGGGCTTGGGAGCGACCGGACGCGGGCGCTCTACCGGAAGGTGGAGCAATGGCTGAATGAGACGCCGCCCGACCTGCTCGCCGCGCGCCGCGCCCAGGCCGAGTACATGTTCCGCCGCATCGGCATCACCTTCGGCGTCTATGGCGACAAGGACGCCGCCGAGCGGCTGATCCCCTTCGACATCGTTCCCCGCATTCTCTCCCGCGCCGAATGGGGGCGGCTGGAGGCCGGCCTCACCCAGCGCGTACGCGCGCTGAACCTTTTCCTGACCGACGTTTACGGGCCGCGGGCGATCCTCAAGGAAGGGATCATCCCGCCGGAACTCATCCTTCGCAATCCCTACTACCGGCCGGAGATGATCGGCCACCGCGCGCCTCACGACATCTGGGTGCATATCGCCGGCATCGACATCGTGCGGGTGGACGACCTGTCGTTCTACGTGCTCGAGGACAACGCCCGCACGCCGTCCGGCGTCTCCTACATGCTGGAAAACCGCGAAGTGACGATGCGGCTTTTGCCCGACCTCTTCGCGCGCCATCAGGTCGCGCCCGTCGACGACTATCCCGACGAATTGCTCGCCTGTCTGCGCTCGGTCGCGCCGCGCCAGGACCGGGGCGACGCGACGATCGTGCTCCTGACGCCGGGCCCCTTCAATTCCGCCTATTACGAACACTCGTTCCTCGCCGACAAGCTCGGCGTCGAGCTGGTCGAGGGGCGGGACCTCTTCGTCGAGGACGACCAGGTCTTCATGCGCACAACGCTGGGACCCCGTCGCGTTGATGTGATCTACCGGCGCGTCGACGACGATTTCCTTGATCCGCTGGTCTTCAATCCGGCCTCGGTGCTCGGCGTGCCAGGCCTGGTCGGCGCCTATTTGGCAGGCAACGTGACGCTCGCGAATGCAATCGGGACCGGCGTCGCCGACGACAAGGCGATCTACACCTATGTCCCGGATTTGATCCGCTTTTATCTGTCGGAAGAGCCATTGCTCAAGAATGTGCCGACTTATCGCTGCCGCGAATCTGACGGGCTCAAATACGTTCTCGGGCGGCTCGACCAGCTGGTGGTCAAGGAAGTCAACGGGTCGGGCGGCTACGGGATGCTGGTCGGGCCGCACGCGACCGCCGCACAGCGCGAGCAGTTCGCCGCCAAGATCAAGGCCGACCCCGACAATTACATCGCCCAGCCGACGCTGGCGCTCTCGACCTGTCCGGCGTCGTTCGAGAGCGGCGTGTCGCCGCGCCACGTGGACCTCCGGCCGTTCGTGCTTTCGGGCGCCGACCGGGTGCGCATCGTCCCCGGAGGGCTCACCCGCGTCGCCCTGATCGAGGGCTCGCTCGTGGTCAATTCCAGCCAGGGCGGCGGAACCAAGGACACCTGGATCGTCGACGACCTGGAAGGCGAGCCCTGACATGCTCGCCCGCACCGCCGACAATCTCTTCTGGCTCGCCCGCTCGATGGAGCGCGCCGATTTCATCGCCCGCACGATCGAGGCGACGCTTCGGCTCGAATATCTGCCGAAGTCCGAAGGCGACAAGACCGCGGAGTGGGAGAGCGCGCTCAACGCCGCCGGCGCCTATGACGGCTACATCGAAGCGCATGGCGAACTCGACGAGGAGAGCGCGGTCGAGTTCCTCACCTTCGACCGTTCGAACGCGTCGGCGATCTGCAACTGCCTCGAGAACGCGCGCGCCTCGGGCAGGGCGGTGCGCACGGCGCTGACCTCCGAGACCTGGACCGCGATCAACGACGCCTGGCTCGAGCTCAAGCGCTTCGAGTTCGAGCCATCGCATGGCGCGCCCGCTTGATCGCCTCGCGCTGACGCGCTTCCTCGACTACGTGAAGAAGGCTTCGCTCGACTTCGACGGCGCCTGCTACCGCACGATGCTGCGCAGCGAGGCCTACTGGTTCAACCGGCTCGGTCTCTTCATCGAGCGCGCAGACAACACCGCGCGCCTCCTCGACGTCAAATACCACCTGCTCCTGCCTTCGAGCGAGCCGATCGGCGGCTCGCTCGACTATTTCCAGTGGGTCGCCATCCTGCGCGCGGTCTCGGCCGCCACCGCCTATCACTGGGTCTATCGCGATCGGGTGAAGCCCTGGCTGATCGCCGATCTGCTCATTCTCAAGCGCGCCATGCCGCGTTCGCTGATCTCCTGCTACGAGACCATCGACCGGTCGCTGGATGCGCTGGCGCGCGACGACGGGCGGAGCGGCGTCGCGCAGCGGCAGGCGCGCGCGATGCACGCGAAACTCGAGCGCTCGAGCATGACCCAGATTTTCCAGGCCGGGCTGCACGAGTTCATCACCGGGTTCATCGAGGACAACGCCCGGATGTCGAACACGATTTCCGAGCAGTATCTCTTCACCTGAGGTCGTTGGGGGCCCCATGCGGATCCGGATATCGCACGAGATTGCGCATCGCTACGCGCCCCCGGCCCGCATGCTGATCCAGCATCTGCGCCTGACGCCGCATGGCTTCGACAGCCAATACGTGACCGGCTGGCGCATCAGCCTCGACATCGACAGCGCGCTCCGTCAGACCGAGGACGCGCACGGCAACGTCATGTCCACCTTCTCGCATCACGGCGCGCCGGTCGAGCGGCTGACGGTCTCGGCCGGCGGCGAGATCGAGACGAGCGATACGGCCGGCGTCGTGCGCGGCACGATCGAGCGCCTGGCGCCAGAGATGTATCTGCGCGAGAGCCCGCGGGCCTACGCCAATGGCGCGTTGCGCGACTTTGCGTCCGAAGCGGCGGCCGCCGCCGCCGATCCGCTCGACGCGCTCCATCGCCTGATGGGCGAACTCCATCGCGTGATGGCGTTCGATCCCTTCAAGCCGGACGATCCGGAATCGGCGGTCGAAGCCTTCGCCCTGCGCCGCGGCCGGGCGCGCGACTTCGCCCATATCTTCATCGCCTGCGCGCGCTTTCTCAATCTCCCCGCGCGCTTCATCCGCGGCTATCGCGCCGCGGACGAGGCCGGGGGCGAGCCCGGCGCGCACGCCTGGGCCGAGGCCTACGCGCCAAAACTCGGCTGGGTCGCCTTCGACCCGACCGTCTGCCTCTGCGCCGACGACCGCTACGTGCGCGTGGTCGTTGGCTTCGACGGCCAGGACAGCGTTTTCGTCCGCGGTTCGCACGGGGGCGGCGAGGAGGCGGTCGAGACGGCGATTAGGGTCGAGCAGGCGGGGTTTCAGACGCAAGCGTGAGGATGCAATGTGCTCCGCGGACGCGTCCCCGCCGCTTGTGGGAGCGGGTGCGCTAAGCGCCTCTCCTTGAGCGCGTCCGTTCGCGGGAATTTTGTTAGTCTGCTGCGGCTGTCAACAAGGAGGCTTGGCGTGCACATGCTCTCAAAATTTCCCCGCTACCCGCTGACCTTCGGTCCAACGCATATCGAGAAGCTGTCGCGGCTGACTGCGCATCTCGGCGGCAAGGTCGAGCTCTACGCCAAGCGCGAGGATTGCAACTCCGGCCTCGCGTACGGGGGCAACAAGCTCAGGAAGCTCGAATACATCATCCCCGACGCGATCGCCTCGAACGCCGACACGCTGGTCTCGATCGGCGGCGTGCAGTCGAACCACACGCGCCAGGTCGCCGCGGTCGCCGCCAAGATCGGCATGAAATGCCGCCTCGTCCAGGAATCCTGGGTTCCGCACGAGGACGTGACTTATGACCGGGTCGGCAACATCCAGCTCAGCCGCATCATGGGCGCGGACGTTCGCCTGGTCGATGAAGGCTTCGATATCGGCATTCGCAAGAGCTGGGAGGACGCGCTCAAGGACGTCGAGGCGCAAGGCGGGCGCCCTTATGCGATTCCGGCGGGCGCCTCGGTGCACAAATATGGCGGACTGGGCTATGTCGGTTTCGCCGAGGAGGTGCGCGCGCAGGAAGGGGAGCTCGGCTTCGCGTTCGACTATGTCGTCGTCTGCACGGTCACCGGCTCGACCCACGCGGGCATGGTGGTCGGCTTCGCCAAGGACGGACGCCAGCGCAAGGTCATCGGCATCGATGCGTCCTGCACGCCGGCGCAGACCAAAGCCCAGGTCCTCGATATCGCGCAGAAGACCGCAAAACTGGTGGAGCTCGGCCAGGAGATCGGCGCCGACGACGTCGTCCTGATCGAGGACTACGCCTACCCGGTCTACGGGGTGCCCTCGAACGAGACGAAGGAGGCGATCCGCCTCTCGGCGCGTCTCGAAGGCATGATCACCGACCCGGTCTACGAGGGCAAATCGATGCAGGGCATGATCGACCTCGTCCGCAAAGGGTTCTTTCCCAAGGGATCGAAGGTGCTGTTCGCCCATCTCGGCGGCGCGCCGGCGCTCAACGGCTACGGGTATGCGTTCCGGAACGGATGACGATGACAGGCTCACGTCGGCGTGCGGTTCTCGGCATCGACGCCGCGTGGACCGCGACGCAACCGAGTGGCGTGGCGCTGGCGGTCGAGGCGGAAAGCGGCTGGCGGCTTGCGGCAGTCGAGGCGTCGTACGAGGGCTTCACAGCGCGGGCGAACGGAAGCCCGCCTGACGAAACAAGACCGGGCGGCTCCCGGCCGAACGCCGCTGAGCTTCTGGCGGCGGCGCAGACGATCTGCGGGCGACGCGTCGACCTCGTCGCGATCGACATGCCGATGTCGCGGCGTCCGATCGCCGGACGCAGGCCGAGCCGACCGTCTCGTCTCGGAGCGATCGGCGGCATGGCCGCCGCAACTCATTCGCCGGGCAAGGACCGGCCCGGCGCGATCAGCGACACGCTGCGGGCGGAGTTCGGGGCCGAGGGCTATGCGCTTTGCACCGCGCCGCCGGCGCAAGGGCTGATCGAGGTCTATCCGCATCCGGCGCTGATCGAATTCCTGAAGGCGGAACGGCGGCTCGAATACAAGGCCGGAAAGACCGGCGTCTATTGGCCCGCGCTCTCGCTCGACGAGCGCCATCTCAATCTCCGCGCCGTCTGGGCGCGCATCGTCGCCGCGCTCGAGCGGCGCATCGGCGGCGTCGCGGAGCGGCTGCCGCGGCCGGATCCAAAAGTGCGCGGCTGGCGCCTCAAAGCCTATGAGGACAAGCTCGACGCGGTTGTCTGCGCCGCCGTGGCCATCGCCTGTCTCGACGGCCAGGCGGTCGCCCATGGCGACCAAGACGCCGCGATCTGGGTCCCCGTGCCCGACGCGGCCGTGTGAAATGGAGCGGGGCAAGGCCCATGACCCGAAGCGGCAACCTGTTCGCGGACGTACCGGCGCGATCTGACGCTGAACTCACGACGATCCTCGCCGACCGGCCGGGCGCGAGAGTGGAGCGCATCGTCTCGACCGGACAGGCGTGCCCCGCCGGCTTCTGGTACGACCAGGACTGGGTGGAGTGGGTGATCCTCCTCGCAGGCGACGCCAGTCTTCTGGTCGAAGGCGAAGAGAGGCCAAGGACCCTGCGGCCGGGCGACTATGTCGAGCTTCCGGCGCATGTCCGTCACCGCATCGAATGGACCGATCCGGACCGGCCGACCGTGTGGCTCGCCGTGCACTGGCGCGGTTGAGTCCAGGCGCGAAGTCCGACCAAACTCTGCGAGCGCGTCTGTCGCCGAAGGGTGAGGCGACCGGCTACGCGCCCTTTCACCTCAGTTTCTTCAGAGAATAAAATGCTCCGTCGGGTGTTTTGACTCCTGCCAGGCCGCGCATTGGCCGGCTCTTGAACCCAGGAGAAGCGCCATGAAAGCCAAGACAATTTGGAAACAGCGCAACGTCACTGTCATGGTTTCACTTGTGGGCGCAGCAGGCCTGTTGGCCGCAAGCGCCGCTCCCGTCTTCGCCGACCCACTGTTCGCTCAAACAAATCTCGTCTCCGACCAACCCGGCATGGCCAAGACCACAGATCCCAGTCTGGTCAATGCGTGGGGAATCTCCGAGGGTCCCAGCACCCCATTCTGGATCTCCGACAACGGCACTGGCGTTTCGACCCTCTACTCGGTTCCGGGCTCCACCCCGCCCGTCACGAAGGTTCCGCTCACCGTAACGATTGATCCTGCCGCGGGAGCAGCGTCCGCGGCGCCGACGGGACAGGTCTTCAATGTGAGCTCCGGCTTCAGCATCGCCGGCAGCAAGGCAATCTTTCTGTTCGACTCGGAGGATGGAGCAATTTCCGGATGGAACCCGGCGTTTGGATCTACCGCGATCGTCGCCGTCGACCATGGGAGTCCGAACCCTTCGCTAAACGCTGTCTATAAGGGTCTGGCGATGTCGACGTTTGACGGCGGCACACTCTACGCCACAAATTTCCGCGCCGGAATAGTCGAAGCGTACGATACCAGCTTCAACCCGACCCTGACCGGGGAGTTCGTGGACCCGAGCTTGCCGGCGGGGTACGCGCCGTTCAACGACAAGGTCATTAACGGCGAGCTTTATGTCACCTATGCCGTGCAGGACGCCGCCAAGCACGATGACGTGGCTGGCCTCGGCAACGGCCTCGTTGACATCTTCAATCTCAACGGCACATTCGACGAGCGTCTCATCTCCAATGGACTATTGGACTCTCCATGGGGCTTGCAGATTGCGCCATCGAGCTTCGGGATGTTCGCCGGGGACCTCCTGGTTGGGAATTTCGGCAACGGAATGATCAACGCCTATAACGCAACCACAGGCGCGTTTATCGGCACGCTCGACGGGAGCGACGGCAACCCGCTCGTCATCGACGGTCTATGGGCCCTGACAATCGGCAACGGCGCCGGAGGCGGAAGCCTCAACACCCTCTATTTCACCGCGGGCCCCGACGGCGAAAGCCACGGCTTGTTCGGAAGTTTGACTGTGGTCCCCGAACTGTCGACCTGGGCGATGATGCTCGCAGGATTCGCCGGGCTTGGGTTGACGGCGTATCGCTCACGAAGAATCAGCATCGAAGCGGCATAAGGTTCTCTCAAATCGAGCCTTGACGGGAGGGCCGCGCCATGTCGCAGCCCTTCTCCACTCGCGGGCGCGTCGCCTAAGTCTCCCCCGCAGGCGTCCCGCGTTGAAGCGCCCCTCGACAGCTCACAAGTCCTGACGGTAAGTGGGAGAGAGCCCGCCAACGCCGGGCGCATGGCGACGAGGTTTGAGACCTCGCGCCCGGGAGGGAGCGAATGTACCCAGGCCTGCACGCCGCCGCGCGTCCCGATCAGCCTGCCGTCATCATGGCGCGATCGGGCGAAACCGTCACCTATCGCGAGCTCGAGGCGCGCAGCAACCGGCTGGCGCATCTCTTCCGAGCGGCCGGCCTCAAGCGCCTCGACCACTACGCCGTCCTCATGGAGAACCACGTCCGCTTCGTCGAGTGCTGCGCGGCGGGCGAGCGATCGGGCCTCTATTACACCAACGTCAATTCGTTCCTGACGGCGGGCGAAGTCGCCTATATTGTCAACAACAGCCTCTCCAGGGTGCTGATCACGTCGCAGGCGAAGCGCGACGTCGCGCTCGCGGCGATGGCCGATTGCCCCAAAGTCGAACTCTGCCTGATCGTCGACGGGCCCGGCCACGGCGACCGCGTGCTCAACCTGGACGAAGCGACGGCGCGCTTTCCGACAACGCCAATCGCCGACGAGTCGCTCGGCACGGGGATGCTCTACTCCTCCGGAACGACGGGCAAGCCGAAAGGGGTCTTGAGGCAGCTGCCGCTCCAGCCGCCGGCGCAGCCGCTGGCGATCCTCGCCGTGTTCAACAAGCTCTGGAAATTCCGCGAAGGGCAGACCTATCTGTCGCCTGCGCCGCTCTACCACGCGGCGCCCTGGGTCGGTGTCGCCGGGACGATCCGAACTCGGCGGGACGGTCATCGTGATGGAGCGCTTCGACGAAGAGCATTTCCTTCAGCTCGTGGAGGCGCATCGCGTCACCCATACCCAGCTTGTGCCGACGATGTTCTCGCGCATGCTGAAGCTGCCGGAGAGCGTGCGCCGCCGCTATGACCTCACCTCGCTCGAATCCGCGGTCCACGCCGCCGCGCCCTGTCCGATTCCGGTGAAAGAGGCCATGATCGACTGGTGGGGCCCGATCATCCTCGAATACTACAGCGCCACCGAAGCGATGGGCGTCACCTTCTGCGACAGCGCGGAGTGGCTCGCGCATCCCGGCACCGTCGGCAAGACGGTCGCGGGCGAACTGCACATTCTCGACGACGAGATGCGCGAGGTTCCGGTCGGCGCGACCGGCAAGCTCTGGTTCAAGACGGCATCGCCGTTCGAATATTTCAACGATCCGGTGAAGACCGCAGAGGTCAACTCTCTGGACCGCACGATGAGCACCGTCGGCGACATCGGCCGCGTCGACGAGGAGGGCTATGTCTATCTCACCGACCGCGCGGCCTTCATGATGATCTCGGGCGGCGTCAACATCTATCCGCAGGAGTGCGAGAACCTGCTCATCACCCATCCCAAGGTCGCCGACGCCGCGGTCTTCGGCGTTCCGAACGACGAGATGGGCGAAGAGGTCAAGGCCGTCGTGCAGCTGATGCCCGGATTCGAGCCGGACGCGGAGGCGGAAGCCGAGCTGATCGGCTTCTGCCGCGATCATCTGGCGCACCACAAATGCCCGCGCTCAATCGACTTCGAAGCCCAGTTGCCGCGTCTGCCGACCGGCAAGCTCTACAAGGGCCCGTTGCGCGACCGCTACTGGAAGGGCCACAAGAGCCACATCCTCTGACGCGTCTCAGCCTCGTCAGCGCATCATGTCGGCGAGCGCGTTGCGCATCGACTCGCTCGGGATGCCGAACAGGCCGCCGTAGGGCCGGTCCAGATCGAGGATCACGTAGACGGCGCCGGTGATCGAAATCGCGGAGAGCGCGATGACGATAACCGCCATGGCGTCTGGCGGCGCGCTGAGGCCGAGACAGGCGAACAGGATCACGAGCCAGAACACCAGCACCCAGTAGAAGGGCGTCGAGATCGATGCGCGCGCGCCCTCGATCACCGCCCAGCGGCTCTTGATCAGGTCCGAATATTGCTGCGTGCATTGATTGAGAATTCTTTCGCGCTGCGTGTCCGCCGGCTGCAGCTCCAGCAATTCCTTCCCCACGGCGTTGATGATGGCGCCGAGCATTGGGCTCTCGCCGGTCAACGGCAGTTTCGACGTGTCGGGATAGCGGACGTCGGCCGGCGGCTTCTCGTTCGGCCAGGTGCTGGCGATGACCGCGGCGACGTAGCTCTGCAACTGCGCGCGGATCGGCGCCGCTTCCAGACCATATTCGCGCAGGCACTGGTCCAGTTGGGCGAACTCGGCGGCGTAAGTTCCGCGCGCCGCATAGGCCGCGTCGTAGCCCGCCTTGACCGAGGTGGTGAGCAGCCCGAGCACGATCGCGGCGAAGGTCGCGAGCAAAGTGATCCCAAGCTGCGTAAGTTCGATCGAGTTCGCGCGACCGGTGCCGCTCCGGCAGGCGGGTTTTGAAGGCGTACCCCGCGCCCGCGCTCGCGCACAGCAGGAACAGCAGAAGGGCGATGGACCATAGGTCGGGCATGCTCGGGGCTCAGGGCGTCGGAATTGGCGGCGCAGGATTCGCCTGATGCTCAGGCCGCGTCGCGCGGGAACTGGGTCTGCGCGATGTGGCTGTAGGTGCGTCCTTGCGCCAAAAGTTCGCCGTGGCGGCCGCGCTCGACGATCCGGCCGCGATCGATGACGCTGATCTCGTCGGCCTTGGCAACAGTCGAAAGGCGGTGGGCGATCACGATGGTCGTGCGGCCCTCGCAGAGGGTCTGCAGCGCCTTCTGGATCGCCTGCTCGGATTCGGAATCGAGCGCCGAGGTCGCCTCGTCGAGCAGGATGATCGGCGCGTCCTTGAGGAAGGCGCGGGCGATCGCGATGCGCTGGCGCTGTCCGCCCGAGAGCTGCATGCCGTGCTCGCCGCAGGGCGTATCGTAGCCGCGCTCGAAGCCCATGATGAAATCGTGCGCATAGGCCGCCTTGGCGGCCGCCACGATCTCCTCGTCGCTCGCGCCGGGACGCCCCAAAGCGATGTTGTAGCGCACCGAGCCTTTGAACAGGAAGTTCTCCTGCGACACATAGGCGATCTGCCGGCGGAGCGACTTCAGGGTCACCGCCGCTATGTCGACGCCGTCGCAAAGAATCTGACCCGATTCGACCTCGTAGAGCCGCAGGATGAGGTTCATCACCGTCGACTTGCCGCCGCCCGAGCGGCCGACGAGGGCCATCGTCTTGCCGGCCTCGGCGACGAAGCTGACCGAATGGAGCACCCGCTCCTCGGGGCGATAGCCGAAGACCACGTCGCGAAACTCGATCCGCCCCTGCGTCACCTCGAGCTCTCGCGCATCCGGGCGGTCCTCCTCGAAGTCCCTCTCGTCGAGAAAGTCGTAGAGCATCCCGACGCCGAACAAACTCGAGGATAGATCGACGTGAAGCCGCGCAACCCGCTTCAGCGGCTCATAAAGCATGATGACCGAGGTGATGAAGGAAAAGAGGCTGCCAGGGGGATTGCCGCGGATGATCACGGTGTAACCGCTGTAAAGCACGACGGCGGCGATGGCGAATCCGCCGAGACTCTCCATGATCGGACTGGTGCGTGAGCTGACCTGCGCGAGCTTGTTCGCCGCTCTCTCGAAACCCTCGATCGCGTTGGCCTGACGATCGCGCATGAAGCTCTCGAGAGTGAAGGCCTTAACGATTCGAATGCCCTGCGCCGTCTCCTGCAGCAACTCCATCATCTGCACCGAGCGCTGGAACTCGCTCGCCATGATCCCGCGAACGCGAATGCCGATCTTGCGCACTCCGACAGCGGCAAGCGGAAGGAACATCAGGGCGAAAAGCGAAAGCAGAGGATCCTGCGAAACCATGACGATGACGAGGCCGACAATGGTCAGCGCGTCACGCGAGAGGGTGGTGATGAGGAGATTGAGGACGTTGCTCGCCGACTGGGCGATGAAGGCCTGCCGGGTGATGAATTCGGACGAATGCGAGCGGCTGTAGTATCCGACCTTCATCCGCAACATCTGATCGAAGATGCGATTTTGAACGTTCGCGACGATGCTGTTGGCGACCCGCGACAGGACCACCTGCTGCCCGTAGGTCGCGAGCCCCTTGACCGTGTAGATCGCCACGATCGCTGCGGTGATCTCCCAGACCGCCTTGAGGTTCCTGCCGACAAAGATTCTGTCGACGATCTTGCCGATAATCCATGCCGAGAGCGACGTCGTGACGGCGATCAGCGCCATCATCGCAAAGGCGAAGAGATAGCCTCTCCAGTGCTTGGCGCCCTGATCCATGAGGAGCCGGCGCAGAACCGCGTTCTCGGGCGAGTTGAAAATCGAGCCGATGCGATTGCGAGCGGCGCGCCAGAGCGACAACGAACCATCCCTTCGCGGCGGGGCGCCGCCGAACCGCGTTTTCCAACCGGACGGCGGCAATCCCGCCCCCGTCGTCGAGCGCGCCTTCCTTATCATTGCAGGCGGATTTTTGGAAACGCCCCGTCGGCCCGACGGGTTATCCGTTCTTTTTGTTACCTTTTTCTTGCCTAAGGGCCGCATGGTATTTGCGCCGGATTGCGGCGAGGTCGACCGACGGAGGCGGGTAGGCGAGTTTGAGGTCCTCCATCATGTCGGCCATGATCTGAGACACGGCGAGATTGCGGAACCACTTCTGGTTTGAGGGGATCACATACCACGGCGCCTCTTTGGTGGTGGTCGCACGAATCGCGTCCTCGAACGCTTCGATATAGTCATCCCACAGCGCGCGCTCGGTATAGTCGGACTCGCTGATCTTCCAGTTGCGGGCGGGGTCGTCGAGGCGCTGGGCAAAGCGGGCGAGCTGCTCCTCTTTGCTGATGTGCAGGAAAAATTTGAGAATTGTCGTTCCGTTTTCTGCCAGCAGCGCCTCGAAGTCGCGGATGTTCTCGTAGCGCGCGGTCCAAGTCGCCTTGTCGATGAGCTTGTGGACCCGGGTGACCAGCACGTCCTCGTAGTGCGAACGGTTGAAGATCGCGATTTCGCCGCGCCCCGGCGCGTGCGGATGGACTCGCCAGAGAAAATCATGCCCGAGCTCGGCGGGGGTCGGCTGCTTGAACGAGGCGACATGCGCACCTTGCGGATTCAACGCTGAGAATACGTGATTGATCGTGCCGTCCTTCCCGCCGGCATCGAGCGCCTGCAGCACGACGAGGATCGAATGCTTGTGCTCGGCGTAAAGGAGCCCCTGCTGACGGAAGAGCTTCTTGCGATAGGCTTCGAGCTCCAGCTTGGCGTCGCCTTCCGCATGGTGCTTGCCCGTATAGGCGGGATCGAGCTTGTTCAGCTTGACCTTGGCGCCTGGGTGGACGCGAAACTCTTTGCGATAGTCCATCCTTCGCTCCCGCTTGACCGAGCCGCGGCGCCGCCGACCCATGCGCCGGAACCCTCCGCTGGCGCTGATCGTTTCGCCCGCAGCCCTGATCGTCAGGGGCGGCGGGCGAAAACGCAAGCGCGCGCGGCGGAAGTGACAAAATTGTGACAAACCGCCTATTCTGCGCGACGCGCGCTGGACCGCCAGGGACGAACGTACAATTGTCCCTTCGCACGCGCTGGCGCCTAAAGGCCGGCCGTCGCGCGTCGGCGGAAATCTTGCGCGGAGGCGAGGCCCCCAGAAGATGCGAATACCTGTCTTCGGAGGCCTGTGGCCGATCAAGCCGAAGGATGCTCTGCGCGACGCCTTCGCCGGCGTGACGCTGGCGTCGATGAACATTCCGCAGGTTCTCGGCTATACGCGCATCGCCGGGACGCCGGTGGTCACCGGTCTCTATACGGTCCTTCTCCCTCTCGTCGCCTTCGCGGTCTTCGGCTCGTCGCGGCATCTCGTCGTCGCGGCGGATTCGGCGACGGCGGCGATCTTTGCAAGTTCGCTGTCGCGCATGGCGGAGCCGGCCAGCTCCCATTACATGGCGCTCGTCGGCATGGTGGCGTTGTTGACCGCCGGTCTTCTGGTGCTGGCGCGCATTTTCAAGCTTGGATTTCTAGCCGACTTTCTGTCGCGCACCGCGCTCACCGGGTTTCTGACCGGCGTCGGCATTCAGGTCGGAACGGCGATGCTCGGGGACATGCTCGGGGTCGGCGTCGCCTCGCGCCGGACGCTCGTCCAGCTTTGGCAGATTCTGCGAGGCCTTCCGTCGCTCGATCTGCGCTTGCTCGGCGTTTCGCTCTTTGTCGTCGTCTGCATCCTGCTCGGCCGGCGATTCGCGCCGAAATTCCCGGTTTCGCTTGTCGTGGTTGTCGGAGCGATCGCCGCAAGCGCCTGGCTCCATCTTTCGGACCACGGCTTTTCAGTCATCGGGCCGGTCCAGGGCGGCTTGCCTTCGCTGAGGCTGCCCCAAGTCACGTGGAGTGAAACCCTCGCCGTCCTGCCCATCGCCATGTCGTGCTTCGTGATGATCATCGCGCAAAGCGCGGCCACGTCCCGCGTCTATGCGATTCGACATCAGGAGCGAGTCGACGAAAACGCAGACATCCTCGGCCTCGCGGCTGCGAACGCCGGCGCAGCGGTCAGCGGGGCGTTCGTCGTCAACGGCAGTCCGACGCAAACCGCGATGGCGGACGGGGCGGGCGCGCGAAGCCAGGTCGCCCAGCTTGCCTTCTCCGCGATCGTTCTCGTTGTCCTCCTGTTCCTGACGGGCCCGCTGCAATATCTGCCGCACTGCGTCCTGGCGAGCATCGTGTTCACGATTGCGGTCGGCATGGTCGACGTCGGGGGCCTGAGAGGCATCCTTCAGGAGAGCCAGGGCGAATTCCTGCTGGCGACCTTGACGGCCGCGGCGGTCGTTGCGGTCGGGGTCGAGCAGGGCATCCTGTTTGCGATCGGCTTCTCGCTCGTGCGGCAGGTCCGTCACAGCTATGAGGCGCATTCGACGGTGCTCGTCCCGGACGCGAGCGGCCGATGGGAGCCGCAGCTGGCTCGACCTGGGTTGCAGACCGAGCCTGGACTGATCGTCTTTCGCTACGGCGCGGATCTCTTCTACGCCAACGCCGATCGTTTCGCCGATCAAGTGCGCGAGCTCGTCGGAAAAGCGCCGACGCCGGTCAAATGGCTTCTTTTGGACGCGGAAGCGATCGGAAACGTGGACCTTTCCGCAGCGCAAACCATCCGCACTTTGCTGGAAGATCTCAATCGTAAAGGCGTGCGCGTCGTCTTCGGTCGCGTCAACCCGTACCTCCTGTCCGATCTAAGACGCCACCGCATCGCCGCGGTCATCGGGGAAGGGCGAATCTTCCCCACGCTTCACGAGGCGGTCGGCGCCATCCGGGCCGAGGGCATGCAAATCGATCCGGCCGTAAGAGCTCCCGGCCCG
>CAVRMF010000004.1:0-104268 GCA_963721905.1 uncultured Alphaproteobacteria bacterium
GTTATGAATTGAGATCATCAGTGACGCGGGGTCATTTTTCCACAAACATCAATCAGTAATAATAAAGAGAGAAGGATTTGATGGTCGCGTTTTTCAAGCTTCACCACCCCCGGCGATCTCCAAATCTACGTGCGCAGTATCAAGCGCAGGCGGCGGTCTCGCCACGTGTCCTCTCCCCGAATTCGCTGGTGGCAGCGTCAAAGCGACTGAGAATGACAGGTCGGCGGCAAGGACCAGCGAGGCCGCTCTGCCCCCTGCGAGGAATTTCGTCGCCATCTCCGCTCAGCCAGATGAGCCGCCATGAGCCCGTACAGCGCCCGCTTTTCCGTCGCGCCGATGATGGATTGGACAGAAAGTCAATATATTTCAATATCTTAAAGAAGCGCGTGAACCTGGAGTGCACACGACCGTTCTACTTTTCTTTGCTATCCGTTGCTGCGCAGGGCGTCGATTTTTGCCGACAAACTGCGCCGCGACGACCGATTGCCGTCACTAAGGCGACGGCCAGAAACAGGTGAATCGGGTTTGGGATCGGGGGATTCCCGTCTTCGAGAACAGCGTCTATATCGGGGTAATGATAGATGAATTGCCCCTCCGTATCCGATTTGAAGCGCTTCGTTCCTCGCTTGACGAGCGAGGCCGACGGTTGAGTGCCGCCGCCGAGGCGAAGGCGGCCGGCTACGGCGGGATCGCTGCCGCCGCGCGTGCGACGAAGGTCGCCGAAGCACGATTGGACGCGGTCTGAAAGACCTGCGGGACCCCGGCTCTCTGACCGGGAAGGTGCGTCGCAAGGGCGGGGGGAGCCCTCCTCGGTCCACGTCGAGGGACCCGACGCTTCTGGAGGATTTGCAACGATTGCTCGAGCCCGCGACGATGGGCGAAGGCGGCCGGCTACGGCGGGATCGCTGCCGCCGCGCGTGCGACGCGAGGTCGCCCGAAGCACGATTGGACGCGGTCTGAAGGACCTGCGGGACCCCGGCTCAGCGATGTTCTTGAGTCGGGTCGGGCCGAGATCGTGAACCACCAGATCGAGCCGCCCCTTCACCTGCCGATAGGCGTCCTCGGAAGGGCAGATCGCGCCCGGTTCGGCGATGCCTTCCAATCGCGCGGCGATGTTGACGCCGTCGCCCATCAGGTCGCCGTCGCTCTCCTCTACGACGTCGCCGAGATGGATGCCGATGCGGAACTCGATGCGCTGATCGACCGCTGTTCCGACGTCGCGCTCGATCATCGCGTTCTGAATTGTGATGGCGCACCGCACCGCTTCGACGACGCTGCGGAACTCGACCAACGCCCCGTCGCCGGTGCGCTTGAACACATGGCCGTTCTGGCCGGCGATGGTTGGGTCGATGAGGTCGGCGCGCAGCGCCCTCAACCGCGCGAGCGTGCGGTCCTCGTCCGCGCTCGCCATCCGGCTAAAGCCGACGACGTCGGCGGCCAGGATCGCACAATCTTGCGGGATACGGCCATCGTGCCCCTCCGACACGATGCGCAGTAACGCAAAGGCCGACCAGTCCCGAGTGGCGGCTACGGGGTCGATTTGACCAGTACGCCAGGGCTGGATGGATGGCCGCTATTTGCGGATAGTGTTCTCTAATGGGTCAAGGGCGGGGCCTTCCGGATGTCGACGCTTTCGGGTGCCTGTGTTCTCTGCGTGCTCGTTCGGCACTTGATGGGGTCAGCTGGGTGCAGGGCGGCTAGGTTGAAATCGCAGTCGGCCAACGGTTGGCCCCTGCAACAGAATCCGCGCCGTCGTCTACTCCCTCCCTAGGGCGTCGCTCCTCTTGGGAGCTAGATTCGGCCTCCTGTCTCGTGGATTGTGCGGGGGCTAGGCCGATGTGAACTCGGTCCCGTCTCGCAGCATCGCGTGCATGATGATCGCGAGGCGGCGGGCCAGAGCGACCTTGGCCTTGCGCATCGTTGACCGCTTGGCGATCGCAAAGGCCCAGTCCTTGAGCTTGAGCTGGCCCTTATAGCGCGTCAGCATGACGTTGGCGGCCTCGTACAGAAGCGTCCGCACCCGCCGGTCCCCGCATTTCGAGATGCTGCCGACGTAGTCGACCTCGCCGGACTGATACCGTCTTGGGACCAGGCCCAGATAGGCGCCAACGTCTCGCGATCGGCGAATGCGCGAAGGATCGTCGATTGCGGCCACAAAAGCCAGCGCCGTCAGTTGGCCGACGCCCGGGATTGTCATCAGCCGGCTGCAGGCTGCCGAGGCCCTCGCCATACGTCTCATATCCGCGTCGATCGCGGCGACCGCCGTCATCACGGCAGTTCGCGCGGCAATCAGACCCCGCATGGCGGCAGAGAGGCCGGCGATCCCCTCGCTTGCTTGAAGAGCCTTGTCGATGAAGGCTGCGGTGAGCGCGCGAGGCAGCCTGATCCCAAACACGATCGCCAAACCTCGGATCTGATTTTCCAAGGTCACTCGCTGGCCCACCAGCTTCTTGCGCGCGGTTATGAGTGAGCGGAGAGCGTGAGCGCATAGAGACTTGACATGCACGGGCTTGAAGAACCCGGTGCGGGCCAAATGCGCCAGACCTCGCGCGTCGTTGCGATCGGTCTTGTGGGTCGCCAGCGACTTGAGCGCCTGGTAGGCCTGCCGGCTTTCGACGCAGACCACGGGAAGGCCGAGTTGGCTCAACCCGTGAAACAGGATCGGCGCCATGCGTCCGGTCTCGAATACGATCCGCCGTCGGATGCGAGGCGCTAACGTCGCCAGTGGCTTAGTCGGACACGCGCCTGACGCCTCCATATTCTCAGCGACTTCCCTGGCGTAACGTTGACACATACCGGTACACGCTGGATTGACATTGAGCAGGAAATGCACACACAGTACGCACACGGGATGGCCGCTCCCGATACCGTGCGAGACCGACGATGTCGACCATCAAGATTACCGAGAACCTGCGGTCCGCGCTATTGCGCCGGCCGTTCAAGCCCAGCGCCACCCGCGACGCCGACATCGCCGGCCTCGCCCTGATCGTCACCACAAGACGCGCGTTTTGGTGCCTGCTTTACCAACCGCGCGGCATCAATCCCGCCACCGGCAAGCGCTGGGGCGGCGGCGTTCGCTATGAACTCGGCGACGCTATGCTGGTCAGCGTCTCAGAAGCCCGAGGATTGGCTCTGGGGACCAAGGCGGCCGTTCGGCAGGGAAGAAGCCCAC
The DNA here is from genome assembly GCA_963721905.1 of uncultured Alphaproteobacteria bacterium. GTDB lineage: Bacteria > Pseudomonadota > Alphaproteobacteria > Rhizobiales > Beijerinckiaceae > Roseiarcus. Next base: position 3,173 of record CAVRMF010000004.1, read on the forward strand.
ACCACGAAGCCATGGCCTCACGGGCCAACGTAGAGGCTTCGCGCTCGATCGTGCCGATCACCGGAGCCGAAGCGCTCGACGCCTACGCCAGAGCGCTCGCATCTCGCTCTACGCCGTCCGAACGGTCTCGCGCGGAAACCCTTCGCTACGCCAGGAAGGCCGCGCGCCTGATGAAGGCTGAGGCCCTCCCGCTCTCGGCGATCGACGCGAGAATGATCCGCCTGATGGTCGAAACCATTGGCGGCTCGCAGGCCGAGCGGCGACATGTCTTCGGCGGCCTTAATCGCTTCCTCACTTGGTGCCGCAAAACTGGGTTGGTCGAGCGCAACGTCGCTGACGACCTCGACGCCGACGATCGTCCCAAACCCGGCAAGGCTCGCAATCACGTTCCGACAATCGCCACGCTCAGAACGATCTGGAGTACGGTCGAGACTGAGCCCGTTCATGTGCGCGATCTGATCCGGTTCCTGTTGCTCGTTCCCCTGCGGCGCAATGAAGCGTCTGAGCTGACGTGGGCGGAAGTCGATTTCGATCACCAGCGGCTCGTCATCTCCGGCGCTCGGATGAAAAACGGCGAGCCGCATGAATTGCCGTTGTCAGAGCCGGCTATTGCTCTTCTCAAGGGCCGCCGTCGCGACGCCCCGAGGCCATCGGCGCTCGTCTTCCCGACAACCGCTGGCAAGCCTCACGTGAACTGGGGCGCGGTCCTGATCCGGATCCGGAGGGCGATCGGCGAGAATAGAGCGCCTAAGGATCTCAGGTTCACCCTGCACGATATTCGGCGCGGCTTTGTTTCTCATTTAGCCGATCGGCTTGACGTCGATGCGCTTGATCAGGTTCTCGCCCACAAGCGGAGCGGCGTCGCCGCAGTCTATCAGCGCTCAAGGCGCATGGATGCCCGCGCCCAGGCGCTTGCCGCCTGGGCTGCAATCCTCCTCGATGACGCCCAGCCTGCCAATGTCGTGCCGTTCGCGCGGCGCGCCGATGTTTGATATTCTACGAAATGCGGAGGCCGGCTGGCCAGCCGCGTGCGACGGCGTTCTTCGTTGGTCCGCCGTCGCCGCCTCCGCAGCCCCTTGGCCAGAACCGACGAAGACCAACGAACTCCCGGTGAAAAAACGCGCTCCATGGCCTGAGGAGGGCTCTCTCTCGGCGCGCGGCCCGCTCGCCATGAGCGATGATGAGCTCGCCAGCTTTATCCGCGACAACGGCATCACGTTTCCTGGCCAGACCTACGAGCCCGTGCCCGTGCCCGAACCCGAACCCGAAGATGCCGATGAAGAATGCTGGCGCGACTTCCGCGACAGAATTGAACGCATCCGAGAGGTGCGGGCCAGCCGTCCTGGTGCGGCTCAACTGGCAATGTCCGCGGATGAGATCACCGACTATTACCAGCGACCGACGCTGCTTCCTCGATCTGAGGCGCAGCGGGAGCGCGACCTTAAGTTCGTATCGCGACTGAAGACCGGGCCGAAAGCGAAGCGGGACGACGATTACCGCCTGCTCAAGGGGGAGTGCGTCAAAGCCTGCCGCGGCGACATGAGACGCGCCAGAACGATGTTCATCAAGCTAGCGTTCGAGCGCCTCGATGCCCATGTGCATACGGCGCAAAATGTGTGGTCGCTGCTAAAGCGCGAGGACGCGAAATAATTTTTTCCCGGAATTAATTCTCGGGAAAGTCGGCTCGAAATCCCGAGTAAAGGGAAGATCGTCTTTTTTTGAAAAGAGGATTTCCCTAACAATGTCCTTATCCGCTGAGCTCTCCTGGTTCGACCAGCTGCGCGAGGACTTCGGCGTGCCAGCCAGCGTCGACCTTGAAGGCGCGACGATGGCCCACAACGCGGTGTCCGGCGACAATCTCTCGCCGCATACCTACAGGCGACGGCCTGTCCCCTACATCATTCTTGGCCGGTCGCGGCGCTACAATGTCCGCGATGTCGTCGCCTACGCGAAGCGCTGCGTCGAGGAAGCCCCCGTTCGCATTCCCCCACAGCGCCCGCGTCCCAAGCGCGTCCGTGCGCCGCAGCGCCCCGAGGCCCCCGCTCGTCAGCACGAACCCACGGAGCAACACGAACTTTCCGCCCGCCCCATAAACGAAAGAGCGCCCGCCGCAGCTTGACGACGGGCGCTCCCGGATCGGCAAACCGACCATGTCTTGGGGACAATGTCGTTATAGCCGATCAGGGTGTGTTTCGCCAAGCCGCGGACCAAAACGAGGTCACGCGATGCTTTCCCGATCGTCTCACCACCAAATTAATTTCACTGCGATCAATCGCGCGGCGCTGGCGCGCCTGCCGGCGATCCTCAAACGCCTGTTGCCCCGCGGTCAGAGCAAGGAGCGCGAGTTTGTCGCGCTTAACCCGCGCCGCGCCGATCACCATCTCGGATCGTTCCGCATCAATCTTGATAACGGCCGCTGGGCGGACTTCGCGACCCGCGACAAGGACGGCGACCCTCCCAGTGAGCGGCTCGGTAACCAGCTCGACGACAATCTTACCGCGCAGGACGGCGCCCAGAGCTGCACCCGGGCCACGCCTGGCCTTCGAAGCCACCTGCCGCGCTCGATTCCGGCAACGCCCGACGTCACCAACAAGCTCACGTGCACCGCGGGCGAAAGCCGGAGCGCGCGCTCCAGAGCCTTGACGGGGTCCCGAGCGGCGCCGGGTCCGCGCCGCAAAAAGAAGCCCACCGAATGAGGGTGGGCCGAAAGTGAGAACGTCATGAATATAGTCTCCTTGAACCCGGAGCCGCAAGCCGCAGCGCCGCCAGCGGACTCGCCAGACCCAGGCGCGCTGCCGAAGAAGAAACGCCGCGCTACCGGCGAGCAGATCCGTCGCCTTGTTCGCGAGGAATCCGACCGTAGCGATCCAATCTCAGTCGCCAGGGGGCTCGTCGACAACCATCCCGAGCTCGTGATCTCAAGCTTCCGATGGCTCGTCCGGCAGGTCGCATGGGGGCTTGCTCTTGAGCGGCTGCGCGACGCTGGCGTCACGCCCCAGCTTTGAACCCAAGACCTGCCGACCGCGTCGAAGCGGCGCGGTCGCCGCAACAAGCGCGTCGATCCCGCGGTGATGTGGATCCTGCACGGGATGCGGATGCCTCATCGGCATTGCCCACGCGCTGATTCACTACCCGCCGACCGCCTTCCGCGGCCGGCGGCATCGAAGCCTAAATCTCAAAATCGAAAGGTTCAAACCATGAATTCCGCACTTTCTCCCGACACGCTTGCGCTGCTCAAGGCCCGGGCCGGCCAGGGCGTCTCGAACGACGCGGCGCTTCTCACCCGATCCAAGGTGAGACTGTTGGCCAACACCTCCAAGCTGCCGAAACACGGCCAAGGGCGTCCCGGTTTGTATCAGCTGGCCGACGAGGCTCAGACGTGCGTCGCGAAGATGCACGTCGTCCCCGCCATCCTCTACTCCGTCTACGTCGAGAAAACGCCGGACGATAAATTTGCGGGCCGTGACTATCTGGCCCTGCCGCCCGACGTCGTGCGGGAAGGCTACGTGTGGCGATGCCGCAACGGCAATTTCCTCGAGTACACGCCGCGTCTTGCGGGCGTCTTCGAGGAACTCGAGGCCGAGTTCGACTTCTCTGGAACCGCGTCGAAGGTCGCGCGCGCCTTTAACACCGAAGCCAAAGGCCGGCTCAAGAAACTCAAGCTCCCGTTGGGCGCGACAACATGGGAGTTCGGCGCGCAGGAGCTCTTGAACACCCGCCAGCAGCCTTACTGGGGTCCGACTACCAGTTATGTCGCCGCGCTTGGCGAGGACGGCGGCCCGAGCGAGAGCGAGGCCATGCGGGCGATGGCGCTGTGCGACCTCGTCGAGGCCGCGATCGCCGAAGCGCAGAAGGAGGCGGGCGAGCGGGCGCAGCGCGCGATCGAGAGTCGCCTAGCGGGCCGCATCGAATATTCGACCGGCAAGGGCGCGAAGCCGGCAGTCGGCCCCGACGACGATATCCCTTTTTAAGCGAGTGAAACACCTGCGGACCGCTCAGCGACGACTCGAGCGGCCCGCAATTTTCGATCTAATCCCGGCTGGAGACGATCGCGTGTTCGAAAATAGAGAATGCGCCGACGCCCGGCAAGTCTACGCCGTCCTGGGCGGCCGTCGCGTCAACGACCACGCTTTCATCTGCCATTGCCCATGCCCGTTGCACCGCAACGGCGACCGTAACCCTTCCCTTTCTGTCGCGGACGGCGGTCACGGCCGTCTCTTGCTGTACTGCTTTGCCGGTGGCGACTACGACGACATTGTCGCGGCGCTCAAGGCGAAAGGCATTCGTCTATGAGCGAGAAATGGAGCCAGCTCGGCGCGAAATTATGGGAGGAGGCGAGGCCGATCGACGGCACTTTGGCCGAGGTCTATCTCAATGGCCGCGGGATCCGCCTGGCTCCCTGGCCCGCTGCGCTGCGTTTCCATCCGGACGCTGACCATCCGAAGCTCAAACAGAAGTTTCCGGCCTTGGTCGCCAAGGTGATCGGCGCTGCCGAGGCGAGCTTCCAGTTCACGTATCTTTCCGCCGACGGCAAAGGCAAGGCCGCGATCGACAAAGAAGATCAGCGTCGCACCCTCGGGTCCAACAAGGGCGGCGTCGTCCTTCTGACCGACGATATTCAGCCCGGCGCGACCTTGCTCGTCGGCGAAGGCGTCGAATCCGTCACAAGCGCCATGCAGGCTTCCGGGCTAGGGGGCGTCGCGATCCTCGGCATTGGCGGCCTCGCCAGTGTCGAGTTTTCGCCCGATGTCGCCGAGATTGTCCTGCTCGCGGAGAACGACGACGCTTCCCGCAAGGCGATCGACAAAGTCGCGCCCTCGCTGACCGAGAAGGGCCTGAAGGTTCGGGTGGCGCAGCCGCCCCAGGGCTTTGGCGATTTCAATGACCTCATTGATCCGAGCAAGGAAGGCGGAGGGCCGGGCGGTCTCGTCATCGCGAAGATGATCATCGAAGCCGCGCCGGAGTGGAAGCCGAAGCGCGCGGCGAAGCCGAAGGGCGAAAGAACTGAACAAAGTTCGCAAGCGAGCTTCTTGGTGGAGGTCGCTGCGTCGAAATGCGAGCTGTTCACCGATGCGCAAGGCGAGGCTTACGCCTCTTTCGCCGTGGCGCATGGCGAGGCTGAAACGCATCGTGAGACCCATAAGATCAGGTCGCGCGGATTCAACCGCTGGCTGAGGCTTCTTTATTATCGTGAGCGAGGGGGCTCGCCCAACTCCGAAGCGATGTCGAGCGCAGTCAAGACGGTCGAGGCGCGAGCGTGTTTCGAGGGCGACAGGCGGGAAGCCTATTTGCGCGTCGCGGCGCTCGACGGCCGGGTCTACATCGACCTGTGCAACGAGCGGTGGCAAGCGATCGAGATCGATGCCGACGGTTGGCGCGTCGTTGACGACGTCCCGGTCCATTTCCGCCGTGAAGCCGGAATGTTGCCGCTGCCGATGCCGTCGCCAATCGATCCCAAGAAGGGAGTGGAGCGGCTCAAGGAAGTGTTGCGTCTGCGCGACGAGGGCGACTTCGTCATGGTCGTCGCCTGGGCGCTCGCCGCGCTCGCCGGCCGGTCACCCTACACGGTCCTTGTTTTCATTGGCGAGCCGGGGAGCACCAAAACGAGCAGCGCCTTTGCGGTGAGGTCGCTGATCGACCCCAACGCCTCGCCGCTGCGGTCGAAGCCGAGAGATGTGCACGAGGTCTACGTCGCCGCGGCGCATTCTTTGGTCGTGGCCTACAACAACCTGAGCCATTTGCCCGACTGGTTGTCGGACACCATCTGCACCGTCTCGGAGGGCAGCGGCGAGTCGCAGCGCGAGTTGTTCACCAACGCCGACGAATCCCTGATCATCGCGCGCGCGCCGTTCCTGATCACCTCGATCGAAAACGTGGTCCGGCGCGGCGACCTCGCCCAGCGCGCCCTCTTCATCCATTTGGCCAATGTTCCCGACAACGAGCGGATGACCGAAGAGCGCTTCAGGCTCATGTTCCGGCGGCTTCACGCCGACGTCTTGGGCGCTTTGTGCGGCGCGATCGCGCACGGGCTTAGGGTGGAGAAGACGCTCAAGCTCAAGACGTTGCCGAGAATGGCGAGCTTTTACCGATGGCTCACGGCTTGCGAGACCGCCTTGTGGCCGAAGGGAACTTTCGCCGCCGCGTTCGAGGTCAACGTCCGTGACGCCACCGAGGACGTCATCGAGGGTGAAAAGGCCGCCTTCCAGCTTCGTTTGTTCATGGCTGAGCGTGGCGAGTGGGGTGGAACCGCAACCCAGCTGTTGGTCGAGCTTGTCCATTATGTTCGCCGTCCGGTGCGGGAGGCGGAAGCTGCCTACGCCAAGGCGACCGAGGCAGGGAAATATGCCGACAGGGCGGAAGTCGAGAAAGCCGCCGCCGAGCTTCGGGAAGCGCGTGAGAAGGCGCGCGATGTTCTGAGCGATGGTTGGCCGAAGGCAGCCAACGCGCTATCGGGCAAGCTCAAGCGCGCCTCGCCCGCCTTGCGCAAAGCCGGAGTCGTGATCGAGTGGCCGACCCGGCACGGCGACCTCAAGACGATCAAAATCAGGTACGCGCCGGACCAGAGAGCAGGCCGCACGGAGCGTCCCGACCCTCCCGGTCGTCCCGAGGAAGAATCCAAGCCAAATCTTTCCAGTGTCTTAGAGGACGGCCAGAACGGTCGGCGGGACGGCTCCGGCCTGTCGCGGGCCGATCCCGACGCCTCGCGAGATGATCCTTGTTCGCCCTCGGACGCCGCTCGCCGGGACGATCTCGGACGGGCTGGGACGACCCCAGGACGATCCTCCGCGCAATCGTCGTCCCCGCCTAGCGCCTTGGAAACAAACGATAATCAGTCGCCGAAAGATGCCCAGGACGGACGGGACGATCCGTGCGGCTCTCTCTCTGGGCGGGATTCAACGTTTTTCGCCGCAGGAGCCGAAAATTTCCACGAGGAACCGTATTTGGACGAGGGCGACGACGGCGAAGACGATCCTGACGAGGACGACCGACCCGACGGCGGAAAGGGCATCCTATAACCGCGCTGGTCGCCGAAGCGCTCGCGCTCGCCGAGCGTCATCACATCACGATCGCCCTGGTCGGCGGCGATCGCCTGAGCTGGGAGTCGCGCGGCCCGACACCGGGCCGGGCGCTCAAGGCGCTCAGGGCCGCCAAGGCCGAGTTGGTCGACCTTCTTACCCGCTACCAGTTGGACTCGAGCGGCGCTCTTGCCGGCGACGGCCTGCTCGCCGATCTCCGAGCTTCAGGCTTCGCCGTCCGCCGCTACAACCATCTTGCCGGCATCGACGATGATCGCGAGCCCGTCTTAGCCCGCGTCCCGGCGGCGCCGCTCCTGTACGACTTCAGTAATAAGCGGGCCGAGTACAGCTGCGCACTTAGGGCATTGGGGGCACAGGACAGCCTCGCAGGCCTGCGCGAGACGGACGAGGCAACCAAACCGGAAACCGCCGAAAGCATCGACGCCGCCGGGAAGGCGCGAGATCTCATCGATCGAGTTCGCGATATCGGCTTCCGCGCCTACCTCGACCGCGGCGCGCTTCTGATCAGCGACACCACCGGCCAGCGGCGCGACCTGTCCAGATTCATTTCGCCAGCGCTCGTCTTCGAGACCCTCAATCGCGGTCTCGATGAACACCCGGTGCTGCTCGACCAGAGGGAGGACACGCCGTGAAGACATTCAACGCCAATATTCTTGCCGCATCTGCCACGCGCAACCCACCTGCTCACCCAAACCGAGCAACCGAGACTGTCCCTCTCATTTCAGGGAAAAGAACTCGCTGAAGGCGCAACAGCACATCGCTCGAAGTTGACGCGGCGATAGGAGTTAGCCATGGCGGGCATGCGACGGCCACGGGCGCCAGAAGCTCGGCCTCCTCCGCCGTCAGAGCGGCGGCGGCATCGTAGGGTTCCCCCCGGCGAGCCGCCAGCGACCGTTGCCGTCCCGCTCGACGACGCCGCGCTGGGCCAACCGCCCGAGCCTCATCGAGACCGCGCTCTTGTCGCAGCGGGTTGTCTTCGCCCACTGCACGACGCCAGCCTCCGGTTCGTCGCGCATCGCCTCTAGTAGCGCCCGCTCGCGCGCCGCCGATTCTTCCACGCCTGGCTTGTAACCGCGACGCCGGTTAGAACGAGAGCGAGACAGTCGACCGGGATCGGCGCGGTTTGGCTTTGAGGCGTCCGTTTGCAGCCATTGCGCGATCTGGCCGCGCACGGAATCCGGCCAGCTCAGGATCGTGTCGATAGCGTCGCGCAGCGCGCCAAGCTCAGCCCGGTTCACCGATCATCTCCATTTTCAAGATGCGCGTTTTTCAAATACGACGCGACCACCCGCCCGTAAAGTTTGTGGACTTCGGTCCGAGGTAATGATGGGTAGCGCCCGGTCCAAAATGGCGTCGCGTTGCGGGCACCGCAAATTCAATTGCTCGAGGACCATTGTGCCCCGTAAGGTTCAGACCGCGTCGCGCGACAACGAGATAGGCGTCGCGCTCGGGCTTAGCACAGAGCCTCGACCTTGAGGGCAGTTCCGTACCTTCACTGGCCTTCGACCGCTCGCCCGTTTCCGTGGCTTACAACACTGCGCAGCCGGGATGGGCGCACAGCTTATTTTAGATCGCTTGTCTCCAGTTCGACGGGCCACAAGATGCCTTGGCTGTAGGTCTCGCCGGGCCTGCGCATGGCCCTTTGCGGTCGACCACAGCCGCCTCGACTTGGATGAAGCATTGGCCCCGATCGCGCTGCATGGGCCACCGTGCTGCGCCCTTGGGCAGCGTCGACGCGATGGCGTCATAGGCCGCATCAGTAAGGGCGACGCGAATCATCTCCGGGCACTTGATCCCGGCCGGGCGGCAATTTCATGGCGCGGACACGGTCAGCGTCCAGTGAGGTTGGCTCGGGTCAGCGCATTGTGCTGTTAACGCAATGACGACCCATTCCATCTCGAGCGTCTCCGCACCCGCAGAGCTGATGAAACCGCCGCCCGCGAAGAGGAACAGCGCAGGCTCCCCGGCCCAGCGCACTGCGCGCTCTTCCGTCCAGTCGGCGGTCGCACAAATCCCCTGCGAGAGCAGCTTCGCCGCGCTCACTGAGCGGCCCTACGAGCCTCGTAGACGGCCTCCGGGCGCTCTCGGCTGGGTTTGGACCCAAACATGCCGTCGCGGCCGTCCTTAGTGTCCATCCGGGAACACCTTGAATCGTTGGAATCACTTGTGATTCCATGTCGGCGGTGCGATTCGCGGGAGCCGCCGGATGTGGACGAACAACGATCGCGGTCGATATGACCGCAGCAAGCTTCGCTATCCGAGCGACATGACGGACGACGAGTGGGGGTTGATCAAGCCACTGATCCCGCCAGCCAAGAGAGGCGGCAACAAGCGGACGGTCGATGAGCGTGAGGTCGTCAACGGGCTCATGTATATCCTGAGCACGGGGTGCCAGTGGGCGTCGCTACCGAAGGACCTGCCGCCGCGCAGCACCGTGAATGATTACTTCTGCCGATGGAACCATGACGGCACACTCGATCGCATTCACCATGCGCTCTACGTGCAGTGCCGGGAGCTGGCCGGGCAGGACCCCAGCCCGACGGCGGCGATCATCGACAGCCAGAGCGTCAAGAGCGCGGAAAAGGGGGCTTGCGATCGACTCGCCGGGCTTTGATGCGGGAAAGAAGATTAAGGGCAAGAAGCGCCATGTCCTGGTAGACACGCAGGGCCTGCTGCTGCACGCCGTCGTTCATGCGGTTGACATCCAGGACCGCGACGGTGGCGTGTGCTGCTCATGAGCACGCTGTTCGGCGCGTTTCCCTTCCTGCTGAAACTCTACGCCGACAGCGGCTACCAGGGCCAAAGTTCCAGGACGGATTGGCCGCTGTCTGGCGCCACATCAACATGGAGATCGTCCGGCGATCCGATATCGGGAAGTTCGTGGTGTTGCCCAAACGCTGGATCGTCGAAAGAACCATTGCATGGCTCAACCGATGTCGCCGCCTGGCCAAGGACTGGGAATGCCTCAACCGCAACGCTCTTGCGTTCCTGCGCTGGGCTTCCGTCCGCCTGATGGTCAGAAAGCTTTGTCAAACCCCAATTGATCCCGGATGGACTCTTAGGCCTAATGGCACCGTCTGTAGAGGCGCCGCGAGCGGGATGCGAAGGCGGGTCGCTCTGGCTCGCCGCCTCGCGATCATCATGCACGCGACGCTGCGAGACGGGACGGAGTTCGCAGCGGCCTAAGCCCCCGCAATCCTTGAGACACGAGGTCGAATCTAGCTGCCAAAGGGAGCGAAGCCCTAGGGAGGGGGTAGAGCACGGCGCGGATTCTGTTGCAGGGGCCAACCGCCGGCCGACTGCAATTTCAACCTAGCCGCTCTGCACCCAGCTTACCCTATCAAGTGTCGAACGTGCACGCAGAGAACACAGGCGCCCGAAAGCGTCGACATTCGGAAGAGCCTCCCGCCCTTGACCCATTAGAGAACACTGTCCGTCGCAAGCCACAAATAGCGGTCAACTATGCGGGTCAAACCGACCCGAGGGCGAGGTTCGACGTTGGCTCAGAGCAAGATCGGTTTCTTGGCGGGCGGCTCTGAAGAATGCGGCGGCTCTGATTGGTTTCGTGCTTATCGCGCTGATGTTGGCCGCTCGCGGAGGCGGCCCCGGCGCTTCGCCAAGGGAGTTTGCAATTTGATTCGTGTCGCTCAATCCGCCCAAGTCGCGAACATGCCGATGGCGGCCACGGCCATCACCGCTGTGGCGAGCCAGCCAAAGGTTTTGAGCAGCGGCCGCAACGCGAACTGACCCATGACCTCATTTCGCGAGGCCATCAGCATGATCATGACCATGATCGGAACCGCAGCGACTCCATTGATGACTGCGCTCCAGAACAAGGCCTTGATCGGATCCAGCAGGGTGAAGTTAAGACTTGCGCCGACCAAAGTCGCCAGCACGATCGTGCCGTAAAACGCTGGCGCCCGGCCCGGGCGCTGGCCCAATCCGACCCTCCACTTTAGCCCCTCGCCTACCGCATAGGCCGCGCTGCCCGCCAGTACTGGCACGGCGAGCAGTCCAGTGCCGATGACGCCGAGCGCAAAGATCGTAAAGGCGAAACGGCCGGCGATCGGACGCAACGCTTCGGCGGCCTGCGATGAGGTTTGAATGTCGGTGACGCCGTGCGCATTCAATGTCGCGGCCGTCGTCAGCACGATGAAGAGGGCGATGATGTTTGAGAAGCCCATTCCCACCAGCGTATCGATCCGCATGCGCGCCATATGCGTCGACGCTTGCTCGGGCGCCTTCAGGAGCGGCTTGGCGGTCGGATCTTGCTTTTCGTCTTCAACTTCCTCGGAAGCCTGCCAGAAGAAGAGATAGGGGCTGATCGTCGTGCCGAACACGGCGACGACCACGGTGAAATAACCGCCGGCGAGGCTGATGTTCGGCAAAACGAGGTTCTTCGCCACGGTCAGCCAGGGCACGCCAACCAGGAACACAGTGCCGACATAGGCGAAGAGCGACAGGGTCAGCCACCTCAGCACTGAGGCGTAGCGAGCGTACGTTATGAAGACTTCCGCGAGAACGGTCAGGAGCGCGAAGCCTGCGATGTAGACGGCCACGGGTCCTTCGACAAGCAGGCGAAGCGACGCGGCCATGGCGCCGAGATCGGCTCCGAGATTGATCGTGTTGGCGACGATGAGCAGCCCGACTAGGAGGTAAAGCAGCCACGCCGGATAATGCTTACGGATGTTTCCGGCGAGACCTCGACCCGTTACCCTGCCCATCTCGGCGCAGATCAACTGGATCGCGCACATGAGCGGATAGGTGAGCAGCAGCGTCCACCCCATGCTGTAGCCGAACTGCGCGCCGGCTTGGGAATAGGTGGCGATGCCGCTAGGATCGTCGTCCGAAGCGCCGGTGATGAGGCCGGGTCCCATGACGTCCCGCCAGATCGGCCCCTGCGGCTGTCCGATCGCTTCGCGCGACGGAGCGACCGGCACATTCATAAATTAGCTCCGCCCGGGGTGTGGGTGCGTCAACGTGAAGGCTGACAAACAACGTCAAAAGCTGACCGCAGTTCCGCGGTCAGCGGCAAAAATGTTGACGAACAGATTTCAACGCTCACACAAGATTGCTGCGCGCTTCCGGCAGGAAACGACTTTGAGCGCCCGCGCTGCGTAAGGAATGTGCACAACGCAGCTCAGTCCGAGTCCATGGTTCTCGAACGAAATCGAAGCTCCCAGCTGCTCGGCCAGCATGCGGATCGTGCGAAAACCCAAACTTTGACTCTGCAGGGGGTCGAGGCCGTCGGGCAAACCCACGCCATCGTCACAAACTTCAATTGCAACCGCGTCATCGTCGGGGGTCGAGGCTCTGATTGTAATCGCGCCCACGACTCCGGCCGGGTGAGCGTACTTGATCGCGTTGGTGACGAGCTCGCCGACGAGCAACCCGAGCGTGACCGCCTGTTCCGCCGGAAGAACGAGGCGCATTGGGAACAGGCAGTAGATTGACATGTGGTCATTCGCCGTCAGGGACGTAACCAGCCCCTGGGCAATCTTTTCGAGATAGTTGGCGATGTCGACGGGCGCTCCGCTCGACCGAAGAGCGAGGAGCCGGTGAACTTCGCCGACGGTATCCAAGCGTCCGGCGAAATCCTCAAGGAGCCGCTGAACGTCCCTCGCGCTCAATGCGATTTCCGTCGGACCGACGCCCCTAGCCTGCAACCGCATCAGCGCCGCGAGCATGGCCAGATGATTGGCGATGCGGTGGTTCGCTTCATCGACCAGGCGGCTTACGAGAGGGGCTGCCAGCGGCTGAGCTGATTGGCGAGGGTCGATGGTCGTCTCCTTCGACTTTTCGAAGTAGGTTAATTAAAGGATAATGTCAAGAACAATTTAAGATATTGTAATGTATACATTAGGTAATGAGGAGTTTCTATGGCTAAACCCCCGGTGATGCACCTATGGTATTTCTTCTCACTTGCTTGATCATGCTCCATCGGAGGAAAATGAGTAAGAGGCCAAAAAACCTTCCTTGACGCCCTTGACACCCTTTAAGCAAGAGACTTAACTTACCAGTTAATCGCTTGTTAAACGGAGGAGGGATCATGGCAGCCCTGGCGCGCGGCGAACGCCTGCAGATCATGCTCACGGACGAGGAACTGGCGGCGTTAGACGATTGGCGTTTCGACAAACGAATGCCGAGCCGCGCCTCCGCTATTCGAGAGCTGTTGAAACGCGGTCTGGCGGCGGAAGGCGTTGTCGTTTCGGGCCGGCTGCACTCGCGCGACTTCGGCGTGCTTAACGCCGAAAAGAGCGTCAAAGGCTCTCGCCGGAGCGGTCGCGAAGCCAAATAAGCTCGCGATCGTCTGAAGCCGGTTTTTCCGGTTCGGCCCCTGAGGACACACAAGCAAAAACCCTGCGGAAAGAGGACGGGCTAATTTTCGACGGTGGTTGGCGTCCAGGGAGTTGGTCATGAGCAATAAGCCCCAAGCTGCCACTTTTATCTCGCTACACGCGCAGGAAACCAGGCACGCGCCGAAGGACGGACCGGATCGTTCTGTCGCCGCAGACGTAGACTTCCTTCAGATCGTTCAAAATCTGTCGGTCGCCGTCTATTCGACAGACGCCGCTGGGCGCATCACGTTCTACAATGAGGCTGCCGCGTCCCTGTGGGGACGCCATCCGAAATTGGGCGAAGATTGGTGGTGCGGCTCGTGGCGTCTCTATTGGCCGGACGGCAGGCCGATGGGACACGACGAGTGTCCGATGGCCGTCACACTAAAAACGGGTTGCGCCGCGAGAGGGGCGGAGGCGATCGCGGAGCGACCCGACGGCACGCGCGTTCCCTTTCTTGCTTACCCGACGCCTCTGCGCAACGGCGCCGGTCAGCCCCTCGGCGCTGTCAACATGCTGGTTGATATCGCCGACCGCAAACGGGACGAAGAAGCCGCGCAGCACTACGCCGCGATTGTCGGATCGTCCGACGATGCCATCCTTTCTAAGGGCCTGTCAGGAATTAACCGCTTTGATGTGTGGGGTTGAAGGAGCGATTGTGTAGTTCCATTCGCCGTGGAAATCCGCGCGCTGAATGTTGAGGTTTCGCATGTCCTCGTCCGACACGACGATTCCCTTGGGATAGGGTTTGTCGTCGAGTTCGCATCGAACCGTCAAGCCGGTTCGGGTGGTCGTGGCGCCGATCAGTTCGACGATGACGCGATAGCTGAGCAGCGGTTTGGCCCGCCAATTTTGGGTAATGAACGAGAACAGGCGATGCTCGATCTTGTTCCATTTGCTGGTTCCCGGCGGCAGATGATGGACTTCAATTGATATGCCGAGTTCATCGGCGAGGCGCTGCAATTCAAGTTTCCACAGCCGCACGCGCGTGCCGTTCGATCCGCCGCCATCGGCGGTGATGACCAGGCGGCGCGCGAGCGGATAGCGAATACGGCCGACGTCTTGCCACCATCGGCGGATCGTCTGAACCGCGAAGGCCGCCGTGTCGTTGTCGATCCCGACGTTGACCCAGCCGGCGTTGGCGGCCAGATCATAAATTCCATAAGGCACGGCGCGGCCGAGCTCCTTGATCAGGAAATCGTGCACGCGCACTTCCTCTGGATCGCCTTGCTTGCGCCAGTCGCGGCCCGCGTTCTTGAAATCGCCGACCAGTTCCTTCTTCTTCGTATCGACTGAAATAGCCGGCTGGTTCTCGGTCATGGCTGCCTTGACCGCGTCGTTGATGACGTGGAATTGCGCGTCGCGGTCGGGATTGTCGGCGCCCTCGCGCGTCTTGCTATTGGCTTGCAGGCTGAACTTCTGCTTCTTCAGCAACTCGCCGACAACCGTATGGCTGATCTTGTGCCCGAGTTTGTCGAGTTCAGCCGCCAGCCGGCGCAGGCTCTTGCACGTCCAGCGCAGCGGCGACATCGGATCGCCGCGCGCGTCGGGCTCGACCAGCGCGTTCAGATCATCGAGCAAACCGGGGTCCGTTTCCGTCAACGATTTGCGTCCCCCTCCCGGACGGCGAACGCCACCGAGCTTCAGCGGCGGCGGCGCATCGAGTTCCTTCAAGCCGCGTCCGATCGTGCTCGCGGCGATGCGCGTGACCCGGGAAACCGCGGCTATGCCGCCATGCCCTGCCGCCCTGGCTTCCGACGCAGCGAAAAGCCGTCGTTGCCGTTCATCCAGTTGAGGCAATATCGCTGCATTGCGCTTCCGCAGCTTTTGGAGAGAATCTTCATCAATCATCCCCAAAACTACGACGCGCCACGACCGCGGGGAATCCCCGCTACCTCACTGTCGGCACAGAACCGATTCAGCTATTCTCTGACGAGCCCTAAAGACGTCAACGGCGTCATTACGAGCTGGAACAATGGCGCGCAGCGTCTCTTCGGCTACACGAGCCA
Organism: uncultured Alphaproteobacteria bacterium; assembly: GCA_963721905.1. GTDB lineage: Bacteria > Pseudomonadota > Alphaproteobacteria > Rhizobiales > Beijerinckiaceae > Roseiarcus. The sequence goes on from CAVRMF010000004.1 coordinate 18,557, forward strand.
GGAAGCGGTCGGCAAGCCCATAACTCTGCTCATTCCCGTCGATCGCCACGACGAAGAACCCAGAATCCTCGAACGCATCCGCCGCGGTGAGAGGATCGATCACTACGAGACTGTCCGCCAACGCAAGGACGGGAGCTTGGTCGACATCTCGCTGACTGTTTCGCCAGTCAGAGACCGCCATGGCAATATCGTCGGCGCGTCCAAAATTGCCCGTGACGTCACGGAGCGCAAAAAGGCGGAAGAGCGGCAAGATTTGTTGCTCAGGGAGATGGATCATCGCATCAAGAACCTTTTTGCGCTGGTGATCGGCATCGTGAGTTTGAGCGGCCGCTCGGCGAAAACCGTTCAGGATCTCGTCAGATCCGTGCGCGAACGCCTATCGGCTCTTGCTCGGGCGCATGCGCTGACAGTGTCGCGCGGCCGCGGAGACGGTGCGAAGGGCACAAAGCCAACAACGCTGCATTCTCTCATTCGGACGATCATCGCTCCTCACCAGAACATTGAGGATACTCAGTGCGAGCAGATTACGATCGCTGGACCTGACCTCGTGATATCCGGTTCGGCGATCTCGAGTGTGGCGCTTCTGCTGCACGAATTCGGGACAAACTCCGCAAAATATGGAGCGCTCTCCGCGCCAAATGGGCAGGTGGAGATCGTCGGCGCGGAACACGGCCAAACCTTTGTCCTCACACGGATGGAGCGCGGCGGACCCGCTATCCCCACCCCTCCAGACGACGAAGGGTTCGGCGCCATTCTCACGCGCGCGACAATTTCGGGCCAACTCGGTGGGAAAATCTCCCAGGACTGGAGGCCCGAGGGACTCGTGATCCGGCTATCCCTGCCGCGCGAGCGGTTGACGGGATGAATTGGCCGCAGCGTCCTCGGCCGATCTCCACGCGGCAATAAAAAGGACGCGTGCGCTGGGCGATCTTGCGCGCGCAAAGGCCGCCTGCCGATCGGGAGGGGCGAGGGAAACCGCAGCAGACGGCCTGCGCCGGAGAAAGCCTTCACCTTACGACGTCGACGACCTCGCGCGTGTCCGGATCGACGAGGACGACTTGGTCGTTCGCGACGAAGAGCCGGTAGCGCTCGATCATCGGTATCTGAACGATCACCGCCTGCGGGACCGGTTCAAGCGTGACGTCTGGGGGAACCGTCGCGCCATCGGCGAGCTCGGCCTGGACGGGCGCTTCAGGCACTCCCTCCTGGCGAACGGCCTCGAACAGCATCCGCTGCTGGGCCTCGGTCAGATTGATCTTTGGGGCTCTTTCCATCGCCTGTGGCGGGCCGCCTTCGCGAATGATTTCGACCACGCGGCGCGTCGAAGGCTCAACGATGAAGATTTCCTCGTTCACGACGACATAGTCGTAGCCGCGATATTCGGGGACGAGTTCGACGACCGGAGGCGGCAGCGGGCGCAGGTCCGCCTCGCCGGGCAGCAATCCGCCGACCCCAACGTGGATTTTGACGTTCTGCGGCGAAGCCGTCGCCATCAGCGTGTCGGCAATGCGCGAGGCGCTTTCCTTGGAGATATGGGCGCTGCCCATCGCCTGGACGTTTCCGCCGGCATGGCGCGGCGCGGAGGCTGAGGCCTTACCGGTCGCCGGTGGTTTTTCGTTTTGGCCGGACTGCGCCTGGCCCTGAGCGGCGCCGTGCTCGGAGGCAGGTCCGGTTTGGGCCTCGTTGCCGGCGCCCTTCTGAGGCTGTGGCGTCTGGCCCATCCGCTCTTCGCCACGGGCGCCGTTTTCGGTGTGCGCGGCCTGACCGCTCCGCTTCTCAACCTTCTTGCCCGGCTCGCCCTGCGCAGCTTTTCCAGTCTCGCCGTTCAATTGCGCGCCCTGCTCGCCGGTGCGGCGCTCAGACTGAGCCTGTCCAGTCCGCTCCTCGCCGTGAATGGGTTTTTCCGACTGCGCCGGGTTCGATTGGCGGTCGACCTGGCGGTGCTCTCCCTCCGCCGCCTTGCCCGGAGCGCCTTCCTCTTTCTGCATGCCGGGCTTCAGGGCCTGACTGCGTTCGCCCCCGCCTCCCGGCGTCTTTTGCTCCTGTTGCTGTCCCATTGGAGCCTGTGCCTGCGCGGTCTCTCCGCGCAGACCCTTCTCCATGTCGTGCTTTGCGGGCGTTTGGTCCTGCCCGGGTGGCCGCTCTTGGGCAGCTGCCCATCCGGTTGCAACAGCCATCGTTAGCGCCGCCGCGGATGCGGCGCCGATCCATCTCCGTCTCATGACATTTCTCCCAAGGTTCGTCGCGGCAATTCGCCGCGCGAGGTCCTCGAAAACAAATGTCTCCCGCGATTGTTCCGGGCCCCAGGTCCGCTTGTCGCCACTTGCCGACGATCCGCGTGATCGTGCGCCCAGCCTGAACGGCTTCATTCCGCCAACGATGCAGAAGCTGCAGCAGTCCATCCGGGTCGGTCGCGAGCTTCTTTAGAGGCTGGCGTTCGATTCCGGGCACAGCACCGGCGACCCGCCAACTCGACTGGCCCATCTCGATCACTGCGATCAGTGTTGCGTCTTGTTCCAGGGCGACGAGGGATCTGCTCAAGACGTTCAGCTGTGGCATGATGCGCTCCATCGTTTCGTTGCGGCGACGATGGCGCCATTGCCTCGCCGCGCCCCATAGCATCTAAACCCGCTCCATAAAATGCCGGGACACCTAGCGGAGGAGAACGAGCGATGTTCGGCTGGGCGGTTACCCCTCTCGTTGTCGCGTTGATCGCGGCGGCTCTTGGTTTCGGCGGCGTTGCCGGCACAGCGATGGCGGCCGCCAAGCTCGTGTTCGTGGTGGCGCCGGTCGCGTTTGCGTTGTCGGCGCTCTTCGGGCTGGCGAGACGTCCCCGTTGACCGCTGCGAGGTAGCTCCAACTCGACGCGTTAGGGAGACCTCGCTACAACGACGCCGGTAGGACACTTGCCCGCACGAAATTCTTGGACCGGTTGATGGCTAGCAAGGAACTTCACGACCCGAATCGCGCCGAAGGCAAGCAGGCAGCGGCAAAGGACTCGACCATGGCAGGAAAGTCGCGCCTCGGCGCGGCTCGCGGCCTTGACTCCAGATCGCAGGAAGCGATCGGAAGGGCTCTGAAGGCGCACTACGACGATCTCGTTCGAGCGCGTGTTCCCGATAAGTTCATGGAATTGTTGGACCGCCTGGAGACCAGCGAGCAATCTGTGAAGTTGCAAAGGTGACGATGAGTCAGACTAGCTTTAAGGACGGCCTCGTCGCTCAAATTCCGAGTCTCCGGGCGTTTGCAGTTTCGCTTTGCGGATCGGTCACGCTGGCTGATGACCTCGTCCAGGAGGCCTTGCTGCGAGCATGGGAAACTCGGACAAATTTCAGCGCGAAACCAGTCTGCGCGCGTGGTTGGTCACCATACTCCGCAATGTCTACTATTCTCGGTATCGCAAGCGCGCCCGCGAGGTCCAGGACAGTGACGGCGTCTTCGCGCGAGGGATCGCCGTTGTCGGAGACCAGGAGAGCCACCTCGACCTCGCGGATTTTCGTAAAGCGCTCGCCAAACTTCCGGCGGAACAGCGCGAAGTCTTTACGATGGTTGGGGCCAGCGGGTTGTCTTACGAAGAAGTCACAGTCATTTGCGGGGTGGAGATCGGCACGATCAAGCCGCGTCAGTCGCGCCCGAACCAAGCTCAGCGAGCTCATGGGGCTCGACGACCGGCGTCCGGACTCGTCAGGCCGCGCCACACTCGCCGTGTGCCAATCAGGCGCTACGCGCGATCCGGCCGGACGTGGGAAATAGGATATCTCCTAAACTCGAACGCCCCGCAAATCCTCCCTTGCGCCAAGGAACTTTCCACTCGCGAGCGGGTTGTCATATACCATCCGTTTGGCATCGTGGCGCTGGCCGCGAAGGGGGAGGCAGCGTTGCGGGAAGGTCGGCGCCCGCGATCAGTCGCGCAGATTGAGGATATCGGGGGTCTTGGCGCGGCAGATCCGCTACGAAAAGTTTCGGCATGGTCGCTTGCAACGCTGGCGGCGCTCGCCGCCGTCTGCGCGCTCTATTTTGCTCGAGACCTCATCTTGCCAATCGTGGCGGCGTTCGTCGTCGGCGTCATGTCATCGCCTTTGGCGCAAAGGCTCGAGGCCCTTCGCATGCCGCGGCCGGTCGCTGCACTGCTGATCGTGTGCGGCGTGGCCCTGCTCATCGCGCTCGTCATCGCGCTGATCGTTCCGCGGGTCTCTGAATTGACGACCGGTTTGCCGGCGCTTGCCGCGTCCCTGAAAGAAAAATTGCACGCGTTCGATGGCCTTCTCGGCTTCTGGCATCGCCTCACATCAACTGGGGGGAGCGGTCCGACAAGCGACGCCGTCGCATTGCCTCTGCCCAGCCTCGAATGGGTCCCCTCGACGATCGGCATTCTCTTGCCGCCCATTACGGGGTTTCTGTTCTTTCTCGTCGTGCTCCTCTTGTTCATCGCGAAATGGCCGGACTTGCGACGCGGACTGGTCATGACATTTGCGCGCCGAGATTCGCGATTGACGGTGCTGAAGATCCTCAACGAGATCGAAGCCGGGCTGGCGCGCTACCTGCTGACCGTAACCCTGGTTAACCTTACCGTCGGCGCGATGACGGGCGTCATCTGTGCGCTGACCGGGATGTCCCACGCGATTGGCTTCGTCGCGTTGGCTGCGACACTCAACTTTATTCCGGTCGTCGGACCGATTGCGACATTCGTTGTCCTCGTTTTGGTCGGCGTCGTAACCGCGCCGACCTTCGCTGAGGGGTTGGTCCCCGCCGCGGGTTTTGCGCTCCTTATCGTGGTGGAGGGGCAGTTCGTTACTCCGACGATCATCGGGCGCCAGCTCGAACTGAACGCCCTGGCCGTGCTCCTGTCGCTGGCGTTCTGGACGTGGTTGTGGGGACCGCTAGGGGCGTTCCTGTCATCGCCGATTCTGATCGTAGCGCTGATCTTGAAGGAACGTCTTTACACGGAGGAGGAACGCTGAATCGCGTGGGCGCGGAACCTCCGGCGTCGACTGTGCGTTACAACGGAGCACAATTCCTTCTGGAGGCCGCAATGACGACCGATGCTCCGCGCGACGCGACGCAAGGCGTTGTGGACGATGAAACAAATACTCGACTCGACAAGGAAATGAGGGTTGCGAAGAACGCCATGGGAGGTCTTTCGCAGCAAATCGCCGAGGCCGCGAGCGACCTTGGAGCGGTAGCGCGGGCCCAGGCCAAGCGCGGCCTGAGAAACGCTCGTGCAAATGTCGACTCCGTCGCCGCCGACGCTTCCGACCGTATCAGCGCGACCGCTGACGCAGCAGCATCTTCGATCGGCGACGCTTTGCAGGAGGTCATTGTCGAACGCCCCCTGTCGACGGTCGCTCTTGCCTTCGGGCTCGGATTTCTGATCGGCGCGACATGGCGGCGATGATATTCGACCGTATCGTCGGTGATGTGCGGCGGGCCGCGTCCACGGAAATGCGTCTGATCGCCATCGCCGGCGCCGCCAGTTTGGCGGCTGCGGCGACACTGAGTTTTCTTTGCGCCGCCGCCTTCGTTTTCGTGATGGATCGCTACAACGTTCTGTACGCCTGCCTGACTGTCGCCGGCATTTGTCTGATCGTAACTTTAGGGCTGCTCGCGATCTATGCTGTGATCCGCCGCCGGGCGGAGCGGGCCTCAGTGGCCGCACAGGCGACGCGCCGGTCTCTGCTTGCCGATCCTTTCGTGATCGCGACCGGCGTGCAAGTCGTTCAAGCCTTGGGGATCAAGCGCGTCGCCGCGCTGTTGGCGGTCGCTGGCACGGCGATGGCCCTCGCGTCGAGACCTGCGTCGCGCGGTCGACCCGAACCTCCAGAGAAGCCGTAGCACAGACCAACTTTGCAACCCTTGTTCGTCCGACGGGCCGCTGACAGTCGCGCCGATTTGCCCGTCCGGCGCCAAGTGGGAAGAACATAGAAGCTAGATGACGCCAAGCAGCGCAAGAATGAGAAGAATGATCAGGATTGTTCCCAGTCCCCCAACTGGATAGTAGCCCCAACCAGCGCTGTACGGCCACGCGGGCAACGCGCCGATCAAGAGGAGGATGAGGATGATGAGGATAATGAGACGCATGGCCGGCCTCGAGCTCGCTAAGCCGCTCGCGCGGCTGCCCTATTAACGCCGTGATAAGGAATTGGTTCCGATGCGCCCTTGGCCTTGTCAGCGAGCGGTGAACGTCATCGGAAACATCTCGGATTGACTGCGCCGCGATTTGAATTTGAATTGCCCAGCGCTTTTGGCTTGCGAATAAAATCGGCGATCGCCGCGCGTTCTTCGTGCGCGGCGATCGCCGGTGAAATCCGGATTGCCGCCCGGTTGATCAGGCGGTTGGCGCCTCTGTCTTACGATCAGCTCTGACGGCTAGCCCAGTCGTCGATCTCTTTGCGCGCTTGGTCTCTCGCGATCCCGTAGCGTTCCTGGATCTTGCCTTCCAATTGTTCGCGCTTGCCGGCGATGACATTCAAATCGTCGTCGGTGAGATTGCCCCACTGCTCCTTGACCTTGCCCTTGACCTGCTTCCAGTTTCCCTCGACTCGATTCCAGTCCATGGTCGAACTCCCTGTTCGGTTTGGCGGGTCAGCCTCCAAACTCTCAGGTTGAAACGCGGACCATCGACGAACGTTCCCCACTACAACCAGCCGCGCAGGCGTCGAGCGTCGCCACACGTATGGATGCGGGCTAGAGCAGGACTCAATTAGACGGAACCAACGTCTTAGACGGAACCAACGCCGTCATCGCGAGCGAAGCGTGGCGATCCAGGTGCCACCGCCGCAGCGCTACGATCCCCTGGATCGCCGCGTCGCCATAGCCCATCGAAAGACGGGCGTCTTTCGACGCCTATGGCTCCTCGCGAGGACGATCCGTCAAAGCGCGACGTGCTCTAGAATATGAGCACCGATCGCGCGCCGCGTCCTCCGCTTTCGAGGCGAAATGATCCGTCGATCTGAAGGGCAAACGAATTCACGAACGACAAGCCTGCGCTTTGCGCCTCCGTCGAGTCAAATCCGGCGGGCGGCCCGACGCCGTCGTCCGCGATTGTCAGACGATGTTTGCCGCGGCCGTTGTAGGACGCCTCGAGGCGAATCGTTATTGTGCCGCCATCCTTGCCGGGGAATCCGTGTTCCAGCGCATTGTTGACGCATTCATTGAGGATCAACACCACCAACAGGAGATTGCGGCTGGGCAAGTCGATCGGGTCGATTGACGCCTCATATCGGACGCGATCCTCGGCGCCAACGGCAGCGATACAATTTGCAGCAAGGTCGGCGACGAAAGCGTCATCGATCCGCGCATGATGCGATGTCAGCCGATTGAACATGCGATTGAGGTCGCCGACAACCCGAATACGCCCAGCGGCTCCCTCGATTGCACGGCGAGCGACGCCCTCGCCGACCCGGCGTCCCTGGACGCTCAGCATCGCCGAAATTGCGGCCAGATTGTTGGCAATGCGGTGCTGGGTCTCCGCGAGCATCGTTTCGCGTTCTGCGCTCAATCGCAATGCTTCGTCTCTTTCCGCTGCCGCCCGCGTATAGGCCGCGGAGAAACGAGCGACCAGCAACGCTTGCAAAACGGCAATCGCAATCAAATAGGCGACCGCAGCCAGCACGGACAGCGGCCAGCCCAAACTGGCGTGGCAGGCAACGAAGATGCCCCAGGCGCCTACCCCCGATACGAGGGCAAAAAGACTTCCCGCGATCGCGCGCAACGAGCCGGAAAGCGTTGGACATGCCGAAATCGTCTGTGCGAGGCAGGTCTCGAAGGCGCTGTCGGCGAAACCGAGTTTCCCTAACGTCATGCCACGCGTCCCTGGGCGGCTTGCAGCGGCTCCGCCTCATCGTTGTCGTCATCGCCACTTCCAGGGCGGCCGCAATGCGCGTTTGTAACGATTCGGCGAAAACCTTCTGCTCCCAAGTGAACATAACGCCCGCGCGTGCGTTGGTATTCCGAGCCGAATGTGGAGGCGGAATTGCGCGACGTGGAGTTTGGCCGACATGGGATCCGGGCGGCGGCGGAGGACAACAATCTTCTGCGCACGTTGAAGCCGAATGATTTCGAGCTGTTGCTGCCCAGCCTTGGTCGCGCGCAGCATCCGGCCGGAGACATTCTCTACGAACCTGGCGACACTGTGAACTACGCCTACTTTCCATGCGGCCAGGCGCTCGCCTCGTATCGAGTAATCCTCCCCGACGGACGTGGCGTCGAAACCGCCCTGATCGGCCGCGAAGGCGCAATCGGCGGCATCGTAAGCCACGGCAGGCTGCCCGCTTACGCGCGCGCGCTCGTCCAGTTCGAAGGGCAGTTCCTGAAGATCAGCTCGTCACAGCTTGAGAACTTGAAGAAAACCTCGCCAACCCTCAACAACCTGTTCGCCCGCTACGCAGACTGTCTCATCGCGCAAGTCTTCCAGTCCACGGCGTGCAATGCCACGCACTCCATCGAGCAGCGCGCCGCGAAATGGATGCTGGCGGCCCTTGATCGCATCGGCAGCGACGAGGTTTCGCTGACCCAGGACCAACTGGGCGGCCTGCTCGGAGTCGGCCGCAGTTACGTCAGCCGTGTGATGCGCAAACTGCGAGAGGATGGCGTGCTCAAAACGCGGCGCGGCCGCGTTCTCATTGTGCGTCGCGCGGAACTGGAGGCGCGCTCCTGCGATTGCAACGCTCTGGTTCGCGATCATTTCGAGGAGGTGTTGCGCGGAGTGTACCCGACCAACGGCAACGAGGATGACAAAGTGGCCCGCGCCGCTAGTTGACCCGGCGGCGATCGCCTTGAACCCAGCCGCGCACGTTATAGCGCAGCTTCGTCAATTGCGGCGAGGACCGGCAGCGGGCCGGCCTGAAACCGCCAACGAATGATCGTTCCAACGTCCGGGCTCTCCACGGTCGCGTCGAGCTGCGACGCGAGGCCCGCCATCAGCTTTGTGTGCGGCCTGTCAGCCGCTAGGAGGCCGTCGGTGGAAACGCGCAATTCAACTCGCAAGTCATCGAGATCGCCCGATCCGCACGACCACCAGACGCGCGTCTTCGGCCTCGAGTTCCGCCAAGACGCTTTCGACCAGCGCGAGGCCAAGCGGAATTGCTCGATCAATCATCAAAGCGGCGTGGACGTCTGCTTTCAGCTCGAGCTCGAGGCCAGGACGCGAAAAGGAGTGGCGAAAGGTTGTCCACGAGCTGCGCCGCGAATTGGCGAATCCGCACGTCGCGCATTCGCCTGGCCGAGAACGCTTTGCGATAGGCGATGGAAAGAACCTGGACGCGCGCCTCCATCGCGTCGACGCGGCTCTGATCCGCCGTCGCGCGATCCAATCTTCGCGTCAGCGCCAAATAGCTCTGAATGATCTGCAGGCTGGTCTTCACTCGGTGATGAAGTTCTCGCAGCAAGAACTCGTTTTCCGCGAGCGATGACGCAAGCGACCGCTCACGGATTGCGGATTCCCGCGCCATCTCGTTGAACGCAACCGCGAGCTCACGCAATTCGGTCGGCATTTCATCGTCTTCGAGCGCGTATGGCGCGCCGCTGCCGCTCTTGCGCGCCATCATTGCCGCCTTGATTGCGTCAATCCAACGCAATAGCTCCGATTGAATTTCCCGGGAGTACGCGAAGTAGAGCGTGGCCAACATGATGAGCGGCGCGAGGACGAGGATGAGAGAGCGGAGCCAGGCGGCCTGTTGATCGGAATTGTCGAAGCGGCTGAGGACGTAGAAGTCCGATCCGAGCACTGGCCGCGTTGCGTAGCTGAACGTCGCTCCAGCTCGGGAAGGCGCCGCGGCAACCTGGTACTCGAGGCCGACCGCTTGCTCGGTCGCCGGAAGCCAGCTGGCGTCGGGTGGATTCGCCCCAGTTACGGCTACGACCTTCTGGCCACGCAGCACCGGCGCTACAAACACCCGGCATTCGGCGGAGGTCGCGATCGAACTCGCGCGCGCCGCGGGAGCCGAGCTCACAATCCTTTTCCCGTCGTCCGGGACGGCGGACGCTGCCCTCGCGAGCCGGCACAAGAAGGGGGCGCTAAAAGAGATTGCCGAGATCGCGGAGCGCCGCCATCACACCGTGCGGTTCCGCAGCTCGACATCGAAAAACCGGCGCGACGCGATCCTGGCGCGGCGCTGAGGGAGCGCGTGACGCTGATCGTTCTCGGGGTCTCGGTCCACCCGAGCGAGGCGCTTCTCTTCGGCGAGACGGCCAATCATCTCCTTGAGGAGAGCCCGCGGTCGTTGCTCTTTGTCGCAAGCTGATAGATGGAACGGGGAATCCCCCCATCCCGGATCCGCCGTCAGCTTCGGCTGGCGGTCCACTGACCCCCATACTTGAATTCCGGCGCCGACCTCAGCTGATCCTTGGTCGCGTTCATGGACGCGCGCCAGACCTTGTTGCCCGCGTCGTACTTGATCGACACCGCGCCGGGATCGACCGCGACATAGTGGGTTCCCATGCCGAGGAATCCGCCGACCGACAGAATGTAGCCGGTGATCTTCTTCGAACTGTCGAAAGCGACGTCCTGGATCTTGCCGATGTCGTTGTTCTGCTGGTTGTAGATGTCGAGTCCGACAACGTTGGAGCTCAGCATTTCGCTGTTCTGCAGATTGACGAAGTCCGGACCCTTCGCCGGGACGTCGGCGGCGGTGGTCTTCGGGTCGTTCGCCGGCGTTTTCATATCGTTCGTGCTCGATCCGGCCGCGGGGGGATTCATGGTCGGATTCATTTTTGCATTGGTGTCGTTCGTGTCCTGGGCCATCGCCGTCGCGCTTGCAAGCGCGATGGTCGCGGCCGCCGCCATGAGGAATGTGCACATGGAGTCCACTCCTTTGCTGAGAGTTCTCCGGAAAACTCGAACGCGGCGGGAAAAGTTCCTTTTTTTGCTGCCTCGGGACTTCGTTCATGCGACGGTGATGTCGCTTGACTCGGCCCGCTGCAAATGAGTGTGGTTCGTACCCGCGGAATCGTCGGTGCGGCGGAAGCGACAGGCGATCGCCCGTTCATTCCGCCGCACCGACGATGCACGAATGCGCCGGTGCGGCGCTTTTCGTGCGCTAGTCGATCACGCGCACGATCCGGTGCGAGCCGCGGTCAACGATCACGCGGTGATTGTTGATGACGGCGTAGCTGTAGTCCGGGTACTGCGGGAGCGGATAGATCACGACGGACTGCGGCAACGGCTCCCCCGCGACAATGGGACCGTCGTAGACAGTGGACGGCTGTTGGGGCAACGACGAGCCGACAATCGCCCCGATTCCAGCGCCGACGACGGCGCCGACCGGACCTCCGACTGCCGTGCCAACCGCGGCGCCTCCAAGAGCGCCGCCGACGCCTCCGACGGCGCGGTTGTCGTCTTGCGCATAAGCTGCGGTGGGGATCGCCAGCGCCAGTGCGATCAACGCTAAGCTTCTCATGGGAATGCTCCTCGAGTTGACTGGAACGGTTTCGGTCATCGTCAACACGGTCACGCTTAAAAGGTTCCCGTTCGCGTGTGGTGGGACGGCAGGGTGAGCAGGCTATAGAGCAAAGTTCCGCGAGGCCGACTGCCCGTCTAGGGACGGGATCGCTGCGCCAAGGATTGGTCGCGACTGCCAAACGACCAACGAAAGCGCCGACCTTGGAATGCCGCTGCTTTGTCGCTTCCAATCGCGGCGCGTGCGGGAACAGCCCGACCGTCCACGCGTTTCACCGAACAGCTGGTCAAAGCGAAAGGAGGCTCAATTGACGAATAGTGACCGGCGGTACTGGCCGGACGCTGGTTTGACCGTGATGGGCCTTGCGGCGATCATCGCGCTGGCAATCGCGGTTAGCAGCTATCTCTCCTCCGACTCGGAAATATCAGCGGCGCGCGGCCTTATCGTCGTTGGCGGTTGCGGTCGTCGCAGCCTCCTTGCCGATTCTCGAAGGCGGTTCGCATGGCCTCGTCGCGCTTTCTGTCGTCCTATGCGTTCTCGATCTTATGGGAACCTCGATTGCGGCCTTTCTTCTTGAGCGTTCGGTGACGATCGCGGCCATGGCGGTCGCCGCTCTGGGGCTGACCGATCATTTGATGAGGCCTCGCGCCGCGGTGGTGGCTCGTTCCAGAATGCGGTGACGCTCTGTCCGGCATTTCCTTCGGTGGGAACGCAAAACATCACCTCATGCAAAGGAATCTCAGAGATGATCACAATCCTCATCATCATTTTGCTTCTGATCCTGTTGGGAGGCGGAGGCGGCTATTACGCGCACGGCCGATACGGCGGCGCTGGGCTCGGTGGCGTGCTGGGCCTTGTTCTATTGGTCCTCCTGGTGCTTTGGCTGGTTGGAGCGCTCGGCGTGGGGCCAGTGTCGCACATATGATAGCCTGGCGACTCACCCCCGAACGAGCCCTCTTCGGCGACCGCTCGGAGCGGGAGCTTGCTCAGAATATTCTCGCCGACGCCGCCTATCGCTGACGGACTGGGGAGGCAGAGGTGACAGGGTGCGACGTCCTGATTGTTGGCGCGGGGCCGATGCGGAACGCGCTCTACGTGCTGCGTCCCAACTCCTATGTTGGCCTCTGTTGGCCTCGCCGATGAGTCCGGCTCGCCCGAAGTCATGCGCCGCTACCTTGCGTCCCGCGGCATCTCAGAGTAATTCACAGGCCGCGCCGAACGCGCTTTGGAAGCCGAAGGCGGCAAGGCGTCAAATCTTCGGGCGACGCTGTAGCACATGGCAGTGAAGTCAACAGCCGTCAAGGCGGCAAAGAAACTTTCAACGCGCCGGAACGCTCTTTCGCTTGCCGCGTTTAGCGCGGGTCGGTTCAGGTGGATTCGTTTCCTTCGCCGTCACCCGCGGGCTTGACCCGCATCGCCGGGTCAACCCGGCGATGACGGATCGGCTGGATCAACCTAATCGAAACCCGGGCCAGCAAGCGCGAACGGCTGTCCCGTTCGCCGGCAAGCGATGCCAAGATCGGGAGGTTCCGATGAAGTGGGCGTTGATCTTAACCGGGATCGGCGCTGCGACGATGCTGGCGTTGGGGTCCAACATGATCCTTCCCTTGGGCCGGGTCGCGGATACCTTCTGTGATCTGGCGGGCGTCGCGTCCGCGATCGTGTTTCTTGGATTGGCGGAGGGCGCATAGCGGGTGCGCGCCGACGTGCGGCCTCTCGACATAGGAGCTTAAGAGCGAACCGGTCCAGAGAGCATCACTTTTTCGTTGTCATGAAGATGGGGTTCGCCGCCGGTCACGCTCGAGATCATGATCTTGACGTAGTTGACCACGTCGGGCCCGCTCTCCCAAAATTCCGCTGCATTGGGCGCAACGCGGAGGACCCGGATTGCGGGATCGTTTGCGTCACGCCAGAACGCCTTGTCCGCGGTCGACCAAAGCTTTTTGATCTTGTTCCTGTCGTTCAACAGATTGGCTCGACCCGTCACCGAGACATATCTTCGCCCCTTCTGGTGGTCGGCGAACGCCAGGCACACATTGTCGTTCTGACTGACCTCGTCGACCTTCCCCGCGCCGACATCGGTCAGGAAATAAATTGCGTTCTCTTCACGCGCGGGATGCGCGGCCATGGGCCGGGCACGCAGGCGATCGCCGAGGCCATCGTGGGTCACGACCATTGCGACCTGGATCTCCTCGATGAGCGCCCAGACGCGGTCCGCGCTCGATTCCGTTTGTGACATGTCTTTGCCTCGCCTGACGGCCGACACGGGGCGCCCGTTGACGCGCGGATCGCAAGGCCGACCCTTGGGCCGCTAACGCCCTGTGGCGGCGACGGGTTCCGCGCCCTGCAAGGACGCTGGCGCGAAGGCAGCGCTTGTCAAGGAATGGAAGCGAATGCCAAGCGAATGCCCTGTTCATCGCGATGATCCACCCTTGAACCCACGCCCAAGCGGCGCCCCGCCGCTGATCCCAGCACGCTATGACGACGAAGCCCGAGCGCTCAAGGTGCTCGACCAGGCGCTTGGCGACGATCTTCGACATGAGTTCGTCGGCATTGCGGACGCTGGCCGGTCGGGAAAATCGACCGCGAGGATGCGCCGCGCGCATCTCGAGCCGCTGATCAGCGGCGACGCCTGGCGCAAGGCGGCTGGGCTATCGGATAAGGCGAGCGGCAGTAGTCAACGTGAGGATCGGTTCCGCCGGATCATCGCCGACGAGCGCAAGCAGATCGTCGTGTGCATCAAAGAGCTGCAGTGAGTAACCGTGAGCGTGTCCGCACGCTGGGCGTGCATCATGACACCATTTGACGCCATCGATCGGGGCGGTCTGGCGGAAATCCGCTACGCCCCTCAAATGCGCCACGCCTGCCGCGAGCCAAAAGGCATTCTTGTCTGAGACGAAAATCAATTTTTGCGTCAGAGCAACGCGCGAGATCGGTAATTTGCTCTCGTTCGCCGCAAGCCCGCTGGGGCCCAGCCCCGGCCGGGTCGAGCGATCGGGGGTTCCTGATAGGCCCACAGACCCAACAAGCGCGCGATAGCTGGCTGGCCTGTTCAGGGGAACCGCCTCCGACTGACACAAAACCCGTGGCGCATTTTCGCGACGCGCCGGAAGGGACAAAACCAGTGCCACAAAACTTGGCACTATAATTGGGCACCCGCATCGCGACCACGCTTGGAAGCAGTAGTTTGCCTGAGTTTCGTGCCAATGGCGCTGGGGCCCCCCGGCGCCTCGTGATTGCTTACCCCGGGTGGGGGGCAAAACGCTTAGTGACTGGCAGGAACGTCGGATCCCGAGATGGGGACGGTGGGGGTTCCAAATTCGCCCGAAATTTCGTCCGCGCGCACTGGACGCCTGAAATAGAACTGCCATCAACGCCGCAGCCTTGGCCGCCAGCTCAGGCGGCCCTCGGCAGATAGGCGAGACGCGCGTGGGGCTCACAGTAGGGGCCGCCATGAGCAGCCTTTCCACAGTATCTGAACGTCTTAAGATCGCGCGGATTGCCGCTCGGCCAGCGGCAGGACCTAGCGGTCAGGTCCACGACAGTGAGGTTCCCGTCGATCGGCTCTTGATCGGCGAAATAGGTCGTGAACGCGAGTGTTTGGGCGGCGGGGGTATCCGCCCGGTCAGCATCAGACATTATTGGGCCCTAAAAAATAGGAAAGGCCTTGCGGCGACACCGCGCGGCAACTCCCTTAAGTGGGCCCCGGAAACCCGATTTTCCAGAGAGGGCGAGAAGGTGAGGTTTGTCGCCGCGCGCCAAACTTCTGCTTTTTCAGGTCAATCTGCGATCTACCGCGCGTCAGACCCAGCTCTGCCGCCGCGGAGCTACCGCCCGTCCGGCGCGAAGCCAAAGCGCGCGACGCCGTTCGACGATCAGCGCCCGCCGTGAGGACACCTGGAGCCGCGAGTGCCTGTCGAGTTTTTGGCCGTTGCGCGGCTCCAGGCGCGTGGATTAGAAATGAACCCATTTGTCGGCTATGCCAAGCCACGAATTTTTGTAATCCGTCCAGCACTTTTCAAAAGCGCTCTGGTCGACAGGATGCTGCCTCTCACATTCCTTTCTGGCCCGCGTCGTCGCCGTGTCGCCGTCGCATCCTGCTAATAGCAGCAAACACAGGAAGATGGGGCATCGCCTTACCATCTGGCAAATATGTATCCCTGATGCCCCAGGGGCAAGATCACAACACACCGCTGCCTTCTTGAGACTGGCCCACTACGGGTCAACCCGCCTGACAAAGTTTGGACGCTGGTGGCGCCGGCGCTATCCATTGTTGCGGTTCTCCGATAAAGGCGTGGTGCGCCTCGTTGACGGTGCGCACTGCGCTGTTTCTTCGCGCGGGGGTTTGTAGAGGGCTGAGAGCGAAGCGGTGACGCGCGTCACGAAAATAGTGTGGATTCTTTCGATCGTCGTCGCGCTTACGCTGGTGACGCCGGTCGCGACCTTCCCCGTAGGGCTCGACCGGCTAGCACTGTGGCAGGTTGTTCGGGCGTGCGTCGCCGACTTCGAGCTGACCCACGCTCCCTTTCCGTGCCTGAAGGTCGATCTCTCCACTGGCGAGGCACGCGGCCACATCGTTCTGCGGCCGCCCCTCCAACTTGACTTGATCCTGGCACCGACGCGAAAGATCGTCGGCATCGAGGACCCATTCCTGCAGTCATCCGAGGCGCCGAACTATTTCGACGCCGCATGGGGCGCGCGATCGTTCCTCAAGGGCGCGGACGGACTGGCCCCGGAGCGTGATGCGGTCGCCCTCGTCGTCAACTCCGCCGTCGTCCGGACCCAGGATCAGCTCCACATCCACGTGGGCTGCCTCCTTCCGTCCGCCCGGCGCGCGCTCGCGGCGGCCGCGCCGACGGTCCCGATAGGCGAATGGGTGCCGATCGGCGCTGTGGTTCCCCATCAGATGTTCTGGGGGACGCGCATCCAGGGTGCGGACCTTTCGGACGTCGAGCCGTTTCGGCTCGCCGCGGAGGCTCTTGCCGACAAGGTCAGGAAACGAGGGATCTTAATGATTATGGTGGCCGGCGTCCGCGTCGAAGGTGACGATGAATTTCTGATCCTCGCCTCCTACGCCGGCGCGCCGGGCGCGTGGTGGCCGGTCGGCGCCCACGACCTCCTCGGTCCAAACTGCCCGGCCCGAACGCGCTTGGCCGGCTGAGGCGGCGGGCAAGAAACCCGCGTCATCTCCGCACGGCCCAGCAAATCCGCCGAGCTGTTACCGGCCGCAAGTGCGGCTATAACCTGAGGGAGCAATCGGCGGTGTGCTCGGTGTGTAGCGGTGGTGTAGCTGTGAGGTGGGGGGTGGGGTAGCGGCGAGGTTGGGGGTTGTGTTTGGTAGGGTGGGTTGGATAGAGAGGAAGATGAGAGAGAGA
The DNA here is from genome assembly GCA_963721905.1 of uncultured Alphaproteobacteria bacterium. Classification (GTDB taxonomy): domain Bacteria; phylum Pseudomonadota; class Alphaproteobacteria; order Rhizobiales; family Beijerinckiaceae; genus Roseiarcus. The sequence goes on from CAVRMF010000004.1 coordinate 35,328, forward strand.
TGGCTGCAGCGCTTTTGGAAAGACTTGACGGGATTATCTGCGGGATGATGGCTTTGGAGCGTGATGGAACTGGACATTGAAAGCCGCACGGGGGGATGGCGAACGCTAGCGACGTTTGGAGCGCAGGCTACGCGACGTGATTGGCAGACGCGCGCGGGACGGTGGAGCTGCGTTTCAAGCTCGCGGGGCAGCTATTTCGAGCTTCTGAGCCGCGCGAATGGCGGAGAAGGCGATCGCCGCGGTTGTGCAAGAGGCCTATGTCCAGGGCGTCTCAACCCGCTCGGTCGACGATCTGGTTCAGGCATGGGGATGGACGGCGTCTCCAAGAGCCAAGTCAGTCGGCTCTGCGAAGAACTCGACGAGAAGGTAAGCCCTTCCTGGCCGCGATCGAAGGCGACTGGCCGTATGTGTGGCTCGATGCGACCTATCTGAAGGTGCGCCGGGGCGGGCGCATCGTCTCGACGGCGTCGTGATCGCTATCGGCGTCAACGGCGACGGCCGGCGCGAGGTCTGGGCCTGGATATCTGCGCTGGAAGCCGAGACGTTCTGGAGCGACTTCCTGCGCAAGCTGGCGCGGCGCGGGCTGCGCGGGGTCAAGCTCGTCATCTGGACGCCCACGAAGGTCTCAAAGCCGCAGCCGCCAAGGTGCTGGGCGCGACGTGGCAGCGCTGTCGCGTCCACTTCATGCGCATGCCTTGGCGCACGCCAACAAAAACGGCCGGCGCGTCGTTTCAGCTCATCGCCACCGCCTTCGCCCAGGACTCGGCGGCCGCCCGCAAGCAATGGCGCCATGTCGCCGATGAGTTGCGCGCCAGCTTGCCAAGCTCGCCGCCCTGCTCGACGAAGCCGAAGTCGATGTCCTCGCCTTCATGGACTTCCCCAGAGCACTGGACCAAAATCTGCTCGACCAACCCAATCGAGCGGCCCAACGGCGAAATCAAGCGTCGCACCAATGTGATCGGCATCTTCCCAAACGACGACGCTATCATCCGTCTCGTCGGCGCCATCCTGATCGAGCAAAACGATGAATGGGCGTCCAACGAGCCCGCTACATGACGCTGGAAACCATCGCACCCATCAGCGATAATCCCTGTATCCTGTCGCGTGGCGGATGATGAGGAAGCGGAGAGGGATGTAATGAGCTAAAGGGGGAATGTGCTCGCCGCCGTTCTGTGCCATCAATGCGTGGTGGCACCCTGATGGCACTCGGATGGCACTCTGATCGCGACGGATGGCACGCCCTCAAACGTTGACGCAAAAATGCGCCACGCCAAAAAACAGTCCTGCCTGACGCGAAAAGGAGTTTTTGCGTCAAAGCAACGCGCGAGATCGGTAGCTTGCTCGTGTTCGTGGTAAGCCCGCTGGGGCCCCCAGCCCACCTTGAAGCGACCCGGGGTAAGGGGGGTCAAACAAGCATTCCGACCAGGATAACGTCGGCGCAACGCCTTGGAATGCTTATAGCTTTTACCCACGCGTGCAGTTTATCAATGATCGCCGCAATGACCGGGACGATTACTCGGGGCCCCGATCCTGCCTGACCAGCCTTTGTTGCGACAGGGTTGCGACGCGCGAGCATATCAGCGTAACATATTGACATCATTGATATTGCAAAGGTGCGGAGGCCCCGGCCCTCCTTGAAACGACCGTGGGGAGGGGGGCAGAAGGGAACTCCCCAATCCCCATTGCTAAGCCTTTGCTTTAACTGGAGATCCCACCATGATCATCAGCCCGCGCGTCCTCGGCTGGCTCGAATGTTCTGATTTTACGGACAACTTGGGATTGCTTGCTATATCAATAGCTTAGCAATTGGGTGAGGGAAGTCGGCCCGCCCTCGCATTGGAGGTCGTGGATCCGCCCGAGCTCGCCGCGCCGGGCGCGACCACACTCGACGAGCGCGTCCGCCGCGCCGGCAACTGATCGCACCACCACCGACAAACAGAATGAAAACGGGGCCCCCGCACGCCTGCCCCTCAAATGCCGTGAAAACAGGTCCATCAAACTGCGTGATCGTGCTTACATCGACACGCGCCCAATCTCAGCCCAAGAGGTTGCGTGGACCACGCGCCGTAGTAAGTCTTGTCGATCGACCACCTCGGCGTGTAGGATTGGGGTTCGGACAGGAACCGGGAGGACGTGGTGCGTGCCGCTATTCTGGTGTCACTCACATCGCTCTATGCCGCGCTGCCATGCTTGCCGGCGCACGCACAAGAACCTCGCGAAATGCACATGCCATACTCTTGATCAAACCTCAACCGAAGACAAGGATGGCTCAAGGGCAGTGAACGCTACTTTGTGCATTCAGCAGCTTGACCCAAATAACCATTGGTGTGAAGTAACGATTCACTGTTTGAGAGGAGGTATTGGTCCAGATTGCTCAGGAATGCCTAAAGACTCCCAAGGGCTAGTCACACTATTTAAGACACATATTCAATACCTGACCGCAAATCCGTCGAAGATTGGGAAAGAAATGATCGGCCAATCCGAAAAGACCATGGGATTTATCTATGACGCAAGCAAATACGACCAGCCAACCTATTCGAAATGCTTCGACGCGCTCCAGGACAAGAAGGAGCTCTCTTTGAATGGGGAGAAAGGATTTCGTTGCATGGTGACTAACGAAGGCACAGCGTCCTCATGAATCCCCTCATTTCGTGAAGGAACTCATGTTGGCCCTATTTTGCAGCGAATTCATGAGGATATCGAATCACCTCATGATGAGCCTGCGCCATGAACCGTGTGACCAAGCGCGTTGATTTCATTCAAAATTATCTCGACGGCATATTCGCCGAAGACCTCCATGCGAAGCGTTTGAAGTCGCTGGCCAATGGCACGCTCGGCGTGATGACGAGCGCATCGCTGGCGGTGTCGATCATCGGCCAGTCCTTGACCCGACTTGAACAGTAAACTGGCCCTCGCGCTCGCAAAGCATTGATATCATTTAGGGCGGTGAGCGGTTTTCGCAAAATGTAGTGCCACGTTTGCACAGTTTTTGTGCTTGATCTTTGGCGGCGAGTCGGATTCCGTGGTGCTCGATAGCGAGGGCCCATGTTCTTCCGCCTCAAGAAGTCCGGCCAGCGCGGCTACGTGCAAATCGTCGAGAACAAGCGCGACGGCGCGGCCGTGCGCCAGAAGGTGATCGCCAATATCGGCCGGGCCGACGAACTGGCCGCCTCCGGCGCGCTCGCTTCGCTCATCGCCTCGGGCGCCAAGCTCACCGATCAGGTGCTGCTGATCAACGCGCTCGACGAGGACGCCGAGGGCGCGCTGTCGGTCGCCGCCAAGCGGATCGGCGGGCCGCTGCTGTTCGGAAGGATCTGGGAGCGGCTCGGGATCGACGCCGTGCTGGCCGACCTGCTCATGGAGCGGGCGTTCGAGTTCCCGGTCGAGCGCGCCGTCTTCGTCGCCGCCTTGCATCGTCTGTTCGTTTCGGGATCCGACCGCGACTGCGCCTCGTGGACCAAGGACTACGATATCCCCGGGGCGGAGGGGCTCGATCTGCATCACTTCTACCGCGCCATGGCCTGGCTCGGCGAGGAGCTGGAGGAGAAGCCGGATGGGGCGCTGGCGCCGCGCTGCCTCAAGGACCTGATCGAGGAGAGGCTGTTCGACCGCCGTCGCGACCTGTTCACCGACCTCTCCGCCGTGTTCATGGACACCACCAGCCTCTCCTTCTACGGCGAGGGCGGCGAGACGCTGGGCGAGCACGGCTATTCCAAGGACTATCGGCCCGATTTGAAGCAGATGATCCTCGGCCTCGTCGTCGACGGCGACGGCCGGCCGATCTGCACCGAGATGTGGCCGGGCAATACCGCCGACGTGACGACGCTCCTGCCGGTCGTCGATCGCTTGCAGCGGCGCTTTTCCATCGGCCGGGTCTGCGTCGTCGCAGACCGCGGCATGATCTCGGCGGCAACCATCGCCGGCCTCGAGGAGCGCAAGCTGGAGTACATCCTCGGTGCGCGCGAGCGCTCCGACGCCGCCGTGCGCAAGCTCGTCCTCGAGAACGACGATCCTTTCGTGCCCCTCCTCGTCGAGCGGAAGGCGGGAGAGACCCAGCTGTTCGTCAAGCAGGTGAACGCCGAAGGCGTTCGCTATGTCGTCTGTCGCAACGAAGCGGAAGCCGAGAACGACCGCAAGGACCGTGAAGCGATCGTCGCCGCGCTCGATGCGCAACTGAAGAGGGGCGACAAGGCGCTGATCGGCAACTCCGCCTATCGGCGCTATCTGCGCAAAGCCGGAGCCAGGGGCGAGCGCTCATTCGAGATCGACGCTGGCAAGCTTGCCGAGGAGGCGCGCTTCGACGGGATCTTCGTCCTGCGCACCAACACCAAGGTGACGCCATTGCAGGCAGTGTTGCGCTATCGCGATCTGCTCCAGGTCGAGGACCTCTTCCGCCGGACAAAGGCGATCATGCGCACCCGGCCGATCTTCCATTCCTCCGACGCCGCCATCCGCGGCCACGTCTTCTGCTCCTTCCTGGCGCTGTCGATGCAGAAGCATCTCGACGACCTCGCCCGCCAGGCCGGCCTCGCGCCGGAATGGAAGGAGCTGTTGCGCGATCTCGACCGCCTGCAACAGGTGCGCATCCACTACCGAGCCGCCGACTGGCTCGTGCGCACTGACGCCGCGCCAGACGTGATCAGGCTTTTCAAATGCGCCCATGTCGCCCTGCTGCCGCGGGCCCGCCAGGCCCGTTCTCCGCCGCCGGCCCCCTCCAAATCCCCCCGAAAACGCCGCGGCCGCCCCAGGCGTAGTGCCACGCCAACTTGAATTTCGTCAGAACGCCAACACAATCAACCCCTTGCGAAATTCAGGTGTTCAAGTCGGGCTTGGCTCAGGCGCGCGGCCTGCTCGGCAAGCACGCCGTCAAGCAGGTCGATCGGCTGTTGAGCAATCGGGGCATCGTCGTGTGGGAGATGTTCGCGCCCGTGGGTGAGCGGAAGTCGTTGGCCAGCGCAAGACGATCGTCGTCGCCATGGACTGGACCGACTTCGACGCCGACGATCAAACGACGCTGGCCTTGAACCTCGATTACCAACCACGGCCGGGCGACGCCTTTGCTGTGGCTGACCGTCTTGAAGGACGAACTGAAGGACAAGCGCAACGACTATGAGGACCTCTGCCTGGCCCGCTTGGCCGAGGTTCTGCCCGAGGGCGTCGCGGTGACGATCCTGGCCGATCGCGGCTTCGGCGACACTAAGCTGTTCGCCTATCTCGACGACGTTGGGCTTCGCCTACGTCATCCGGTTTCGCGGCAACATCCATGTCAGCGCGGCCGATGGCGAAACGCGCGCCGCCGCCGCATGGACCGGGACGGGCGGACGAGCGCGCAAGCTGCGCGACGCCGAGGTCACGGCGGGCCGCCACAAGGTCGGGGCGGTCGTCTGCGTCAAGGCCAAAGACATGAAGGAGGCCTGGTGTCTGGCCGCCAGCAACGCCGAGGCGAGCGCACGCGAGATCATGAACTCTTACGCCAAGCGCTGGACGATCGAGCCGGGCTTTCGCGACACCAAGGACCTTCGTTTCGGCATGGGCCTAAGCGTTCTTCGCATCGCCGATCCGCAACGGCGCGACCGGCTGTCTTCTCCTGAACGCCTTCGCCATCGTTCTCCTGACGCTGCTCGGCGCGGCCGGCGAAAGCCTCGGCATGGACCGCCACCTCGAAGGTCAACACCGCCAAACATCGGACCCATTCGTTGTTCCGGCAGGGCTGTATGCTCTACGAGTCTGATCCCGAACATGCCGGAGGTCCGCCTGCGGCCGCTCGATCGAGCGGTTCAGCGAATACATCACCCAAAACAGAGCCTTGGCTCAGACTTTCTCGCGCGTATGAAAAATGAGGGGATGGCTGAGCACAGCGTCAGTAAAAATAGACGCACCCCCATACACTATTATATACTCATTCTCTGAACAACAAAAATAAACCATGGGCAGATTTGCCGATTATTTGGTAGCAGGAATAATAGGAGGAATAATTGGCTTGGTACTAACGACACTATTCCAGGATTACCTCAACCGCGAGCGCGACGAAATATGGATGCGGATATTTCCAAAACCGATTACGTTTGAAGCGAGTAGGGTTTCTGGATGTAGTGGTGGCGAGCTGGGCAGACTGGTTTGGGGAGCAGAGAAGCAGGGTCTTCAAACTGACAGTCAGATTAAAGATTTTTTCCTTTGCGCCGTGTGGAGCAACAAAAATAACCCGCGACGAATACTCGAAGATATTGCGACAAAATTCGATAAGTGCTTTGCCATTGATAGCTCGCTCGGCACCCCGAAGATGGAGGTAAAGAACGGAGACACTTCAGTTTGCTCCACGAATTTAGACCTAGATAGCGCGAATCAATGGGTAGCTTCTACCACTCGTCAAATATTTATATGCGATGGTGCTGCTCAAACCGCCACGAAGACGCAGGCTTGCTCAAAGAGCACACTCCAACTGTTGGGATTTCAAAAGTGAAAGCTCTTACCCTCCTGGCCACTTTCCAGCTGCAGAAAACGGGACCCGCTGACTGGTGATCAGCGGGTCGACGCACCCGAGTAATTGATAATACTCAATTAATTGCAGAGGTGCGCCAGCCGAGGCCACGCAGCGGACACACATCACAGTTCTGAGGCTTAAAACGGACACCGCAATCACGCTCGAGAGGCCGGCGCGGGTCCTGTCATGGCGGGCGCCCCGGGGGGGCAAAGAATAATCTGGCAAGCAAAATCGGCCCCTCATTGGGATCTCACAATCACCGTGACGTTTTTTGGCGCGAGCGCTTTTCTCCGCTGTTTCTGAGGCGAAGCAGTAGCGGCTCTCACGCTGATGGGGACCGCCTAAGTTTCAGCTTATGACTCGCCGGCCTTTGCAAGCTCACCAAAAAATTTCCGTCAGGACCGTTGTCAGGAGCCTTGTTAGAGATACGTCAGGATGCTAAATGCTCATATGTCGTCCTGATGACTTGCGCTGAAGGTTCCCAATGTCAGAAATGATCGCCTACCTGCGCGTCTCGACCGACCGGCAGGGCCGCTCAGGCCTCGGCCTCGACGCTCAGCGCGAGGCGATCCGGCGCTTCGCTGAAGCCGAGAAGCTCAAGCTCGCTGGCGAGCATGTCGAGGTCGAGACGGGCAAGGGCGCCGACGCCCTGGATCTGCGCCCGCAGCTGCGCATAGCCCTCGACAAGGCGCGCAAGCTCAAGTGCCCGATTGTTGTCGCCAAGCTAGATCGGCTCAGCCGCGACGTCGCGTTTATAGCAGGCCTGATGGCGCAACGCGTCCCGTTCGTGGTGGCCGAGCTGGGGCCGGACATCGACCCTTTCATCCTGCACATCTACGCCGCGCTCGCCCAGAAGGAACGGGCGATGATCTCAGTGCGCACCAAAGAGGCGCTGGCGCGGGCTAAGGCCAAGGGCGCGCGGCTCGGCAATCCGCGTCTCCACGAGGTGCGCGGCAAAGGCGCCGAGAGCATGAAGGCTGCAGCAGACCGGTTCGCCGCCAACATCCTGCCGTTGATCGAGCCGCTCAGGGCCGAGGGGCGGAGCCTGCGCGAGATCGCCAACGCGCTGAACGCGCGCGGCGTGCCAACGGCGCGCGGCGGCACATGGGCGCCAACCCAGATCGCCGACATCCTCAAGCGAGCGGGATAGGCCTACGCGGGCGCTGGGAAGGCCGCTGAGGACCATCGCCCATATCAGGACCACCAGATCAGCCACCAAACGCAATTTTGGCTGGCGGAAACTGGGGAGGGCCGATCGCGTCGTGCGGTCCGGCGCCGCGCCGCTCGTTGCCGCACCATTCGCGATGTTGCAAAAACTCAGTGTCGCAAAACTCAGTGTCGCAAAACCGAGTGCCAAAAACCCAGTGCCACAAAACCCAGTGCCACAAAACCCAGTGCCAAAAACCCAGTGCCAAAAACCCAGTTCAACGCCTTGCCGCTCAATTCCAGCGCTGACGAGACGCGACGCCCGCGTCCGGCCTAACCCGCCGCCACCTCAGATCCCAAGATGGGGATGGTGGTTCAATTTGAACTTCGGGACATCGGCCGAGAGGGGTTTTGGCGGCATGCGTCGCGTGTTTCGAGGTTACCTGCGCCCCGGCCAGCTTCGCCTAGTTTATCTGTCGACCCGCTTGAGCGCGATGGCTCTCGCCTCAACTGGAACCTCGTCCCCATCTACGCCGCCCAGCCTCGGTGTGGCGCAGAAAGTAGGCCGCCGCGGCGAGCCGCTGCTTCATTTGGGGGTGCCTCAAGCCATCGAACAGCACTTGCACCGCCTCGTCGATCGCCCGCTCGGTCCCCTCATAAATTGCGTCGGCCAACAAAGGCCGCGACCCCACCAATCGGCGCAAATCGACGCTCGACACGCCCAAAGCCCTCGCCGCCGCCGACACGCTGCCGCATTTGTCGAGAAGCTCTCGCTCGATAGCCCCGAGGCCAACGGGGAGCGCAGCACGCCGGCGCAGCTTCATTGGAGCTTCAGCCCATCACGGCGCTGTCGCAGCAGATCCTGGCGCTCGCGGATCATTCCTCGCCGCCACGAAACTGTAAGCGACCATCGGCGGTCCAGCCGGCGGCCCGGCCTCGGATGCAATCTCACCGGCCCGCCGTCCAGCAACTCGCGCAACTTCTGGAGCCGGGCTAGCCGGGCTACGTCGCGCTCGACCGGCGAGCCGCTCGATGCGCGATACCCAATCCCTTCGCCAAGACAGCAGCGCCGACACATCGGCTTTTCGTGCAGCTTCAGCACGCGCGCGGGACGGCCGCACGCCGGGCAGACAAAAAAGCTCCAACTGCCCCTGTTCGGAAATAGTTGGTGTGTGACGCGCACCTCGCGCGCCAATGCGCTCTCGCCCTCGCCGAAGGTAACGATGACCGACCTTGTCTCCGCGGTCACGACGCCGGATGCGCGCAACCGCGAGATCGTCGGCGTCGTCGGAAGATCATCCTGAAACAATCTGTGCCCGGACATGGAGGTCGTTCAAATCACTATAACAAGCGCAACGCGCCGCTTCACGGCTACAACGCGTCGTGCCTCGGGATCGCGCGCTTTGCCGACACACCGACCAAACGCGAGCGGTCGCGCAACAACCGACGTCGCTTCCGCTGTTATGGCGCCGCTGGCGCGCAACTTCGAGACGTTGACCGTCTCTACATCGTCCTGAAATGTTGTCGGCATTTGACAGGCACCTGTGCGGTATCGTGATACCACATACGAGTGCCCATCGATAGCGTGCCTGCAAGGTTCACGCGGTCGCTCTTGTAAGGGATGAGGCGATGACGGGTTGCGAAGCCAAAACGGGATCAGGGATCGCGGCCGATGCGAGGTGTGGTCGGCGCTTTTGCCGGCGCGAAAGTCTGTTCGCTGCCCGTCGCACGCGGCTTGCCGTATTGGGGGTTGCCGCGTTCCTGATTCTCGGATCCGTCGCCTTTGGCGCTCGCTCGACGGCCGCGCCCGCGCCAGACGATCCGGTCAGGGTCGTCGCTTTGCTCAACGCCCAATTCCTGAACGATCACGCGGATCTGGAGCCGACGACCAACGCGGAGCGGGTTCGCCTTGCGTCGATCGAGTCCCTATTCAAGGCGAACCTCGAAGCCTCTGGCCGATATAAGTTTGTGTCCATACCCGCCGATGAGGCAGCGAAAATGGCTTCCGGTCCGCAGATCGGCGCTTGCGGCGGTTGCGAATTCGATTACGGCAAGCAGCTCGGTGCTGATTACGCCGCATGGATTGTGGTCCAAAAGGTTTCGGATCTGATTCTCAATATCAACGTCTACATGGCCGACGTAGCGGCCGGGAAATTGGTGTTCGTCCATAGCGTCGACATTCGTGGCAACACAGATGAATCATGGACCCGGGGCATCACCTATCTGGTGAAAAACTACCTTTTGACGGGTCAATGATGAGCCGAATGGTTTCGGCGCTCCTTCACCGCCCGGCCTTTCGGCCCTCCCGCCCCGCAATCCGGCCGCGACAGGGTCACGTCCGCCCGAATTGCGCGCGCGCTCTGACCCCCGCATAGTGCCCCTCAAGCGTGGATAGATCGGCCAGTCGACAAGCGACGAGCATCGCACCCGCTCACGCTTCCGCGCCTTTCATCTCAAAGGTGCGGGGCAGGGTGCGTTGATCATGGACGATCCAGAGAAGCGAGCGAGCGCGCGCCCCCAACTATCGCCCCGCAGCGAGGGGGCGGAGGCCGCTTTCGAAGAGTATTATCTTGCCGTTGGTAAGGTAGCTCGCGCGTGGAATACTCTGCACGAATACCTCGGGCAGCTTTTTGTCACCGTCAGTGGCTCTGACAAGGTGTGGACGGAACCAACGGCGATAAAGGTCGCACTTGCAATTTGGTACTCCGTCAAAAGCCATCGCGCCCAACGCGACATGCTAAGGGCGGCCGTTAATGCGAATTCCGGCCGTTGGGACGAGCTGCCTAAAGCGCTCGATGATCTCAAATGGCTGTTGGACCGCGCCGATGAACTTGCAGAGCACCGCAACGATGTCGTCCACGCGCCTTGTTCGATCTATATTCTAGATTGGGGCGCTGAGATGGGACCCGCGTACTTCGCTGCTGCAAACCCTCGCGTCAAAAATCTTAATGCCAAAAACCTTAAGGGCAAGCAGCTGATCGCCGAGTTCGACTGGTGCGAGAAGTGTAGTGCGGCACGGTTTTGAGACACCCGACTGCGCGTGCTCAGGCGGCCAAGGGTAAGGCGGCTGCGAGCGTCGGGTCAATTGCAATTGGTGGCATGGTTTGCTCCTCTCTGACCCTCGCGGGCGTTTTGTATCCATGCCGCGCGACGAGCCAAGTTTCATTGTAGCGCCTGGCGAATGCGACGAGCTCGGCGCGCAGTTCCTCGATGGTTTTGAACGTCCGCACCCAGAGCAAGTTCTCCTTCAAGGTTCGGATGAAGCGCTCGGCGACGCCATTGCCCTCGGGTTCGCGCACGAAGGACGGCGAAGCTTCGATGCCCAGACATTTGATCTCGTCCTGGAAATCGCCGGACATGTAATTGGAGCCGTGATCGTGACGCAGCTTGAGCCCACGCGCCACGCCGGGCGCGATGGAGCCGAAGCACCGATGCACTCCCTGCCGGACCGGCTCCAGCGCCTCGAAGCGATTGGCTGAACGCGCGGCGTGAATGCCGATGATTTCTGAGTTCGCGTGTTCGACGGCGACGAAAACATAGGCCCGCCCTTCCTCGAGGGTGACGGTCTGGCTCATGTCCGTTCCCCACATTTCATTGACCTTGTCGGCGACGATGGTTCCGTCGTGCGTCTTCTCCTGGTTGCGCCCGACGCGATGGGGCGCGAGCAAGCCGTTCTCTCCCATCACCCGGCGCACCCGGCGAGGGCTCGAGCGAACCCCGGCAACGCGCAGTCGCGCCCATAGTTTGCGATAGCCTTCGCCGTGAAAGTCGGACGCTTCGATTTCCCGGCGGATATGATCGGCCAGGTCAGCATCCGGACAAGGGCCTGTCGGACCGGAGCGACGGGCGATCGCAGGCGATGGCGTTCGCTTGAGAAAGCGATACACGCCGGCGCGCGAAACACTCCACGCGCGCGAGACCCGCGCCAGGCCATAACAACGAGAGGTGGAAGGCGAGACCGTCTGGCTCATCGTCTCGACCTCCTTCGGGCCAAAGGGCTTTTGGCCTCCATGGCGGCGATCTTGGCGGACAGCAATTCGTTGTCCATGGTGATCTCGCCCACCTTGGATTTCAGTCGGGCGATTTCATCCTCGCGATCGTCGCGCTCGCGTTCCTTCAGGGCTGACGCCGCGCCGGCGAGCGCTCGGTCCCGCCATTCGGTCAGCTTGGCCACAGAGACATTCGCTTCCCGGGCGACGACATCCAACGGTTCGCCGCGCAACAAACGCGCCACCACCGCCATCTTGCGTTGGACCGAATAGCGCTTCACTCCTGCATCGACGCCCGAGGGGGCGCCTGCGCCAGCTATGGGGGAGCGCTCCGGCGCCCCCTCGGGCTTCAGCCCTGCATCAATCGTCATCTCGAAACCTCCGGTTGCGGTTCAATTACCGCAGCCAGATGTCTCAGCTAACCGTGACGCACCCCAGACTGGTGCGAGAAGTATGCTTGGACTCTGATCGGTTTCCTTCAAAAGCTCGAAAAACCGATGGCGCTCCCCGACCGATATCCGTGGCCTGATCGGCCCCCAAAGCCGCCGCAAGGCAAAGCCGTAACCTCCGCGGGCCACAGCCTCATGGCGCCGCCAGCCGCAAAGACATCAGTGGGCTCAAGGAGCCGATCAGGCTGTGCCGGATTTACCCAGACTGACGATGTTGGAATTGTTCGAAGAGGTCGCGAATGGCGTCGCTCTGCGATGTGCCCTCGAACAACTGATTGACGCCCACGCAGACCCCAAGGAGAGCGAAGGACCCTTTGTTGATGGTGTCCAGTCGCTCCTTCGGCTTGAACGGAGGGATGACATGCATGGTCAGGGTCTGTCGATCGCGTTCTCGCATCGGTCGACTATGTCGTCTTAGAGCATCAATCGACGGGTGGGCTGGGTCATGGGACAGCAGGGCGTAGGCCCGATATGCCTGCTCCAAAATGCTCTTGGCCGTGTCGCTGACGGACAGTGTCCTCGGCTTCGGAAACTCGGCCCGAAGAGCCTTGATTCCGTCGCGAATAATTTTCCCCTCTTCGCTGTCCGCTACGCCCGGCTCTTTGAGTCCGGACTCCCCGAGTGAAATTCGCCTCGCTGCGTTGTTGCTTCGCATTTCGGTCACAACCTCTGAGCCTCGGTCGCAAAGTTTGGCGACCAGAAACAAGTTCTCGAAACAGAGCCGAACAAGAGCGCGGGACTCTATCGCTTGGTTGTCTCGCGCCATCGTGAGCGCCCCCTGGCAATTCGAGATCGAGCGACAGAGCAGCGCGAGGCCGATGATTCTTGGGTCTCTTGGACCAGTGAAGGCCTCCTCTGCGATAGCCGTGTCGACGAGACCAGTCGCCAGTTTGAGAACTTTCCGCGCAAACTCAAGAGCGCCTACCTCGTCGGCGGACAATCGCGGACGCTCGGTACGAGGGCGCCGCGCTAGTTTGATAGTACGGGGTGCATCCGAGGACATCAGGCGCACCGCTCGGCTGCCGCCACCCGCAAGATCATGTCACTGTAGCTCTCACCCGGTCCGCGCATCGCGTCGAGCCGGTCCGCCATCGCGGCCTCAAGCCAGACATAGCGCTCGCCCCGCTCGTTAGGCTCGTTCTCGTAGCCCACTCGACCGGAAGCGTGACTGAGATCGCGTCGAACGCCTCGGCGCTGATCGCGATGCGGATCACGTCACCGCCTCCTCCAGCAGCCAACCGGGAAGGTTGGCGGTCAACATTGGGTTAGGCCCGCCGTCCCGCCGGTCCTCGGCGCTGACGCAAACCATGCCCAGAGCACCGCCATCCGGCAGGATGATCGGCGAGCCGGACATCCCTCCGACAATCGGCTGCGCCGCGTCCTCGAACCATAGCGAGCGGCCCAAACTGCGGACCCGGCACGAGAACCACTCACCCGCCAGCGACAGCATGCGCGCGTCGCTGGCGGCCTCACGAGGTCCCAGCCGCCGTTGTTGAGGGAAGCTGCGCCGCTCGCCGTCTATCGTCATCTCAACCTCGCGAGGGCGCAGACGTTGTCGAGAGAAGCGGAGCTTCCCAATGGGGAACGGCGTCGCTTGTTCGGTCAGCTCCACGTAGGCCAGCGCTTGCTCGTGATTGTCCGCCTGGCCGAACACCGCGACATCAGCGATCAGATCAATGAACGCGCACTCGGCCCACACATGGCGCTCCCCGCCTAGGGGACCGATGAAGTTTGGGTATGTGACGTCCGAGCTATAACGCGCCGGTTGCGGAGGCGGCAGCGGCTCGACACAATGCGCGGCAGTGACAACATAGCGGACGCGCTTCGTGGCGATGATGAAGCCTCGACCGTCGCCGACCTGAACAACCGTACCGCCTGCCTCCATAGGCCTACTCCCGCCAAAAAGCCGCCGCGCAGGCGACACAGAACTTGAGCCTCATGACGCCTCGGAATGCAAACCGGCAGTTCGGGCTCGCCATCGCCCAGCCTGTCCATCATCGTCGTCGTTGTCAGAATGATCGCTCGGCGCGCGCCCCGCGCCGCGCGGCCCGAGCCGCACGATCCCCCGAGTCGGCGACGCGCTGCCGTTCCCTCGCCCTACCTTGCCTAGGGGACGCGTCCCGATACCCGATAGTAAACGCTGGACGTCATAAGTACCTCCGGATCGCTCAGACGAGCTTCGTAGAGGCCCAGATCCCGTTCGAGGTCGTCACGAGAGAGGAAGCCGCCATCGAGTAGGTGGTCGCGAACGTTGTTGATGAAGTCGCGGAAGATCGGGCGGCGGCTATAGCCGAGTGGGTGGGCACGAATGATCGGGTCGACATCGATGTCGACAACTCCCGCTTCCCGGAAGAGCCGGTGCGTCCGCCGTCCGATGGCGAGATCAATATCTTGCGAACGGGCATACGCTGCATAGGCCGCTTGCAGGCGGTCTAACTCGGGCGAAGGCGGATCGACCACCCTAGAAAACACGTCCGCCTCGAAGCTCGCCACCCAGCCACCCGGACGCACCAGCGCAATCATTTCGCGCACGATGACCTCTGGCTTCGGCACGTTGACCAGCACAAGGCGCATATGCGCCCCGTCGAACGACGCGCGAGGCAACCCTGTATCGTAGGCGTCGCCTTCCCGCACCTCGACTTGCATCAATCCCATGTCCGAAACGAAGCGGCGCGCAGATTCAACGAAATGAGCGCTGCGGTCGATCCCAAGAACCGAACCATTGGGGCCTACCCGCTTCCCCAGAAGGTGCAGGACGCCGCCGGGACCGCATCCTAGATCGACCACGTGTTCGCCGAGCCTTATCCCGATCTTGGCCAACTGCGCGTCGAAGTCCGGGGCGAGGTCGGCAATCTGCTGCTTAAGGCGCTCCTCTTCATGCTTGTTGCGCCCAAGCAAATAAATGTCCGGCTGAATCAATAGCTCGATCCTCCCCGAGCGGGCGAGGCGAACATTGGGCACACCAACGGCCGATTTATGGCATGCGAGATCACGGGCCACGCGACACTCGCCGCCTATCCCGCGAGGCGCCGCCACCACGGGCGCCGCGGCTCTTCTGCCGGCGCGGCGAGTTTTTCCACCAGCGCGGCGAACGCGGCGATCGCCATATCGGTCTCGCCCTCTCGGCCTCCAGATCGGCGACGCCGAGCGACGGCTGCGCCATCAGCGCCCGAGTTTGGGTCCTAAGTGGGTCCTAGGCAGGCCGAAGCGGTCCCTCACAGCCGCTTGGCTGGAAATCAAAAGGTGTCTTAGTTCAGTTTGTTATGACACCTGACCCAGACCTCGGCTGGGAAACGCCACCTGTTATCTCCCTGATAAACGCGAATTGTCTCGCTGTTACCGTCCTGTTCCGCGCGTGCCGTAATTTTGGCGCAAGCGCCTGATCGTAAAGGCCTTTTTGCTGAAAAATCAGGCCGGGAAGGCGCATTTCTCCCTGTTCCTCCCAGTTAACAGGGAATTTGCGCTCACCCCACCTGAAACCACCCCCCGACCCCTGCTGCGCGATGCTCGGGAATCGCGGATTCGATCGGCCATTTGCCGGGATTGTCGGCGACGAAGGCGATGTGCGCCGTGCGGCCGGGCTGGATGAGGATGGTGTCGCGCCAATAGGGCTCCCAGCCATCGTCCATCGAGTGAAGCAAGCGCGCGACATGGCCGCCGAGGCGCATCGCCTGCACGACCGCGGTCTTGTTGGCGATCGCGAACACGGAAGGCGCGCCGCGCGGAATGACGAAGGCTGGCTTCGGCGACCAGTCCACGAAGGTCGCGCCGTTCAGCGCGAATGGCGCCGCGGCGCCGCCGCTCACGATAAAATCGTAGCGGCGCGAAACCTCGAGCGCGATCTCGGCCGGCAGGAGCGGATTGGGGGCAAGGCCCGGGGCCGCGGAGCGCTCGGCGACCGGTTCACCCTCCGTCGCGATCGTCACGAACGGCTGGTCCGGCGCGCCCGCGTCTCCCTTGAGAACGAGCCGGACGCTCGCGCCCGCCGCGCGCGGCAGGTCGACCATCAGTTCGAACCGCGCGCCGGGGCCCATTGGAAACTGGTTGCGCAACGGCTCGAACGGCTCGCTCGGCTGGCCGTCGACCGCGACGATGAAGGTCCTCGCGCCGTCGATGCCGACGTTGGTCAGGCGCGCGGTTGCGGCGCTGCCAAGCCGCAGTCGGAGGCGCGCGCCGGGCCGCGCGGCGAACTTGAGGGGCGCGGCCTCGCCATTGGCGAAGAGGAGGCCGCCCCTACGGCCTGGCCCACGCGCAAGCGCAGCATCGGAGAAGTCATCCTTGATCTGCCCGCGCTCATCGACGTTCCAGTCCGACAGCACGACCGTGACATCCTGATCGGCGTCGGCCTTGGTCGCCTCCTCGACGACGATCGGTCCGAAGAGACCGCGCCCCTGTTGGCCGGCGTCGGTCGAGCCGGCATGCGGCAGATAGAGATTGAAGCCGGAATCGAGCGGCGCAAAGCGGATATCGGCGCTCGCGCCCGGCTGAAGCCGCGGCTGGGTCAGCCCGCCATAGCCGGCGCTGGCATTCGGCGTTCGAAGTCCGGAAAAGCTCAGAGCGGTCGGTTCGGTCAGTTTGTTGACGAGCCTCAGCTTCAGGTCCTCGCCCTTCTTGAGGCGGATAAGGGGTCCCGGCGTCGCGCCAGCGAAAGACAGCGTCGCCGCCGGGTCGGCCGGCGGGGGGCTAAGCCGAAGCCGGGAGGGGCCGGCCTCGAAGAGGAGAAAGCCGTCCGCCGCAAGGGCAGGGTTTTCAGCGCGGGCGCTCAATCCCCACGCCGCCGCGGAGAGTCCGCGGGCCAGAAACGCACGGCGGGTCGGAATCATGATCGTCCCGCCGCGCGACGAATGGCGGCCCGGACGGGCAGCGCGAGCGTCGGCGGCGTGTTCCTCTGGCGCCTCATGTCATTCCCTGCGTGGCCGGGCCGCGGCCGCGCGTTGCGGCTCGGCCTTCTAGCTGAGCGCACAGATCGCGCAACCGCTGATTTCCTCGGCTACACAGGCGGTCGCCGCTCCGGATTCACGACTTGACCGCTGCCACAGTCATTCTTTTTTCTGTGGCGCCTGACAGGCAAGCTGGTATAGAGCGCGCCCGAAGCATGAGGCGCCCTCGTCGAGGCGGCGTCGGCCGCGGGCGTGGCGGAATTGGTAGACGCGCCGGATTTAGGTTCCGGTGACGCAAGTTGTGGGGGTTCGAGTTCCCTCCGCCCGCACCAGTTCCAGGGCCCGTGAGCGCCGTCTCGCCGGATCGGCGGTGACCGATACGCGGTCGTCGCGGGTCGAAGATGACGTTTTGGCGACGCAGGAAAAATCGGCTAAGGGACATCTTGGCCAAGACTACAAGGCGGATTGGACAATGCAGGTGACGCAGACGCTGAGCCAGGGGCTCAAGCGAGAGTATGACATTTCTCTGCCGGCGAGCGACCTTGCTGCGAAGCTGAACGGCCAGTTGGCCGAGCTCAAGACGAAGGTCCGTATCAACGGCTTCCGTCCCGGCAAGGTGCCGGTCGAGCACCTGCGCAGGGTCTACGGCAAGTCGGTGATGGCCGATGTCGTGCAGGAGGCGATCGCCAACGCCAACAAGAAGATCGTGGACGACAATGGTCTTCGGCTAGCGCGCGAGCCGAAGGTCGAGCTACCGACCGATCAGGCGGTGATCAACGCCGCGCTGGAGGCGCGCGGCGATCTCAACTTCAAGGTCGCGCTCGAAGTGCTACCCGTTTTCGAAGTGGGCGACTTCTCGCAGATCGCGCTCGAGCGTCTGGTCGCTGACGTCGAAGACACCGACATTGATGCTGCGATCGACCGGCTCGCCGAAGAGCGTCGCACCTATACGGAGAAGCCGGAGGGCGCGAAGGCCGAGACCCATGACCGCGTCACCGTCGATTTCACCGGGACGATCAAGGGCGTGCCCTTCGAGGGCGGCGAGGGCAAGGACATCGAGGTCGTGCTCGGCTCGAATACCTTCATTCCGGGCTTTGAGGAACAGCTTCTTGGCGTCGCGGCCGGAGAGAAGCGCGTCATCCAGGCGACATTTCCCGAGGCCTATGCGGTCAGGGCGCTCGCAGGCCAGACGGGCGACTTCGACGTGACGGTGAAGGCCGTCGCTGCGCGCGACGCGCTCGCGATCGACGACGAGTTCGCCAAGGGCCTCGGATTCGAGAGCCTCGACAAGCTGAAGGCAATGATGCGCGATCGGATTGGGTCAGACTATGCCCGCGCTTCGCGCGACAAGGTCAAGCGTCAGTTGCTCGACAAGCTCGACGCGCTTTACGGCTTCGAGCTGCCGGAGGGGCTCGTCAATCAGGAGTTCGAATTCGATCTGGGCGCAGGTGATGCGCGAGCAGCAGGCCTCGGGCCGCGGTTTCGCCGAAGAGAACACGACGGAAGACGCCGCCCGCGCCGACTACCACAAGATCGCCGAGCGCCGGGTGCGCCTCGGCCTCCTACTGGCTGAAGTCGGCAACAGGGCGGACGTCAAAGTGTCCGACGAGGAAATGACCCAGGCCCTTGTCGCCCGCGCGCGCGCCTACCCGGGTCAGGAAAAGCAGGTCTGGGACTTTTACCGCAACAACCAGCAGGCGCTCGCGGAACTCCGCGCCCCGATCTACGAAGAAAAGGTCGTCGATCACATCATTGGCCTGGCTAGGGTCACGGAGCGCAAGGCCGCCAAGGAAGAACTGCTGAAGCCGATCGACGACGACATGCCGGCTGCCGTACAGGAAACCGAACAGCCTCCCAGCGGATTGCCCGTCGCGTCAGGCGACAATTGAGGGGACCCGAGGCGGGAGACGCCCCTTTTCGGGGTGCGGGACGGCGCCTATCTAGGTTGTGGCGTTCGCCAGAGATTTCCGGAGAATAGTGAGAACATGCGCGATCCGATTGACTACTACACCAACAACCTCGTGCCGATCGTCATCGAGCAGTCGGCGCGCGGCGAACGCTCGTTCGACATCTTTTCGCGACTTCTGCGCGAACGGATCATTTTCATGGTCGGACCGGTCGACGACATCTCGGCCTCCCTGGTCGTGGCGCAACTCCTCTTCCTCGAGGCGGACAATCCGAAGAAGGAAATCGCTCTTTATATCAATTCGCCGGGGGGCGTGGTTACGGCCGGACTTTCGATCTACGACACGATGCAGTTCATCCGGCCCAAGGTGACGACGATGTGTATCGGCCAGGCTGCCTCCATGGGCTCGATGCTGCTTGCTGCCGGCGAGAAGGGATCCCGTTTCGCCCTTCCGAATTCCCGGATCATGGTTCACCAGCCCTCCGGCGGCTTCCAAGGCCAGGCTTCCGACATCCAGCGCCACGCCGAGGACATCCTGAAAGTGAAGCGCCGCCTCAACGAAATCTACGTCCATCATACCGGCCAGTCCTACGAAGCCATTGAAAGAACGTTGGATCGCGATCATTTCATGTCGGCGGAAGAGGCGAAGGCGTTCGGCATCGTGGATGAAGTGACGACCACGCGCACTGCGGAAGTCGAAGAGGCGAAAGTGCCGGCCTGAGGCCCTCTCGAAGGGTGTCCGGCGCGAGGGCGGATAAGCTGAACGACAATCAATTTTCCGGTGCGGACTTGATTTCCCCCGGAGTTTGATGGTTGCTTGTCGAATCCTGCCGGTGCGAAAGACCGACGGGAGCAGAGTGGTTTGACGCGGCGGACGGCAAGACGGTCGAAGGCTACGTTTCGTTAGGGTGATTTGTTTAGGTTCGCAAGGTCAATTCAACGACTCGCTTCGACGCAAGCGGCCTGATTGGAGAAACACGATGGCCAAGGCGGACGGCGACGCCAAAAATACGCTCTACTGCTCGTTCTGCGGCAAGAGCCAGCATGAAGTGCGAAAGCTTATCGCCGGCCCGACCGTTTTCATTTGCGATGAATGCGTCGAACTGTGCATGGACATCATCCGCGAGGAGAGCAAGACCGCGCTCGTCAAGAGCAAGGATGGCATCCCGACGCCGCGTGAGATCTGCAAGGTCCTCGACGATTATGTGATCGGCCAGCCCCAGGCCAAACGGGTGCTGTCGGTGGCGGTGCATAATCACTATAAGCGCCTCAATCATGCGACCAAGCACGGCGACGTCGAACTGGCGAAGTCCAACATCCTGCTGATCGGCCCGACCGGCTCGGGAAAGACGCTGCTCGCCCAGACGCTCGCGCGCATTCTCGATGTGCCGTTCACGATGGCCGACGCGACGACGCTGACCGAAGCGGGCTACGTCGGCGAGGACGTCGAGAACATCATCCTCAAATTGCTGCAGGCCTCGGACTACAACGTCGAACGGGCGCAGCGCGGCATCGTCTATATCGACGAGATCGACAAGATCAGCCGCAAGTCGGACAATCCGTCGATCACCCGGGACGTCTCGGGCGAGGGCGTTCAGCAGGCGCTGCTGAAGATCATGGAAGGCACGATCGCGAGCGTCCCTCCGCAGGGCGGCCGAAAGCACCCGCAGCAGGAATTCCTGCAGGTCGACACGACCAATATTCTCTTCATCTGCGGCGGCGCCTTCTCCGGTCTTGAGCGCATCATCTCAGCGCGCGGCAAGGGGACCTCGATCGGCTTCGGGGCGAAGGTGCAGTCGCCGGACGACCGCCGGACGGGCGAAGTCTTCCGTGAGGTGGAGCCTGAGGATCTGCTGAAATTCGGCCTCATACCGGAATTCGTCGGCCGTCTGCCGGTGATCGCGACGCTCGAGGATCTCGACGAAGAGGCGCTCAAGAAGATCCTGACCGAACCGAAGAACGCGCTGGTCAAGCAGTATCAGCGCTTGTTCGAGATGGAGAGCACCGACCTGACCTTCCAGGACGAGGCTTTGAACGTCGTCGCCAAGAAGGCGATCGAGCGACGGACTGGCGCCCGCGGCCTGCGCTCGATCATGGAAGGGATCCTGCTCGACACAATGTTCGAGCTGCCGGGTCTCGATGGCGTCGAGCAGGTCGTGATCGGGCCCGAGGTCGTCGAAGGCAAAGCGCGCCCGCTCTACATCTATGCCGAGCGCGCCGAACGCGCGAGCTGATAAGCCGTTCACGGGCGGCTTGAAACTGTCGCGTTCGAAGCCCATCTTCGGTCAAAGACGTGCGATTCCCGTGCGCGGCACGAACCTTGCGGCAGGAATCGATGCGGTCCTGTTCGGGCTAGCCGACGGGCGGGGTGCATAGGCGACAAGCATGAGCTGCTGATTCTCAGGGCCGGGCTCGTCGGCGGGCGTCGTGAAAGCAAACGTGAGAGTCGGCCGCCCGGCCGGCCTCCAAGAGGGACAGCCATGACCAGTCAACGCAAATCCGTCGCTCCCGGAACGCTCGACGTCTATCCCGTTCTGCCATTGCGCGACATCGTGGTCTTTCCGCACATGATTGTCCCGCTGTTCGTGGGACGCGAGAAGTCAATCCGCGCGCTCGAAGAAGTGATGAAGTCGGACAAGCCGATCCTGCTTGCGACGCAGAAAAACGCGGCGGACGACGACCCGGCGCCGGACGCGATCTTTTCCGCCGGCACGCTGGCTACCGTGCTGCAGCTGCTGAAACTGCCGGACGGAACCGTGAAGGTGCTGGTCGAAGGCGCCACTCGCGCGCAGGTGACGCGCTATATCCCCGCGGAGAGCTATTTCCAGGCCGAGGCTCGGGCGATCGCGGACGAACCGATCGACAAGGTCGAGGCGGAAGGGCTGTCGCGATCGGTCATCTCCGAATTCGAGAGCTATGTGAAGCTCAACAAGAAAATCTCGCCCGAGGTGGTGAGTGCGGTCAACCAGATCGACGACTACGGCAAACTCGCCGACACGATCGCATCGCATCTTGCGATCAAGCTCGCCGACAAGCAGGCGATCCTGGAAATGCGATCGATCGCGAAGCGGTTCGAGAAGTGCCTTGCGCTGATGGAGAGCGAGATCTCTGTGTTGCAGGTCGAGAAGCGCATCCGCACGCGCGTCAAGCGCCAGATGGAGAAGACGCAGCGTGAGTACTACCTCAATGAGCAGATGAAGGCGATCCAGAAAGAGCTCGGCGACGAAGAGGGCAAGGACGAAATGTCCGAGCTCGAGGAGCGGATCAAGTCGACGAAGCTCACCAAGGAGGCGCGAGAGAAGGCGCTCGGGGAGGTTAAGAAGCTCCGGCAGATGGCGCCGATGTCGGCTGAGGCGACGGTCGTGCGAAATTATCTCGACTGGCTGCTCTCGATCCCGTGGCAGCGGCGCTCGAAGATCAAGAAGGACCTTCCGGCGGCCCAGGCGATCCTCGATGCTGACCATTTCGGCCTCGACAAGGTCAAGGAGCGCATCGTCGAATATCTCGCCGTCCAGCAGCGCGCCAACAAGCTGACCGGCCCGATCCTCTGCCTCGTCGGGCCGCCTGGCGTCGGTAAGACTTCGCTCGGCAAGTCGATCGCGAAGGCGACCGGCCGTGAGTTCGTGCGCATGTCGCTCGGCGGCGTACGAGACGAGGCGGAGATCCGCGGTCATCGGCGGACGTACAT
This sequence comes from uncultured Alphaproteobacteria bacterium, assembly GCA_963721905.1. Classification (GTDB taxonomy): domain Bacteria; phylum Pseudomonadota; class Alphaproteobacteria; order Rhizobiales; family Beijerinckiaceae; genus Roseiarcus. The sequence goes on from CAVRMF010000004.1 coordinate 57,867, forward strand.
TGGCTCCATGCCCGGCAAAGTCATCCAGTCGATGCGCAAGGCGAAGACCTCGAACCCGCTTTTCCTGCTCGATGAGGTCGACAAGATGGGTATGGATTTCCGCGGCGATCCGTCATCGGCCCTGCTTGAGGTGCTCGATCCGGAGCAGAACTCGACGTTCAACGACCATTACCTAGAGGTGGACTACGATCTGTCCGGGGTGATGTTCGTCACGACCGCCAACACGCTCAACATTCCTCCGCCGCTCATGGACCGGATGGAGATCATCCGAATCGCCGGCTACACGGAAGACGAGAAGCTGGAGATCGCCAAGCGTCATCTGCTGCCGAACTCGATGGGCAAGCACGGTCTGGACGCCGACGAGTTCGCTGTCGAAGACAGCGGAATCATGGAGCTCATTCGCCGCTACACCCGCGAGGCGGGCGTGCGCAATCTCGAGCGCGATCTCTCAAACCTCGCGCGCAAGGCGGTGAAAGAGATTCTGACCAGCAAGCAGAAGAAGAAGATCGCTGTCACCGCGGAGAACGTCGCCGAATTCCTCGGCCCGCCGAAGTTCCGCTACGGCGAGATCGAGGCCGACGATCAGGTCGGGCTGGTCACAGGGCTCGCCTGGACCGAGGTCGGCGGCGAGTTGCTGACGATCGAGGGCGTGATGATGCCCGGCAAGGGCCGCATGACGGTGACCGGCAATCTGAAGGACGTGATGAAGGAATCGATCTCCGCGGCGGCGTCTTACGTGCGCTCGCGCGCGGTCGATTTCGGCATCGAGCCGCCCCTGTTCGACAAGCGCGACATCCATGTCCACGTGCCCGAAGGCGCGACGCCGAAGGACGGGCCGTCGGCCGGCGTCGGGATGGCGACGGTCATCGTCTCGATGCTGACGGGCATCCCGGTGCGGCGCGACATTGCAATGACCGGCGAGGTCACTTTGCGCGGGCGGGTGCTGCCGATCGGTGGTCTGAAGGAGAAGCTCCTCGCTGCGCTGCGTGGCGGAATCAAGAAGGTTCTGATCCCGGAGGAGAACGTCAAGGACTTGGCCGACATTCCGAACTCCGTGAAGAACGGCCTTGAGATCGTGCCGGTCTCGCGCATGGAGGAGGTGTTGTCGCACGCCCTCGTGCGCCAGCCGGTTGCGATCGTGTGGGAAGAGGAAGCCGGCGCAGTCGCGCCCGCCAAGCCATCTCACGACGAGGACGGTCAGGGCCTCGTCGCCCACTAGCCTCGCCGGAGCCGAGAGCTCCGGATCGCCGGCCGGGTCGGTTCGAAAAGCTGCAAACCCCCCGGGGTTTGCAGCTTTTCCTTGTTTGGGGCCGGATTTCCGCGGCAGGATGCATCTTTTTTTGTGCTCTCTCCCCGCAAACCCTTGCGTTTCCTAGGCCGAACGTGAGCAATGATGGCGAACTCAGCCGCCGATTCGCGCGGGAAGACGGCACCAAGCCGGCGCCGGATGAAGGGGCTAGGTTCCAACGGAGAGAACAACGATGAACAAGCTTGAGCTCGTCGACCACATCGCGACGAAAGCGGAATTGACCAAGGTGAGCGCAGCCGCCGCTCTCGAGGCGGTGCTGGAGGGAATCGAGAAAACTCTGAAGAAGGGCGAAGAAGTCCGTCTCGTCGGATTCGGGACCTTTTCCGTGCGGGAGCGCGCCGCGGGCAAAGGCCGAAATCCCGCGACCGGCAAGGAGATCAAGATCGCCGCTTCGAAGAATGCGCGTTTCAAGCCCGGCGCGGCGTTGAAGGCGAGCCTCAACAAGAAGTCGGCCAAGAAATAATCCCGTCGGGAAGAGCGAGACAAAGGCAGGGCGGCCGGAAGGCCGCCCTGCCGCTTTTGGAGAGAACGCTTTTGGGCGATGCATTGCGCGCTCGATGGCCTGCTACGCTTGTTGGCGCGCGAGCAAGCCTGTAATCTGGCTCGACCACGATGCGTCCCGCGCAAGAAGGGCGGTTAGCTCAGTTGGCAGAGCATCTCGTTTACACCGAGAGGGTCGGCGGTTCGAGCCCGTCACCGCCCACCAGCCGGCGCCGCGACGTTCAGCGGCTCGCTGCGCTCGGCTTGATACTCGCCGTTCTGGGGGTGTGCGCGCCGGCGGCCCGCGCGGAGTCCGGCTCCATGACGTTTCGCGTTGAGCCGCTCGAGACGGGCGAGTGCGGAGCGCGCTGTCCGCATGTGATCGTCGCTGATGGGGTCATCGAGACCGACACGCCTCAGGCTTTTGTCGACTTCCTCAAGGCGGGCAGTTCGGACGCGAACCTTCGCCGCATCGTTTTTTTCAATTCGCGAGGCGGCAATGTCGTCGCCTCCATGGTCTTCGGTCATATCCTGCGCGAGTTGCGTGTGGCGGGCGTCGTCGGCCGGTTTGAGGGCGGCAGAGACGCCGGCCCCTTCATCGGCGAATGTCTGTCGGCCTGCGTCTATGCGATGATGGGGGCGGTGCGCCGGGTCGCTCCTCCAGGAAGCGAAGTCGCGCTGCACCGGATGTCGATCGTCGAAAGCGAAGGCGGCGGCTGGGGCGGTCCGACGCATGTCACACGCAGCTTCGCGGACGCGCCCATGGTCGGCGTCCTTCAGCGTTATGCTCGCCGTATGGGCGTCGACCCGGCTCTGGTTCGGACCGCGGAATCCCTGCCGCCAGATTCCGTCCACGTCCTGACCCGCGGTGAAATGCGCCGCTGGTCGTTCGCGACGAGCCAGTTTTAGCGCTCCCGCCGGAGCCGTGCGTTCGCCTCGGCAGGGACGCAAGCGCGCCTTGACTTGGCCGTCGCCCTGGCTTATCCGCCTCAGTCCTCGCGGGGGAGTAGCTCAGTTGGTTAGAGCGCCGGCCTGTCACGCCGGAGGTCGCGGGTTCAAGTCCCGTCTCTCTCGCCATTTTCCACTACATGAAATCGTCACCTTTGGCTTGTTAAGGCGGCTCTAACCGGGATCTGGAGGATAGCCTCGCGCGTCGGGCCTACCGCCGAATTTCTTGCAATTCCGCCTTTCGCCTTGCATGCTTCGCTGCGCTGCGATAGGCCTTCGAACATGGGGAGGGGCATGCGCGTCGATGCGACGCCGCGCTCCTTTGCGCCCGTTCGACCACGTCCGAGAGGAAGGCCGATGCCGAGCCTCATTTCCGATTACCTTCCGCTGGTCGTCTTCATCATCCTTGCAGCCCTGATCTCGGGGGCTTTGCTGGTTGCGCCGTTCCTGGTCGCCTTCAAGTCGCCCAACTCCGAGAAGCTGTCGCCCTATGAATGCGGTTTCCCCCCGTTCGATGACGCGCGCATGCGCTTCGACGCCCGCTTCTATCTGGTCTCGCTGCTGTTCATCATCTTCGACCTCGAGGTGGCGTTCCTGTTTCCCTGGGCGATTGTCTTCCATGACCTTGGGGCGCTCGGCTTCTGGTCCATGATGCTCTTTCTGGCCGTTCTTACCGTCGGTTTCGTCTACGAATGGAACAAGGGAGCGCTGGAATGGGATTGAGCGCCAATCCAATCGTCGCGCCGGCGGCGACGGGCCTCGTTGATCCGTCGACCGGCAAGCCTATAGGCGCCGACGACGCCACCTTCGGCGCGATCAGCGACGAACTTGCCGACAAGGGGTTCCTTGTCACCACGGCGGATGATCTCATCCAATGGGCGCGCACCGGCTCGCTGATGTGGATGACGTTCGGCCTTGCGTGCTGCGCGGTCGAGATGATGCAGCTGTCAATGCCGCGATACGATGTCGAGCGCTTCGGCTTCGCGCCGCGCGGAAGCCCGCGTCAGTCGGATGTGATGATCGTCGCCGGCACGCTCACCAACAAGATGGCGCCCGCGCTGCGCAAGGTTTACGACCAGATGCCGGAGCCGCGCTACGTCATCTCGATGGGTTCCTGCGCCAACGGCGGCGGCTACTACCATTATTCCTATTCGGTGGTGCGCGGCTGCGACCGTATCGTGCCGGTCGACATCTACGTGCCGGGCTGTCCGCCAACGGCCGAGGCTCTGCTCTACGGCGTTCTGATGCTGCAAAAGAAAATCCGTCGCACAGGAACGATCGAGCGCTAAGGCGGCAGGAAGGACGACGGTCGGATGGACGAGCTCCTGCAAACCATCGGCGCCAAGATCGGCGCGGCGATGCCCGGCGCGGTCACGGGGTCGAGCTTTGCGTTCGGCGAGTTGACGCTAACTGTCGACCCGAGCCGTATTGTCGACGCGCTCAAGTTCCTTCGGGACGATCCGGCCGGCCAGTTCGCGTCGATCATCGACATTTCGGGCGCGGACTATCCGGAACGCGAGAAGCGTTTCGAGGTCGTCTATCATCTCTTGTCGCCGAAGCTCAATCGTCGCATCCGCGTCAAGCTCGCGACGGACGAGGAGACGCCGATTGATAGCGCGACGGCGGTCTATCCGGGCGCCGATTGGTACGAGCGCGAGGTCTACGACTTCTTCGGCGTGCTGTTCGTCGGCCATCCTGATCTGAGGCGCATCTTGACCGACTACGGCTTCGACGGTCATCCGCTGCGCAAGGATTTCCCGATGACCGGCTTCGTCGAGGTGCGCTACGACGACCAGGAGAAGCGGGTCCGCTACGAGCCTGTTCGCCTGACCCAGGAATTTCGCGAGTTCGATTTCCTGAGTCCATGGGAAGGGCCACCGCTTCCGGGGGACGAGAAGGCGGGGGGCGGCAGTAGGCAGTAGGCGGTGCGATCGGTGGAGGAGATCAACTCGTATCGGGATCTTAAAGTCTGGCAGGACGGTATGACGCTTGTGGAGGACTGCTATCGTCTCTCCAAAGAGTTTCCGAAGGAGGAGCTCTTTGGACTGACGTCTCAGTTGCGCCGAGCTGCGGTGTCGGTTCCGGCCAATATCGCCGAGGGCTACGGACCGGACAGCAGAGGCTCCAATGTTAATCTCTTAAGGAATGCACGGGGGTCGTTGAAGGAGTTGGAGACGCATTTGATTTTAGCCCAGCGCCTCAAATTCGGAAGCTTTGACCTCGCTCCGCAGCTATTGGCGCGTAGCGAAACGATTGGACGGATGTTGCGCTCGCTCATTCGAAGTCTCGAACGTGCGGTTGAGGCCTGACATGAGCCACAGTTTCGTAGTCTTGCCTACTGCCTATTGCGTACTGCCGGCTGCCCCGGTTGAGCTCCGCCCATGACAGACCAAGACCAGAATCTTCGCAATTTCTCGATCAACTTCGGGCCGCAGCATCCGGCGGCGCACGGCGTGTTGCGCCTCGTGCTCGAGCTCGACGGCGAAGTGGTCGAGCGCGTGGACCCGCACATCGGCCTCCTGCATCGAGGCACCGAGAAGCTGATGGAGGCGCGCACCTACCTGCAGAACGTGCCCTATCTCGACCGGCTCGATTATGTCGCGCCGATGAATCAAGAGCACGCCTACGCACTCGCAGTGGAACGACTCCTCGGCGTCTCGATCCCGCGCCGCGCCCAGCTCATTCGCGTGCTCTACTGCGAAATTGGCCGGCTCCTGTCGCATCTGCTTCAGATCACGACGCAAGCGATGGACGTCGGCGCGCTGACGCCGCCGCTCTGGGGGTTCGAGGAGCGCGAGAAGCTGATGGTGTTCTATGAGCGGGCGAGCGGCTCGCGCATGCACGCGGCTTACTTCCGCCCCGGCGGCGTCCACGAGGACCTTCCGCCGAAGCTGATCGACGACATCTACGCCTTCTGCGATCCGTTCCTCAAAGTCTGCGACGACCTCGAAACGCTTCTCACCGGCAACCGTATCTTCAAGCAGCGCAATGTCGACATCGGCGTCATCAAGCTCGCCGACGCCTGGGCCTGGGGCTTCTCCGGCGTGATGGTGCGCGGCTCAGGCGCGGCGTGGGATCTGCGCAAGTCGCAACCCTACGAATGCTACGAGGAGATGGACTTCGACATTCCCGTGGGCAAGAACGGCGACTGCTACGACCGCTATCTCATCCGCATGGAGGAGATGCGCCAGTCCACCAAGATCATGAAGCAGTGCTGCGACAAGCTCAATTCGGCGAACGGCGCGGGCCCGGTCACGACCGACGACGGCAAGATCGCGCCGCCGAAGCGCGCCGACATGAAGAGGTCGATGGAAGCGTTGATCCATCATTTCAAGCTCTACACTGAAGGCTACAAGGTGCCGCCTGGCGAGGTCTATGCGCCGGTCGAAGCGCCGAAGGGCGAGTTCGGCGTGTACCTCGTGTCCGACGGGTCGAACAGGCCGTATCGGGTCAAGCTGCGCGCGCCGAGCTTCGCTCATTTGCAGGCGATGGATTTCATGTGCCGCAAGCACATGCTTGCCGACGTCAGCGCGATCCTCGGCTCGCTCGACGTCGTGTTCGGGGAGATCGACCGATGACCGTCCTTGAACACGCGTGGGGGCGCCAGCCCGTGACGCGCGCCCGCTCCTCTTTCGAAGCCTGGGTATCCTGATCTATGTCCGTCCGTCGTCTTGCCGATGTGCAGCCCGAGAGCTTCGAGTTCACGCCCGAGAATAAGGCTTGGGTGGCGACGGAGATTACCAAGTATCCGCCCGGGCGACAGGCCTCCGCGGTGCTCGCGCTGCTGTGGCGGGCTCAGATGCAAAGCGGCTACTGGCTGCCGAAGCCGGCGATCGAGAAAGTCGCGGAGATGCTCGACATGCCCAAGATCCGGGTGCTCGAGGTCGCGACGTTCTACAGCATGTTCAACCTCGCGCCAGTCGGACGCTACTATGTCCAGCTTTGCGGCACGACGCCCTGCATGCTGAGGGGCGCCGAAGACATCAAGGCGGTGTTGCGAAAGCGCATCGGCGAGCCCGGACTTGTTACAGCTGACGGCACGTTTTCGTGGAACGAGGTCGAGTGCCTCGGCGCCTGCTGCAACGCTCCAATGGTCCAGATCAACGATGACTATTACGAGGACCTGACGCCGCAGAGCTTCACCGACCTTCTCGACGATCTCGCAGCCGGCCGTCCGGTCAGGAAAGGCTCGCAGGTTGGCCGCACGTCTTCGGAGCCGGTCGGCGGCTTGACCGCGCTGACGACGCTCTACGGCGTCGACGGGCGCAGCGGTCCGCAGAGCCTGTCGACGCAGCCGCCGGCTAACGACCACGCCGCCGATCTGGCGCGCGGCGGAACCGGCCCGAAGGACTTCGCTCAGGGCGATCATGAAGTGAAGACGGGACATTAGGGCGATGCTCGACGACAAGGATCGCATCTTCACCAATCTCTACGGCTTAGGCGACCCGGGCCTTAAGGGCGCCAGGGCGCGCGGCAATTGGGACAACACGAAGGCGATCATCGACAAGGGACGCGATTGGGTCATTTCGGAGATGAAAGCCTCGGGCCTGCGCGGGCGTGGCGGCGCCGGCTTTCCGACCGGCCTCAAATGGTCATTCATGCCCAAGACTGTCGATCCAAAGCGGCCTCATTATCTCGTCGTCAACGCCGACAAGTCCGAGCCCGGCACGTGCAAGGACCGCGAAATCCTGCGCAACGACCCCCACACGCTGGTCGAGGGCTCGTTGCTCGCCTCGTTCGCGATGGGCGCCAACGCCGCTTACGTCTATTTGCGTGGAGAATACATCTTCGAGCGGGAGCGCTTCCAGGCGGCGGTCGACGAAGCCTATGAAGCCAGGCTCATCGGTAAGGACAACATCCACGGCTGGCCGTTCGACCTCTACGTCCATCACGGCGCGGGCGCCTACATCTGCGGCGAAGAGACGGCAATGCTCGAGTCGCTCGAGGGCAAGAAGGGCATGCCGCGCATGAAACCGCCGTTTCCCGCGGGCATGGGACTCTACGGCTCGCCGACGACGGTCAACAATGTCGAATCGATCGCGCAGGCCCCGGAGATCCTTCGCCGCGGCGCTGCGTGGTTTACGGGGTTCGGGGCGCACAACAACTCCGGCACCAAACTCTTCTGCATCTCCGGCCACGTGAACAAGCCGTGCAATGTCGAAGAGGCGATGTCGATTCCTTTCCGCGAGCTGATCGACAAGCACGGCGGCGGGATTCGTGGCGGCTGGGACAATCTGCTCGCCGTTATTCCCGGCGGGGCGTCGGTGCGGCTGGTTCCCGCCGACCAGATCATCGACTGTCCGATGGATTTCGACTCGCTCGCCAAGCTCAAATCCGGTCTCGGCACGGCGGCGGCGATCGTCATGGACAAGTCCACCGACATCATACGAGCGATCGCGCGGCTATCTTATTTCTATAAGCACGAGAGCTGCGGCCAGTGCACGCCCTGCCGCGAAGGCGCGGGCTGGATGTGGCGCGTGATGACGCGCATGGCGGAGGGCCGGGCGCAGAAGCGCGAAATCGACATGCTGCTCGACGTTACGAAGCAGGTCGAGGGCCACACGATCTGCGCGCTCGGCGACGCCGCGGCCTGGCCGATCCAGGGTCTCATCGCTCATTTCCGCCCCGAGATCGAACGGCGCATCGACCAATATGCAGCCAATCCGCACAGCGAGCCTGTGCGCGAAGCCGCGGAGTAGGGCATGAGCGCGAACCACATCGCCCAGCTCAACATCGGCCGTCCGCTGCATGCGCTCGACGATCCGCGCATGGCTGGCTTCATGGACAATCTCGATCGGGTCAACGCGCTCGCCGAGCGCAGCCCCGGATTCGTCTGGCGCCTGAAGGACGAGAGCAACAACGCGACCGCGCTTCGGCCGTTCGACGATCCGAACATGTTGGTCAACATGTCTGTCTGGGAAAGCGTCGAGGCGCTCGAGCAGTTCGTCTGGGCGACGGTTCACAAGCAGTTCTATAATCGCAAGGGCGGCTGGTTCGAGAAGCTCGCCACGCCGCATTTCGTCATGTGGCCCGTCGCGGTCGGGGATATCCCCGACCTTGACGAGGCGAAGGCCCGGCTCGAACGCCTGTCGAAACACGGCGACAGCGATGTCGCGTTCGGCTGGGGTCATCTGCCGCATATCAAGCTATGGATGAGCCGGAAATGCGGATGATGGAGACGCGCGCATGAAGATCGAATGCGCCAAGCATCAGCTCGACGGGATTGCGGTCACGGACGTGCGCGCAAATTGGCGAGCCGGTCATGGGGCGACGGGCGCATGAGCAAGATCATCATCGACGGCAAGGAGCTGGACGTTCCGGCCGAGTACACCCTCCTCCAGGCCTGCGAAGCGGCCGGCGCCGAGATCCCGCGCTTCTGCTTTCATGAACGGCTGTCGATCGCGGGCAACTGCAGGATGTGCCTCGTCGAGGTGAAGGGTGGACCGCCGAAGCCGACCGCCTCGTGCGCGATGGCGGTCAAGGACCTTCGCCCGGGGCCGAAAGGGGAACCCCCCGTCGTCGAGACCAATTCTCCCATGGCTCGCAAGGCGCGCCAGAGCGTAATGGAGTTCCTGCTCATCAACCATCCGCTCGACTGCCCGATTTGCGACCAGGGTGGCGAATGCGACCTGCAAGACCAGGCGATGGCCTACGGCGCCAATTCCTCGCGGTTTTCCGAGAACAAGCGCGCAGTCGAAGACAAATATATCGGCGCGCTCGTCAAAACCTCGATGAACCGCTGCATCCAGTGCACGCGCTGCGTGCGCTTCGTGACGGAGGTCGCAGGCGTTCCCGAGCTCGGAGCGATCGGCCGCGGCGAGGACATGGAGATCACCTCCTATCTCGAGAGCGCCATGACGTCGGAGCTCCAGGCCAACGTCATCGACCTCTGCCCCGTCGGCGCACTGACCTCGAAACCGATCGCGTTCCATGCCCGTTCGTGGGAATTCGTCAAGACCGAGTCGGTCGACACGATGGACGCGCTCGGCTCCGCAATCCGCGTCGATTCGCGCGGCCGCGAGGTCGTTCGCATTCTGCCGCGCATCAATGAGGCGATTAACGAAGAGTGGATTTCCGACAAGACGCGCTACGTCGCAGACGGCCTCAAGACGCAGCGCCTCGACCGCGCTTACATGCGCGTCGACGGCAGGCTGACGCCCGCAAGCTGGAGCCAGGCGTTCGCCGCGATCGCCGCCAGGGTCAAGGCCGCGCCGCCATCCCGGATCGGCGCGGTCGTCGGCGATCTTGCGGCCGTCGAGGAGATGTTCGCGCTCAAGGGCCTCGTCGGCAAGCTCGGCTCGCCCAACATCGACTGCCGCCAGGACGGCTCGAAGCTGCATCCGAAATTCGGCCGCGCGTCCTATCTGTTCAACTCGACCGTCGCAGGCGTCGATCAGGCGGACGCGATTTTCATCATCGGCTCGAACCCGCGCCGCGAAGCGCCGGTGCTCAATGCGCGCATTCGCAAGCGCTGGCTCAAGGGCGGCGTGACGGTCGGCGTCATTGGCGAGCCCGCTGACCTGACGTATCACTATAACCATTTGGGCGCCGGGCCGGAGACCCTGGCGGCGCTCGCCGAGAAGCCGCCGGCGGGGGCGAAGCCGATGTTCATTATCGGCGCCGCGGCTTTCGCCCGTCCCGACGGGACGGCGGTGCTGGCGAGCCTCGCCAAGGCGGCGCTCGCGGCGGGCGTCGTCAAGGATGGCTGGAACGGTTTCAACGTGCTGCACAGCGCGGCGTCGCGGGTCGGCGGGCTCGATCTCGGTCTCGCGCCCGGCGACGGCGGGCTCGATGCGCCGGCGATGGCGAAAGCGGGCGCGCTCGATGCGCTCTTCAATCTCGGGGCCGACGAAATCGACGTTCAGCCGGGAGCCTTCGTCGTCTATATCGGCACGCACGGCGACCGCGGCGCGCATCGCGCCGACGTGATCCTGCCGGGCGCGGCCTATACCGAGAAGACCGGCATCTATGTCAACACCGAGGGGCGGCCGCAGTTCGCCGAGCGGGCGGTGTTCCCTCCGGGCGACGCGCGCGAGGACTGGTCGATCTTGCGCGCCTTGTCGGAGCCGCTCGGCGTCAGATTGCCGTACGACTCGCTGACGCAACTCCGCGCCACGCTCGCCGCGGCTTACCCGGAGCTCGTGCGTTTCGACGCTGTCGTTCCGGCGGATCCGGTCGCGCTGGTCGGCCTTTCCGCGGTCGTCGGGACGGTCGACAAGGCGCCTTTCGGCTCCAGCGTCCACGATTTTTATCTCACCAATCCGATCGCGCGCGCCTCGCGCGTCATGGCGGAATGTTCGGCCCTGGCGCAGGGGCGAAGGCTCGAGGCGGCGGAATAGCCACGATGAGCAGCGCAACTCCCAGCCGCCCCGCTTCCTCGCCTTGGCTCATGACCGCCGCGGTCGGCGCGATCGTCGCCGCGGTCGTCGTCGTTGCGCTGCTTTGGTTCCTCATCAGCGGCGGTTATTTCGCCGCCTTCGGCCGCTGGATGCACACGAGCGATGTCGGAACGGCCTTGCGCTTCGTACTGGAAAGCCTGCTCCTGCTCGTCTGTCTTCTCCTCTCGACCGCGGCTCTCATTTATATCGAGCGCAAGATCTGGGGCGCGGTTCAGCTGCGCCGCGGCCCGAATGTGGTCGGGCCCTGGGGCGTCCTTCAGCCATTCGCCGACTTCCTGAAGTTCATCCTCAAAGAGCCGATCATTCCCGACAGCGCCAACAAGGGCGTCTTCGTCCTCGCGCCGCTTGTCTCGGTCATTTTGGCGTTCGCGGCCTGGGCGGTTATTCCGGTCGCGGACGGATGGGTGATCAGCGACATCAACGTCGGCATCCTCTACCTGTTCGCGGTCTCGTCGCTCGGCGTCTACGGCATCATTATGGCCGGCTGGGCTTCGAACTCGAAGTACCCGCTTTTGTCTGCTCTTCGCGCCGCGGCGCAGATGGTCTCCTACGAGGTGTCGATCGGTTTCGTCATCGTCACCGTCGTCATGTGCGCCGGCTCGCTGAACCTTTCCGACATTGTTAATGCGCAGGACACGCGTTTGGGGTTCCTCGGCTGGTTCTGGCTGCCGCTGTTCCCGATGTTCATCATCTTCTTCGTCTCGGCGCTTGCCGAGACAAACCGGCCGCCGTTCGACTTGACCGAAGCGGAGTCCGAGCTTGTGGCTGGTTACTCGGTCGAATATTCGGCTTCGCTCTTCCTGCTGCAGTTCCTGACCGAACTCGTCGCGGTTCTGACGATGTCGGCCATGACGGCGGTATTCTTCCTCGGCGGCTGGCTATCGCCGTTGCCGTTTCCGCCCTTCACCTGGGTTCCGGGCCTGATCTGGTTCCTGATCAAGGCCTGGTCGGTCGTTTTCTGCTTTTCGTTGGTGAAGGCCTTCGTGCCGCGTTATCGATACGATCAGTTGATGCGCTTGGGGTGGAAAGTGTTCCTGCCGATCTCGCTGTTCATGGTGGTTCTCGTGGCGGCGGTGCTGGAGTTCACCGGCCTCGGCGCCAACGTTTCGGGTTGAAGGGAGACGACTCATGACTCTCAGGCTGGCCCAGTCCGCCCGCTCTCTGTTCCTGACCGAGTTCGTGGCGGCCTTCGCTCTCTCGGTCCGCTACATGTTCAAGCCGAAGGCGACGCTCAACTACCCGAACGAGAAGTCCCCGCTTTCGCCCCGTTTTCGCGGCGAACATGCGCTCAGGCGCTATCCGAACGGCGAGGAACGCTGCATCGCCTGCAAACTCTGCGAAGCGATCTGTCCGGCTCAGGCGATCACCATTGAAGCCGGGCCGCGCCGCAACGACGGTACGCGGCGCACCACCCGATACGACATCGACATGACGAAGTGCATCTACTGCGGCATGTGCCAGGAGGCCTGCCCGGTCGACGCCATCGTCGAGGGACCGAATTTCGAATTTGCGACCGAGACGCGCGAGGAGCTGTTCTACGACAAGGACCGGCTGCTCGCGAACGGCGCGCGCTGGGAGCGGGAACTGGCGCGCAACATCGCGGCGGACGCGGAATACCGGTAGATCCCCTTCTCCCCGTCAGGGCGTTCTGTTGAACGCCCGTCTAGAGACGGGCTTTGGCGGGAGAAGGTGGCTCAACCCCTTCTCCCGCAAGGGCGGAGGGGAGAGAACAAGAGGCGGGACCATGCGGGCCGAGGCAGTATTCTTCTGGATTTTTGCGACGATCCTCGTCGGTTCGGCGCTCGCCGTCGTCCTGGCCAGGAACCCTGTCCATTCGGTGCTGTTCCTCATTCTTGCCTTCGTCAACGCGGCCGGGCTCTTTCTGCTGCTCGGCGCTGAGTTTCTGGCCATGATCCTCGTCGTCGTCTATGTCGGCGCGGTCGCGGTCCTGTTCCTGTTCATCGTGATGCTGCTTGACGTCGACTTCGCCCGCATGAAGCAGGGCTTCGTCGAATATCTGCTCCCGGGCATCCTGATCGCCGTCTGCGTCGCCCTCGAGCTCATCTATGTCGAATGGGGCTGGGCCGCTTCACCCAATGCCGCCAACCCCGCGACGCCCTCGGGCACGCTCTCCAACACTGCGGCGCTCGGCGAAGTGCTTTACACCCGCTATTTCTACTTTTTCCAGGCGTCGGGCATGATCCTGCTCACTGCGATGATCGGCGCGATCGTCCTCACCCTGCAACACAAGGTCGGCGTCAAACGCCAGGACGTCGGCGCCCAGGTCGCGCGCAATCCTGAGACCGCGGTCGAGGTGCGCAAGGTTCCCTCGCGAGCCGGCGTCTGAAGGATCACGCTCATGGACCTCTCCAGTTATCTGACGCTCGCCGCGATCGTGTTCACGATCGGCATCGCCGGCATCATTCTCAACCACAAGAACATCATCATCATCCTGATGTCGGTCGAACTGATCCTTCTCTCGGTCAACATCAATCTCATCGCATTCTCGACTTTCACCGGTGATCTGACCGGGCAGGCGTTCGCGCTATTCATCCTGACGGTCGCCGCGGCGGAAGCGGCGATCGGGCTGGCGATCATCGTCGCCTATTACCGCAATCGCGGTTCGATCGCGGTTGAAGACATCAATTCGCTGAAGGGCTGAGACAGACCTCATGTACGATCTGATCGTCTTTCTGCCGCTCTTCGGTTTCCTGATCGCCGGCATTTTCGGGCGGTGGATCGGCGCGCGCGGCGCCGAATATGTGACCTGCGGCTTCCTCGGCGTCTGCTTCGTCCTCTCATGGATCGCCTTCTTCCAGGTCGCGGGCGGCGCCGAGGCGCATGTGCCGGTCGCCAACTGGTTCACCTCCGGCAAGCTTGCCGTCGCCTGGGCGTTCCGGATCGACACTCTGACCGCCGTGATGCTGGTCGTGGTGACGACGGTGTCGTTTCTCGTGCACGTCTATTCGATCGGCTACATGGCGGACGACCCCTCGATTCCGCGGTTCTTCGCCTATCTCTCCCTCTTCACCTTCTCCATGCTCATGCTGGTGACGGCCGACAATCTGGTCCAGTTGTTCTTCGGCTGGGAGGGCGTCGGCCTCATGTCCTACCTGCTGATCGGCTTCTGGTACGACCGCCCCTCGGCCAACGCCGCAGCCATCAAGGCTTTTGTCGTCAACCGCGTGGGCGACTTCGGCTTTGCGCTCGGCATCTTCCTCACCTTTCAGCTGACCGGGACGGTCACGTACGACCAGGTGTTTGCCGCTGCGCCCGGGCTCGCCGGCAAGACTTTCCATTTCATTGGCTTCGATTGGGATGCGCTGACGCTTGCGTGCTTGCTGCTCTTCATGGGCGCGATGGGCAAATCGGCCCAGTTCCTGCTTCACACGTGGCTCCCCGATGCGATGGAGGGGCCGACGCCCGTCTCCGCGCTCATCCATGCGGCGACCATGGTGACGGCTGGCGTCTTTATGGTCGCGCGCCTGTCGCCGCTGTTTGAAATGTCGTCGACCGCGCTCAGCGCCGTTCTCATCGTCGGCGCGACAACGGCCTTTTTCGCCGCCACCGTCGGTCTGGTCCAGAACGACATCAAGCGCGTCATCGCCTATTCGACCTGTTCGCAGCTCGGCTACATGTTCGTCGGCCTCGGCGTCGGCGGCTACAGCCTCGGCATGTTCCATCTCTTCACCCACGCCTTCTTCAAGGCGCTTCTGTTCCTCGGCGCAGGTTCGGTCATCATCGCGATGCACCACGAGCAGGACATGCGAAGGATGGGCGGACTTCGGACTGAGATTCCCATCACCTTCTGGATGATGACCATCGGCACGCTGGCGCTGACCGGCGTTGGTATTCCGTTCACCTCGATCGGCTTTGCTGGCTACGTGTCGAAGGACCCGATTATCGAGGCCGCCTTCGCCTCGCATCGTTTCGGTGCGACCTATGCGTTCTGGTGCGTCGACATCGCCGCCGCCTTCACCGCCTTCTATTCCTGGCGGCTCATCTTCATGACCTTCTTCGGCCATCGGGGTGACTGGGAGGGCTCGCTGCCGGCTGAGGCGCACGACGACCACGCCCATGACGCCAACGGCCACCATGAAGATCATCCGGTCCACGAATCGCCGCCGGTCATGCTGATTTCGCTTGCAGGGCTGGCGCTCGGCGCGACGTTCGCGGGCGTCGCCTTCAGCCACTGGTTTATCGGCGGCGGCTTCGAGGAATTCTGGCGGAATTCTCTGGCTGTCGGCCCGGACAATCACATACTCGAAGAGATGGAGCATGTCCCTGCCATCGTCTCGCTGTCGCCGACCCTGATGATGCTCGGCGGGCTCTTCGTCGCGATCTACATGTATCTGGTCGATCGGACGATGCCGAAGCGCCTCGCCGATCTCGCTCCGGGGCTCTACCGGTTCCTGCTCAACAAGTGGTATTTCGACGAACTCTACGACGCGATCTTCGTCCGTCCGGCCTTCGCCATCGGCCGGCTCTTCTGGAAAGGCGGCGACGGCGCCATCATCGACGGCCTAGGGCCGGACGGGATCTCGGCCCGGGTTCTCGACGTAACACGCGGCGCGGTCAGGCTGCAGTCCGGCTACGTCTACCAGTATGCGTTCGCGATGCTGCTCGGCGTGGCCGCGCTCGCGACCTGGTATCTTTTCGGGGGGGCCCGCTGATGTCCGGTTCGTGGATCCTCTCCGGCATCCTGCTGCTGCCGGTCGTCGGCGCGCTGTTCATTCTTTTGCTGCCGGGCGACACGGAGGCGACAAAGCGCAACGCGCGCTGGATCGCCCTGTTCGCGACGCTCATCACCTTCGTGCTGAGCCTTGTCGCCTGGGGGCGCTTCAATCCCGCGGAGCCGGGCTTCCAGCTCCTCGAGGAGCATGACTGGTTCTCCCACGTCATTCTCTACAAGCTCGGCGTCGACGGCATCTCGATGCCGTTCGTCCTGCTGACGACCCTCCTCATGCCGATCAGCATTGCGGCCTCGTGGACGATCGAGAACCGGGTGAAGGAATATATGATTGCGTTCCTGGTGCTCGAAACGCTGATGATCGGCGTCTTCGTGGCGCTCGATCTCGTGCTGTTCTACCTCTTCTTCGAGGGCGGCCTGATCCCGATGTTCCTCATCATCGGCATTTGGGGGCACAAGAACCGCGTCTATGCCGCATTCAAGTTCTTCCTTTACACCTTTACCGGCTCGGTCCTGATGCTGCTCGCGATCATGGCGATGTATTGGACTGCCGGCACAACCGACATCACCGTTCTGCTCAAGACGGCATTCGCGCCGAAGATGCAGACCTGGCTGTGGCTCGGTTTCTTTGCTTCGTTCGCGGTCAAGCTGCCGATGTGGCCGGTGCACACATGGCTGCCGGACGCCCATGTCGAAGCGCCGACCGCGGGCTCGGTGATCTTGGCGGCCATTCTCCTGAAGATGGGCGGATACGGGTTCATCCGCTTCTCACTGCCGATGTTCCCCGACGCCTCGGTCTATTTCACCCCGCTCGTCTACGCGCTTTCGGTGATCGCGATCATCTACACCTCGCTGGTCGCGCTCGCGCAGGAGAACATGAAGAAGTTGGTCGCCTATTCGTCGGTCGCGCATATGGGCTTCGTGACGATGGGCATCTTCGCCGCCAACACCCAAGGCGTTCAGGGCGCGGTCTATCAGATGATCAGCCATGGCCTCGTCTCGGGAGCCCTCTTTCTTTGCGTCGGCGTCGTCTACGACCGCACGCACAGCCTCGAGATCGCCGACTACGGTGGCCTCGTGCATCGCATGCCGCTTTATGCGCTCGCCTTCATGCTCTTCACCCTCGCCAACGTGGGCTTGCCGGGCACCTCAGGCTTCATCGGCGAATTTCTGACTCTGATAGGCACGTTCCAGGCCAACAACCTGGTCGCCTTCTATGCGAGCTTCGGCCTGATTCTTTCCGCGGCTTACGCGCTCTATCTCTACCGGCGCGTCGTCTTCGGCGTGATCGAGAAAGCCAACTTGATGACCATCGTCGACCTCGTGCCGCGCGAGATCGCGACGCTGCTGCCGCTCGGGCTGCTGGTGCTCTACTACGGCGTGCATCCCCAGCCGATCATCGACGCGAGCGCTGCCTCGATCGACTCGCTGCTCAAAGGCTTCGGGCACGCGATCACCGCAACCAAAACCGCTGGCCTGTGACGGGTCGAATGCGCGCCGTCATTTTCGAGAACGAGTGATCCATGCACCAGACGGCCCTTTCTCTCCCGGTGGTTCTGCCCGAAGCGGTGCTGGCTCTCGGCACGCTGGCCCTCGTGCTCTATGGGGCCTTGCGTGGCGAGCGGGCCTATAATCTGGTCACCGAAATTTCGGTCGCGCTGCTCGGAGTCGTGTTCATTCTTCTTATCGCCAAGAACCGGCCTATGGGGATCACGTTCTACGGCTCTTTCGCCGACGACGCGTTCACGCGCTTCATGAGCGGGCTCGCGCTGATCGGCTCGCTGGTGACGCTACTCCTGTCGATCGAGTTCATGCGCTCGGAGCGGATCGCCGGGTTCGAATTCCCGGTCCTCATTCTACTGTCGACGCTCGGCATGCTGATGCTGATCTCAGCCAATGACTTCATCGCGCTTTATCTCGGCCTCGAGCTGATGAGCCTTGCGCTCTACGTCATCGCCGCCTATCGCCGCAACGATCTGCGCGCGACCGAAGCCGGCCTCAAATATTTCGTGCTCGGCGCACTGTCGTCCGGCATGCTGCTCTATGGCGCCTCGCTGATCTATGGCTTCTCGGGCTCCGTGTCGTTCAGCGCCGTCGCGGCCGCGGTGCACGATCACAGCAGGATCGGCGTACTCTTCGGCCTCGTCTTTGTTCTGGCGGGCCTGGCTTTCAAGATCTCAGCCGTGCCGTTCCATATGTGGACGCCTGATGTTTACGAGGGCGCGCCGACGCCGGTGACGACCTTCTTCGCCTCTGCCCCGAAGATTGCGGCGATGGCGGTGCTCGTGCGCGTCGCGTTCATCGCCTTTCCGGGGATCACCAACGACTGGCGCCAGATCCTGACTTTCGTGTCGATCGCCTCGATGGCGCTCGGGGCCTTCGCCGCCATTGGCCAGACCAACATCAAGCGACTGATGGCCTATTCCTCGATCGGTCATATGGGCTTCGCGCTGGTCGGACTTGCGGCAGGTACGGTCGAAGGCGCGCAGAGCGTCATCGTCTATATGTCGATCTATGTGGTGATGACGCTCGGGACCTTCGCCGCAATTCTATCCATGCGGCGCGACGACAAGGCGGTCGAGACCATCAGCGATCTTGCGGGGCTCGCGCGGACCAACTCGACGATGGCCTTTTTCCTGGCGACGATGATGTTCTCGCTCGCTGGAGTTCCGCCGCTTGCCGGCTTTTTCGCCAAGTTCTACGTGTTCGCCGCCGCCATCAAGGCCGATCTTTACGGGCTCTCCGTCATCGGCGTGCTCGCCAGCGCCGTCGGCGCATATTATTATCTGCGCATCGTCAAGGTGATGTATTTCGACGAGCCGGCCAAGGCGTTCGATCGGCCGGGAGTGGTCGCGCGAAGCGTGCTGGCGATCTCGGCGCTGCTGATCATCGTGTTCGTGTTCGCCCCTTCGCCGCTCACCAACGCCGCAATGGCGGCGGCGCAATCACTGTTTTGAACGCGGGTTCGGGGCGGGGGGCCGCAGGTTTCGGGTGGCGCGTCGATCGCCTCGATACGATGGATTCGACCAGCGAGGAGGCGCGAAGGCGCGCGCTTGCCGGCGATCCGGGGCGACTCTGGATCGTCGCCGAAGAGCAGAGCGCAGGGCGCGGCCGGCGGGGACGAAGCTGGATCTCGCCCAGGGGAAATCTCTACGCCAGCGCTTTGCTGATCGACCCCTGTCCGCCCGCGATTGCCGCGCAGCTCGGGTTCGTCGCAGGCGTCGCGCTCGCGCTTGCCGCCAAAGACCTCGGCGCGGCTGCGCGTCTCAAATGGCCAAATGACCTTGTCTCCGGAGGCGCCAAATGCGCCGGCCTTCTGGTCGAGGGCGTCTCGCTTAGCGAGAAGCGCCTCGCCTGCGTCGTGGGCGTCGGCGTGAATTGCGACAGCGCGCCTGAGGGCGCCGGCTATCCGACGGCCAGACTGACCGACGGAGAGGGGCGCCCCACGGACAGCGGCGCTTTGTTCCAGCGTCTGGCGATCCGGTTTGAAGAGGCTCTCCAGCAGTGGGAAGCAGGAGCGGCGTTCGAGGCGATCCGTGCGCTCTGGCTCGCCCATGCGGCCGCGCTCGGCGAGTTGATCCGGATCGAGAACGCCGGCGGCCGGCGCGAGGGGACTTTCGAAGGGCTTGACCCTGACGGCCGTCTGCTGTTTCGGGGGAAGAGCGGGATCGAAACGATCGAGGCCGCGGATCTTTGGATATTGCCTCAATCGGATGGCTCGCCCGTGGCGTCGTCGTCTGCTTCGCGCGCGCGGGAAGGCCGAACCTAGATGACAGACGACAGCGAATTCGTGTTCGCGGCGCTCGGCGGCCTTGGCGAGATCGGCATGAATTGCGCGCTCTACGGTTACGGTCCGCCGAAGCGACGCCAATGGCTGATGGTCGATCTCGGCGTCGCCTTTGCCGGCGACGACCTGCCGGGCGTCGACCTCATCATGCCCGACATCGGCTTCATCGAGAAGGTGAGACGCGACCTTGTCGGCATCGTCATCACCCATGCGCATGAGGATCATATCGGCGCGCTCGCCGACCTCTGGCCAATGCTGGGCGTCACGGTCTACGCGTCGAATTTCGCGGCTGGGCTCGCGGAGGCTCGGCGCCTGGGCGAGCCCGGCGCGCCCAAGATTCCCATCGAGATTGTGAAGGCGGGTCAGCGGATATCGATCGGGCCCTTCGACGTCGAATTCGTCGGGGTCGCCCATTCGATACCCGAATGCACGGCGCTCGCGATCCGCACTCCGGCTGGACTGGTCGTCCACAGCGGCGACTGGAAGATTGACCCGACGCCGATCATCGGGGGCCCGACTGACGAGGCGCGGCTCAGGGCGCTCGGCGACGAGGGCGTGCTGGGCCTTGTTTGCGAACTCGACCAACATTCTGCGCGAGGGCGAGAGCCCCTCTGAGCGCGACGTCGCCGAGACGCTCGCCGGCCTCATCGCCAAGGCGAAGGGCAGGGTCGTCGTCACCACATTCGCCTCCAACGTCGCCCGCCTGCGCTCGGCGGCCGAGGCGGGCCTTGCGGCAGGAAGGGAGGTCTGCATCCTGGGGCGCGCCATGGAGCGCGTCGTCGCGGTCGCGCGCGAGTGCGGCATGCTCGACGGCGTTCCGCAATTCCTCGGCATGGACGCATTCGAGCGCCTGCCGCGCGACAAGATTCTCGCGCTCGCCACCGGCAGCCAGGGCGAAGCGCGTGCGGCGCTCGCCCGTATGTCCGAGGACGAGCATCCAACCGCGGAATTGAGCCCCGGCGACACCGTCATCTTCTCCTCGCGCACCATTCCCGGCAACGAGAAGGCGGTCGGCAAGCTCGTCAACGCCTTCGTGAGCTCGGGGGTTGAGGTGATCACCGACCGCAACGCGCTGGTTCATGTGTCAGGCCATCCGCGCCGGGCGGAGCTTGCGAAAATGTACGCCTGGCTGAGGCCCCGGATCGCGGTGCCGGCGCATGGCGAACCTCTCCACTTGAGCGAGCACGCCGCCTTCGCCAAGGCGCAGGGCGTGCCGCAGGTGCTGCGCGCTTTCAATGGCGATTTGGTGCGCTTTGGGCCTGGCGATGCGGCCACCATCGGGACGATCAGCCGCGGGCGACGGCTGAAGGACGGCGAGATCCTTCTGCCGGTAGAAGAGGACTGCGTCGCCCAGCGGCGCCGGCTCGCGTTCGCGGGCGTCGTCTCGATCGCCATCGCGCTGACGCCGAAGGGCGAAATGGCAGGCGATCCGGACGTCATGATCGCCGGGCTGCCCGAGCGCACGCGCGACGGCGCGGGCCTGGATGAAATTATCGATACAGCGATCTTCGAAACTTTCGAGGGCCTGCCGGGCGGCAAGCGTCGCGACGCCAATTCCCTGTCGAGCGCGATCGAGCGGGGCGTGCGCAACGCCGTCAACGGCGTCTGGGGCAAGAAGCCGCAGGTGCATGTGCTGATCGTGGAAGTGTAGGAGGGCGAATGGCGAGTAGCGAATGGCTCTCGTCTCGCCGAGTCTTCCACCCACTATTCGCCACTCGCCCGCTAGGAGCAGGCAAATGATCGGAAAGCTCAACCACGTCGCCATCGCCGTGCCGGACCTCGAGAAGGCGGCGAGGACCTACCGCGAGACGCTGGGGGCGCGCGTATCAGCGCCGACCGACGAGCCGGATCACGGCGTGACGGTCGTTTTCGTCGAACTCCCCAACACCAAGATCGAACTCCTCCACCCGCTCGGCGAGACGTCTCCGATCGCGAAGTTCCTGGAGCGCAATCCGGACGGGGGCATGCATCACCTCTGCTACGAGGTCGAGGACATCATCGCCGCACGCGACCGCCTGAAGGCCGCAGGCGCGCGGGTGCTCGGCGACGGCGAGCCGAAGATCGGCGCGCACGGCAAGCTGGTGCTGTTCCTGCATCCGAAAGATTTCGTCGGCACGCTGGTCGAGATCGAGCAGGTCTAGTTCCTCATCAGCGCCCCGACCGCGGCGCTGTCGGTGTTCTGATGAAAGTCGACAATCTTTCCGTCCCGGAAGGTGATGAGGTCTATGACTTCGAAAGTTTGGGAGCGCCCGTTTGGCACGAAAGTGACTGTTGCTCGCCAATGGAGCGCAGCCTTCTCCTTCTCGGCGATCAAAGCGAGCTCTTGCCAATCGCTAAATTGAAAGTTTTTGATGAGACCCGCTAATGCCTGCCGAATCGCGGCCTTGCCCTTGGCAGGCACGCCAAAGCCCGGCAACCCGACGCCCTGGGCATTGAATAGGAATACCGCATCATCCGAAAATGGAGCCAGAGCTCCTTCAAGATCTCCGCGAACGCGCGCGGCATATGCCGACCTGATGACATCCTTCATATTTTCCTCGGTCATATCTCCTCCCGTCGCCTCAAGCGCTCGCATTCGCGCGTGCTGGAGCTTCGTCGCTCCTAAAAACATCGATGATCCGGCCAAGCATCAGATCTGTCAAAGTTGGTCGGACGACCGCCAAGTCTCAGAGACTGCGAGGTCCGTGAAATCGTCGGGGCTGACATCGGGGCTGCTCAGCCCTATAAGCGTCCGCGCGCGGCAGGCCCTGCCTGATTCAAAAATCGCAAACGCTGGGACTGCGGGATCAACTCCGGTCGCGTTGAGGCGGATACCTTTGCGCCAGACTCGAAAGGTCCATCATGACCGGCTCGATGTTGAGCAGCGCTGCGCTCGATGAGCGGCGGCGGAAGATTCTGTTTCGCGCCTGGCGTCGGGGACTTCGTGAGATGGATCTGGTGATGGGCCGGTTCGCCGACGCCAATCTGCGTTCGATGAGCGAAGCCGAGCTCGACGAGTTCGAGCGTTTGCTCGACGTCCCCGACCCTCAGGCATTGGCCTGGATCACCGGCGAGACGGCGCCGCCGCGCGAGTTCGATACGCCGCTGTTCGCACGCCTCTGCGCGGCCCCGCGCGCCCCCCTCACGAGAGCCGACAAAGCGACGTGACCGGCTTAGAGCCCGCCGCCCGCCGGCTTCAAGACGGCGGCGCCGTCACGCTGTGTCGTGCGCCGGAAGGCTACGACGCCTTTCTCGTGGCGGAACTTACGCGCGCGCTCGCCAAAGCAGGCGAGAGCCGCGCGGTGATGCTCGTCTTCGTCGCGCGCGATTCCGTGCGCGCGCAGAATTTCATCGATGCGCTCGCCTTCGCCGCGCCCGAGATCGAGGCGCTCTACCTGCCGTCCTGGGACTGTCAGCCCTACGACAGGGTTTCGCCGAACGCGGCGGTTTCGGCGGAGCGCATGACGGTTCTCGCCCGGCTTGCGCGCTCGCGCGGCGCGCTCGAGCGGCCGCGCATCCTCGTTGGCTCTGTCAGCGCGCTGACGCAGCGCGTCCCGCCGCTCGCCTACGTCGCCTCCGCCGCCTTTTCGGCCGCGCCCGGCAACAGCGTCCGGATGGAGGCGCTCGCGCTTTGGCTCGAGTTCGAACGGCTATGCCCGCGCGAGCACGGTCCGCGACGTCGGCGACTACGCCACGCGCGGCGGCATTCTCGATCTTTATCCGCCGGGCGCCGCCGCGCCGATCCGCCTCGACTTTTTCGGCGATACGCTGGAATCGATCCGCGCCTTCGACCCCGAGACGCAGCGCAGCGTGGGGCAATTGCGTTCGCTCGACCTCGTGCCGATGAGCGAGGCGCGGCTCACGACCGAACTCGATCCGCCGCTTCCGCCAGGCCTATGCGCTCGAATTCGGCGCGCCGACGCGCGACGATGACCTCTACGCCGCCGTCAGCGAGGGCCGCCGCGCGATCGGCCTGGAGCACTGGCTGCCGCTCCTCTACGACAGGCTCGACACGCTGTTCGACTACGTCGGCGACGCGCCCTTCGTGCTCGACGCGCGGGCCGAGGAGGCGGCGAGCCAGCGCATCGCCCAGATCGCCGACAGCTATGCCGCCCGCCGCGCGGCCTATGCGCAGGACCCGGCAAAGGCTGATTACAAGCCGCTTCCCCTCGCGCGCCTTTACCTCACCGAGGACGAGTGGAAGGAGCGGCTCGGCGGCGCGCCGCTCGCGCGGCTCACGCCCTTCGAGGCCCAGCCCGGCGCGGCCAATATCATCGATTGCGGCGGGCGGGTCGGGCGCAATTTCGCGCCCGAGCGGCAGAACGAGAACGCCAATGTGTTCGACGCCGCGGTCGCCCATATCCGGGCGCTGCGCGACCGTGGGCTCAACGTGATTGTCGCCGGCTGGAGCGACGGCTCGCGTGAGCGGCTGAGCCACGTGCTCGCCGAACATGGGCTGAAATCGCTCGAGCTCGTCTCGTCCTACCATCAGGCCAAGACCGCCCGCTCCGGCGCGCTGCCGCTCGCGGTGATCGCGCTCGAACAGGGGTTCGAGGCCCCGGACTTCGCCATTGTCGGCGAGCAGGACATTCTCGGCGACCGGCTGGTCCGACAGTCGAGGCGCAGGCGCCGGGCGCAGGATGTGCTGGCGGAAGCGAGCGCGCTAACCGCCGGCGATCTTGTCGTCCACATCGACCACGGCGTCGGGCGCTTCGTCGGCTTGAAGACGATCGAGGCGGCGGGCGCGCCGCACGATTGCCTCGAGATCCACTACGCCGGCGGCGACCGGCTCTTCCTGCCGGTCGAGAACCTCGAGCTCCTTTCGCGCTACGGCTCGGAGACGGGTGAGCTCGACAGGCTCGGCGGCGCGGGCTGGCAGTCGCGGAAAGCGCGCCTGAAGAAGCGCGTGCGCGAAATGGCGGGCGAACTGATCCGCGTCGCCGCCCAGCGCATGACCCACGCCGCCCCACGCCTCACAGTACCGGAAGGGCTCTACGACGAATTCTGCGCTCGCTTTCCCTATGACGAGACGCAAGACCAGGCGAACGCGATCGAGGCGACGCTCGACGACCTCGCCGCCGGCCGGCCGATGGACCGGCTCATCTGCGGCGACGTCGGCTTCGGCAAGACGGAGGTCGCGCTCCGCGCCGCCTTCGCCGCCGCCATCAACGGCAAGCAGACTGCGATCGTCGTGCCGACGACGCTGCTCGCGCGCCAGCACACCAAGGTTTTCCGCGAGCGTTTTTCCGGCTTGCCGGTGCGCATCGGGCAATTGTCGCGCATGGTCGGCGCGGCCGAGAGCCGCGAGACGAAGCAGGGGCTTGCCGCAGGCAGTGTTGACATCGTCGTCGGCACGCACGCTGTGCTCGGCAAGAGCGTCGGCTTCAAGGACCTCGGCCTCGTCGTCGTCGATGAGGAGCAGCATTTCGGCGTCGGCCACAAGGAGCGGCTGAAGGAGCTGCGCACGGAAGTGCACATGCTGACGCTCTCCGCCACGCCCATTCCCCGCACGCTGCAGCTTGCGATGACGGGCGTCCGCGATCTCTCGATCATCGCAACGCCGCCGGTCGATCGCCTTGCGGTGCGAACTTTCGTTTCGCCCTTCGATGCGCTGATTGTGCGCGAGGCGCTGCTCCGCGAGCGTTATCGCGGCGGCCAGTCCTTCTATGTCTGCCCGCGTATCGAGGACCTCGACGAGGCCGCGGCTTTCCTTCGCCAGAACGCGCCCGAGTGCAAGTTCGTCACGGCGCACGGGCAGATGGCGGCCCGCGAGCTCGAGGACAAGATCGGCGCCTTCTACGACGGCAAGTACGATATCCTGCTTTCGACCGCGATCGTCGAATCCGGCCTCGACATTCCGCGCGCCAACACGCTGATCGTGCATCGCGCCGACATCTTCGGCCTCGCGCAGCTCTATCAGCTGCGCGGCCGCGTGGGCCGGGCGAAATTGCGCGCCTACGCCATCTTCACCACGCCCATGAAGGCGAAGATCACGCCGCAGGCGGAGAAGCGGCTGCAGGTATTGCAATCGCTCGATACGCTCGGGGCCGGCTTCCAGCTTGCGAGCCACGACCTCGATCTCCGCGGCGCCGGCAATCTGCTCGGCGAAGAACAGTCCGGCCACATCAAAGAGGTCGGCTACGAACTCTATCAGCAGATGGTGCGCGAGGCGGTCGAGCGCATCAAGTCGGGCGAGGACACGCCGGCCGAGGACATGTGGTCGCCGACCATCCAGCTCGGCGCGCCGGTGACGATCCCCGAAACGTATATCCCCGATTTGCCGACGCGGCTCGCCCTCTACCGCCGCCTCTCGGCGCTCGAGGACGAGGGCGAGATCGACGGAATGGGGGCCGAGATCGTCGACCGCTTCGGCCCGCCGCCGCCCGAGGTCGGTCTCCTGATGAAGCTCGTTCTCATCAAGGCGCTCTGCCGCAGATCGAACGTCGAGAAGCTCGACGTCGGCCCGAAGGGCGCAACCCTCGCCTTCCGCAACAATTCCTTCGCCAATCCGACCGCGCTGGTGAAGTGGGTCGCCTCGCAAGGCTCTCTCGCCCGCGTCCGCCCCGACATGCGCATCGTCGTCGCCGACGATTTCGAAAAGCTCGCCGACCGGCTGGAGGGGACGCTCAGGATCATGCGCGAGATCGCCAAGCTCGCGGGGAGGAAGGGGTAGCGATTGCTTGACAAACGAGATTTACGTAACTACAAAAAGTAGTGACGACCTGGGACGAGAACAAGCGGCTCGGGAACCTCGCCAAACACGGCGTCGACTTTCGCGATCTCGAGGGCCTGGACTGGCGCGAGGCGTTGATTTTCGAGGATCGTCGCAAGGACTACGGCGAGACGCGGCTGATCGCAATGGCGCCGATCGGGGTGCGTTTGCATGTCGTCGTGTTCGTCGAGCGTGGCGGTGAACGCCGCATCATTTCAGCCCGCAAGGCCAACAGTCGTGAGGTCGAGTTCTATGAGAATGAAACTCATTCGTCCGACCGCTCGTGAAGACGAGGAAATCGCCCGCGCGATCGCCGCCGATCCCGACGCGGCGCCGGATCTTTCCGCGCCAGTTGCGGGCGTCATCCGTCGGCAGGGGCGGCCGCCGAAGCCGGACCGCAAAGTGTCGGTGACGTTGCGGCTCGACCGCGATGTGGTCGAGCGCTTCAAGGCGACCGGCGCCGGCTGGCAGACGCGGATCAACGCCGCGCTGAGGAAAAGCACAGTGGTTTGATCGCTCCAAGGGCGCGACGGTTGCCTCCCCGGCAATGGCTTCCCCCAACCCGATCGCGCTGGTGAAGTGCGTCGCCTCGCAAGGCTCGCTTGCCCGCGTCCGCCCCGACATGCGCATCGTCGTTGCCGACGATTTCGAAAAGCTCGCCGACCGGCTGGACGGGACGCTCGGGATCATGCGGGAGATCGCGAAGCTCGCGGGGAAGAAGGGGTAGGGCGCCGACCGTCAACAAGAGACGCTGTTCGCTGTTCGCTCGATCAATGTCCTCAATATGAACAGCACGGAGAGGGAAGAATCACACCGGCCAGAACCCGCTGTCCAACACCTGCTCCACCGTCCACGGGCACGTCTCGGGAAACGTCGATGCAGCAAGCCCGGTCTCCGCGACCGCTTCTCGGCAGGCTTTCCGATACGCGGAAGCCAACGCCTGCGGCAGCAGAGGCTTCAGGCTCGGGTTGTCGTCGAGATGATCGGCGATGTCGTCGCGTTGGTTCGAGACGCTCGCTTCCCAGCTTGGCCCGCGCTTGCCCGGTTGATAACGCCATTTGAGCAGATGCAGCAGGAGGACGTCCAACCGGCTGATGAGCTCGCGCTTTTCCGTCCGCCCCATGCTGTCGATTTCCTCCGCAATATGCTCGATGTCGGCCTCAGCGAGCTTCCCGGCGCGCAGGAGGTCGGCCTGTTCGCGGCTCCAGGCGAAAAAATCGCGGTCGTAAAGCGGGCTCTTCACGGGCATAGCGGGACGATAAGAGGTCCCACGCGCTGCGTCCATCGCGTTCGCGCCAGCGGTAGACCACAACAAGGATTTCAACCGACGGACGAATTCCGCTCAGCATCGTCGGTCAAGTCGCTTCCGTTTCGCAAGTTCGCGGCTATGGTGAGGACGGCTGGCCGGGGTCTATATGGTTTCTCTGATCCGGCTTCGACAACGGTTTGCGTTCGCCCCTGGGCCCGTCCCTCCGCCTCAGCCGCCGGGCGCGCTTGTAGACGCGGTCGCTGACCGCGTCGGCCGCGCTCCATAGGGCGTCCGAAAGGACGCCCGTCTTTCGACGGGCTTTGGAGCGCGGCTACAGTCGGTCCGCCGGGCGCGTTTGTAGACGCGGTCGCTGACCGCGTCGGCCGCGCTCCATAGGGCGTCCGAAAGGACGCCCGTCTTTCGACGGGCTATGGAGCGCGGCTACAGTCGGTCCGCCGGGCGCGCTTGTAGACGCGGTCGCTGACCGCGTCGGCCGCGCTCAGCGAGCGCGGCTACAGTCGGTCAGGGAGCCTCTCAAGGAGTTCCGGGAATGATGCTCGAATTCACGGTGGGCATGAACATCGCCGGCGTGCGGCGAAGCGTCACCATATCGGCGGAGGACGCCTTGATCGCCGCGCTCAGGGTGAAATGCCAGCATCCGGAAGCGTCGATCAATTACGTGCGGCATAGCAACAAACGCGGCGATCGACGCCATCCGCATAAGTCCGATGCCGCCGAAGCTTAGACGATCGCCGCTTATCGACCGGGCAACCCGTCCGGGGCCCCGCTCGCCCGCGCGACCGGCTCACCTCTGGCGTCAATTCAACTTCGATCGGCAGCGCAGCCTTGAGTGTCGCAATGAGCTGGCGGGTTTTCTCCGGCTTGTCGAGCATGATTGCCCCCAAACATCGCCGAGTGCGATTCCACTCGCCGACTGGTAACGCCAGGGAATAGCTGAACCAAGTCGCTCGACAAGCTTCGCACAGGAAAACTTCTCCCACTCAGGAGTTGCCGGCGAGAGGCCGGCGCTCCCATCAGGCGCTGGCCGCGACGCGCACACGGGCCCTACCCCTTCTTCCCGCGATCTTCGCGCGGCGTGCCCGAATAACTGGCCGCCCGGAGAGATTCGAACTCCCGACCCCCAAATTCGTGGGCTAATATTATGATAGATATATCAATTGCTTAGCGGCAAAAAATGCGACTAACTGGCTACTGTAAACGAATGAGAATTTCCAAAAGCGACTAACCCCTGCTGGCGTTGTTTGATATTGTTCGATGGTCTCCCAGAAGATGGAGCGAGTCGGACGAGCGGCGAGGTTGGGCCAATGTTAGAGCAGTGGGAAGCCCTTCGATCTCGCCTCAGTAGGCTCGGGACGCCACAGCGCTGGAATAGCTTGATCCTTGCTGTGGTCTGGCCGCTCGTCGTCCTCATAATCGCTGTGCTGGCGATTCGTCTGGTATCGACCGCCAAGGAATTGGCGGACCTGATCTCAGCATTCGCAGCTTTGATGTGGCCGGTCGCTGTACTCACACTCGTAGGGTGGTTCAGACCAGAGATTCGAGCCGTCCTGTCGAGGATCAGGAAGGGAAAGCTTCTCGGGCAAGAGTTTGAACTGGACGAGTTGCAGGCGAAGACCGAGGCTGCGGAAGCAACCGTATCCACGGTCGTCTCTGCGACAGGCTTGGCTGAAGGGACTAGCTCAGTAATCGGAGCAGGCGTGCGCCTGGAGGCCACGGGGATTCTCAGGGCGGAAGCGGCACAGGACGAAATCGAGGAAGTGCTGCGCGAAGCGAGCCGTTCACCGCGCATCGGTCTCATGCTGCTTTCAGCAAAGATGGAGCGTGCGGCCCGCGATCTCGCTACGGCTATTGGCTTGGATGTCTCGCGCAGACCGGTCACACTCAATACTATGGTTCGCCAACTGGTGCAGGCGGAGCAGCTTACGTACGAGGACGCCGAAGCGCTGAACCTGTTCAATCAGGTTCGAAATCGGATCGTGCATGGACACGATGCCGGTGATGACGAGGTCGCAAGGGCCATCAATTCTGGTACACGACTGCTGCGGTTGTTGCTGTCGAGACCGCGGCCGCCTCAGAGCGACACGCAACCGACGGATGGTGCGCCGCTAAAAACGAAATAGAATTACCGCGTTTGGACTGTATCAACGCATCTAATCTTGATAATGTTTTCGCCTTGGCGCGATGTGGGCTCCGAAGGCGCTCGCCCTCACCCCAGCGCTCGCGAACGGAGGCGAACCCGAAGCGCGGATGAGGCCGGGTGGTTCCGAAAAATCGACATTTTCTTGCTGGACGGCCGGACGCATGGTTGGGTCTTTGTGCCCTCCGCCGCAGCGCAGCGACTGCGCCGCCAGCCCCAACATGAGCCTCAAGTGTTTTATTGATAATCCGTCATAGCATATTGCAAAATATGCAATTTTTCCAATCCAGCGGGATGACGAAATCACCTTATAGATACGTGATACACCTCAGCGCGGCAGTCGCGAAAGCTGCAGAAAAAGACAGCTAAGCCTCTGAAAAGGCTTTGGCGTCGACGGATTCGCGCGGGGGCGTAGCGTCACCCCGGCCCTCACCCCGAAACAGGAGAGGGAGGATCGCTTGCAATCGCCGGCGCCGCTCTCTAAGCGCAGGTCCCGTGTCCTCGGTTCAGCCCATCGCTCTCCTCAACGCCCGGCTGGTCGATCCGGAGCGCGAGACCGAGACGCGGGGCGGGGTCATCGCGATCGACGGGCTCATCGCCGGGGTTGGCGCCGCCGTCACGCGCAATTCACTTCCCGCCGAGGCCCGCATCGTCGACTGCGCCGGCGACGTCGTCGCGCCGGGCCTTATCGACATGCGCTGCTTCGTCGGCGAGCCGGGCGCCGAGCATCGCGAGACGATCGCGAGCGCCAGCGCCGCAGCCGCGGCGGGCGGCGTCACCAGCCTCGTCATGCGCCCGGACACCAATCCGCCCGTCGACGACCCCGCCGTGGTCGACTTCATCCTGCGCCGCGCGCGCGATGACGCGAAGGTTCGCATCTTCCCCTCTGCCGCGCTGACCAAGGGCCTCATGGGCCACGAGATCGCGGAGATCGGGCTCCTCGCGGAGGCCGGAGCCGTCGCTTTCAGCGACGGGCCGCTTTCGGTCGCCGACGCGCTGACCATGCGCCGCGCCATGACCTACGCGCGCGACCGCGGCGCGCTCATCGCGCCGGTCTGCGAGGACCGGTCGCTGAGAGGCGAAGGCGTGATGGCCGAGGGCCTGCGCGCGAGTTGGCTCGGTCTGCCGGGCATTCCGCGCGAGGCCGAGACGATTGCGCTCGAACGGGACCTGAGGCTTGTCGGCCTCACCGGCGCCCGCTACCACGCCGCGCTCGTCTCGAACCGGCTTTCGCTCGCGGCGATGGCGCGGGCGCGGGACGAGGGCTTGAGCGTGAGCTGCGGCGTCTCGATCAACAGCCTCACCCTCAACGAACTCGACGTCGGCGATTACCGGACCTTCCTCAAGCTCACGCCGCCGCTGCGCTCGGAAGACGAGCGCATGGCGCTGGTCGAGGCCCTGAGCGCAGGGGCCATCGACGTCATCTCATCCGACCACGATCCGCAGGACGTGGAGACCAAGCGGCTCCCCTTCGCCGAGGCTGCGGCCGGGGCGATCGGCGTCGAGACGATGCTGTCGGCGAGCCTGCGCCTGGTTTCGGGAGGCCATGTCAGCCTGCCGCGGCTCATCCGCGCGATGACGCTGCGTCCCGCGGAAATCCTCAAGCTTCCGGTCGGCCGGCTCGCGGTCGGCGCGCCCGCCGACGTGATCCGCTTCGACCCCGACGAACCCTATGTGCTCGATCCGGCCGAACTCCATTCGCGCTGCCGCAACACGCCCTTCGACGCGGCCCGCCTCGAGGGCCGGGTGAAGCTGACGCTGGTTGCCGGGCAGGTCGCCCACGAATAGTCTTCAAACCAAACGAGACGCCGTCGCCGGAGCTTTGAGCGGATGGTCGGGATTTCCTACGGCGCGGCCTTGGGCCTCGTGCTCGGCTATCTCCTGGGCTCGATCCCGTTCGGCGTCGTGCTGACGCGGCTTGCAGGCGCCGGCGATCTGAGGGCCATCGGCTCGGGCAACATCGGCGCAACCAATGTGCTCCGCACCGGACGGAAGGGCCTCGCCGCGGCGACGCTCGCGCTCGACGCGCTGAAAGCGACGCTCGCCGTGGTCCTCGCGGCCTGGGCCTTCGGTCCCGAATCAGCGCTCGCCGCCGCGGCCGGCGCGATCCTCGGCCACCTCTATCCCGTCTGGCTCCGCTTTCGGGGCGGCAAAGGCGTCGCGACATTTTTCGGCGGCCTCATCGGCATCGCCTGGCCGGCGGCGCTCGTCTTCGCGCTCGTCTGGCTCGCGATCGCCGCCGTCACGCGATATTCCTCCGCCGCCGCGCTCGCGGCGACGGCCGTTTCGCCCGCGGTCGCGCTCGCGATCGGGCTCGAAGAGGCAGCGCTCGTCTTCTGGGCGCTCGCCGCCCTCGTCTGGTTCAAGCACAGCTCCAACATCGGTCGGCTTCTCAATGGCTCAGAGCCCAAGATCGGGCAGGGCTAGCCGATGGCGAAGAAGCCGAAAGCCCAAAAACTCTCCGACGAACAGCGCTTCGACTGGCTGCGCCTCATCCGCTCGGAAAATGTCGGGCCGCGCACCTTCCGCGCCCTTCTCAACAATTGCGGGAGCGCTCGTGCCGCCCTCGAGGCCCTGCCCGAACTCGCCCGCCGCGGCGGGGCGGCGCGCCCGATCCGGGTGGCCTCGGTCGAGGAGATCGAGCGCGAGCTCGAAGCGGCGCGGAAGCTCGGCGTGCAGTTTGTCGCGCTCTGCGAACCGGACTATCCGCCGATCCTGCGCCAGATCGATTCGGCGCCGCCGGTCCTCGCTCTAGCTGGCCGGGAGGAGACGCTGCAGCAGCCAGCGGTGGCGATCGTCGGATCACGCAACGCTTCAGCCGCGGGGCTGACTTTCGCCGACCGGCTCGCGCGCGGGCTCGGGCGGGCGGGCTACGTCGTCGTCTCGGGGCTCGCCCGGGGCATCGATCAGCGGGTGCATGCCGCAAGTCTCGAGACCGGCGCGCTCGGCGTGCTCGCCGGGGGACATGCGAAGCCTTATCCCAGCGAAGCCGTGCCGCTGATCAAGCGAATGGTCGAATTCGGCGCGGTCGTCTCGGAAATGCCCATCGAGTGGGAGCCGCGCGGTCGGGATTTTCCCCGACGCAACCGTATCGTCTCCGGGCTCGCCTTGGGGACGGTAGTCGTCGAGGCGGCCCGCGGCTCGGGGTCGCTCATCACCGCAAAATTCGCCCTCGAGCAGAACCGTCAGGTGTTCGCGGCGCCCGGCTCGCCCCTCGATCCTCGCGCCGAGGGGACGAACGATCTATTGAAGCAGGGCGCAACGATCTGTACGTCCGTGGACGATGTGCTCGCGTCGCTCGAGCCGACGCTCTCGAGCGACGTCTTCGCGTCTTTAGAGGAGGGCGGCGGCGACAATGAGCCGCTGTGGGGCGAACAGTCGCTTTTCGGCGTCGATCCGGGGGCTACGCCCCGCAGCCGTCCGGGGGAGGAATTCGACAACCCAGTCGGCGCCTGTCGGCCTTCCGACGAGGGAGGCGGCGCGCGGGACCGGATCGTCGCGCTGCTTGGTCCTTCGCCGATCTCGCTTGATGAACTTGCCCGGGCGGCGGAAGCCTCGACGCGCGAGGTGCGCGTCGCCGTGATGGAGCTCGAACTGGCCGGACGGATTGAGTTCTCCGGTGGCGATCGGGTCGCGCTCCGGCCCGCATGAGACGAGATAAGCGGACTCGCAAACAGCGTCAGTCGTGACCGTGGTCGTCATCGGAGACTGGATCGTCTGCCAGGGGCTCCGCGGATTCGTCGGCCGCGCCATCCGACCCGGCATGCGTCCGCAGGAACAAGTCGCCCTCCGCCTTGGCCATCCCGAGGAAATAAGCCAGGAGATCGAGACGGGCCGAAATCGCCATCGCCTCCAACTGAGCGGACATGTCGGTCACGTACCGGGCGACGTCGAACGCCTCTCTTGGCGCGACGCGAGACGGAATCTCCGCACGCTTCGGTCCCGCGGGTTGAGGTTCGCCGGCGTCCCGCCCGCGGCCTGCGCGCTTTCGTCTCGGGAACCCAGTTTCGCCGGCCATACGACATCACAATCCATAGGACAGAAACGAGATTGATCTAGGGTCAATCCCGCCGCTCAAGCGAGAGCTTTGAGCGCGTTTGCAAACTCGATCCGGGCATCAGCGATGTCAACACGCGTCGAACCTTCATCTCAGAAACATGAGTCGACCGCAATAACATCATGAAAGAGTTACGAAAGGTTACCTAACGGAAGAGTTACGGTACGTCACCCCTGTTTGGCGCCAGGCGGCCAAGCCGGTCCAGCGCGCCCTGCAGAATGTAGGCGGCCGCCATCTTGTCGACGACCGCCGCTCGGCGGGCGCGCGATACGTCGTTGGCGATCAGGGATCGCGTGACGGCGGCGGTCGAAAAGCGTTCATCCCAATACACAATGGGAAGATCAGTGCGCATCGAAAGGTTCCGGGCGAAGGCGCGCGTTGATTGCGCGCGTGGGCCGTCCCGGCCTTCCAAATCAAGCGGCAAGCCCAGAATCACGCCGGCGATGTCGAATTCCGCGAAAATTGACCCCAGCGCGTCGGCGTCCTTTTGGAACGCGCCGCGCGTCAGTGTTCTCAGTGGCGACGCTAGGCGGCGCTCGACGTCGGAAATCGCCAGTCCGATCGTTTTGGTTCCGAGGTCGAGGCCAATCAGGCGGGCCTTTGCGGGAAGGCGCAAAGCCAGATCTGCGAGATCGAGCGGATGGTTCATGCGCAGCGGCTAGCACGGGGCGCCAAGCAAGTCGAACGCCGCGTGCTGACGCGCTCGCGCAAGGTGTTTGCGCGGAAAATGTCAGCGATGTATAGGGGCCGCGCCCCTTTTGTCGGGCTTGAAGGAGTGTTCGATGTCCGTCGATCTCAACGCCGTTCGCCGCATCGCGCATTTGGCGCGTATCGGGGTGAACGAAGTGGAGATCCCGCATCTTCAGGATGAAATCAACGCAATTCTGAAGTTCGTCGAGGCTTTGGAGCGGGTCGATGTCGAGGGCGTCGAGCCAATGACATCAGTGATTCCGATGGGCCTGCCGATGCGAGACGACGTCGTCACCGACGGCGGGATTGCGGATGAAGTGCTGGCCAACGCGCCGATGACTGAAGACGGCTACTTTCTCGTGCCGAAAGTCATCGAGTGAACGACTTGCCGGCGCTCCAATTCTCCAAGGAACACACGTGACCGACCTGACATCCCTGACGCTCGCCGAGGCGCGCGATCAGCTCACGTCCCGAGCGATTTCAAGCGTCGAGATCACCACGGCCCACCTTGAAGCGATCGAGCGGGCCAAGGCGCTCAACGCTTATATAGTGACGACGCCGGACAGAGCGCTGCAGATGGCCGAAGCGAGCGACGCGCGCCTCGCCAAGGGCCAAGGTGGGCCCCTTGAGGGGCTGCCGATAGGGGTCAAGGATCTCTACGCTACAAAGGGCGTGCACACACAGGCGTGCAGCCACATTCTCGACGGTTTCAAGCCGACCTACAAGTCTACCGTCACCGCCAATCTGTGGCGCGATGGCGCGGTGATGCTCGGCAAACTGAACATGGACGAGTTCGCTATGGGCTCGTCGAACGAGACGTCCTACTACGGGCCTGTGGCGTCGCCGTGGCTGCCGCCGAACTGGGGCCGCGACCAGGCGCGCGCCGCGCTGGCGAACGGCAAGCGAGGTCTGCTGACGCCGGGCGGTTCCTCTGGCGGCTCTTCCGCCGCCGTGGCCGCGAGACTCTGCCTGGCGGCGACCGCCAGCGATACCGGCGGCTCTATTCGTCAGCCGGCTGCCTTTACAGGCGTCGTCGGGATCAAACCGACCTACGGACGTTGCTCGCGCTGGGGGATGGTGGCCTTCGCGTCGTCGCTCGATCAGGCGGGACCGCTCGCTCGCACCGTGCGCGATGCGGCGATCATGCTGCGCTCGATGGCGGGTCCGGACTCGAAGAACTCCACCTGCTCGCCAGCCGCCGTTCCGGATTACGAAGACGCTGTCGGCAGATCGGTTCGAGGCCTGACGATCGGGGTGCCGAAGGAATATCGCCTGGACGGCATGAATCCCGAAATCGAGGCGCTGTGGGCACGCGGCGCCGAGTGGCTGCGCGCCGCCGGTGCGAAGGTGATGGACGTGAGCCTGCCCAACACGCGACACGCGCTGCCTGCTTATTATATTGTTGCTCCTGCGGAGGCTTCGAGCAATCTGGCGCGCTATGACGGCGTCCGTTACGGCTTGCGCGAGCCCGCGGCCGACATTTTGGACCTCTACGAGAAGACCCGCGCCAGAGGCTTCGGCGCCGAGGTCCGGCGACGTTTGCTGATCGGCGCCTATGTGCTTTCCGCCGGCTACTACGACGCCTACTATGTGCGCGCGCAAAAGATCCGCACCCTCATCAAACGCGACTTCGAACGCGTCTTTTCGGAGGGCGTCGATGCAATTCTTACTCCTGCCACGCCCTCGGCCGCCTTCGGCATCGGCGAGAAAGGGTCCGAGGATCCAGTCGAGATGTATCTGAATGACGTCTTCACGGTGACGGTCAATATGGCTGGTCTCCCTGCCCTCGTCGCGCCTGCGGGACTTTCGAGCGAAGGCCTGCCGCTGGGACTGCAGCTGATCGGGCGCCCGTTCGACGAGGAGACGCTGTTCACGCTCGGCGAGGCGCTTGAGCGATCCGCCGGACGCACGCCCTTGCCCGAGCCGTGGTGGGCCTGAGCGCCATCTTTTCGAAAACCGAGCTCATCGACATGACGACATATCCGGCCAAGGCAAAACTCGTAAAGGGCGCGACGGGCGACTGGGAGGTGATCGTCGGTCTTGAGGTCCACGCTCAGGTGACTTCGCGAGCGAAGCTGTTTTCGGGGGCCTCGACGGCCTTCGGCGGGGAGCCCAACTCGCACGTCTCGCTGGTTGACGCAGCGATGCCGGGGATGCTCCCGGTCATCAACCGGGAATGCGTGGCGCAGGCGATTCGAACTGGCCTCGGACTTAAGGCCAAGATCAATCGTCGCTCTGTGTTTGACCGCAAGAACTACTTCTACCCTGATCTGCCGCAGGGCTATCAGATCTCGCAGTACAAGAGCCCGATCGTGGGCGAGGGCGAGATTCAGGTCGACCTGACGCCCGAGCATTCCATCACGGTCGGCATCGAGAGGCTGCATCTCGAGCAGGACGCCGGAAAGTCGCTGCACGACCAGTCTCCGACCATGAGCTTGGTCGATCTCAACCGTTCCGGCGTCGCGCTGATGGAAATCGTCTCGAAGCCGGACATGCGGTCGGCTGACGAGGCCAAGGCTTACGTCAGTAAGCTGCGCACGATGATGCGCTACATCGGCTCCTGCGACGGCGACATGGAGAAGGGCAACCTCCGCGCCGACGTCAACGTTTCGGTCCGCCGCCCGGGAGCGGCGCTCGGCACGCGGTGCGAAATCAAGAACGTCAATTCGATTCGTTTCATCGGCCAGGCGATCGAGACCGAGGCGCGCCGGCAGATCGCAATCATCGAAGACGGCGGAACAATCGATCAGGAGACGCGGCTGTTCGATCCGGCGCGCGGCGAAACGCGCTCGATGCGCTCCAAGGAGGAGGCGCACGACTACCGGTATTTTCCCGATCCCGATCTGCTTCCGCTCGAGCTCGATCCGGAGTACGTCGACACGCTCGCCGCCTTTTTGCCCGAGTTGCCCGACGCCAAGAAGACGCGCTTCATGGCTGACTACGGCCTCTCCCCCTATGACGCCTCTGTCCTTGTCGCCGAACGCGAGACGGCCGACTTTTTTGAAAGTGCGGTCAATCACGCCGGCATGAAGCGCGACGCGAAGGCGGTCGCCAACTGGCTGATGGGCGATCTCTCGGCGCATGCGAACGCCCAGAGCGTCCCTGTCGCGGAAGCGGGCTTGAGCGCCGCGTCGCTGGCGACTCTCGTCGATCTCATCGCCGAGGGGGTGATCTCGGGCAAGATCGCCAAAGACCTTCTTGTCATGCTGTTGGGCGACCACCGCGGGGCAGAACCGCGCACGCTGGTCGAGGCGCGCGGACTTCGCCAAGTCACCGACGCCGGCGTGATCGATCACGCGGTCAATGCCGTTATCGCCGCCAATCCGGACAAAGCCGAACAGGCGAAATCGAAGCCCGGCATGTTGGGCTGGTTCGTCGGTCAGGTGATGAAGTCTACGGCAGGCAAGGCCAATCCCCAGGCCGTCAGCGACGCGCTGAAGCGAACGCTCGGCATCTGAGGACTCAGTGATTCGCTGTTTGCGAATCGGGTGATTCGCAACGTCTCATGCGAGAAAGGCGTTGCAGATTCGCGCTGTCGCAACGAAAATGCGACCACTTATCCCAAGAAAAATTCGATTGCGAACCGCGCGCGCGCCGTTTCGATTTGACACGCCTGTGGGTTCGCAAACTCGAGCGATCAACGGAGATTCGCTGGTCACGCGACGGCGCCGGCGCATGCGGACCTGCTTCCTTGCAGCACGCGTCGATCCTCGGAGAAGCCTGGAAATCAAGGCGACTCAAAGAAGCTACAACCCCGACGAAGCAACGCGCGGATGCGTCAGCGACGGGAACGGACGACGACATCGATGTGCGCCCGCGTTGTTCGCTTGCCTGGGCGGAGACCGACGCGGTGATGGCGTTACGCGCGCGATAATTCGATAGTCATCTTGCTGTGCAGGCGTTTCGCGGAGCTCGAACTCTTGCGCGGAATCAAAACGAATGTACCTTCGTCCGCGCTCCTGCATAGCGCGAAGAATTCGTGCGCAAGGCAGGCGAATGATGAGGGACGCAACACATGGCGAAAGCTGCTGCAAAAAAGACGGCGAAGAAATCCGCCGCCAAGAAAAAGCCCGCTAAAAAGGTCGCTGCGAAGAAGAGCGCGCGTAAGGTCGTCGCCAAGAAGGCCGTGCGCAAAGGCGCGGTAAAGAAGGGCGCTGCGAAGAAGTCCACCGGAAGAAAGACGGCTGCAAAGAAGAAGACTGCCGCGAAAAAGCGCGCTCCCGTCAAGCGCAAGAAAGCCGCCGCGGCTCCTCCGTCGTCCGAGATGCCACCGCAGATGTGACTGTCTTGCGCGCGCTAGCGCACCGGTTGATCAGGCTCGGCTCCGGCGGACGAACCGAGCCTGATCGGCCGTTGCCGCCCTAGCTGTTGCGCTTCCATCGAAGGGGCACAGAAGCAAGGGGCCACGCACGGAGGTTAGCCGCGCAAGGGCGGGCGTTGGTGCGCGAGCGCGAATACGCGTTTGCGTGAGATCAGCTTGCCATTGCGCCGTGATCGGCGCAGTCTCCGGCGCGTCTTGGCGCCGTCGTTGAGGATCGCCTGTCGGTCAAATGGCGGCGCCGCGTGGCAAAGCGACCGGCGCATGGCTCAATCCGCAAAGCCCATCGACCTTTATTATTGGCCGACTCCCAACGGATGGAAGATCTCCATCATGCTGGAAGAGTGTGGCCTGCCTTATACGGTGCACGGCGTCGATATCAGCGCGGGCCAGCAGTTTGAGCCATCCTTTCTCTCCATTTCGCCCAACAACCGGATGCCGGCGATCGTCGATCCGGACGGGCCCGACGGCGAGCCGCTTTCGGTGTTCGAGTCGGGCGCGATCCTGCAATACCTCGCCAAGAAGATGGGCCGCTTCGGCGGCGAGACGCTGCGGGAGCGAGTGGCGGTCAGCGAGTGGCTGTTTTGGCAGATGGGCGGTCTCGGGCCGATGGCGGGCCAGGCGAATCATTTCCGCATCTACGCGAGCGAGAGGATCCCCTACGCGATTGATCGCTACACCGACGAGGTGAACCGGCTCTTCGGCGTGATGAACCGCCGACTTGCGGATCACGAGTATCTGGCCGGCCCCTATTCGATCGCCGATATCGCCTGCGTCGGCTGGACCAGGGGCTGGAAGCGCTACGGACAGGAGATCACGGACTTCCCGCATCTTGCGCGCTGGCTCGATGCATTGCTCGCGCGACCGGCGGTTCAGCGCGGGCTCGCGCTCGACATCCCCGGCCGCCAGCAGCGCGACCTCTCCAAGGACGAGGAGGCGCGCAAGATCCTGTTCGGTCAGCGCGCCCGATAGATTTCGAAGCGAGGAGGGAGAGCGCTTGCAATGGGCGGGGCCGTCGGGCATATCTCGGCCGCGCCCTGCGCAGCCGGAGACGTGGCCGAGAGGCTGAAGGCGGCGGTTTGCTAAGACGTTCGCGTCTTTTCCGCCCTCCCGCAAAATTCCCGAATTATCTCAATCGCTTAAATCTTGCCACGACGCGCGTTTGCGCGCTTCGTTGTCTACAAAATTGTCACACTTTTCTCCAGATTTCCTTGAAGTTCAAAAGACCCCCTTCTGGAAAGTTGTAGTCGGTTGCAACAGGGAAGGAACCCGCCTCGGGGCGACCCGCCCGACCTGGCCGACGCGGTCGACGCGGCGCTCTTAATCCCGCTCCTCGAGGCCGCAGCCGCGCGCTGGCGCGCCTCCGTCGCTCCCGACGTTCAACTCTACCCCGCCCCGCCCGAAAGCGGCCCTTGGCCGCCCCTGTCGCCCTGCTGCGATCAATGAGATAAGAACCGCCTGATTAGGGGGCGGCCCTCATTCGCTGAGGCGCTGCCATGAGCACAACGCTGACCGATGCAGACTTCGCCCGTGCGGCGAAGGCGTTGAATGTGGAGGTCGCCGCGATCCGCGCGGTCGCCGAAGTGGAGGCGGCCGGGGCCGGCTTCCTGCCCGACGGCCGGCCGGCGATTCTCTACGAGGCCCATGTCTTTCATGCCGAGACGAAGGGCAAGCACGCGGGCGCCAAGGATCGGCGCGGCGTCGCTCTGAGTTCGCCGAGATGGAATCGATCGCTCTATGGCGCGACCGGCGGGGCCCAACACAACCGCTACGAGGACGCGCGGGCGCTCGACCCGGACGCCGCCAACAAGGCGTGCTCATGGGGCACGTTTCAAATCCTCGGGCAGAACCACAAGATTTGCGGCTTTGAGACGTCGCAGGCGTTTGTCGACGCGATGTGGACTGGCGGCGCGGCGGCGCATCTCGACGCCTTCGTCAACTTCATCAAGGCCAACAAGCTCGACGGCGCGTTGAGAACCAAATCCTGGGCGACGTTCGCACGCGGCTACAACGGGCCTGGCTACGCTCAGAACGCCTACGACAAGAAGATGGCTCAGGCCTACGCGCGCTGGAAAACCAGAGGCGGGTGATGACCGTCGACTATCCAGGCCTGTGGGTTGCCGGGGGCGTCCTCACGATCACGATCGCGGCGGCCCTGATGACCTGGCAATGGCATAGTCCGGGGGTCTTTTTCGCCTTGCTGGTGGTGATGGCGCTGATCGCCGCGGTCTTGTATTCGCTCGCCAATCCGGTGCCCGAGTTCGAGGTCGGCGGACTTCTGATCGGCACCCTGATCAGCGCGTTCACGCTGATCATGGGCTGGCTTTACAATCGGCGACCCCCGGAGCCTGACGACAAGCCCAAGCCCGCGCCGCCCGAGGAGCCGCTCGACCCGTCGTCGAAAGCTGATTAGCGCGAATGGCGACCATTCACGATCGCAAGGGCGGACGCTCGGTCGAGCTCCTGATCCCGTTCGAGCATTTGGGGAAGACGGTCGACGTCATTCATCTCAAGCCGGTTTTGTTCGACCACACTTTGCGCTGGCAACAAGGCGAGTTCTCGTCCTCGTTGGCCTTGCTCGCCGCGCTGACCGGCGAGCGCGAGACGACCTTGCGGCTCTTGCGCTATCCTGACGCCGACCGGGTGTTGGCGACGATGTTCGACATGCTGCCTGCGGCCATCCAAGCCGACATCAACACCGGCCAGATTCCGCGCGGCGACGACAACCGGCCGCCGGCTCGGCCTGACGAAGCGATCGAGCCCGCGCCCGCCGAGCCGGAAGAGCCGGAAGAGAGTTTGCGCGGCATCGACGACGCCTAGGACGTGACGCGCCATGGCGATGCAATACGAGGCGACTCTCCGCCTCAAGGGCGACGATCAGACCGCCGAGGCGTTCCGCTCGGCGGCGGAGGCGTCGCGGCGATTCGCACGATCAGCAGACCCGGGCCACCCGCGGCTTGCGCGAGGATGTCGATTCGGTCGGCCGGGCGTTTCGCGGTCTGCGCCGCACGGCGCTGGTCGGCGGTCTCGCCGGCGTGCTCACCCAAGCGGTGAATCAGGCGGCCAATTTCGGCGACAAGCTCAACCGCATCGGCATCAACGCCCGCGCCAGCGAGGAGACGATGCGCCGGGTCGGCGCGACGCTGCGGCAGGAGGCCTCGCGGCTCAATCTCGACATTGACAAGGTGGTCGAGGGTTACGACGCCTGGCGCGTGGCGACCGGCCAATCGGTCGAGGCGGCCCTGCGTTCGTTCCCGGCGATCGGCGAAGCCGCCAAGGCGATGAACGCCGACGTTTCCACGGTCGGCGCGTCGATGGGCAGTCTCGCCTCCAATCTGCGCCTCTCAGGCGACGACATGCGAGTCACGCTCGATCAGATGGCCCGGGCGGCGGGCGATATCGGCGTCCCATTCGAGGAGTTCTCCCGCAACTTCGGCGGCATGGCCGAACAAATGCAGCGGCTCGGCATCCAAGGCGCGGCCGGGACCGAACAGATGCTCGGTTTGTTCACCGCCATTCAGGGGCGAACCAACGACGCCAACCAGACCTTCCGGATCATGGGCGAGCTGATGAACGATCTCACCAGCAACGATCTGCTCGCCGGGCGGATGGGCCAGGGCCGGGTGCAGCAGATCATCCAGGAGGTGGTCGCCAACGGCGGCAACGTGGTCGACGCGCTCGGCAGGATCGTCGAGAAACTCTACGGCGCGCGGATGGAGAGCCCGCGGGTGCGCGCCGAGATGGAGGCGGCGTTCGGCCGCGACGTGGTCAATCTGCTTTTCGCCACGCGCGACGGCCTGGTCGATATCGAGGGCGCGACGAACCGGGTGCGCGACTCGGCGGGCGAGATGGGCCTGCGGCTCGCTCAGGAGTTGGCCAGCCCGGCCGAGCCGATCACTAAGCTCAAGCGCGAATTCGGCGAGGTTCTGACCTCGCTCGGCCAAGTCGGGCTCGTAGCTCAACGAAGCGTTCGGCTCCAACAATCAATCGCTGCTCGCCAACACCGCCGACGAGCTCGCCCGAATCAAGGACACGATCGAGCCGATCGCCAGCAGCCTCTCCGCGCTGGCGTCGGGGAATTTGGGCGAGGCCTGGGAGAAACTGAGCAGTTCGGAGGCGGTCAAGGGCTTCTTCCAGATGCCGACGTGGCAGCGGCCGGCTTGGCTCGGCGGCGGGAAGCAAGCCGGCGGCCCGGTCGAGGCCGGCCGGCCGATCGTCGTCGGCGAGGCCGGCCCTGAGATGTTCGTTCCCAATCAATCGGGGAAAATCCTCCCGCGCGCGCTCTATGGCGCGGCGCTCGCGGCCGAATACGGTTTGGGCGTCCGCGGCGCATCGAGCGCGGCGGCCGGCGCGCTTGGCG
This sequence comes from uncultured Alphaproteobacteria bacterium, assembly GCA_963721905.1. Taxonomy (GTDB): domain Bacteria; phylum Pseudomonadota; class Alphaproteobacteria; order Rhizobiales; family Beijerinckiaceae; genus Roseiarcus. Next base: position 101,003 of record CAVRMF010000004.1, read on the forward strand.
GGCATGGCGGCGCGGCCGGCGGCCAAAGCTTCGGCCAGGTGATGACCGGCGCGATTCCCGGCGCGGGCATTCTGGGCGCGATGAAGACAGACGCCGAGAGCGGCCATCCGCTGCGCACGAAATTGCGCGGCATGTTGGGCCTCGAGGATCCGGGCGAACCGGCGCCCTGGCAGGCCGGCGGGCAATGGCGTCAAAGCGACAGCGACTCGCCCGACGTCGTCGCGACGCGCGCCAACACCGACGCGGTCGGCGAAAGCACCGAGCAGCAATTCAGTCTGGTCGAGCAACTGACCGATTTGAACAACTCGCTGCGAAGGCTGCTTGGGCTCGGCGGCGCCGGCGCAGGCGGCGGCGGGGCGCAGATCATGCAAGCGAGCTTGGCGGCGGCGGCGGCGAGCGCGGCGAATTTGGGGCGGGCGCGGCGGCTGGGGCGGCGGTCGGGCCATGGGCGGCGGAGGAGGAGGCGGAAGGCTCGCTGGGGCGTCGATCAGCGGCGGCGGCGGAACAGCCGGCGGCGGCGGCGCGACCGGCGGATGGCGGCCCCAGCGGCGCCAGCCGCGCCAGCGATCACGGGCGGCGAGACGGCAGGGGGCGGCGGCGGCGGTCGAGGAGAAGCGGCTTACGCCAGAGCGGGCGCCGCCGGCGGCGGTCGAGGCGGCGGCGGTCGCGGCGATCTCTACGCCCAGCGCGCGCCGATGATCATGGCCGACCTGAAAAGAGAACTTGGGCTCACGCACGAACAGGCGGCCGGCCTGGTCGGCAATCTCGGCTATGAAAGCGCCGGCTTCAAAGCGCTGCAAGAGGGCCGGCCGATCAGCGGCGCGGGCGGGTTCGGCTATGCGCAATGGACCGGCCCGCGACGGCGCAAGTTCATGCAATACGCGCAGCAGCGAGGCCTCGACCCCAAGTCGCACGAAGCCAATGTCGGCTTTCTCAAGCACGAGCTGACCGGCGAGCACGCCGGATTTTTGCGCCGGCTGAAACAGACCAAAACTCTGCAGGAGGCCACTCGGCTCACGCATGAGGTCTATGAGACTCCGGCCGACGTGCAGCCGAAATATTGGGGGCAATACAAGCCTTACGCGTCCGCGCCCGGTCGATTGCAATACGCAAAACGCGCCCACGCCATGGGCGGCGGCCAAACGGCAGTGGCCAGCGCAGAACCAGCCATGGCGGCGCCCCGCAGCGGCAGCGACGCCGTCCGGCGGCGCGCCGCAGCGGCGCCCGAGCCGCTCTGAGCGCGCCGAGGCCGAGAGGCCGATTCCCCATTCGCTTCGAGCACCAGCCGGGCGAAACTCAGATGCGCCGGACCTCGATCTCCCGCGAAGTCGATCGGTCGGTGCGCGAAGCGACCTTGAACTCCTACGCCGACGCGGGGTTTGCCTGATGCTGTTCCAATGGGGCGCGCTGCAATTCGACATTACGCCGTTCAACGTCCACGAGGCCGATCAGATGACCGCCACCGATTGGGCGCGCAAGGAGATCGCCGGCGCGGCGATCTATCGCGAATGGGTCGGCGAGGGCGACGAGGAGATCACGTTGCGCGGGCGAGTCTTTCCCCATCGCCTCGGCGGCCTCACCGAACTCGAGATTTTGGAAAGTTTTCGCCGTCAGGGCAAAGCCGAGCAAATGATGCGCGGCGACGGCTTCGTGCTCGGCTGGTACGTGTTGGAGAAGCTGGCCCGCGCCCATCGCTTTCTCGGCGCCGACGGCATCGGCCAGCAGATCAATTTCGAGGGCCACTTCGCCCGCTGCCCGGTCCCTGACCCCAACGCCTATTTCCCGATGCTCTATCAACTGATTCGGTGAGCCCCATGGCGGTCACAGGCCACGAATTGATGACGGTGGCGGGCGCTTACATCACCGCCGATCTTATCGTCTGGCGACGCTATCGTTCGCCCGCGCCGGGCATTCTGGAGCAATTGCTCGACGACAATCCGCATCTGGCGCGGCTGCATCGGGTCAGCCCGTTCCTGCCGGTCGGGACCGAGCTGCGCATTCCGATCGACTCGGAGATCCTGGCCGGCCGGCCGCGCTCGACCGAGTTCATCACCCTCTATGGACGGAGCCGCGCATGACCTATCAGGGCTTCCGCACTCGGGCGCTCTGCCGCATCGTGGTCGACGGCGACGACGTGACGAAGGCCTTCGACCCGCATCTCATTTCGGTGCAAGTCACCACGACCTCCGACGCCAGCCAGGCGGACCGCGCCCAAATCGAACTCGACGATCGCGACGGGCGACTGGCGATTCCGCCCGACGAGGCCCCGGTCGAAGTGTCGCTCGGCTGGACCAACGAGAGCCTGGGCGTGGTTTTCACCGGGCAAATGGAAGAGATCGAGTCGGGGTTTTCGCGTCGCGGCGGCGGCCGGCGGTTGTGGATCGTGGCCAAGGGCTTCGACGCCGGCGGGCTCGGCCGCGCCCATTTCCAACAGTCGTGGGGCGACGGCCAGGGCGAGGAGGTCTCGCTCGAGGACGTGCTCAAGAAATCGGCCGAGATGGCCGGCGGCATTCAGATGAAAGTCTCGCCGACGATGCGCGACATCAAGCGCAAATATTGGGCTCAGGACGAGAGCTTCCATCATCTCGGGATGCGGCTCGCGCGCGAATTGGGCGGGCTGTTCAAGGTCACCGGACAGACCGCAACCTTCGTCAACATGACCGACGGGATCAACGCCGACGGCGAAGAGATGGGGACGGTCGAGGCGGTGTGGGGCGAGAACATGATCGGCTGGCGGATCAAGCCGTTCGTCGCCCGCCCGCAAGCGCAAACCGCGGCGGCGTCGCATTTCGACCGGGCGCTCGGCGCGTGGGGCGAAATCGAAAAGGCGATCGGCGGCAATTTGCCGTTCGGCCGCTCGGCCGCCGTCGCCGGGTTGCCCGGGCCGGCGCCCAACAAGCAGACCGCCGATCAATGGACGGTCGGCCTCACCGAAGCGAGCATCCTCAAGCGCGGCATGGGCTTCGTGATGTTGAACGGCGAGCCGGCGGCGGTGCCTTATGGGCGAGTGAGCGTCAAAGGCGCTCGCGCCGGCGTCGATGGCCTCTATTCGATCGAGGAGGTCGAGCATCTCTATTCGCGCAGCGGCTTCTTAACTCGATTGAACGTCAACAATCCGCGACCGACCGCCAACGAGATCGTCTATGGCGAGAAGTGGGGCTGGGTGAAGCCGACCGCGCGGCAGGAGCGGCTGGCGGCGGAGCGCCAGGCGCGCGAAGAGGCGCAACCGCCGCCCGCGCCGCCGGACGAGGACGAAGGGGTCATGG
>CAVRMF010000005.1:0-171324 GCA_963721905.1 uncultured Alphaproteobacteria bacterium
CGCCAGGGGGCTGTCCTGTCTCCTCGCTGAGAATCATCATTCGGCGAGGATGTTTTAGGCATGATCGAGTTCAGTTCAACACCTCGGTCACGAACAGCGTCAGAAACGCCCCAAAGCCTCAAGTGACTGACGACCACGACTTGTGATCAGCGCCGTGGCTCGATCTTGCCGAGCGTAATCCGCACCTGCGACTTCCACCGAACCGCCGACCAATTGAGAGGTTCATTGTTGCGTGCGATCCAAAGGAAGCGCGCATTGCAGAGCAAGCGATCCGCATCGCGAGCTCACTGGTGAGGATGGAGGAACATTGCGGAGCTATCGCGTTCTCGCGGACCGGCGACCCGGCTCTTGGCGACTTCGAGGATGCGGTGATCCTGAAGACCGTCGGCGAGGTCGATATCGGGTTGTTGTCAGTCTAGGCGGGCTCTCTGGCGCGCCCAACGATGGGCGGCAGTTCTGCGGCGATATTGTTGAAAAAGTCGGCCAGTCATTGCTGCCAGGGCGGCGGGGTGATTCGCTGAAATCCTGCTGATTCTGCAGGAGAAACGGCGATGATGGGGTTTCAGGAGACGCCGCCTCGGCTGTTCTATGATTTCTGCCTCGACGAGCACGTCCCCTCCGATCACCTGCTCAGGGGCATCGACCGCCACCTGGACCTCGCCGATCTCCGCCGATCGTTGAAGCCGTTCTACAGCCAGATGGGTCGACCCTCGATCGACCCCGAGCTGATGATGCGCATGTTGATCGTCGGCTACTGCATGGGCATCCGCGCCGAACGGCGGCTTTGCGAAGAGGTCCATCTCAATCTGGCGTATCGCTGAGTTCTGTCGGCTCGGGCTCGACGGCAAGGTTCCTTTCCAAGAACCGGCATGGCCGCTTTCGCGAGAGCGATGCGCTGCGTCATCTGTTTGAGGGCGTCGTTCAGCGCTGCATGGCGGAGGGCCTGGTCGGGGCCGAGGGGTTCGCGGTCGACGCGAGCCTCGTCGCCGCCGACGCCAACAAACAGCGCTCGGTTCCAAGCAAGGACTGGAAACCTGAGGAACTCAAGGAAGACGCAGTTCGCGCTGCGCGCGAATATCTCGCCACGCTCGACGACGCGGCGTTCGGCGCGGCCTCGTCCGTCACGCCCAAGTTCATCTCCCGATCCGATCCGGCGGCGCAGTGGACGGGCGCGCACAAGGGCCATGCCTTCTTCGCCTACGCCGCCAATTATCTGATCGACACCGACCATGGCGTGATCGTCGACGTCGAGGCGACCCGGGCCATTCGGCAGGCGGAGGTTGGGGCGGCGCAGACGATGATCGAGCGGTCGGAGACCCGCTTCGGCATGAAGCCGAACTCTCTTGCCGCCGACAGCGCTTACGGGTCCGCGGAGAGCCTGGCCTGGCTCGTCAATCAGAAGGCGATCAAGCCGTTCATCCCCGTGATCGACAAATCGACCCGGACAGACGGAACGTTCTCGCGCGACGATTTCGCCTTCGACCCCGAACACGACCGCTACACATGCCGGGCGGGCAAAGAACTGGTGCAATACCGCCGCGCCTACTCGACCCCGAGGAGCGGCGTCAGCGCCGATGGCATGAGATTTTACCGCGCCAGCAAATTGGCTTGCGACGTGTGCGAGTTCAAGCCGCAATGCTGCCCCGGCGCGGAGGCCCGCAAGGTCCCAAGGCACATTCACGAGGATGCCCGGTCGAAGCTCGCGCTCTCGCCTCAACGCCCGAATACGAGGCTGCCTGTCGTCTTCGGAAAAAGGTTGAGATGCTGTTCGCTCACCTCGAACAAATCCTTCGGCTCGCTCGCCTGCGCCTGAGGGGTCCAACGGCGCAAGAGACGAGTTCCTTCTTGCCGCCACTGCCCAAAACCTAAGACGCCTGGCCCGCTTGAGGCCGATAGGAGGACTCCAAACCGCGATCGGCGCATAGCCACCGCCCCGCAGGCCACAAGCCGCTAGCGGCAGGCGTTACATTCAAGCCGGATCCACGGCTCAACGGGCAGGCAATCGTCTCGGCCTCGCACTTTTCAACGAAATCCGCCAGTAGCGGACGTCGGCGTCAGTCCAACTTCTTGACGATCTTCGATGACGTCGACGGCAACCATCTGCTTTGAAAGAGGCCGAGCCGGTCCGCCCCGACGATGATCTCAATTTTCTTTCCCGGCAGAAGCCAGCGACGCCTAAGCAATGGAAACGATGCGCGGACATTCGCGGTCAAGGGCGCCATGATCGTCACCATCGACGCGCTCGACCATTATCTCCGCGTGCTGTCCCGCATCGACGGGCTGGTGCCGGATACGCTGCATGACAAGCTCAACGGCAGAAAGGTGCCCGGTGACGACCATCGGCCGACACACGGCTTTCCCCGCGCCAGGGCCGAACATCTTTTGGCGATGAATCTCCTGGCCAACTGGCGCAACCGATTCGCCCATGGTGACTACAAGTTCGCACTGACGGATAAGGAATGTGAGGCCATTGCGAAGACAGCCGCTTTCTTTCGCGACAATCATGGCGGCGCCGACATCCAAGCGGCTCTTGATCGATACACCAAGAGCAAGGCGCGCCCACCCTCCTCGATCTCTCGACGCTGATTGCGTCAGCGCAGCATCTCGCGCGGGACCTGGACGCCACGATCCGGCATCAACAGGCAGGTGCGGACTATGCGGTGGCGCTCGTGCGGTATCTTCTGGAGAACGACAGCAATCCGTCGGCGCGGTTGGAATGGTTATTCGAACCCGGCGGTGATCAGGCCGCTGGGCGGGTACATGCGCTTCTCTTGGATCATGGCGGCAATCATGCCAAAAATCGGACGGCCAGTGCGCCCGCCTTGACCCGTCAGGAACTCAATCAACGCCTCGGGCTTGGCCGCAATGACGCGAGCGCACTTTTCAATATTCCCCGACCGTGATTGCGAACGGACTTGTCTCCGCGTTGATCCCGGACATCTCGCCACAGTCGAATCCGGATGAGCTTGCCCTCAATGGGGTGAGTATTAGCGTCTGCGGCTAGCCCACTTAGTCGCCACCTTCGATGTGGAAGGATCGTGACGCGGCAAAGATATCGGGAGTAAGAATTAGGGATGTCGGCGGCGAGCGGCGCAATCCGATCCATCCGTATGATGTCCGTTCAAATGAACGCATTTCGACCTTCGAAGGTGCATGAGTTGCCAGCCTCGAAAGCCTACATTCGGCCCCGCCCGGTCCGGGTCGCCTATCTCGTCGAGGAGAACGAGCGTTGGAAAACCATGCTCGATGCCATCGTGGCGGAGGCGTTCGGGCAATGGGGCGGGCGCTTCAGCCTCATCGTTCCGTGCGAAACCGGCGCAATCCGTCCAGCTTACATTCCTTGGCTCGAAACGTACGATCCAGACATCATCTACTCGTACGTCGATCTAAGCGACGCCGTCATCGAGCGGTATCACGAGAAGCTCGGTCCTGCCTTTCTCGTCAGACACGATTTTCATCGGCGGGAGGAACGTGATCTCCACGCCTACCGGCCGCATTTACCAGTCGCGCCGCTGAGTGCGCTTTCGGTCGTCGCCATGTTGACGCGCGGCGACATGATATCGGCGCCGCGTCCCGTCGCGCTTGTCGATACCCAACTCGGAACGCCGCCATCCCTGTTTCTGCAGGAGAACTTCGGCTGCTACAGCCAGAGCCTAAGCCCCTGGCCTATCGCCCGAGACATGGGCGACTACCTGAAGCCCGTCATCTTTGTGCCCCAGCACATTCAGGCAGGCCGCCACATCATGCCGCGCGCCGAGGGAGAAATCGTCTCATCCGAGAAGGAGTTGATCGACCGTGTGGCGAGCCAGCGGGATCTGCGTGGACTGGCGCAGATATCCGCCAGCTTTGCGCCACGCATCGAACTCGGGGACATGATCTGGTCGCGCACCGTCAATCTCCTCGTGGGTGATTCGTTCGCCGATCGGCTCATATTCTGGAACGCGCTTCACCACACACCCGTCTGGCTAGGCGGCGGCATCGCCGCGCTGAAAGTGTCGCAGGACGACCTGAACGATGCCGACCGCTTCAACGCGATCGTGAATATCATCAAGAACCGCATTTACCTTCCTGTCGGCGGAAACGCTTCTCACGCTCATATTGTCGTGCGGTCCGCGAGCGTTCCCGCGGAGGAACTTCAGCAAATCGCCAATCGGCTGCATTTGGCCAATAAATTCAACGCTTACACGTGGGAACATCTCGCCTCGGTCGACGCCCCGGTGCCATCGGCGTCCGCTTTGAAAAACGCCCGTGACCATGTCGAGCCGGGATCGCCGTTCCAGCCTCACGACTGGCATGAGGTGGCGTTTACCGAGGACACCTTCCGCCCGACCCTTGTTCTACCCCGACATCTGCGCGATGCGGCGCAACTGCCGGCAAGCGCCAAGCAGGGACATTGGCAGCTCGATCTCGATATCGAGCGCACCGTTGACCATAGCTGGGTACAAAACGTGCAGCATCATTGGCGGCTGCCACGCCGCCTGCGGATGGTCGGCGCCTTCACGCGCGGATATCGACTTCACGGCATGTCGTCCGTCTGCATGCCCAGGTCGACGGCCAGCGGATTGTTAAGCCTCACTTGTGCGACCGAGGGAACGTTGCCCGAACTCAATGTTCCGACCGATGAAGCCGCGTTTCGTTACGCTATCTGCGCCGCACGCGATTGGTGGCCCTTTGTCCGCAGCGATGCAAAGCCGAAGCCAGGTCCGGCACTTGATATGCGTCCCTCCGACAAGGGGCGCTATTTGACCACACTGCTTCGCATGTCAGGCAACATCCACCGGGCCAAGGAGATTTTCCTTTCGCAATTCTGGAAAGAGCGATTTGAGCTGCTCGGCTCGACACCCAAGGCAACCGACGATCGTGTTGCAGCGGTGACGCAGCGGCTCAAGAAGCGGTTCAAGGGCGGGAAAATCGCTTCCGATGACGAGTGGTCACGGCTGGCCAGCACTGTGCTCGCGGAAGCGCGGGCCGAACGATTTCCTTCGCACTATCTCAAATTCGACGACTTGCGCACCGAGTTCGATGCCTTTCGCAACGCATACTGGGCGAAAAACCCGGCGGCAACGCCACGCGACGAGTGGGACGAGCACGAAAGGCGTTCGCTCGCGGCATCGGCGAAATATCTCTGTCAGAGGGAGATATTGCACCAGGGCCATGAATGGCGCTGCCGCCAGTGCTTCAACAACAACTGGGTGAGTCTCGACGACCTGAAGCGGGTGATGGTCTGCGAAGTGTGCGGCAGAAACGAGCCGGCCCCGGTCGCGAACTCATGGCACTTCAAAATCAACGGCTTCGTTCTCGAAGGTTTGCGGGAACACGGGTTACTTCCCATCGTGTGGTGTTTGGCGAAATGCGCGGAACGAGCGACCATGTCGTACTTCTACCTCGACCCGCACGAACTGTTTTTTTCGGTGAAGACCACCAACAAGGGTGCCTCCGACGCCGAACTCGATCTGCTCGTCGTGTCCGATGGCGTCGTCCAACTCGTTGAAGGCAAGGCTTCAGGGCAAGGAATCGAGATCGATAAGACTGCCGAACTCGCCAAGCGGCTCCGCCCCGATGTGGTCACCCTGGCCGTGATGGAGCCGAGATCGGCAGCCCTGACAAAAAAATTGACCGACCTCCAGCAGCAACTGGCGGGGACGGATATCGCCGCGGACTTAATGACATTGGACGCTGGCGATATCGACGTGTCGCCGACACTCCCAACCGGAACGTCATACTGGGTGCGATTGTTGTGAGGTCGAAGCGGATTCGCTGACCCATGATGCTCGAAGACACAACGCCAATACGATGTCTGCTGACGAGAGACACCTAAAGTTTGACTGAACGGCCGGGATGGGCGCAGTGCAGACGAATGCTGTCCGTCGCGGGGAGGTGCCCCAAGTTCATGCGGCCGACGTCCGCTCGGGGCGGAGACCGCGCCTAAACGTGTCACCCGGGAAGGCCCGCTTACCTGCTTACCTGCGACGTTCGCCGTCGCGAACTGCAACGGCAGCTTTAGTTCGATTGTGTTCTCTAATGGGTCAAGGGCGAAAGCCTCTTCCGGATGTCGACGCTTTCGGGTGCCTGCGTGCTCTGCGTGCTCGTTCGGCATTTGATGGGGTCAGCTGGGTGCAGGGCGGCTAGGTTGAAAACGCAGTCGGCCAGCGGTTGGCCCCTGCAACAGAATCCGCGCCGTCGTCTACTCACTCCCTGGGGCGTCGCTCCTCTTAGAGCTGGATTCGGCCTCCTGTCTTGGGGTCTGCCGGGCCTTTAATCGAACGCGAACTCCGTTCCGTCTCGGCCAGGCGACGAGCCAGAGCGACCCTGGCCTTGCGCATCGTTGATCGCTTGGCGATCGCGAAGGCCCAGTCCTTGAGTTTGAGCTGGCCCTTATAGCGCGTCAGCATGACGTTGGCGGCCTCGTACGGGAGGGTTCGCACGCGCCTATCCCCGCATTTCGAGATGCTGCCGACGTAGTCGACCTCACCCGACTGATACCGCCTGGGACCAAGCCCAGATAGGCGCCGATGTCTCGGGATCGGCGGATGCGCGAAGGATCGTCGATTGCGGCCGCAAAGGCGAGCGCGGTCAGTTGGCCTACGCCTGGGATTGTCATCAGCCGACTGCAGGCCGCCGAGGCCCTCGCCATACGTCTCATATCAGCGTCGATCGCGGCGACCGCCGTCGTCACCGCGGTTCGCGCCGCAATCAGACCCCGCATAGCGGCAGAGAGGCCAGCGATCCCCTCGCTTGCCTTGAGAGCCTGATCGACGAAGGCTGGGGTGAGCGCGCGAGGCAGTCGGATCCCGAACACGACCGCCAAACCTCGGATCTGATTTTCCAAGGTCACTCGCTGGCCCACCAGTTTCTTGCGCGCGATGATCAGCGAACGGAGAGCGTGAGCGGATAGCGACTTGACATGCACGGGCTTGAAGAACCCGGTGGGGGCCAAATGCGCGAGCCCTCGCGCGTCATTACGATCGGTCTTATGGGTCGCCAGCGACTTGAGCGCCTGGTAGGCCTGCCGGCTTTCGACACAGACCACGGGAAGGCCGAGTTGGCTCAACCCGTGGAACAGGATCGGCGCCATGCGTCCGGTCTCGAATACGATCCGACAACAGCTTGGCGCTTTCGCCAATTCGCCGGCGATCGCCTGCGCCGTCGACGCCGCCTTGCACTCGTAAACCACCACGCCTTCGCGATCGAGAACGCAAATATGCGTCTCATCCATCGAGATATCGAGGCCAGCAAAATAGTCCATGTCGGATCTCCTCTTCCAAACCGGCGCCGATCCTATCGGCCTGCGTGGAAGAGCTTCCGCCCATTACCCGATGTTGAAAAACTCGAATTTCCGCATCGATCACAATTCAGGAGACCCCTGTCGGCCTCGATGAAAAATTCCTTAGGGGGTCGGCAGACCGACCGACTTTGCCGCGTGCGACGCTCCTATATGCCATGCCGTGGGGACTACCGGCGGAGATGACGCGCCGCGCGCGCAAGCGAGATTTTCGCGGTGGCTCAATTTCCGAGTTTTTCAACACTATATGCGCATTCCCGCCGTTCGCTGAAGAGTTGCGAACCCAGAATTTCTCAACATTGACACCCCGTTTTCCTGGCGCGCGACCTACGCAGGTTGCCGGTACGTTGACGGGTCGTCGCGCCGCGATGGCTTGCCTGCTATCGTCAAGCTATTGAGCGGAGCCCGGAACTTTTCGCGGCCCCGATTCGAAGCGAAGTTGCTGCAGCGAAATCTTCTGGGCGAACTCGAGAATTCAGCGCAGACTGAGACCCGGCGAAGGGAGGTTGCGCCATGGCAAGAAAAGAAATCCTCGACCGAATCCAGAGGTACGTCCACCCATTCCGCATCACCAAGGGCAGGGGCTTTCAGCTGAAGGACTTCGACCCCGGCGACACCCGCGGCCTGAAGCTGGACAAAGGCGAGGCGGCCGGGCTCCTCCAAGCCGGAACCGCTTGGCTCGCAGAGGAGCAGGAGATCCTTTACGCCCAGGATCGCTGGTCGCTGCTGCTCGTTTTCCAGGCCATGGACGCGGCCGGCAAGGACGGCGCCATCAAGCACGTCATGTCGGGCGTCAATCCCCAAGGCTGTCAGGTCTTCTCGTTCAAGCAGCCCTCGGCCGAGGACCTCGCCCACGACTTCATGTGGCGCTACGCCAAGTGCTTCCCCGAGCGCGGCCGGATCGGGATTTTCAATCGATCCTACTATGAGGAGGTTCTCATCGTCCGCGTGCACGAGGAGATCCTCAAGCGGCAGAAGCTGCCCCCGTCGCTCGTGGGCAAGCGCATCTGGGACGAGCGGCTCGCCGACATCGCGCATGTCGAGGACTATCTCATCCGGCAAGGCGTGATCATCCTCAAATTCTTCCTGAACCTCTCGCGCAAGGAGCAGAAGAAACGCTTTATGGAGCGCCTCGACAATTCGGAGAAACACTGGAAGTTCTCGCCCTCCGACGTGCACGAGCGCAAGTTCTGGGGCGATTACATGCACGCGTTTCAGGAGGCCATCCGCGCCACGGCGTCCGAACACGCGCCATGGTACGTGGTGCCGGCCGACAACAAGTGGTTCACCCGGCTTGTCGTCGCGGCGGCGATCGTGGAAGTGGTTGAGAAGCTCGACCTCGCATATCCGAAAGTCGGCGCGGAGCAGATGAAGGAGTTGGCGGCGGCGCGCGCGGAGCTTGTCGGCGAGAGGTAAAAAGGATCGGTCGGTCCAGTCGCCGGGGACTGACCGTCCCAGCCGCCGCCGCATGTTGCAAGCCCCCGCTTCGGTAGCTAGCCTGCTCTCGCGCCGCCCGAATTGGCGGCTCGTCGGGGAATCCCGGACGCTAAAATTGGGAGGACGCGGGCGGATGGGCCTGCTCGGCATCCTGGCGAGCCTGGGGCTGGCTCGCGCCTCCAGGGGTTGGAGGGACTCGCCACGATGAGCGGCGCCGCTGCGCAACAGCTGCGCTTCGCCCTTCGCGGCGGGGCGTGGGCCGCCGTCTATCTGGCCTTCGTGCTCGCGCCATTGTTTGCCCTCCTGATCGGGCCGCTGCCGCCCTCGCGCGATTTCTGGACGGAGTTCTCGATCGCAATCGGCTATTCCGGCCTCGCCATGATGGGCTTGCAATTCGGCCTCACGGCGCGGTTCCGCTTCGTCACGGCGCCCTGGGGCGAGGATGTCATCTACCATCTGCACCGGCAAATTTCGTTGCTTGCGGTCGCCCTGGTGGTGGCGCATCCGCTGATCCTGTTTGCGGTGCGGCCAGAGTTGGTGGCGCTGCTGAATTCCTTCACCGCGCCCTGGCGCGCCCGCTTCGCCGCGCTCTCGACCTACTCGCTGATCGCGCTGGTGGCGATGGCGCTGTGGCGCGGCAGATGGAATATCCGCTACGAAACTTGGCACGCGCTGCACATCGCATTGGCCGTCGCCGCCGTCGCCGCGGGCCTCGCGCACATGGTCGGCTGGGCCGTTTACCTCGAATCGCTCTGGAAGCGGACACTTTGGATCGGCCTGACGCTGTTCTGGATCGGGCTCCTTATCTATGTGCGCATCGTCAAGCCGCTGTTCCTGCTGCGGCGGCCGTACCGAGTGAGCGAAGTGCGCCGGGAGCGCGGCGACAGCATGACGCTGGCGATGGCGCCGGACGGCCATGCCGGCTTTCGCTTCAAGCCGGGCCAGTTCGGCTGGCTGACGCTATCGGGCAGTCCGTTCCAGATCACCGGCCACCCGTTTTCGTTTTCGTCCAGCGCCGCCGCGACGGACGGGCGCGTGGAGATGACGATCCGCAACCTCGGGGATTTCACCAGCAGGATCGCCGGCGTGCCGCCAGGCCAGCGCGTCTTCCTTGACGGGCCCTATGGCGCGTTCACCGCCAATAGCGAGCCCGCCGATATGCTTGTCCTGATCGCGGGCGGCGTCGGGATCACGCCGATGATGAGCATCGTCCGCACCTTCGCCGACAATGGCGACAAGCGGCCGGTGCTGCTGTTGTATGGCAGCCGGACTTACGAGGAGATTACCTTCCGCGAGGAACTGGAGGCGCTGACCGGACGACTTGAGCTGAAGGTCGTGCATGTGTTGCAAGACCCGCACGACGGCTGGACCGGCGAGCTAGGTTTCATCGACGCCGAAGTCCTCCGTCGCCGCCTGCCGCCGCCCTACGCGGCGCACGAATATTTCATTTGCGGACCTGACGTGATGATGGACGCGATCGAGCGGACGCTGGGTGGGCTCGACGTGCCGATGTCTCGGTACCATTCCGAGCGTTACAGCTTCGTCTAGGAGGACTTGCCGATGCGCCGAGTGTTTGCCGATCGACTGGTGCTTGCAACCGCTGTGATCGTGATTGGGATGTCGTTGCTCTTCGCGCTCTATCGCGTCGCTGCATAAGGGCCCAGTAAAAGACCCAAGACCAACTTCTTTAAGGTGAGCGCGTTTATGTCGACGACGATCTCGATCCTCGGTGGAGTCGGTCTGTTCCTGCTTGGCATGACCGTCATGACCGAGGGGCTCAAGTCGCTCGCGGGTTCCTCGCTGCGCACGGTTTTGAGCAAGGCCGCGGCGACCCCTCTGTCCGGCGCGTTCTGGGGCGCCGTCGTCACGCTCCTCGTGCAATCGTCGAGCGCAACGACCATGACAACGATCGGGCTGGTCAGCGCGGGCCTGCTGACATTTCCTCAAGGGTTGGGCCTTGTTTTCGGCGCGAATGTCGGCACCACCGGAACCGCCTGGCTCGTAGCGCTGATCGGCGTCCGCGTCTCGCTCTCCTCCTACGCGCTGCCGATGATCTTCGTCGGCGCGTTGACCAAACTGCTGGGCCGCGGGCGCATCTCGGCGGCGGGGGCCGCGCTCGCCGGCTTCGCGCTTGTGCTTTTCGGACTGACGACGCTGCAGCAGGGCATGGGCGGACTGGCCGAGCGGTTGCATCCGTCGGATCTTCCAGCTGTTCTTGGCGCGCCCGGAGTTGGTTGGATATCCGGCGCGTTCGGCCTCATGGCGCTGGTTGTGGTGGGGCTCGTGATGACCGCCGTCATGCAATCGTCGACGGCGTCCATTGCGGTCACACTCTCGGCCTTTTACGCCGGCGCGATTGGACTGGATCAGGGCTGCGCACTGATCATCGGGCAGAACATCGGAACGGCGACCAGTTCGGCAATGGCGGCCGTCGGAGCGAGCACGACCGCGAAGCGCTTGGCGGTCGCCTATATCCTGTTCAAGGTGATCGCGGCCCTGATCGCGCTTGTCCTGTTCCCTGTCACCATTCCTCTGATCGTCCGCGCAGAGAGCGCTATCGACGGCGTGGCGCTGCTGGCTGCTTACCATACGGCGTATAACGTCGTCGGCGTCGCGGTCCTGATGCCGGCGATCGGCTGGTTCACGCGATTCGTCGAGCGGCTTCTACCGGATCGAACCTCGCCTCTGACGCGCAACCTCGATCCCGCAGCGCTCGCGACCCCGATCGCGGCCATGGAAGCGGTGCGGCGGACGGTTGCGCGCGCAATCGAATCGATATGCCAATCCGTGAATGCGGCGCTGACGGCCGGATCCAACAGCAGCGCCGTCGATCTCCAGAAAAGCGCCGCGTCAGCAAAAGAGGCCGCAGACGCCTTGGAAAAGGCGTTGGAATTCATGTCGGATGTGAGCGGTCCGCCGGAAACGGATGATGAGCAGCGGCGGGTCACGAGCACATTGCATGCGCTCGATCACGCAACCCGACTGGCAGAGATTGCGGGCGAATCGGGATTCAAAACGGCGAAGGGCGGGCCCGAAGACCTTCGCGCCGCGGAGCTTTGCGCGGATGCAATGCAAAACGCAGCCTCGATCGCGGGCGAGGTCGTCGGGCAGTTGGCAGCTTCCGACCGTACGACCTCAATCGAAACGCGGCGCAAGTCGCCGGGGTCGCCGGAAGCCAGCGCTGCGGTCAATGCGCCCGCGGCCTTCGTTCGGCTAGAGCGAAGCGCAAAGGCGCTGGGGGAGTTGCGGGTCAGCCACCGCAGCGCGACGCTCAGCGCGGTCGCGACCGGAGCGCTGACCGCGGACGAAGCCATTGTTCGCGTCGACGCCGTCGCCCGTTTCGAGGCGCTTGCGCGTCACGCCTGGCGCTCCGCCGCGCACCTTGTCGGTCGCAGCGACTAGCCGGTCGTTTTACCCGTCGGCTACGCGCGCCGCTCACGCGCCTGTCTCCACCGCGGTCACCGCTGTCCGCAAAGCATCCGACGACCGGATGATGAACTTTTCCGCCTCTACGGCGAGGAAGAAGATAAGGCCGCCCGCCAGGAGCCAAGGCCAGACCCAAAGCGGGATAGCTTCGTTGCCAAAGATTGCCTGGAATGGGGTCGTGTAGGTGAACAGGAGCTGCAGGATCACGACCGCAAGAATGCCGTATGGCAGGTACCTGTTGCCCATGTGCGCCTTCAAGGATAACGACGAGTTCGAGCAAGTAGCGGCTGTTCAACAGGTAGAAGACCTGGCCGATGGTGATGGCGTTGACCGCGACCGTGCGCGCGAGCGCGTCGGATGCGCCCTGGGACTTCATCCCGAAAAAGGCTAGCAGGGTGTAGGCAAGCAGCGCCAGGCCGATGAAAATGATCCGCCAGATGCCGAAGCCGGTCACAATCGGGCGGTCCACACCGCGCGGGGGCCGCTGCATCACGTCGATCTCGTGCGGCTCGAAGCAGATCACGAGGCCGAGCGCGACGGAGGTGACCATGTTGACCCAGAGGACCTGAGGCGCGGTGATCGGCATGGTGAAGCCGAAAAAGATCGCCACAGCAATGACCAGCGCCTGCGCCACGTTAGTCGGCAACAGGAAGAGCATGGCCTTCTCGATGTTATTGTAAACCGTCCGGCCCTCCTTCACCGCCGCGGTAATCGAGGCGAAGTTGTCGTCGGCCAGAATCATCCCCGCGGCCTCCTTGGTCACCTCGGTGCCCTTGATTCCCATCGCGACGCCAATGTCGGCCTTCTTGAGCGAGGGCGCATCGTTCACACCGTCGCCCGTCATCGCGACGATCTGATTGTTGGCCTGGATCGCCTTGACCAGCCGGAGCTTGTGCTCCGGGCTCGCGCGGGCGAACACGTCGACGTCGCGGACGCGCTCCTGCAGCGTGGCGGTGTCCATCTCCTCGATCTCCGCGCCCGTGATCGCCGTCTTCCCGTCGCCGATCCCGAGCATCTTGGCGATGGCCGCGGCGGTGATCTTGTGATCACCGGTGATCATCGTGACCCGGATCCCGCCGCCGTGGCATTCCTTCACGGCCTCGATGGCTTCCTTGCGCGGGGGGTCGAGCAGTCCGACCAGGCCGAGCAGGACGAGGGTCTTCGGCAGATCGGCCGGACCGAGACTGCCAGCTTTCACGCCCGGATTCTCGAGCCACGCGAGTCCGAGCACCCGCTCGCCCTGGGCGGCGAGCCTGTCTGATTCCTTCATGAAATGTTCGCGGTCGAGCGGCGCGGGCTGACCTCCGGCGATCTGCTGGCGATCGCAGTGCTCGAGGATCACTTCGGGCGCGCCCTTGACGAGCAGCATCCCCCTGCCGTCCGCGGACTTGTGGAGCGTCGCCATGAACTTGTGCTCCGATTCGAAAGGAATGGCGTCGATGCGGGGAGCCGCCGCCTGCTCCGCCTGCCGATCGAGGCCCAATTTGGTCGCGAATGGATAGAGCGCCCCCTCGGTCGGATCGCCCTCCACCTTCCAGGCGCCTTCCTCCTGGAAGAGCTCGGCATCGTTGCAGAGCATGGAGACGCGTCCCATGAGCGCGAGGACCGGTGCGTCGCCCGCGGGCTTTCCGTCCTTCTTGACCTCGCCCTCCGGCGCATAGCCGTCGCCGGTGATCTCGTAAGCGGAGTCGGCGGTGACGGCGGACGTCACCATCATCTCCATCAGGGTCAGCGTGCCCGTTTTGTCCGAGCAGATGCGCGACACCGAGCCCAGCGTCTCGACCGCCGGCAGCCGGCGGATGATGGCGTTGCGTTGCGCCATGCGCTGCACGCCGATGGCGAGCGTGATCGTGATGAGCGCAGGCAATCCCTCTGGAATGAGCGATACAGCGATGCCGGTGACCGCCTGGAAGAGCTCGACGAAATCCATGCGCGCTATCCAGTGTCCATAGGAGAAGATCAGCACGCTGATCACTCCGATAACCGCGGTTATCGCGTAACCGAATTTCTTGATCTGGCGCAGAAGCGGAGTTTCGAGCTGGCTGACGTCGGCGAGCAACTGGTTGATGCGGCCGAGCTCCGTCTCGCTGCCCGTCGTAACGACGACGCCTGTCGCCCGCCCAGACACCACCATCGTGCCGGAGAAAGCCATGCACTCGCGGTCTCCGACCGTCGCTTTCTCTGAAACCGCATCGGTGTTCTTCTCGGCCGGCACGGATTCGCCGGTGAGCGCCGCTTCCTCGGTACGGAGGTTCTTAGCCTCGAGGAGCCGCAAGTCCGCCGGAATCTTGTCGCCCGACTCGAGGAGCACGATGTCCCCCGGGACGAGCTGATCCGCAGGGAGCATCCGCGTCTCGCCGCCTCGCACAGTCCGGGCCTCGGCGGAAAGCATGTTGCGGATCGAATCGAGCGCCTTTTCGGCCCTGCCCTCCTGGATGAACCCCAAGAGACCGTTAAGAACGACCACGGCAAAGATGATAGCCGCGTCGACCCACAGGCTCAGCATCAGTTTGGTGAACCCGGCGGCGAGAAGAACGTAGACAAGAATGTTGTTGAACTGCGCGAGGAACCGCATGAACGGGCCGCGCTTCTTGCCCTCCGGCAGACGGTTCGGCCCATATGTCTGGAGCCAACTCGAGGCCTCGGCGGCGCCGAGGCCTTTTTCCACGTTGGTTGCGAGCCGCTTTATGACCTCGTCTGCCGACGTCGCGTGCCAAGACGCGATTTCACCCGCCGCGTTGGCGTTCGCCTCTGCGCCCATAATTATCCTCCCTCAAGCGGGTTCGTCCCTTTATTAGATTGGATCTGTCAGGGGCTCGAGCCTGCGCGCCTTGTGACAAGTCTAAGTTCAACGTTCCGTTAGCGCAAAGCCGCGGGACCGGCCCTCAAGACGATCGATTAGGGGGGGATTCCGGCGCAGGTCGAGCGGTTCCACCTGTTGGGCCCGGCGGGCGATTGGAACTGATTACGAACCGGAGGGAGATAGTCCTTGCGAAGCATTCCATGCGGTGGCGGCTTCCCCCCGTCCGAGTCGGGTACCGACACGCTGGCTATCTAAACCACACCGTCGGGGAATGGCCGCTTTTTGCGCACAGCGGACGTCCACCAACCGATGGAAACGAGGGTGAGTACGTCGCAGACACATCAGCGGCGACAGCCGGTCGCATGGAGCCGGCGCAGCAGGCCTCCGGACGTCGGCGGCGGGCTGATCGGCTTACGCCTGATTTTCCACCACCTGAAGGTCACGAGGCGTCTTACGGCCTTTCCGATGAGTCTGGGACGAAGGATTTCGCGGTCGCTCAACCTCATCGCGTCGCAGGGCTCCGGAGCACCGGCCACCATGAGCCTTGTCAGAAGATTGCTCCCTCTCCCATGCGCCAATACCGCTGCGAGGCCAAACGCAGAACCTCGTCGCTGATGAACATCGGCGAGTAGGCCGCAGCCGTCACCACCGCGCCAGCGATCGAATTGATCCTGTCATCGTGAGCACCGGGCGCGTGATCGATAAACTCCTTCCCAACACGCGACGTCCGGCGCTCCAGCCCCACAAGCTGCGCAATCGCTTTCCGATCATCAAGCAAGTCGACCCGCCGGCTGTTGATCAGCGGCAAAAGCTCGACGTAAAGCTCGCTCTTCGAACGCTCCGCCGGCGTGTATGTCACACCGCATTTGCGAAACAATTCACGCGGAAATTCGCCCGCGTATTTATCGCCCGACACGCTCGCGCAGCGATAGGCGCGCAAGGTCGCGGCAAGGTCGCTCACGACCGCTTCGGGCGAAAACGGAGGCTGACGCTCTCTCACACAATCGAGAACAACCCGACCGTTCTGCTCGCGATGCGCGATCGCCAACGTGAAGCTATCCGCCGATCCACCGCTCGGGTCCGTGAACGCGGTATATCTGACGTTCGAAAGCGGCGGCCGCTCGCGACAACCGATCTCTACGCACGCCTCGGCCGCTTCGAGGCTCACGAACGCCTCGATGTCCGATCGAAACTCGGCGCCATATTCCGCCGCCGCCGCCAACGGATCACGCTCATAGGCCCGATCGACCACCCGCTGCGGCAATGTCGGATTGAGCGCCCGGCTCTCTGCCTTCGCGATCAGGATCAACGGATCGCCCTTCGCCCCATAGTCGCGCTTGTACGCAAGCCACATTTCGCCCCGCTTCGCATAGGGCGATGAAATGCAAACCAACGGCCCGCCGGTCGTCGCCAGCGCCGGCCGCGCGGCGTCGAGGATTTCCTTGTCGGGATTGGCGGAGTAGTTGGACTCGTTGCGCCAAAACGCGATCTCGTCGGCGATCACGGCAACCGCCGTTCGCCCGCGGATCGTCCGGAAACTCGCCGGGACAACCTCAATGTCCGCCCCGGTCGACAACGCGATGCTGTCGGCCGTCTCGCCGACCACAAGCTCCCGAAGCACGGGGACGCGCTCGAAGATGCCCCGGACGTAAGCGAACGCCTTCTGCGCCTGCGACAAGCTCGCCGACAAGATCAGCACACTCGCACGCTCCCCAGGTGCGAGATCATCGTAATCGCACAGCCCCGCGAGATAGGCCGCCAGAACAGCCGCAGCCCGCGTCTTGCCGCTGCGCCTCCCGATGACGAGGAACGCTTCCTCGACCTGCCGCCACGGCTCTCGTGGCCTGCCCGTCAGCGCCTCAAAGACGATCCTCTCCGCGCTCGTCAATTCCTCGCCCATGATCGCGACCAAGAGCGTCCGCCAGCCGTCCCACGACGAGCCCGCGAAGACCTCGCCGAAGACCTCGCCGTCGGCCAACGCGGCGCGCATCGGCAAGAGCGGCCTCATCGCAGCGACCCCCGGCCAGCCGCCGGCCTCCAGGAGCCACGCCAGCGGCCCTCGACGTGAGCGGCGCTATGTGCCTGCCCCCTCGCGCTCTCGGCCGCCCTGGCGCTCATGGCGCGCGCCCGCCATACTTCGAGCCCAGCCGATCCCTCAGACCGACCGACCCCGCCGAACCGCCTGAACGCAACACCCGTCGCTGGGCAAGGCGCAACGCGCGCTCTTTCCGTTCCACAACGTTCGTCAGGCGCACGAGATCCTCGAGGCTGCGGCTGTCGCTGGCGACGATCGCACCCTGCTCGCGCTCCAATGTGAACCGCAGCGCGGCAAGCTCCCGAAGGGCGACAGTGCTGGCATCAGGGAACTCTGCAGCGACCGCCTCGGCGATGTCCAAAAAGCGCCGCCCGCCGCTCGATCGACGATCAACGCCAGGCAAAAGGGTCGGGTCATTCGTCAACCGCGAACGGAGCTTTGCGGGCCGGCTGACAGCGGCGGACGCATCAAACATCAGAAACATCCCAAAAGCCTCACAAACCAGCCTCGATCAGCACACGAACCAATTCCAGCCGCGCGCGCCACCCGGGCGCTACCCCCACCAGCATACGCGCATCGGCGCTCACGCGAAACATGAGCAATTCAAGCCACTTCGGGACAGCCGCACGAGCGAGGCCGCCTGAGAGCTGCTCAGACGCTGGCGACGACCGCGGGCAACGACGGAATTTCCGTCAGCACGATCTATTACAACGACGATAGCTGCACGTCCGGCACCTGCGAGACCGACCTCAATCAGTTGACCATCAATTCGAACGCCGCCCTGAACCATTATCATCCGGGCTCCATGCAAGCCCTGAATTTCGCCGAGCAGGCGGCAAGCAATCTCTCGGCGGATATGATGAAACTGTGCGCGGGCCTGGCGAACGGGAGCAAGCCCCGTCTCGTTCTCTGAGCCGCGGTTGGGCCGGGGTAAGGGTGAAGAAAGCCTCCTGAAATCACTGGCGCCGGCCGGGACGCTTCTCGCGCGCTCGCCTTTCGCCCTGCAAACCTCACGCCCGCGGCGTATCGCGCGCGTAACGCGGTCGCAGGCGCGTGTTCGCCCCGGTCGACGCGTACGACTGGCGCAAGGCTGGCGGGAAACACTGCCTCGCGGAGGGACAATCGTCCTTCCGGCCGGCCCTCTTTGGCGAAGGCGGAACCAAGGATCATGAGCACTCGAATAGCCAGCCGTCCGGGCGCTTCTCGCGCCGCGTCTCTGCTCCTAGCGGCCCTATGCGGGGTCGCGCTGGCCGGCTGCCAGCAGACAGGACTCACTGCGACGCCGACTCCCAACGCGGTCACCGGCCAGAACCCGAGCGACGTCAAATACTACCGTTCGGATGAACCGGTGAGACTCGGCATTCAACGGTTCAATGAAGGGAACTTCGGCCTGTCGCAGCAGTATTTCCAGGACGCGGTCGAAAAAACGCCCCGGGACGTGACCGCCTGGATGGGCCTGGCGGCAAGCTACGACCGGCTCGGACGATTTGATCTGGCGGATCACGCCTACGCGGCCGCGATCAATCTCGACGGGAAGACGGCGAGCATTCTCAATAACGAGGGCTACTCGTATATGCTGCGCGGCGAGCTCACGAAGGCAAGCGCTTTGCTCGACGCTGCGTTGAAACTTGACCCACACAATCCGACGACCATCAACAATCGCAAATTGCTCAATTCAAGCTCGAAATTCGTTGAGCGCGCGCCCGACGGCGAGCCGTGCGGAAGCGTCCCATGCGGCCATTGACGGGGCGCTTTTAACGGCGAAGAATCAAGCGTAAGCCATCTGGTCGGATGGCGTAACTTTGACCGCGCCCGCGCCTATGGCCAAGCGCATCAGGTGACCGGCCCCAAGAATGGCGGGAGCAGCGCGTCGCGTCGCCGAATTGGCGCAAGACTCCGCTAAGGACTCCACTAACAATAACTGCTACGAATTTCCGGACCGCCGTGGGTTGATGGTGTAGTTCCATTCGGGATGGAAGTCGTCGCCGGTGATGTTCAGCGCCTCCATCTCGGCGTCGCTGACCTTGATGCCCTTCTCGTAGATGCGGGTATCGAGCGCGCATTCGACCTTCAATCCGGTTTTTGTGGTGGTCGCGCCGATCAGTTCGACGATGGCGAGGCGATCGGTCAGGGGCCGCCCGCGCCAGTTCTGCGTGATGTGGCAGAACATGCGATGTTCGATCTTGTTCCACTTCGACGTACCCGGCGGATAGTGGAGAACGTGCAGGGCAAGCCCGGTCTCGTCGGCGAGTTTCTGAAGTTCCAGCTTCCATAGCCGTACGCGCGCGCCATTGGAGCCGCCGCAGTCGGCTGTGATCGTCAGTTCGCGCGCCCTGGGGTAACGCTGGCGCCCCATGCGGTCGAGCCAGCACCGGATCGCCTCGACGGCGAACTCGGCCGTATCGCTGGAGATGCCGACGCTGACAAACCCGGCGTTGGCCGTCACGTCGTAGACGCCATAAGGCGCCGCCTTGCCCAATTCCTTGTCGACGAAGTCATGCACGTTGACGCGGTCAGGCGAGCTTTTGGAGCGCCAATCCGATCCGCCGTTCCTGAAGTTGCCGATGAGCTCCTTTTTCTTCGTATCGACCGAGATGACAGGTTGACGGTTCGCCTGCGCTGCAACGACGTTCGCGTTGATGTGCTCGAACTGCGCGTCGCGGTCGGGATGTTTCGAGCCTTCATGCGACTTGCGATTGAACTGGCGCGAAAAGCCAAGTTTGACCAGTTCCTTGCGCACGGTGTCGGCGCTGATCGGATGGCCCATCGCCGTCAGCGTTTGAGCCAGTTTGTCCATGCTCTTGGAGACCCATATCAGGGGCCGCATGGGATCGCCCAGGGTCGCGGGTTCGACGAGCCGCGCGAGTTCGGGAATGAGGCCGGGATCAATCTCCGCGACAGCCCGACGACCGCCGCCGGCACGGCGAACCTTGTCCTTGGCAAGCGGTTCCGCATCCAGATCGTGCTGGCCGCGATTGATCGTCGAGCGGGCAAGACCGGTAGTCCGCGACACGATGGCGAGACCACCCCGCCCAGCAGTTCGCACCTCAGCCGCCGCGAACAACCGCCGCCCGCGTTCGTCGAGCTTGCGCCCAACCGTATCCCAACGATATCGAATGGCGTCTTCGTCGATCATGCACCCCGCGTACGCCTGTTCGCCAAAATCCGGAATCCCGGCAAGCCGAGTCATACAGACGCACGCCAAAAAGGCGCGATTCAGTTATTGTTCGGAGGGTCCTAATTCTACTGTGTCACGACGATCCTCGATAGGGTGGTCGTTGTGGCATAGGTGGTCGAGCTGGGAAGGCTTGGCAACACGGGCAGCGCAAGAGGGTTCGGGCCAGCGCGACCGTGAGTTGTCTTCGGATTGTCGCGATCGAGTTTTCGATATGCCGTTCGGGTCGGATCGGCGGCGCCTCGGGGTCTGGGACGGGTGGATATGTGAGATGTTTGGCGCCGCCGGGGGCCCGAGGGGGGAATCGCCGCTCGTTCGCGGATAAGGAATCCATAAGCGGCGATGCACAGAGTTGCGTGATGATGGAAGCCGCGCCAGCTTCGCCCTTCGAAATGGGCGAGGCCGAGTTCGCTTTTGAGTTCCTCGTAGTCGCGCTCGATGCGCCAGCGCAATTTGGCCGTGTCGACGAGAACGTCGATGGGCGTGTCTTCGGGCAGGGTCGAAAGCCAGTATTTCGTCGGTTCTTTTTCGCCCTCGGGCCATTCGATGAGAAGCCATTCCAGCGGATGGGGCGTCGAAACCTTCCAGTCCCGCGAAGCCGGCCGAATCCGCACGGCCGCGAAGCGCGAAGACAAGATTTCGTTAGAGCCCTCCCGCCATGGAACGATGCGCCAAGCCTCCTCGGGAAGCCTCCTCGCCAGTGTCTTGGCGGAAACAGGGATATGTTCGCCGTCGCGGCGCATGCGCGATGGCGGGCGGCCCCGCCCGCTCCAGGGTTTGGGCGGCAGCGGTTCGGCGCCGGGGGGCCAGACGCTCAGCGTCGACTGCACGCCGACTACATAGGCCAAACCGCTGGCCGTGACGTCGGAGCGGAACGCGCCGTCGGCGCCATACCCAGCGTCGGCCAGCAAGACGCCCGGAGCGACGCCTGCTGCCAGCGCGGTCCTGATCTGAGCGAGGGCGATCTCCGGTTTGGTCCGGAATTTCACTTCATCCGGGACACGAACCTTCTTGCGCCGCGCCTCGTCCCCAGCCCAATCTTCCGGCAGATACAGCCGATAGGCGATCGGCAGGCTGGCGGTGTGATTGGCGATCGAAAGCGTCACCGCGATCTGACAATTGTCGGTCTTGCCGAGCCGCCCGCAATATTGCCGCGCGACGCCCACCGAATGAACGCCTTTCTTCGCGAAGCCCGTGTCGTCGACAATCCACGCCTCGATCTTCCCTTGCGCCTCGATCGCCGACAGGACGAGTTCGCGCACTTTGGCCAGAACCGCCTCATCCGACCAAGCCGCCTGACCGACCAGATGCAGAAGCGATTGATGCTTGGCCGAAACCCGAGCAGGCGCAACGACCGCCGCCATCGGCTCCACGCTCTTGCGTTCACCGGGCATCAACAGGCCAACGCAATAATCCTTGAGAGGCCCCGCCCGGTCCCCGCGCCCCACAACTGTCGTCAAGGCATCGACATAATCAGCAAAACGCGCTTCACTCGATTGCGCCAAAGGCTCCATTGTCCCCGCCATTCGCCGTTCAGCCGAAGCCGAATCAGCAAAATAGCAAATCCAAAGGCGCCACGAATTTGCGAAAACGTGACTCAGTAGAACTAAGAGGGCGGTGCAGAAGGAGCCTCATGACGATCGCATACATCTTCGGAGCGGCTATCGTCGGCGTCGTGGTTTCGGGCTCTCCGTCGGCCGCCGAGACTTTGACCACGCATCGCCTCCCTTCGGCCCTGGCAGTTGAAGCGGCCAGTGAAGCAATCGCCGCGTGTGCGAGACAAGGATTTCACGAGACCGCCGTCGTGGTCGACGCCGACGGCGTGACAATCGTGACGTTACGGGGGGACGGCACTGGTGCACACAGCCTCGATAGCGCCTATGACAAGGCTTACACCGCCGCCTCGTTTAAGAATGACACGCTGGCTTTGGCTGAACGCGCCAAAGGAGAGGATTCGATCGCACCCCTTTCAAAGCTGCCCCATGTCATGTTCTTCGGCGGCGGCGTTGCTATCAAACTCGCAGATGAGACCATTGGCGCGATCGGCGCCGCGGGCGCCCCAGGGGCCAAATTGGATGATGGTTGCGCCCGCGCCGGCCTCGAGAAAATCCGCGATCGTCTGGAATAGCGCCGCCTGCGCGAGAACGGTTCTGCTTCCGTCAAATCGCGCCATCCTCTAGCGAGGCCGCGAAGGGCGGCAGCCGGCTCAGCTCGCTGCCCAATCTCCATCCGGCTGACGCGCCAGCATGGGCGTTTCGAAGACAGCCGTCATTCGCCCAGGCCAGAACTTGCCGGCCTCTCTCAGGCGACTTTTCCAGTGCTCGGTCTGAAGCATCGCCGCGCCGAGGACGACGGGTGCGATTCCGCAAACCATCATCAGATCAATTCCGGCCGCCATCGAGACGCCACTTGAAATCACATCGTCGACAAGCGCGATCCTCGTGCCTTCCAGGAGCGGCAGAGTCCGCGGATCCACGTAGAGCCGCTTTCGATGACCAGGTGATGTGATCGACGAGAGCGGAACGGACAGGTCCTCTTCGTACCAGAATTTGCGCGACGTTCCGAGCGGGACGTACCGCGCGTGGCCCAACTTCTTCGCGACAGCGCTAGCGACGGTCAGCCCGAGTGTTGGGAGTCCGACTATGACCTCCGGATCGAAGGACGCGAGTTCCGCGGCAAGTCCTTCGGCGATCGCGTCTTGCACCGCGAAGCTCGCCTGGTTGATGATAAGCGAAGCGAGCGCATGCTCGCCGTCCGGAAGCGGCCGGATCGGCAGGAGAATCTGGCGGCCGTCACGAAGCTTTGCAGGGAAACAGTCGCTGTAGCAGCCCTCCGACCGGAAGGAAACTGGTGGATAGATTTGTTGCCAGAACTCGTGCGGCAGCATGCCTTGTCGGTTCTCCGATGAAATATTTATTGTGGTCTGACTGGAAAGATGCCGGCAGAGCGAATCTGCGTTTATAGAAGGTGACTGCGCAATCAAGGCCTACGGGCAGCCACCATGCCCCGTTGTCCAGACACAACCAAGTCCGAAACTTTCCTGCCTGTCCCAAAGATATCGCTTCCGATTTGAATTACCTCAGCGAGTTGCGGCGGGATCTTCACGCGCATCCCGAACTTGGATTCGAGGAGATGCGGAGCAGCGAGATTGTGGCGACACTCCTGGAAAAGGCGTGGCTCGAGGTGCGCGGCGGTCTCGCGGGTACCGGCGTCGTTGGGACATTGCGAGCCGGCAACGGTTCACGAGCGATCGAGATGCGCGCCGACATGGACGCGCTTGCCACGGCGAAGACAACGGACCGCCCGCATAAGCCGACCGCGGATGGTAAGATGCATGCCTGCGGGCACGACGGACATACAGCCATGCTCCTCGGCGCGGCCCGCCATCTTGCCGCAACGCGCAGATTTTCGGGCGTCGCGCATTTCATTTTCCAGCCTGCAGAGGAGGGTCGCGGCGGCGCGAAGCGCATGGTGGAGGACGGGTTGTTCGATCTCTTCCCGTGCGACGCCGTCTACGGGCTCCACAACATGCCCGGTCTTGCAACGAACGAAATGGCTGTCGTCGAGGGTCCACAGCTCGCCTCCTCCGACAGCTGGCGACTGACGCTGCGAGGCGCCGGCACGCACGGGGCGAAACCGCACCTCGGCAAGGATCCCGTCACCGCCGCTGCGACATTCCTCTCCGCTCTGCAAACGATCATCGGGCGGATCCTAGATCCCCTACAGCCTGCCGTCGTCAGCGCCTGATCTCTTCAGGCCGGCACATTGGGAGCTATCCGAAGCGCTGAAGCGGCACCGCATTAGACACCGGTAGGTCAAAGCGCACGCTGGCGCCGAGAGCGTGCGTCGGCAAGTGGGCGCTTGCCTCGACCTTGATGAATCCAAGGGGCGTGTCCAGCAGATATTGACGCGTTCCGCCAGCGAAGGACACGCCTCGCACGCTTCCCTCGAAAGGACCGCCCCCCAGTTCCACCATTGACGGACGCCACGCAAGTCCCTTCGCTTCACGCGGGATCGCGCCGCGCAGCGCGAAGCGCCCGGTCTCAGTGTCCAATTCCCCGGCGTGCACCCTGAAGACGTTCTCGAAACCGACGAAATCAGCGACGAACGCCGAATTCGGACGATTATAAATCTCTTCAGGAGTGCCGATCTGTTCGATCGTCCCATTGAGCATGACAACGATGCGGTCGGCCAGAGCCAGCGCCTCGGCCTGGTCGTGAGTGACGAAGATCATTGTCACGCCGGTCTCCTTCTGGACCCGCTGCAGCTCCGTGCGCATTTCGAGACGAAGGCGAGCGTCGAGATTGGAAAGGGGTTCGTCGAGCAGGAGAACCTTTGGCTCCATGACCATGGACCGGGCGAGCGCGACGCGCTGCTGCTGGCCCCCCGAGAGTTCCTCGGGTTTGCGAGCCGCGAAAGAAGATAGACCCACCGTCTTCAGGCCGGACTGGACCCGATCTCCCAGCTCCTTCCCACGCATTCCCTTCAGCCGCAGCCCGAAGGCGACATTCTCGAAGACCGTGAGGTGCGGAAAAAGGGCATAGGATTGAAAGACGAGGCCGACGGCCCGCTTGTTGGCGGAGACGCGCGTGATGTCCCGGGTATCGAGACGAATGTGCCCCGAGACCGGCGCGAGAAGACCGGCGATCGCCCGCATGGTCGTGGTCTTGCCACAGCCCGACGGGCCAAGCAGGGCGACAAGCTCCCCCTGTTTTATCGCAAGGTCCAGCCGATCGACAGCAACCGTCTTCCCATAAGCGAGTGTCAGCTGTTCAAGCGAAAGATACGCGGACTCAGACATAGCGGGAAAACCCGATGAAGCGTTCGGCCAGAAACACGATGCCGATCGACAGGAAGGCCAACAGCGACGAGAGAGCGGCGACGGACGGATCGTAAGTGCGCTCCATATAACCGAGCATGTCGATCGGCAGCGTTTGGACGCCGGGGCCCGACAGGAAGAGCGAGACTGGAACCTGATTGAAGCTGGTCACGAAGCCGAGGATGAATGCGGCTAGAATGCCATTGCGGATGTTCGGCAGGATCACCCGGAAGAAAGCGCCAAGCCGGCTGGAGCCTAGGAGAACCGCGGCTTCTTCAATGTCAGATCGCAAATTGTCGAGACTGGCGGAGACCACACGCACGCCATAGGGCAGAACGAGCGCGGTATGGGCGAGAAACAGCGCCATCACCACGTTGATTCCGAAGGGTGCGACGAGGTATCGCAGAAGCGCCAGACCAACGATAATTCCCGGCACGATGATCGGCGACGAAACGATCGCCCGCACGGTTTCTGCGAAAGGCAGACTATAGCGGGACATCGCGTAGGACGCGGGTATCCCGAGGAGGAGGGCCGCAAGCGTGGCGAAGACCGCGAGGAACATCGACAGCGCGAAGCTCGACTGGAAACTCCGCTCCGCGAAGACTTTAGCCACCCAACGGAAAGAGAAGCCCTGAGGCGGAAAGGCGAGCGTGTCACCCGCCGAAAGCGAGGCGGCGACGATGACGACGAACGGCCCGACGAGAAAGGCGACAAGGAGCGCCAGCACGACGACGGACGGGAATTGCGATTTCATTTGCGGTTCTTCGCGGTCGCGATCCGCTTGAGCAACAGGTTCGCGCCGAAGCTCATAACGATCAGGATGAATGCAATGACGCTTGCCGAAACGAGATCGTTGGCGATTGTCACGCGCTGATAGAGCAGCGTGACAAGGGTGAGCACTTTCGAGCCGCCAAGGATCGCGGGCGTTATGTACGCTGTGACCGAGCCGGCAAATACCAGCGTTCCGCCGGTGACCAGCCCCTCCCGGGTGAGCGGCAGGACAACCTTGACGAAGATCTGCAGCCAGTTTGCTCCGAGCACGCGAGCCGCCGGAATGACGTCATTCGGCATGTTTTCCAGGGCGCTGACCAGCGAGATCACCATCAACGGCAAGAACAGCTGCAGAAGACCGATGAAGACGGCGGTCTGGGTGAAGAGAACGCGGACCGGCTCGTCGGTCAGGCCGAGCAGAATGAGCGCTTTGTTGACGATGCCGGTCCGGCCGAGAATAACGAGCCACGCATAGGTGCGCGCGACCGGCGAGATCATCAGCGGCAAGACGACGAGACCGATCATCCGGCTCTTGCCTGCAGCAGGAAGGTCGACGATAGCGAAGGCCGAGGCATAGCCGATGACGCCGGCCACTGCGGTCACGAGGGCGCCCAGCCCGAGGGTCCGCCAGAGAACAAGGCGGTTGAGCGGGTCGGCGAAGAAGCGCTGATAGGCCTGCATGCTCCAGTGACCATCAATGTGCAGGCCTGCCGACAACAGCACGATCACCGGCAGTACGAAGACCAACGCCGCGAATATCGCGCTCGGCAAGGCCAGCGCCAGGGCCTCGGCCCGGTTCTGAAACACAACGGTCTTCCCGTTTCGAGGACGGCGGAGCCGTCAATTTGGGCCCGCTTCATGCCTTAAGCAGGAGCGCGACAGGCGATTCAGGCTATTGTTCGACCTTGGCGTTCCACTCGTTGAGCCACTTATCCCGGTTGGCAAGTTCGACCGCGGAGGGAATGAGCTTCACGCTCTCGGCCGTGTCCGCGCCGTAGGTAATGTTGGCCGCCACCTCCGGCGAGACCTTGACGTCTTTGTTCGCGGGGCTGTCCACCAGAGCGTCTGCGAGATCCGTCTGCACCTTGGTCGACAACCAGAAGTCCATCAGCTGGAGAGCCAGTTCGCGGTTCTTCGATCCTTTGGTGACGACCATGACGTTCAGCCCACCCGTCTGGCCTTCCTTGGGCGTCGCCCACCGGATCGGAACATCGAGCTTGCGTAGCGCCGCCCATGTGAAACGTCCGATCGGCGCCGCCCAAATTTCATCCTGCTCCATGAGCTGAACGAGTTGCGAGGACCGGTTATAGAAGGTGACGATGTCGTTGCGATGCTCGCCGACAGCGTCGATGGGCGCCTTGAGGTCAGGCGTGTCTTTGCCCATCGCCAGACCGAGCATGTAGAGCACCGGCGGTCCCTGATTGGTGGTGATGTTGGGCAACGCAACGCGCCCTGCGAGCTGCTTCGAAAGCAAATCGTCCCATGAGGTGATCTTCACCTTGTCGGAGCGATAAGCGATCGACGTCGCATAGAAAGTGTAACCGACGCTCATGCCGTCGTGATTGGGGTCCTTGGCGAAGTCGTAGAGCCTGGCGTAATTGCTCAGCTTCGACGTATCGATCTCGTCGACAAGCCCCTGGCGCGCGGCGGACATTGCGTCTGCCGTCGACATCACCGCCATGTCGATGACGGGATCGGCTTTGTTGACCTCCATCTTCGCCAGACGCTCGGCGCTGTTGCCGGTCTCGACGACGAGCTTGCATCCGCACTCCTTCTCGAAGGGCTGATAGACGATCTTGTCGTAGGCGTCCTGCGCGAACGCATAAACTGAGATCGTCAGCGTGCGTTCCTGCGCCTGGGCCGTGGCGCCAGCCATAAGCAGCGCGGCCGCCGTCGCCAGAATTCGATCTTTCATGCGCTGTGTTCTCCTTTCGAAGATTGTAGTCGCCGACACTCGGCGAGACGGAAGAAGTGCGGACAATCAACTCACGTGTCGTGGTTTCGCGACGTTCGCCGCGCTGAAATAGCCCGTATCCGCCAGCAGGCATTCGGGCTTGCCCAGTTCGTCGGCAAGAGCCTCGATCTTGTCCAGCATCGGTTCGAGTTGCTGCTTGTCGTTGGGCGTCTGGCTCACGGCGCTCGCCACCACCAGCAGACTTCCCGCCGCCACCGCGGCCTGGGCGTTGTAGCATTGATCGAAGCCGCCGCCGGCCACCGGCATGATGCGCAACTCCTCGTCGGTCAGGTTGATCTGGTCGTTCGGGCGCGGCCCCTCGACCGGAGGTTCGGGAGGCTTGCCGCGGGGCTTTTTCCCGCTCCTCTCCGCCTTCGCCTGCCGCGCCGCGAGCTTGGCTTCGTGCTCCGCCTGCTCGCGCGCATGGCGTTCCTTGGCCCGCGCCTCGATCTTCGCCCGAGCCTCGGCCAGCTTGCGCAACCGCTCCTCGCGCCGCGCCAGTTCGTCCGGTATCGACATGCCGTCGGGAATGTCCGCCGCGTCGGCCGCTTCGGCCTTGGCCATCAGATCGGCGACTTCGGCTTTCAACTGCGCCTCGATCTTGCCGGCGTGTTCATAAGACAGCGCACTGTGCCGGCTGGCGTTGGCATAAATTTCGTGCCGTCCAGCGCCACCGTCCCCATCTTCAGAACGCCCATCTCCCGCGCCAGCAGCAGCACTTGAGCGAACAGAGCTTCGATCTCCGCGAGAAAGCGGCGTCTGAAGGTCGCGATCGTGTCGTGGTCGGGATGATCGTTGGCCGCGATGAACCGGAACGCCACCGAGTCATAGGTCGCACGCTCCAACTTGCGGCTCGAAAACACCCCTGTCGCATAGCCGTAAACCAGAAGGCCCAGCAGCATTCGCGGATGATACGACGCCGACCCGGAACCGCGGTAACTGCCGCTCATCGCCCGAAGATCGAGCCCTTCGACAACCTCCACGACAAATCGCGCCAGATGTTTCTCGGGAAGCCATTCGTCGACCGAGGGAGGCAGCAAGAACCCTGTCTCGCGATCGATCGTCCGAAAATTGCTCATCAAAAACGCCCGCCGCCCTGCCCGAATCAATGCCTGATTCTAGCGTAATCGCAGGCGAGGCGTTAAGTCCGACAGGCTGCTAGATACCTACGCGGTCGCCGACCCGACGGCAAAGCTGAGATTGCTCTTCCCAAAGGTGCGCACGCTGGACCTGCGAGCGGGTATTGGCGGGGGTTCGCGCCCAGTATGCGGAGCTCTTCGTCGGTCGTTCGCCGGAACTGAACATCATTGGGTCGCAGGTGCGACGCCACCCAGCATTGCCGAAAGCCAGTGGTCCTCGCGCTGACGAGGCGACGCGCAGCGGTAATGAAGTCCTCGCGTTTGACCTCCAGTGGGTGATGGCGATGCGTTGGCCGCCGACGTTCGGATTTTTTGGGAAGCTGATCTTCATCCCTTTCAAAGAGCAGGTCTGGGCCGCAGCGGAGGTTGGAGGCAGTTCGTTCGAACCTGTTTCCGAGGATTTGCGCGCCGAAACAGTTCCGGCTTGCAAGGGCGTCCAAATTCCGCAAGTTTCAATCGAAACCGGTGGCCCTCCAGCGATTGTGCGCTGGAACCAATCGGAACGCTACTTCAGCGGGAGGAACGCATGGGGCTCACCAGACGGTCCATAAACCTGGGACTCGCCGCGAGTTCTCGCGACGCCCGCGTTTTCCCGCGTCGCCCGCGCTGCGGATGAAACGATCAAGATTGGCATGGTGTTGCCCGTCACCGGCCCGGCCGCCGACAGCGGCAAATATGCTCTGACCGGCGCCAAAATCGCGCTCGATCGCGTCAACAAGTCGGGGGGCGTGCTGGGAAAACAGGTTGAACTCGTCACAGAGGACGACCAGACGACCAATCCGGGCGCGGTGCTCGCCTTCTCCAAGCTCGCCGCTGAGCCCGACATCGTCGCCTTCCTCGGCTCAATCCGGTCGACGCAGAACCACGCGATGGCCCCAGATATTCTGAAGACTGGCAAGCCGGTCTGCTTTGGCGGCACCGATCCCGCGCTAACGAAGATGGACAATCCCTGGCTGATCCGCTTCCGGCCGAATGATTCCTACTCGGGCCGGGTCATCGCTTCCTACGGCGTGGAGACGCTGGGAAAGAAGAACTGGGCGATCGTCCATTCGACCGACGCTTTCGGCATGGGAGGCCTGAAGGCCTTGTCGGCCTCGCTCGACAAGCTCGGCGCAAAGGTCGCAGTCGACCAGGGCTATCCCAACCAGAGCCAGGATTTCACCCCGGTCGTGCTCGCGGTCAAATCGTCGGGCGCCGACATTATCGGCTCCTATTTCACCTTCTCCAACGATCAGGCGATCTTCGCGCGACAGTTGCGGCAGCTCGGCGTGACGCTCCCCTGGGTCGGATCGCCCACGACCGTCACCGCCGAGGCGGTGAAACTCGCAGGCCCCGCGCTCTGGGGCACGTACGGCATCGCCGATTACGCCGTCGATTCGAGTCCAGAGGCGAAGGAATTCGCCAAGCTCTATAGCGCCGTCTCGAACGCGCCGCCCGACCTTTTCAGCGCCTGGACCTACGACGCGATCGGCGTGCTCTCAGCCGCAATCAACAAGGCGGGCTCGACCGACCCCGGCAAGATCCGCGCCGCCATTCTCTCCACCAAGGGCTACAGGGGCGCGGAGGGCGAATACAATTTCGACGAGTTCGGCGACGGCCTGCATGGTTACAACATCGTGCGCAACGAGAAGGGAATCATCGTGTTCGACAAGCACATCGAATTCACGGATTGATCGGCGCCCCTGCGTGTCGCGCCCTTCCCGACGCCGTCCATCAGCGCGCGCTCGCGAGGCCGCGCGCCATGCGGCGGCGTGAGACAGGCTGATGCGAGAGACAATCTGAAGGCGCCGCCGCATGGGTTTCTTTCTGCAATTGCTCTTCACGGGAATTGGAATCGGCGCCGTCTACGCCCTCGTCGCGCTGGGCTTCGTTCTGATTTTTCGCGCCACCAGCGTCGTTAATTTCGCGCAGGGCGAGTTCTCAATGGTCGCAGCCTTTCTGATGGTCGTGTTCGCGGTCGATTTGGGCTGGCCCTATTGGCTCGCGTTTCTGATTTCGATCGCGGGAATGGCGCTGCTCGGTGCGGTCTTCAATCTCCTCGTCTATTATCCGCTGCGCAACCGAACCTATCTGCCGGTGCTGATCTCCACGATCGGCGCCTCGATCTTTCTCTCCAACAGCGTTCTTGCGCTCTATGGACCTCAGCCGCAGGTTCTGCCCGGCTGGCTTGATACGCCGGGGTTTCAGCTCGGGCCGGTCTATTTCGACAGCCAGTATCTCATCATCATCGGCGTCACGCTCGCGCTCGTCGCGTTCCAATACTGGCTGTTCGAGCGCACGCTCATCGGCAAGAAACTCCAGGCCACCAGCCAGGACAAGGAAATGGCGACGCTGCTTGGCATTCCCGTCGCAACGATGATCATGATCACCTTCGTCTACAGCGCCGTGCTCGGCGGAATCGCCGGCATCCTGGTGGCGCCGGTGCTATTCGTCTCGATCCAGATGGGCTCGACGATCGCGCTCAAAGCCTTTGCCGCAACGATCATCGGCGGCTTTGGCGACGTCGCGGGGGCGATCCTCGGCGGCTTCGCGATTGGCGTCATCGAGACCTTCGGCGCGGCCTATATCTCCGTGCCGTTCAAGGACGCCTTCGCCTTCCTCGTGCTCATTCTCTTCCTCATCGTCCGCCCGCAAGGCATCTTCGGCGAAAGGGTGGCGGAAAAGGCGTGACCAGGATGCGCCGCGCCGCGATCGGAAACATCGCCTACGCGTTCATCGCGGTCGCGCTGGTCGCGCTCGCCGCGACCGTCAAGACCGATGGCTACGTCGCCAACATTCTCATGCAGGCGGCGACCTATGCGATCGCGGTGTTCGGCCTCTCGATCGTTCTGGGGCTGTGCGGTCAGATCAATCTCGCGCAGGCCGCGTTCTTCGCGCTCGGCGCCTATAGTGTCGCCCTCGGGACGGTCGATTACCATCTCCCCTTTTGGCTCTGCCTTCTCGGAGGCATGGCGCTCGCACTCGCGGCGGGCGCGGGGCTCGGCCTCTCGACGTTGCGCCTGGGTGGTCATTACCTAGCCATGGTCACGATCTCCTTCCAGCAGATCCTGACCGTCGTCCTAATCAACGCGATCGGCGTTACCCATGGGCCAGATGGCGTCAGCTCGATCGGACGGCCAGCCGGTCTTACCTCGGGTCAGGCCTATCTCGCGCTCGCTGTCGCCGCGCTCGCGATCTCCGGCTATCTCGTCTGGCGCCTTGCCGACACGCGTCTCGGGCGCGCGATGCGCGCGGTGCGCGACAACGAACTCGCCGCCAGCGCGGCCGGGATTGACGTTTTCCGCACCAAGGTGATCGCTTTCGCACTCGGCTCTTTGTTGGGCGGGCTTGGCGGTGGACTTTTCGCCGGCGGATTTTCCTACATAAGCCCTGATCAGTTCGCCTTCTCCAATTCCATCGTCCTCCTGACGATGGCGCTCCTCGGCGGCGTCTCCTCGCCGATCGGCGCGACGATCGGCACGGGATTGCTCATCCTCATTCCCGAATGGTTGCGTTTTCTCAAAAGCGTCCCGGGCCTCTACCTCGCGATCTACGGCGTCGCGGTCATTCTCATCGTCGTCTTCATGCCCGAGGGCATCTGGGGATTCGTCGGCAGGTTGTTCCGAAGCCCCAAGCGCGCCCCGTCGAAGTCCGCTGAACCGCTCACCTTGTGTCCCGCCAATTCCGGCGCGCCCGTCCCGCTGGAGGTCAGGGGCCTCGCCAAGAACTTCGGCGGACTGAAGGCAGTCGACGGAGTCAGTTTTCGGGTGCGGCGCGGCGGCGTGCATGCCCTGATCGGTCCAAATGGCAGCGGCAAGACGACGACGCTCAATGTGGTGACCGGGCTCTACCGCGCGACGGCGGGCGAAATTCTCGTCGACGGCGTCGACGTGACCGCACTGCCCGCGCACAAACGCACCATAGCTGGCCTCGCGCGCACGTTCCAGAACATTCGGCTGTTCCGCTCGATGACTGCGCTCGAAAATGTCGTAATCGGCGCCGAGCGCGACGGCAATGCGCTCGTCGAAGGCGGACACGACACGCTGCGCCGCCGCGCCCGCGCCGCGCTCGAGTTCGTAGGGTTAGGGAGCCGCGCCGACGAGACAATTCCGAACTTCAGCTACGGCCATCAACGTCTTATCGAAATCGCCCGCGCATTGGCCGCCAATCCGACGGTGCTGTTGCTGGACGAGCCCGCCGCGGGCCTCAACTTGAGCGAGAAGAAGGCGCTGCACGATCTACTCGACTCCATCGCCGCCCAGGGTCTCACCATTCTGATCATCGATCATGACATGACTTTGATCTCAGGGGTCGCGCGGCACCTGACAGTGCTCAATTTTGGTCGTCGGATCGCCGATGGCGAAACGGCCGAGGTGCTCCGGCAGCCAGACGTCGTCGCCGCCTATCTCGGAGTCGCGTGATGGCGCTGCTCGAAGTCAAAGACCTCAGCGTTCGTTTCGGCGAGATCGAGGCCTTGCGCGGCGTCTCGTTCACAATCGAAGAGGGCGCCGTCGTCACGCTGCTCGGCTCAAACGGCGCGGGCAAGTCGACCACCCTTCGCACGATCTCTGGCCTTGTCGCGCCACGCACCGGCTCGATCCAGTTCGACGGCAGGGCGATCGCGGGCCTGAACCCTCGCACGATCGTCAAGCTCGGCGTTGCGCACGTACCCGAGGGGCGGCGCGTCTTTCCCGGCCTCACCGTGCGCGAGAACATTATGCTCGGCGCGTCGAACGGGAACGCATCGAGCGCGGTGATTCGGCGTGAGGCGGACGCGATGTTCGATGTCTTTCCCGATATCAGGCATTTCGCGGATGCCCTCGGCTGGACGCTCTCGGGCGGCCAGCAGCAGATGGTCGCGGTCGCCCGCGGCCTGATGGCCAGGCCCCGCCTATTGCTGCTAGACGAGCCTTCACTTGGGCTTGCGCCCGTCATCGTGCAGGCGGTATTCCAGATCATCGCGGAAATCCATAAGCGTGGAACGACAGTGCTACTGGTCGAGCAGAACGCGCACATGGCTTTGAGGGTCGCGAACTGGGGCTATGTGCTTGAAAGCGGCGGGCTCGCGCTTGGCGGCGATCCCGAAACGCTGTGGAGCGACGAACGCATCCGTGACGCCTATCTCGGCGGCGGACAGGCCAAGGCGACCAGATGACGGTCTATATTCGAGCCGATGCGCTCGCAGACTTTTGCGCCGAGGTTTTCGAACATGTCGGCTGCGGCCCGGAGGAAGCGCGCCGCGTCGCCGCCTCGCTCGTCGACGCAAATCTGACGGGCCACGACAGTCACGGCGTGATCCGCATGCCGCGGTATCTCGATTGGGTTCGATCGGGCGATATCGTCCCCGGTCGGACGATCGAGCGTCTCGTCGATACGCCCGTCATCGCCGTCGTCGACGGCCGATCGGGCTTCGGCCAGACGGTCGCGCCACAGGCCGTCGACCTTGGGGTCGAGAAGGCGAGGACGATGGGCCTCGCGGCGATCTCGCTCCGGAACGCCGGCCACGTCGGCCGCGTCGGGGAATGGGCGGAGCGCGCGGCAGCTGCGGGCCTGATCTCGATCCATTTCGTTAACGCCCGGGGCTCGCTGCTCGTCGCCCCGTTCGGCGGCCTCGAGCGCCGGCTGTCGACCGCGCCCTTCTGCGTCGGCGTTCCGCGCGAAAACGCGCCGCCGGTCGTGCTCGACTTCGCGACCTCGCTGGTCGCGGAAGGCAAGGTCAATGTCGCGAGCCGGGGCGGCAAGCCGCTGCCGCCGGATGCGCTGATCGGCCCCGACGGCATGCGCTCCGGCGATCCCACGCTTCTATACGGCCCGCTGACGCTGGAAGGCCCGCGCAACGCCGCGCTCGGCGCTGGCGCGATCCGGGCCTTTGGCGAGCATAAGGGCTCGGGCCTCGCGCTGCTCTGCGAATTGCTCGGCGGCTCGCTCACCGGCAATGGCGCGACCGGGCCGGGACGCAAATTCGCCAACGGTATGTTCTCGCTCTACGTCGACCCCAAACAGGTCGAGCCCACGCATGTCTTCGACGTCGATATGACGCGCTTTCTCGACTGGTTCCGACAAGCGAGGACGCTTCCGGGCGAGGCGATCCTGACGCCGGGCGAGTCGGAGCGCATCGAGCGCGCGCGGCGGGGCGAGCACGGCGTGCCGCTGCCGAGCGAGGCCTGGGCGTCGATCGTTGCGGCGGCCCGCAGCGTCGGGGTAATAGGGGGCGCTCCCTCTGAGCTAACCGCGAAGCCCGTTCGCGTTCGACCGACTCGCCCCTCAGCTTCATAGTGGGAGGATTTGCGCCCGACGATCCCGCTCGTTCGGAATCTCGCTTCAAAATGATTCGGTTCCCTCCAACTCGACGAGATTGGACGCCGCGCTTTGGTTGACAGGTTGCCCGCGAGGATGTGACGCTTTGTCATCCGGCGCAGAACCGGACCAAGGGGAGGATCGATGGAAACGTATGACTACGTCGTTGTCGGCGGGGGGTCCGCCGGCTGCACGGTCGCCAGCCGGATGGCCCAGGCTGGCAGGAGTGTGTTGCTGATCGAGGCCGGGCCTGACGACGCCAACCCTTTCGTGCGTATGCCGGGCGGCTTCGTCAAGCTGTTCAGCACCGAGCGTGTGCAATTCTATCTCGCCGAGCCTCAGGCCGCCGCCGGCGGGCGGGTCGTGGCCGTGCCGCAGGGCCGTACGCTCGGCGGCGGCTCCTCGGTCAACGCAATGATCTATGTCCGGGGCGGCTCGGCGGACTATGACGAGTGGCGCGATATGGGCTGCGCGGGGTGGAGCTGGAGCGAAGTGCTGCCCGTGTTCAAGCGCGCTGAGGCCAACCAGCG
The DNA here is from genome assembly GCA_963721905.1 of uncultured Alphaproteobacteria bacterium. Classification (GTDB taxonomy): domain Bacteria; phylum Pseudomonadota; class Alphaproteobacteria; order Rhizobiales; family Beijerinckiaceae; genus Roseiarcus. The sequence continues at coordinate 35,648 of CAVRMF010000005.1, forward strand.
CCTGGCGGGCCCGTACCACGGAACCGACGGGCCGCTCGCGGTTTCGGACCTGCGCTTCCGCCACTCGCTTAGTCTCGCCGCGCTGCGCGCGGCGCAGGAAGCCGGATACCCCTACAACGACGACTTCAACGGCCCGGTGCAGCAGGGCGTCGGCTTTTACCAGGTGACGATCTCGGCCGACGGCGAACGCTCCTCCGCTGCGACCGCTTACCTTCGTCCGGCAATGGGCAGCAGCCACCTGAAAGTGATCACTGACGCCTACGTGGGGTCGATCGTCACAGAGAATGGCGCAGCGGTGGGCGTGAAGTTCGCCGACAAGACCGGCGCGCAAGGTGAGGCCCGCGCCAGGGAGGAGGTGATCCTGGCTGCCGGAACCCTCGCAACACCAAAGCTGCTCCAGCTTTCAGGTGTTGGCCCTGGCGATCATCTGAGCGCGCTCGGCATTCCTGTATTGCGCGATTCGCCGGAAGTCGGCGCCAATTTCCAGGACCATCTCGATGTGCCCTTCTATGTGCGCATCGACAGGCCAATCAGCCTGCTGGGCGAGGACAAGGGCATAAAGGCGCTTCGCCACCTGACGCAGTACCGGCTGTTCCGCACCGGCCTATTGATGTCGAATGTCGTCGATTCGGGCGGGTTTATCGACACTACCGGCGCTGGGCGCTCCGACGTCCAGATCCATTTCATCCCACAGCTCCTGGGCGACCCGCCGCGTGAGGGTCCGCCCGGCCATGGGCTCTCGATCAATCCGGCGATCCTCGACCCCAAGTCGCGCGGGACGGTTCGCCTGCGCTCGACCCGTCCCCAGGATCCGATTCTGTTCGACCCGAAATTCCTCGCTGCACCAGAGGACGTCTCCGCCTTCGTGCGTGGCATCAAGGTGGCGCGCAAGATCAGTGGGCAGCCGGCGATGAAGAAGCTGGGGGGTGTAGAGGTTTCCCCACTCGGAGAGCCCCTAATGCAGACTGACGAACAGATGGGCGAGCACGCGCGTAAATACGCCAAGAGCATTTATCACCCGGTCGGCACCTGCCGCATGGGCAGCGACGATCGTGCAGTGGTCGATCCAACTTTGCGGGTGCGCGGCGTGCCGCGGTTGCGTGTGTGCGACGCCTCAGTGATGCCCAAGATCCCACGCGGCAACACCAATGCGCCGACGATCATGATCGCCGAACGCTGCGCCGACTTCCTCCTCAACGCTCGCTAGGGTCAGACCACCAGGAGGTCGAGGAAGCTCGGATCGTTGCCCAGCGTCGCCGAGGAGCCGGCCGCGACGACCTGGCCGCGCTCCATCACCATCACCCGGTCACAGATGCGCATAGCTAGCTCCGGATTCTGATCGACCAAGATGAGAGCCAGCCCTTTCGCGCGGGTCACAGTTCTGAGCGCTTCGGCAAGGCTTTGCACGATTGAGGGCTGCAGTCCCTGCGAGAGCTCGTCGACGATGAGAAGGCGTGGGCCGGTCGCGAGCGCGCGGGCCAGCGCAAGCTGCTGCTGCTGCCCGCCCGAGAGCGAGCCGGCCGGCTGGTCGAGCCGCGTTTTCATGTCCGGAAACAGGGCGAAGATGTCGACCTCGGCCCTGGCGTAGGCCGCGGCGCGAGCGAGCCGGATGTTCTCGCCGATGGTGAGGCGGGGAAAGACGCCGCGATCGTCGGGAACGAAAGTGACGCCAGCGCGCGCCAGCGCGCGCGGATCACGCGGCGCGATCGGTTGTCCGGTCACCCGGATCTCGCCGCCGAACCGGTCCGCCAATCCCATCAGGGTTCGCAAGAGAGTGGTCTTGCCCACGCCGTTGCGTCCGAGCACTGCCAGCGTCTCACCGGAGTCGAGCTCCAGCGACACGTCTTTAACAATGCGGATCGCGCGATAGCCGCCGACAATCGAGCGCGCCTCGAACAGCATGGTCAAGCGAGCCCGAGATAGGCGCGACGGACCTGAGCGTTGGCCGAGACCTCGTCCATCGAGCCCTCGCTGATCACCCTGCCATGGTGCAGGCAGACCACGCGGTCGGCGAGGTCGCGCACAATCTCCATATCGTGTTCGACGCAGAGGATGGCGCAGCCAACCTGGTCGCGCAAGCTTCGCAGGGTCTTGGCGAGCGCGCCGGCCTCGTTTCGCGCCAATCCCGCAGCGGGTTCATCGAGCAGAATGACGTCGGGACGTGAGCAGAGGGCCATCGCGGTCTCGAGCGAGCGCCGTCCGGAAAGGGGGAGCAACTCCACCCGGTCGGCGCCATGCTCCTGCTCGAGGCGCTGGTAGGAGAGCGGCAGCGGCACGACCGCGCCCGCCTCCTGCCGAGCGAGGATCAGGTGCTCGGCCACGGTCAGCCCAGGAAACAGGCTAGGAACCTGGAAGGTGCGCGCGAGCCCCGCTGCGACCCGTTCGTGCGGCGGCGCGGTCTCCATCCGCATGCCACGTAGCGCGACCGTACCGGTATTGCCGGCGAGAGCGCCCGTCAGCACGTTGAGCAAGGTGCTCTTTCCCGCTCCATTTGGCCCGATCAGGCAGACGATCTCGCCCGGCCTGACCACGAGATCAACTCCGTCGAGCACGGTGTTGCCAGCGAAGCGCTTGACGATGCCGCGCGCCTCCAGCACAGCCTCGCCGCCACGCCACGCCGGCCGCTCCGAGGCCGCTTCCCGCGGCGTCGTGGCGGCGAGTTGCGGTCCCGAGCGAAAGAGCCCGACCACGCCGTTGGGCACGAGCAGCACCGATATGATGAAGAGGACGCCGAGGAGCAGCAAGTAGGAATCGCCCAGGGTGCTGGCCAGCACGTCTTGCCCGTAGGTCGCTGCGACTGCGCCCAGGAACGGGCCAAGGATGGTGGCGCGGCCGCCGACCGCCACCCACACCAGCACTTGGGTCGAGAAGACGATTCCGACAGCAGACGGGCTGACGCTGCCCATCCAGGGCGCGGCCAGGCCGCCGGCAACCGCCGAGATCGCGGCGCCGATCGTGAAGGCGAGCACGCGCCCGCGATAGACCGGGATGCCGAGATGCTCGGCGCGCTGATCGTTGAGCTGGATCGCGGTAAACCGATTGCCGAGCGGCCGGTTGAGCACGAAACACCAGAGCGAGCCCACGACCGCGGTCATCGCCACGAAGCATATCCAATAGTATTCCGCCGTCGAATCAGGTGGGGCGACGAAGATGCCCGAGCTGCCCCCTGTGACCGCCCACCAGCTGCGGGCCACCTTCTCGGCAAGCAGCGTCGTCACAAGGGTCAGAACCGCCATGGTTGAAGGGTTTGTGCCGCGGCGCAACCCGACCACCGCAATGAACCCGGCAAACACGATGGCAAGCACCACACCGATTGCGCCGCCCAGAATCCCGGAGAGGTTGGCGGCTTCGGCCACGGCCACCCCATAACAGCCGAAGCCGAAAAACACCGCCTGGCCAATCGAGATCAGTCCGGCCCGTCCCCACGCGACGTCGAGGCCGATAGCGAACAGCCCATACGTGAGCCCGAGCCCAATAAGCCCGGTCTTGAACTCGTCCAGGACCAGTGGGCACAGCCCAGCGGCGACAAACAGCACGAGTGCAACGGCGCGGCCGGGAGATATCATCCCTGCCGCGCCCATTTCCCGCGTCAGAGCCCGGGCCCCTGCATTTCCAGCTTGATCCCGAACCCGCTCGCGAGGAGACACGCTGAGCGCTTCCTCATCCGCATTGCAGGTCGTTCTTCACAAGGCCGACCTCTTTCATGATCTTATAGAGACCACCAGGCTGGATCTGGCAAATGTACATCGGATAGCCAACGTTCATTGTCTTCGGATCGATCGTGAGCGGCTTATCGGAGACGGTGGTCTGGGCCTGGGCGCCCCTGAAGGCCTCGAAAACCTTCTTCTTGTCATAGCTGCCGGCCTTCTCCACCGCCGCCTTGACGAAGCGCAGCGCGTAGTAGGCGGTGCTCCCGACCAGCGGGATCGGCCCTTCGCCATACTTCTTCTTGTAGGCCGCCTTGAACTGGGCGTTGTCCGGATTGTCGATCTCTTCGCTGTAACGCACGCACGCGTACTGTCCGTCCACCGCGCCACCCATCGCCGGATAAAATTCCGGCTGGAGATTGACGCCGGTGAGATGCGCGTCCGGCAACAGGCCGAGATCCTTCGCCTGCTTGGCGAAGCCAATCGCGTCGCCGCCGACCACGCCTGAGAAAATCACGTCAGGCTTGGCCGCCTTGATCTTGGCGATCGAACTCGACCAGTCAGGCGTGCCGAGCGGCGCGTAGAGCTCATCGACCACCGTGCCGCCGACCTGGGCGATGTATTTCTTCGCCACCCCGAGATAGGCGTGCGGGAACGAGAAGTCGGAGCCGACCAGTAGGAACTTTTTGCCGAATTTCTCCGCCATGAAGGGCACCAGCGGCGCGCAAAGGTCGAAACTATTCTCGCCCATCAGCACTGTGGTGGAGTTGCAGAACGCGTGCCAGAAGCCGGCCTCGATGAACATCACCGGCGTACCGGCGGCGGTGCCGACCCTTGCCGCAGCGTCCTCCTCGTCGTTGGTGATGGTGCCGACGATCATGTCAACCTTTTCTTCCTGGATGAACTTCTTCACCACAGTCGTCACCACGGCGGGGTCGGCCTTGGTGTCCTGGGTCACGGCCTCGACCTTCTGCCCCGCAATGCCGCCCGCCGTGTTGAGATGTTCGAGGCCGAGATCGAAGCCGCGCTGCATCGATAGGCCCTCCGGCGCAACCGGGCCGGTGAGCGGCGCGACAAAGCCGATCTTGTAGGGGCGCGAACCCGTGAAAGCGGCGCGCGCCGTGGTCGTCATCAAACCGCCGAGCACGCTTGCGCCTGCCAATCCAAGCGCCAGGCCGCCAGCGCCCCGAACCACGGAACGGCGCGAGAGGGAAGGAGAAGGCGCTCTCAAATCTTCGAATATGTCCGTCATGACGTTTCCTTTCTTGCTGTCTTCCAGGTCCACGAGATCCCCTGGGGTCTGAGAACGATGAAAAGCGCCAGCAGGCCGAACAGCGCGCTTTCCGCGACCGTGACGCTGAGCCCGGCCTGCAACAGGGTGAACACGGCCTGGACCGCCATCGCACCAACCACGGGGCCAGCGAGCGAGCCAGGCTTGGAGACCAGCACCGCGAAGAACGCGGGGGCGAGGAATGAGAGGCCGAGGGTTGGATTGATGGCGATGGTGGGCGCGATCAAGGCCCCCGCCAGAACGGCAAGCGCCGTGGCGACCGAGAAGACCATCGCGAACATTCGCTGCGGCGAGATGCCGAGCACGCTCGCCATCTCGACATTGTCGATCGAGGCGCGCAGCCTGAGCCCGAGCGTAGTGCGGTAGACCAGGAGCAAGAGGATCGCGAGCAGGGCGACGATACCTACCGCCACCACAACGCGATAGACGGGATAGGAGAAGTCGCCAATCGTCAGCTGGCCGTTGAGCGGCGAGTCGACGCCCTTCTGCGACACAGTGAAGATCGCGGCGACGCCTTGTTCGAGCACCGTTCCGACGCCCCAGCTCGCGAGGAGGGTCGCCATGAATCCCTTGTCGTAGACCCATCGAAGGATGCCGCGCTCGAGCACGAGTCCCAGGACGAGGCCGAACGCGACGGTGAGAAGAAGGGCGACAATGAAGGGCAGCGCGCGCATCGCGTACATCGAGTAGGCGCCCACCATCATCAGGTCGCCTTGCGCGATGTTGACGATCTTGAGCTCGCCGAGGATCAGGCCGAGGCTGAACGAGACCAGAGCGAGGCAAGCCGACACCCACACGAAGTCGAGCAGGATCTGCAGCCAGGCGTTCATCCCTTGGACACTCCCTCCCCCGCGCGCGGCTGTCAGCGCCGCCGGACGCTTGATACATCGGCCGTCTTAGCGGCGCTGATGGATCAGTTACCGGCCAATCATATAGCATGATCGCGGGCCGTTTCCTCCTTCGCCGCATATGCTTCGTTTTCTTTGCGGCCTGGGTAGCGTAAGCTCCATATGATTTGATGGCAAACTATTTTCGGCCGCCGCTCGGGAGGAAGTGGAGATGGGCGCATTGGAGGGCAAAACCTGCATTGTCACCGGCGGGGCCGGCAGCATCGGCTTGGCCACGGCTCGGCTGTTCCTCGCCGAGGGCGCGCGAGTGATGCTGGCCGACCTCGTCGAGGGCGCGCTCAAGGCCGCCCTGCACGGGCTCGACCCGACCCGGGTCGCGATGATCGCCACCGATGTCACGGACGGCAACTCCATCCGGCGATGCGTGGAGGCCACCGTGTCGCGTTGGGGAAAGATCGACGTTCTCTTTTCCAACGCCGGCAATTTCGGCGCTGTCGCGCCGATCGAGTCGTACCCCGAGGATGTCTTCGACGCGGTCTACGCTGTCCATGTGAAGGGCGCGCTCCTCATGGCGAAATACGCCGTGCCGCAGATGAACGAGGGCGGCAGCATCGTCATCACATCGTCCATTGCGGGCACGCGTGGCGATCCGGGGGTCTATGCCTACATTACCGCTAAGCACGCGCAGGTCGGATTGATGCGTTGCCTTGCTAAGGAGCTTGCCCCACGTCGAATCCGGGTCAACACCATCCACCCGGGTCCGGTCGACAACAGCTTCCAGGCCGCTGTGGAAGATCAGGTCGGCAAGATTATCGGTCGCGACGCCACGCGCTTCTTCAACGAGATGATTCCCCTTAGCCGCCACGGATCGCCCGACGAAATCGCACGCTCGGTGCTCTACTTGGCCTCCGACCAAAGCAGCTTCACGACGGGCACGACGCTGATGGTCGATGGCGGAATGGGCAGCTAGCCTGTGGTCGGCAGGGAAGGCGAATCGCCCGGCGGGCTGGCCGTGGTCAGTCTTGGAACGCTCGACGACGCTATCGGCTTCCATCTGCGCCTGGCGCAGGACGCATCGTTCCGCGTGTTTGCGCGCAGGGCCGGCCAGCATGACCTCAAACCCGGGCATTTTGCTGCGCTCCTGGTGATCGTGAACAATCCCGGGATCGGCCAAGGCGCGCTTGGCCGGGCCATCGCCCGGGACAAGTCCTCGGTGACTCCCATCATTCAGACCCTTTTCAAACGTGGCCTGATCGACCGGCGGACCAGCGCTGTCGACCGCCGCCGCATCGAACTCTCCATCACAAGGCCGGGCCGGGCGCTGCTGCGACGTTTGGCCCGCCACGCGCGCAGCCACGATCGCAAGCTCGACACGATCGTCGGCGCCGACAAGGCCCTGTTCCTTGGTTTGCTGAAGCGCATCGCCAACGAAATCTCGTAGCGACAAAGTCCAGAAGCGGGGAGATCCGATCGATGTACAGCGCCAGCGCTGCCTTTCTCGAGGCGCTTCACGAGGCCGGGGTCTCGTACCTCTTCGCCAACTACGGCAGTGATCATCCGGCCTTGATCGAGGCAATCGCCGAGGCCCGCGCCACCGGGCGTCCCGCGCCGACGCCGATCACCTGCCCGAACGAGATGGTGGCGCTCTCCTGCGCCCAGGGCTACGCCCAGCTCACCGGACGAGCCCAGGCGGTGCTGGTGCACGTCGATTGCGGCACCCAGGGTTTGGGCGGCGCCGTGCACAATGCCGCGCGCAATCGGGCGCCTGTTTTGATCTTCGCCGGCATGTCGCCCGCTACCCAGGAAGGCGAGCTCAAAGGCACCCGTAATGAATGGATTCATTGGCTGCAGGACGTAGCCGATCAGCGCGGGATCGTGCGCGGCTATATGAAGTTCGACCACGAGATCCGCTCGGGCGCGAACATCAAGCAGATTGTCCATCGCGCCCTGCAGGTCGCAAGCAGTGATCCCACGGGGCCGGTCTACCTCGTCGCCGCGCGCGAGACGATGGAGCAGGAGGTGGCGCGAGTGGCGACCGATCGCACGCGGTGGCGGCCGACCGCGCAGGCGCCGCTGCCAGAGGACGGAGTGGTCGAAATCGCCCAGGCGCTGACGGCGGCTCGACGGCCGGTCATCGTTACCTCCTATCTGGGACGCAATCGGACCGCGGTCAGCGCGCTCGAAACGCTGTGCCGATCGGTGGGTGTCGGCGTGCTCGAATCAGCGCCTAGCGCCATGAACCTGCCGGTCGACAGCGATTTCTATCTTGGCAGCCAGTGGAACGAGCCCTTCCCCACGCCGGCCCTCGCTGAAGCGGATGTCATCCTGGTGATCGACAGCGATATTCCCTGGATCGGCGCTGTGAATCCCGCGCCTGCGGAGGCTGCGATCTATCATATCGATGTCGATCCGCTGAAGGAGACAATTCCGCTTTGGTACATTGGCGCGCATCGGTCGTTCCGCGCTGACGCCGCGCTTGCGCTTGCCCAGCTCAACGCGCACCTCGCCGCGCATCCGGCTCCGCGGGAACGCGTGGCCGAGCGGACGCGGCACCGTGCCGAGCTGCACCGGGCGCGCGCGGCCTTGGTCGCGCAGAAGGAGACCGCCGCGGGCGGTCTTACCAGCGAATTCCTCACCGCGAGCGTGCGGCGGCATATCGGCGAGGATGCCGTAGTGCTCAGCGAGGGCGTCACCAACTACCCTGCGATCCGGCATCACTCCGGGCGCAATAAGCCAGGCACCTATTTCGCCAGCGGCGGCAGTTCGCTCGGCTGGAGCGGCGGCGCCGCCATCGGCATGAAACTGGCCGAACCCGAACGCCTCGTGGTCGCGCTAACCGGCGACGGCTCGTACCTGTTCTCGGCGCCGTCGACCGTTCATTGGATGGCGGCCCACTACCGCACGCCGTTCCTGCAAGTGATCTACAACAATGGCGGCTGGCGCGCGCCTCGCTTCTCGGCGCTCGCGGTCCATCCCCAGGGATACGCCGCCCAGGCCAACGATCTTGACTTGAACCTTGTCGATCCCGAGCCCGACTATGCTGGGATCGCAGCCGCCGCCGGCGGCGCGTATGCGAGCACGGTCAAGTCGCCTGAAGCGCTAGAGGCCGCGCTTGCCGAGGGTGTGCGCGTGGTGGGCGAGGAAAAGCGGTGCGCGGTGATCGACGTTAGGGTCAGCGCGCGGTGATTGCGCCTAGAGGAACATCTCTTGGTTGATCTCAAGCCCGTTGGCCTTGCAGTGGGCGACGTAATGGTTGATGAACCAGAAGACGTCGAGCGTCTCGAGGAAGTCGCCCTTGTCGTCGAAGAATTCGAGCGCGCCCTGCAACCAGAACATCGCCTTCATCCCGTTTGGATCGTCTGACACCAGCGTGTGCGCGGTGCCGGGTGTCTCGTAGACGAAACAGCCGGGGCGCGCCACCCAATCATATTCGAGGTAGCGCCAGCTCCCCTCGAGCGTTATCGCCGAGACGAAGCCGCGGTGGCGATGCGTGCCGAGATGGCCGCCCTTCTTCACCCAGAGAATGTTTGCGAAGGCGTTGTTGCGCACATCGAAGAAGAGGTGCCGGATGAAAACATTCTCGACATAGGGCACCCACGGCGAATCCTGCTCCGAGCCTCCGATGAAGCCGCCGCGGCGCCCGTATGTCTCGATCACCTTGGCGAACGGCTCCGGCACCGGCACGATTCCTGGCAATTGTCCCGTCATTGGTTCCTCCCTGATCGCGCCTCTTGGGGCGCTGGATCGCGTGACTCGCGACCCATCCCCTTGGAAAAGGTTGAGATGTATTTCTAAATCACTCAGATTGTACCCGTCGCTCAAAATCAAGTCTGAATCTATATGCGCTTTGCATCTGACTCTGTAACTTTCGGGAGATCGCCGCGGTCCCAGCGGGATTGTCAGATATCACGGCGACCAGGGACGCCCGGTTTTCGTATCCGCGATGGAGCAGGACGGATCGGTAGCGCCTAAAACGCCGCGCCGAGGCAAACGTGTAGATAGGGCGATGGAGTTCGCCGTTGAACCGCCCTTGGGGCTGATGACTCCTGTCGGGCCAATTTTGGCAGACCGGAGCATGCCTTTGGATTCGACCGCCCTGTGCCGCAGTTTGGCGCGCAAAGCCCGCCCAGTCGTTCTCGTCAAGACCGTCCTCAATCGACACGATCAGGAACGTATCGATCCACTTCTGATAGATTGCGATCATGTCGTCGCTGCTCTTGCGACCGCCCTTCGATTTGGCGAGGTCGTACGCGCCGTCGGAATAGAAGGAGCTGGCGGCGGGGTCGAGTGCAACGGCGATGTCCTTGCCGGGCTTGTAGCCAGCCGCTTCGATCGCCTTCACGATCAGTTCGCAGGCCTCCTCGTTGCTGCCGAGATTGGGCGCGAAGCCGCCCTCGTCGCCGACGGAGATTGCGTAGCCCTTGCTCTTGAGAAGTTTGGCGAGCGCGTGGAACGTCTCCGCTGCATACCGTAAGGCCTCGGCAAAGCTTGACGCTCCGACTGGCATCACCATGAACTCCTGAAAGTCGACTGAGTTCGCCGCATGTTTGACGCCGTTGATGATGTTCATCATCGGCATGGGCAGACGCGTCGCGCCGACACCGCCGAGATCGGAAGGCGCCTGAGTTCGTCGGCCCGCTGCGGACTCGGGACATTGACAAGTTGACCTGGAGTTCTAAGTTGGCGGCATAGGTGATGGAGTTCGCCTGTTGACCGCCCATTGGGCTGATGACTCCTTTTCGCGTCGATGGACGAAGAGAAGGAGCGTGCATGCGAACCTACAAACGGTGGAGCGCGTCTCGCTGGGGCCGGCCTTTACGACGGCGTTTTCCGGGTAGTGGCGGGTACTCGCGGCGCTGCCCACAATTCTCGGGCTCGCTCATATCCAGCGGCCTCTCTCGACCACGCGGGACGACTTCTGCGATCGGCCCGCGCCGCTTTAGGCTTCCCTTTCAGCCAAATCCCGGACCACGCGGTCAAGCGCAACGCCAACGCCGGCCCCCGCGCTTTTGGGATCATGTTCCGGGTTGCGGAAATCACTGTCGGGCCGCGCTCATCGTTCAATCCATCCAGGATATCCGAGGTGAACGGATGGCGGTCTTGTCATGACGTTCCACAGCATATTGTTTCCAAGCGCGGAGGACCGCCCACCGAGCGAGGCCCTCGCGCAGCCCCTCTTTTTTGTCGACCTGAATCTTAATCAGATCGTCGCGGCGATTACCGTCGGCAAAGCGGAATACAACCTCGCTCCCATTTTTTATTGGCCGCTGCGCGATGTCGATGCAGTCCGTTATCGCCATGAAGTCATGCGCGATCTCGAAGACGTCGTTCTATTCGACAATATAAAAACCTTCGCGACCGCACTACGGTCGATGCGCGAGACGCTTAAAGAGCTGGAAAAGCGCCACTACAAGCATCAGAGGGAGGCCCTGTTTCTCGCCGCCGTCGATGCTTATTGCGCCGCGATCGTCTCTCTGACGCGCGATTTGGGCGGCGCGAACCTGCACTCGCGCGGCCTCCTGTCCTTCCGCCAGTACCTGACCGAGTACGCAGCGTCAGATCGCTTCACGTCTCTTTTGGCGGAATCGACAAAGCTCAAATCCGAGTTCTCGACAGTAAAGTACACTCTCGACATCGGCGGTGGCAGCATCACGGTTCGCAAATACGACTCTGAAATCGATTATGCCGCCGATGTCGAAGAGACCTTCCACAGGTTCCAGCAAGGCGCTGTGAAAGATTACAATGCAAAATTCAATAATTATCCGGAAATGAATCATGTCGAAGCGGCCGTTATGGAACGCGTCGCTAGGTTGTATTTAGAGATATTTGCCTGTCTAGATACCTATTGTGAGAAAAATTCCGGCTATCTCGACCAAGTTATTAAAAATTTCGATCGAGAAATACAGTTCTATATATCCTATCTTGACTATCTTGTACCGCTCAGGAGCGCGGGATTGAATTTTTGCTATCCGACGCTTTCTTCCGGGAGCAAAGAGCTTCGCGCAGATGACGTGTTCGACCTGGCCTTAGCTAATGCTCTTTTAGCCAAACGGACGGCCGTCGTCTGCAATGATTTTTATCTCAAAGGTATAGAACGTATCTTCATTGTGTCCGGTCCGAACAACGGCGGAAAGACCACTTTTGCCCGCATGTTCGGGCAGCTCCATTATCTGGCCAGCCTGGGATGCCTTGTTCCTGGCCAGAATGTAAAGCTTTTTCTGTTCGATCAAATATTGACTCATTTCGAAAGAGAGGAGGACATTAGCAATCTCCACGGTAAGTTACAGGACGATCTGGTTAGGATACATGACATTTTAAATCAAGCGACACCAAGAAGCGTAATTATAATGAATGAGATCTTCAGCTCAGCAACACTAAAGGACGCAATATACTTAGCGACGAAGGTGATAGGGCGAATCGTACAACTGGACGCGCTATGCGTCTGCGTAACCTTCATCGACGAACTGACCCTGCTGAGCGACAAGATCGTCAGCGCCGTAAGCACGGTCGTCCCGGAACGCCCCGCTGTGCGGACATACAAGATCGTGCGAAAGGCGGCCGATGGGCTCGCATATGCGGTGTCGATCGCCGAGAAGTACGGCCTTACGCGCCGGCAAATCCTGGAGCGGATCAAGTCATGAAGGCCTTTCTCATGTACCGGGATCGCGACTTCAATCTGGAGGCGGCGTTGCCGCCAAACAGCGAAGCGCTGATTCAAGATCTGGAATTGGACGTTTTGTTCGCCGTCATGGCGCAGGGCGACAAATATCTGTACGAAGTTGCGAGCAAAGCGGTGTTGCAAATTCTGCGGGATGAGGACGAAGTGCGCTATCGGCAGGACGTCCTTCGCGACGTTCTCGCCAATCCGATTTTGGTCAGATTCCTATACGACTTGGCGATCGAGGCGCATGGGAAGGAGAAAAAAGCCCATGCTTGGATGTACCTCAAGTCACCGAGCTCGATATTGGGACAGTCTGTCGATTTATTGCAGGGCTTGGTCGCATTGCTGAAGCAATTGAGAGGGGTAGGAACCTATAACGCCAAGCGATTTCCCTCTGAGGGCTTTACAAGATTTTTCGCCATGCTGGACAAGGAACTCAATGACGATTACTTCATTAGCATCCAAGAACATTTAAACCATCTAAAGTTCCGAGACGGGGTGCTGGTAAGCGCAGAACTGGGAACGGGCTTCAAAGGCGCCAACTACACGCTTCGCAAGCCCAATGAGCAAGCCGGAAATTGGATAGAACGGTTGACGAGGCGAAAGCCGCCCGGGTACACATGGCGTCTCCCGCCGCGCGACGAAGCGGGTGCGAACGCTATCGGGGAGTTGAGAGATCGGGGGCTCAACCTTGTCGCCAATGCGCTCGCCCAGTCCGACGATCATATTCTCGGCTTTTTCGACATGCTTCACACTGAACTCGCGTTTTATGTCGGCTGTTTGAATCTGCATGAGCAACTGCTCAAGTTGCGCCAGCCAGTCTCCTTTCCAGAGCCTGCAGCTCGCAATGAACGAAAGCTGACATTCAGCGGATTATACGATGTCTGTCTCACTTTCAAAACGACTCACCCGGTCATTGGCAATGACCTTAGAGCTGATGGCAGAGACTTTGTGATCATCACAGGCGCGAATACTGGGGGAAAGACCACGTTCTTGCGCAGCGTCGGGCTGGCGCAATTGATGATGCAGTGCGGCATGTTCGTCGGCGCCGAATCCTTCAGCGCCAACATGTGCAGCTGTATTTCGACCCATTACGTGCGTGAGGAAGACACCACGATGAAAAGTGGCAAACTCGATGAAGAGCTTGGCAGGTTTAGCGGAATTCTCGACAGCATTACGCCTGACGCCCTCGTGCTGTTCAATGAATCGTTTTCAGCGACGAACGAAAGGGAAGGATCGGAGATCGCGAGGCAGATCACTTCGGCATTGCTGGAAAGGCGCATTAAGATATTCTACGTCACTCATCTCTATGATTTCGCGCACAGTATTTACGAAAGCCGTAGGGCGACGTCGATGTTCCTGAGGGCCGAGCGGCAAGCCGACGGAAGCCGAACCTTCAAGTTGATCGAGGCCGAGCCGCTACAGACGGGTTACGGCGTGGATTTGTATAATGCAATATTTGTCGAGGACGCGATGGCCAATGGAGAGACGTCCAGCGTCGGCGCAATGAATTTGATCAACGCTTCATGAGGAGAAGCCCGAACAGTTTCTGTCGCAATCGCCGCTCCACGTTGTTCAAAGGAGGAGGCAATGGCGTATCTGGAACTCAGCCCAATGATCGCGGCTCTGCGCGAGCGCCCCACGGATTTCGAGGCCGATCGCGGCTGGCTCGTACATTTCCCCAGTCGACACTGTTTCATGTTTGACCGGCTGGGCAATGTCGCAATGCACGTGCGCCGCGACTGCGCACACTTATCGGTGCGTGTCGAGGATGCACAAGAGCTGTGGACAGCCCATCGAGAGTGGCATGCGAGCGATTGGCTTCCGATCGAAATTAATCGCGAATTCGCCGCCCACTTCCGTAGCCCCAACATTTTGCAGCGGGCTCTCCGCGGACTTCTCGCGAAAGTGCGCCGGGTCCTGCTTGATCCGACCCTCGATCAGGAACCTGCGAACGTGGTCGCTGATCACGCTGTCGTCGTGAACGGTTGAACGCCGCAGTCAGGGCCATGCGTTCGTAACCGGGCGACGCCAGCCAGCGGAGCGGGTCGGGGCACTTACTTCCATAGCAGGAGAAGTCATGCGCAGCAGTCAACCCGACGATTCGAGCAGTCACATCCATCACCTTCTGAACGATCCTCTCGTCCAGAAGGTCATGCATTCCGACAAGGTCGACATGAGCGCTTTGCTCGCGAGTCTTGTTCGCACGGCCCGTAAATTGCGAGAGCAACATCCCGAATTGGCTGCCGGATCTTCGGTTGTTCCGGAGCGCGTTCCGCCGAGGGCCGCGCTTGGGACGGTCGCTGGCGCGGCCAACGTCAAAAATGGTTTCTAATGCGATTTGTCGGCGACGATCGTGAGATCAAGATCGCCACCGAGCATCCCGAGTTTTCCGCCTGGCGATGGTCCATACCTGCCATTTTCATCCGCGCCCGGACACCTGCTAACAGGGAGAAAACAGAAAGAATGACGCGTTTCGAGCCCTCTTTCGTGGCAAAAAGGCCTTGGATTTCAAGAGCTTGCTCCAAACAGTCCGTGCGCGCGGAACAGGACGATATCAGGGAGATCATTCGCGCTTAAGAGGGCGATAACAGGAAGACCGCCCGACAACAGAAAAGCGGCTACGACAATCACCTATGCGGCGTTGGCGCGATGCGCATGGAGCATGCGTTTCCGCGGCGAGTCCGGATCGGCGACGGCGAAGTCGGAAGCGCCCAATAAGGGGGTGCGCGCAACCTCGGCCGTGTAACCCAAGGGGAAGGGGCCACGCGGCCGATCCAACTTCGCCGTCCCCGACAGGCTATCCCGGCAGGAGCGGCGATGCAACTCACAAGTTGCGAAGGACTGCCTGGTGTTTGCGCTGCTATTCCCTCGTGACATCAATCTTGAATAGCCCTAAGGCGGGCATCCATTATCACCGCCGCGACTCCGCTCGCGCTTCCACGCCCGGGTCGTGATCGCCAGTCGTTGTGCGGGGCTCGCGCGGAGTTTCGACGGGAGGACGAACCGATGGACGTCAGCGACGAAAAGTTCATGGTGTTCATCAGCCACAAGCACGACGATCACGCGTTGGCGGAGCGCGTGAAGCACTTGTTCGAGAGCCTCAACAGGAAGGTCATCACCTGCTTCGTCTCCGGGCACGACATCACCGCTGGCGCGGACTGGCGGCGCGAGGTCCGCGGCGCCCTCGCCCGAAGCCACATGCTCGTGCTGCTCTTCACGGCGCCGTCGAAGAGCTGGGACTGGTGCCTCTTCGAGACGGGCCTCTACACCCGTTTCGACAACACCGACATCCGGGCGGTCGTCTGCCTCTTCCATCCCGGCCAGGCCTCGCCGAGCCCGCTCGCCGACCTGCAAGGCGTCCCCGCGACGGCCGACAAGATTGGCGAATTCCTCGAGGCGCTCTGCCGCAGGACGTGGACTGTGTCGGACGACTGGCGCCGGGGCGCGCTCGCCCCCGACGTCAGGGCCGAGAAGGTGAGCGAGGTGGCGAAAGCCATCGAGGAGGAGTTCTGCCGTTCAGGCTCGACTTCGGCGTACTATCCGTGCCATCGCGTGGTGCTTTCGCTGTCCGATGACGACTCGATTGCAAAGGGCATCCCGGAGAGCGCGCGGGTCGTGGAAGGCCCGAACGACACCTCGGCCTACACCATGGCGCTGTTCGACTTGGCGGGCGGCTCCGGCCGGCGCGTGTGGGGCGACCTGCTCAAGGCCGTCGGGGGAACCGATGCGCCATGGCGTCACGAAATCGACGCGCAGTTCCGTCAGGCCCTCGGTGAGACGCTCTTTGCGCCATCGCCCGGCCGCATGAACCCCGGCCGGATGAACTCCGTCCACAATCGGCTCTACCATCCGATCATCTACAGCATCGAACGCGGTCCGGAGGTCGAACTGAGCGGAGGCGCTCAACGGCGGTCCGACCGGCGCCCCAAGTCCGTCACCATCGTGCTGGCCCCCGAGCCAGAAGCAGCGCACGACGCCAAACGCCTCTGAGACGCGCGCCGCATTGCGGATGGCCCGAATCTCTCGACTTCCAAGGTTGGGGACGAGGATGAGGTGGACGGGGTTCGGCATAACAACCCCCGGCAAAGCCGGGGGCTTTCAGGATGTGAGCCGCTCAAAGCGGCGAATGGGGACGCTGACGCGTCCCCGGTTTACTGGGCCACCTGGAGGTGGCCCATCAGCGCCAGAGGTTGAGTTGCTCCAATCGCTGGTCCTCTTTCTCTTGGTTCCTGATGTAGTCCCGGATGACCCTCTCGTCCCGACCGACCGTCGAAACGAAATATCCTCGGGCCCAAAAGTGCTGCCCTATGAACCCTCGGTGGCGCTCGCCATAAACCCGAGCCAAATGGATTGCGCTCTTACCCTTGATGTACCCCACGACCTGACTGACCGCATACTTGGGCGGAATCGACAGCATCATGTGAACGTGGTCGGGCAACAAATGCCCCTCCTCGACCCGGCTCTCTCGGTGTTCCGCAAGCTTGCGGAACACCTCCCCCAAGTGTTTGCGCAGCTCGCCATACAGAACCTTGCGCCGAAACTTCGGAATGAAAACGACGTGGTATTTGCACTCCCACTTCGAGTGACTTAGGCTCTCAAACTCGTCCATCGTGATTTGACCCTTCGTGTGCTTGGCGGCTCACATCGGGAAAAATCGCGGTGGACTTCCGAAAACGTCAAACTCCTACTGCCACCCCGGCAAAGCCGGGGGAACTCTCAACGATTAGACAATTGCCCAGACCGCGACGCCCGGCTTGCCGCGCTGGCTCAACAGCAGCTGGGGTTGACAAGTCGAGGGGGTCGCGGGTTCTCCACCTTTGCGCGCGCGCTGTCCCGAATTTTTTTATTCGACTTAACAGCCTGCTACCGTTCTTGACTTGTGGATTTCCGCGGCGGATTGTGGCAAGCTGCACGCGTGGGCTCTCGGATGCGAACAGCGCGGCCTCTAGTAACAATCCCCCGGCAAAGCCGGGGGCTTTCAGGATGTGAGCCGCTCAAAGCGGCGAATGGGGACGCTGACGCGTCCCCGGTTTACTGGGCCACCTGGAGGTGGCCCATCAGCGCCAGAGGTTGAGTTGCTCCAATCGCTGGTCCTCTTTCTCTTGGTTCCTGATGTAGTCCCGGATGACCCTCTCGTCCCGACCGACCGTCGAAACGAAATATCCTCGGGCCCAAAAGTGCTGCCCTATGAACCCTCGGTGGCGCTCGCCATAAACCCGAGCCAAATGGATTGCGCTCTTACCCTTGATGTACCCCACGACCTGACTGACCGCATACTTGGGCGGAATTGACAGCATCATGTGAACGTGGTCGGGCAACAAATGCCCCTCCTCGACCCGGCTCTCTCGGTGTTCCGCAAGCTTGCGGAACACCTCCCCCAAGTGTTTGCGCAGCTCGCCATACAGAACCTTGCGCCGAAACTTCGGAATGAAAACGACGTGGTATTTGCACTCCCACTTCGAGTGACTTAGGCTCTCAAACTCGTCCATCGTGATTTGACCCTTCGTGTGCTTGGCGGCTCACATCGGGAAAAATCGCGGTGGACTTCCGAAAACGTCAAACTCCTACTGCCACCCCGGCAAAGCCGGGGAACTAAGTATTAGTGGTGGTCTGCCTTCCTTTGTTGGCCGCCTGCATGGCGGCACAACAGCGCGATCGCATGGCCCAAGCGTTGGACCCGTACATAGATGAAACGGTTGCAAGCTATGTGGCCGATCATGGCGATCCCACCTCCTCGGTGAAATTGGACGATCAGACGTCCGCATTCCGGTGGGTGCTGAGCGGCACGGGCGCAGGCGCGCTTGTGCCAATTGCGGGGTCACTCGTAGTCGTCCCCCCGCGCCAGTTGGTCTGCACAGTTACGCTGACAGCAACCAAACCGTTGGGGCTTGCTAACGCTGAGTTCAAAGACTGGACGATCACAAACTACAGGTGGGAAGGCGCATGTTGACGGCGGTCTGGACTGCCTGGAACGACGATTTGAAGCCGAACAATGACGGAAAAGATTGAGCGCATCGCGGGGTAGGTCCATGGATGAGGCAGTGCGCCTCCGGATTGAAAATATCCACTCCCGTGTCCGCGAAGAGCGAGCGCAAATTTCCCAGATGAACGCCAACCTCGGCGACCTCTGCTGAAGCCCGCAACGGGCCTGCTTGACGACGTAGAGCAGTTTTTTCTGGCCCCCAGCGTCCTCCGGGAGGAGCGAAACGCTCCTCAGTGGCGCTTTTGGTTAGGGAATGCTGAGGTTGTTCTGAAGCGTGCCGTCGAGCAACGCCTGCAAGTTCAACGCCTAAGCAGACTCCGTCAGCTTGACCAACGAACCGCAGGTGTGATTCGGTCTTCGCGCTGATTCGCGGAGGCGGGGCATGGCGGGCAAATCTCGGGTGACGGCGGGTGAGGAGCAGCGCAACGCGCTGCTGACATTGGCCCATTCACGCGACCGCGGGGAGGCTGATCGGGCGCGGGCGATATTGCTGACGCTGTCGGGATGGACCAGCCCGCGCATTGCGGAGGCCTTTGGCGTGCGCGAAGACACGGTGCGGCTGTGGCGCAGCGCGTTCGCGCGCGGCGGTGTCGAAGCGTTGAAGGCGACTGTGGCGCCCGGCCCGCCACCGGTAAAGACCGAGGCTGCGCTGCGTGTCGTCACGCCTCTGCTCGAAGCTCCCGTCGCCGACCGGCCCAACTGGACGATCCCGCGTCTCATGGCCGAGATCGAGGCGCGCGAGGGCGTCAAGATCGGCAAGTCGCAGTTGTCCCGGGCGCTGCGAAAAAAAACTTCCGTTGGCGGCGGCCTCGGCACACGCTGAAAGGCCGCCAGATTGCCGACGAGATCGAACGCGTGGGACTGCGCCTTCAGCTGCGCAAGGCCCAGGCCGAAGCCGGCGACATCATTCTCCTCTACGGCGACGAGAGCGAGGCCCTGACGCACCCTTATCTGGCGCGGGCGTGGGCCTTGCGCGGTGCGGACCTGCGGGTGCCGGCGCCGGGACAGGCCAAGAAAGTGGCGATCATCGGCTCGCTCGATCAGGTCACGCGCCAGCTGATTGTGCATACGAGCCCGACCAAGCGCAGCAGCGACTTCATCGCTCACCTCGAGCAGCTCGACCACCTGTTCGGTCCCCAACCGGGACGGGCAATGAAACCGGTCGTGCTGGTCGAGGACAACGGGCCGATCCATGTCAGCAAGCTCACTCTCAAGGCCCTCGAGGCGCGCAAACACTGGCTCACCGTCGAGTGGCTGCCGAAATACGCACCCGAACTCAACGATATCGAGGTTGTCTGGCACGATCTCAAGGCGCATCATCTGGCCCACCAGACCTTCGCTGACGCCGACGCCCTCGACCGCGCAATCCACGCCGCCGTGGCCGCCCTGAACCGGGAGCGAACCGTCAATCCGTTGGTCCTTCAAAAAATCTCTGCTTAGCCGACAAATTCGGGTCGGATGCCCGGCTGATTTGAAAACTCGCGGCCACCGGGCCAAGCAAACAAAAACCCCGCCGCGTGTGGCGACGGGGCTTCGTGCGGGGAGCGCCCCGCGCCGCCGCTGGTGACGACGGGCTTCATTCGGGGGCGCGCTCCACGCGTCCACGTGCTCTTTTCCCACGTGAAATAGGGAGGCGGCCCTTACCGCGCGCGCGGTCAAACTTCTGTCTCGGGGGCACCACCTGACCCGTTCTGGCGAACTGCGGAACTTTACGTTTCTATTGCCTGTTTAAGTTGCGTGGGGTAGTGCTCCAGTGCGAACATCGCAAAGGGCCATGAGATTGGTGGGTGCCGCGATGTGTAAGTCTTTCGGTTTTGGCGTTGTGACCTTGCTTGCGATCACGTCGAGCGCGGCCCTCAGTCAAGACCAAACGTTCGACAAGCGCGGCAGTATGGACGCGATCGCGCTGCCAGCCACGATCGATTATATGCCGCCCATGGCAAAAGCGGTTTTAACAGGCGACCCGGACAGGGTTAGCGAAGTGCTGGGAAAAGCGGACGTTAATGAACCCGTGCATGCAAAAAAAGGGCAGCGCGCTGGATTTACTCCGCTTATGCTAGCTGCAGCTTTTTCAGACCCTAAAATAGTTGACATGTTGATCAGGGGCGGTGCCAAAGTAACTATCCTCGACGATTATCATCGCTCGGCTTTTTGGTATGCAGCATTCCGCGAGGACGTTGCCGTTACAGAGATCCTCATTAAAACGCCTTCGGTCGATGCTGGCTCTGTTAAAGATATCGTGAACAAAGCCGACGGTGATCTCGAACGGACCCCTCTTCACCTTGCGGTTCGGGGCAATCAACCTTCGCTGACAAAACTTCTTATCGAGGCTGGAGCGTCTGGAACCCAGAAAGACGTCCTGGGCGAGACCCCGCGCGATTTTTGCAGTTACAACTCTACCGGTGGGTGTGAGGGATTGGTCTCCAAATAGAAAAAATTGGGGGGACGAGGGTGAGACTGCCACCGCTGGCGATGGCTATTGTCAGTTTGTCTGCTTTGACAATTGTAACTGTCAGCGCCGCCAGTGGTCAAACCGCGCCTATTTGCCCGTACGAACATGGAATTCCTGCGACAGATTGCACCGTGAAGCCAAATTCTGATCCCATTCCAAGGTCACTGGGTGGGACTAGGATAGCTGTAGCGCAGTGTGCGAGCACTTTAATCGATGCCCTCGCGTCAATGTCTTCTTACTACGATAAAGCCTGCCCATCGAGCGGCCTTAGTTCGGAGTTAATATTCGTAGCCGATGGCGCTGTTTATCTGGCCGATCCAGATAGAGTGAGAGCAGAGGGAAGTAATTTCCGTGCTGGTCTTTACTGCGACGTCGTACGAAAAAAATTAATCTTGGCGTATAGAGGCTCGAAGGAGCTCGCCGATATTTTAAATCAACATTGGCGCGACGATTGGGTTGATACAAATCTAATCGAATTGCTTGGTCTCATACCCATTCAATTTGGAGCCGCCGAAAACGATGCTCAAGTGATCAAACGCCAATGGGTGCATGGCGACTTCGATGGAAGGTGCGGAGAAGGCCATCCTGGGCTTGTACTGACTGGTCACTCTAAGGGCGGAGGGGAAGCGCAATATGCAGCCATACATTTGCAGTTAAATGCCGTCGTATTTAATTCTATTCCGGTTAACCCAATGATATTCATTGACCAGATGTTGGTACCAAACGATCATACGCGACTTGCGCAAACAGTTAAGCGTTGTCTTTCACCTGAAAACGATAATAATATCAGTCAGTACTATTCAAGCGGCAACATTAGAGATGTAAGGATGGTCAATGACATCATAGCCAGCTTGGTGCCTCTTTGTGATTTCCCTCACGCTCCCATCGAGTGGATAGCCAATACCTTAAGTTGCTCATCAAATGGACATGCGATCGAAACTGTGGTTCGCGAATTGCAGGCGTGCGCAACTCACTGAGACAGTTCTTGCGCAACCAATAGCCCCTGCTTTTGGCGCGAGCGGTCGCGACGGCGGAAGGTGTGTCCAGTGCGGAGGTCATCCGCAGCGCTGGGGGTTTCCTGCCTCCGGGGGGCCGTTGAGGCGTTTGGCAGCGCCTCGTTGTCTCTCGGACCACTTTACTCCAATCCCTCCTAAACCCCGTAATTTTTCCGCCCGATTGCGCCCCCACCCATGCCTCAAAGCCCGGCGGGCTTGCTCGCGTCGAGGCGGAACTTGAGGTAGTCGGCGGCCAGGATCGGCGCGTAGCGGGCGCGCTCGCCTTCGCCGACGCAGGAGGGAATGACCGCGACCTCGGCTTCGGGATTGGGGTCGAAGAAGAAGGCGATGGAATAGCGCTCGCGTCCGCTCCGGTTGACGACCCGGTGCGGAGTGGAGACGTAGACGTCGTTCGTCCATCGCATCAGGCAATCGCCGATGTTGACGACGAAGGCGTTCGCCATGGCCGGCGCCTCGATCCATATCCCCACGCGGGCGCGCACTTCGAGGCCGCCGACGTCGTCGGTCGCGAGCAGCGCGAGATTGCCGTAGTCGGTGGGTGCCCACTCCGATTTGCTCGCCGGCTCCGCTTAAGGTCGCCGAGTAGCGGAGGAGGCGCAGCGTCGCCATCGGGCGGTCGAATTTTTCGGCGAAATAATCGGTCGCGATGCCGAGGTCGCTCGCGAAGGCGCAATGGAGCTTCGATACGACCCGCTGCCGGATGAAATCCGCGCCGTCATCATCGCGTCGTGGAAGAGAGGGGGGCTATTGCCACCGGCTGCAATTGAGCGAATGGTCCCAGGAGCGGAGCCGGAGGCAACGGAATGTCCGACGATCTGACGAACTCCCAAATCGCGCTGCTCTGCGACATCGGGGAGTGCGACCTGTCCGAACTTACCGGCGATCAGAAAAGCGACCTGAAGCGGCTTCTGTCCGAGGGTTACGTGGAGCCGACGGAGAGCCATCCCGGATCGAATTTCAAGCTCACAGCCAAGGGCGGCGAGTTTCTCGGCAAGCGCGGCGCCGGGTTGAACGAGGCGTAGAGGACGACGCCGCTGCAGATTTCACCCTTGTGATAACGGCAGAGCAATGAGGATACCGAAGGCGAGGGCTTGAGGATACGAAGCGTAATCCTGTTACCCAATCGTAACCCGAATGGACTGCACCCCACTGCTGACCACAATCGGAGGCAACGGGATTACATTGACACTATACCGAATCCCTAAATCCGCCGCCGCCTCAAACACCCGCCGGCTTGCTCGCGTCGAGGCGATACTTGAGGTAGTCGGCCGCCAAAATCGGCTCGTATCGCGCGTGCTCGCCTGCACCGACGCAGGAGGGATTGACCGCGACCTCGGCGTCGGGGTTGGGGTCGAAGAAGAAGGCGATGGAGTAGCGCTCGCGCCCGCTTCGGTTGACGACGCGGTGCGGAGTGGAGACGTAGACGTCGTTCGTCCATCGCATCAGGCAATCGCCGATGTTGACGACGAAGGCGTTCGCCATGGCCGGGGCGTCGATCCATATCCCCGCGCGGGTGCGCACTTCGGGGCCGCCGACCTCGTCGGTCGCGAGCAGCGTCAGGTTGCCGTAGTCGGTATGCGCGCCGGCGCCGATCTGCTCGCCGGCGCCGCTCGCGGCCGCTGGGTAGTGCAACACGCGCAGCATCGCCATCGGGCGGTCGAATTTTTCGGCGAAATAATCGGCCAGGATGCCGAGGTCGCGCGCGAAGGCGCGATGGATGCGTTGGCCGAGCGCGGCGCAGGCGCCGAAATAGGCGAGCAGCGGCTCGCGAAATCAGCATGCGCCTCGTCGGCCGGTGCTAGAACCTGCGCCAGCTACATGGCGCGCGGTCCGGAAGGCCGAATCCGCTCAAGGCGTTATTGGAAATCGAATGGATGTAAAAAGTGAGCTGCCACGAGTTCGGTTGCATGCTCAAAGGCGCCGTCCAGTGGCCGTTGAAGTGGATCTCGCTCGGCTCCTGCACCGACCATGACCCATTGTAGAGCGATGGGACAATATCCGGCGGCGCGAAGATCAATCCGCTCAACGAAGAAGGGCGGTCCAGAGTGACCTGGAGTCTGTAACTCCTTTGTTGATGCGTCATCTCGATCTCCCAGGTTCCCACGATGACCTGGGAAAGCTGCGGAGGCGGTGCTGGCTCGCGCCGCGGGGGCGGGGGCGCGAGCCCGAGCTGTTTGAGGGTCTGATCGAGGCGTTGTAGAGCGCCCAGGAAAGTGTCGTTCGTGAAGTCAACATATTGCCGTTGCCCGAGCCACAACATCCCATAGGACAGCTGGCACTGCCGAAGCTGCAGGGGCACTACGGGCCGGTTCGATTTCTGCGCGTATTGCAGCTCCTGCTCGACAAACTTCGACGCGCAAGCGGCCGGCGACAGGACAACAATCACAGCCCCTGCATTGTCGATGCCCTTGTTGATTTCAACGAGCCATTCGCTGCTGCCCGGAATGCTCTCACGATCGAGCCATGGGGTGTATCCCGCCTCCCGCAAAGCGCCGCACAGATGACCGACGAACTGCCCGTCCTCACGCGCGTAGCTGATGAAGACATTCGCCGTAGCCGGAACCTCGCCATTCATGGCGGCGAGCAAGGAGGTCCAAAGTTTCCGGTCCGGAATTTGTTGGGGCATTGCGTCAGCCTCAATCGCCAGAAAAGACTGTGCAGCCGAGTCGGCGGGGGGCATCGTCGGGGCGATGATTCCCGGCGGCAACCGAGAACTCGGCAGTGGAGCTCAAAATAGCAGCCCCGCTGATCGGTGTCGACCTTACGGCTGCTACTGAAACGGCGCTTTCAACGTGCGCCTCTCCTCGATGCGCCGGCAAAGCCGGGTGAAAGCGCCACAATGCGCAGCCCAGGCGACGCGCGGCGCTCAGCCGAGGGGAGCGCCTGACGCCATCGGGCTGTTCGTCCCGCCGACTGCCGCCGGCTTGCTCGCGTCGAGGCGGAATTTCAGGTAGTCGGCCGCCAGGATCGGCGCGTAGCGGGCGCGCTCGCCTGCGCCGATGCAGGAGGGGATGACCGCGACCTCGGCTTCGGGATTGGGGTCGAAGAAGAAGGCGATGGAATAGCGCTCGCGGCCGCTTCGGTTGACGACCCGGTGCGGGGTGGAGACGTAGACGTCGTTCGTCCATCGCATCAGGCAGTCGCCGATGTTGACGACGAAGGCGCCCGGCATGGCGGGCGCCTCGATCCATGTCCCCGCGCGGGTGCGCACTTCGAGGCCGCCGACGTCGTCGGTCGCGAGCAGCGTGAGATTGCCGTAGTCGGTGTGGGCGCCCGCTCCGATTTGCTCGCCGGCGCCGCCCGCGGCCGCCGGGTAGCGGAGGAGGCGCAGCGTCGCCATCGGGCGGTCGAATTTTTCGGCGAAATAGTTGGTCGCGATGCCGAGGTCGCTGGCGAACGCGCGATGGATGCGCGCGCCCAGCGCGGCGCAGGCGCCGAAATAGGCAAGCAGCGTCTCGCGGAATCCGGGCAGGTCCGGCCAGGCGTTGAGCGCCCGGAACGGCTTGCCGGCGAGAAGCTCGGGATCGTCCGGCTCGAGGTCGAGGCCGACATTGAAGGCCTCCTTCATGTCCGGCCCCTGCTTCGGATCGAGCGCCTCATGCAGGAGCCCGGAATAGCCGCGGTTGCCGCCGATCCTTTCGATCGCGATGGCCTGCTTTTCGGCGAAGGGCAGCGCGAAGAACGCCTTCGACTGCGCGAAAGCCGCGTTCATCAGATCGGCGCTGACGCCGTGATTGACGACATAGAAGAAGCCGACATCGCGGCAGGCCGCGCCGATCCTGGACGAGACCTCCGCGAGCGCGCGATCGTCGGCGCCCCATTGCGAGAGATCGATGACCGGCAAGGATTTTGTCATGTCTGGCTCCCTTGTCGAAACTCCACGGACCTCATCCTGAGGCACCCTTTGCCGTGAGGCAAAGGGCCTCGAAGGATGTTCCAGCTCCCGACGCGACCGCCGCGACAGCGATGGCGCCAGCTGGAGCGTCCTTCGAGGCTCTTGCTCCGCAATAGCGCCTCAGGACGAGGCCGCAGGCGGCAGCGCCGTCGATCGCCGTCGGCCAAGGACGAGAGATCGATGATTGGCAAGGATTTCGTCACGTCTGGCTCCCTTGTCGTAACTGCCAAGCCCGGACCTTTGAGATTGGCCGGAACTCCGCTGACCTCATCCTGAGGCGCCCTTTGCCGGAGGCGAAGGGCCTCGAAGGATGATCCAACTTCCTAGGCGACCGCCGCGGCAGCGAAGGCGCCAGCTGGAGCGTCCTTCGAGGCTCTTGCTTCGCAAGAGCGCCTCAGGACGAGGAAGTGGGTCGCGGTTCAGCAGCAGCCGAGGCCGCTGCGGTAGAATTCGACGACAGCGGGCTCGAGGTCGTCCCAGGCGGAGAGAAACGCTGCGCGCGATGGCGCCTTTTGGCGGAATTCCGCGCGCAGCGCTGTCTCAGCCGCGTCGAGATCGACGCGCGTGAGCCTGCCGTCGCGGACGATCTCCCTGCCGGCGACGATCAGGCTCACGACATGCGCCGCGGTCGAGCGGGCGAACACGAGATCGATCGGCTCGACGCTCATCACCGCATCGCGGTCGAGGGCGTCGAGATCGAGCACGAGAATGTCGGCGGGCTCGCCGACGCGAAGCGAGCCGTCGCCCGGCGCGCCATTGGCGAAGCGCCCGTCGGCGACGACGCGCTTGAGCCAGTCGCCGCGCTCGATGACTTTTTCGAACCCCCAGCCGCCATGGAGGAAATGGCCGAGCCGCATCTCGCGCAAGATGTCGTCGTCCTCGTCGAAAGCCGATGCGTCGACGCCGAGCGCGACCCGGCAGCCGCGCCGGATCGCCTCGGGGATGGGCGCGATTCCGCTGGCGAGATGCAGGTTGGAGCTGGGGTTGGTCGCGATGGTCGCGCCGGACGCGGCGATCGCGTCGAGATCTTCGTTTCGCGCGTAGACGCAATGAGCGAGCGTCAGGCGCGGCGTGAGGAGCCCGAGCGACTTCAGGCTTGCGGCGGCGCCCTCGGGATAGACGCGGTCGGCGAAGGCGCGCTGATAGCGCGTCTCGAGCAAGTGCATGTGCACGCGCCGGCCCGTCTCGCGCGACCGTTCGGCGATCGCGACAAGCATCGCGTCCGAGCACCATTGCGGCCCGTTGGGCCCGAACTGGACGGAGAAGACGGGACTCTCGACCGCCGCCGCGATCGCCTCGACCCGGGCGATCTGATCCTCGATGCCAGGCATGGGTCCGAGGAACTCCGCTTCGATCGCGGCGCGCGCCGGCACGGGCAGCTTCGCCAGGACGCTGTCGGCGGCGCCATAGATGAGCGGATTGCGGTCGCGCATGAAGACCGCGAGCGTCACCCGGACGCCGACCTCCGCCGCCGCGCGCGCCATCTCGCGGGCTTCCTCGACGGGCGGCATCGGGCCTTGAAACCGGGTGTAATGCGCCATGACCGACCCGGCCCCACCGCGGGCCGCCCGCCCGAAGGCCGCGAGCGCGCCGAGATAGGGGTCGATCGCAGGCATCGCCGCGCGGGCCAGCAGCCATGTCTCGAGGGGCTTCGCCGCCGCGCCGAAGGACGTCGGCGAAAGCGGCCGGGCGTGATCGTGCGCATTGACGAGCGCGGGCATGGCAAGGCGCCGCCGCGATGGCGCGCTTGCTGCGGGCGAGATCGAGGCGATGCGGCCGTCCTCGACCGCGATATCAACCGGCGGACCGGCCGCCGCCCCGTCGGTCGGCAACACGACGACGCCGGTCAGCCGATCGCTCATGGCGCGGGCTCGTCGATGACGCTGATGTGGGCGGCGACGATGCGCCACCCTTCCGGAAAGCGGATCCAGGTCTGCATCTGCCGCCCGATCTTGCCCGGCGCATTGTCGCGCCGGAAGAGGGTGGCCGCGATCGCGCAATCCCGGCCGTATGCGACGATCCGCGTCTTCTCGAGCTTTCGCGCGAGGCCTTGCGGCGAGCGCGCCGCGCGGAACGCCTTGATCGCCTCGTAGCCGTAGAGGTTTTCCGTAGCGCCGTAGCGGACGACGTCCTCGCTCGCCGCGAAGAAGCGATCGAGCGCCGCGACATCGTTGCCGATCAGCGCGCGCTCATAAGCCGCGAACGCGGCCTCGACCTCGGCCTTTGTGTCCGGATCGTCGATCGTCATCGCCTTCGCGTGGCCGTCCTCCGACATGATCGCTAGCCTAACTTGGCGACCGGAGCGCGCGCGACGCCGTCCCGCTCGAGGGCGCGGGCGACGCGGAGCGCCAGGTCCTCGCGCCACGGCGCGGCGATGATCTGCACCGCGATCGGCAGCTTTTCGCCATCGGTCCAGAGAGGCGCCGCGACCACAGGCAGGCCGATGAAGGAGATGGGCTGGGTGAAGAGCCCGAGATGCGGCCGCACCAGCATTTCCTTGCCGTCGAGGACGAAAGTCTTCTGGCCGAGGCGGGGGGCGCGGCACGGCGCCGCCGGCGCGATGAGAATGTCGACGTCGCGAAAGAGCGCGAGCGCCTCCTCGCGAAACCTCCGGCGGAATTTCTGCGCCTGGACGGCCCAGGCGCCGGGCAGCATGGCCCCGGCGATGAGCCGGTCGCGAACGTCCGGATCGAAGTCCGCCGCCCGCGTCTGCAGGCGCTCAAGGTGCAGCGCCCCGCCCTCGACCATGGTGATGAGATAGGCCGCGGCGCGGGCGCGGCCGGCCGCGGCGAGCTCGACGACGCGGTCGGCCTTCAGCGCGCGGGCGACCGTATCGACGGCGGCGAAAGCGCAAGGCTCGCCCGCGCGCGCGAAATAGCCGCCGAGCCGGGCGATGCGCAGGCCCCTGGCGCCGTTCTCGAGGCGCGGCGCTGCCGGCGCGGCGAGGACGTCCGCCTGAGCGGGATCGGCGGGGTCAGGGCCGAGCATCGCGTCGTAGCTCAGCGCAAGATCGTGGACGGAGCGGGCGAACGGGCCGAGATGATCGAGGCTCGCGACGAACGGGAAGGTTCCGGTGCGCGACAGGCGGCCGTAAGTCGGCTTGAGGCCAAAGACGCCGCAAAAGGAGCTCGGCACGCGGATGGAGCCGTTGGTGTCCGATCCGAGCGCGATCGGGACGAGGCCGCCGGCGACCGCCGCGCCTGCGCCGCCGGACGATCCGCCCGTCATATGCGCGACATCGTGCGGATTGCGGGACGGGCCGTCGTGAGAATTCTGCCCGGTGAAGTCATAGGCGTATTCGCCCATGTTGAGCGCGCCGACGAGGACGGCGCCCGCGCCTTCGAGGCGCGAGACGAGGGTCGCGTCCCTGCCGGCCGGCGCCCGCTCGCGGTTGATCTTCGAGCCGGCGCGGGTCGGAAGGCCCTCGACGTCATAGAGATTCTTGACGGCGAAGGGCGCGCCGGCCAGCGGCCCCAGGCTTTCGCCGCGAGCGCGCGCGGCGTCGATCGCCTCGGCCCTCAGAAGCGCGCGCGCCGCAGTCACATCGGTGAACGCGCCGAGCGCGCGGTTCATCGCTTCTATGCGCGCGAGCGCAGCCTTCGTTGCCTCGCGAGCGCTCGCCGCGCCGCTCCTCACCGCAGCGGCGATCGCCTCGGCAGAACCGTCAAGCAGCCCAAGCGTCACGGCTTGAACACCGGCGCCGGCTCTTCGTCATCGTCGAGCCCGGCGGAGAGCAGCAGTTCCGCCTGCTGCGCAGCGATCCGAAGGTGCACGATCGTCTCGGCGCGCGAGTCAGGGGTGAGCGCCAGCCCAAGAAGGGGCGCCATCGCGTCGACCAAAGCTTCCGGATCAAAATGGGGAAGATTCACGCCGCGTGTCTAACGGAGGCGAGCGGCGTCGTCCAGCCGACGATCTTGGCAGGAACCTCGCGTCATCAGTGTCCGGCCATATAGCGTCCGATGGTGGTGCGGTCGGCGCCCGCCGCCTCGGTCAGATAGGCGACCTTGCCCTCGGAGATCACGGCGACGCGGTCGGACAATTCGAGGATCTCGTCGAGATCCTCGGAAACCAGCAGCACCGCGGCGCCGCGATTGCGCTGCTCCATGATCTGCGCCCTGATGTCCGCAACGGAGACGAAGTCGAGCCCGAAACAGGGATTGGCGACGATCAGCACGTCGACGTCGTTGGAGAGCTCGCGCGCCAGCACCGCCCGCTGAACATTGCCGCCGGAAAGATCGCGGATCGGCGCGTCGGGCGAGACCGTCTTGACATTGTACTTGGCGATGAGCTCGCGCGCCCGCGTCCGCATCGGCCCCGGCGACATCCACCATCCGAACGAGGCGATCGGCGGCTTGTCGAAGGATCGAAACGCCATGTTCTCGGCGACGGACATCACCGGCGCGGTCGCGTTTTTCAGCGGCTCCTCCGGCAGCCCGAACACCTTGAATTTGTCGAAGTGGCCGCGCTTCGGCTCGAAATCCTGGTCGCGCACCAGGACCTGGCCGAGCTTGATCGGACGCTGGCCGGAGAGCGCCTCGACGAGCTGGCTCTGACCGTTGCCGGAGACCCCGGCGATGCCGACGATCTCGCCCGCGCGGACCTGCAGATCAAAGCCGGCGACTGCTTCGCGGCCTTCGTCGTTTTCGACAAAGAGCCCGGCGATCTCGAGGACCTTGTCGTTGTTGGGCGCCTTCGCCCGCGCGGCGGAGGGTCGCACGACGGCGTCGCCGATCATCATCGCCGCCATTTCCCGCGTCGAGAGCTCGCCAACCTTGCCCCCGCCGACCTTGGCCCCGCGCCGGAGCACGCTGACGTCATCGCAGAACGCCTCGACCTCGCGGAACTTGTGGGTGATCATCAGCGCGGTGATCTCGCCGCGGTGGGCCATGTCCTTCAGCAAGCCGAGGATCTCGTCGGCTTCGCCCGGCGTCAGCACGGAGGTCGGCTCGTCCAGGATAAGGAATCGCTGGTCGAGATAGAGCAGCTTCAGGATCTCGAGCTTTTGCTTCTCGCCGGCCGCGAGCGAGGACACCGGCCGGTCGAGCGGCACGCGGAACGGCATGCGTTCCAGGAAGGTCTCGAGCCTGACGCGTTCTTTGCGCCAGTTGATCACGGCCGGCGCGTCGGCGCGGCTGGCGACGAGATTCTCCGCCGCCGTCAGCGAGGGCACGAGGGTGAAATGCTGGTAGACCATGCCGATGCCGAGCGCCTGCGCGTCGCGCGGGTTCTTCACGCCGACTTCGGTTCCGTCGAGCATGAGGGTCCCCTTGTCGGGCGTATAGAAGCCCATCACGCATTTGACGAGCGTCGACTTGCCCGCGCCGTTCTCGCCCAGAAGCGCGTGAAACGTGCCCGCGGGCGCCTTGATCGAGACATTGTCGAGCGCGGTGAAGCGGCCAAAGGTCTTGGTCATCCCTATGGTTTCGAGCGAGGGCCCGCGTGCCGGGAGCGAGGGGGAATGCGCGAGCGGGGAAGCGTCGGTCATGGGCGGGCGTCTCCTGACGAAAGGGCTTGCTCGGCGATCACCGCGACCGGTCCGCCGCCGTCGGGTCCCTGATGCTCGGCGCCGCCGGACACAAAGATTTCGGCATGGCCGATGAGGCTCGCCAGCGCGCCGGCAACGAAGGCGCGAGCGTGCCTGGTCGAGGAAATGTCAGAGTCGTTGAGCATCGTGTGGCGATAGCCGCGCAGCTCGCCGGCCGATCCCGCCTCCGCTTTGGCGAGCAGGGCCACGATACGCGGACGGTCAGACTCGGCCAATTGGCCCGGCGCCGAGAGACCGAGTTCGGCAAGCACCGCGCGCACCGGCTCGATGTCGATGTTGTCCCGCATCACGCAATGCCCGATCCGAAGCGGTCCGCTCCACCTTGGAGCCGTGCCGAGCACGACAATTTCATGATCGGCGAGTTCGACTCCGGCCGAAGCGGATGCGCGGGAGGAATAGAGCGACTGATCGCGCCCGATCGCGTCGTCGGTCAAGCCGGGGCGATCGACTTCCCGGAGCGCTACCGCGACCCCGAGCGCCGAGGCCGCGCGGGAAAGGGACATGGATTTCAAGGTGTCGCGCGTGGCCGTCGGCAACCCCCGCGCGTCAGCCGCGGCGACGCGATCGGCGGTCAGCAGCGGACACTTGATCTGGACGAAGTGGACTTCGTCGTTCGCTTCGATGCCCGCGTCGTCGATAGCGGCGCGTACGCCGGTCGCCACGACGTCAACCTGCGCGAGGCGGCCCAGATGCTCGTGGGGCAACGGCGGCGTGCGTGCGCGCCCGATCGCCAGCGCGCCCGGCGCCTCGGGCTCGTCAGAGTCGCGCGCCTCAAACACCAGGAAATGCGGCGCCAACGCGCCCTCTGTCCCCCCGGACATGACGATACAGGCTTCGCCGGCGTCGCCGTCCTCGCGATGCGCCCGCAAGGCGTCCTGCAGCGCGCGTGTCGCAAAACCGCGCGAGAAGTCGTTGACGAGGCCGTTGCCCTCCGTCTTGCCGAAAACCGCGACAACGGCGTCAGCGTCGATCGTCCCGTCTTTTATCCCCGACTCAAACCCGGAGACATCATCGGGCGCCTTCGCCGAGATGCGATGCACGAACGCGCGGCGCGTCATGGCAGGCTCGCGATCACGGCCTTCGAGTCGCAGACGGCTCCGAACACGCCGCCCTGCATCGTCACCATCTTGATCGCCGCCTCGTGATTGCCGCGATCGGTCGCGCGCGCAGGCGTCGGTCACCAGCAGGCATTCGAAGCCGCGATCATTGGCCTCGCGCATGGTCGTGTGCACGCAGACGTCGGTAGTGATTCCGGTCAGAAGCAGGTTCTCGATCCCGCGCGAACGCAGGATCAGCTCGAGGTCGGTCGCACAGAACGAGCCCTTGCCGGGTTTGTCGATGATCGGCTCCCCCGGCAACGGCGCCAGTTCCTCGATGATGTTCCAGCCGGGCTCGCCGCGCACCAAAACCTTGCCGCAGGGGCCCGGATCGCCGATACCCGCGCCGATGCGGCGCGAACGCCAGCGCTTGTTGTCGGGAAGGTCGGCCAGATCGGGGCGATGGCCCTCGCGCGTATGGATCACATGATAGCCCTTGTCCCGCATCGCGCCGAGCAACGCCTTGATCGGCTCGATCGGCGCCCGGGTCAGCGAGAGGTCGTAGCCCATCACGTCGACATAGCCGCCCTTGCCGCAGAAGTCGGTCTGCATGTCGATGATGACGAGCGCGGTGTTGTCGGGGCGCCAGTCGCCGTCATAGGGCCAGGGATAGGGATCGGCGGCGACCGTCGGCATTCGCTCACTTCGCCATCGAAAGTTCGCCGGGCATGTCGCGCGCCGAGTGTGTCGCACTGGAGGTCGCGATCATCAGGGCGAGCGTCAGGATGTACGGCGCAGCATTGAAAAAATAGTAGCCCTGGGTGATGCCGACCGATTGCAGCGCCGGGCCCAGCGCTCCCGCGGCGCCGAACAGCAGCGCCGCCAGCACGCAGCGCAAGGGGCTCCAGCGCGCGAAGATCACGAGCGCCACCGCCATCAAGCCCTGTCCCGAGGAAAGACCCTGGTTCCACGATCCCGGATAGGACAGCGACAGGAACGCGCCGCCGACCCCTGCGAGAAACCCGCCGACCGTCGTCGAAAGGAAGCGCACCCAATCGACCGAGATGCCCATCGCCTTCGCGGCCGCGGCGCTGTCACCGACGGTTCGCACGATCAGGCCCCAGCGCGTGTTGGCGAAGGCCCACGCCATCAGGAAAGCGACGGCGATGCCGACGAAGAACAGCGGGTTGATGTCGAGCGCGCTGCGCAGATTGGCGTCGTCGCTGAAGCCGCCGAAAGGGATCGAGCCGAGGCGCGGCGCGGTCGGCTGGATATAGGGCTTGCCGAAGAAGAAGGCGACGCCGGTGCCAAACAGCATCATCGCGATGCCGACCGCGACGTCATTGACGCGCGGTAGGCCGCAGATCGAGCCGTGCATCGCGCCGAGAAGGGAGCCGGCGACGCCGGCCGCAAACACGCCCGCCCAGGGCGAGCCGGTGTGGTAGGAAATCGCGTAGGCGACCATCGCGCCGAGGACTAGCGTTCCCTCGAGGCCGAGATTGACGCGCCCCGATTTCTCGGTGAGGCACTCGCCGAGCGCGACGAACATGAACGGCGTTGAAACCCGGATCGCGCCGCCCAGCATGGCGATCAGAACTGTGGCGAGCCCAGCGTTCATGTGCGGTCCTTGACGTCGCCCGGCCGAAAGATCGCGAACCGCCCGTAGAGCGTCTCGGAGACCAGCAGCACGATGAAGATAAGGCCCTGAAGCACCAGCACGGTCGCATCAGGCAGTCCCATGCGGCGCTGGATCAATCCGCCCGAAGCGACGAGACCGCCGAACAGGATCGCGACCGGGACGATGACGACAGGGTTGTGTCGCGCGAGGAACGACACCAGAATGCCGGTGAAGCCGTAACCCGCGGCGAGCGACGCGTTGGCCCGCCCCTGAATGGCCGCGACCTCGAAATAGCCGGCCAACCCCGCGCAGCCGCCGGCGATCATCGCGCAAGCCACGATGAGCCGACCGACCGGCAGCCCTTGCGCGAGCGCGGCGCGATAATTCCCTCCCGTGACCCGCGCCGCGAAGCCGAACGTCGTTCGGGTCATCAGAATATAGAGCGCAATGGACAGCAAGACGCCGACCAGAAAGCCCCAGTGCACCTGGGTGCCGGGAATATTGCCGACCATGTAGGCGTCACCGATCGGCTTGGTCGACGGCTTGTTCGGATTGCTCGCGTCGCGCAGTACGCCCTCGACGAAGAAGTTCATGATCGCAATGCCGATGTATGTCAGCAACAGCGACGAGATCGTCTCGTTGACGCCGCGGGCATATCTCAGATAGCCCGCGATCCCTACCCAGAAGCCGCCGACGATGACGGCGGCCGCGACCATGACCGGAATCGTGATGACCGGCGGGACAACGCCGACCATGGGCACGGCGATCGCCGCGGCGGCGAAGCCGCCGAGCACCAGCGCCCCCTCGCCCCCGATCATGATGAGGCCGATGCGCGCCGGGATCGCCACCGCAAGGGCGGTGAGGATCAGCGGCGAGGAGCGTTGCAGCGTGTTCTGGAACGAAAACGCGGTCCCGAACCCGCCGCGCCAGACAAAATCGACGAAGTCAACCGGCGACTTGCCGATCGCCAGGAGGAAAAGCGCGAACAACAGCGCCGCCATCAGCAGCGCGAACACCGGGATGACGATATATTCCGAATTGACGCGAAGCCGCGTCCAAAATCCGTAACTGGCGGCGGGCGCCGAGGGCGGCGTCGCCGCCCCAAACGTCCCCGCCGGAAGTTCGTTCGCCGCCGGCGCTCCGGAACTCATGGCCGCCCTCGCTCAGGTGATTGAGCCGACGACGCCTTCGAGCAGATAGTCCATGTTGTCGAGATACGGATCGAGATTGCCGTAGGTCTTGTCGATCACGATCTTGCCGGTCTTGTTGTCCTTCAGCGGACCGACGTAGATCGGCACCTTGGCCTTCATGTCGGCGATCGCCGCCGTGGCGGCGGCCTTGGCGGCCTCGTTTGCGCCAGCGCCGAACGGGGTGTTCTGCACGAAGTCGCTCTCGTAGCCCCCGATCAGGAAGTTTGGCAGCGGGTTGCTCGCGGCGATGTCGGCTGCATAGCCCTTGTAGATCGTCGCCCATTTGTATTCGGCGCCGGTGATGAACCCTTTGGGCGCGAGCGGCGCCTGGCTGGCGTTGTGGCCACAGGTTTTGACGCCGCGCTTTTCCGCCGTCTCGATGACCACTTTCGGAGAATCGACGTGGCAGGTGATGACGTCGCAGCCCGCGTCGACCAGCGCGTTCGCCGCCTCCGCCTCGCGAACCGGCAATGACCAGTCGCCGGTGAAGATCACCTGCACGATCGCCTTCGGATTGGTCTTGCGCGCGCCGAGCAGGACCGAGTTGATGTTGCTGAGGACGCTCGCAATCGGCTTGGCGGCGACGAAGCCGATCTTGTTCGAAGTCGTGCAGGCGCCAGCCGCGACACCGTTCACATAATGGGCCTGGTTGAGATAGCCGAAATAGCTGCCGGCGTTCTTCGGATCCTTGTCCTTGTTCCACAGAGGCGCTGCATGCCGAAACTCGACATTCGGATATTTCTTGGCCATCTCGACGACGAACGGCGTGTAATAGCCAAAGGACGTCGCGAGAATGAGTCCGGCGCCGTCGAGATTGATCATCGATTCCATTGTCTTGGCGCAGGCGTCGGTCTCAGGCACATTCTCTTCCTCGACGACCTTGACGCCCGGCACCAGTTTCAGGGCCTCGGCGGCGACCGCATGCGCCTGATTCCAGCCGAAATCGTCGCGAGCCCCCACATAGACGATGCCCATAGTGAGGTCGCCCGCGGCCAGGGCGCGCCCAGCCGCGCCGAGGTTCAGGGTTGCCCCCGCGACGCCCCACGCAGCCGTCTTGAGGAGCGTGCGGCGAGAAACTTCCGATGCTGACATTGTGGCGTCCTTAGTGCGTGAAAAAACGATGGCGCGGCTGTCGCGCCATTCCCCCGCGAACTCAGTCCGCAAAGACCGTGCCGCGCGGTTCGGCGCGCCCTCGCGTTGTCAGCCGCCTCTTCTTTTGGCGCCGCGCCCGAAAGATAGGCTCCGACGCCTAGCGTTTTCGCCCGTGTAGAGTATGGGTCGGGCGCCTCGTCCGCAGGCGGCGGATAGCCCGGCTCTTGCATTCGGAGGCGAAACGCGCCGAGCGATCGCGAACATGTCGGCGCCAAAGGAGCTCAAGGTCATGACGGAATCGCTCGTGTCGCTTCTCGCGGCCCATGGCAAGGGCAAGGCTGTCAAGGCGACGATCGACGAGACGTATGACCGCGTCGACGGGCACAATGACCCCGCCCTCTTCATCGCGCTTCGCCCGAGGGCCGAGGCTCTCGCGATCGCCGAGCGCCTGCAGGCGGCCGGACCGGAGGGCAAGCCGCTGTTCGGGGTTCCGTTCGTCGTCAAGGACAATATCGACGTGGACGGCTTGCCGACGACGGCCGCTTGTCCCGCGTTCGCTTATCAGCCGGAGAAATCCGCTTTTGTGGTCGAGCGGCTCGAGCATGCAGGCGCGATCGTCGTCGGCAAGACGAATCTTGACCAGTTTGCGACCGGCCTTGTCGGCGTTCGCTCGCCTTACGGGGTCCCGCGCAACGCGTTGCGGCCGGACCTCATTCCGGGCGGGTCGAGCTCGGGCTCAGCGACTGCGGTCGCCGCCGGGCTTGTTCCCTTTTCGCTCGGGACCGACACCGCAGGATCCGGACGAGTCCCTGCGGCGCTCAACGGCGTCGTCGGACTGAAACCTTCGCTCGGCGCGCTCTCGGCGGCGGGGGTCGTGCCCGCCTGCCGGACGCTCGACACGATCTCGATTTTCGCGCGCGACGTCGCCGACGCCTTCGCCGTGTTCGAGGCGGCTTGCGGCTATGATGAAAGCGACGCCTTCTCCCGCCGCTTTCCCCCGCCCGCGCTTTCAGGCGTTCCGAGCGGGCTGAGAATTGGCGTTCCGCGCCCCGAGCAGCTCGAGTTTTTTGGCGACGCCGAAGCGGAGGCTGCTTTCGCGCGTGATCTTGCGGCCGTCGAGTCCCTCGGCCTTCGCCTTGTCGAATTCGATTTGGCGCCTTTTGCCGAGGTCGCGCGGCTCCTCTACGAGGGGCCCTGGGTCGCCGAACGCTACGCGGCGACAAAGCCGCTGATCGAGACAAATCCGGGGGCCCTGCACCCGGTCACCCGCGCAATCTTCGAGGGGGCGCGCAAGTTCGACGCGGTAGCGACGTTTGAGGCGTTCTACAAGCTGGCCGACCGCAGGCGGCGTGCTGAGCGCATCTGGTCGGATATCGACATGATGCTGGTCCCGACGATTCCGCGGCCCTATACGGTCGCCGAGGTCGAGGCCGATCCGATCCGGCTCAATTCGCGTCTCGGAACCTACACCAACTTCGTCAACCTGCTCGACCTCGCCGCTTTCGCGACGCCGTCCGGAATACGCGGCGACGGCCTGCCGTCCAGCGTGACCTTGATCGCCCCCTCCGGAACTGACGGCCTCCTCGCCGGAGTAGCGGCCGCGATCCAGGCGCGCTCGGGCGCGCCGATGGGCGCGACGGGAGAGAGGGCGCCAGGCGCGCGTCCATCCGTCGTGCAGGCCCCGCGCGGCCGCATCGCGCTTGCAGTCGTCGGCGCGCATCTGGCTGGACTGCCTCTGAACCGTGAGCTCGTCGAGCTCGGCGGAACGTTTTTGCGCGAGACGGAGACAGCGACCGACTATCGTCTCTTCGCCCTGCCAACCTCGCCGGCGAAGCCGGGGCTCTTGAGGGTTGGAAACGGCGCGGGGACGGCGATCAAGGCGGAGCTATGGACCCTTGATCCTGCAAGCCTCGGGGCCTTTGTCGCCAAAGTCCCTGTCCCATTGAGCATCGGCGCCATTCGCCTCGCCGACGGGTCGAGCGTCAAAGGGTTCCTTGTCGAGGCGGAAGCCGTCGCGGGGGCCGCCGACATCTCGAAGTTCGGCGGCTGGCGCAGTTATCTGGCGTCGAAGTGATGCGGATCCACGTCATCAATCCCAACACGACGGCCTCGATGACGGCCAAGATCGACGTCGCGGCGAAGACCGCGGCATCGCCCGGCGTCGAAGTTCGCGCCGTCAATCCCGACTTTGGCCCGCCGAGCATCGAAGGCTATTATGACGAGGCCTTTTCCGTGCCTGGCCTGCTGGCAGAGATCGCCAAGGCGCGAGACGCCGACGCTTTCGTCATCGCCTGTTTCGACGACACCGGGCTCGAGGCGGCGCGTTGCGCGACGGAGGCGCCCGTCGTCGGCATCGGCGAGGCGGCGTTCCACATGGCGAGCCTTGTGGCCGAGAAGTTCAGCGTCGTGACCACACTTGCCCGCTCGATCGCGCCGATCGAGCGCAATCTCGCCAAATATGGGCTCGCTGCGCGGTGCGGGCGCGTGCGCGCGTCGAACGTGCCGGTGCTCGCGCTCGAAGAGCCGGACTCGGACGCGCGCCGCACGATTGAAGCCGAGATCAAGCGAGCGCTCGCCGAAGACGGCGCGGAGGCGATCGTGCTCGGCTGCGCCGGCATGGCGGATCTCGTGCGCGAACTCCAACGATCGGTCGGCGCGCCGGTGCTCGACGGCGTCGCCTGCGCGGTTAGCCTGGCAGAAAGTCTGGTCCGCATTGGGCTTAGGACTTCGAAGCGGAACACCTACGCTCCGCCTCTTGTCAAGGCGTATGCAGGCGAGTTCGCGCGCTTCTCGCCAAAGTGAGCGCGCCAATCGTCATTGCGGCGCCGAATAGCGGCCGTAGTTCGTCATCCGGTCGGCGACGTTCCTGATTTCCTCCGAGGTGAGGAGCGGCGGCTCGCCGAGTTGAAGGCAGTTGACATATTGATGCGCGAGCGTTTCGACCTCGACCGCCAGCCACATCGCGCCGGCAAGGTCAGCGCCGAGCGCGATCATGCCGTGGTGCGCGAGCAGACAGGCTCTCCTGCCCTTGAGCGCTTCGACCGCTTTTGTCGACAATTCCTCGGTCCCGAAGGTCGCATAAGGAGCGCAGCGAATGCTGTCTCCGCCGGCGGCGGCGATCATGTAGTGGATCGGCGGGATGCCGCGCTCCATAATGGCGAGCGTCGTGCAATAGGTGGGGTGGGCGTGAACGACGGCGTTCGCCTCCGGGCGCTCGCGCATGATCGCGAGATGAAACCGCCATTCCGTCGAGGGCCGTCCGCCGCCGACCACTTTCCCGTCCAGGCGCATCTCGATGATGTCCTCGGGCGTCATCGCGTCGTAGGAAAGGCTCGTCGGGGTGATCAGCATCCCCTCGCCCTCACGCAGGCTGATGTTGCCCGAAGTTCCCTGATTGAGGCCGAGCGCGTTCATGGAGCGGCAGGCGTCAACGATGCTTTGGCGTCTCTTTTTTGCGGCTGGCGACAACATTGCACGATCCATGATGTTGGGAGGAAGCGGTCCTTGGCGCCGGGCCTCGCTCGTGGCCTTTTAGGGGGTCGCGGGGCGATGCGACAAGCGGCGGCGATGCTGCCGGAATGGCGCTCGGCCTTCAGGTCTTGGGCCAGATCGGGTCTGTGCGTATCCGCGGGCGGCTCGATTGACCGGCCCCGGACCGTTTGCTAGCAGAAGCAGAGTTGGGCAAAGGCTCAGGAGTTTTCGCCGATTCGCGGCGCGAATGGGCTGAGCGGCGAAAGGTTCGAGGGGGGCGCTCTTGGGTAACGCAAATCGTGGCGGCTTGCTGGCGCTCGCCGGACTTGTGGCCGCCGTTCTGGCCGGTTGCGCTTCCGAGCCTCCGCCGCCGCCCGTCGTCGCGGCGCCGAGCATCAGTCCGGACGCGCTCGTCGGCAAGTGGGGTCTCGCCGCCTATCACAAGGATGCCGACCGGACGCGGACGATCAAGGAAGCCGTCGCCCAGTGCAACAAGCCCTACGTGATCAAACAAGGCCCCAACGGCGGGCTGATGATGTATCTGGCCGACAATGCGCAAATCCAGGAACTGGTTCTGAAGCCCGGGGCCAGCGGCGTGACCTATCTGGGGCCGCCGGGCGACGCCGGCACGACCGACGATCGCCAAGTGCTGAACGTGGACCCCAATTCGTTCACCACGATCTGGGTTGATCCGGACAACGCATCGCGCTACGGGACGATGGTCTACGAACGGTGCGGCAAGCGCACCTGAGCTTTTCGCATCCGCATGGAGCGCGCATGACAGTTCGAACGGGTCTATTTTTGCGGGTGGCGCTGGCCGGGGCGATCGCGGCGGCGGCTTTTGTCTTGCCGGGCGTTTTCGCGTCGGCTCAGCAGGTCGATATGAACGTCGTCGATCAGCCGGGCTACGTACCGTCCCCGGACGAAGAGCAACTGAGCAGCGTCTACGAAAAACAGGAAGTGTTCTTCCGCACGAACGAAGCGCCGGGCACCGTCGTCATCGACACGAACCAGCGTTTCCTCTACCTCGTCCAGCCCAACAACCGCGCGCTTCGCTATGGCATCGGCGTCGGACGCGACGGCTTCCAGTGGTCTGGCCTGCAAAAAATATCGCGCAAGCAGGAATGGCCCGACTGGCGCCCGCCGCCGGAGATGATCGAGCGTCAGCCCTATCTGCCGCGCTTCATGGCCGGGGGTCCGGGCAATCCGTTGGGCGCCCGCGCGCTCTATCTCGGGCAGACCATCTATCGCATTCATGGCACCAACCAGCCCCAGACGATCGGCCACGCCGTCTCGTCCGGCTGCTTCCGGCTCGTCAACGACGACGTCATCGATCTCTTCGATCGCGTTCCGGTCGGCACGAAAGTGATCATCAGACAGGCCGTGGCTCTTTAAGTCCCGGCTCTGCCGCTATTCTCCGAGGCTCTTCATGCGCTCCATCAGACCGCTTTTCGCCGCTGCGGCGGCCCTAGGCTTCGGCGCCCTTATCGGCGCTGCGGGAGCCCAGGCCCAGACGACGCTGAAGACCGTGCAGGATCGCGGCTCTCTGATCTGCGGCGTGAGTCAGGGCCTGGCCGGCTTCTCGATCAAGGACGACAAGGGCGAGTGGTCGGGCTTCGACGTCGATTTCTGCAAGGCGCTCGCCGCGGCGATCTTCAATGATCCGTCGAAAGTGCAGTACGTGCCGCTCAACGCTTCCGAGCGGTTCGACGCCCTCAAGAACAAGCAGA
This sequence comes from uncultured Alphaproteobacteria bacterium, assembly GCA_963721905.1. Taxonomy (GTDB): domain Bacteria; phylum Pseudomonadota; class Alphaproteobacteria; order Rhizobiales; family Beijerinckiaceae; genus Roseiarcus. The sequence goes on from CAVRMF010000005.1 coordinate 77,127, forward strand.
TCGACGTGCTCTCGCGCAATTCGACCTGGACGCTCGGCCGCGAGAACGATTACGGCGTCCTCTTCGCCGGCGTCACGTATTACGACGGTCAGGCGTTTCTCGTCCCCAAGAGCCGCAACCTCACCGGCGCGCTCGAGCTCGACGGCAGCAAGGTTTGCATCCAGAACGGCACGACGTCCGAGCCCAACGCGATGGATTTCTTTGAAACGAACCACATCAACTATGAGATCGTCCACGGCGCGACGGTCGCCGACGTCGTGGCGGATTATCTGTCCGGCCAGTGCAACGTGCTGACAACCGATGAATCGCAGCTCTTCGCCCTGCGTTCGCAGTTTCCCAAACCCGGCGATCACATGATCCTGCCCGATGTCATCTCGAAGGAGCCGCTCGGGCCAGTCGTGCGCCAGGACGACATCCAATGGTTCAATATCGTCAAATGGGTCAACTTCGCCCTTCTTGACGCGGAAGAGCTCGGCGTCGGCTCGAAGACGATCGACGACGCGCTGAAGTCGCAAAAGCCTTCGGTCAAGCGGCTGGTCGGCACCGAAGGCGAGTTCGGCAAGCCGCTCGGCCTCTCCACCGCGTGGGCTGCGAATGCGATCCGGGCCGTCGGCAATTATGGCGAAATTTTCGACCGCAACGTCGGCGCCCATTCGAAGCTCGGCATTCCGCGCGGCCTGAACGAACTCTGGGACAACGGCGGCATCCAGTACGCCCCGCCGATCCGCTGAGAGCGGAAAATCCACAATTGCGCCGGCTTAAGGGCAAACCCTCGTCCTGCCCTGGATGTAGCATTGGCCCGGACCTGAAGTGTTCGGCGTGTCAGGAGACTGCGCGGATGCGTCCGGCTTGGGCGCGGGGGGCTTGGGCTTCGGCGGCAACACGAGGTTTTGCGCCGGCGGCGGGACGATGATCACCGGATAGTTGCTGAAGAACTGCGCCTCGGCCGGACCGGCCGCCGCCCCGACGGCGAGCGCAATGCTCGCGGCCAAGCGAAAAGCTCTTGCCTTGATCATGAGGGTCCTCAGGGGGCCGGCCGCCTCGGGGATGTCCCTGCTTCGCCTGCGCGCCATTCAATCCCCGAAAGGTTCATTTGTCGATAGGCGAATGCGAATTGCGGCATGGTGTCGCGGGTGCGGTCAGTCGAGACCCATCGTCGCGATTTGGACGCGAATCTCGCGCACCAGATTGACCAGCGCCGCGATCAGCAACGCCAGGGCGACGACGAACATCACCGCCACGACGCCCCCGTGAGCAAGCCCGACAAGGGCGGCCAGAAAGGCGCAGATCAGCAGCGCCGCGGTGACGAGGGCGCTGAGCACCGCAAAGGTAATGGCGCTGCCCAGCAGTTGCATCCGGCGCGCGAAGGAGCCCGCCATCGCGTCCCTGATGGACGGTTCGAGGGAGGCGAGGTCGCCTGCCCGCAGCGATCGGTTTCGATCGACGATCCGCTCCATGCGGGCGATCAGAATCGATAAGAATCCGGCGACGGCGCCCAGCATGAACGCCGGCGCGGTCGCGTGCGAGATCGCCGCGCTGAGGTGATCGATATCGCCGACAACCGCCATGATCCTCTATGCCAGGTTCGGTGCGATTGAGGTCCCGCCCACTCGCAATTCGGAGCGGTCCCGCCGACTCGAAGCATGCTGACCAGCAAGCGGAATTGCAACCCGGAGCGGGTCGCGAGACTGCCGCGGCCCGTCATCCGTGTCCTTTCTGTCACGGCCCGCCGCTTTCTGCAGCGAGCGCGCCAATTCGCTTCGATGCGGAGAGCGCCAGTCTTGCCCGCGCCGGATCGGCTCTCTAGAAATTCCCAAAGGATTCTGGCTCAGCGCGACTGCAGCCGGTTTCGGGGGCGCGAGATGAGGGGCGTTGCAAAGGCGGTTTTGGTTTGGGTCGGCATGCTTTTGGCCGCGCCCGTCCTCGCGGCGGATCTGCCGACGAAGAAGCCTGCGCCGGCTCCCATCCCCGAGCCCGTCCTTCCTTCGACCTGGCATTTCGAAGCGACGCTCGATGGCTGGGCGCCGAGCCTGAACCTAAGCATGGGCGTACGCAATCTTCCGGCCCTCCCCGTCTCCGCCAACATATTCCAGATTCTCCCGCATCTTGAGGGCTATATCCCAGTGAGCGTCGTCGCCTATAGCGACAATTTCATCGTCGGCGCAGACCTCTTCTGGGTCCGCCTGGGCGTCAATGGCACCTTCGGGCCGGGAGTTCTCGGGGGCGTGAATGCGGGCCTGACCGTTAACGAGACGCTCGCAACGGCGTACGGCGGCGTGAGAATCCCGACGGCGGCTCCCGATTGGAGTGTCTACGGAATCGCTCGGCGCCCGCTATTTCAACCTGAACGGCACGATCAACTTGCAGGTGCCCGTCGTCGGTTTTTCCCGTTCCACGTCGCAAGGCAAGGATTGGGTTGACGAGATCGTCGGGGTGAAAGCGCGTCATCGTATCGACGACAAATGGTTCATCGATTTCGAGACGGATGTCGGCGGTTACAGCGGGAGCGCGACAGCGCAGGGTTATGGGGCGGTCGGATACAAGTGGAACCAGTCCCTTACATCGAGCGTGGGCTTTCGTGTACTCTATGTCTACTATCAGACCGCCGCAAACAGCGGCAACGGCAGTTTCCGCTTTCAGGAGACGCTGTGGGGGCCCGAGTTCAACACCTCGTACACCTTCTGAGCGCCCCGAGGCGCGCGTTGAGCTCGCCACAATAACAACCGCCGGCAGGCGCTCGGCGCGGTCGGCTACAACGGGACCCAGAACGTTTCGACGACGGTCGGCTATCGCGTGCTCTACGGCTACGACCAGGAGAACAACGCCGGAAACGGAAGCTTCCGCCTGCAGACGTGGATTTACGGGCCGTTCGCCGGGCTCAAGTACAGCTTCTGAAGCGCCACCTGAAGCCCCGAGAACCAAAAGATACGGCGGAAGAGGCTTTGGGTCTCACTCGCCGGCGGGTAGTGTCTCACTTTGAATTTCGGCCGGGGGCGGGGATTTCAGCCGCGCGAGACCGACGCAGTGGACGGCGGCAATGCGGCCTCCGCTGCGCAAGGTCACGATCTCAGGACTGGGCTGCGTCGCCGCGGGGCTCATCAGGGCGCATGTCGCCAAATGCCAAAGCAGAGTCCCAATCGGTCATACCCAAGCGGGATCGCTTCTTCTAGTCTTCGCCGGCGGCGAGATTCCGCGGGGGGCCTTCTCCCCTTCGGAGCCCTCGCGGAGGGCAACACGGTATCAGGCAGGACGGGTGCGATGGGCGATGCGCGTGGGCTTGTTTCGATGGCAGGGACCCGTTTCGGGCGAGCTTTGCGCGTAATCGCGGTGGGAGGCGTCCTCGCGGCGTCGGCAGGCGGACCGGGCGCATTCGGCCAAGACGCCGCGCAAATCCGCGAGGCCCAGGCGATCGCGGAGGAGGCCTATCTTTACGGCTTCCCGATGATCGTCAATTACAAGGTGATGTACGAGTACGCGATCGACCGCGCGTCCGGGCAGTTCAAGGCGCCATTCAACGTGATCTCGAACGAGGCGCGCGTCTTCACCCCCAAGGACACGACGATCGTCACGCCGAACAGCGACACGCCCTATTCGGTGGCCGAGCTCGACCTGCGCGCCGAGCCGATCGTGCTCTGCATGCCGGAGATCGAGAAGGCGCGCTATTACGACGTGCAGCTCGTCGACATGTATACCGACAATTACGGCTACATGGGCAGTCGCACGACCGGAAACGGCGCCGGCTGCTACATGGTCGCAGGGCCGGACTGGAATGGCGAGCAGCCGCAGGGCGTGGCCACGACGTTCCGCAGCGAGACCGAGTTCAGCCTCGTCATCTACCGCACGCAGCTCTTCAATCCCGGCGACATGGAGAACGTGAAGAGGGTGCAGGCGGGCTACAAGGTTCAGGCGCTTTCGGCCTTCCTCGGCAAGCCGGCGCCGCCGCCGGCGCCCGCGATCGAGTGGCCGAAGTTCGAGCAGGACGTTTTCACGGCGCGCTTGGGCGAGTACCTGAGTTTCCTGCTGCAGTTCTGCCCGCCGACCGGAACGGCTGCGGCCGAAAAGCCGTTGCGCGAGAAATTCGCCCTGATCGGCATCGGCGCCGGCGAGACGGCCCATCCGCGCGAATTATCGCCGGAAATGAAGGCCGCGCTTGGCGAGGCGGTGAAGGCCGCCTTCGCGAAAATCAATGAGACGGCCAATTCCGTCGGGACGGTCGTCAACGGCTGGCGCGTCGGCGCCGCCGCCGGCAGCCGCGACTTCTATCGCGGAAACTGGGCGCTCCGGGCCGCCGCGGCCAAGCTCGGCATCTACGGCAACGATTCCGACGAAGCGGTCTATCCCTTCGCCCGCAACGACGTGAACGGCCTGCCGCTCGACGGAAGCACGCACGCCTATGCGATGACATTTGGCCCCGGCGAGCTGCCGCCGGTCAACGCCTTCTGGTCGATCACCATGTACGATGGACGCACGCAGCTCCTCGTCGCCAATCCGATCGACCGCTACCTCATCAATTCGCCGATGCTGCCGGATTTGAAGAAGAATCCGGACGGCTCGCTGACCATCACCGTCAGCAAGGACTCACCGGGCAAGGACAAGGAGTTCGAACTGGCTGCCCGCCCCGGACGGGCCGATCTTCATCGTCATGCGCCTGTACTGGCCAACGGCCGAGCCACCGTCGATCCTGCCGCCCGGCCAGGGAAGCTGGAAGCCGCCGGCGATCATCAACGCCACCAATTTGCGCGCGCTCGACATGCCCCGTTTCGGCGACAAGTCGCTCGAGAACGTCATTCGCACCGACGACCGCTACGGCGGCGACGTCCTCTTTAAGGGTCCGCGCGGATGGGGCTACTGGAACCATCTCGAATACCCGCGGCCGATCCAGGACCCGAACCTGTGGCCGGACACGCAGTCGACCTATTTCGTCGGCCAGCTCGAAATTCCGGCCGGCGCGACACTCAGGCTCAGGGGCGACTACCCGCACGCGCGCTATTTTCAGCTCGCGCTCTACCGCTTCGAGAACTCGACGTTCGTTTCGGCAGGCGGGATCTCGGGGCCGGAAATCGAACCTGACGCCGGTTCGACCAATCCCTTCCGCGTCGGGGCCGACCGGCAGGCCGAGGCGCGCAGCTTCACCGCCCGCATAGTCGCCGCCGATCCGCCGAGCGATCCGGCCCAGCGCGAAAAGAACACGCTCTACGCCAGCGCCAAGGGCGGGGTCGTGCAGGCGGTCTTGCGCGAATATCTCTCCGACCAGGGCTTTGACGGCGCCGGCTGGGGGCCGTCAGACGCGCCCGCGTCCGCACGCGGCATGCCGGCCTACGAAGCGACGCTCGCAGACGGGACGAAGCTCAGCCAAGCCGAGGTCGCGGCGAAGCTCGCGCGACCGATGGCGGGCGCCACACCGCCGCCGATCACCGCGGCACAGTGGGAAGATCTCGTCCATTCGAAGGACAACGATCCGAGCCTCGACCCGGCGACGGCGCCCGCGCGCAGGGACCCGAAATGGGAGAAATTCTGGACGCTCAAATATTCTGTCGTCGGCGCGTTCAAGACGCCCGAAGAGGGCGCCAAGATTCCCTATGAGGGCGCGATGGAGGGCGGCGGCGACCCGTCGACGCAATATCTCATCACCTATCTGTCGCGAAAATTCGGCTCGGTCTATGTGATGCGCGGCAAGATGCCAAAGTTTCCGAACACCTTCTCGGGCGGCGACGGGCAGGGCTTGAAGGTGATGCCGGAGGCTCAAACCCAGTACTGGTCGCTTGTCAGCTGCGAGGCCGCGCCCTCGGGGCAGATCGTCGACGGGCTCGCGGACATGCAGGTCCCGCTCGACGCCGACGGCAATTACACCATCGTTGTCAGCCGTCCAGAAGACCGGCCGAAGAACGCCACCCTCGAAAACGGCGTCGCGTGGATGGAATGGAGCCCGCGGGGCGAGGGCGTGGACGGCCCGGAGAACCGCACGGACTACGGCATGCTGATGCTGCGCATCATGGCGAACAATCCGGCCTGGGCGCAGAGTCCCAACCACGTGACGAAGCCCGGCGAAGAGGAGGCCGTCATGGGTTCGTATCTGCCGAAGGGCTCCTATACCGACAAGGCGACGTTCGAGGCGACGGGACCGAAGTAGCGCCGCGCCACGAGGGGGGAAGAGACACATGGTCGAATGTGCAAGGACATTGCTTCCGGCGTTGCTGATCGCGGCCGGCGCGGTCAGCGCGCGGGCCGAGAGCAACTTCGAGGCCGCCAACGGGCCGCTATCGGGCGACGTCGCGCTCTTCGCCAGGGAGCAGGCCTGCGCCGAGGCGCTGAAAACGCCGGGCTATTTCCAATCGATCAACGCCGCCGAGCTCGCCGATTCCGAGAGGAGCGGAACCTATCCTTGCGCCACTTTCACCGGCGCCTTCGACGGGCCGAACCGGGTCTTCGCCTGGCGCAGCCAGGACGCTTATCAGGGCGTCTCCTTCATCAACAACCGGAAGCCCAGCGAGCTCTATCTCGTGGGCGGCGACCTCCCGAAGATCGACGGCCCGTCCCCACCGGGGCCTTTCGTCGCCAAGGCCGACGCGACGACGGGCAAGGAAATCTGGCGCACCTATCTCGACAACATCAATGTCTCGGGCCGCTGGATCGCGGTCGAGAACCTCAACATCCTGCCGAATGGCAACATTGTCTTCGGCTGGTCCGATTATGTGGCGCTGATCGACGGCGACACCGGCCGTATTCTGCGCACGCAGACGTTGCCGACGGGCCCCGCCGCGGTCGAAGATGCGAACTTCAAACACGTGACCGTCGCTCCTGATGGAACGATCATCCTGAAGGATCAGCTGCGACCGGCCGGCGAGAAAGGTCAGGGCGCCTTCGCGATCATGAAAGGCGTCGAGGCCGGCCTCAAGCAGGCGAATTCGATGATCGTGGCGGTCGACCCGAACAATCTCGCCATCCTCGACAGCCTCGAAATGCCGGAGACCTCCACGGTCCCGCACAGCATTGCGATGTTCGAGGGCAGGATCGCGATCTATGCGGCGGCCGACGTCAACGCCTACCGCTATTTCTGGGACACGGCGACCAAGAAGCTCACCCAGGACAAGTCCTGGGTCGTCCCGTACTTGCAGCCCGGCCAGACCGTCGGGACGGCGCCAAGCGTCATGGGCGACTGGATCGTCATCAACACCAACGGGGCGCCGCCGAGCAGGACGAAGGCCCTGAGCGTGGTCGCGATCAGCCAAAAAGATCCGCAAAAGGTGAGGACGATCTTCCCGTTCGGGCAACTCGCGCCGGGTGGGGTCAGCTTCGCTCCGCCCAAGACCGGCTCCGACGCCGAGAACAACATGGTCTATGCGCAGGACCTAGGCGTCGGCAAGGTCGCCGGGATCAAGCTCGACCCGGCGACCGGCGAAATGAAGACGGTCTTCGTCGTCGACGACCTCACCACCTGCCTCGTCGCGCTGGTAGGGCCGAAAGAGAAGCGCGTCATGCTGACCTCGAACCAGCATTACGACGTGCCCTTCGAGCCGATGATGCTGGCGCTCGGAACCGGCCTCTACAAGGAGCAGGTGCGCTGGCGCGACGCAGCGACCGGACGCCTCATCGCCGAATCTGACCTCATGGAGCCGATGTCGGTCAACACCGCGGTGACGCCCGGCTTCGGCGGGCGCGTCTACTATCCGACCGGCAACGGCTTCATCGTGCTGCAGCTCGCGGCCAAACCCTGATGGAATGATCGATTGCTTGCCCGCGACCGAGACCGAAAGCACGGCAAATTCCCTGTTTTCCGCGGATTTGCGCGATTTGAATTCCCTGTTCGGCCGAATTAATTCCCTGTTCCGATTGCACAGGGAATTCTCGCGTAAGCTTCTGGGATCTCAGCCGTTTTTGAGGCGGTCTTGGGCGAAAACCGCCAAAACATTCGAAATTCCCTGTTCTTTTCCCTGTTATACCCCGACTCACTGAGGAGGCGAGAAGGGGGTTGACGGGACGGCCGCATGGGATTCGGCTGGAGGGGTGATTCGCGACGGGTTTCTCTCAGCAATCGACCGGCAAACCCTGATCGGGATTGCGCGGGATGGGCTTGCCGAGCATCGGGTGGCCCGCCGAGCGAACGCTATCGTGCTTCTCGACCGGGGTTGGAGTTGCGAGCGCATCGCGGCGGCATTTTTGCTGGATGACGACACGGTTCGCGATTGGCATCGGGCGTATGAGCGAGGCGGCGTCGAGGGGCTGAGGAGCTTTGGCCACGAAGGCAGCAGCAGCCGCCTTACCGACGAGCAGGAAATCGCTCTGGGCGATTGGATCGACGCCGATTGTCCCCGCAGCACGCGGAAGATCGGGGCTTGGCTGACGCGCTCATTTGGGCTGAGCTATAGCCGCTCGGGGCTGATCGCGTTGCTGCATCGCTTGGGCTTTGACTATCGCAAGCCGGAAGCGATGCCGCGCGGCCTCGACGACGCCAAGCAGCAAGCCTTCATCGACGAATACGAGAACCTGCTCAACACGATGGGCGTCGATGAGGCCGTCGCCTTTGTCGATGCGGTTCATCCGACCCATCAGGTGAGGCCGGCCGGTTGCTGGGCCCGCAAGGACGTCGCCGTCGCGGTGGAGCAGACGACGGGCCGTGACCGGCTCAATATCCACGGCGCCATCAATCTTGAAACCGGCCAGACGCAGATCCTCGTCGTCGAGAAGGTCAACGCGCCGTGCTTCATCGAGCTATTGGGCGAGATCGAGCGCACCCACACCGCGATGCGCCTCATCCACGTCTTCGTCGACAACGCCAGCTATCACAAGGCCGGCATCGTCAAAGCGTGGCTTGCGGCGGCCGGCCGCAAAATCGCGCTGCACTTCCTTCCGCCCTACTGTCCGCATCTCGATCCCATCGAACGGCTGTGGGCCTTGATGCACGAAAACGTCACCCACAACCGGGACTACAAGACCTTCGCCGAGTTCCGCCGGGAGATCATCACGTTCCTCCAGCACACCGTGCCCAAACATTGGAGGCGGTTCCGCAACCGAATCACGGACAATTTCCGCGTGATCCATCGCGCCGATTTTCGGGTTCTCGCTTAGCCGGCGTATAGCAGGGAAGTCGACCCGTCGCTGCTCGCCGCCGGCGCAATCCCGGCCACGCGCTGTCCGCATGCTCGAAGCGCCAGCGCCGGCGATCGAGGCTTCAGGCCCCAATCGCCGGCGCTGAGCTTCGCCCGTCGACCCGCCTCAGCGGCATACCACGCGGCCATAGGCGCCGCGGTAGCAGTGCCGGCCCCCATAGCCATACCCGGGATGGACGACAGCCGCGCCGTGGTAGCCATAGCCGTAGCCGCGATGCACGCCCACTGCGCCGTGCGGGCCGACGCATCCGGCCCGGTGGGGACCGGCGGCGCAGGCGGCGGCGTTGGCTTCAGGAGCCTGAAGGGCGATCAGGCCCAGGACCAGCAGGCCGGAAACGATGAATTTCATACTTCTCTCCTCGAGTTTGATTTCGGATGGACGTCATGCCTACTTGTCGCCGGCATTGGCTTTCGCCATGGCCTGCTTGCAGCCGTCGCTAAGGTCGGCGGCATGGGCCTTCAGGCATGCCGGAACCGCCGCTTTGCGCTTCACATCGGCGCAGAACGATTTGACGTCTGCTTGGCAGGCCTTGCCAACCGCCACGACTTCTGATGATCGCCACCTGGCAATCGGCAGAGAGGTCCTTGAAATGCTCGTTGACGCAGGCCGTGATGCCGCCGGGCTTCGCGTCGGCACAGAGCTTCTTGACGTCCGCCTTGCAGGACTTTGCCACCGACGACGGCGCCGCGTAGCCCGCCGAAGCGGACAGCAGCAGGGCCGCGCCGAGCATAAAGAGTGACGTCACCTTTTTCATGTCAGACCCTCCGTTGGACGCGCTGATCGCGCTCATTTCTCCATCATCATCCCTTCGGCGCGGTCCTCCTTGAGCATCAAGCCGATGGCGTGAATGATCTTCTCCTCCGGGTGCGCCTTGCAATATTCGATCACCTGGTGCTCGACTTCGCGGCCCTTCTTGAAGTCGGCGTAATGCTTGTGGGCGAGGCCGTTGTACCAGCCGCTGTACCAGCTCGCGAGCGCGTTGGCGTCTTCCTGGTAGGTGTTGGCGAGCTGGCCGCAGGTCAGCTTCTGGACGTCGATGAACCCGTTCGCGTCGGCATAGGCCGAGAGATCGACCGGAGCGGCCCTCGCTGCGCCGATCATCGCCAATGCCGCAGCAAACCCGAGAAACGTTGCCTTTTTCATTCCATCTGTCCTTTCAGACCGTCCTGGTCCTTGGTTTCATGAAGCTCGTTTCAGTTTCGCCGGACCACTTCCCTCCCGGCAAAATCACGCGATTGTCGCGTCGGCCCCCTCGCGCCCAGGCGCCGGGCGGTCAGTAGCACGGCGGATAGGGGTAGTAGCCGCAGGCCGGCGGCGGCGGCGCATAATAAGGGTAGCCGTAGGGCTGATAATAGGCGCCCGCAGCCGCCGCTCCTACCGCCGCGGCGCCGAGGCCGACGGCAGCCGCGCCCGCGGCGACCCCCGCGGGGTGAGCGTACCAGGCGCCGTGCCAAGCACCGCCGTGGTAGCCGACGCCGCCGACGAATGCGCGACCGCCATACCCGCGCGCGGCGAACCAGTCGATGAAAAGCGAAGCGGGTCCCGTCGCCTTCGACAGGCTTCCTTCGAGCACCGACACCTCGAAGGTCAAATTGTCGCCTTCGAGCTTCGGCGCTTTCAAGACCACGACGGCGTCCTCGACCGAATCGCCTTCCGCGCCGAGCACCGATATCGTGGCGTTCGGGGGATCCTTGGCAAAGCTGTCGCTGCCCTCATCCCATTCCTTGAGGAAGTGCTTGGTCAGCACGTGCCCCGCCGCTCTCACCGGCCGATCGGCGAAAACGATGGAATTGGCCGACACGCCGGTCATCGTCAGGGTGTTGCCTTGCAGACTGGCCCCTTGCGAATTGATGACCGCCAGTGAAGGAATCATGGCGCCCTTGGCCGTAGAGCCGATCGTCTTCTGAGCGGGCGCGGCGATCGCGTCCTGGGCCAGCGCCGCATGGGGCGCCGCACCGAGCGCGACAAGCCCCGCGCACAAGCCTACAATGATATCTCTCATGGCGTTTCCTCCATCTCCGTTGGATCTTTAGAATGCGCGCCCCGCTCGACATCGCGCGCTCGCCCTGACCGCGGCGACGCCAAAGCGACGCCGGCTGAGGCCCCCTCCCGCAGACCCGGGCGGACATAGCACGAAGCAGCGTTCCGGAAACCGTCATATATGAGCCGCCTGGGCGATTTCTGTCTTGCGGCCGCTGGGAGCCAAGCTGGAGCAGTCGCATTGACGGCGCCATAATCCACTGGCACTGTGAGAATTGGGACGGCGAGCCACGCAAGCTGCCGAAAACAGAGACTTCCTGTGAGAAAGCGACCCGAGGCGGAGGAAGCGCTCCGGTTCTACGCGGAGTTGCAGGATCAGGACGTCGGTGGCGGCGTGCGCCGAACTGTTCCGCGACGTGGTCGCGCGGTTTGGAATTGAAGCCTTCGCCTGCGGCGAAATCGACCTCGAAGATCGCGACCGCAACGTCATGTTCATCGCCGAGTGGCCGAAGCCTGGCTGCGCTATTATATGAGATCGGGCTTCATCAGGCGCGACCCAGTGGTTAACGCGGTCACGCTCTATCGGAAGCCGTTTACGTTCGGCGACATTGTTCGCGACACGAGGTTCTCGAGCCTGGAGCGAGAGGCTGATGCGATCGGCTTCGCAGGGTTTGGGTTCGTCGGCTATCGCAAGGCTCAGCGAAAGGGCGTCGACGCTTAAGTCCAAAGGCTGCGGACAACGACACGAAAGGCCGCAGCAATCGGCGGCTTTTCTGTCTCCGAGACCGACCGTGGATGCTATGACGCGCACATCAGTCCGCCGAGATGGCTGGCCACCTCGAGCCCGTCGCGGCGATCGCGGAAATAGCGGGCGTTGATCTCGTCGGCGGTCGGACGATCGAGGCGCCGGAACCCGATCGCCTTCAGATCTTTCGCCAGGCTCTCTGGCCGGAAAAAAGCCCGGAAAGGTTCGCCCTCCCAGTCAACTCCGACGCTGAGCGCGTCGAACGTCGCTTTCTCGGCTTCGGGCAGCGCGTCGCGGGGGAGCGCGTAATCGAACACGATGGCGCTCTCCGGGCAGATGGAGCTGATCTCAGCAAAGGTCGCCATCACCGCCCCCGTCGAAAGATATTGCGTCACGCCCAGCCAGGAGAAGAAGGCCGGCTCGTCGCCCCTGAATCCGCTCCCTTCCAAGCCGGCTGCGAGCTCCCGACGTTCAAAATCGGCAGTGACGAACGCAACTGAACAAGGGACAGGGATGCCCATCAAGGCCAGACGGCCCCGCTTCCAGGCCTGCGTGTCGGGATGATCGACTTCGAACACGCGAAGACCCGAAGCGGCGTGCGGGTTGCGGTAGGCGAACGTATCGAGACCCGCGCCGAGAATGACATATTGAAGGGTTCCGGATGAGACCGCCCCGGCGAGCTCATCCTCGGCGTACCGGCTTCGCGCTGCGATGAAGGCCCGCATCGCGCGCGGTCCGGGGAGACCAGCCGCCCACCAGCCGAGCGCGATCGACATTGCGCCTTCCGGCCCGATGATCCAGAGGGCGAGGGGATCGTTGAGGACGCGGGGAGAGTCGTAAAGCTGGTGTTCGGCGCGATGGATCGCGACGCTCTGCGCGGTTCTGCTTGGTTGCCCCGCTTCCATGGGCTTCGCCCTTAAGACGGATCGCCATTGCCAACGCCCTTCGCGCACGCCAATGTCGGCGCGGCTCGGCTCTTCGTACGCCTGTCACAGCATAAGGGTGGTTTGGCGGCGCCGGCTTGAAACTGAACCGGGAGCGTGAGCCCTCGCTATGGGCGAATGGGACGTCAGGCGCAAAAAGAACCTCAGGTTGATCGGGACAACTACGTGCGGCGCCCGATCACCATCGCGATTCTGAGTTACGATCGACCTCACTATCTAACCGAGGTTCTCGACTTCTTGCGCCGCAACTCGATCCGCTCGATCGGGTCTATTTGTTTCAGGATGGCGCCTGGAATCCGCATAGCGGCGCCACCAAGACGGATCAGAAATTGATCGAGGAATGCTGCGTGCATTTCTCGAGGATGATGCTGCAAGGCAAAATCATTCTGTCCGCGACAAATTTGGGAATTGCTGGAAATTATCGCAGAGCCGACGAGTTTGTATTTGTCGAAAATGAAGCGCCCTACGCGCTTTTTCTCGAAGACGATCTCGTTCTTTCGCCCAATTACTTGCAGATCATCGACAGGCTGCTCAAACTGGCCGACCGGCGCCCATCCATAGGCTACGTGTCCGCGTATGGCGACCTGTGGGCGTCGTTGGAATGCCAAAGAGCGGCCCCAGGGCGCCTTCAGCCAATGCACGAAAATTGGGGAAGCGCCTTGACCCGGCAATCCTGGCTGAAACAGAGGGGGATACGCGACCGCTACTGGGAATTGGTCAAGGACGCCGATTACAGCCAGCGCGATCACGATTCAATTCGCGAGTTCTATGCGACGCTTGGCTACGAGATGACCATTTCGAGCCAGGACGGCTCACGCTGGATCGCGTGCGCCGAAAACAATCTCGCCCGAGTGACGACCACCGCCTGCCATGCGCGATATATCGGCGAAACGGGCGAACATTTTGACCCGGAACATTATCAAAGATGCAGATTCGCGGAGTCCGCTTTGTATCCGGACGATCATGACATCGTGGCGCCTTCAGATGACTCGATTGCGCAGTGGATAGAGAGAGAAAGGCGGAAGCTGAGGACGTTTTACGTCCACGATTATCTCGTTCGTCTTTTTCCCGAAGAGGTCGAAGCGATAGCGCCGCCCCATCTGCGCGGGCACTTCAGCTGAAGCCGCTACCCTCTCGCGGTCCAAAAATCGGCCTGAAGCTGAGCCGCCTCGTTCTCGAGCAACGGTCCGACGACTTCGGTCGGCCGCTGGCCAGCGGCAAAGACGATGTCGCAGGGCAGGTCGAGGGTCGGGTTTTCCTCATGGGCGCCGGTCTGGGCCTTCAGCGCCTTCTCCGTCTGGCCATAGACGACGCGCCCGATCCCTGCCCAGTAGATCGCGCCGGCGCACATCGCGCAGGGCTCCGCCGACGTATAAAGCGTGCATTTCGCCAGGGCGGCGAGGTCGTAGGCGCGCGCCGCGCGCGAGGCGAGAAGCCGCTCGGCGTGGGCGGTGCGGTCGCCGCCCTCACTGGCATAGCCGTTGCCTTGCTCGATCAGGAGCTTGCCTTCGCCGTCCGCGAGAACGGAGCCGAACGGATGGTCGCCCGCCTCGCGGGAGCGCTTGGCGACGTCGAAGGCCAGGCGCAACAGCGCCTCGTCATAGGGGCGAAGGGACGCGGCGGTCATTCTGGGCTCGTCTCCGGCTGGCGGCTCACGAACGATAGCATAGGCGGCCTCGTCCCGAGGCGCCTTTCGCGTTGGCGGCGCCTCGAAATGCGATCCCGACGCATGCCCCGATCGAATGCCGCTCTATTGGGCGGTCCACAGGCGTAAAGGACATGGCTGCCAATTAATTTGACACCGGCCCCCGCCACGTTAGGGTCCAGCTTAAGGCGATTATGTCCATCGCTCGACGCCTGAAGGAATCCTTTCTCTGCTTCGCCGGAACGGCGGGCGAAGCGGGTTTCGGCGCGGTTCTTGCGTAGCTTTCGATTTGGCCGGGACGTCGGAGTGGAGGGTGCGGGGGGTGTGTCGAGGTGAAGGCTGAAGCTCCCTTGCGTCTGCAACTCGTCGGCGTCTCGAAGTCGTTCCCGGGCGTCAGGGCCAACGACAATGTCAGCCTGAGCGTCAAGCCCGGCGAAATCCATGCCCTGCTTGGCGAAAACGGCGCGGGCAAATCGACCCTAGTCAAGATGATCTACGGCATTCTCGCTCCCGACGAGGGCCAGATCATCTTCGACGGCTCGCCCCAGCGCATTTCGAACCCGCGCGCCGCGCGCCGGCTCGGCATTGGCATGGTGTTCCAGCATTTCTCGCTGTTCGAGGCGATGACAGTCCTGGAGAACATCTCCCTCGGCCTCAACTTCCATCTCTCCCAGCGCGAGCTGCTTGCCGAGTTCAACCGGGTTCTCGAGACCTATCACCTCAAGCTCGACCCGCGCCGCGTCGTCTCGACGCTCTCCGTCGGCGAGCGCCAACGCATCGAGATCGTGCGCGCGCTGCTCCTGAACCCGCGCCTCCTCATCATGGACGAGCCGACCTCGGTGTTGACGCCGCAGGAGGTCGAGCAATTGTTCGAGACGCTGAGGCGTCTGGCGTCCAGCGGCTGCTCCATTCTCTACATCTCCCACAAGCTGCACGAGATCGTCGCGCTCTGCGACACCGCGACCATCCTGCGCGGCGGCAAGGTGGTGGCGGCCTGCGACCCGAAGCGCGAGACGTCGCGCTCGATGGCCGAGATGATGATCGGCGCCAACTTGAAGGAAATCGCCAAGCCGGCGGGGCGCGTCTTCGGAGAGCCGAAGCTCGCCGCGGAGGGCCTGAGCCTGCCGAAGCCGAGCGAGTTCGGCGTCGCCTTGAAGGACGTCGCGCTTTCAGTGCGCGCGGGCGAGATCTTCGGGGTGGCCGGCGTCGCCGGCAACGGCCAGAATGAGCTCTTGAGCGCGATGAGCGGAGAGACGCTGGCCCTGAATTCCGAGGCGATCGTGCTGGCGGGTCGGCGGGTCGGCCGGCTTGGGGTCAACGAGCGCCGGAACATGGGCTTGTGCGCGGTCCCCGAAGAGCGCAACGGCCACGCGGCGGTCAGCGAGTTCTCGCTCACCGACAATGCGTCGCTAACCGGCCGCGAGACCATGGATATGGTGTGGTACGGCCTCATCGATCCCGGCAAGGCAAGGGAGTACGCGCGCGAAGTGATCGGCGCCTTCACCGTCAAGGCGACGGGCCCGGGGGCGCTTGCAGGCTCGCTCTCAGGCGGCAACTTGCAAAAATTCATCATGGGCCGCGAGATCATGCAGCGCCCCGAGGCGCTGGTCGTCTGCCAGCCGACCTGGGGGGTCGATGCGGGCGCGGCCGCGGCCATCCATCAGGCGATCGTCGATCTCGCCGCGCGGGGCTCGGCGGTGCTCGTCATCTCGCAGGATCTCGACGAACTCTTGACGCTCTGCGACATGCTCGCGGTCATCAATCTGGGACGAATGTCGCAACCGATGAAGGTCGACGAAGTCTCGGTCGAGGAGATCGGCCTTCTCATGGGCGGCGTGCACGGCGATCCGGCGGCGACGGTCGAAATGACAGAGGCTCTGCATGCGCATCCGATTTGAGAAGCGCCTGACGCCGAGCCGGTTCATGCAGATCGCGACGCCGATCGCCTCGGTGCTGCTGACGATGCTGCTCGGCGCGGTCATCTTCGAACTCATCGGCTTCGACGGACCGCGCGCGATCTACGAGACCTTCATCACGCCGATCGTCGCGCCCTACAAATGGGTGGACGTCCTGACCAAGGCCGCGCCGCTCATCATCATCGCGCTCGGCCTTTCGCTGGGCAATCAGGCGAAGATCTGGAACATCGGCGCGGAGGGCCAGTACATCATTGGCGCGCTCGCGGGCGCGGGCGTCGCCTTCGCGCTGCCGAATGCGGAAGGGTTCTGGGCGGTCCCGCTGATGATCGCGGCCGGGATTCTCGGCGGCATGGCCTGGGCTGCGATCCCCGCCTTCCTCAAGACGCGATACAGAGTGTCCGAGGTGCTCTCGACCTTGATGCTGGTCTATGTCGCGCTGCAGGTGCTGAGCTATCTGATCGGCGGCCCGTGGAAGGACCCGAACGGCCACAATTTCCCGCAGACGGCGCCGTTCAGCGCGGCCGAGTCCCTGCCCCATGTCTTGCCGGGAACAGTCGTTCCGCCCGGCCTCGTCGTCGCCATCGCGCTGACGCTCGTCTTCTGGCTCCTGACGACGCGCTCGGTCTACGGCTTTTCGGTGCGCACCGTCGGCGCCGCGCCGAACGCGGCGCGCTACGGCGGCTTCGACGCTTCGCGCACCGTGTGGTCGACGCTGATGATCAGCGGCGGGATGGCGGGGCTCGCGGGCATCCTGGAGGCCATGAGCCAACTCGGCCAGATCAATCTCGGCTTCCCCTCCGGCTACGGCTTCACCGCCATCATCGTCTCGTTCCTCGGCCGCCTCAATCCGATCGGCGTCTTTCTCGCGGGGCTGATCCTCGCCGTCACCTACGTCGGCGGGCAGGTGGCGCAGACTGTGGTGCACGTGCCCAACGCAACTGCGGGCATCTTCCAGGCGACGATGCTGTTCTTCATTCTCGCAAGCGACATTCTGGTCCGATACCGCGTCCGCCTCGTTCGCGACGCGCCGAGAGTCGCGGCCGCGACGGCGGGAGCGGCGGCGTGAACGTCGGCTTCTTCATCGACGCCCTCGTCACCGTCATCGGCGTGACCACGCCGATCCTCTTGGCCGCGACGGGCGAACTCGTCGTCGAGAAGAGCGGCGTCCTCAACCTCGGCATCGAAGGCATGATGCTGATCGGAGCGGTGACCGGTTTCGCCATCGCCTTCAACTTTGGGCCCGACCTCGGCGATTGGGCGCCCTGGGTCGGCGTGATCGCCGCGGGACTCGCGGGCGCGGCCTCCTCGATGCTGTTCGGGGTCCTGGTGCTGACGCTTGGGTCCAATCAAGTGGCGACCGGCCTTGCGCTGACGATCTTCGGCATCGGCCTCTCGAGCCTCATTGGCGCCGGCTATGTCGGCATGACGGTGCCCTCGTTCGACTCGATCTTTCCCGATTGGCTCGCAAGCGATCCCTTCTGGCGGGTGCTGTTCGGCTATAGCCCGCTCGTCTATTTCGCGCTTTTAATGGTTTTCGTTGTCGGGTGGTTCTTGAACCGCACGCGCGCCGGCCTGATCCTGCGAGCCGTGGGCGAGAACGACATTTCCGCCCATTCGATCGGCTATCCGGTCATTGCGATTCGTTATGCGGCAATTGCCTTCGGCGGCGCGCTCGCCGGGATCGCCGGCTCTTATTTCTCGATGGTCATCACGCCGATGTGGGCCGAACAGATGACGGCGGGGCGCGGCTGGATCGCATTGGCCCTAGTCGTCTTCTCCGGCTGGCGCGCAGGTCGGCTGCTCGCGGGCGCCTACTTCTTCGGCGTACTGATGACCCTCGAACTCTACGCCAAGGCCTCCGGCTTCTCGTTCTTGCCGTCGCAGTTCTGGGCGGCGATGCCGTACATCATGGCGGTCGTCGCGCTCGCCGTCATATCCGCCCGCGGCGTCGTCGGAAGCGAAGCGCCGGCTTGCCTCGGCCGACCCTTCATGGCCAACAATTGAGAAAACATTTCACTGAACCAAGGAGACCGACATGAACAAAGTGACACGCCGCAATTTCGTGAAGACCGCAGCAGCGGGGCTGGCCCTGCCGGCGCTCAGCCGCACTGCTTTCGCCGCTGAGCCACTCAAAGTCGGCTTCGTCTATCTCGGCTCGATCGGAGACTACGGCTGGACCTGGTCGCACGAACAGGGCCGCAAGGAGCTGCTCGACGCGCTCAAGGGCCAAGTGGTCGCCGACTATGTCGAGAACGTCAAGGAAGACGCGAGCGCCATCCCGATCATGAAAGACTTCGCTCAGCAGGGCCACAAGCTCATCTTCACCACCTCCTACGGGTACATGGACCAGACGATCGAGGTCGCCAAGCAGTTCCCCGACGTCAAATGGGAGCACTGCACTGGCTATAAGCGCGCCGACAACGTCGGCACGTACAACTCGCGTTTCTATCAGGGCAGAGCGGTGATCGGCACGATCGCCGGCATGATGTCGAAGACGGGCACGATTGGCTTTGTCGGGTCCTTTAAGATTCCCGAAGTTGTGATGGGGGTGAACGCCTTCACGCTGGCGGCCCAGGCCGTCAATCCGAAGATCACGACCAAGCTCGTGATGATCGACACCTGGTTCGACCCGGCGAAAGAGGCCGCCGCGGCCGAGACGCTCGCCAATCTGGGCTGCGACGTCATCGCCCAGCACGTGGACAGCCCGGCGGTGCTGCAGGTCTGCGAGAAGCGCAAGATCTATGGGTTTGGCTATGGCGCCGACATGTCACGCTTTGCACCGCATGCGCATCTGACCGCGAGCCTCGACCTGTGGGGGCCCTACTACATCTCTCGCGCCAAGGCCATGCTCGACGGCACGTGGAAGCCGGATGACGCGTGGTGGGGCATGAAGGAGGGAATCCTCGGGATGGCGCCTTACAACAAGGCGGTGCCCGACAACGTGAAAGCCGCCGCCGACAAGATCATCGCCGGCACCAAGGACGGAAGCTATGAGGTCTTCACCGGTCCCATCGCCGACCAAACGGGCAAGGAGCGCGTCCCCGCAGGCGAGCGGATGAAGGACGCCGACATGCTGGTGATGGACTGGTACGCGAAGGGCGTGCAGAGCTGATCCTCAAGACGGTTGTCGGCAGGGACAGCAGGGGCTTCTGGGGCACGCTTTTTGCGCGAAAGACTTGATGCGCCGGCTTCCGCACGTCTTCAGAGAAGCAAAGAGAGGAATGTGAGTTTGGTAACACGTCGAAGCTTCGTCAAGGGCGCGGCCGCCGGGCTGGCGGCGCCGACGCTCCTGCGCGTCGCGCGCGCCGCCGAGCCAGTGAAGGTCGGGTTCGTCTATCTCGGGCCGATCGGCGACTACGGCTGGACCTGGGCGCACGAGAAGGGCCGTAAGGCGATGGTCGACGCGCTTCAGGGCCAGGTCGCGGCGGACTACGTCGAGAACGTGAAGGAGGACGCAAGCGCGGGGCCGATCCTCAAGGATCTCGCGCAGCAGGACCACAAGCTCATCTTCGCCACGACTTTCGGCTACATGGACCAGACAGTCGAAGCCGCCAAGCAGTTCCCGGACGTGAAGTTCGAGCACTGCACCGGCTACAAGCACGCCCCCAACCTCGGCACCTACAACTCCCGTTTCCATGAGGGCCGCGCGGTCGAAGGCGCGATCGCCGGAATGATGACGAAGACAGGCACGATCGGCTATCTCGGCTCCTATAAGGTGCCTGAAGTAGTGCTCGGCGTGAACGCCTTCACCCTCGCCGCGCAGGCCGTGAACCCCAACGTCACGACCAAGCTCATCATGATCAACTCGTGGTTCGACCCGGCCAAGGAGGCCGCCGCCGTACAGACGCTGGCCAACCTCGGCTGCGACGTCATCGCTCAGCACACCGACAGCCCCGCGGGCCTCCAGGTCTGCGAGCAGCGCAAGGTCTGGTGCTTCGGCAACGCTGCAGACATGTCGCGCTTTGCTCCAAAAACCCAGCTCACCGCAATCGAGGATATCTGGGGCCCCTATTACATCTCGCGCGCCAGGGCGATGCTCGACGGCTCTTGGAAGCCTGACGACGCCTGGTGGGCCATGAAGGAAGGCACGGTCGTCATCGCGCCCTACAACAAGGCGATGCCAGACAACGTCAAGGCTGACGCCGACAAAATGATCGCGGGCTGGAAGGACAGCTCTTACGATGTCTTCACCGGGCCGATCTCCGATCAGTCCGGCAAGGAGCGCGTCGCCAAGGGCGATCGCATCAAGGATGGCGACGCGCTGGTGATGGACTGGTACGTCCAGGGCGTGCAGAGCTGAGTTCCCCTTCTCCCCTGGCGGGAAAAGGTGGACGCACGGAACGCACGGCCGGATGAGGGGTCCGCGCCGGAACGCGCTTGCGCGCCGGACCCCTCACCCCCAACCCCTCTCCCGCAAGGGGAGAGGGGAGCTACGCCGCCAACTCGTGCACTTGCGCCTCGGGGCAGACGCGTTTGGCGATCTCGGCCAGGTGCAGATGGTGGGTGAGGTAGATCACCTGCCCGACGCGGCCCATGTCGGCGAAGAGGCGCAAGGCCTCCTCGGCGCGGAAATGGTCGAAGGTCTCCATGATGTCGTCGGCGATGAACGGCGCGGGCGGACGCGCCTTGGCGAGTTCGTGGTAGCCCGCGACGCGCAGCGCCAGATAAAGCTGGAACCGCGCCCCCTTTGACAATTGCTCCGCCGCCTTCGAGCCGCCGTCGGCGCCGAGCGCGATCAGCGTCTCGCTCTGCCCGTTCGGCTGCGTCGTCAGCCCGCGATAAGCGCCGCGGCTGATCTCGGAAAAAGCCCTTGACGCCCGCTCCATCATCGCTCCGCGATGGCGGTCGCGGTAGAGGCGCAGCGCCTCGTCCGCCGCCGTGACGCCGGCGCGCAGAGCCAGATAGCGCCGCGCGCCTTCCTTGATCTCTTCCAAAATCGTGCGCCGCTTTTCCTCGATGCGGGCGACCGCGTCGTCGCCTCCGACCGCGTCGAGCCGCCGCTGCGCTTCGCGGTCAGCGGCGAAACTCTCCTCCCGCGCCCTATCGTCGTTGGCCTCGCAGGTTTTCAGCGCGCTGAGCTCCTCGTTAAGCGCGCTTCGGTCCGCGGCCTCCAGCGCGGCGCGCGCCGCATCGAACGCGTTCGCGATATTGAGCGCGAGTATGGCGCGCGTCTCCCTGCCGATCTCCACTCGCAGATCATCACGCCGCCTGCTGTCCTCGAGCCTGGCGGCGACTTCGGCAAGCGTGCCGACGCCGAAAAATTCGGTCATCGCCGAGGCGAGCCTGGTGTTGACCGCGAGCGCCTCGACGATGCCCCCGAGCGCCTTCCGCGCCTCCGTCAGAGCCTTGGTCTTTTCCTGACGCCGCCGCTCGTTTTCGCGCGCTCGCGCGACTCGGGCCTCGATCGCGTCGGCGAGCCGGGCGGCGTCGCCGTCACGCCCGTCGATTCCGAGCGCCTGACCGATCTCCCCGGCATTCTCCGCGAAAAGCTGCTTGTCGTGCTCCATCGCAGCGATGCGGTGCTCGAGGTCGGCGCAGTCCTTCAGCGCGGTGCGCAGGTCTTCGAGCACTTTCAAAGCCTGTCGCACCCCGTTCGGCGGCGGCTCGGCCTCGTCGTCGCCGAGCCACGAACCCGCGCAGGCCTCGCGCCAGTCGCGGCGCCAGCGCGTATCCCCCTCGAGGGCGCCCTTCAACTTGCATTCTGCGCGAGCAACGTCGGCCCGGCGGTCCCTCGCTTTCTGACGGAAGCTCTCGACCTTCGCTTCTGTGGCGACCGCCGCCTCGGCGGCCTCGATCAGCGCTTCGAGCGCGCTGTCCGCCGCATGCGGCGCGCCGGCAGCCTTCAGGGCGTCGCTTAACGCCCGACACGCGCGCAAAGCGCCGTCGTTCGCGCGCCGCGCTGCCTCCTTTGCGTCGCGCAGCGCCGCGACGATCGCCATCGCTTCTCCGCGCCGGACCCGCCAGGCTTCGAGGAAGCTCAGCGGCTCGCGTCCTTTGGGCGGCGCGGCGGGCATCAGCGCGGCGATCTCATGATCGAGCGCGTGAAGCGCCCTCTCCGCCACGTCCAGGTCGGCCTTAGCGCGCGCGCATTCCGCCTCGACGCCCGCCAGCTTGATCGCGCGTTCCCGCTGGGCGGCAAGTTCGCGCGCGTTGGCGAGGCGCACTGTGCCCGCCGCGTCGTCGCGGCGCATCGCCGCCTCAAACGCGTCGGCGGAGGAGGCGCTGAGCGCCGCGCGGTGGCGAGACCACGCACCTTCCCGCGCCGCCCGCAGGTCGGCGGCGACGTCATCGCCGACGAGTTCGGCCGCAAGCGCGGCGACCGCCGCCTCCGCCCTGAGGCGCTCGGCTTCGGCTGTCTTCTCCGCGAGACGATCGACAGTGCTCTGGCGGGCCGCGACCGTCTGCGACAAGCGCTGGCGCAGCGCCGATATCTCCGCTTCGCCCGGAACGGAGACAAGCGCCAGCGCTTCCGGATAGCCGCGCCACGGCGCGAGCGCAGCAAGCGCGTCCGCAAGCTTCCGCGACTGCCTCTCCATCTCTTCGCGCAGCGCCCGAAGGCGCGAAGCGGATTCGTCGCGCAGCGCCGCCTGAAGGCGCGTCTTCAGCACCTCGATGGCCGCGCTCCTGTCGCCTGATTGCGACGCCGCATCGAGCGCCTGGGCTTCCGCGCGCCTGGCCTCGTCCAGCGCCGCTCGCGCGCCCTCGAGCTTCGCCAGAACGCCCGAGCGCTCTGCGATGAGGTCCTCGAGCCCGCCTACCGTTCGTACCGGGAGGAGCAGTTTCTGCGGCTCGGCTTCGCCTGCACGGTCGAGCCGGCTAAGGATTGCGGCGACCGCGTCGCGCTTGCCTTCGAGTTCGCCCCGGCGAACGAGAATGTCCTTGGCGCTATCGTAGCGGCTGCGCAATTCGCGCCAGCCGTCGACGCGCCCCGCGAGCTGAAGAGCGGCTGCGTCCTGGCCGATCAGCCGGAGCTCGTCCTCGAGCCCGCGGATCGCAGTCTCCGCATTCTCCTTCTGCGCGGTCAGACGAATCGCCTCTACCTGCAGCTCGGCGAGAGTCTCGCGCCAGCCGTCCGGCGGCGTCGGGAGGTCGGCGAGCGGCGCGAGCCTGGCTTCCGCGTCGCTGAGCGCGGCGAGATGAGTTAGGCCCGCGAGCAGCCGCTGGATCGTCTCCGCTCGCGACCGGCGAGCGCTCAGCGCCCTTGCGGCTGCCTCATAGGCCGCCTTCGCCTCATCGCGCCGGCGCATCAATTCGGCATAGGTCGAGGCCAGCGTGTCCGCCTTCTCGCGTTCCTCCTTCAGAGCCTCGAGCGCTCGCTTCTTCTCCGCCAGCTCGCTGCTCTTGGCGCGCGGCCGGAAAAACGAATCGGCCTTGTCGCGAAGGCCGTCGAGCCGGCCGCTCATCTCGGCGAGGCCCGCACTGGCGGAAAAGAGGAGCTGGCCGAGATCGCCGCGGCTCTCCAGGATCGCCTCTCCGCCCTTCTCCAGGCTCTCGTCGTCAAGCGAGAACATCATCCGGAACGCGGCGCGGTCGACGCCCGCGAGCTCCGCCTTGATGAACGTCTCGTCGAGAGGACGGTTATCGGCGTCGACGAGGCTGTTCTTGTCGCGCTTGAGGCGCGCGATCTCATGAGGTTCGCCACGCAGCTCAAGCCGCGCGCCGATTCGCATTGCGCTATAGGCGTGCCAGTTGGTTCTCACTTCCGGCGCGCCGTAGGCCGACTGCTTCTCGATGCCAAACAAGAGATCGAGGATCGCCGCCGCGGCGGTCGATTTTCCCGCTTCGTTGAGGCCGTAGACGATGTGGAAGTCCGGGCCGCTCGCCGTCGCGGGGCCGAAGTCGAGCTTATAGTCGGTGAAGCGGCCGTATCGGGCGAGATCAAGCCGCGCGATCCTCACGAGACGCGGTCCCTCTCGGCCGCGCGCAGATAAGCGAGCACGTCCTCGGTCCCGTCGCTCGCAACGTCGCGAAGGATCGCGGAGAATTCCTCCGCGTCGCGGCCGAAGAGGCCCTCGCGCAATTCCTGCGGCAGAGTCCCGCTGAGCTCTTTCGCCATCTCGCTCAATGCGTCCTGAAACGCCTTCGACTGCGCAACCTCCCCGTCCATCAGCCCGCGCAGTTCGGCGACCGGATCGCTTGACGGCGAGGCGCCGGCTGCTCCGGGCTCGACGCAGGCGAGTTCGACCTTGTCGATCCAGGTCTTGCCGATTGCCGCGCCGGCAGCGCGGGCCTCTTCCGCCAGCCGGTCGGCGTCGAATCGCAGACGCCAGGCGAGCGGAGTTGATCCGGCGAGCTTCACCCGCGCGACAAGATGTTCGCTCTTCGCCGAGACGCGCGCCGCGCCGAGCGCCGCCTCGATCCGCTTCAGCGCCGCCCGCCAGTCCTCGACGCTTGCGAGATCGACCCGGACGCGCTGAAACTCTGCGATGCTCGTCACGCGCTCCTCGAGCGTGATCGCGCGGTCGTCTCCGATCGTCGCCAGCGTCGCCGACTTTGGGCCCGCTTCGTTGATGTCGCGTCCCTGCGGGTTTCCAGGCATCACGATCGTCGCCCTGCCCCGCTCCTCAAAGCGCTGATGGATGTGGCCGAGCGCCCAGTAGTCAAACCCATGCCCATGCAGTTCGGCAGACGCGCAGGGCGCATAAGCGTCATGTGACGGAGACCCGCCGAGGCTGGTGTGCATCATGCCGAGATTGACGGCGCCGTCGTGCGGCGGGCGAAACTTGGGCAGCAGGCCTTCGGGCGCGTGCCTCTGGGCGAAGCTCACGCCATGCACCGCGACATCGAGCGCGCCGCGGCTAAGGACGACCGTCTCCGCGCGCCCGGAGAAGACCTTGACTGATTCCGGAAGCGTCAGCTCCCTGGTGATGCGCAACTCGGCGTCGTGGTTGCCGCGGATGATGAAGCTCTCTATCCCCGCCTCATGCAGCCGCCTGAGCTGGTCGGCGAGAAAGCGGGCGGTCTTCATCGAGGTCTGCTCGCCGTCGTAGAGGTCGCCAGAGATCAGGAGAGCGTCGACCTGTTCGGAAAGGCAGAGGTCGATGATTGCCACGAAAGCCTTGCGCGTCGCCCCGCCGATGAGGTCGGCCAGCTCCGGCTCGCGCAACGCCAGCGTGCGCAAGGGCGAGTCGAGATGAATGTCGGCGGTATGAACGAATCGGAACGCCATGAGCTTATCGCGGCGTAGCGGCCGATTCGGGCGAAGTCATCGCGAGCGAGCGTGATCGCGGTGGATAAACCAGCAGCGGGGCCGGCCTTGTCGCTGCCCGCGCGTTGGGGCATAGGACCCCCCAATTCGACAGCGGGCGGACGCCGCCCCTCTCCCGACGGGACCTTACTTGCTGGATAACACGCAGACGTCAGCCGTTCCCGACAGCGTCAAGAACGCGAGACGCGTACGCGTCAGCCGGTCGCTCCACATCTACTGGCGTGAGACTGTGCGTAAGCCGTGGAACAATTTCCGGCGGCGTCTGCGAGCCGCGATGCTTGCCAGGTCCGGCGCGGGCGTTCCGGTCTCGATCGACGAGACGACCCAATTGCCGAGCGTTCCCTTCGAAGGCCGGTTTCCGCCGCCAATGGCGCAAAGCACGATCGTCGAGGCCTGCGAGTACCAAACGAAGCTTCATCCGCTGAGCGTCAATTCGACGACGACCGAGCGCATGCACTATGTCGAGCATACGGTCCACGCGCCGCCGATCATTCTCGAGCACCTCGTCGATCGGTACTGGTTTCCCGCCTTCGGCCTGCTCATATCGCGCAACGGCGAAGTCTGGCGCCATTCGTTCCTCGGCCCCTTCCGGCCGGGCTTTCTTTCCTCCATCAAGGCGATCGCCGACCAGCCGCTCCCGGACGGATCGATTGGGCGACTTTTCTACGAACGGCGGCTCGCGGGCACGCCGAAAATATCCGGCGAACACCTGCTGATCGCCAACTCGGACAAGCCGAACTACGGCCACTACCTGCACGACGTCGTCCCGCTCATTCATCAGGGCGCGAGAATGGGCGCGCCGATGCTGACCTGGACGCTGAGACCCTGGCAGCGCGAACTCATGGCCCGGCTCGACATCCGGCCGGGGCTCATCCGGGAAATTCCGCCCCGGCCCGTCTTTCTCGAACATGCGATCGCCAGCAACCGGCACACCGGGGTCAGCAGCCAGAACGCGCATCCACAGAACAAAGAGGTCTTCGCCGAGATCCTGTCGAACGTCAGGAAGCAGGCGCCCCCGATGCGCACGCCCAGCCGGGTTCTCATCTGCCGCAGCTTGAGGAACAGCCGCAACATCACCAACCGCGCCGCGATGATCGAGGCGCTCCAGGGCCTCGGCTTCACGGCAATCCAGCCGGATAAACTGTCGTTCGACGAGCAGGTTCTCACATTCGCCGGGGCCGACGTCATCGTCTGCGAATTCGGGGCGGCGTTGGTGAATGCGTATTTCTGCCGGCCGGGAACCAAAGTCGTCGAGATCATCGCCGAGGGCCAGCACGACCCGTGGTCGTCGCATTTCGGAGCGATGCTGGAGCTCGAGCACGTCGTCCTGTTCCAGCGTCAGACGGAGGAGGCCCTCGCAGCCGCGCCCCGGCACATGAAGGATTCGCCGTTTTCCTACGCGGTCGACGTGCCGAAGCTGGTGGAAACGGTGAGGGCGCTGCGCAGCTGACCGCGGCCTTATCCCCGCCCGACCGCCAAGCCTCTTTCAGCTATTCCTTCGCCGCGAACACGGAGACCGGCGCCGACGCCGGAGGCTCGTCGGCCAGCCGCTGCTTATAGACGCCAAGGTTTTCGGCGACCCGCTGCACGTAGTCCCGCGTTTCGTCGAAGGGAATGCGCTCGATCCAGTCCACGAGATCGGCCGTGGTGCCCTTGCGCGGATCGCCGTAGGCCGCGATCCACTGGGCGACCCGGCCCGGCCCGGCGTTATATGCGGCAAAGGCCAGTTCGGGCGAACCGCCGATGTCCTCCATCACCTGCCCGAGGAAGGCTGCGCCGAGCTGCGTGTTGAAGGCCGGATCGACGATCAGTCGGACCGGGTCATATTGGACCCCGGCGCGGCGGGCGGTCGAGGCCGCCGTCGCAGGCAGGATCTGCATGAGCCCCTTCGCGCCGGCGCCCGACGCGGCGCGCCACAGGAATTCGCTCTCCTGGCGCGCGACCGCGTAGACGCTCGCAAGATCAGCAGAATGGGCGAGCGGCACAAACGCGGGCACGCCCTTCGAGGGGAAGGCCATCGCGTCGAAGTCGTAACCGCGAATCGTCGCGATCTTCCCGAACTGCAACTGCGTCGCCGCTTCGCCGTAGCGCTTCACCACTGCCGCCATCGCGGCCATCTGCGCCTCGTCGCGCCATTCGCGCGCCGCCTCGAAGGCGAGCGCGGTGGCGAGGTCGTCGAGCCCGTCGCGGTAGAGGGCCTCGGTCGCCCGCACCGCCTCGTCGCGCGCCTCGCCCTCCGCGACGGCGACTGGCGCCCTCAGCTGAAGGCGTTTCACCCCGAGACGCTCGGCGGCGAGCTGGCCGTAGTAGGCGATCGGCTCGCTGGCGGCGCTTTCATAGTCGAGCGCCGCGTCTTCGACATCGTTCATCGCCTCGGCGGCGCGGCCCCGCCAGTAGGCGGCGCGAGCGATCGAGAGCGGCGTGTCCGCCGCTTCGGCGGCGAGCGCGAACCATTTGGCGGCCGCTGGAGCATCGCCGAGAAAGCGCAACGCGATCCAGCCGGCATGAAAATCGAGATCGACCTGGGCGGCTGCTTCGTCCGGCCGCGCCGCCTTGTCGCAAATCTCGTAGGCGAGCTTCGGCTCGTTGAGATCGAGCAGTTCGCGCGCCACCATGCGCCGCTCGGTCCACCATTTGTCGGGGTTGATGAGAGCCGCGCGGTCCTTCGGCGCGAGGCCGATCAGCGTCGCCGCCTCGAAGGCGCGGCCCGAGCGTCGCGCGTCCTGGATCCGCGCGAACAGGAGTCCCGGATCGTTCTTCAGCGCCTGGGGCGCCGCCTTGAGAAGTGCGGGACTAAGCGGCCCGCGCGCGGCGGCGATGCGCACCTCAGCGAGCGCCATTTCGTCGGCGCCGGCGAGCGCGGCGGCGCGGAGCGCCGGACCGTAATTCTCGGCGTAGAGCAGCCGGTCGGCGCGAGCCTTGTGGTCCGCTCTTAACAGCGCGACGCCGAATTCGCGCAGGATCTGGCCTTCGGTCCAGGAATCGAAATCGCCGTCGCGCCACAGCTCCCGGATCGCGCCGATCGCTTCGTCCACATGGCCCATCGCTGCGTTGGCGCGAGCGAGCGCGAGCGCGCCGGCGCTCGACTGCGGCGGGTCGGCGGCGAAAAATGCAAGAACTGCCGACGGCGACAGCGGGTGGACTAGAAGATCGGCTTCCTGACTGGTGCGGAAATAGCGGTTCTCCGGCCAATTCGGATGGGCCTTGGCGAAGGCGGCGAGCGCGGCTTCCGGCGGATGCGGATCCGCGCGCAGCGCCGCCCATTCCAGCGCCAGCCGCTCGTCCGGATCGCTGGACGCGTTCGCGAGCGCCGTAAGCGCCGCGGCGTCGCCCTTGCGATAGGCCAAGGCCGCGGGGGAAAGCGGTGTGGCCGCGGGGGTTGCCGCCTGGCCGGGAGCGGCTTGCGATGGCGCGGCCGGCGCCTCAGGCGCGGCGGCCTGCGATGACGCGGCCGGCGGTTCAGGAGTGGCGGCCTGCGACTCGGGCGCCGCGGAGATCCCGAGGCTCGCCGTCGACGCGGCCGGCGATTGAGGCGCGATGGCCGGCGCCTCTGCCGGCGCCGAGATCTCGAGGCGCGCCATCGACGCAGCCGGCGGCTCAGGCGCGGCCGCGAGCGGTTCCGGCGGCGCGGGAATCTCGAGGTTCGCAGTCGATGCAGCGTCGATTTCGCGCTGAACCAGAGATGCGGACAAAGCGTCCGCCGAGGCTTCCCAGCCCAGCGCGGCAAGGCCGTGCGGCAGCGAGCCGATGGAGAGCCCTTCGGCTTTCAGGAGCGCTGCGCGCTCTTCGGCGATCCGCTTCAAGACGCCGAATTCATGAACCGCGCCGCTCCCGAACGGAACGAACGCGATCAGAAGGGCGGCAGCCGAGGCGCCGAGCAGCGCGCGCGTGCGCCAACGGGTCATGGGTTCGATCCTTGCGCGGGAGGATGGAACGACATTCCTGACGAAGTGTTAACCGCGTTCGAAGCGCGCCCTCCCCCTTTCGCGCGCACGTCGACGGGTCTATGTGTCCGGGCGCGGCCGGAACGAGACGAGAGTTCGGCCGCACGGCCAGCCGGAAGCGGGAAATGGACAAGCGGGCGAAATTTCACGGTTCGATGCCGGCCCTCGTGACCCCGTTCAAAGATGGGGGGATCGACGAGCAGGCTTACCGCGCGCTGATCGACTGGCAGATCACCTCCGGGTCGCATGGGCTCGTACCGGTCGGAACGACCGGCGAGAGCCCGACGCTGACCCACGAGGAACATCGGCGCGCCGTCGACATCTGCATCGACGAAACGCGCGGTCGGGTTCCGGTGATCGCGGGGGCGGGCTCGAACAACACGGCCGAGGCAATCGCGCTCGCGCTGCACGCCGAGCGCGCCGGCGCCGACGCCGTGCTCGTCGTCACGCCCTATTACAACAAGCCGACCCAGGAAGGGCTCTACCAGCACTTCAGGGCCGTCAATGACGCGATCGGCATTCCGATCATCATCTACAACATCCCTCCGCGCAGCGTCATCGACATGACGGTCGACACGATGAAGCGGCTTCGCGAATTGCCCAACATCGTCGGCGTCAAGGACGCGACCGGCGACGTCGGCCGCATCTCGCTCCAACGACATGCCATGGGGGCAGACTTTATTCAACTTTCTGGCGAAGACATGACGGCGCTCGCCGTAATGGCGGCCGGCGGACACGGTTGCATCTCGGTCACGGCCAATGTCGCGCCGGGACCCTGCGCCGAATTGATGGAAGCCGTCTTCAAGGACGACTGGGGCCACGCGCTGAAAATTCAGGACCGCCTGACCCCTCTGCATGCCGCAATCTTCGCCGAACCGGGAGTCAACGGCACGAAATACGCGCTAAACCTGCTGGGTCGCGCGCGCAACGAGACCCGCCTGCCGCTCGTGCCGGTGAGCCAGACCACCGAGGCGCTGATCCGACGCGCCCTGGTGCACGCGGGCCTCTTGAACGCTTAGAGCGAGCCCATGCCGTTGAATTCATTTGCCGCATTTCGCTGTGGACAATCCGAGACGCGCCTAAGTCCTCCGCCGCCCTATTGTGGCGGAATTGCAGCGACGGCCTGCCGTCGAAGGCGCTGATCCGGTGGCTGAGAAAGAGAGGCCGAACTTCAAGGTCGTCGCCGACAATCGCCGGGCGCGCTTCGACTATGAAATCGGGGAGACCTTCGAGGCGGGCCTCATGCTGACCGGTCCGGAGGTCAAGTCGCTGCGCACCGGCAAGGCGACGGTGGCCGAGAGCTATGCCGGGGTCGACCGCAACGGCGAGGTCATCCTCTACAACGCCAACATCCCCGAATATCTGCAGGCGAACCGGTTCAACCACGAGCCCAAGCGCCCGCGCAAGCTCCTCTTGCACGCCAAGGAGATCGCCAGACTCGCCAAGGGCGTCGAGCGCGAGGGGATGACGATCGTGCCGTTACGCATCTATTTTAACGCCAAGGGCCGCGCCAAGATCGCGATCGCGCTCGGGCGCGGCAAGAAGCTGCACGACAAGCGCGAGAGCGAGAAGGCGCGCGACTGGAACCGCGACAAGTCGCGGCTCATGCGCGAGCGCGGCTGAGCCGAAGGCTTCCCGCACGATGGGGGATATGGGCATGACGGCGGACGAGCTTCTGGCCGGCGATTTCGCCGCCTTGCCGGATCTGATCCGCGCCCATGCTCAAGAGCGCCGGCACCATCCAGCGCTCATCGAAGGCGCCGAAACGCTGACCTATGGCCCGCTTGCCGCGCTGATGGACCGCATCGCCTTCGCTCTTCAGCGGGAGGGCGTGGGCAATGGCGACGCCGTCGCGATCTGCGCGCGGACTTCCATCCCCTATGCGGCGACCTTCCTCGGCATCCTGGCCGCAGGGGCCGCAGTCGCGCCGCTAGCGCCGTCGTCCCCGCCGGCGAGCCTCATGATGATGCTGAAAGACTGCGGCGCAAAGGTCTTTCTGCTCGACCGCGAGACAGCCGGGATTCTGAAAGGGACCGGTTACGAAGAAGCCGTCAAGCGCATTGCACTCGACGACAGCGACGCCGCCGAGCCGTTCTCGCGATGGCTGGGTCCGGAAGGCGCCGCGCCGGCGAATATCGCAATCGCCCCCAACCAGCCTTTCAACATCATCTATTCGTCCGGCACGACCGGCGCGCCCAAGGGCATCGTTCAGCCGCATCGGATGCGGTCGGGACACATGCAAAGAGTTTCATACAGGGGCGCGGTGACGGTCGTCTCGACGCCGCTCTATTCGAATACGACGCTCGTCGTCTTCCTGCCGACGCTCGCGCACGGCGGAACGGCGGTTCTGATGCGAAAATTCGACGCCGGAGAATTCCTTCGCCTCTCGCAAGCGCGCCGCGCCACCCACGCGATGCTCGTTCCGGTACAATATCGCCGGATCATGGAGCGCGAGGATTTCGAGCAATACGATCTCTCGAGCTATGTCCTGAAACTCTCGACCAGCGCGCCCTTCCCCGCCGCGCTCAAGGCCGACGTGCTGAAGCGCTGGCCCGGCGGCCTGGTCGAATTCTACGGCATGACGGAAGGCGGCGGCGCGACGGCTCTCCTCGCCCATGAGTTTCCGCACAAGCTGCACACCGTCGGCCAGCCGATGACGGGCCACGACATCCGCCTGATCGACGAAATGGGTCACGAGGTCGCAAGCGGCAAGGTCGGCGAGGTGGTCGGCCGGTCGGAAGCGATGATGACGGGATACCACAACCTGCCGGAGACAACGCGCGGTGCCGAGTGGCGCGACGCCGAGGGGCGACGGTTCATCCGTACCGGCGATATCGGGCGCTTCGACGAGGACGGCTTCTTGATCCTGCTCGACCGGAGCAAGGACGTGATCATCTCGGGCGGCTTCAATATCTATCCTTCCGACATCGAAGCCGAGCT
This sequence comes from uncultured Alphaproteobacteria bacterium, assembly GCA_963721905.1. GTDB lineage: Bacteria > Pseudomonadota > Alphaproteobacteria > Rhizobiales > Beijerinckiaceae > Roseiarcus. Next base: position 109,557 of record CAVRMF010000005.1, read on the forward strand.
CGTCCGGCACGAAGCGGTCGCCGAGGCGGCGGTGATCGGCGCGGCTTCCGAGCGCTGGGGGGAAACGCCGGTCGCTTTCGTGGCCCTTCGTCAAGGCGCGGCGATCGACGGGCCCTCGCTTAAGGACTGGGTCAACGCGAGGCTCGGCAAGACGCAGCGCGTCGCCAAAGTGACGATCGTCGACAGCCTGCCGCGCAGCGCCATCGGCAAGGTGCTCAAGCGCGAGTTGCGCGATCTCTACGCGCGCGGCTGACGCGGCGCCGGAGCCCTCATCCGGCGCCATAGCCCGTCGAAAGACGGACGTCTTTGACGCCTACGGCGCCACCTTCTCCCGCAAAGCCCGTCGAAAGACGGGCGTTCTTTCGAACGCCCTACGCGCGAGAAGGGTTTCGCCCCCTCTCCCGCGCGCAGGAGAGCGCCAGTCAGGGCCTTACGCCGCCGCCTTCAGCGCCTGATCGAGGTCGGCGAGGATGTCGTCGATATGCTCGATGCCGATCGACAGGCGCACGTAGCCCTCGGTCACGCCGGTCGCGAGCTGCTCTGCGGGCGAGAGCTGCGAGTGGGTCGTTGTCGCCGGGTGGATGACGAGAGAGCGAGCGTCGCCGATGTTGGCGACGTGATAAAAGAGCTTCAGCGCGTCGATGAACTTGGGTCCCGCTTCGCGCCCGCCCTTGAGCTCGAAGCCGACAAGGCCGCCTTGCCCGCCGCGCAGGTATTTTTCCGCGCGCTGCTTGCCGACTCCGGTCTGCTGCGAGGGATGGAACACTTTGGTGACCTCGGGCCGCTTGGCGAGCCAGGCTGCGACGGCGGAGGTGTTGGCGCAATGGCGCTCCATCCGCAGCGCCACCGTCTCGACGCCCTGCAAGGTGAGGAACGCGTTGAACGGCGACATGCAGGAGCCGAGGTCGCGCAAAAGCGTCACCCGCGCCTTGATGATATAGGCGATCGGCCCCAGCGGCTTCACAGCTTCGGTCCACACAGCGCCGTGATAGCTGGGGTCCGGCGTGTTGAGCGCGGGCTGGCGCTCGGCGTGCTTCTCCCAGGGGAAATTGCCGCTATCGACCAGAACGCCGCCGATCGAGTTGCCGTGGCCGCCGAGATATTTGGTGGTGGAATAGACGATGACCGCCGCGCCATGGTCGAAGGGCCTCGTGATGATGGGCGCGGCCGTGTTGTCCATAATGAGGGGAATGCCGAGCGGACGCCCGATCGCCGCCACCTCCCCGATCGGGAACGCGATCAGCTTTGGATTGGGCAGCGTCTCGGCGTAGTAGGCGCGGGTGCGCGCGTCGGTTGCCTTGCGGAAGTTCTCCGGATCCTCCGGATCGACGAAGCGCACCTCGATCCCCTGGTCCTTCAGCGTGTTGGCGAACTGGTTCCAAGTGCCCCCGTAAAGGTCGGTCGAGGAGACGATATTGTCGCCCGCGCGGGCGACATTCTGCACCGCGAACGCCGAGGCCGCCTGCCCGCTCGCGAGCGCCAGCGCCGCAACGCCGCCTTCGAGCGCGGCGATGCGCTTCTCGAGCACGTCGTTGGTCGGGTTCATGATGCGGGTGTAGATGTTGCCGAGCTCCTTCAGCGCAAACAGGTTCGCTGCGTGTTCGGCGCTCTGGAACTGGTATGAGGTCGTCTGATAGATCGGCACCGCGACCGCGCCGGTCGCCGGATCGGCGCGCCAGCCCGCGTGAAGCGCCAGCGTTTCAGGCTTCTGAGACATTGTTTCCTCCCTCGAATTCGCGTTGCGTAGCTTTAAGGCCCCCTCGCCGATGTGACAAATGCGGGCGTGGACCGTCGTACATCACTCTTCGGTAGCTCTCTAGATAGTATACAAAATTGGTGGAGTTACCGACCATAGCGTCTCGCCGACGCTCGCGCAAGCCGTCGCCGAGGCGCCCGTGAGCGCCGCAAGCGCCGAGATTCTCCGCCCGCAAGCGGCCGCGCGTCGTCTCGAATTTGATTCTGATTCCTGTATTGTCGGCGCGATAGAATGCGTCGCGAGATTCTGCCGGCCGCGCCACACCTGCGGCTCCGCAGACGCCTAGGGAGAGGTTTTATGAGCTCGGAGCAGCAAGCAGCCGGACCCGATCGCGCGCGCCGCTTTCATTTGCCGCATTCGCATCTCGAGTCGGTTTTCGGCAGCGACTGGTTTGGCACGAGGGCGGAAGGATTCGCGCGCTTCTTTGGAACGCCAACATTTCTCATCGCCCAGACGTTCATCGTGGCGGTCTGGATCTGGATCAACGTCGTCGGCTGGACCCAGTTCGACGTCTATCCATTCATTCTGCTGAACCTGGCGTTTTCGACACAGGCCGCCTACGCCGCGCCGCTGATCCTGCTCGCCCAGACGCGGCAGGCCGACCGCGACAAGTGCAACAGCATCGCCGACGCCCAGCATCGCGAGGAACTGCATCAGGTCAACGAGGAGCGCCAGCAGCAGATGCAGAAGCAGTCGGGCCTGATGTTCGAAATGCTGCAGCAGAACACGGCGCTGACCGAGAGCGTCGAAACGCTGCTCAGGCAGAACACCGAACTGACGCAGACCGTCAGAACCCTGGTTGAGCGGATCGATGCGATGACGACCGAGATGCACAGCCGAGTCGCCCAGGCCCGATGACCGTCCATTGACCCTCAAGGCTGCCCATGCCCGTCGTTGTCGCTTTCGGAGATTCCAACACCTGGGGCTACGATCCCGCCACCGGCGCGCGATTTCCCCCCGATGTCCGCTGGACCGGCGTCATGCGCCGCGAACTGGGTCCGAACTTCAGCGTGATCGAGGAGGGCCTCAGCGGCCGTACGACGGTGTTCGACGACCCGATCGAGCCCGGCCGTCGCGGCGCCGACTATCTGCCGCCGTGCCTGCTCAGTCATGCGCCGCTCGATCTTCTCATCATCGCGCTCGGCTGCAACGATCTGAAGGCGCGATTCAGCGCTTCGCCCGGAGACAGCGCGTTTGGCGCGGAGCGGCTGATCCTGATGGCGCGCGCCGAGCCGGTCGGGCCGCAGGGCGCGTCGCCGAGGATCCTGCTGGTCGCGCCGCCGCCGCTCGCCACGCTCACCCACTTCGCCGAGATGTTCGAGGGCGCCACAGAGAAATCGCGCCTCCTCGGCGCCCGTTATCGAGAGGTCGCCGAACTCCACGGCGTCGGCTTCGTCGACGCGGGCGCATTCATCGCCTGCTCGCCGCTCGACGGTATCCACTACGCGCCCGACCAGCACGCGATCCTCGGCAGGACGATTGCGGAAGCCGTCCGGATGACGCTGGCTTAGTGGTGCTGGCGACGTAGCGAGGGGGGAACCTGCCCGCGCCGATCGGCTCGGACCCGGCGCAGATTGATAGGCGCGGTTGGCGGCCCGCCCGGCTTCGGCGAGATCCCGGCCTTCATCGCGAAAGCGACGCATTCGCCGCGGTCTCGATATTCGCGCCGGTCACAGGATCGAAGAAATACACGCTGTTCATATCGAACTCGAAAGGCCTTCGTTCACCCTCTTTTGGCAAATCGTCCGGCTTGACGCGCGTCACGGCGCGATGGGCGCCCGCGACAATGTCGAGAAGAACTTCATGTCCGAGATTTTGTGCGACGTCGATCATGAAGTTGATCGCCGCCGCTGGCGACGTTTCTCCGCGCGGCGTCACGCGAATGTGTTCCGGTCGCGCGCCGAGGACGATTTCGCTGTTCTTATATCGCGCCAACATCGCTCGGCGAAATTCGGGCACAGGCAGCTTGATGTCGGCGCCGGGATCGACGAGACAACCTTCGGTATAGCGAAGCTGAAGGAAATTCGTCGCCGGCGAACCGATGAAGCCGGCAACGAAGCGATTGGCCGGACTGTTGTAGACTTCAAGCGGCGGCGCGGCTTGCTGGATTGCGCCCTCGTTCATAACCACGATTTGCGTGCCCATCGTCATCGCCTCCGCCTGGTCATGTGTGACGTAAACGGTGGTTATGCCGAGTTCATGGTGCATCTTGGCAAGGAAGCTGCGCGCCTCGACGCGCAATTTGGCGTCGAGGTTGGAAAGCGGCTCATCCATCAAGAACACCCCGGGCTGGCGCACCAAAGCGCGAGCCAGCGCCACTCGTTGACGCTGGCCGCCCGACAGGGCCTTGGGCAGGCGATCGAGAAAGCTCTCAATCTTCAGGCGTTCGGCGACGCGCTTAACCTGATCGCGAATTTCGGCCCTCGGCACTTTGCGAATTTTCAGGCCAAAGGCGATATTGTCGAAAACGTTCAAATGGGGAAACAGCGCATAGGACTGGAACACCATGGCGATGTCGCGACTCTTGGGCGCCGAAGTCGGTCACGTCTCGCCCACCAATGAAGATCCGCCCGCTGGAAACCGATTCTAGGCCCGCGACCATTTGTAGCGACGTGGTTTTGCCACAGCCCGAGGGGCCGACCAGCACCGCGAATTCGCCATCCGCGATTTTCAGATTCAGCCCCGAGATCACTTTGACCGGGCCATAGCGTTTTTCCACGTCGACAAAGGCTACTTCCGCCATGATCCCCTGCTTTCACCCTTGCGCATCGCGCCCGAAAACGCCGAGGCTGCGACAAGATATTCCGTCATCCCTTCACCGCCCCGACGAAATTCCCGCCTGACAATTGGCGATAGGTCAGAATGAAGAGAATGATGATCGGGATTTGCGAAATGACGAGGCCCGCCGCAGGAAGATTGAACACCGCCATATAGCGATCGGAGTTCAGCTTCAGCATGCCGACAGTGACCGGAAAGTTCGCCTCGTGATTGAGGAAAACGAGGGCGAACACGAACTCCTTCCAGATTGCGATGAAATTTAGGGTATAGCCGACCAGGATCCCCGGCAGAGAAAGCGGCAGCATGACTTTCCAGAATACCTGAAAATCGCTGGCGCCTTCGAGGTAAGCGGCCTTTTCGATTTCACGCGGTATCGCGGTCATGAAGCCGCGCAAGATCAGGACCTGCGCCGGCATGCCGTAGGCGCCGTGCACGATGATCAATCCGATCCTGGTGTCGAGCAGGTTGAGTGCGCGCAGCGTGTCATAAAGCGGTATCAGCACGGTTTGCTGCGGCAACATCAGGCCCGTCAACAACAGGCCGAAGATGATCCTCTTGCCGGGAACCTCCATGCGGCTAAGGCCGAACGCGGGCACAAGCGCCAGCAGAACCGCCAGCGCCGATCCCACCGTCGCGTACAGAAGACTGTTGGCCAGCAGCGTGCCGAATTGCATGCTCGCCCAGACTGAGAAATAGGGCGCGAGAGTTGGCGAGGTCGGCAGCGCGAACGGGCCGGCGAGAAACGCCTCATTCGATTTGATCGAGGTCATTACGATGAGAATGATCGGGCCGAGCCAAACCGCGGCCAGCGCCAACATTATGATCGTCGCGGTGACCTTCGGGGCTGCGCGCAGCGCGAGCGCCAGCGCGGTAGGCGCCGCGGCGCTGTAATCAGACATCGAACGCGCCTTTCATCAATCGCGAAAGCACCAACGTCGCCAATGCGATTGAAACAACGAGAATGGCTACGCTAAGCGTGGCGCCATAGCCAAACCGCGAATTCCAGAAGGTCTCGAGGTAAACGAGGTAGCCGAGCACATTGGTCGTGCCGAACGGCGCGCCCCGCGTCATCACAGCGACGAGATCGAAAGCCTTGAGCGATTCGAAAATGGTCAGCATCACGACGACCGCGGTCACCGGCCGCAGTTGCGGCAGCGCGACTGACCACATCATCCTCAAATGGCCCGCCCCCTCGATGCGCGCAGCGTCCATCGTCTCCTTGGGCACATCGCCGAGGCCGGCGAAATAGAACACCATCGGCAGTCCGGTGAAGGCCCACCCGGAGACGAATGCCAGCGTGTAGAGCGCGATGCGATAGTCGCCGAACCATTCGCGCACCAGAAAGCCGAGGCCGACCGCCCGCAGCACGTCGTCGAAGGCGCCGAACAGCGGATTCAGAATCAGCAGAAACATCAGGCCGACAGCGATGAGCGACATAGTGACGGGGAAGAACACCACCGTGCGAAGGAACGCCGCCCCATAGACGAGCCTCGCGCGCATGACATAGGCGATCAAGAAACCCACCGTCACCGGAAACAAAAGCGTCACGGCGAGCCATTTGAAATTGTTGACCAGAGCAACATAAAAATATTTATCGTGAAACAGATACACGTAATTGGCGAGGCCGACAAAATGCTTGGTCGGCGTCATACCGTTCCAGTCGAAGAAACTCAGATATATGGTATATACGATGGGGTAACCGACAAAGGTGCAGAAAACAAGTATCGGTAGTACGACGCCAAATAGCGCAACGAACGTATGCTGACGGGCAAAACCGACGAAGGTTGGAACGGACTCTTCATTCAAAATTCGGGGCATCGTCTTCCCTCGCGGAAAATCGGGCGCAAATTGCAGGCGCCTCGACGCCGTCAAAGGCCGATCACCGGCGCGCGCCTGATTTGCGTCAAGTCAGTGACGAACGGCAGGCGCGCCACAGAGACGTGACGCGCCCGCTTCGGCCTGCCGCCGTGGGACTGGCGGCTAGATCTTGCCGCGAACGCGAATAGCCTCGTTCTCCGTGAGGGTCATCGCGTCCTCGGGAGTCAGCGCGCCAGCCAGAACGCCCTGGACGCCATCGAGGAATTTGTCCGAAATGGCGGGCGGCGTAGCATGATCGACGTGCATGAACGTGAAGGAGCCGGCGTCGGCCATCGCTTTGGCAAGGCGCTGCTCCATCTCCGGAAGCGACGTCAGGTCCGCCGAGACATTGGAGGGGTAGGGCTTGTCGATTTCCAGTTTCTTCGAACCCGCCTCCGGCGAGACCATCCAATTGACGAACTCGGCCGCCGCGTCCTTATTCTTGCTCGCGGAGTGGATCATGATGGTGTCTTCGGCAAAGACCGACATGGTCGGTTTTTTACCCCCGATCGCCGGCATCGCAAACCAGTCCGTCGGTACGCCACAACATTGTTTCAGGTCCCCTTTGAAGCTGCCGAGGATGAACGAACCCTGATACCAGTGCAGCACCTTGCCTTGTGCCCAGGGAACTTGCGCCGGGGCGAAGTCGATCGAGTTGAAGTTGGGCTCGAACATACCGTCGTCCGCAAGCTTCTTCATCATCGCGGTGACGTCGACGGCGCGCGGGTCCGTCCATGGAATCGTGTTGCCAATGAGACCATCATAGGTATCGAGCCCGTACTTGTTGACGAGGATCGCCGACCACATGAACTGCGCTGGCCATTTCTTCTGATTCGAGAGCATGAAAGGCGCAATGCCCGCCGCCTTGGCCTTGTCCGCATTGGCCATCAACTCATCCCAGGTTTTGGGCACGGAAAGGCCGAGCTTTTCGTAGAGGTCCTTGCGATACCAGACCACGGACGCGCACATTTCGGTCGGTACGAAATATTGCTTGCCGCCGAACGTAGCCAACGACACGGCCGCCGGATTGAGCGACTTGTCCCAGCCGTATTTCTTGTAATAGTCGGAAACATCGGAGGCGAAGCCGCCTTTGATGATTTCCCCGGCCCGGCCGCCTTCCCACGAATAAAAGATGTCCGGCGGAGTGCTCGAGCTTATTTCGATCGTCTGCTTGGTCTTGTAGGTCTCGCCGTCTACGCTGGCGCCGGTCACATGCACCCGATCGCCATTCTTCTTGTTCCATTCGTCGATCAGCCAGTTGGCGTAAATCTCCGACGATGGCCAAGGCGCGCGATAGAAATACCTGAGTTCGATTGGCGCGGCTTTAGCTGCACGAATTCCCGTGATCGATGTCGCGGCGACGGCGCCGATGCCGACGGATCCTTGAATGAAACGACGGCGCGACAAACTATTAGCGCTAACAGTCATTGAGCTTCCTCCTGGTTATGTTTCCCGCCCGTGGAGCGTTCTGCTCCACAGGCATTGTCCGCTCCTGGTTTAGTCCGCGACTCTGCCTGTTGTCGCGGCCACCGAGCCGAAGCGGAACAATTACCATCATCCTCAAGGTGATTTTGCGCCTGGACGCCGCCGAAGCGCTTGACGACACTGCTTATTGCGAGCGGGGCGGAACCGCTTCGGACCGGCGCGTTCATTGAGGCCTCGCGCAGGAGTCGCGCACGATCAGCCTGGCGTCGAGGCGCAGCGATCGCCGCGGGCCATCCGGCGCAGCGATCCGCTCCATGAGCAGGATCGCCGCCCGCCTGCCGATTTCCTCGCAGGGCTGTGCGACAAGCGTGAGGCGCGGCTCGAAACAGTCGGCCCATTCGAAATCATCGAATCCGACGACCGAAATGTCCTGCGGAACCCGCAATCCGCGGGCGCGGATAGCCCGCATCGCCCCGACCGTCGCCATGTTGTTGCCGGCAACGATCGCGCTCGGCGGCCGTTCGAGCGACAGCAGCGTATGGGTCGCGCTCGTCGCCGAATTTGTCGAGGCGCTCTCGGTGATGAGATAGCGCTGGTCGAACGCCAGGCCGAGACGCTCAAGGCTGTCGCGGTAGCCGCCGATGCGCTCCGAAGTTGTCTGCAAGCCGGGATGGCCGCCGACATAGCCGATGCGGCTATGCCCGATACGCGCGACATGTTCGACCAGCGCCTGCATCGCCTCACGATTGTTGACGCCGACCTGGTCGAAGGTGGGGTCGGGCGTGCGATCGACGAGCACGCAAGGCAAGCGAGCTTTGCTGAGATAGGCAAGCGCGCGCCGCTGCGGATCAGCGCTCGGCGCGAGAATGACGCCGTCCACCCGGCGCTGATGAAGAGCGATGACCACCCCCAATTCGCGGTCCGGGTCGTCCTGGGTGTCCGAGAGGAAGACCATCATGCCGAGGCGGGCGCACTCGGCCTCGATCGCGCAGATGATGTCGATGAAATAGGCGTTCGCGATCGCCGACATCGCAATGCCGACCGACTGCGTCGAGGCCGTCTTGAGGGAGCGGGCCAGGACATTGGGGCGATAGCCGATCAGGTCGATCGCGGCTTGCACCGCCTGGGCAGTAGCTGGCGCCACCTTCCGGGTCCGGTTGACGACGTGCGAAACCGTCGAGACCGAAACGCCCGCCTCTCGCGCAACGTCGGCGATGGTCGTCACGCCGCCTCCCGAACCTTTCGTCGAAGGCTTACGCCTGGAGCGACAAGCCTCGCCGTCGGGAGGCAAAATAGCACATCGAATCGTTTGCGCAATCGTTTACATGCGTCCTTTTAGTTCGAATAGCGCCGGCCGTCGATTCCCGACCCTCGACCGCTCGCAACGAAGGAACCTCCCTGGGCGCCATATAACTGCGGGGCTGTCGTTCTTCCCTCCCCGAATCCAGGCTGAAGGCCCGGAATCGTGTTTTTCCTTCCCTTTTTCCAAAATTCCTGCTACATTCGATTTTTCAGGGTATGGAGACCGGAATGGAACAGAAATCGGAACCAAGACGGCGGCTTACCGTCTTTGGCAGGGAGGCGCGGACGAAGCGCATCTTCGCCTGGCTGCGCGAGGGCTGGGCCTATGACGAGATCGCCCGGGAGGAGGGGATCACCCCCCAGCGCGTACGGCAGATCGTCTCCGGGGTGCTCGACAAGCGGGTCATCGACCGCGGCCAGGATCACGCCCGCCTGCAGCTCGCCCGGCTCGTCCCGGCGCTGCGGGCGGCCGGCGACGCGCTGAGCACGGGCGACGTCAGGGCCATCGGGCCGTTCCTCAAGGTGCTGGACCGGCTCGACAAATACCAGACGACGTTCGCCGGGACATATGATTACGGCCCCGAGGAACGGGAGAAGCTCCTGAAGAAGATCAACACCATCGTCGCGCGGCTCGAGGCGGCCGGCCGTCGGAGAGAGGCGCCCGCGGACGCCACGGCCGGCGAACTCCAGCTTGCCGGCGGCGAGGCGACTGTAGCCGCGGTCGGATAGCCCGTCGATAGACGGGCGTCTCTCTGGACGCCCTATGGACCGCGGCTGACGGTCGATAGCCTCTCGAAAGACGGGCGTCCTTCCGGACGCCCGTATGGACCGCGTCACCAAATATCGGCCGCTGAAGTTCGGCAAGTCATTGAAAATGTTGATTTATTCGGAAGGATTGCTAGGAAAAGAAAGGAAATGAAAGCCTCCGGCGCGCATCCATGCGCATCCGCGCAAGAAAATTCCAGGAAAGGCAAATCCGTCAGCCGTGGATGAGGCCCTGCACGAAGCGCTCGATGCCCGCGGCGGCCCGCGAGACGCGTAGCCGCTCCGCCGTCACGATGGCGAGCGCGTCGCTATAGGCGCGCTGCAAGTCATCATTCACTATGACGTAATGATAATTACGCCATCGCTCGATCTCGGCCTTCGCATTGTCGAGCCGCTCATCGATGGTCTGCGAGGAATCCTCGGCGCGGCGCTCGAGGCGGGAGCGCAGTTCGCGCATCGACGGCGGCAGCACGAAGATGGTCACCACATCGTCGCCGAGCCGCTCGCGCATTTGGCGGGCGCCCTGCCAGTCGACGTCGAACAGCATGTCGCGCCCTTCGGCGAGCACCTTTTCGACCGGCGCGCGCGGGGTCCCGTAGCCGTTGCCATGAACTTCCGCCGATTCGAGCAGGTCGCCGTCCGACTTCATGCGTTCGAATTCGCGCCGGTCGATGAAACGATAGTGGATGCCGTCGATTTCGGAAGACCGCCGTGCGCGCGTCGTCACCGAGACCGAAAGCGTCAGATCGAGCGACTTGTCCTGCATCAGCATGCGGGTCAGCGTCGTCTTGCCCGCGCCCGAGGGCGAGGACAAAATCAGGATCATGCCGCGCCGGCTCGCCGCCATTTGTCGAAAGACTCACTCGATGTTCTGAACCTGCTCGCGGAATTGCTCGATTTGCGCCCTCAGTTCAAGTCCCTGCGCGGTCAGGGACACATCGTTCGCTTTGGCTGAGAGCGTATTGGCCTCGCGGCCGAACTCCTGGGCGAGGAAATCGAGCCGCCGTCCGATGGGGCCGCCCTGGTCGAGCAGGCCTCGCGCGGCCGCGACATGAGTTTTGAGCCGGTCAAGTTCCTCGCGAATGTCCGCCTTGGCGGCGAGCAGGATCGCCTCCTGATGCAGGCGGTTCTCGTCGAAGCCTCGCCCGGATTCCATTAGCGCAGCGACGCTCTCGGCAAGGCGAGCGCGCACCGCCTCGGGCCGTCGGGCCGGATTGGCGTCGGCCGCGAGCGTGAGAGCCTCGATTGCGTCCAGCTGTTCGCCGACGACCGCGGCGAGGGCCTCGCCCTCGGTTCGGCGCGCCGCGCCGAGCGCGGCGATCGCTTCGTCGAGGCTCGCCAGCGCGCCTGCGCAGGCGGCATTGACCTTGGCCTCGTCATCCGTCGCCTCGACCGTCTCGACGACCCCGCGCAGCACAACGAGCCCGTCCATCGTTGGGGGTTGAAGGCCGGCCTTCTCGGCCGCCGCGCGGGTTGCGGCGGCGATCGCCTCGAGCGCCCTCTGGTCGACCCGGGCGGTGATCGCCGCGCCCTCGCGTTGGGCGGTCAGGGTGGCGAAACAGGTTCCCCGCGCGAGCGCCTTCCCGAGCCGCGACCGCGCCTCTGCTTCGACGCGGTCGAAGGGCGGCGGCATTCTAAGCCGGAGGTCGAGGCCTTTGGCGTTGACGCTCTTGATCTCGAAGGCCCAGCGCCATTCGCCGTTCGACCCGGCGGCGCGGGCGAATCCCGTCATGCTGTTCACCGCCATCTTCCGCGCGCTCCTTCTAAGGCCTCGAAGGCGGCCGATATGCATGTTTTCGGCCTCGGCGTCACGCCGGGCGGCGCGGTTCATTTTGAGTTCAGGCAGATTGCGGCAAAGTGCAGGCGAAGACCGCTTGGGTCTTTCCTACAACAGAACGGACTTTCGATGATCAAGAGCCTTGTCGCCGCCGCCGCTCTCACGATCGGCCTCGCGGGCTATGCTGTCGCCCAGGAGGCCGCGCCAGCGGCCCCCGCCGCGCCGATGGCCAATGAGATGCACCACCACCATCATCATCACCATCACCATCATCACCACCATCATCACATGCACCACGAGATGGCGCCGGAAGCGCCGAAGACCTAGGACGGCAGAGGCGCTCGAAGCGCTGTCTGGTCTTGAACGCGATTGGCTCTCCGGGCGGGAATGTCCGGAGAGCGTTTTGTTTGTCGCCTGCGACTAATCGACCGATGTCTTCCCCCGGATGCGCTTTCGCGTTTTGACCTCGACGCGCGGGCCTTCGACGAGGCGCACGACTGCCCCCCAGAGCGTGCGCACGTCTTGCTGCGTCAGCTCCATCCGATGGATAATGTTGCGCAGATTGCGCCGCATGCCGGGTTTCTTGGTCGCCGGCCGGAAGAAGCCATTCTCGTCGAGTTTCGTCTCAAGATAATCGAAGAAAGCTAGCAGCATCTCGCGCTGCGCCGGCGGGGACGCCGCGCGCGGGATCGTCGAGGGCGGCGGCGCGTCGCCGTGCGCCGCCTTGAACCACTCGTAGCCGCAGAGCAGAACCGCCTGAGAGAGGTTGAGCGAGGCATAGGCCGGACTCGACGGAAAGGTGATGATCGAATCGGCGATCGCCACTTCGTCATTGTCGAGGCCGGTGCGCTCGGGTCCGAACAGAATGCCTCGCCTTTCGCCCTCGGCCGACGTGACCGCGCTCATCGCGACGCTTGGACTCAGCACCGCCTTCATCTGGCCGCGCTCTCGAGCGGTCGAGGCATAGACGTAATGGAGGTCCGCGAGGGCCGCCTCCACGGTCGAGAACACCCGCGCGGCGTCGAGCAGGCCGGTCGCCCCCGCTGCGGCGGAATAGGCGACCTCGCGATATTCGTCGCTGCGGGGCCAGCCTTCGCGCGGATTGACGAGCCGCAGATCGTCGAGCCCAAAATTGGCCATCGCCCGCGCGCACATGCCGATGTTCACCGCGAGCTGCGGCCGGACCAGAATGACCGCTGGGCCTCCGCCGACACGCGGCTTCGTCTTGTCTGTCCCCGCGCCGACCATGCGGGCGGGCCTAACGTGTGGCCGCAACGAAGGCAATCAGGGTTGAGCCTTCACGAACGGTCGCGCGCTGGCGCGTCTTGACGGACGCTCCGCCCGCGGCGCCGCCGAGCGCACTTTGAACGTCGCGGCGTTTGGATGGTCCGCCGCTTGCGCCGCAGTCCTAGAGCCCCAGCTCCCGCGGTGTCCAGAATGCGAAGGCTTGGGCCAACGCCACAATCCGATCGTGGTTCGACTGGACCCAGAGAGGCTGATCGAAGGGATTCGGATAATAGGGGCTGACCGCCCTGAGCGGCGTTCCCGCGGGCACGGTTCCGCGGGGTCCGCGGACGATGAGGACGCCTGCAATCTCATCCTGGGTCGAGCCCTGCAGGCCGGTCCCGCCGCTGCTCGGGCCGAGATAAAGGAAGTCGATCCGCGCGACGAGGACGGCTCCATTCCGGTAGCGCGGGTCAAGGTAAGCGCCTAAGGCCCGCTCCAAGAGGCCAGGCAGCGCTTCCTCAACCCAAGCGGCGGTCGGGTCGCCCGAATTGGCGCGCAGAGGCCCGACGTCGACCTGAACGCCCCTGAACCGGACGGCGGATTGCGCCAGTGCGGCGGCAGGAGCGAGCGCCAAGGCCGCGACCGCTGAGAGCGCCGAGCGACGGGTCAAGCCGCAATTCGACACAACGAACTCCTGTTCGCGCCCCACGGTCGAGCGCAGCCGCATTGGCGACTATATAAAAGCGACCTTCACGATTTCATAGCTCTTGCCGCCGCCCGGGGTATTCACCTCGACGCTGTCGCCGGCCCTCTTCCCGATCAGCGCGCGCCCCGTCGGCGAGGAAATCGAGACTTTCCCCGCCCTCACGTCCGCCTCCGTCTCGCCGACGATCTGGAATACCCTTTGTTTTTCGGTGTCCTCGTCGATCAACGTCACAGTCGCGCCGAACTTGATCGTGCTTCCGTTGAGCTTCGACACGTCGATCACTTCGGCGCGCTGCAGCAAGTCTTCAAGCTCGACGATTCGGCCCTCGTTGTGCGATTGCGCTTCCTTGGCCGAATGGTATTCGGCGTTTTCCGACAGGTCGCCATGCGATCGCGCGTCAGCGATCGCCGCGATAATACGCGGTCGCTCGACCTGCTGACGGTGAAGAAATTCGGCTTCCAACGCGGCGTGGCCCGCGGCGGTGATCGGCAGCTTGTCCATTAGGCATCCGTCAAAAAGAGTTTCCCGCGGCGGCGTCTTTTCGCGCCGTCACGCTAAGTAGTCCTGCAAAGCCCTGACTTCGAGTTCGCCAGCCGCGACGGCGCGTATGCCTTCGGCCGCCGCGATGGCGCCTGAAAGTGTGGTGTAATAAGGCGTCTTTTGCAAGAGGGCCGCGCGCCGAAGCGGCTTGGAATCGGCAATCGACGTGGCGCCCTCGGTCGTGTTGAACACCAGCTGCACGCCCCCGTTGCGCACGAGATCTGCGGCGTGCGGACGCCCCTCCGACACCTTGTTGACTTTCTCCGCCTTCAACCCCCGCGAGGCCAGAAAGCGTTGCGTCCCGCTCGTTGCGAGGACCTTGAACCCCAGCGCCTGAAGCGTCCTCAGGGGTTCGACGATCCGCTCCTTGTCGGCGTCGCGAACCGAGACAAAGACCGTCCCGGTCTTCGGCGGACGCGAGCCCGCCCCGAGCTGACTTTTGGCGAAGGCGACCTCAAAGGACCGGTCGATCCCCATCACTTCGCCGGTGGAGCGCATCTCCGGCCCGAGCACCGTGTCGACGCCGGGGAACCGCGCGAACGGAAACACAGCTTCCTTGACCCCGACATGGTCGAGCCGGTCGAAGTTGAGATCGAACAAGGCGAGCGGTTCGCCCGCCATGACGCGGCTTGCGATCTTGGCGATCGGTTTGCCGATCACCTTCGCCACAAACGGCACCGTGCGCGACGCGCGCGGATTGACCTCGAGCACGTAAATCACGCCGTCCTTCAGGGCGTATTGGACATTCATCAGCCCGCCGACCTCGAGCGCGAGCGCTAGCCTCTGTGTCTGCTGCTCAAGCTTTAGTATCGTTTCAGGGCTCAACGAGCGCGGCGGCAGCGAGCACGCGCTGTCGCCCGAATGAATCCCCGCCTCCTCGATGTGTTCCATGATCCCCGCGACGACGACGGTCCTGCCGTCGCAAAGCGCGTCGACGTCAATCTCGATCGCGTCCGACAGATAGCGGTCGAACAGGAGGGGATTCTTGCCGAGAACCGTATTGATCTGGCCGGTCTTGTCGTTGGGATAGCGCGCCTTGACGTCGGACGGCACCAAGCCCGGCAGCGCGCCGAGCAGATAGTCGTCGAGTTCGGTCTGATCGTGAATGATCGCCATCGCTCGTCCGCCGAGGACGTAGGACGGCCGCACAACCAGCGGGAGACCGAGGTCGGCAGCAACCAGACGTCCCTGCTCGACCGAATAGGCAATCCCGTTCTTCGGCTGCTTCAGGCCGAGCTTGTCGAGGAGGCGCTTAAAGCGGTCGCGGTCCTCGGCGAGATCGATCGAATCGACCGAGGTTCCAAGGATCGGCGCCCCCGACTGCTCGATGGCGTGCGCGAGTTTCAGGGGAGTCTGTCCGCCGAACTGCACGATGACGCCCTTCAGCGCGCCTTTTTCGCGCTCCTTGTCAAGGATAGCGAGCACGTCCTCCTCAGTCAGCGGCTCGAAATAGAGCCGGTCCGAGGTGTCGTAGTCGGTCGACACTGTCTCCGGGTTGCAGTTGATCATGACCGTCTCGTACCCAGCCTCGCGGAGCGCAAACGACGCGTGGCAACAGCAGTAGTCGAACTCGATGCCCTGCCCGATCCGGTTGGGACCGCCGCCGAGGATCACGATTTTTTCGCGCGTCGTCGGATTGGCTTCGCAGCTCGCCTCGCCTGCGAACGGGGCCTCGTAGGTCGAGTACATGTAGGCGGTCGGCGACGCAAACTCGGCCGCACAGGTGTCGATGCGCTTGAAGACCGGAAGCACCCCGAGCCGCCTGCGGGCGGCCGCGATATCGGCCTCGCTCAGTCCGGTGAGGCCCGCGAGGCGCACGTCCGAGAACCCCGCCGCCTTCAGCGCGCGCAGGTTGCCCCCATCGCCCGGAAGGCCATAGGCGCGCGCCCTGGCCTCAAGCGCTACGATTTCCGCGATACGCTCCAGGAACCAGGGATCGATCTTTGAAACCTCGTGGATTTCGTCGACACTCATGCCCATGCGCATCGCCTGTGCGACCTTGAGCAGCCGGTCCGGCGTCGGCGTTCCGATCGCGGCGCGCAGCACGTTGTGGTCATCGCCCTTGCCGAGCCCGTCGATTTCGATCTCGTCAAGGCCGTCGAGGCCGGTCTCGAGCGAGCGCAGCGCCTTCTGCAGCGATTCGGCGAAGGTGCGCCCGATCGCCATCGCCTCGCCGACGGACTTCATCGCCGTCGTCAACACGGGCTCCGCCCCGGGGAATTTCTCGAAGGCGAAGCGTGGGATCTTGGTGACGATGTAGTCGATCGTCGGCTCGAACGAAGCCGGCGTCGCGCCGCCGGTGATGTCGTTGGCGATCTCGTCGAGCGTATAGCCGACGGCGAGCTTGGCCGCGACCTTGGCGATCGGAAAGCCGGTCGCCTTGGAAGCGAGCGCGGACGAGCGCGAGACGCGCGGGTTCATCTCGATGACGATCATGCGCCCGTCGGCGGGATTGACGGCGAACTGCACATTGGAGCCGCCAGTCTCGACGCCGATTTCGCGCAACACCGCGATCGAGGCGTCGCGCATGATCTGGAATTCCTTGTCGGTGAGCGTCAGGGCCGGAGCGATCGTGATCGAATCGCCAGTGTGGACGCCCATCGGATCGATGTTCTCGATCGAGCAGATGATGATGCAGTTGTCCGCCCTGTCGCGGACGACCTCCATCTCGAATTCCTTCCAACCGAGCACGCTCTCCTCGATCAGCACCTCGCTCGTGGGCGAAGCGTCGATGCCGCGCTCGACGATGTCGATGAATTCGCTCTTGTTGTAGGCGATGCCGCCGCCGGTGCCACCCATGGTGAAGCTCGGGCGGATGATGGCGGGAAGTCCGATGTCCTCGAGGGCGGTCAGCGCCTGGGGCAACGTCTTGATATGGTGCGAGCGCGGCGTCGCAAGACCGATCTTGGTCATCGCCTCGCGGAAGAGTTCGCGGTCCTCCGCCTTGTCGATCGCCTCGGCGGTCGCGCCGATCATTTCAACGCCGTATTGGTGGAGGACGCCCATTTTTCTCAGGCTGAGTGCACAATTGAGCGCAGTCTGGCCCCCCATGGTCGGCAACAGCGCGAACCCACCGGGAACGGCATACCGCTCTTTGGCGATGATCTTGGCGACGATCTCCGGCGTAATCGGTTCGATGTAGGTTCGGTCCGCCATCTCGGGATCGGTCATGATGGTGGCCGGGTTCGAATTAATGAGGACGATCCGATAGCCCTCGGCCCGCAGCGTCTTGCAGGCCTGTGTTCCCGAATAGTCGAACTCGCACGCCTGGCCGATGATGATCGGGCCGGCGCCGATGATCAGGATCGTCGAAATGTCGGTGCGCTTCGGCATAGGTTCCCTGGGCTCGCGCCCCCCGCGGCGAACGATGCGGGTCTCAACACACAAAAAAAGGCCGCGCCGCGGCCAATAACGATCGGAGGCGTCCTTCGAGGATTGGCGGGCGCAAGGTCCGAAGCCCCGCCCGTCCGGGCGTCGAACCGCATAATCGCGCTCTTCGCCTGACGGCTCCCTAACCGAAAATCGCCCCTCTTGGAAGAGCGATCGACGAGCGCCTTGACGGCTTAGAACTTGTAGCCGACCATCACGCCAAAATCGGTGTCGCCCGGATTCTTGCTGGTGCAGAAGCTTGCATGCGAGGCATGCGCGACGGTCGCGACGACGTCCCAGTTCCGGGTTAGCTGAAGGCCGAAGCCACCCAACTCGCGAAACGTCAGTGGGCAGCCCATGTCAATGCGTCGCGGGCCTTGCCAATCGGGAGAGTTGTTGACCGCGCCGCCGAGCTCGCCCTCGAAAAACAGCATCTTCCAGATCGGAATCCGCCAGTTGAAGGTGCCGAACGCATAGCTCGTCTTGCCTCCAGTGTTGATCATCGCGCCGAGCGCGATGCGAGGGCTCAAGAACCAGTTGACGTAAGGGTTGGAGAAATTTGCAAAGGGCAGGTTCGACGACAGCGTTTCGATGGAAACATCGACCGGCGCGCCCTCGTCGTGGTTCGGGTTGTGGGCGAATGCGCCGACGCGCACTTCCTGAAACAGCGTGATGTACGGAGCCGGCTGAGGAAATTCATAGCTCGAAGAGTCGGCAGGCGTCGCCGGGATCAGATCGGCCGCATAGGCGACGCGCCCCCACGCCATGCACGCAACGCTTGCCACGGCGAGACGAACTCCGAGATCGGTACGCCATCTCATCCAGTCGACCCCGCGAACGAATCTCGCCAAATTTCACCCTAGCGGCGCCCCCGCCCCCGGCGCAAGGTGGCTTAGGTCCCGAAACGGCCGCAAAGGGGTACGCTGTGGCCTCTTTGCAACGTCCGCGGGCTTGGCCCAGCTTCCGGCCGCCCCAAATCCGACTCGCCCTTGGCACAATTCTTGGGTGACGCTGACACGGGCTCGAACCTTTTCGGCTGGTGGGCGTTGATGGACGGCCGCCGGCCCGGCGGATGACATGCGAGGCCTTTGATGCTGATCCGCTACGGCTATGACATGACCTTCGGCTGCGCGGCGCCGACGCCGATGGTCTGCCAGCTCGACCTGCATCCCTCCTGCACGCCTCTGGTCAGAGCGGAGACGCCGTTCAAGGCGACGCCGCATGTCGAATCCTGGCTCTATTCGGACGTATTCGGCAATCGCTGCCGGCGGTTCAACGCGCCGGCCGGCGAGACCGCCATCTCGAATTGCGGGGTCGTCGAAGTCAGTGATCTGCCCGACCCCGTCGTGCCCGACGCCGCCGAGATCCCGGTCGCCGATTTGCCGGACGACACGCTGCTCTATCTCGTCGGCAGCCGCTACGTCGAAACCGACAAGCTCAGCCAGATCGCCTGGGACCATTTCGGCCGCACCGCCCCGGGCTGGGCGCGGGTGCAGGCGATCTGCGATTTCGTCAACGGCCATATCGAATTCGGCTACCAGAACGCCCGCTCGACCCGCACGGCCCACGAAGCCTATGTCGAGCGCACCGGCGTCTGCCGCGATTTCGCCCATCTGGCTGTGGCGTTCTGCCGCTGCATGAACATTCCAGCGCGCTACGCCAACGGCTATCTCGGCGATATCGGCGTGCCGCCCGACCCGGCGCCGATGGATTTCAACGCCTGGTTCGAGGTTTTCCTGGGGGGCAAATGGTACACGTTCGACGCGCGTCACAACATGCCGCGCATCGGCCGGATTCTGATCGCACGAGGACGCGACGCGGCCGACATTCCGCTCGTCAACTCGTTCGGCCCGCATATGCTCAAATCGTTCCAAGTGTGGACGGAAGAGACGAATTCGGTTGCGTCGGGCTGACCCTGCAAAGCCTGCTGTTGAAGGCGACCTTTGCGACCGCACTGTCATGTTGTCCCGGGCGATGAATTGTGAAAGTCATGCGATCGCCGCCTCGGTCCCGAAAGGGGATTCTCCGCATGACCTCTATGTTTGTTGCGATCTGGGTCGCGGTCCTCACCTTCGTCGCCGGGGTTCTCGGGCTCTACCTGCAAAAGTTGCTGCCCGACCAGCATTCGGTGGAGAAATCGCGCGACATGATCGGGTCGGTCATGGGCCTCGTCACCCTGCTTCTCGCGCTGGTGCTTGGCACGATCGTCGGCTCGGCCTATTTCTTTTCGTCGACCCAGCAGGCCGAACTGCAAACGCTTGCCGCGCGCGACCTGCTGCTCGACAAGGCGCTCGCGCAATACGGGCCTGAAACCAAGCCTGTGCGCGACAACATGAAAGAGGGCCTGACCCAGGTCTATAATCTTTTCTGGGGCAGCGGCGCCGGCGACGTCGACCCGAAATTGCTGACGGCCGCGGCGGCGATGGACGCGTTGAAGCCGATGGGAGATTATCTCGCCTCGCTCGACCCGAAGACGCCGGCTGAGAAGGCGGCTGTTGCCGCGGCGCAAGCGAACTTCGGGGTGATCGAGCAGACCCGCCTTCTGATGTCGCTGCAGCTCGCCGTGCCGTTCTCCAGGCCCCTGCTCTTCGTGGTCGTCGCCTGGGCGGCGATCCTCTTCTTCGGCTTCGGGACGCTCTCCCGCATCACCGCGACCACTCTGGCGGCGATGGCGCTCGGCGCCTTCGCTGTTGCGAGCGCGATCTTCCTCATCCTCGAGCTCAGCGAGCCCTATTCGGGCCTCTTCCGCATTTCTCCGGCGGCGCTTGAACAGACCATCGCGGCGATGGACAGGTAGGGCCCGTCGCCGGTCATTTGTCGACGTCGGTGTCCGGGCGATCGCCGCCCTCGGACAATTCATCACGCCAATGTCCGTCCCTGTCCTCCCAAGTGATGCCCGTCGTGTCGCCGGCGACTCTCTGCTCGCTCGCGGCGCGCTCCGCGGCTTTCACGGCGAGGTCACGGCTGGGAAAGGTCTCCGAGAACACGTCGCCGACACGGTACGCCCAGCCGCCGTCATGCTCGACAATATGGTAGGTCACTCTCGCCATCCGCTCCTCCTTTTCATTCGATACCCTTAATGCCGAACGGACTGCCGCGGCGAGCCTCACCGGCACGCCTCAAGGCCTTCGCCGACCGAAAACCGGCTGAGCGCAATGCGCCACGAGCCAGAGGCGATCCGGGTCGAGGATAGCGCGTCGAGACGGCCGCAGAGTTTCACCTCGTCGATCTTGATATTTCCGATGAGGCCCGTCGCTATGAAATCGACGGGCGCGGACGTTTTTTCGGTCGCGGTCAGCATGGCGTAGGGCGAGAGGCCCTGCTTGACGAAGCCGACCGTGATCTCGCCGTCCTTCTGCGCCGCCGCGCCGGGCTTTGAGAGGCGCGCGGGCCCGGACGTGACCTTGCCCTCGGCGATGGTGACCGGAAAGGTCACTTCCTGGCCCGGGCGGAGATCGATCGTCGGGCCGAGGTTCTGCGCAGGGGCCGCGTCGGGCGGCAGGGCGAAAGCGAAGGCGACGGACGCCAAGGCTATGCTGGAGCGCGAGGGGCTGCGCATGCCGAACCTTCTCATGCAGCGAGCATTAGACCCGATCGCTTGGAAGACGACAATGCTTCCTGGGGACATGAAAGCCAAGCTGCCCCTCGCGGGTCAAGGAGGCTGGCGTTATGCGGTCTGCGCATACGTTCGAGGGCGCTCTCATTCTGTATAACAGGGAGAAAAATGGAGAAGGACCCGCTTCCGCCGAACATGATTGCAAAAATGCGTTTATTATCAATAGCTTCAGAAGAAATCCTCACGCGTGGCGGGAGCAAAATAACAGAACAATAACAGAGAGATAATTCGCGTTGATCAGGGAGATAACAGGTGCAGCGCGAGCGAAAACGGCTATGCGGCCTGCGCATGCGTTCGAGGGCGAGGCGCCGCCGCCATTTTCCTGATCCTTCAGGATGTCGCCGACGTGGCGAAGGGCTGACTGTCCGCTCGCCTCGAACCGCATCGATAAATCGCACGAGCTTGCGAATACATGCGGGTTTGAAGCCCGCCGAAGGCGGCGCGCCAAAAGAGCGCGCCCTTGACCGGGCTCCAGGGCCGGAAACAATGCTTGGGCAGGAGGTCGACGGCTCCGAACGGGTCCGTCGGACTTGGAGCTCTCACAATCATTGCTATATGAGCCGCTTCGGCGCGCTGCTTTCTGGAACCATTCCGGGCTCCGCCAATCTGGCGGCGCTGGATTGCGGTGAGGACACGCGCATCGGCTTGTCAAGCGCGGTTCGGGGCAAAGGAGAACCTGATGGCCGAGTTCGCCTATGGGTCGATTAGACGGTCGTCCGACTGTTCGTCTCCAACAACCAGGAAAGCGCCTGCGTGGCTCCCCGTCATGCTTGCGGTCACGGCGCTCGCGCTCGCCGGCTGCAACGCCAATCAAGGGGTCAATCCCTCCGGACAGGCGGACCTCAGCAAAGTGTATTATCCCTACTACAATGCGTATGATCCGACCAAATCCGCGCAGACGAGTGGCTTCTACGGTGGCCGTTGATGAGGCCCTCGCGCTCTCGACCTTTTGCTTTTGTAAGGGACCTCGAGCGCTAGGCCTAATCAACGCCCTGCGGCGCCATCCGCGAAAGCGCCTACGAAATCGTCCCCAAACTAGACGTTATCTCAAGGAATAATCCGGATTTAGCCGGCTTTTTCCTTGTAAATCGAAAAAAACACCATACGTATCAATCCTATTTCGGACGTCGATCGCCCGAAATTATATTTTATCTCAATTTGGAGAACGAGAATGAATACGCAACATACAACCGAGAACCTGAGTATCCACCACAAGGTCAAGGACTACGCCTCCTGGCGCAAGGGCTATGACGAGCATGAAAAGAGCCGTCATTTGGCGGGCATCACGAATGGCAAGGTCTTTCGGAGCGCCGAAGACCCGAACGATGTCCTGATCCTTCAGGATGTGGCGGACGTGGCGAAGGCGCGCGCCTGGCTTGGCGGAGCCGATCTGAAGGCCGCGATGGAGAAGGCCGGCGTCGTCGGCCCGCACGTCGTTCGCTTCGGAACCTAAAGCTTCAGGAGCATCGGCTGATTCTCGGAAGCGCTCAAAGAGCGCAAGCAGTCTCTTGCGCCTTTGTTCACGAGAGTGAAGCGAACTGGTTCCGATTTATCCGCACGAGCTTTCGCGAAGGCTAGGTCGGCGGTTGCCGGGCGCGTTCCTTTGCGGCTTGCACACGCTGGACGCTGCGCCGGGAGGAGGCAGCGTCTGGCGCGTGCGGCGGATATTCGGGCGTTCAGAACGCCCAAGACAGGTCGGGAGATTTCGGAAAACAAAGCTGGGCGAAGAAGTCGGAGCGCAGCGAAAACGAAACGAACTCTCCGAGGATGTCGAACAAAGCGCGAGCGGACTTCTCATCCAGCTGAAACGGTTGACTCGTCTTGCCCGGGAATTCCCGCTGGGCCGGCGCCGACGGCTGGCCCTCACGCGGCGGCGCGTTCTCGCGTTGATGTTGTTCCGACGAGGGATGAGGACCATGACACGCCGCGCCGTTTGGAGCGCGCGCTTACAGCGTGGGAGACTCGGAAAAAAGCTTGGCAAAAGGTTGACGGATGAGCCTGCCGGCACGGCGAGCGTTGGGGCGGGGTGAATCGAGACTTGTAGCCCTCGCCATAATCCTTATGTATGGGTCGGATCGGCGAAAGCAAGGCAAAACAAGGGGTTTTGCGCGAGAAAACGTCTCAGCAAGTCACGGGTCGTCATGGGCCTAAAGCT
Source organism: uncultured Alphaproteobacteria bacterium (assembly GCA_963721905.1). Classification (GTDB taxonomy): domain Bacteria; phylum Pseudomonadota; class Alphaproteobacteria; order Rhizobiales; family Beijerinckiaceae; genus Roseiarcus. The sequence continues at coordinate 132,830 of CAVRMF010000005.1, forward strand.
GATCGGGGCGTAGCGCGACTTAAAATGTATTCATTATCATTTCAATAGCTTACGTAAGATCTAGAGAGCCCACTAAATTGCCGGAGGCACACTAGGGTATACCTGCGCCACGACGGTCAATGCGGCGGTCTCCGCGCGCGGGCGGATCGGAACGGCGCTGGACGCCCGACGCCAGAGGCCGGTCGCGTCGTCTAAGATCGACGCCATGAACGCCGTCCTCGTTGCTCGGCCATGATTCCGGCGAGAACCTCGCAGTCGAAGGTTTTGTCTGCCGCCTCGGCCGCCTTCGTGTTGCGTCAATGCGCCGGGTCTGCATCAAGCGGGCCTGAAGCCGATGGCGTTGCTGTCTGAAGCGGACGAACAATCGTAGTGTCGGCGCATCACCTTTGGAAAGGGAAACACACGTGACCACGAAACTTATCGCCCCCCTGATGGCCGGCGCAATGATGATCGGCCCGGCGCTCGCTGGCCCGCTAGCAGAGGCACAACGATAAGGAGGCTTGTTTCACCTACAGGATGGGCATTGAGGAGATGCTCACGGTCGCCGAAAAGGCTGAAAGACTATGGGTATCAGCCAAAGTCGTAGGAGCAAGCTCGTCAATCTTGCTCGTCGAGTGGTTGTCTTGACGACCCCCTCCTACCTTTGACTTCGCGGCCGGTCCCGATAGAGGGCTTCCTCCGCCGCCCGAATGAGCTCCTCCAATGCGTCTATTTCATCTTTGTTGGCGTCCTCCCGGCAAAGCGCGCGAATTGTTTTCAACGCCTGTAGGATTTGGCCCCAACTGTCCGTCAGACCGTCAAACGCCAGATACGGACCTAAGACGCTTGCAAGCGGCCTGAGCGCGCGACGATCGCACCACGAGTCTATGAGGCTTCTAAGGTGCGCAAAGAACACTGCGTTGCTGTCTATGGTTTCCATGAGATTGCGAATCCGCGATGGTGCAGCGGGACATTTTGCGCGATGAATCGCAGCGTGGGAAGCGGCAATTCGTCCTGAGCCGCCTAAAGGCCGCGCAGCGGATGGCGAGCGAGTGGAAGCCGACGAAGTAGAGGCCGCCTTCCCATGATCCGCATCGCCGTCACCGAAGCCGCCTTCAACGCGATACCGCCACCCTCCCGCTCGGCAGCGTGGCCGTCGAGGCAGAGGCCAACGAGCGCGGCGAGCGCTGCGTCTGGCTAGCTTCACGCGCGGCCCGCTGTAGGGCGGGGCCGAGGTTGGAAACGCTTTCGTGCCGAGACCTTGTGGATGCGGGCTGGAAGAATATGCCCGACGTCGCCGACTACGTTCTAGCGAAGCCGGGATCGGACAAGCTGGGATACGGGAGCGAATGTCATATTGGGGGTCTTGTCTTTTCACAGTGTTGGTTGGAGCCGAAATGGTCGGTCGGAAAGGCTGTCGACACGCTGATTGCCAAGGCCGCACGCGGTAAGCGGCTACCGGACACGCCTGCCTGCGGGGCTTGAGCCATGAAAAAGCTGCTGCTTGCTGCCGCGCTGGCGGCAACGATCACGCCCGCCTTCGCCGCCGAAAACTATCGGACGTGGACCGGCCCGGAACTGCTTCAACACTGGTCATACCTCAACGGGGAATGCCGGGGCGGGTCGGGCGACGACGTCACGACGATGCGGTTCTGCGACGAGCGCAACCTCGTCGATGCCGCGCTTTTCGCACACGGCTATTGCTTCGTCGGGATGGGATCAACGTCGCGCTGGGAAAAAGGCCCCGGCTCGCGCTGGACCCGCCGGGGCGAGCAAGCTGTCTGCCACTAGGGCAGTTGAAAGGCGCTCCGCCCCGCACGGCGGTGAAGGCGCATCCCGCGCCCCAAACGAGGAGAGCTTTAGGCATGAAAATGACCCTATTGGGCGTCGGCGCATTCGCGGCTCAGGTTGCCCCGGCTTGGGCGACAATGCCCTTGCTTGGCGAGAAGCCGCCTATGCGGACGGACGAAGCATGCTGGGCATGGGCCGACCAACAAGCCAAGGACGAGGAGATCGCCTTCATGTGGGGCATCCTCGACGACGGCAATAGTGATCGCGCCGTCGCGGTGCGGCGGCTAGCTGACGATTGCCTCGGCAAGCCCAAGCCCGAAATCGTTGGATTCGGGTCCAGCGCGGGCTTCGACAGGGATTATTGCCGTCACTATCCGCGCCAAAAAATCTGCCTGATAAGTCACGGACGATGACCGCATGATCAAGATCGCCATCACCGCCGCCGCCTTCGACGCGATCTGCGCCACGCTCACGGTCGGCAACGTGGCAGTCGAGGCCGGGGCCAACGAACGCGGCGAGCGCACCGTCTGGCTGGAGGAGGTCTGGGTCAAAAGGCTCGGCGCGATGCGCGGGCCGAGCGTGAGCTACAGCGATGTGATCCTGCGGCTGGTTGCCGCTGGCGAAGGGATGGAGGGGAAGGGCCGGGGTCGGCAATCCGCGCCTTAACCCGCAGGAGACTCCACGAAGCAATTCGCGCAACGCGGCGCGTTGGACGGGCACAGCGCCGTTCCCATCATCAGCCACCCCAAGGGAGAAGACTAATGAAGTCTACGACTATCCTTCTCGCCGCTGCCATCGTCGGTCTCGGCCTTGCCCTGTCTAACGGCATCTACACAGCCATCCTCATCGACGCCCGCCCTGATGCCCTTCCTAACTATGTCGTCTTCAATAAGTTCACCGGGTCGCAGTGCTGGCACCAAACCGTATGGGAGGCGCTTTGCCCTGAGAGCGTGCGGGTCATCAGTAGGCCAAAATTTGCGGATTCCCCGCAGCGTTGAAAGGCGCTTGCAATGAGCAAAGACTTTGATGTCATCCAGCTTGAGATCGACGAGGCGTTTGTTCAAGGGCTGGATAGTCGCGTGCGCAACCAGCTGATGGGATGCATGCACGCCCACAATGAGCTAACCGTCCTCAATCGTATTTTCATGTTCGGGACGAACCCGTTGGGGGGTGGCGAACTCGCGGACTCGGCGGGCTCGGTTCAGATGTGGTGCTTGCTCCAAGTGCTTGCGGGGAAGCTGTACGAGACATGGGTTATGGTCATCAAACGCTTTCTGGCCGCACAGCCAGAGGACAGTGCGATTGCAGGGTTGAGGCCGGATCACCGGGCCAACCTCGATTGGCTCAAGGCCTATTTTGGCGAGAGCGAAGCTGGCTTAAGACAAAGTCCTATCCGCATTATTCGGGACAAAACCGCTTTTCACTATGACAAGTTAAATTTGACTGAGGCGGTTCACAACCTTGGTCTCCACGAGAACGCGATCTACCTTGCGCAGCACCCTGTGAACTCGCTCTATTATCTTGGTTCAGTGGCTGTGTTCCGCGCAATCTTCTCCGTGATCGCCGACGAATCGGGCGACACAAGCAAGCTGACGCAGAGTGAGAGGACGGCGCGAGGCGCGCAAATTGCTACCGATGACGCGAAGTATGCAAACTACCATCTGCATCTAGTGCTCTACGGCCTCATCGAGCAATTGTTGGAACGAGCGGTTGGAGGGCCTCTCACGTCTCTTGATCAAGTGAGAATCCCAGTGCGAGGAGCGCCAGACCCCGACGCGATGACAATTCCGACGTTCATAGATATTGGGTGAAAGGAGCCCGCATGGACGGCCTTTCTTCCCTCCGGGCCATCACCCTGCCGGGCGGACCTCGACTTGGGCCTCCTGAGACCGCCTCCTCTTCCGGGTCCAGTCATCATGATCCGCATCGCGATCACCCAAGCCGCCTTCGACGCCATTGCGGCGCAGATCATTCGGCTTATCGGCGTCGGACGGTTTCCGGCCCGGGCTTCTTGTTCCAAAGCATTTCCAGCGCACCCTGCTCGCACCCTTTGGTTCGAGGCGCGGAAGCGGGAGCGGGAGCGGGTGCGATGCTCGTCGCTTGTCGATTGGCCGGTCTATCCGCGCTTGAGGCCTATTATGCCGGGTCAGAGCGTGCGCGCAATGCAGACCGACGCGATCCCCAACGCGTTCAAAGCCTAGCGTTCCGTCCGGTCTGACCTATCCGTAGAGCGTGATCGTCTTTCTGCCGAACATCATCAGGTCGCCACGGAAACGCTCGTCCGTCGCCGTCAGCCTTTCCACCCACGGCTTTGCCGGACCGACCAGATCGCGCCCCGCCTCGGTCAGGCTGTAGCCGTCGCCGTTGCTGACCAGACCCCGCTCTGCGAGCCCACTGCCGCAAGATCAGACGATCTGGCGGTCGGCCGCCTTGGCGACCCCCCGTTCGGGCAATGAGATCGTGCTGGAGCCGCCGCCTGACACTACGCCCCATAACGTCCACGTGCGCCGCCGCTACTCCTTACCCATGACCGCCAGCACCTGTTCGAGCGGCGCGGACGAGACGCGAAACGCTCCTAAGTAGGGGTCAGACAGATCGAGGATCATCAGGACGGCGGACGCGATCGCGATAGCGCCCACGGCCAAAACGATGACGGGCATCGCCCCGCCGCGCGACATCAGACCGAAACCGCAAAACAAGAAGAACACCCAGCCGACCACGGTCAGCAAAAGCGGATAGGAGACCGGAGCCGACAGCGCGAAGGACATCTGCAGCCGCGCTTGGCCTATCGCTTCGATTGTCGAAATCGCGGTGGCGAGCGTCTGCCTCTGCTGGTCGGTCGAAGGTTGGAGGCCAGCCAACTCCTTTTCCGGGTCGCGCAAATTGTGAATCGCGGCGGCGAAGCTGTTCGCCGAGAAATTGGCATCGCTTTCTCTTACGCCCCAGATCTCCTCAATAGTCTTCCCCAGACGCTCTCGCAGGTGCAAGCGTTCCGGAGTCGCCTCCGGGCCATAGTCTTGCAGCGTCAGATCGAGCTGCAGTACTTTCGACGCAAGCGTCTGGATCGCGACGTTTTGCCCCGCGTAGACGCCGTAGGCCGTCCAGATCAGAAGGCCGCTGACCAACGCGCAGAGCAGCGTGAGAAGGCCGACGACAGCGCCGATCATGTCGCGCGAGGGGCCAGTGGTGTGTTTCTCGGGCAGCATGCGCTGCAAGACGAGGCCGATCAATCCGCCCGCGAAGACGGCGACGGCAACGGCTGCGGCGAACTTTTCCGGATTCATGCGCGCCCCTCAGTAAGCTGGCGGCGATCCCGCCGCTCGCGGCACGTTTGCTTCGTCAAGCGGGAGTGTGCAAGCCGCGACCGGCCGCGCTCAATTGCGCCCCGCACCTTTTTCGTTTGGAAGCGCGGAAGCGGGAGCGGGTGCGATGCTCGTCGCTTGTCGACTGGCCGGTCTATCCGCGCTTGAGCCGCACTATGCTGACGACAACGCCCAAGCGCAATCCGGCGTCGAAGAGCAACGGGAGCGACGCCGTCCTCGACCGTCTGAAGGCTATACGCAGACCCGGCGTGAGCGACAGTCACGTCATCTGCGGCCGGAACTGAGAGACGAAGGGACGGATTTAGCCCTCTCCGGGTCACGCATAGCGGAGTCAGTCTTCCCCAAGTTGACGCACATCCAATGGCGAGGCAAATAAAGCCGATCCACCTTCGGTCGCCGTTGGAGCGCGGACGGCGGGGAGCATCAAGGGAGATCAACGCGGCAACGCTGGCAGGGGTTCGTTATGACGCGTAGGACTATGGCATGGGGTCAAATTGCCGCCGGTTTCGCAGTGGTTTTCGTCAATGCGATTTCCAGTGTCCAAGCACAACCACCTGTCGTCTACGTCGAGGATTGCGGCAAGACTCCGATATTTGTCTGTGCTGACTCCGGGCAGCGGATCGGAGCGCCATCCTATCGGACGCGGGCTATCCATTACCGGCATGTCCGCCATTTCCAGCCCAGCTACGATCTGCCGACCCGTGAGCGTGAGTGGCTGTGGAACGATCCGTGACCTTCAGAGGCTGTGGAACGATCCGCCTGAGGACGCGCCTCTGTGGCCCGTGCAGCGTCAGGACAGAGAATGCCTCATCCACATCGAGGCGGCCGTCGTCGATCGTCTGAGGGCCGTGCGTAGGCCCGGTACGTTCCTATTGAGCCGCACATCTCGTCCCTTCGCTGGTTCTCTGGAGGAATCGCTGAGGCTCAGCGGCGACGATGCGCAGACTTTGTTGACCTGCTTCGGCCGAAGCGTCGAGGAATTGGATTCGGTGCCCGCCGTGGCTACGAATGAGTAGCGGGGCGTGCTATCATCTAGACGACGCTCGCCCAAGGAGGTTCCTCCATGTCGAAAATCGCACTTGCTATCGGGTTGGCGGGGCTGCTGCTCGCGACGGCTTCGACGACAGGATCATCTGCCATGACCATAGTGCCGCTGTCGAAAAGCGCGATCAGCGGCCTCAGCAGCGACCTCGACCTAGTGAGATGGCGGAATTGCTGGCGCGACCGCTGGGGAAATCGTCGTTGCAATTGGTGTTGGCGCGACCGCTGGGGACGCGTTCGCTGCGGGTGAGGGCAGGAACGATCGACCGAACCGCTATGTGACGTCGCCACCGCTCGCCCTGTGAACCTCGCGCCCGTTCACGTCGAGCGGCGCGCATGGTGGCGGCGCGCGGCAGCCTGTTCATGTCCGAAACAAGCCAGTGGCGCAAACGAAAGCGCGGTTGTTGCAGACGGCGTTCCCCAACCTGAACCGCCGAACCGTGGAATGGCTGATCAACACTCTCATTGCTGGCGGCGTTCTCGCGCTCGCCCTGTTCGGCGTAGCAAGGGCGGGACCGTTTGAGGACGCCCAAGCCGCCGATCAGAAAGGCGACTACGCGACGGAACTGCAGATTTTGCGTCCGTTGGCCGAGCAAGGGAACGCCCTCGCGCAGCTCGGCCTCGGCGTGATGTACGCCAACGGCCAAGGCGTGCCGCAGGACTACGCGCAGGCCGTGGTCTGGTACCGCAAGGCCGCCGAGCAGGGGGACGCCGACGCGCAGACCATCGTCGGCTTGATGTACGTCAACGGCCACGGCGTGTCGCAGGACTACGCGCAGGCCCTCATCTGGTATCGCAAGGCCGCCGATCAGGGGAACGGCCGCGCGCAGCTCGGCCTCGGCTTGATGTACGCCAACGGCCACGGCGTGCCGCAGGACTATGTTCGCGTTCATATGTGGTTCAACATTGCAGCCGCAGGCGCATCGGACGCCTCGGTTCGAGATTCGGTTAAGTGGCGCGACCTTGTTGCAACCCGTATGACCCCCGCTCAGATCGCCGAGGCGCAGCAGATGGCCCGAGAGTGGAAGCCGACGAAATAGCGAAACGTCGCCGTCAACGCATGATCAAGATCGGCCCATCCTCTATTCCCTCCCTGAGCGACGGTGATATGCTCGACCCAGCGTGGATAGGCTTCGCGAGCCGACACGCAGGACCTGCACTCCCTGCTTCCACGTCCTCCTCAGCGCAGCATGGAAGCACGGCCATGCTCAAGCCAATGATCAACATTCCTCTCGCGTCTTTGCGATGCCCCCCAGAGGCTTTGCCCGGACGACCCGAAACGGCTGACACGGTCGCGGCGGCATAGCGCCGTGGGCGAAACCCGAAAACTGGCCGCGATCTTGGTGTCCGACGTCGTCGGCTATTCGCGGCTTGCCGGAGCCGACGAGGACCGGATTCTGGCGCGGCTGCGGGCACTCCGAAGCGACCTGATCGATCCGACCATCGCGGTGCATCACGGCCGGGTGGTCAAGCGCACTGGCGACGGCGCGATTGTCGAGTTCCGGAGCGTCGTCGACGCAGTGAATTGCGCCATTGAAATCCAACGAGCGATGGTCGAGCGCAATGCCGGGGTGCCGCCCGACAAGCGCATCGAGTTTCGGATTCGAGGAGAGCGACAGCGACCTCATGGGCGACGGGGTCAATATTGCGGCGCGGCTTGAGGGGATTTCCAAGCCGGGGTCGATCTGCCTCTCGGAGGACGCTTACCGCCAAGTCAAGTCGCGGCTCGATCTGAAGGTGAACGACCTCGGTGCAACGCAACTCAAGAACATCGCAGAGCCGATCCGGGTTTATTCGCTCGAAGTGGGGCCGCCGGCCTCTGCGGCGTCGGCGGCGTCCCCAACCGAAACACCGCGCCCAGCGCGCCTTTCGATGATGGTTCTTCCCTTTGCCAATCTCGTGCGGGATCCTGAGCAGGACTATTTCGTCGACGGCGTCACCGAGAGCCTGACGACGGACCTTTCGCAGATGAGCGGGATGCGGGTGATCGGGCGAAACACCGCCTTCAGTTACAGGGGGAAGGCGGTCGATCTCAAACAGATCGGGCGGGAACTCAACGTTCGCTACGTGCTGGAAGGCAGCGTCCAGCGCTCGGCAGATCGCATCCGCGTGAACGTCCAGCTGATCGACGCCGACAGCGGCAATCATTTGTGGGCGGAGCGGTTCGACAAGACAGTCGCGGACCTGTTCGACATGCAGGATGAAATCGTCGCTCGCCTCGCGAACGCACTTAACGCCCAACTCATCATGGCCGAGGCGCGCCGCGCTGAACGTGCGCCGAGTCCGGATTCCATGGATCTCTATTTTCGGGGAATGAGCGCCTACAACAAAGGGTTTAGCCCAGACAATCTCTCGGAAGCTCGGTTGCTTTTCGAGCGCGCTCTGGCGCTCGATCCGGGGAACGTCGATGCGATCGTCGGCGCTGCCCTCACGCACAGCGCGACCGCCGGCCATCACATGACCGATGATCGAGCGACCCACATGGCGGCTGCGGAAAAGCTCGCGTTTAGGGCGCTCTCGATCGCGCCCGAGAACGCTCTGGCGCACCTGTGTTTGGGAGCCGTCCAGATGTACACCAATCGCGCCGCGCAAGGCATTCCTGAACTTGAGCGAGCGCTCGCGATTGACCGCAATGTCGCGGCCGCCCATGCATATATCGGACTGGCCCATAACTTTGTTGGCCGTGGAGAAGAAACTGCGGCTCACATCGAGGAAGCCCTGCGGCTAAGCCCTCGGGATACGGCTGTCTATCTTTGGCGGACTATGAACGGGTCGACAAAAGTCTTTCTTGCCAAGCATGAAGAGGCTGTCGGAGAATTGCGCCGCGCGATTGAGGCGAATCGAATTTTCGCGGCCGCGCATTTCTACCGTGCCGTCGCCTTTGCGGAATTGAGCCGCCTCGATGAAGCCCTTCTTGAAGCAAGGCAGGGGCTTTCCATCGATCCCACATTCACCATTCGCCGCTATCGCGCGGACGCGCCGAGCGATAACACTATTTTTCTGAACAGGCGGAAACAAATCTACGAGATCATGAGGAGCGTCGGCCTCCCGGAAGGATGAGCAAGAGGAAGAGAGAGCCAAGTGCGCAGGATTTATCCAGGATCGCGGGCTTTTCCTAGATGCATCGATCCCGCAACGCGTCGGTCCCCGTTAGATCTAACGGCCCCTGACATAAGCCTTTAGCCGACGATATCGCCAGTGCCTACTCTGCGCCGGATCCGCTTCGGCGATGGCGTCTAGAAATTCCGGCAGATCGTAGGGAACGTAACTTTCCGGGTCGATCGCCTCCTCTGCGATCTGAAGCGCGGCGTCCGGGAATCGCTCGATGAGCGCCCTGGCATCGCCGTCGAGACCGAGCCCGAAGAAGACGCTGTCGGTCCGGGCCGCGACGATGAACCGAGAAAGCGCCTCCACCGCGGCCGGGAAATGGTCGCCGCACGCGGCCGGAATCATTGCTACGTGCCGGGTAACCTCGGGTCCGCGCGTCTCCGCGTCGATTGGCCAGAATTCCTCGAAGAACGGTTTCACCCAACGGTTCCACGCGTCGTCCTGGGGCGCGACTTGATGCGCGATCAGCCAGGCGGCGTGGCCGAGGGCCTCTCCGCGGCATCGCGTCAGCATTCGCCGGACGTCGGTCCTGGTTACCCCGATGTCTGTGTCGCCCGCAAGAACGAGAAATGCGACGCGGGTGACAACCGTCGTGAGTGCTTTCCTTGACTCCTCGTCGACCTCCGTTGAGACCAGCGCCAGTTCCAACGGGTCGCGCAGGGCCGGAAAGAGCAGCGGGTCGACATTCCCGTCATGTTGGGCCCACAGCCCGAGGAGGCGCACGGAGTCGGGCGAACCATCGGTCATGGCCGGAAGCAGCCGGTCGTTTACCCACAAGCGTTCGCGGACGCAGAGATGTGTCAGATTCCGAACCAACATTGCCAAGGCGAATAGGCGTGGACGACCCGGCAGAGAGAACAGCGCGTCCAGCCGCCGCAGCACCTCTGCGTCGCCACTCGTCGACTCAAACAAAAGGGACAGTAGTCCTGACGCGATCTGGCCGGCTGGCCCGTTCAGCGCCTTGAACATCACGTCGGAGCCATCGTCCGCATCCGCTGGCGTCAGGGCGACCAGGTCCGTCAGCCGGTCGTATAGTGCGAGCAACCGCTCTCGCACGTCGCCGGATGCGCCCCGTTCCGCGATGTCGCGCACGCAGGAGGTCAAGTACGGCAGGATTTCCCTCATCACGTCGTCGGGCATCTGCCCGATCCGATCGAGAAGGTTGGCCACGTCCGGTCCCGGCGGATCCGTAGATAGCGCGCCGAAACCGAGGAACGAGGCCCAGCGCATTTGAGGCCACTCACCGGTCCTGGCGGCATCTTCCAGGGCTTCGAACGCCCTTGACGGATCCTCCTCGCAGAGCTTTTGCCATAGCTCGCCCTGGTTGAATGGATCGCTCTCCTCGATAGCCTGCACCCTTTCGAGAAGGCTATCCGGGGGCACGCCTTGAACCGAACTCGTGTCGCCGAAACGGCCCATTCCGCTCCACGACGAGGATACCAATCTCTCCGTAACGCCGAGCCGTTCTGGCAGTCCTGCAATCCGGGAAGCAATCGCCGCCCGATCGCTGGCCGCCCGATCGGAAAGCACGTTCCCGTCCCAGGAGACGATCCTGATCATCTCACGGTAGATGGTGCGGTCGCGGAAGCCTTCGGCGTCCCCTTTGCCGCCCTCGGGGCCCGCCAGAATATTGCTCTCAATCGCGTTACGGGCGGACGGATTCATGACGGACCAGCGCGAGCACCAGAAGCGGGCGAACTCGGCGTTGAGCCCGGGGCCCCAAAATTCGTCTCGCCCCATGGTGGTCAGGATCCGTTCGACGTTAGTCGCCAACAGCCCCGGCGCAACCGTCGCGGCCCAGACTGCCATTCGGCGGAAAATGTAGAAGTCTCTGGCCAACCAGACTTTTCCGATGCCCTCCGCGAACATCGGATCCTGCTTGGCGACGCCAGCCCAGCATGACGTCAATAACCGGGTGATCGGCGCGAAGATGGAGTCCAGCGAATCGGGTGCGCGACGTTTCCATCCCGATCCCTGGCCGACTGGCTCGCCGAGGAACTCTCGGCTGTCGATAGCGTCCGGATCATGCACGTAATTCGGGTCGCGGTACGAACGCCCGTATCCATCGAACACCGCGAGAGGCTTGGCCCGTTCGAAGACATCGACCAGCGCGTGATCGGCGGCTTCCAGCAGCCGCTTGCGGCTGACGAGGTCGGGAATTGCGGCGAGTATTCCCCGGACGGTGTTTTGATCGCGGCAACGAAGTTCCGCGCGGCAGAGGTCGGCAATGTCGAGAGTCGCGCCAGGTGGCGGAAGGACCCGAAGCGGCACGCTAAGGGTCAGACGGGGGCAGACCGTTTCGACTGCCAGCCCCACGCCCATTGGAGAGAAGCCGTCACGCCGCGACCAGTTTCCTGGCATCGCCCTGAGTTTCAGAGAAGCCGGCGGATCGGTGCATGCAACGAAGGACCGCCAGAAGACGTCGAAGGGCGGAGCGAGGGTTCCCTGGCGCGCGCGCCAAGCCATCACCTCGGCCACGATCCCGCGCAGTGTTTCGTTCTTGGCTTCGAGCAGCCAGCGGATGGCGTCGGCGTTTTCCGCTCTCGCCTCAAACCACACCCCCAACTGCTGCGCCAGTGCAGGCATCGCCATCGCCTGGTTGTTCTCGGCATAAGCGTCGAGGAAGCTGCGAACCCAGTCGACGTGCCCCGCTGCAAGCGCGTGCTGGGACAGCGTGACGGCGTCGGACATTGTCTGGACCAGGAACTTGACCTTATTCCTGTCGTCGGGGGGAGACGCTTCGTAGGACAGGGCCGTGCGCACCCGGATTTCGTTCGATGACCAGCCCGTGGTATCCTCATAGCATGCGGCCCATGCCTGGAGGGTGCGGTGCAATGCGCCATGGTCGTGGCCTGCGCCGACTCGGTAGAGCAGGGCCTTGAGCCCCTTGCCGTTCCATTTGTCGACGGCTTCTGCCTCCCGTCCGGGCTCGGCGCCGGCGAAGGCGTACGCGCTCTTGATGTCGGGGAAGCGATATCGCCCGGCGTGCGCGGCCTCCAGCATGTACCGCATGGGAGGGTCGTCAGCCGAATAGCCGACGAAGACGACGGTGTACCGTCTCAGGAGGTCGTAGACGAAACGCGCGGCCCATCCGGACCGTAGATAGGCCTCGCCGAAATCCCCGCTTGTCAGGATCAGATCGGACCCCTCAGTCGGAACGTCAGGGTCCGGAAGGCGTCCGTGCAGGTGCATTACACCGGAGAACTCATATGAGCCGACCGCAGGTATGCCGGCGCCGGCGACGCTACGGAGCGGGGTCGCACTCGCGGCGGTCCAAGCCATTTCGAAAAGTGTGTCGAAGTTGGTGGTCACCACCCGCGGGCGCCCGTGTCCATCCGCGCTCAGGCGCAGGAGAACCTGGTGCGATGAGGTGTCCCGACCATGCGACTTAAGCCGCACTGCCACCGCCGCCCGTACAAGGCCTTGGTGGTGCGGACGCACGGGATTCAGGTCGCCCAGCCTCGCTTCCAGCATTCCGAGGACTCGGTCCCATTGGCCTTGATCGCAGGCCTCAGCCTCCCCGGGGTGGTCATCGCGTCGTACAGTCGGGAAATCGAGCCTGAGCCCGGTGTAGACGTCCTCGACTAGCCCCTTGAAGAGCGGGAACCCGGCGTTGAGGGACAACCCAGCGCCCACGACGAACACAACGTTGCCGGCCAAGTGCTCCCGTATCAGGGATTCCGGAATGTCCGGCCCATCGTCTAAGAATCGCATCGGATGAGGATCGCAGATCTTCTAGCGCAAGAGAAATTTTTGGTTTAGATCAAGCGCCTTAAATGCCACCGTCTATCCCGTCCCGGCGCTCCACGCGCGCCGACACATCTGGTCGGGGTTGCGCAGCCGGGGCGAGCGCGGGTTCGTGAGGCTCGGATGTCGGCCGTTCAGGCGCGGTTCTTGAAGCGCCAGCTCTCGTTGCCGGTCTCGACGATGTCGCAGTGGTGAGTGAGGCGGTCCAACAAGGCCGTCGTCATCTTGGGGTCCGCCGAAAACGGTCGGCCATTCGCCGAAGGCGCAGGGAAAGCGTGCGCGCTGGCTGCAAATGCGCGAAGACGTCAAGGCGAGGGCCGCGACGGTGCAGGCAGGCCGCGAAGGGAGGGCCGAGAGGGCCAAGCTCGGCAAGGGGAAGCGGAGAACCCTGCCGATGCGCGGCGTGCCGGTCCTCATGCCGCCGCCGCCCCGGGCGCGCGTTCCGGCAACGCCCCGGCGGGCGCGCCGGCCTGAAGCGCCGGAAGCCCGACAGGCGCATGCCGCTGAGGCGCCGGGCACAGGGTCAGGCAGAAGCCGTCCGGGGCGACCCGGCCGGATTCTTTACGGCCTGAACAGCCGCATGCGCCCCTGATCCCGCGTCGCACTGCGATCGAGAACATCGCCAGGATGGTGAGCGGGTCCACGCCGCTGATCGCGCCGCCTGGAGCGCCGGCCACCATGAGCATCGTGGCCGACACGGCCGCGGACTTGAGGCGGTTCTCTGTTGAGGGCCCGAGCGGCTTTCTCCATGTCGGCTCACCATCGTTCAGGCCGAAGTTTCACCCTGGCATCGGTTGCGGTCAGCTCGACTGGCCAAACGGCTGCAGGGCTCTCCTGTTCTCCGCCGAGGACCCGGAATCGACGCGTGGCGCATCCGGCTCATTCTTCTGGTGGGACGAGCTGGCGAAGGCCAAGCGCGCCGAGCTGGGGTGGTCGAATATGCTGTTCGGCATGCGGGAGGGCCACAACCCTCGAGGGATCGTCACCACGACGCCGCGGCCGGTGTCGCTGATCAAGAAGCTCTTGAAGTCGCCGTCGACGTTCTGCACGACGGGCTCGACCTGGGACAACCAGTCGAAGCTGAGCGAGGTCTTCTACCGAGAGGTGATCCAGCCGCTCGAAGGGACTCGAGTCGGCCGGCAAGAGATCAATGCCGAGCTGGTTGACGATCTCCCAGGCGCGCTGTGGACGCGGGCGATGATTGACGCCGCACGCGAAACTCGAGTTTTGCCCGACTTCAGCCTGGTGATTGTCGCGGTCGACCCTTCCGGCGCGCGCAACATGAAGGACGAGGCGAGCGCCGCCATCGGCATCGTGGTGTGCGCCAGGGGCGTCGACGGCCGCGGCTACGTCCTGGCTGATCGCAGCTGCAAGATGTCGCCGGCTGGCTGGGGCAGACGCGCCTGTGACGCCTACCATGAGTTTCAAGCGCGCTCACTTATTCCTCACGAGATCTCGCCAGATAACGTCCTCGTCGTCGCCTTCCGGATCGGGCGGGACGCTGCTGTATTCATCATCACTCTCGACTTCGCTCAGCCTTTGAGCCGCCACGTCGCCACAAACCGCGGAATTGCACCGGTTTCCGCCATTTTCTGAGCCGCCACAAAACTCACTTGTGGCGGCCGCAAAACCCTTGCTTTCCTTAGGTTCTCCGGGCGGCGTGGCGGCGTGGCGGCTTGACGAGCGAGGAGAGGAGGAAGTCGGCGGCAAATAGCGCTCGAACGCCTCCTCAAACGACCGCGAGTAGTACCCCTTGGGCGTGGAGCCGTCCTCGAGACGGACTGTCCCCGAGCGTATTTCGTAGCCTTTCAGCAGGCCGGCGAGCGCCACGTCGGTCATCGGCTTTCGCGCCCGACCCCACGCGTTCCAGTTCCGCTCTTCGAGCCCGTGAAGCTTTTCGAGCAGCCGCTTCGTCGCGAGCCTGGGGCCATACCCTTCCTCGTGATCCGGATGCACTTTCGGGAATTCGCGCGCGAATATGGCGCGGATGTCAGAAAGCAGAGTCTGCCGGACGTCGCCTTCGGCGGCCTCGATTTCGTTTATGCCGGCCAGGGTTGTCGCAGCCTTCCTGGCGCGTTCGGGCCACTCGCCGCCGGCGATGTCGGCAATCGTGATCAGCGGCTCCCAGGCATCCCGAGCGCGGTCGTTGAGCTCATTCGGAACGTCCGGCTCGTCGCGCCGCAATCGGCGTTCGTTGTCGGCGACGAAGCGCGCGATCTTACGGGCGAGCAAGTGCAATTCGCCGCCGTCCCTGGCACTCAGCCGCTTCACCGATTGCATGCCCAGCTTCCGCGTCAGCCGGATGATGACGCTTCGGTCCGCCACCGTATTGGGAACCTGACCAATTCCTGCGACGCAAGTCGGTGCCCAGGTCGAGAATCTGCGCACCTCCCAGCCGCCGGGAAGCGGGACGCTCTTCAAGATATGGGCGCTGCTTTTGTTGAAAGACGAATTCAACTGGCCACGCAGGCTCTCGCTCAATTCCCGATTGCCGTTGGCGATGGCGTCAAATTCGTCGATGAATACCGTAGGACGGTCTTTCTCGACAAGGCGAGCGAGCGCAGCGGCCGTTATGCCACTCATGCTCTGCGGCCGCGGCGACAGCCGCGCCAACATTTCCTGCAGCTTGGTTTTGCCGCAGCGTCTTATCGGCGAAAGGACGATGAGCAGCGGCGCATAGACGAAAAAATCCTGCGCGTGCGCAAAGACAACCCACAGCGCCGCAGCGTCGCGCTGATGCGCGCCCATGACGACGTAGCTTTCGATGGCCGTCGCAATTTCCGTGAGCAGCTGTGCGCCGTCGACGAGCTCGTCCCATGGTTCAATCTCGTCGTATTTGAGCGCCCGGCCAGGAAGCCCGTCGTCGCCATCACTCGCGTCGGGGCCGCTCGGTCTCACGCGCCTGTCCAGCTCAGCGATCGGGACGTCGCGGGCCGCGCTCTTCAGCCGTGCCCGCAAGTTGATCCACTTCGGTAAATGGGCCTTGGCCAGTTGGGCAAGCGCGCGGACCGTCTCGGCTTCAAACACCGAACCTGGCGCCGTCTTGGCCTTTTCGACGAGCGCCTCCATTGCCGCCTCGCCGCCCTCGGCCAACGTCGGCTGGAAGTCCTCGTCGCTCATTTCGGCCATGCCACCGCCCTCGCCGGAAGCGGCTGGCGATGACGCATCCTTGGGCTCTTCGTCGGTGCTCATGGTGGGGCGCCGCGCAGCCTGGGACGCCCTGCGTGTTCGTTCGGCGCGGTCGGCGGCCGCCCGCACCCATTCCCTGCTGCCCCGCGCGGTCATGGCTTAAGCCCGCGCATCAGCGCGCCGTTGGCGTCGGCGCCGCCGTCGCCGTCAATGCTATTGAGCGGCCGGCGAGGCCTGGGGCGACGCCTTGGTCCGATGACAGAGTTATCAGCGACGTCGTTCATGGCCGGGTATCTGCAGGCGTTACCGCGCTCGATCAGCCGAAGCTGGGCGCTTCCTCACGTGGCACGCCTTGCGATTTCGATTGCCCGGGAGCGCCTTGGATTGGAGCTCATCGATCTTTGGTGCTCGCAAATATTTCACCGAAGACCTCGCGGGCCGCTATTCTGATCACCGACGGGTCGCTGGAACGAGGGTGCGATCGATGCCTCAGCCATTAGTCCACCTTGGGATTGCGTCATTGCATCGAATTCGATACAATGTTCCCTCTTATAGCGAGCGAGAGGGAAATCGTCAAGGAAAAATGATTACAAGGTAGCGAAATGGAAACAAAAACCTCATTCATCGAGCACTGGGTCGAAATTACGTCCAGTCAATGCCGAATGGCCCGCGCAGCCCTTAAGCTCGGCGTAAGGGAGTTGGCTCAGGCCGCGAACGTATCCACAAATACGATCACGCGTCTTGAGCAGGATGAACCCTTGCGTCAGCGTACGGTCCAGACAATCAAATCGGCGTTAGAAAGGTTAGGTATTATTCTTATTGCACGTGACCAAAGCGGAGGGCCGGGAGTGCGGATTGCGCCCTGGTATTCGGAGGCGCTCCTGCCAGCTTTGAAACTCGGCTTCACTCCTCCAAAGCTAGTAGCAGTGTCAGACGATGGCATCCTTCTTGAGGCAGCTGATAAATTTCATCGCATAACGATTAAAGTAGATAGGGCAGATCTGGCGCGTGGGGTAGAACATATTGTTGAAAAGCAAATTGACGATTCAGTACTCATAGACATTGCCGTCATCACACTACTTGCGTCTAAGAAATACATAAACAAGGAATATACGTTTACCTCGCTCGGCGGTGAGCGCATACTGCAGATAGAATTGGGAGCGCAGGATTTTGAAAATGAAATCAACTTATATTGATCCATTCTGCGCGCGCCAATATCAGCGGAGCGGGGTCTGCACGCTGCCGATCGACGCAGCACTCGACATGGGCGATGATGCTGCTCGGCTTCGCGGGCCTCGAACATGCGGTGATCGCAAGGCGGAAGAGCGGGCAGATTAGGGGTAGCGTATCCGCAACAAATCCCGCGTCATTTCGACCGACGCGCTGACGGAAAGCGATGTGCGGTTATCGACTTATCTGCGTAACCATCTTGTCAATTGTGGGCGGTTCCCGCAGCACTCACAATATTCCCCAGGCGCGATATCGCCCCCTGCCCGTCATCTCTCTCAGATCGAGCTCGGCCACGAGATCTTGGGCGGCGCGCGGGGTCACTTTGAGCTCCCGGGCAATTAGGCCGGCGGATAAGATTGGCCGGGCGACCACGAGATCCGCAAGCGCGGGCAGGCTCGAGTTCGAACGCCGGCCGACCAGTTTCCGGTCGAGCTGACTGCGGGCGAGCAGCCATCGGTCATGCTCTTTCATCCCCCACTTCGCCGCCTCCGCGAAACCGTCGAGAAGGGCCACGAGCTTGGTCGTCGAGTCTCGCGCACGCCGGCGATCACGCGCGATCGCGCGAAGACCCGCGTTAACGCAAACGAGATGCGACGGGGTTCGAGAACGACCCCGGAGAATTGCGCCGACCAGGAGCCTGCCCAGCCAGGCTTTGTGTTGCAACGGGTCGATCTCTTCCCATGCGAGGAGGGCGATCGCGGCGGCGAGCAACGACGGCATATTCTGCGTGCTCCCGACGGCCTTGCGCCACGACGCCATGCGCGCTTTCTCGTCCCAGTCGAGATCATAGACCATCGGATCGCGACTTTCCGGCGGCCGCGCGGCCAACTCGGACAGAAGGCGCTTCGTGCGTTGGCTGATCGCCTCGAGCCCGGCAAGGGGGCCCGCGAGCGGAACATCGTCTGTGTTTTCGTATGACGCGAGCCCCTCCTCATCGAACGCATCGACCTCTTCCTCCTGGGCGCGCTGCGTCGCCCCTGCCCTCCTGGCTCGGACGGCCGCTCGCCCGATCAAGTTCTCCATGTCGGCTCACCATCGTTCAGGCCGAAGTTTCACCCTGGCATCGGTTGCGGTCAGCTCGACTGGCCGAATGGTTCTGGTGGGATGAGCTGGCGAAGGCCAAGCGCGCTGAGCTGGGATGGTCGAATATGCTGTTCGGCATGCGTGAGGGCGCAAACCCACGAGGCATCGTCACCACGACGCCGCGTCCGGTGTCGCTGATCAAGAAGCTCTTGAAGTCGCCGTCGACGTTCTGGTCCGCCGAAGCCAGCGCCGCAGGTGACGGCATCGACCCGCTGCGTCGACGCGTCGTTGCCGCAGGGCGCTGTCGCGGCGCATGGCGGCAAATGGATCGAGCTGTCCGGCGATCAGTGGCAGTTCTTGCGCGGCGTCTACGCGATGAACCCGCTCACGCCTCACCCAAGACGCCTTCGTCGACCTGATGCTTGAATGGGGTGCAGCAGCTGTTAAAAGAGTCGAGGAACTCGAAACTGCAAAAACTGCAAAAGAACTGCAAAATGAAGAAGCCAGTGCTCTGACGGCGTTTTTCTTCGCCGAGGGGCTGTTTCAGGTCATCACGTCGATCGCCTATCGCAAGGCAATGCCAAGCGCGTGGGGTTGGATGCTGGCGAGCGGTGTCTGCGATCTTATTCTGGTTGCGATCATCGTAGCCGCCTGGCCGCTGAGCGCCGCGTGGACGCTGGGTCTGCTCGCCGGGGTCAATCTGCTTACGTCCGGGGTGGCGATCGTGATGATGGCCATGGCCGCGCGTGACGTTGTCGAGACGTCCAGGATTCCATTGCGACAGCGCGTCGCTGATTGGATGTTCCGAGGCGCTCGATACTCATTGACGCCCTTGGCTGCCCAAAATCCCTTGATGGTCGCCTCGGAAGATCGCATTTCGCGCGTGAAAGTGCACACCTGAAAGGTTAGCGGATGGTCGCGGAGGCAGAGCGGCTCCTGCCTCACAGCGTTTCTTGACCGCGACGCCGGTGGAATACCGGCGTCCAACTTGAACAGGCCGAGAGTTCCATGTCAGACGCGGGCAGGCGCTTCGAAGGGAGGTCCGGTCCTTGGCGACCGTCCGGATCATTCTGCACGGCAAGGCGGCCGGCGACGCCCGCGTCCGAAAGGCGGTCCAGGCGCTCCGGCGGGACGGCCATCTTATCGAGGTCCGCGTCACATGGGAGCCGGGGGATGCGGCGCGATTGACGGCCGAAGCCGTCGCCGAGGCGCGGAACGAGGGCCTTGACTGCATCGTCGCGGGCGGCGGCGACGGGACGATCAACGAGGTGTTCGCGGCGGCCTACGCGGCCGGATTGCCTGCAGGTAGAGCGCTCGGCGTTCTTCCCTTAGGCACCGCCAACGACTTTGCGCATGCGGCCGGCGTGCCGGTCGACGACCTGACCGCAGCGCTGCGGATCGCCGCGAGCGCGCCGCCGCGCGCGATCGATCTCGGTCTCGTCGACGCCAGGCCGTTCGTCAATCTCGTCTCGGGCGGCTTCGGCTCGCGCGTCACCGTCGAGACAGACCCCGAGCTCAAGCGGCGCCTCGGCGGGCTGGCCTACGCCATCACCGGCATCTCGCGCTTCGCCGAGCTTTCGGCGAACCGCGGCGTCTTTCGCGCCGAGGGCTTTTCCTGGGAGGGCACGTTTATCGCGCTCGCGATCGGCAATGGCCGGCAGGCCGGCGGCGGCGTGCCGCTCTGCCCGAACGCGCTGATCGACGACGGCCTCCTGGACCTGACGATCCTGCCCGACCTCGCCCGGGCGGCCCGTCTCGACGCTTTTTCCCGGCTTATGCGCGAAGGCGCGGCCGCCCTGCGCGCCGAAATGGCGACCGCCCGAAGTTCCTGGATCGAGGTCGAGACGGCGGACGACCTCAACATTAATCTCGACGGCGAACCGATGCTCGTAAGGCGTTTTCGCGTCGAGTGTCGCCCCCGCGCGCTGCCCATTCGTCTCGGCGATAGCGCGCTCTTTTCTCATCCTGATGGTTCCGTTTGACCGGAATCCCATGGTCGGCGATGGTTCCCGCGCGAGGACCCCGACGCGCCGTAGACGGGGGGCTCTCGAGGAATTCCGATCCGGCGGCGCAGAGAACAGACTGACGATGGCGCTGCGGATGCGACAGGACTTGATCGGACGCCGCACGGCTGCGCTCATTTCAATCCTTGCGGCGGCGCTTCTGCTCTTCGGGTTCGGCTTCGTCGCCGAGCTGGTTGCGGGAGGTGAAACCATGGCCTTCGATCGACGGGTCGTCCTTGCGTTGCGCAATCCGGCGAATCCCGGCGAGCCCTTGGGGCCGCCCTGGCTTCAGGAAGCCGCCCGAGACGTCACAAGCCTCGGCAGCATCGTCGTCGTGACGATCATGACTTCTGGCAGTTGTCGGCTACCTTCTCCTGTCGCGAGGGCGCGCGGAGGCCCTCTGGATTGTCGGTCGCCGTGTTCGGCGGCATGGCGCTGAACGACGCCCTGAAGCTGGCGTTCGCGCGCCCGCGTCCGGATTCGGTGTTTCACGCCGCCCGCGTCTTCACCGCAAGCTTCCCGAGCGGCCACGCCTCCTTGTCCGCGATCGCCTATCTGACGATTGGCGCCCTTCTCGCGCGCAGCCAGCCCTCGGTCAAAATCAGCGCCTACGTCATGGCGCTCGCGGCGTTTCTGACCGTGTTGATCGGGATGAGCCGCGTCTATCTCGGGGTTCACTACCCGACCGACGTTCTCGGAGGCTGGTGCGTCGGCGCGGCCTGGGCCTTCGCGTGGTGGGCGACCGCGGCGTGGCTTTAGGCGCGTTCTCGAGGCCCATTTTCATCCTCAACGGCCGCTCCGGAGCGCGTCACGCCGTTCCTGTTCGTCGGCAACAATCGGCACCGGCCGTCCGCTGTGCGCAAATAGCGGACGTTGCCGGACGGTTCGGCGAACGGGTAATTTCGACCCTTTGCTGCCCTTCAAGATCGGCTCTGTGAAGGCGCGGGAAGCGCGAGAAAGCGGACTTTGGCTGAAGGCTCGGTCGCGCCAGTAGAGTCATTCATTGACTGTGGGAAAGCTTTCTCATTGCGACAAGTGTTCTCATCAGAAAAGGATCGTCGATTGCAGAGTGAACGCGAGCGTGGGTTGAGCAGCGCTCCTTTCGCCGGGAGTCGATAGCGTCAAGGCTGGTTCCAGATAGAATGCGCTCTTCACCTGGATCTGATAGTAGGCTTGGAGGATTACCTCATCGCCGCGGTACGAGCGATTCTGGTTCAGTTCCGACCAGGCGAGTCCCGCGCCGAGCGAATCGCCTGGCCTGCCCGGGATGAGGCCAAATCCAGTAAACCCCAACCCGAAATAGCGGTTTGCGAACAGGGTCGTCCGCGAGTCGTTTGCGCCGAACTGAATGAAGCCGGAGACGCCGTCGCCTTCGGGGCCCCTCCACAGACGTTGCGATGCGAACATGTAGACGCCCTGGGCCCCGTCCTGCGCAATAAATCCCGTTGGGTACCCTTTCAGGATGAGCTGTCCGGTTTGGTCCCAAGCCCCGACCGCGAACGAGCCGGGGAGGCCCTGAGCACCGAGCAGCCAAGCGCCGCCAATCTCGCCAATCTGGAAGCGATAGCCGTTGAAGGTCGGGAGTGTCTCCAGACCGGTCTGCACACCGCGAGCTCCATTGCCGTCGTAAGTCCCGAGAGAGAGATACCAGCTCTTGCTTGGCGCCAGGGTGGCGGTCACGCCATAGGCCGAGTTGTAGTACCCGGGCTGAAAGCCGAGAATTGTCGGATTCACAAAGATCGGCGTGTAGAGGAGTCCGCTGACTGCAGGAATATTCAGCGACGGATCCTGTACGGGAACAGGACGTACGACATTGTCGAAATCGTTAGTGGGAACGAGCTTTCCGAACCGCACAACGACGGCGTCCGAGAACAGGGATTGCCGCCACCAGAGCTCGTAAAATTCGGTGCGGTCGAGTGGCGGCGTGCCCGGCAAGCTGTTGTAACCGGTCACCACGCCAGCTTGCTGATTGGTCGGCTGGCCGTCGAATTGGAGCAGCGATGCGCCGACAGTCGCGCCAGGAATGTGGATGAGTTTTTCGAGATCCGCGTCGAGACCGGTCACCAACAGATTGTTGAAGCTTGCCACGCCGGGACTGTTGCCGCCGGAGGCGAGGTAGTTTCCGTTGCTGACAAGCACGCCGCCGAGCCTGACGCCGCTATCGGGGCCGAAACCGATGAGCCGCCCCAGCTCCCCTGTGCCGGGCTCAACATCCAGCGCGCCCGGGTTGCCCGCTATGCCCTGCAGCGCGTCCTGGGCGGCCGCAGGCGATTCGGCGAAGACCGAGGCGGCGAGCCAACCGAGCAACGTTGCTGCGACCGGAGATTTCCGGAGACAGCATTGCGCCGGCAGAAGCTTTGCCATGCTTCGGGACCACGATTTCGTCAAAACGCGAACGTTGCGGGCGTGAGCTTGGAACATATCCTTTCCTCGCGAAAGACCGCGAAGGCAGCGGGCCGCTGGTCCAAGCTTCATGGAAAGGAACGTGTCGTGAAACTTCAATTCATGCCCGCGGCCTTGCGCATTGCGTCCGTGTCGGTGAGCCACACGAGGTCTTCCTGCTTAAGGCGCAGGAGAACACGGCGCATGGCGGCGGCCCCATCAGGCGTTCCGACCACAAAGGGGTGGATTCCGATCACGACCGCCGTGGCTTCCCGGGTCGGTTCGGCGCGGGCCTCGGCGGCGAGTTCTAGAACATAGTCGAGCCACAGCGCCTCGATCTCCCTCGGCCCCTGCATCCGCGCGAGCTCCTGGCCCATGTCGACGGTGACCACCGGATAGGGCAGCAGCATGAGGAGGCCCTCCGGCGTCTTGAGGCGCTGGACGATGTCGGAATCCATCTGGTCGAGCGTGTAAGCAACGCCTTCCGCGGCGACGGCCTCAGGCGTGTCGCCGTTCGAGTAGACGCTCGGGCTCGACCAGCCGAGCGGCCTTGAGCCGGTCGCATCGGCGATCATGTCGAGGGTCTGGCGGATGTAGGCCTTTTGCTCGGCGAGCCCCCGCCCGAGAGGGAGCATGCGGCTGGTGTTGTTCATCCCATGGGCGACGATCGGCGCATCCGGCTGGGACGCTCGGAACTCCTTCCACACCGACGGATACCTGCCAGGGAACTCGGCGTTCAAGACGATCGTGAGCGGTGTATCCAGTTCCTTGAACAGCCTGCCGACACGGATGACGCCCTGGTCGATGCCATACTGCCGAAACGCTTCGTTCACGAGGTCAGGATTGCGGCTCGCCAAATCCGGCCGATACACGGGGCCTTGGCCGAAGCCGAATTCTTCGACGAACAACGCGAAACCTACGGCGACCTTCTTGCCGCCGGGCCAGGACGCCAGATGGATCGGCTCGCGGGCGAAGCCGGTGACGGGATCCGCCGCCTCCTGCGCCCCGGCCGCTGCAGGAAGGAGCGGGGCCACGAAAAATGCCAGCATGGCGAGGGACGCCCGTATCGGCCCCGCCTTCGCCCGCGAGCCTGGCGTTTCGACCTCGCCGGCAGCTCGCCTCACGGCAGGTCCGCGAGGCTCTTGGCGCCCGGTCCCGGCGTGATCAGCGTCGGCCATTGATGTGAGCCGAACGGAACCTGCGGCGGCAGGTTCACGGGGATGTTCCGCTTCTTGTCCGCGTCGATCACGGCCTCGCGCGCGTCGCCGCCCATCAATTCATAGTCCATCAGATGGTAGTCGCCGAAGAACGCCGCGCCCACCGACCGGTCGGCGATGATGCGGGTGAGCGAGTCGAGCATGTCGTCCGGCGTCGTGGTGAAGGAGATCGTCTCGATCAGCATCAGCCGGTCATTGATCGCCTCGGGCGGGAAGAACTGGGCGAGCACGCTGAACAGGACATTGTTCTGGCGGGCGACATAGATCGTGTTGCTCGCCGCATAGGTCTTGTCCCAGTCGGCGCCGAGCATATCCTTCCAGCCGGCGATCACGCCCATCCAGTGCTCGACTTGGGTCTGAGCCGCCCAGGTGATGTTCTTCTTCAACAATGGCCCCTGCTTCTTTGCGAACTCCTGCATGGCCTCGGGCGAGATCACATTCGCCTTCAGCGCCTCGTCCATGAACGCGATGTTGTTCTCGAGGACGGCGCGGCTGATCGGCCTCCAGTCGTCGCGCATGGGTGCCGCATCGAGACCATCGAGAGCGGATTGCATGCGGCTTCGGTAGGCGACCAGCGGGCTGCGCCACGTCAAGTCGTTGGGGCTGTCGAGGTAGGGCACGACCACTTCCGACAGCGCCATCGTGCTGTGGCCGACCGACTTCAGTAGCTGATAGACGATCGGAACCGACGGCGCTTCGAGCGGCGCCATGCCGGGGCGATAGAGGATGAACCGGCCGCCCGCGCCGGAAAACAGCCCGAGGATGACCGGGTGCTCGGCCAGAATGTTCTTCTTGAAAATCTGCGCCGCGTTCCCGTAGAGGTCGAACATGGTCGCGTTGAGCGCCAGGATGTTCTTGGCGCTCACCTCGGCCGGGCTCGCGGTCTCGGCGCCGACAATCTCCTTGAAATAATCCGGCATGTCGCCGGCGCAGGCGGGCGTCTGCGACGCAATGGCAAGCGCAAGCGACAGGAGCGCGCTGACGCCGCTTACAACTATCCCAAAGGCGCGCATGACGGTCCCCCGTTGAATCTTATGGTTTCGGGCACGCCGCCCCGGTCTGCACCCAGGCCTCGACGAGCGCGCCGGCTTGCTTCTGCGTGCCCGGCGCGGATTGTCGCCCGGGGCCGGGCGCCCACGCCCACCCGACCAGATGGTCCTCGCCGATATGTTCCACGAGGGTCTCCAGGGACCGGTTGCCGTTGCGGGCGGGATCCTTAATCTGAGCGCAGATCTCGCGGAGCGTCTTGCCTTCCCAGCCCATTTCGCGAGGCGCGAGATGCCAGATCGGGTTTCCGGGCACTGTGCCGAAGTTCGCCGCCTGATGACAGATCGGACAACGCAGCGCCGGCAGGCCGAAGCCGTCGGCGCCCCGTTCGACCGGCGGCTGATGCAGCCGCGCCATGTCGCCCTGGCGCGGGCGGTCGCCGGCAGGATGGCAATTGAGACAGCGAGGGGAGGTCAGGACCTTGCCGAGCTCGGTAAAATAGGCGGCCGACCGCGCCTCCTGATCGCTGATCGACGAAAAGCTCTCGATGTTGGCGAGGCCGTCGGACGGAGTGTTCGAAACCGCCTCGGCGGTCAGCGCGGCCGCGGGAATCGCCACGGCGACGATGAGGAGCGGGATCTGCAAGTCGAGTTTCATCTTCAGCTGCTTCGGAGGTATCGCGTTGGATCCGCCAGGATCACCTCGCGCACCGCCTCGTGATATTTGACGTAACCGGTGCAGCGGCACAGGTGGCCGTCCAGCGCCTCGGCTATCGTCTTCTCGAGATCGGCGCGCGCGATCGGCGTCCTCGCCAGGCGCTCGAGCAGGACCTGGCTCTCGTTGAGGAAGCCCGCGGTGCAATAGCCGCATTGGAAGGCGAAGTGGACGATGAAGGCCTTTTGCAGAGGCGTAAGCTCGCCGTCCTTCGCATGGCCTTCGACCGTGCGGACCGACTTGCCGTTGAAGCTTGCGGCCGGGACGATGCAGGTCGGGCTCGTGTAGCTCGTCCCGTCGGGATTATCGATGATGATCGCGCAGCTCAGGCACTGCGCGGCGCCGCAACCAAATTTGGTGCCGGTCATGCCGAGATATTCGCGCAGGAAATCATTCATCGTCAGATCGTCGCGCACGTCGCGCGGGCCATGAACGCGGCCGTTGATGGTGACGGTGAGCGAAGTCATTTCGGCGATCCCTCGCGCGCGGCCTGTTTGAGCAGGGACTGGGTCACCGGAAGGGACCGGAAGCGTCGGCCCGTCGCGTCGAAGATGGCGTTGAGGAGCGCCGGGACCACGGGGATCATGTTGACCTCTGCCATGCCCTTCGGATGTTCCGCGGGATCGACGGGCGGCAATATCTCGATCTCGAGATCATGGAGCGGCAGGTCGGAGCCTCGCGCAACGAGGTATTGGCCGAGGTTCCATTTCCCGTTGCCAGGCCCATCCTCGTAAAGCGGCAGCGTCTCGAGCAACGCGTAACCAACGCCCATTGCGAAGCCGCCCTGCGCCTGTCCCAGCACGATCTCGGGAACCAGCGCCTGCCCGCATTCCAACACGCTGTATGCTTTTGCGATACGTAACGCGCCGGTTGCGCGGTCGATCTCGATGCGCACCAGCGTGCCGCACTGCGTCGTGTAGGTCGGTCCGCTCTGGTTGAGGCTTGCTGGCGGAAACTTCACGTTGGAACGATCGATGCGAACAAAGTTGCCCGTGCCGCGGCGCACAGCCAGCGCATCGATGTCGGCCGTCCACGGCTGTCCGCCGACCGCGAAGGTCGCGCGCGCCCAGGCCCAGCGGTTGAAGCTGTGCGCCATCGCGCCGGTCAGGCCGTTGCGCGCATGCGCCTTTGCGGCGACTGCCTGCAAAGGAAGTGGCGTCAGTCCCGGCATCACCAGTTGCCCGTCTTTCCACCGTGCCTTCTCCCAGTCCTCGGCCTTTGGATCTCTGGGCGCGATGCCCCACAATTCGAGCGCTGCCGGCCAGAGGCCGAAGCGGAAGATGACGCGCGCAGCCTCGGCTGCCGCGTGTGTCCCGACATGGGCGCCGGTCGAGGCGGCGGTCGCTGAACTGATCGTAGGCACCCAACGCGGATTGCGCGCCCCCGCGTCCTGCGTCTTCTGATCTATGGTGAAGGGGTCGCCGGAGCTCACGAGATCGAGCGCACCGAATGTGTCGACTTGCATCAGCGCGACTTCGTCAGCGACACCGCCCACATGCGCCGCGACCCGATTGGCCAGCGCCGTTCCGAGACCGTTGCCCATCTCAGCGCCGTCGCAATAAATGGCAATCTGACCGTCGGCCGCGATTTCGACGGATCCCAGGCAAGAGTCACCGCCGGTGCCGTAGTTCTTGGTGGCGCACGCAACGCCGGTACCGACGAGAATTCCCGACTGCTGTCCACGCGCTTTCTCCGCGGCGCGCTGCGCCCAGATCGGATGCTTCTCCAGCTTATCGAGGATTTCGGGCGTGCGGATCGACACGACGTATGTGTTCCCCGCCAGGTTCCGGTTGCCGGCTGCGAGCGCATTGCGGCGACGGAATTCGATCGGGTCGAGCGGCAGGGCCGTGCAGATCTCGTCGACCTGCACTTCAAGCGCGGTCATGGTCTGTATGGTGCCGTAACAACGCATCGAGCCGGCCGTCACGCCGCGCGAGTGGTACGCATACGTCGTCAGATCAACCTTCGGGGCATAGTAAATGCCGAGCGCGGCGAGAGCGCTGACGGACGCCACTTGGGCCGAAAAATTGGCCAGGCCTCCGCCGTCCAACGCATGGTCCGCGGCGAATCCGACGATCTTGCCGGTCGCCCGATCGACCCCGATCTGCGTGCGCATTTTGAAGGCGTGTCGTTTGATCCCCAATTGAAACTGCTCGAAGCGGTTGTTGGCGAGCCGGACGGGCCGATTGGGGAAGAACATCCCCGCCAATGCGACGTAGAGCGGGAACGGCGTGTGGTCGCGTCCGCCGAATCCGCCGCCGCAAGAGGCGAAATTGGTGTTGATGTGCGCGGGCTTGAAGGCCGCCTGGGCGTTGCCGAGCAGATACGCGATCGCTGTCGCCATCTCGGCGGGCGACTGCACGCTGATAACGAGATTGAGGTTCTTGCGTCCGGCGTCATACCAGGCAAGGCCGCTTTCCGGCTCGAGAGCCATCGGGTCAACTGACTGCGTCTCGAATTCGCGGTCCAGCACCAAAAGTGCAGGATTTTTCGCATCGAGCTCGGCGCGGATCTTTTCGCCGTAGCTTGCGGCCTCGGCATAGGCCGCCCCGCTCGGCACCGGGAGGCGCGGCCATATCGGGGCCCCGGAGTTCTCGAAGAATCCAGGACTAACCCAGCCGTTCTTGGACGGCGAGTAGACGTCGGGCGCGTCGGGGGTAGGGCCTCCCACGCGCGTGAATCGAAACTGGCCGTAGTTCGGCATTTTGACGGGGCCGGTTTCTGCGCCGAATTTCAGAACAGCTTGGTCGCGCAGTGCGAGCCGCGCCTGATCGAACGTGTCGAAGTCCTCGAAGATCAACATCGCCACCGGCTGGCCCAGGTAGAGCGGCGTTTTGCCCACCGGGCACAAGAGGTCGCCGGCATAATATTCGGGAACGCGCGCGCCGATTCGCGCGAGGTCGTCGGCGGTCACGACCACGGATGGCTTCAACGCGCCGGTCAGCAATGAAACGTCGATTCCAGTCAAAACGTGGGTCGCATCCGCGGTGCGGATCAGCATCGCGTGCGAGGTGTTCTGCGGCCAGCCCGGGAGATCGGCAGCGCGAAAATCGGACGCGTAGAGCTTGGCTCCTGTGACCTTGGGCAAGGCGTCGATGCGGCCGCGGCCACCCGCGGCCGGGTTCCACCGCTGCCGTCCCGGCAGCGTCTCGCGCGAGGCAAACCCTGGTTCCTCGGCGAGCGCGAGACGCGTGAGAGTGAGAGCAATGCCGCTAGCGGTGCCGGCCCGGAGAAACTGGCGTCTCGAAATGACGCCGAACCCTTCGTCCGCGCGACCCATATCCCCTCCCCACACAATTCATTCAAAGTTATGCCCTATTTTTAGTTGGATGCAATAGCTTCTGACAAATATGTCGGTGCCAGGTTCTCTGTTGAGCAAAAGACACTGGTATTTCTGTAATGCAACCTTGAAGTTGTTAGAGGCTGCAAGAGCGATCTTAGATGGCCTTAGTTTGCTAAGAACACGCTTTCCACAGACGCGCTTCTCGGCGATATTCGAGACCAATGACGCCGTTGCCTCGCTTACAACTTCCGCACCCGAGAATCGGAAGACCGGTCCGGGCGGTGAAGGCCACTTCGCTCGCAAATGGAACGACGGGTTTAGCCCGGACTCCGGTCCTTCCCGTGGCGACCCCCGTAGGCGCGCTATCCGCCCAATTGAGGCGTCCAAGGGCATCGCCGGACGATAGCCGGAAGGGCGAACGGAGCAAGAAGATGCGAGGCGCAATAGCCATTGTCGCGATGCTGTTAGCGTCATCGGTACGGGCAGATTCCCCGACATTTCGGCGAGAAGACTACTGGCGAGTTGGAAAGACCAGGACCCGAGTATGAGGATGATCGCCGAGGTCATCGCAAGCGCCTTTTCAAGCGGCCTCTCTTGGCGCGGTTCGCTTGGAGGAAAGAAAATCTATTGCCCATCGCCCGGCCTGACGGCGCGTGAGATCATGGGCGCCTTTGAGAAGTTCCTCGAAGACAATCCCGATATGGCCGACAAGCAATATGGAGACGCTATGGCGGCGTCGCTCAGCCGGGCGTTTCCTTGCGACGCCCGATGAACGAACGGCTTCGGACGCATCTGGGGGCCGACCTCCTCCAGGACCACTGGCAACGAAATTCGCCTCCGGCTAGCGTGCCAACTGGGGCGCTGCGGCTGGGAGGGACATTCAAATGCGTAACTCGTTCAGCGCTTTCGGATGCGCGGCCCAGTTCGGTTTAGGGCTCGCTGTAGTCGGATCGCCCGCGAACGCCGAGGGCGTCATGAAGCTGTGCGGGGAGCAATGGAAGGCCGCCAAGGTCGCGGGAACGACGAACGGGGAGACTTGGCCGCAGTTCCTGGCGCAGTGCCGCGCGCAACAAACTGGCGGCGGGGCAGCACCAGCTGCGCCCACGTACGCGCCCACACCCACAGCGTCCGCCCAGGCCTACGGCCAGGCGCCGGTCGGCGGCGAGGGGATGACGACGCGCCAGTGCGATGCGGAATACGAAGCCAACAGGGCCGCGATAAGAGCGTCGGGTCAGACCAAGCGCGCTTTCGTCGCGGCCTGCCGCTCGGGCAATCGGACGATCCCGCAGGGAACCGCGGCCGCCCCGCCGCCTTCATACCAACCGCCGGCTCCGGTCCCTGCGCCCGCACCTGCGCCTGCAACAGGTTCGCTAGTCCCTTCATCAAACCCTGCCGCTCCGCCGACCGAGCCGCCTTACAGCTCATTGCCAACGCCAATGGGCAATGGCGAGTTCGCCTCTGATCAACAGGCGCGTTCTCGTTGTCCCACCGACACCGTCGTTTGGGTCAACACGCAGTCTCGCGTCTATCATTTCGTAGGAACTCAAAATTACGGGCACACGAAGGAGGGCGCCTACATGTGCGAGGCGGACGAGAAGGCCGCTGGCGATCGCGCTGCAATGAATGAGCATCATCCCTGATGATCGAGGTCCTTCGCCATCCGCGTTGCGGTGTCGAGGCCGAACTCTCCGGCGCGCCACGATGAGCGCGACGCGTCGCCAGTGCGCGGGCGTTCGGCCGGCGTGAGTTGTACCGTCGGGCAGAACAACGTCCCGCTCGCGCCGGCGGGCCTCGCTATAGGCCTCGGAGCCGTGGTCGCGGATTAGCGCCTCGGCGTCGGCCTGCGCCAGCCGGCGGGCCTCCTGGCGGCCTCTAAGCCATTGCAGTATCATCGGCCTTCATGTCCGTGCCCCAAGCCCGCCCCGCCGCTGATCGGCGGCCTCTTCATCACAACAAAGCCAGCGCGCTGGGGACGCTCGACAAGGCGCTTTGCGACGATCGCCGCCATGAACTCGCCAGCGTCATTGACGCGTTTCCGCTCCTCGAAGCGCAGCGCGAACGCGAGCGCCTCGGCTAGGTCGTCGCCGGTCTCTGGCGTAAGGCGTTCGTCCGGCGCTGCCACCGGTGCGCTGTCGTCGGGCATGGGGCGATGCTAGACGCAATGGGCGAACGGACAAGTGGCGCTCACTTTAAGAAATAGCGCTGGTGCCCTTCGCAGTGTTGGCTCGATCGCGGCTTGAAAAGGCAGAGGGAGCGACCGCAACCTCCGCCTTGCGCCGATCTTTGGGGGCCGTGTGAGAATGGGGCATTTTGTTCGTCGACTCGCGAGACGTACCCGAGCGGTTCGGCGGAGGACCGTGACTGGTCACTCCCCGCGGATTTGCGGACATGTTGGCTCCAAGGCGAACGCGAGCTCGGCGAGGGGCGTTGTCACACCGCGTAGGGCTTGCGATCCGACCCGTGGCCGAATAACCGAGCGGATGAAGAAAATCAGCTACAGCGGGTATCGTTTCCCGCCTGAGATCATTCACCAAGCGATATGGCTCTACCTCCGGTTCACCCTCAGCCTGCGCGACGTCGAGGATTTGTTGGCGGAGCGCGGAGTGGAGGTGTCTTACGAGACCGTTCGGCGTTGGGTGAACCATTTCGGACCGATGATCGCGGCTGAGTTGCGAAAGCGTCGGCCGAAGCCTCGCACGACGTGGCATCTGGACGAGGTCTATCTGAAAATCCACGGTCGAATGGCCTACCTTTGGCGGGCCGTCGACGCTGAGGGCGAGGTCCTCGACGTGCTGGTCCAGTCCAAGCGAAACAAGCACGCCGCGCTGAAACTGATGCGCAAGCTCCTGAAGAAGTATGCCTTCGTTCCTGAGCGGTTGGTCACCGACGACTTGCGATCGTACAGCGCCGCGGTCCGGGACCTTGGGATCGAACTTCGGCATGAGCGCGGGCGATGGAAAAACAACAGAGCTGAGAATTCCCATCAGCCGACGCGGCGGCGGGAGCGGAAGATGCAGCGGTTCAAGAGCCCGGGTTCAGCCCAGAAATTTCTTTCCACACACGCCGCCGTCTACAATAGCTTCAACGTCCAACGTCATCTCACCTCAGCCCAAACGCACCGCACGCTTCGCGCCGCGGCGATGAGCACGTGGCGGACAGTCGCAGCGGCCTAACAATTCCTGAGCCTCCGCCGCTTCGCGCTCGCGGTACGGCAACGTGACAAAGCCTTCAAGAGCGTTCGCGCTGGTTCACAAAAATACGCGAAGCAAGGGTCGAGGCGGTTCTTGAACGGAAGCGAACGGGAGTGCACAGGCCTGAACGCGAGCGGAGCGGCGAAGCTGTAACCCGTGTGTAACCGCGAACTGTGGACGACCGCAGTGAAACAGCGGTCGCTTGCCGACGATGTGGTGAACTAGACAATTCGACCCCTTGTCTACCTTCGACGCTTGCTCCGGGCGCCCTTCGTTGCGCTGCATCCCGCGAACGCCAGCGCGCGTCGGCCACCGGTTCAAGGAAAAGGAGATGTCCAAAGGAGCCGTTCGGCGTTCGACGCTCCGGCGACGCCGGCGGCGTGGTCCTCGGCGCGGACACGCGCCGACAGGCTTGCGGACGCGTCGACGGCGAGGTGCGGGTCCACCTCAGGGTGCTGCTAAGTGTCGGATCAGCCGCGGACGCATGGTAACGATCTTGGCGACGAGACCGAACCGTGCCCGGGGCGTGAAGTCGGGGCCGGCCTCGACCCCGCGCTGCACGTACTGAGCGGATCAGCAGTGGCAGATCAAGTTGACGCGGTGTAGACCTGGCCTCGAAGCGACGCAGCTCCCGCTGCTTCAGCTGATCGCCGGCCTCTTGCCATCTCGCTCGCGCGGTGGCAGTTCATCCCTACGTTTCAACGACCGTACGCCAAAGCGGGGGCGCATTCGTATCGGAAGCAATGCGTGTTACGTGCCAGCGACCGAGGTTCGCGGTGAACAAAGCCGGGCCGTCGAAGGCGATGTTCGTCGGATGGGCGAGCAGATGTGCTGTCGCATCCTCGATGTAGACCTCCGCCGCGTGGCCATCCGGCGCGATGCGCAGGATCCGCGACGGCTCGTAGCAGCCCACGAAGAGATTGCCGCCAGCATCGAAGGCGATCCCATCAGGTAGACCCGGGAGATCGCGGGCGAAGACACTGGCGCCGGCGGCTGCGCCGTTGCCGTCGACGGCGATCCGCGCGATCCGCCGGGCGAACGTCTCGCAGACGAAAAGCGCATCGCCCGCGGGGGCGAGCGCCATCCCGTTGGCGAAGGTCATCGGCTCTCGATACCAAAGTCCGCCCTCGCCGGTCGCGAGGTCGTAGGCCCAAACGCCAGGGCCGGGGTTTACGAAATCGTAACTGTCCGAAACCAGGAGGCGACGCCGGCGAGCATCGACGACTGGATAGTTCGGAATGCGGATCCCTGGCGCGCTAAAGCGCGACACCCGGCGTGAGGCGAGGTCGAGCCGATAGACGGCCTTGTCCTTGTTGTCGCAGAAAAACAGCGCGCGATCACCTTCGAAGGCGAGCCCGAGCGTGAAGCCTCCCGCCTGGGCGACGCGTTCGATGCGGGAGC
This sequence comes from uncultured Alphaproteobacteria bacterium, assembly GCA_963721905.1. Taxonomy (GTDB): domain Bacteria; phylum Pseudomonadota; class Alphaproteobacteria; order Rhizobiales; family Beijerinckiaceae; genus Roseiarcus. The sequence goes on from CAVRMF010000005.1 coordinate 166,379, forward strand.
CGTCAGCCGTGATACGCAAGACCTCGCCGTTTTCGTTGCCGCACCAGACCCAACCGTCCGGACCGACGGCTACGGCCTCTGGATGCTGCAGGCGCGGTTCGGAAAACACTCCGTCGAAGAACACCTCGGCGCACTCAATCGGCAACACAGTCGACTGCGCTGTTGCGAAACTGTGCTTCATAAATGATGATCCTCTTCCCTCATTCGCCTCGCACGATGAGGCCTCCATCGACGCGAACGATCTCGCCCGTGATGAAAGAGGCGCGGTCCGAAGCGAGGAAGGTAACCAGCTCCGCCACCTCTTCAGGCTGGCCGAAGCGGCCGATTGGATGGGCCTGGTTCCAGGAAGCGATCAGCTGGTCGGGGTTCGGGTGCTCACGAAACACCTTTTCGTTCAGCGGCGTCATGATCGTGCCGGGCGCAACGGCGTTGACCCGGATGCCGACCGGCGCGAGATCGATCGCGGCCTGCTGCGTCAGGGCGTTGATTCCGCCCTTCGCGGCGGCATAGGCCGCCCAACCTTTGAAGCCGGCGAGCGACTGCACCGAGGACATGTTGACGACTGAGCCTTTGCCCTGCTTACGCATCTGCGGGACGCACACCCTCATGCCGCGCCAGACGCTGGTAAGGTTCGTGCTCATGACCCCATTCCAGGTTGCCTCGTCAATCTCGTCGACCACGCCGCCGATCGCCTGCGCCGCGTTGTTGACAAGGATATCGATGCGCCCGAAGCGCTCGACGGCGTGGCGAGCCAGCGCCTCGAAGTCCGCAAGCGAGGTGACGTCGGTGTGCACGAATTGCGCGATCCCGCCGGCGGCCTCGATGTCGCGCGACGTGGCTTCGCCCGCTTCGTCATCGATGTCGGCGATGAAGACGCGGGCTCCGCGCTCCGCCATCAGGCGGGCGCAGGAGCGGCCGATGCCCATTGCCGCCCCGGTGACGATCGACACGCTGCCTTCGAGTTCTGCCCCTGGCATGATCATTGTCCCGTAAAACACTGGGTCGCGCTTGTCGAGAAAGGCGGCGATGCCCTCCTGCCCGTCCTCCGTTCCGTAGAGCCGAAACAGCACTTCCTGCTCGAAGCTCTGCGCCAGCGGAAGCGCGCCGTCGGCGCCCTGCCGGATCAACCGCTTCATCTCCGCCTGTGCGTGCGGCGCCACTTTCAGCATCGCCCCGGCGCGCTCCCGCGCAGTTTCTCCCAGGGCATCGTCTGGGCACAGTGCTGCGGCGAGGCCGAGGAAGGCGCGCTCGCCGGTGATGCGCCGCGCGGCGAGCATGATGTCGGATGCGACGTACCTGCCGACCGCGCGCGTCAGCCGCTGCGTGCCGCCGCCGCCCGGAGACAGGCCGAGCAGGCCTTCAGGCAGGCCGAGCCGCGCGCTTTCGGCGCAGATGATCAGATCGCAGCACAGCGCGATCTCGAAGCCGCCGCCGAGCGCATAGCCGCGGATCGCCGCGATGGTTGGCTTCGGCAGCGCTTCAAGCTTGTCGAAGATGCGCCGGCTCTCGAGCTGGTAGGCGATGAATTCCCTCGTCCGATTGCCGCGATATTCGGCAATGTCGGCTCCGGCGACGAAGGCGCTCTTGCCCGCGCCGGTGAGGATGACGACCCGCGTGGCTGCCTCGCCTTGAAGCCGGTCGACATGAGCCTCGAGCGCCTGCAACATCGGCATCGACAGCGCATTGAGCTTATCGGCCGGTTGAACGTCAGCCTGACGATTCCTTGCTCGATCTCGTCGCGCAAATGAGCGATCTCTGACATGCTAACCTTTCACCGCGCCGGCGGTCAGACCGGCGACGAACTGGCGCTGCAGCATGAAGAAGACGGCGACCACCGGCAGCGAGACCAGCACCGAGCTTGCCATCAGCTCGCCGTAGCGGATGCCGTACTGGCCGATGAAGTCGTTCATTCCGACTGGCAGCGTGCGCATGTCCCTCGTCGAAGTAAACGATAACGCGAACAGGAACTCTTGCCATGTCACGATCAGCACGAACACGGAGGTCGCGACGATGCCCGGCCAGCAGAGCGGCACGATGATTGAGAAGAAGGCGCGCAGCGGTCCGGCGCCGTCGATCGCCGCCGCTTCGTCAGAGTTCGATCGGCAAACGCGCTAGGAAGCCGCGCAGCATCCAGATCGCCACCGGCAGGGTGATCGTCACATAGGCGATGATCAGCGAGGCATAGGTGTTCAGCAGATTGGCGCCCTTCATCATCCTGTAGATCGGAATGATGATGGCGCTCGCCGGGAACATCTGCGCGCCGAAGACCAAGGTCATCAGCACAAACAACACCCGGCTTTGGTTGCGCGTAAAGGAATATGCGGCCAACAGTGCCAGTGTCACGGTGATTGCGACGGTCGACAGCGACACGACCAGGGAATTGAGGAAGTATACGCGGAACTCCGGGCGGAAGGCGGTGACATAATTATCGAGCGTCGGGTGCTGCGGCCAAAGCCGCGCCGGTATAGCGAAGGGTTCGGTCGCCGGCTTCAGCGACACTGAGACCATCCAGAAGAATGGCAGCAGGATGACGGCAGCGAGGACGACCTGCAGCAGCGTAAGCAAGAAGCTGGAGCGGACGGAGGCGGTCATAGCGCGGGCGCCTGCCACCGTATCGCCGAGCGCTGAACAAGGGAGTAGAGAGTGATCAGCAGCGCCAGAACGAGAATCGAGAAGACCCCATAGATCGCCGCCTCGCCGAAGCGGAACTGACCAAAGCCGAGTTCGTAAATCTTCGTCGGGAAGATATGGGTTGCGTTCTGAGGACCGCCGCGGGTGAGCACCCAGATCATATCGAAATAGTTGAAGGTAAGAACTGTCGTCAGCAGCAGATTGGTGACAATCACCTCGCTCATCCCCGGCAGGACGACGTCGATCATGCGCCGTAGCCGCCCAGCGCCGTCGATGGTCGCTGCTTCCATCTGCTCCTGATCGACGTTCTGCAGGGCGGCCAAATAGACGACGGTGGAGAAGGGAAAGCCCTTCCACACGGCGGCGATGATGGCGGCGGCCATCGCTGTCGACGCGTCAGCCAGCCAAGGGATGCCTTGGTGCGTGAGCCCGAGCCGGATGAGGAACGAATTGATCAAGCCGAGCTGAGGGTCGTACATGAATCTCCACAGAATGGCGCCGACCACGCCCGGCAGAACCCAGGGCAGCAGGATCAGCGAGCGCATCAAGCCTGTGCCGGGCAGGCTCTGATTGAGCAGCAGCGCAGTCGAGAAGCCGAGCAAGTTCTGCAACAGGACGACACAGATCGTCCAGACGCAGGAGTTCCAGACGATGGCGCCGAACTCGCCGCTGACGATAACGCGCCGGTAAAGCTCGAGCCCGACGAATTTCGGTTTAGGGTTGATGAACGAAGTCGAATAGAGACTCTCGATAATCGTACCGATCATCGGATAGTACATGAGTACGCCGACCAAGATCATCGCCGGAGCGACAAACACCCAACTCAGCCAACGGTCACGGTTCAGCATGGAAACCGCAGGAATGCTATTCGAGTTCGAACCGAGCGCTCTTGGCCGGGCGGTCCGCGCTCGGTTCACGACGCGCCTCTTACTTCATCGCGTCGATCGCCTTGCACGCCTTCTCCGCCGCCTGCTTGGCGTTCATCCCGCCAAAGACGTCCTGGGCCATCGTGACTTCAATATCGGAGACCTGGAGATAGTGCGGGGACAGCGGCCGCGGCGCAGCATTGTCGAGTTGCTCCATGATCCGGTCCGGACCCTTGCGGTTTGCCCTGAGGAAGGCCTCGGCCGCTTTGACATTGGCGGGGATGAGGTCGACCACCTTGCCGTTGACGTCTGGCCGGGTCAGGTATTGGATGAACTTCCAGGCTGCCTCCTGGTTCGGCGAGGATTTGTAAATGACGAGATTCCAGCCGCCGTATGTGCCGATCGGCTTCTTGCCCTCTGGCGCGGTGCCATCGACGAAATCCCAATTGAGCTTCGACTTCTGCAGCGTCGGCTGCTCGAGCGCCGGCCAGAATTCGACGGCAAGCGATCCGTTCAGAAACAATTCACGCATACCGCCCGAGTCGGCGTTGGCGATGCCCTTCGGGGCATATGGCGCGAGCGACTGCAGATATTTCAGCGCGCCAACCGAGGCGTTGCTGGTCAGGCCGCAAGAGCCGTCGTCATTCAGCACCTTGCCGCCGTTGGAGAAGATGAAGCTGTCGAGAACCACGACCGTGTCCTCGCCCTTGTGAGCGAAGAGGCCGATGCCATACTTGCCGTTGGCCGTCAGCTTCGCGCCGGCGGCCTTGAGGCCCTCGAAGGTCGCGAGGCTCTTCGGATCGACCTTGGCGGCCTTGAGCAAATCGGCGTTGTAATAGCTGAAGCTCCAGACGTCGACGTTGAACGGGATGCCCCAGAGGTGGCCCCCGTAGTTGGCTGATGCCCAGGCGCCGGGGAAAAGTGCATCCGCGTTGATTCCGGCGGCCTTCGCCTGATCGTCGAGCGGCTCGATCGCGCCGGCCTGGGCGAAGGCAGCGACCCAGATCTGGTCGATGGTCGAGACATCAGGCGCGTTGCCGCCCTGAACCGCCGTCAGTAGCCGCTGCTGGTATTCCGGATAGGGGACGGTTGTCACCTCGATGTGTATTCCCGGATTTGCGGCTTCGAAACTCTTCACTGCCTCCTGCTGATATTGGCTTAGGCCGGACTCCGTCTGCTGGTTGTCCCAGAATTTCAACGTGATGTCGGCCGCCCAAGCCGAGGCCGGAGTCATGAGGGCGAGCGTCGCGACGAGGAGAATTTTGTCACGCATGGGTCTTCCTCCCTTTTGGTACTTCCAGTTTTGTTGGCCCGGGGAAGTGGCATGCCGCTTACGCCACTCCTCTTGAATTCATGCGCCTACCAATTCTGGCAGTTTTGCAGTGGGGCAGGTCGTCGAGCACCCACTATGATCAGACGCGGCGACTGGCGGCAAGCTCATCGAGTAGG
>CAVRMF010000006.1:0-150559 GCA_963721905.1 uncultured Alphaproteobacteria bacterium
TCGAGGAGTTGATAGGTGCGAAAAAGCATGGCCGCGCCGAGCGCGGTGACCGCGATTGACGCGTTCTCAGCAGTGGAAAAGCTGAGAAGCTGGCGCCAATCGTCCCCCTGGAAAGCGTAAAGGATGGTCAGAATGGCGCTGGTCGTTCCGACCACAACGACGATGACCGCCAGTAACGGGGAGGCGCCATCCGGCGCGGGCGGGAGCCATTCCATCAGTCCCCGCGACAAGCCGAAGAAAGCCGCGTTCAACACGGCTCCCGAAAGGATCGCGCCCGAAGCGCCGCTGCCGGAGCCGTAGGCGCCGGGAAACCATTCGTAGAACGGCAACAGTCCAAGCTTCGCGCCGAAGCCGACCAGTAGCAGTATCCCAACGCCGATCCGTATCGGAGGCGACACGGCCGCGGCGCCGCCGACAAAGCTATCGAAGCTGAGCGAGGAGGTTCGAACGCCAAGAATTGCGACTGCCAACATGAGCGCGACGGCGCCGATTTCCAGCAAGGCGAGCATGAACAGAACGGTTCGCCCGCGCGATGATTCGAGGCGCTCCGACAAGATCATGACGGCCCCGCCGAGGCTCATCGCCTCCCATGCGACCAGCAGCGCCGCCCCATTCTGAAGACCGCAAACGCCGAGCGCCCCGATAAGGCTCACGGCCGCGCCGAAGAGCCAGCCGCGGCGGCCTTGCGATGAGGGAGATCCCAACGCGCAGGCGAAGGCCGCCGGCGCCAGTCCGAATCCGAACAGCCAGAGGGCCTCCGGCTCCAAACGAAAGGCGACCGTCTCGCCGGTGAGGGGAAACGGGAGCACGACTGTATGGGTCGGATTGGGGAGCCGAGCAATGGCGCCGATGATTCCGCTGATGGTCCCTAAGGTGAGGAGCGCCCGGCCGAGAGCCTCGCAACGTCCGGACAAGGCCACGATCGCCGCGGCGACCCACAACAGAAAGGATAGGAGGAAGAGCAGATCAGCCACCGATGCGTCCCCCTCTCACGCGTTGCGGAGCGCGGTCGAGAAACATTAAGAGCGCCTCGATAATGGCGGCGGGATTGGGCGGACAGCCGGGCAGATAGAGGTCGACGGGAAGAACGCCCTCGAGGCCGGTCCCGCAAGCATAATTTCCGCCCGGAATTCCTCCCGAGACGGCGCACGTGCCGACCGCCATCACCCAGCGCGGCTCGGGCATGGCGTCGTAAGCCGCCCGCAGAGGCTCGAGCATGGCGTGGGTGACCGGTCCGGTCACCAGGAGCAGATCGGCGAAACGCGGCGACGGCGTAAAGAAGATTCCCAGCCGATGGAGATTGTAGAACGGATTGTTCAGGCCTTGCAGCTCCGACTCGCAGCCGTTGCAGGATCCGGCGTCGACATGGCGCACATGCAGACTGCGGTGGAACGCCCGCTTCTCGGTCCCAGCTGCGAGGGTCGGCCAGCCCGCGTCTTGCCCCCACACGAGATCCTCGCGGCTTCGCACGCCGAAGGCCCAATCGTTGGATGGCGCCATCGCTCCCGTCGGGCAGACCTCCGTGCAGAGCTGGCAAACGACACAGCGGCCGTAATCGACGGAGAGGCCGCCGCCGGAAGCTTCGATCGCATGTGTCGGACAAACTTCAGCGCATTCTCGACACCCCTCCCAGCAAGCCTGCGGATCGTATCGTGGCATGCCCAAGACACCGTCCTGTCCATCGGTTCCGCCGCCGGCGGGCCAGGACGTCGTCGCCTTGCCGCTCACGAGTCCAAAAAGGGTCCAGAGCGCCATGGTTGTATCCTACCGATCGCAGCCGGCTATGGTGAGACCGAAGCTTGCCTCGTTGATCGCATAGTCCATCATGTTCGTGTCGTGCACGGTGAAGGGAAACGCGCGCCAGTTCGAGAAAGACGGCGATTTGATCTTCACCCGCGCCAGTTTTCCGTCCGCGCCGACATGGACAGCGTAGAACAGCGAGCCGCGCGGTCCCTCGGTCCATCCCAATCCCTCGGACAAGGGAGGGGCGATGCAGTCGACCCGCGTTTCGCCCGGCTCGAGGAGCAAAAGGACGCGTTGGCAGAGCGCGAAGGCCGCTTCGATCTCGGCAACGCGAACTCGCGAGCGCGCGTAGGCGTCTCCCTCGGTAAGGGTCGTCACCGTCACAGGCAGTTCGGCGTAGTGCGCGTAGGGATGGTCGCGGCGAAGGTCTCGGTCGAGTCCGGAGGCGCGTTCCACGGGTCCGGTCGCGCCCTGGTCGAACGCCACGCGTTGCGGAAGCAAGCCTGTGGTGATGAGGCGGTCGAGGTGGCTTTCGGAGGCCTCAAGGCGATCGACATAAGCCACGAACTCCACCCGCAAGGCCTCGAGCGCCTCACCCAGCCATTTCCCGGGGGTAAGATCGCGGCGCAGGCCACCCGGCACGAGGACGCTTCGAAGGAAACGGCTTCCCGTCAGGCGCGCGTTCAGTTGCTTGGCCCGCTCTTCGAGGAGCTTGCCCTGGGCCTCGCCGACCTTCAGCGTCGTGGTGTGGCAGAGATGGCCGAGGTAATGGAGGTGGTTGTAGAGGCGTTCGAGCTCTGCGAGCAGAACGCGAAGCGCTCGAGCGCGAGGAGGCGCTTCGCAGTCGGCGGCGCGCTCCACCGCCTCGCAATAAGCGAGCGCATGTGCAACGCTTCCGACCCCGGAGACCCGCTCCGCGACGACAACCGCTTGATCGGGCGAACATCCCTCGAAGCGCGTCTCCATGCCGCGGTGCTTAAAGAAGAGCCGCGGCTGGTAGTGGATGATGTGCTCGCCGACATAGAAAAATATGAATTCCGCGGATTCGACGACATCGGCGCGAATAGGCCCGAACGGCAGCTGCTGGACGTCTTTGGCTTCGATGCTTGGCAGGTGGCGCTTGCTCCTTGTCGGCGGGTGTTCAAGATAATGGCGGCCGTTGGCGGGGGCCGACGCGCCGTCGTGCAGCACAAGGGGGTAGGGTTCCGGATGATCGGTGAACCTAATTCCACTGAGATCCGTTATCTCGCGCTCGTGCCAGCCAAGCAGCGGCCAGATCCGCGCTAGAGTCGGAACCGGGTTCGTCGATTGCAGGACCCACATCTCGAAGTCCTGCTGCCCGGGCAAAGCCACGGCGTAGCGAACTTCGGTATCGTCACCGTTCGGCGACCTGACATAAGCGAACTGCATCCGGCCGCCGGACTTGTGCAGCGCCCGCGCTTCGCTTTCGAGGGTTTCGGTCGTAACCAGTTTAATCCGAGCGCCTTTCATGGGCTTGACCCCGTCGGCGCCGCAGTCGAGAGGGAGGCGGCAATCGCGACAAAGTGCTCCCACAATTGCTGCGGCCACCACAGACCCATGACAAAGAGCGGCAGCAGCGAAAGCCACATGGGGACGACACACCATGCGCTGATCGAAGGCTTTTTCTCCCGTGGGTGACGGGGCTCCTCGAAATACATCTCTCGAAAATGATTCAGGAAGCCGACAAAAATGACGATCAGCAGGACGGCGATCAGAGCGACAAGGAGCCAGTGGGCTACGACAAGCCCAGCGCGAATGATCGCCAATTCGCTGAGGAACAATGCGAAGGGCGGCGCGCCCGTGATTGCGACGGCGCCCGCGAGCCACAGACCGCCAAGAACCGGATAGTTCTGGCCGACGAGGCGAATGCCCGAAATGCGTTTCGTGCCATAGGCGCGCATGACGCTGCCAGCGCCGAAAAACATCGCAGACTTGTTCAGCGAATGGTTAAGCATATGATAGAGCGCCCCCGCGACGCCGAGCGAACCTCCGAACGCGAAGCCGAGAGCGATGACACCCATATGCTCGACGCTTGAATAGGCCATCAGGCGCTTCAGCCCGGATTGGCGGACGATGAAGAGGGCGGCGACGAAGAGCGAGAAAGCGCCCAGAGCGATGAGCGCGCCGCGCGCGAGAGTTGAGATTCCCGCCGCGTCCGCGACCGCGAGGTAGCGGACGATCCCGACCATTGCAGTATTGAGCAGCGCGCCGGACAGCAAAGCCGACACGGGCGCAGGGGCTTCGCTGTGAGCGTCGGGCAACCACGTATGCATGGGCGCCAGGCCGGCTTTTGTTCCGAAACCGATAAGCACAAGGAGGAAGGAGAGCGACGCAAGCGGTGGGTTCAGGCGGGGGGCGATCTGACGCAGTGCATCCCAGGTCATGTCGTAGGTGGGCCCGAGAACGAACGTGCCGCTCCAGTAAAACAGGATGGTCCCGAGCAGAGCCAAGCTGATTCCGGCCGAAACGATGATGATGTATTTCCAGGCGGCTTCGATGCTCGTCGCTTCGTGCTCGTAGGCGACAAGGAAGGTGCTGATGAGCGTCGTCACTTCGACCGCTATCCAGTAGAGGCCGGCATTGTTCATCATCGGGCCGATCAGCGTGCTGAGGGCGAAACCGGCAAACATGGCGTAGAAGCGATGAAGGCGCTCGGGCTCGCCCAGCAGGCGCATATAGCCGACCGCGTAAATCGACGCCAGAAAGTACACGATCGCAGCGCATAGAATGGCCCAAACGCCAAGGCCGTCGATGACGACATATCCGTTCCAGAACGCGGTGGTTCCTACCGGAGAAATCAGCAATATCCCTATGATCGAAGCAAGCGAAATGGCGCTGGCGATCAGGTTGATCATCTCCGCAATCCGCGGCCGTCCGATGAGCATAATGAGGACGATTGCGGTGGCGGGCGCCAGGACCATCGCCAGAGGGAGCGCCCGGATCGCGTTCATCAGCCCACCAATCGCTTGAGCTCAAGGGAACTCGTCGTTCCGACGTGAGTCAAAAGGTATCGAACAAGGACACCGAAACATGCCACCACGACGAGAAGGTCGAAGAGAATGACGATCTCGATGAGCAGCGGCATGCCCGGCACGAGGATTTGCGCCCCGAGGAACACTCCGTTTTCCAGCACGAGGAGGCCAAGAATCTGACTGATGGCCTCATGCCGAACCGAAAGCATCAGGAAGCCGATGAGCTTCATCGACAGCATGACAGTGAGCGCGAGGACCGCGATCGTTCCGGCGAGGTCGAGGGCCGCCCCAATGCGGTAGGAGACCGCGAGCGCAAAAATCACAGCAAAGGCGCCCATGACCAGGCTCGAGCTTGCCTGCAGGATGACGTGGACTTCACGGCTGATCTTCAGCCGGCGAATGATCCGCAAGAGCAGATAGGGCAGCAGCAGACCTCGAAACGCAGCGGTGAGAACGGCCACGATGTAGAGCTCCGGGTAGCTGCCGTAGAATCCGACCGCAGCCGACAGTATCGCGATGAGCCATGACTGCGCTGCGAACGCGTAGAGGTAATGCCGCAACCAGCGCGAGCCGAGCATGACGAATGAAAGCAGCAAGCTGCCGACCGCGAGCAGGCTGAACAACGACGCGGCAAGGGGATCGAGGTGCGCCGCAAGCATGGCGTCAGCTCAGTTGCGTGCCGACGATGGCAAGGATCGCGAGCAAGAACGACGCGGCGAGCGGCTCTTGATAACGGTAGAACCGAAGGCGCGATTGGACCGTGTCCACGACGACAACGACGCAGGCGACGACGAGAAATTTCATCAGAAGCGCGACGATCGAGCCCGCGACGCCGAGGGGTGTGCCTCGGTACGACAGCCCCCAGGGGAACAGCAGCACATTGGAGAAGATCGTGTAAAGGATGAACTGTTTCATCATCGACGCCCACTTCAGAATTGCGAGCATTGGACCAGAATATTCGAGAATACGCGCCTCGTCGATCATGTAGATTTCGATGTGAGTGTTTGAATGGATCGGTAGGCGGTCGGTCTCGACCACCAGCAGGATGAAGAAGGCGGCGACCAGAAACAGGTGCGTTGGCCCCCAGTAGACAGAGGGTTCGGCCACCAGGAGGTGGTTGACGACGAAGGGCAGCATCGCTTTCGCGAGAAGTGTGATCCCGACGAAAACAAGAATCAGCGTCGGCTCTGCAAGGATGGTGACCATGACCGCCCGACTGGACCCGATGCCGCCATACGCGCTCCGCGTTTCGAGCCCTGCGAGCGTGATCATGAAGGAACCAAGCGTCAGGATTAGGCCGCCGCCGAGGATGTCGCCCATGTCCGACAACGGCAGGGGATAGTTCGTCAGAACGGGGATGAGAATCGGGACCGTCAGCGTCGTGGTGAAGGCGACGACCGGCGCGGCCCAGTATAGCCAAGAGGCCGTATCCGGGGCGACAATCTGCTTGTGGAACAACTTCCAGAGGTCACGATAGGGCTGAAAGACGCCAGGCCCCTGACCGCGCTGGATGCGCTCCTCGAACTGGAGGATGATCCCTTGAAGCAACGGCGCGAGCAGAAGCGTCGTCAGGACTTGCGCGACCTGAAGGATCACGTCGCGAATGGTCATCGGCCGCGACTCAAATGGAGAAGCGATGGCCCTGCGCAGGACGCGTAATCAGAGCGTGAGCCGATCTGTGGCGTCAACACGCGCACTCCCATCTGCCAAAATTGGCCCGACAGGAGTCATCAGCCACACGGGCGGTTCAAAGGCGAACTCCATCGCCTAACTCACACGGTGTATGCGCTTCCGCGACTTGTCAAGAGGGGCTTTTGGGGGGGTGACGTAAGAGATTCTGTGTCAGAGGCGTGAAGGGGTACTCCCTGCGGTCGACCAAGACCCAGCAAAGGAGCACCCCATGCCACAGCGCGCTGCGACGCTTGAGAGTTTACCGGTTGCCTTCGAGGTGGTGAAGGCCATGCAAGCGGATGGGCTGGATTGGGGGGAGGGCTATCGTCGGCTTGGCCGGCAAGCCTTGGCCGAGATCATCGAGACCGAGATGGCGGCGGCGGTCGATCGCCATCTGGAGGGCCTCGAGGCCGAGGACGCCGCCGATCGCCGTAACGGCTATTACCGACGGCGGCTGATGACCGAGCTCGGCGACATCGAGCTTTGCGTCCCGCGCACCCGCCGCTACTGCCCGACCGAAGTGGTGCGCGCCTACGCCCGCCGCTCGCCCGAGATCGACCGGACGATCCTGGCGGGTTTCGTGCTCGGTCTTTCCACCCGCAAGCTCGGCGAGGTCTTGCTGTGTCTGGTCGGCCGGCCGGTCAGCCCGACCACGGTGAGCCGAGTGGCGCAGAAGTCTCGATAAGGCGGTCGCAGCCTTCCACGCCCGCCCCCTCGACGGGCGCTACAAGGCGCTGATGCTCGACGGCGTCGTGCTCGCCCGCAAGACCGGGGCCGGGGCGCTGCGCCGCCCGGTGCTGGTGGCTTTGGGCCTGCGCCACGACGGCAAGAAGGAGGTCATCGACTATCGTCTGGCGCGCGGCGAAAGCGCCGCCGAATGGGAGCGCTTTCTCGCCGACCTTTACCGGCGCGGCCTCACCGGCGAAGGCCTCGACATGATCTGCCTCGACGGCGGCTCAGGGCTCATCGCCGCCCTGCCCATGGTCTACGACAAGATCCCCGTCCAGCGCTGCTGGGCGCATAAGATCCGCAACGTCCTCAACAAGGTCAGAAAAGCCGACGAGAAGGCGGTCAAGGCCGATCTGCACGCGGTCATGAACGCCGACGCGGCGATGAAGGCGCGCTCGGCCGCCCGCCGCTTCGCCGAGCGCTGGGGCCAAGCCTACCCCGCCGCCGTCGCCTGTCTGCGCGACGATCTCGACGAACTTCTGAGCTGCTTTCGCTACAAGAACTCTCGGCCAACGCAAGGCCGTGCGGACCACCAACGCCATCGAACGCCGCTTCCGCGAGGTCCGCCGCCGAACACGACCCATGGGCGTCTTCCAGGATCGAACCTCTATGGACCGCATCCTCTTCGCCGTCTTCACCCACGAAAACAAAATGCAGGGAATCCCAACCCTTCTCGGCCTGACACAAAACCTTTGACGTCACCTTTTGGGGGCAGGCCGCTAGCGTACTGGGCGAGAATTACACCGCGAACACCCCTGAGGGGATCCTCAACGGAGTGGCGGCGACCTGGATGAGAACGATCTAATAACGGAAGATAACGTGGCCTGATTGCGGTTCGACGTTACCTAAAAGCAACCCGCCGCAAGAACAAAAAATACTTAGCCCGCATTTCTCAGACTGCGGGCGCATTGCAGACTGGCTGACAGGGATGTGCGCAGCGTCTGTGTGACCGACGAGCGCACGCTTTGCGCCGTTTGCGCAGTTGGATCGGGGTGTTTTGGTTCTCCTGTGGGCCGAGGGGTGGATTGCCGCGATTTGTCGGCGTCGCGGCGACGCCTCAGGCGAGGCGGACGGCGGCGAGGCGCCATTCGTCGGCGTAAGGACAAGCCGAGGCGAGCGCGAATTTGATGCGGCGCGCGCTGATGCGGACGAGGCCTGCGAGCTTGAGGAGCTTGAGCCTGATCGTGCCGCAGGTTGCCTCGGCGAACTGGGTGTGTGCGAGGCCGACGCGCCTGAGCGCGCAGATCAGAACATAGGCGAACGAGGCCAGCCAGAGCCTGAGCTGGTTGGCGCGCATGGTGGCGGTCGAGGTGCGGTCGGCGAACAGGTCGCCCTGGCACTCCTTGATCCGGTTCTCCATGTCGCCGCGGGCGCAGTAGACCGTCTCGTAGAGGAAGCGGCCGTTGATCTCGCCCTGCTTGAGCGAGGTGACGATGAAGCGCGGATTGACCTCGCCCTTTGTCCATTCCGCCTTGCCGATCACCCGGCGCCGGCGCGACCAGCTGTCGAGCGTCGCATAGCGGAAGTCCTTGAAGCGGCGGGCGGGTTTGCCGGTCGCGGCGGCTTCCGCCTCGGCCTGCGCGAGTTCGGCGGCGATCTCCTCGACGAGCCGGGGGTTGCGCGCCAGGCCGAACACGAAGTCGACCCGGTTCTGTTCGCACCAGGCCATCAGCGCCTCGCGGGCGAAGCCCGAGTCGGCGCGCAACAGGATGCGCGTCTTCGGCCAGCGCGCCCGAATTTGCCTGACGATCCGCGCCGCCTCCTCGACCGATCCGGCGCTGGCGTCGATGTTCGAGGGCCTGAGCTTGGCCGCCAGGAGATGGCGGCCGCAGAACACATACAGCGGCAGATAGCAGTAGCCGTCGTAATAGCCGTGGAAGAACCGGCCCTCCTGATGGCCGTACAGCGGGTCGTCGGTCGCGTCGAGGTCGAGGATGATCTCTCTGGGCGCCCGATCGTGCGCCTCGAGGAACAGGTCGACGAACAGGGCCTCGATCGCCGCCGGGTCGTGGCTGATCTTCTTGTAGCGGGTGGCGATCTCGCGCGACAGTTCCAGCCGGTTCAGCGTCGACTTGCCGGCCACCGGCGCGCAATCCTCGCGCCTGGCCTCAAGCTTGCCCGCCAGCACCGCCATCAAAGGATCGTGGCGAAGCTCGTCATGGTCGTTCAGGTCCTCATAGCCGAGCGCGATGCCGTACACGCGCTGCCCGATGAGCGTGGCGACGGAATGCTCAATGAACCTCGGGTCTCTGGCGTCGCGGAAACATCCCGCAAGCCGTCGAACCAGATTGAGCCTTCGGTCGGCTGCGCCCAGCAGTAGACCGCCGGCGTCGGAGGTCAGCGCGCCGCCGTCGAACGCTGCCATCACAGGCCGCCCTTCGACCCGTCCAAACGCGCTCGGTTCTGCGCTACACTCCGTCTGCATCGGGCCACTCCTCCGAACCGGCTCAAGTCATTCTCACAAAACAACTTTTGCCTGATTCGGCGGCCCGATGCGCCCCTAATTTGGGTAACAACATACTTGACACAGTGACCATAGCCGGCCCAAGATGCGGTCGTTGGGTAACACGCCTTTCTGGGCGTGGACAGCCTTATCGTGTCTGGGAATGGGGCGTGCCAAGGATTGACGATGGAATTTTGGATTGTGTCGTCTATATCTATCCTGATGTTCCCTCAGCTGAGGCCAGCTTGGTGGCGGGAGGAACCGGGTTTTTATTAGGTGTACGCTTCGAAAACCTAAAGCGGTTCTTAGTGTTTGCCGTAACAAATAAGCATGTAATAGACAAGGGAGGGCGTGTTGTCCGGATAAATACGAAGGATGGCCAGTTCGACACAATTGAGATAGAAGACCCTCAATGGTGGCGCCATCCGGAGGGTGACGATTTAGCTATCGCTCGATTGTTTGTCTCAGATGAGTACAAGGTAGGATTTCTGAAACACGACTTAGCTATAACGCCGTCTGAGGTTCAGACCCAAAAAATTGGTCCAGGGGACGATGTGTTTATTGTAGGCCGTTTTGTTAACCATGAAGGTAAGCAACAAAATCGTCCTAGCGTGCGGTTTGGCGCTATTGCGCAGATGCCTGGCGAGGCCATAAAGTTTCCCGACGGAACGGAGCAAGACAGTTTTCTAGTTGAGGCGCGCTGATATCTTATTCCTTTTAGTTATTGGACGTCGCGGATGAGATGCGCAAGACAGACCTGATGCTCGCGCTTGGCCCAACCCATCTGGCCGCCGTAGCGGTCCGATGTCCAGAAATCGGGACGCCATCCGCCCAGGAAACCCTCGACGACCGCCTTGGAGCGATGGTTGTCGGCGACAAAGACGGCGCTGTCGCGATGATGGAACACCCAGAGCCACCAGTTCGCCTTGCCGACCCTCATGCCGGTTTCATCCGAGGCCAGCGCCGTGCCGGCCATCAGCCGCGCCTTGATCAGGCTGGTCTGCGCCGCGAAGGGCTTCCGGCTGGCGGAAAGAATGTTGACCAGCGCGCCCTCGCTGATCTCCAGACCGAACAAGTCGCGCAGCACATGGCTCAATCGCGCCAGCGGAATCCCCTGAACGGAGCGCAGATAAACCACAAAGGCGCGCAGGTTCGGCCCGAACGGCGACCCCGGCTCCAATCCCTCCGGCGGCTCGGCCTTGAAGCGCCTGGTGCAGCATGGGCAGCGATATCTGGCTATAGCGGTTCTCCGGTATTTCTCAACCGTAGTGCTGGATCAATATATAGAGTGCGATTGCTTGGGATTGATCATTGTCACTTGTCAGCTAAAGAACCTATTAAATCACGAATCACTCGCAAAGAAGTCAATGACGATTGGTACGTGAAAAACAACACGGGAATGATGGGAGTGGTGCCGGCATGGCGGTTAACAGACATGCTTGATATGCCTGAAGTGCAGAAAATGATTCAAACTGAAAGACATTTCGCAGAACAGGAGTACAAGGACGCTCCCGGCATCAGGGATTAATCCAACGAATCAGTATGTTTATACTTTTGTTCCTCTTCGCGTAATTCGTGACGCGGAACGCGCGCTAACCGCCGAGCAAGCGCCCGAAACCGCTGCATGGGGGACAAATCAGCGGATTCGGCGCAATCACGCTGAGCGACGCCCTCGTCGTTGATGACCCTTTCAGTGTGGCTTTTCCTTTTGTTCGTCATTCCCGGTGAGAGCCTTGTATGTAAGCCGCCGTCCATTGATGGACGATAACACCTTTCGGAAACGCTCGCCATCGCTGTGCTGGCGCTCGTTGAACCGAAAGGCTTGCTCATCGAGATAAGCATCTAGGTGGACCGGGTCAACGCTCACGTAGGTTCCCTTCAGGGTCCGCTTGAGCAGTGACCAGAAATTCTCGACGCTGTTCGTGTGAATGTTGCCATCGACGAACGCAATCGCGTGATCAATCGTTTGATGATCGTAGGCCGCGCCGAGACCGAGATAGGATTTGAGCGCGTCGGTATAGAATGTAGCGCCCGGCTCGACCGTCTCGTGGATTGCCGTGTGCAATGCGGCGCGCCGAACGTTCTGAATATGGCTGGCCTTGATGCGGCTTGGCGCTTCGTCGTTGGTCCGCTCGACAATTCCAAGAACCGCCGCCTTGCCAGAACCGCCAGTGCCCTTGATCTTGCGTTCGCGGACGTGCTTGTGCATGTTCTTCGCGAGGCCGCCGATGAAAGTTTCGTCGGCTTCAACTTCACCGCCCATCTTGAGGAAAGTGCCGGTCTTCATCGCCAGCCGAATGCGATGATCCATGAACCAAGCGGTCTTCTGCGTAACACCAAGATCGCGCGCCATTTCGTAAGAGCTAACACCGTTTTTGCAGTTCGCAACCATCCAAATCGCCACAAACCACTTATCGAGCCCGAGGGCGCTGTCCTCAAAGATCGTTCCAACCTTGGCGGAAAACTGGCGCTTCGGATGGCTCTCTTTGCATTCCCAAATGCGCCTAGTCTTGATAAAGCGAACATCGGCGCGTCCGCACGTCGGGCAGCAAACGCCGTTCGGCCAGCGAAGCTGAACCATCGTATCAAGCGTCACGTCCGGATCGGCAAAGTACCGGACGGCCTCAATAAGCGTCCGTGGTTCGTGTGTCGTGCTCATAAAAACGAAGCTAGCACAATGGCGTTACTGCGTCAAGTATATTGTTGCCCTAATTTGAGATATGCGGGCTAGTTGTCTGAGTCAGCCCCCCTTTTGCACGCCGATCCGGGGTGCCGTTTGCGAGCCGATCGACGGCTTGAAGGGACGAGCCATGCACAGGACTTATTTGGACCCCCGGATTGTACCGCCACGGGGTCGCCGAAGGCCTTGTATTCCGGGGATCAGCGAGAAATCAAGGGTTCTCGCCGGTCATGGTGCCCAGGGGCGGAATCGAACCACCGACACCGTGATTTTCAGTCACGTGCTCTACCAACTGAGCTACCTGGGCGGCCGTGCGTCTCTTTAAAGGACCCAACCGGACGGCGGCTTATAGTAGGCGGTCGCGCGGCGCCTTGTCCAGAGCGCGCGGCGCCATCGCGTCGGCTTTATGGACACGAGCGCGTCAAGCGCGGCGCCCCGCCTCGCGCCGCCATGAAAGAGCCGCAGTCAGCCCCGCATAGCGGGAGCGAACGAGTTCGTGGTACAAGTCATGCCCATGCGCGCCTCCGTTCGATTCTGCTTCGTCTCCGCCGCCGTCTCTTCGGCGTTCCTGGCGCATGCCGCGCCGGCCGCCGCGGCGGACCTGCCGATGTCGCCCACGAGCTATCCCGCGCTCGCGCCCAATGCCGCGGACGTCACCCCCGATCCCTGGGCCGGACTCTATGCCGGGGCCGGCGTCTCGGCCTGGGGCGGCAAGGGGGTCAAGGGCGGGGTCGGCGGCGATGGCTTTATCGGCTACGACCATGCTTTCGACAACGGCGTCATCCTCGGCGTCCGGGCCTCGAGCGGTTACGAGCCCAGTCTCTGGTCGACCCCGCGCGGCTTCACCCAATTCGCCGGAATCGCGTTCGCGGGAGGCGAGGCCGTCGTCGGCTACCGGATGGGGCAGTTGACGCCCTATTTCATCGCAGGCGTCGATCTCGCCCGGCCGACCAACTTCGGAACGATCAGCCCGCTCGACGCCGTGAACAATGTCTTTTCGGGACCGGGCGCGGTCCAGGCGGTCGGCACGGTCGGGATGGGCGTCACCTACCAGATCACGCCGAATTTCAGCATGGGCGTGGAGGCTCGCTTCTATAAGGTCAACAACGGAGACGGTCTCGCGCCCTTGCCCTACTAACGGGCGCGGTTGCTTTCGCAAAAGCGCCGGGTTACGCACCGGCCGGCTGCCAGTCTCGAATGACCCTCATGCACCAATGGTCCCGCCGCGCGCTGCTGGTCAGCGTCGTCGCCGCATCCGGCGCGCGCTTCGTCGCCCGCGCCGTCGCTCAAACCGACGCGCCGGAGGCGGGCGGGGGCGCCGCCGCGCCGTTCGGCTATCCGGACGTCGTCAAGCGCGCGCGCGACCTTGCCGCCGCGCCCTACGACGCTGCCATCGCAGCCCTGCCGGATGGCCTGGCGAACCTTGATTTCGACGCCTGGCGCGACATCCGCTTCAAGTCCGACAAGCCTCTGCTCGGCGGGCAGAACAGCAATTTTCGCCTCGAGCTTTTTCATCTCGGCCATCTCTACAAGCGCCCGGTCACCATCAATGTCCTGCGCGACGGCATCCCGGCGCCCATTCCCTATGCGTCGAATCTGTTCGATTACGGACGCACCAAGGTCGACGCCAATCTGCCGGTCAACCTCGGCTTCGCCGGCTTCCGGCTGCGTTTCCCGATCAACGCGCCCCATGTCTGGGACGAGGTCGTGGCGTTCCTCGGCGCGAGCTATTTCCGCTTTCTCGGCCGCGGGCAACGTTACGGGCTTTCGGCGCGCGGCCTCGCCATCGGCGCCGGCGAGCACCTCAACGAGGAGTTTCCCTTCTTCCGCGAATTCTGGGTCGAGACGCCAAGCCCATCGGCCGAGCATATCGTGATCTACGGCCTGCTCGACGGCGAATCGGCGACCGGCGCCTTCCGCTTCGATCTCGTCCCCGACCAGGAGACCTATATCGAGACCAACGTCACCCTCATCGCGCGCAAAGCCATCCCCGAACTCGGACTGGCGCCGCTCTCCTCGATGTTCTTCGTCGGCAAGAACGACCGCCGCTTCTCCGACGATTTCCGCGGCGAGCTGCACGATTCGGACGGGCTCCTCATGCACACCGGCGCCGGCGAATGGATCTGGCGGCCGCTGAGCAACCCGGTCGCGCCGGCGGTCTCGGTCTTTCTGGACACGAACCCGCATGGCTTCGGGCTCCTGCAGCGCGACCGCAACTTCCCCGACTACCAGGATCTCGAACTCGCTTACGAATTGCGGCCGAGTTACTGGATCGAGCCGCACGAGGGCTGGGGCGAGGGCAGGGTGGTGCTGCTCGAGCTGCCGACCAACGACGAGACCAACGACAACATCGTCGCCGCCTGGTCGCCGAAAGAAGGGCTCGATGCCGGCAAGTCGCTGACCTACGGCTATCGCATCACCGCGCTGACGATGGACCAGGCCCTGACGCCGGGCGGGCGCACGATCGGCACCTTCCGGGTCGCTGCGCGCGCGCTCGGCGCGCCGGAATCGCCCCCGCCTGGAGCGACGCGGTTCCTGATCGACTTCGCCGGCGGCGACCTCGCCTATTACCTCAGCGATCCCTCGATGGTCGAGGTCGTCGCGACCACCTCGAACGGCCGGATCCTGCGCACGTTCCTCACCCCCAACACCCATATCCGCGGCTTCCGCGCCGGGGTGGACGTCGCGGTCGATCCCGGCCAGAGCACCGACATCAGGGTCTTCCTGCGCGCAGGGACCAAGGCGCTGACGGAGACCTGGACCTTCCCCTGGCGGGCGTGAGAGGCGACTCCCTGCTAGCAGGGAGGAAACAGGGGGAGTCGCGGGGTTTTGCCTGACTTTGCCTATGGAGAAATCCATTTATTTCCAATCTCTTCCGAAAAGATCCTCATGCTCTGGCGAGAGCAGAACAACAGGCGACGAACAGGAAGATCATTCCGCGTTCATCAGGGAGACAACAGGCGGGGCGGAGGGGGCGAAAATCGCGACAGTCGGCTCGGCCGCGAAGGGCTCGCGCGCTAGATAAGAAAAATTCTTTATCTAGCTGACTTTGAATAATAAATTCCTAGTTGTTCACTTTATGTTCTTGACCGCCCGCGGCTATGCGATTAGAATGCGAAGCTTCGCGGATTGGGGGTTCGGGCGAGCCGCCTTGGAACCGATAAAGGCCTTTTCTCCATGACCAATCGAAATCAAGCCGCCCCGCGGTTTCATGTCCGCTGGCTGCCCCTCGACGCCCTCACGCCGGACAAGAGAAACGCGCGCGTTCATGCCCCCCGGCAGGTCGCCCGCATCGCCGACAGCATCGCGGCCTTCGGCTTCAACGTCCCGGTTCTCATCGAGGAGAAAGGCCGGGTGCTGGCGGGCCACGGGCGGGTGCTCGCCGCCCGGCGCCTCAGGCTCAAGGAGGTCCCCACCATCACGCTCGACCATCTGACCGAAGCCCAAACCCGCGCCTTCATGATCGCCGACAACCGCCTTGGCGAGCTCGCCTCCTGGGACGATGGGCGGCTTGGCCTCGAGCTCGAGGAGCTGAAGAGCCTCGACCTCGATTTCTCCATCGAAGCGACCGGCTTCGAGCTAAGCGAGATCGACCTCAGGATCGGAGGCGCTGGTGACGCGGTCGGCCCCGCAGGTGACGCGGTCGGGCCCGCTGGTGACGCGATCGATGACCGCGTCGGACGCGATCAGCGATCGCGCGCGCAGGTCGCGCGGGCGGGCGACGCCTGGACGCTTGGGCCGCATCGCCTCGTTTGCGGGGACGCCGCCGACGCCGCGGCTTTTTTAGCGATCGACGCCGCGATCCGGCGATGGCAGGCGGTGGCCGGAGAAAGCGCCCGCCTTCATCCGACCGGAGAGCCCTTCCATCAGGTCGCGCGAGCCAGACGGCGCATTCCTGCCGATTCCGAGGAAGCCGCCCGGGTGTAACGGGATAATGCCGCCCGGGATTCCTGAATGATGCCGCCCACCGTAACGGAATGATGCCGCCCGGGTCGCGAGCCTTGCTGGCCGATGGATTGTTGTCACCGGCTGTGGTGTTGGGTCAAGCCTTCCTCGATTGCTTTGCTTGGGTCCGACGCAGGCTTTCGCCGGCGAGCTCGATGCGATGAGCGTTGTGGACGAGACGGTCCAGAATGGCGTCAGCGTAGGTCGGAACGCCGAATATCGCAGGGCGCCACCATTTTTGATCGGGTAGTGCCGCAGGTCACGGTCACGGACCCGCGCCACTTCCTATTCGGTCATCGACTTGCGGTCCTTGATGAGCGTTCTGGGCGCGGCCCTTCCTACGTGGTTGTCCAGCTGGGTGACGGACGCAAGCGTTCGGTTCGGATTGCTGCAACGGACCTCGTTCCGCCAGGAAACTCATCGAGCGCAGCGGAGCCCAGCCTGCCCCGTATCAGTGTCCGGACGTTGATCCCCTTGGCGCGGCATTTGAACAGGATTTTAACCCTCCTCACCGAGGAGGTGATTCGCGATGAGTCTGCAAGCCCTTCCGCGTCGTCGCGTTGCGTCTCCACCACCGCTCCCGGCCCCCAAGATCAACCGGTTTTCGGTGGCCCCTCCGTATCTGTGGCCGAACCTGTCGCCAGAGACTCAAATGCAGATTGCCCGAATATTGGCGGAGCTGTTGCGACGGATGCTGCCGACGGATGTCGCGCCAGCAAAGGAGACGGCCGGTGTTGATCGCCGCGAACGTCGCTGATGAGCGGGTGACGACGGCGCATCGCGCCAAGCTGGCCTATGTCTATGTGCGGCAATCGTCCCTAAACCAGGTGAGGCTGCACCAAGAGAGCACGCAGCTGCAATATCGGCTGGTCGATCGAACCATCGCTCTCGGGTGGCCCCATGAGCGCGTGCAAGTCATTGACGAGGATCTCGGCAAATCAGGCGCTGGCAGTGTGGATCGTTACGGCTTCCAGAAATTGATCGCTGAGATCGGCCTCGGCAACGCCGGGCTCGTAGTCAGCCTCGATGCTTCACGGCTCGCCCGCAACAATCGCGACTGGCATCAGTTGCTTGAGCTCTGCTCGGTGTTCGGGGTGCTGATTGCGGATGGTGAGCGCCTCTACGACCCACGCGCCTACCACGACCGTCTGCTGCTCGGTCTGTCCGGCATCATGAGCGAGGCTGAGCTTCACCAAATCCGAATGCGCCTTCATCAGGGCGAGCGTCAGAAAGCGGCACGCGGCGAATTGCGCTTGCCGTTGCCCGCTGGACTTGCTCACGACCGGGGTGGGGCCATCATCCTTAATCCGGACGAAGAGGTGCGGGAACGCCTGAACCTCGTCTTCGCCAAGTTCAGGGAGCTGCAAAGCGCTCGGAGCGTGATGGGCTTCCTGCGCACGAGCGGATTGCCACTGCCGGTGCGACCCGTGCTCGGACCGTCACCGCACGATGTCGTCTGGCGCGACGCTGACAGTGCACGGGTTCGCGGCATTCTTCAGAATCCGGCCTATGCTGGGGCTTATGTTTACGGCCGTCGGCAGAAGGACGCGAGCCAATGCCGCCGTGGTTCGGTTCGGGGGACCGTCAAGGTGGCAATCGCGGATTGGGCGGTTTGCCTGAAAGCCGCTCACCCTGGTTACATCGGCTGGGAGGAGTTCATGGCCAATCAGCGCCGCTTGGCGGACAACGCCAACCGTTACGAAGCGGGACACACTGGCGTGCCGCGCAAAGGCTCGGCGTTGCTGCAGGGCATCGCAATCTGCGGCCGTTGTGGACATCGCATGAGCCTGCGCTACACGGGGCCGAATGGCGACTATCCGGTCTATTGCTGCCGGTTCGATCGAGACCAGCGAGGCGACGCGCTGTGCCAGGAAGTGCGCGCCTTGCCGGTCGACGCGCTCGTCGAGCGTGTCCTACTCGATGCCCTCGTCCCGGATCAAATTGCCATCGCGGTCGCCACGATGGGGCAGCTGGAGGAGGAGACCCGGCAGCTCGAGCGGCAATGGACGCTTCGCCGAGAGCGCGCCCGCTACGAAGCCGAGCGGGCACGACGCCAATATGACGCCGTTGAGCCAGAGAATCGTCTCGTCGCGCGCTCGCTCGAGAGAACCTGGGAGGAGAAGCTGCGTGCCGTCGACGCCATCGAGCAGGAGCACGCGCGCTGGCGGTCGCAAGAACCACTCGGCAACGATGCGGCAAACCGCGCAGAGTTACAGGCCTTAGGCGAGAACTTGCCGCGGATCTGGCACGCCGTCACCACATCGGCAGCCGACCGTAAGCGCATTCTGCGCTTTGTTATGCGCGAAGTGGTGCTCGATCAGAGGCGGGCGCAAGGTCAGGTCTGGCTGAAGATTGTCTGGCAAACCGGCGCAACCAGCGAGCTCTGCTTGCAGCGGCGCGTTCACACCTACCGTGACTATGTCGATCTTGATCGGCTGCGGCGGCGAATCACAGAGCTCAATAGCGCCGGCAAGATGGACAGGGAGATCGCCGCAACACTAAACCGAGAAGGCTTTGTCGCCGCCCGCGGCTGTGCTTTCAAGGGCGAGAATGTGTGGTTGTTGCGCACCCGCTGGAAGATCCCGACGATCAAGATCAATGGCGCCAGCGCGAACCCGATGCGCTGGCCTGACGGCAGCTTCTCGAACTCGGGGCGTGGCGGCAGAGCTTGGGATCACGTCACAAACCGTGTTCGACTATCTGGCACATGGCCATTTGGCTGGTCGCCAGCTGACGAAAGGGCAACCGTGGCAAATCGATCTTTCGGACGAGCAGATCGATCGACTTCGTGCTCGTCTGCGACGTACCAAGCGTTCCAGGAAGGAGGCATCATGAAAGCGTCGGCTCGCCGATGATTTCGTGCCAACGGTCGATCGGAAGCTGGGAGGTGATCACCGTGGAGCGGCGTCCATAGCGCTCTTCGAAGATTTCCAGGAGATCATGGCGCGCGGCGGCGTCGAGCGGCTCAAGCCCCCAGTCATCGAGGATGAGAAGGTCGGCTCGGCCGAGATTGCGTAAGATGCGCGGATGGCGTCCGTCGCCGCGGGCCAGCGCGAGGTCCTCGAACAGACGGGGCGCCCGCTGGTAGAGGACCGACCGATTGTCGCGACAGGCTTTGTGGCCAAGCGCTGAGGCCAGCCAACTTTTGCCGACGCCCGTCGGACCGACCAGGACCAAATTGTCGTGGGCGTTGATCCACTCGCCCTCGACCAGCTTTTGGAACCGCGCGCGGTCAAGACCGCGGGGACTACGATAATCGATATCCTCGACGCTGGCCTGTTGGCGCAGTTTGGCGACGCGCAGCCGCGCCGCGAAGCGCTTGTCCTGTCGCCAGGACGCCTCGCGATCGAGCAGAAGCCCGAGCCATTCGTGATGGCCGAGTCCGCCGGCTTCCCCGTTGGCGGCGAGTTCGGCGAAGGCCTTGGCCATGCCATGCAGGCCAAGGGCGCTGAGTTGATCGAGGGTGGGATGTTTGAGCAAGTCGTTTCTCCTAATTGTAGTAGCGCGGCCCACGGATGTTGGCGTGCAGGATCGGCGTTCCGTCCGTGGAGCGCTGGCGCGCGGGACGCCGGTCGAGGTTGTTGTCGAGGATGGATTTGACCGAGCCGTAGGTCCGCGCGCCGATGTCGATGGCGCGTTCGGCGGCGGCTTCCAGGCGCTCGGCGCCATGGGGACCCGCGAGCCGGACGATGCCTAGGCAGGCGCGAAAGCCCTGCTCGGGATGCGGTCGCGCCTCAAGAATCAGTTCGCACAGGGCCGCCGTCGCCGGCCCGATCAGGCGCGCGTCGGCGCGGATGCGCTCGATCGTCCAGCCGGCATAGCGCCGATGGCTGGAGGGCATGTGCTCGGAGACGGTGGTGTGCTTGTGGTTGCCGCTGGCCCGCACATGCGCGGCGATCCGCTCGCCCTTGAGGAAAATCTCGACGGTCCGCACCGTCAGCCGCGTGTCGACCTCAGCGCGGGCGAAGCGATGGGGCACGCTGTAATAATGGGCGGCGACCTCGACGTGATAGTCGATGCCGACGCGGCATGTCCGCCATTCGGAGAACTCGTACGGCTCAGCCGGCAGTGACGTCAGCGCCGGGCGATCGACCTCCTCCAGCAATTGCCGGCGCGTTGCGCCGAGCCGGCGGATCCGCCGGTGTTCATTGAGGTGCGTCATTAGATCGGCGATCGCCGCGTTGACGTCCGCCAGGCTGTAAAAGGTTCGGTGACGCAGCCGCCCGAGCAGCCATCGCTCGACGATGAGCACGGCCTGCTCAACCTTGGCTTTGTCCCGGGGCCGCCGCGGCCGCGCCGGCAAAATGGCGGCTCCGTAATGCGCCGCCATTTCGGCATAGGTCCGATTGACCTGAGGATCGTAAAGGCAGGCCTTGATGACCGCGGTCTTCGTATTGTCTGGCACGAGCAATTGCGGGACGCCGCCGATCGCCTCGAGCGCGCGCACATGGGCGTCGATCCAGTCGGGGAGCGCCTGCGTCCAACTCGCGTGCGCGAAGGTGAAGCTCGAGGCGCCGAGCACGGCGACGAAGATCTCCGCCATGCGGACTTCCCCGGTGAGCCGGTCAACGACGACCGGGACCCCGTCGCCCGCGTAATCGACGAACAACCGTTCGCCCGCCGCGTGCGTCTGCCGCATCGTCGGCGACAGCTTTGCTTCAAAGCCGCGATAGAGTTCGCAAAACCGCGAGTAGCTGTAGCCGCCGGGGTTGGCGGCGATATATTCGTCCCAGACGATCAGCAGAGTGACGTGCTTGCGCTTCAACTCTCGATGGACCGCGGGCCAATCCGGCTCGGCATGGCGGCGGTGTCCCCGTTTGCTTCTGCGATTGGCGTAAAGCGCCGCCTCCAGTTCGGCGTCGCCGATCCCCTCCGGCAACGGCCAAGAAAGCCCAGCGCTCTCCAAACGACTCAACGTCTCTCGAACCGTCGAAGGCGCGAGGCCGAGACGCCGCGCGATCTCGCGCGTCGGCAGGCTGGCTGAAAACTTCAGACGAATGATCTCGCGCGCCTGGCGCATCGAAACTCTTTCCGCTGGCATCGATCGCTCCCTTGGATTGCCAAAGGAGCGACCCTAAACAGGCCAGCGGAGGCGCTCGTCGCCGTCAAAAAACCCCGGGCGGCATTATTCCGTTCCGGTGGGCGGCATCATCTCGTTTTGGTGGGCGGCATCATTCCGTTACGACGGGCGACATCATCTCGTTTTAGTGGGCGGCTTCACCAGGAATCAGCACATTCCCTCCCCCCTTGTGGGGGAGGGCGAGGGAGGGGGGTCGGGCCATGCTTTTCCGACGGTCCGCGGCGGCAATCCAAATCGGAAAATTCAGCGCGACCCCCCACCCCAACCCGCCCCCACCATAGGGCGTCCGGAAGGACGCCCGTCTCACGACGGGCTATCGGGGGCGGGAGAACGCGCCAGACGCCATGCGAAAGCCGGAGACGCCGAAGGCGCGGTCGAATGAACGGGTCCCCCATCGATCCATCCCCTGTAGGTGACGACGGTGAAGACAAGGCGGGCGATCGCCCGCCGCGGCGGGACACCCGCTTCCGGCCCGGCCAGTCGGGCAATCCGCGCGGACGGCCGAAGCGCGACCGGGCTTTAAGCGCGCTTGTCGAGAGAGCGCTCGGCGAAAAGGTCGAGGCGAAGGAAAACGGCCGGCGGCGGCGCATCACCAAGCTCGAGGCGACGGTAAAGCAGCTCGTCAATCGCGCGGCAAGCGGCGATCAGCGCGCGACCCAATTCGTCTTCGCTCTCCTCGACGGCGATCAGACCCGCCATGCGCCGCCGACGGCCGAACGGCCCAAGGAGGGCGACGCCATGGTCGTCGCCGAACTCGTCCGCCGCCTCTCGCGGGCGACGGAATGATGGGGCGATCCGTCCGGCTCGGTCCTTCCCCAGCTTTGCTGGGGAAGGTGGCCCGGAGGGCCGGATGGGGTGTGGCCCGCTGCCTCGACTGTGAGTCGGATTGCACGAGCGTCAGCCCGAGCCTTCATCGAGCCATCCCTGCTTTCCGCACCCCATCCGTCGCCTTCGGCGACACCTTCCCCGCTTCGCGGAGAAGGGGGCGCCCATGACCGCCTTCACCCCCCGCGAAGTCGAGGCCCTGCTCCGCGCCGACTTCTATTCCTTCCTGGTGCGCTCATTCGCCGAGCTTCACGCGGGGCAGGTCTTTTCGCCTGCCTGGCACGCCGAGGTTCTGGCGGCGAAGCTTCAGGGGGTCGGCGAGGGGAGCGTGCGGCGGCTTGTCGTCAACGTGCCGCCGCGGCATCTAAAGTCGCTCGCCGCCTCGGTCGCCCTGCCGGCCTGGCTCTTGGGCCACGATCCGACGCTGGCCGTCGTCAACGTCACTTACGCCCAGGATCTTTCGGAAAAATTCGCCCGCGACTGCCGGGCGGTGATGACGTCCCCATGGTACCAGTCGCTGTTTTCGACCAGACTTGGCTCGTCCCGTGAGCCATTGGCCGAGCTCGCGACCACAAGCGGCGGCTTTCGCATGGCGACTTCGGTCGGCGGCGTGCTGACCGGCCGCGGCGCCGACGTGATCCTCATCGACGACCCGCTGAAGCCCACCGACGCGATGTCGGAGAGCCGCCGCAGGGCGGCCAACGACTGGTTCGATTCGACGCTCTATTCGCGGCTCAACGACAAGGCTAGGGGCAAGATCATCATCGTCATGCAGCGCCTGCACGAGGACGATCTCGCCGGCCATGTCCTGAAGCACGAGGCTTGGGACGTCGTGTCGTTCCCGGCCATCGCCGAGGACGACGAGCGTTTCGCGATTGAGACGCCGTTTGGACCGAAAGAGTTTCGCCGGCCGGCGGGCGAGGCGCTCGCTCCGGCGCGCGAGCCGCTCGCGACGCTTGAACGCATCCGCGCGACGATCGGCGAAATGAACTTCGCTTCGCAGTACCAGCAGAGCCCCGCGCCGGCCGGCGGCGGCATGATCAAGGCGGCGTGGTTCCGGCGCTTTCCTTTAGGCGAAATCTCTTCACCCCCGGACTTGATCCGGGGGCGGGGGTTCGACCGGATCATCCAGAGCTGGGACACCGCCAACAAGCCGAGCGCGCTTTCCGACTATTCCGTCTGCACCACCTGGGGCCTCATGGGTCCGAACTTCTACCTCCTCGACGTCGTGCGCAGGAAACTTTCATACCCCGAGCTCAAGCGCGCCGTGCTCGATCAGGATCAGCGCTTTTCGCCCGAGGCGATCCTGATCGAGGACCGGGCGTCGGGAACGCAGCTCATCCAGGAGCTGATCGCGCAGGGGTGCTCGCGTGCGACGCGCTTTTCCCCTTCAGGCGACAAGGTCATGCGCCTGCACGCGCAAGCCGCGACGATCGAGAACGGCTTCGTCTGGCTGCCGGAAACCGCCCCCTGGCTCGCCGACTACCTCGCCGAGCTCCTGGCCTTCCCGGCCGGCCGCCACGACGACCAGGTCGACTCGACGGCGCAGGCGCTGGCCTGGGCGAAGCAGAGGCCGGCGGGCGCGGGGATGCTCGACTATTGGCGGCGGCTGGCGGAGGAGGGGTGACGCCGTACCGCCAGAGCCTCCTTTCGTTCTCGTTCGCTCGTTCCACGCTTGATTATTGTGGGGTAAAGTGATTTCTGGAAACAATAACAGACAAAGGGGGCCAGAATGTCGACGATTAAAAATTTTGGCTTCATGTGGGAGCGAGAGAAAGTCGACTGGGGTCGACAGGCCCGTGGTGCCAAGGCCCGGTTCGAGGGTGTTATGGTCGGTAACACAAAGCGTATAGTCGATTTTCGAAAGCAAATGGGTATTTACGTATTGTATGACAAATTTGAACAGCCGATACAGATTGGGCAAACCAGAAGGATTTTCGGCAGGCTCAGGGATCACAAGCGGGATCATCTGCGGAACAGATGGAATTATTTCTCTTGGTTTGGATTTTTCAAAGTCGGTGCGAGAAATGAGCTATTATGGAGAGATCAAGCGGAGGAACTAAAACGTTCACTTACTCTTGCTGACTCGCTGAACGAAATAGAAGCTGTACTTATACAGGTATTGGAGCCGAAGTTGAATTGCCGAGGGCCTAATTGGAAGGAGACCGAAGAATATCTTCAATGGGACCCTCGCGGCTTTGACGAAGACGAAGATTTGACAGAAGATGAAGAGTAGAACTAGCCGGCTCACTGTTTCGGGGGCAAGGTTAAGGGCGCGTGGACCGACGACGAGGGGGAATAGCGGTTCCGGTTTCTAACGATCGCCTCTTCGGGAGCGCCATGCCCGTTGGCCGGCGTGTCGTTCCCCTTCTGCCGGATTAGGTCAAGCCGAGGACCTCATCGAACGGCGTTTTCCTTCCACCACAGGGTCATCGACGTGCTTGTGACGGCCGCAACCAGACGATGGCGAGGGCGACGATGGCGACGAGCACCAGCGCGCCTATCGCAAGGGAGCCGTCTGCTGTTCCATGCACCAGGCCAAGGAGATCGATTGAACCTAGAAACGGCAGTTGAGGTTTTGCGCGGGGGCGGAACGGGGGCATTTTCAGGGACATGAGGCGCGATTCGTCACCTTCTTCGGCTCACCGGTCGGGTGAACAATCTCTGGTTGTGGCGAGGGAGCCGCCGGGAGGCGTCGATCTCGACAGTTTCTTTGGTCCGGTCCGGATTGAATGGGACCATAAAGCGGCGATGACGCCGCTTGGGCAGCTGCCGTTCTTCATCGACTTCCTCAAAACGGCCGGACTGTTCGACGCCTTGGTAGCCGACTGTCCGCTGCGCTATTTGAGCCCGAACGCGCCGAGCAAGCGGGACGTTCTCGGCACGGCGATGCTTTCCATGCTCGCCGGCCACAAGCGCTACGCGCATATCGCGGCGCTGCGCTGCGACGCCGTGCTGCCGGAACTTCTGGGGATGAGGAAGATCGTCAGCGAGGACGCGATCCGTCGCGCCTTCAAGGCGATCGACGAGACCGGAGGGGCCGTCTGGCTGCGCCGACACCTTCAATATTGCGTGGAGCCGCTGCTGGCCGAGCCTTGGATTCTCGACGTCGATACGACGATCAAGCCGCTTTACGGTCATCAGGAAGGGGCGGTCCTCGGCTACAATCCCAAGAAGCCGGGGCGTCCGAGCCATTGCTATCACACCTATTCGATGGCTTCGACGCGTCTGGTCCTCGATGTCGATGTCAGTCCCGGCGACGAGCATGCGTCCAAACACAGCGCGCCAGGGCTGTGGGCGCTGCTCGATCGTTTGCCGCGCGACCTGTGGCCGGCGCTGTTGCGGGGCGATCGCGGCTTCGGCAACGAGGAGATCATGCGCGAGGCGGAGGCGCGGGAGCTTCCGTTTCTCTTCAAGCTGCGGCTGACCGCCAACGTCAAGCGCATGATCGAGAAGCTCGCCTCATCGCGCGAATGGGTCGACGCCGGCCAGGGCTTCGAGGCGAAGGAGAGCGAGGTTCGGCTGGTCGGTTGGAGCCGCCAGCGGCGCGTGATCGTGCTCAGGCGACGCCTGAAGGACGCCGTGGGGCTTGGCTTAAGCGACGATGGCGGCCCGCCGCAGCTTGCGTTCGTCGAGATCGGCGAGGCGACGGACGTCTACGAATACTCGGTTCTGGTCACCTCGCTCGATGAAGACACCGAGGCGTTCGGTCAGCTCTATCGCGACCGAGGCGACGGAGAGAATATTTTCGACGAGATGAAGAACCAATGGGGTTGGGGCGGCTACACGACGCACGATCTTGCCCGTTGCCGGCTCGCGGCCCGGCTGCTTGGGTTGTTTTACAACTGGTGGAACATCTTCGTCCGTCTCGCCGATCCCAGCCTCCACCGCGAGGCGATCACCAGCCGCCCGCTGTTCCTGACGGCGATCGCCACCCGCACGCGGCACGCACGGCAAACGACGATCCGCGTGACGAGCTCGCACGCCAAAGCTGAACCCGCCGCCAGGGCGCTTGCGGCCGTCGCCGCCTTCCTGCGGGGCCTGGCCAAAAATGCGGAGCAGTTGACCCGCCTGCAAAAATGGCGAGCGATCTTGTCGCGCGCCTTCCAGGCGTTCCTCAACGGCCCCATCCTCCGGACCCCGCCTCGCCTCGCGCCGAGCTGATGCAACCCAAACGCGAAAAATCGCCGACCGCCTAAACTCAAATCGGCCAACTGCCGTTTCTAGGTTGAAAGATGTTCTGTCATTGCAAGCCTTCCGCAAGATGTGTGCGTTCACCCGCTAATCTGACCCTGTGAGCCAGACTGGAAACGCACCAAGTTGAACTGCGGACAGTGTCGGGAGCAGAGGCGGTGTTGGCAGCCGGAAATGGTCGGAAATGGTCGGAAACCTAGTTTTCATCCCTGCCGATCACGGCCCAAAGCCGTCGAGCACGCTCCTTGATCGTGCTCTCGGCTGGTTCTTCGCCGCGCGTGCTTAGCCAGTCCATCATGGCCTTCGTGATGTCCCCCTGCTTCTTAGGCTGCAGGTCACCTTCGTAGAGCTGGCGGCACATCTCAATCCACAAGTCGTCAGACCAAGACGCCTTGGGTCTTCCTCCTACCGCCCTGGCGACCGAAGGCGAGATCTTCGCGGTAGGTTGTGGCGGCAATAGGCTTTCAATATCTGCGCGTCGGAAAGTGACGCCGTAAGCCTGAAGTCTAACGCGCTGTTGATCTATCCACGTCTCGAAATCGCCCGCCGTCCAATTTTGGGTGAGCGCGGCTTCCCCGCCTGCCCACCACATCTCGGCCGGCACATCCGCATTGTCGGTCTCCTGACGATCACGGATGAATCGCGCGGCTCGCGCCTTCACCAAGCCGGTATGAGCGCGTTTGCATATTGCGCGGGTTGCCAATGCGGCGCGACAATCAGGATGAGAATCGCGCGACAATCAGGATGAGAATGCGCCGCCGCGGGGGTGACGAAGGAAGGGCGTAGCCCGACCGTAGATATCCCCGCGGCGGCGGCGAGCGTCCAAGTGGCCTCGTCTGGCGGTAACGGCGGCTGGGTTAGGGATCGGGCTTCTCTTGTCGAGAGGACCGACTTCTTGCCCGGCCGACACGTCACCGATCGTCAGATGAGGCTATTCATGAACTTGTGTCGCAACCATTCGCCGGCGATTGCCGGCGCGAAAGCCGGATTCAGTGGGGCAACCGCCTACCGGTTCGAAACGGATCCCCGGTTTCCCAGCCAGAAGAAGGCGCGTCGAGAACGACGCCGAGCCGATCCGTTCGCCGATGTCTGGGACAATGAAGTCGTGCCGATGTTGAAGGCCGCGCCCGGACTGAGGCCGATCGCCGTCTTCGGAGAACTCTGCCGTCGGCATCCAGACCTGGGCGCCGGAACGCGACGGACCCTCGAGCGCCGCATCCGGGCTTGGCGGGCGGTGAACGGCCCGGATCGGGAGGTGATCTTTCGTCAGGAGCATCCGCCGGGCCGAATGGGACTGTCGGACTTCACTGAAGTGGCCGATCTCGGCGTCACCGTCGCCGGCGAGCTGCTCGACTGCCGGCTTTATCACTTCCGCTTGCCCTTTTCCGGCTTCGAGCACGCCCATGTCGTGCTCGGCGGCGAAAGCTTTGTCGCGCTGGCGGAAGGGCTACAAAACGCCCTGTGGGCGCTGGGCGGCGTTCCCGAGCAACATCGCAGCGACAGCCTCTCGGCGGCCTTCCGTAATCTGGGCGCCGACGCCAAGGAGGATTTGACGAAGCGCTACGAAGCGTTCTGCGCCCATTACGGCATGACGCCGACCCGCAACAATCCGGGCGTCAGCCACGAGAACGGCTCGATCGAGAGCGCCCACGGCCATCTCAAGAGAGCGCTCGCGGACGCCCTGTTGCTGCGCGCCTCGCGAGACTTTGACGATCTCCCCGCATGGCGGGGGTTCGTCGACGACATCGTCGGCCGCGGCAACCTCCGCAACGCCAAGCGCATCGACCAGGAGCGGGCGGCGTTGAACAAGCTGCCGGTCCGCAAGACCGTCGACTACGAGGAGGTCAACGTCGACGTCACCAGCTCCAGCGCCTTCACGCTGCGCAAGGTGTTCTACTCGGTTCCCTCGCGACTGATCGGCCATCGGCTGCGGGTCCACCTTTATGACGATCGGCTGGAATGCTTCCAGGGCTCGACGCCCATCGTCACCTTGCGGCGTGGTCGGCCCCAGCCGAACGGCAAACATGGCCACGTCGTCGACTATCGCCACGTCATCCATTCCCTGCGCCGCAAGCCGATGGCGCTGCTCAATCTGGTCTATCGCGATCAACTCTTCCCCCGCCGAGCCTTCGCCCTGGCGTTCGAGGCCTTGCTCGCTGGCCTCGGCGAGAGAGCCGCCTGTCGCACGATGGTCGGCCTTCTCGCGCTCGCCCACGAGCGCGCTTGCGAGGCGGAGCTCGCCCTCGCGTTGCAGGCTGCTCTCGACGACGGTGTCCTTCCCGATCTCGCTGCGCTGATCGAACGCTTCCGGCCGAAGGACGCAGCATTGCCTGTCGTCGTCGTCAGGCTGCCCTCCCTCGCCATCTACGATCAGATCGCGACAAGCGTTGGAGAAGCAGCATGAAGGCGACCGACAAGATCGACGCCGCTCGCATCGACCTGCTGCTGAGCGAGTTGCGACTGCCCGGCATCAAGCTGATCTGGGCCGCCCTGGCGACGACAGCCGACAAAGAAGGCTGGGCCGCAGCCCGCTTCCTGGCCGCCCTCGCCGAACAGGAGATGGTGGAGCGAAACCGCCGTCGCTTCGAACGGCATCTGGAGGAAGCCCGATTGCCGCCGGGAAAGACCCTCGACACGTTCGACTTCACCGCTGTGCCAATGATCTCGAAGGCGCAGGTGCAAGCGCTCGCGGCCGGCGACGCCTGGCTCGAAAAGGGAGCCAATCTTTTGTGCTTCGGGCCGCCCGGCGCCGGGAAATCCCATCTCGCGGCGGCGCTCGGTTTGGCCTTGATCGAAAAGGGTTGGCGCGTTCTGTTCACCCGGACAACCGACCTTGTGCAAAAGCTTCAGATCGCACGCCGCGATCTCGCACTCGAAGCCGCGATCGCCAAACTCGACAAATATCATCTGCTGATCCTCGACGATCTCGCCTATGTCACCAAGGACCAGGCGGAGACGAGCGTTCTGTTCGAACTGATCAGCGCGCGATACGAGCGCCGATCCATGCTCATCACCGCCAACCAGCCCTTCGGCGAATGGGGAAGAATCTTTTCCGAGCCGACGCTTTCATGATGCCTCCTTCCTGGAACGCTTGGTACGTCGTAGACGAGCACGAAGTCGATCGATCTGCTCGTCCGAAAGATCGATTTGCCACGGTTGCCCTTTCGTCAGCTGGCGACCAGCCAAATGGCCATGTGCCAGATAGTCGAACACGGTTTGTGACGTGATCCCAAGCTCTGCCGCCACGCCCCAAGTCGAGAAGCTGCCGTCTGGCCAGCGCATCGGGTTCGCGCTGGCGCCATTGATCTTGATCGTCGGGATCTTCCAGCGGGTGCGCAACAACCACACATTCTCGCCCTTGAAAGCACAGCCGCGGGCGGCGACAAAGCCTTCTCGGTTTAGTGTTGCGGCGATCTCCCTGTCCATCTTGCCGGCGCTATTGAGCTCTGTGATTCGCCGCCGCAGCCGCTCAAGATCGATATAGTCACGGTAGGTGTGAACGCGCCGCTGCAAGCAGTGCTCGCTGGTTGCGCCGGTTTGCCAGACAATCTTCAGCCAGACCTGACCTTGCGCCCGCCTCTGATCGAGCACCACTTCGCGCATAACAAAGCGCAGAATGCGCTTACGGTCGGCTGCCGATGTGGTGACGGCGTGCCAGATCCGCGGCAAGTTCTCACCTAAGGCCTGTAACTCTGCGCGGTTTGCCGCATCGTTGCCGAGTGGTTCTTGCGACCGCCAGCGCGCGTGCTCCTGCTCGATAGCGTCGACGTCACGCAGCTTCTCCTCCCAGGTTCGCTCGAGCGAGCGCGCGACGAGACGATTCTCTGGCTCAACGGCGTCATATTGGCGTCGTGCCCGCTCGGCTTCGTAGCGGGCGCGCTCTCGGCGAAGCGTCCATTGCCGCTCGAGCTGCCGGGTCTCCTCCTCCAGCTGCCCCATCGTGGCGACCGCGATGGCAATTTGATCCGGGACGAGGGCATCGAGTAGGACACGCTCGACGAGCGCGTCGACCGGCAAGGCGCGCACTTCCTGGCACAGCGCGTCGCCTCGCTGGTCTCGATCGAACCGGCAGCAATAGACCGGATAGTCGCCATTCGGCCCCGTGTAGCGCAGGCTCATGCGATGTCCACAACGGCCGCAGATTGCGATGCCCTGCAGCAACGCCGAGCCTTTGCGCGGCACGCCAATGTGTCCCGCTTCGTAACGGTTGGCGTTGTCCGCCAAGCGGCGCTGATTGGCCATGAACTCCTCCCAGCCGATGTAACCAGGGTGAGCGGCTTTCAGGCAAACCGCCCAATCCGCGATTGCCACCTTGACGGTCCCCCGAACCGAACCACGGCGGCATTGGCTCGCGTCCTTCTCCCGACGGCCGTAAACATAAGCCCCAGCATAGGCCGGATTCTGAAGAATGCCGCGAACCCGTGCACTGTCAGCGTCGCGCCAGACGACATCGTGCGGTGACGGTCCGAGCACGGGTCGCACCGGCAGTGGCAATCCGCTCGTGCGCAGGAAGCCCATCACGCTCCGAGCGCTTTGCAGCTCCCTGAACTTGGCGAAGACGAGGTTCAGGCGTGCCTGCACCTCTTCGTCCGGATTAAGGATGATGGCTCCGCCCCGGTCGTGAGCAAGTCCAGCGGGCAATGGCAAGCGCAATTCGCCGCGTGCCGCTTTCTGACGCTCTCCCTGATGAAGGCGCATCCGGATTTGGTGAAGCTCAGCCTCGCTCATGATGCCGGACAGACCGAGCAGCAGACGGTCGTGGTAGGCGCGCGGGTCGTAGAGGCGCTCGCCATCCGCAATCAGCACCCCGAACACCGAGCAGAGCTCAAGCAACTGATGCCAGTCGCGATTGTTGCGGGCGAGCCGTGAAGCATCGAGGCTGACTACGAGCCCGGCGTTGCCGAGGCCGATCTCAGCGATCAATTTCTGGAAGCCGTAGCGCTCCACACTGCCAGCGCCTGATTTGCCGAGATCCTCGTCAATGACTTGCACGCGCTCGTGAGGCCACCCGAGAGCGATGGTTCGATCGACCAGCCGATATTGCAGCTGCGTGCTCTCTTGGTGCAGCCTCACCTGGTTTAGGGACGATTGCCGCACATAGACATAGGCCAGCTTGGCGCGATGCGCCGTCGTCACCCGCTCATCAGCGACGTTCGCGGCGATCAACACCGGCCGTCTCCTTTGCTGGCGCGACATCCGTCGGCAGCATCCGTCGCAACAGCTCCGCCAATATTCGGGCAATCTGCATTTGAGTCTCTGGCGACAGGTTCGGCCACAGATACGGAGGGGCCACCGAAAACCGGTTGATCTTGGGGGCCGGGAGCGGTGGTGGAGACGCAACGCGACGACGCGGAAGGGCTTGCAGGCTCATCGCGAATCACCTCCTCGGTGAGGAGGGTTAGAATCCTGTTCAAATGCCGCGCCAAGGGGATCAACGTCCGGACACTGATACGGGGCAGGCTGGGCTCCGCTGCGCTCGATGAGTTTCCTGGCGGAACGAGGTCCGTTGCAGCAATCCGAACCGAACGCTTGCGTCCGTCACCCAGCTGGACAACCACGTAGGAAGGGCCGCGCCCAGAACGCTCATCAAGGACCGCAAGTCGATGACCGAATAGGAAGTGGCGCGGGTCCGTGACCGTGACCTGCGGCACTACCCGATCAAAAATGGTGGCGCCCTGCGATATTCGGCGACCAAGCTATGACGCTCGCGGCCATCGATCGCATCGTGCACCACGCCACGATCCTCGAAATGAACGTCGACAGCTATCGGCGAAAGGAAGCCGTCGACCAGGCACGCGGGGCGGGACGCCCGCCGACACGCGCGACAATCAAGGGATCACGCTGATTGTCGCGCCGCGACAATCAGACCATCTCAAGACAAAATAGCGCTTGCGTTATCGTCCCGCCGCGGCAATCATCCCTTCGCCGCGACCGCCAAAAGGCCATCCTGATTGTCGCTGCTTTCCCATCCAGATTGTCGCGCTACACGCCAACTCGTAGGGCATGCCGCCTTTCAGAAGGGCAAGCGCGTCTGCTGCGCAGATCCATTCGTCCTGTGCTGGTGGTGTTTCGGCGCGCGGGCTCGTTATGGATTGATCTCTCGCGAGCGCGGCGCCGTCAGCCGTCAAATACTTCCAACCCTTGTGGCCGTTCGGCCCTGTTGCTGGTTCGACCAGATTGTTGCTCTCGGCCCAGCGCCAAGCCCGTCCTAGAAATCTGCTAACATCCTCCCGCTTATGAGGTGGGTAGTCGCGTCCGGCTCTGGCGTCAACGCTCGATACTTCTGTCAGTGTCTTGGGCAAGAACATCGTGCCAGGGCCTCTAGCCAAAGCCAGGCGCAATAGCGGCGGCACCACATTCTCTGGCTTTAAGCTCAGCAATTGATCCGCGTCCGGGAACTGTTCAAAAAACGGTTTCACCCGATCAATCCTTGATGGCCAAGTTGTCAAGGCGAGAAATCGTTGCTGCGCTTACATCGTAGCTTTGCGCAATGGCACGCAACCTATAGCCGTCCTTGTCTCAAGCTTCGGGCCACCTCAATGTCTCAATACGCAAAGTCATAAGAGGCCATGGTTTGGCGCCGCCTGGATTCCGGAGCGAAGCGCAACGAGCTTAAGAGAAGCGAATTTGAACATCCTTTCCAAGCTCGGCAAGCAAGGCTTGGAATGGCGTCTTGAACCCGAGGCATTTACGGGGCGTGAGGTTGGTCGTGAGGACGATCTCCTGGATTTCCTGGTCGGATGTCCGGTCGATATCCAGGTGGCGCGGCAGCCATCGACGTAAGCGTCCATTGGCGTTTTCGATGCCGCCTTTTTGCCATGAGGCATAAGCGTCGCAGAACCAAGTCGTCATGTCGCGCATGGTCCTGAGCAGGCCGTGCTGGGCGAAGGCGGTGTCGTTGTCGAAAGTGATTGATCTTCGCAGATGCGGATCGATGCGGCCGAACACCGCGAGCATCGCTGAGATGGTTTCTGCGGCGGTTTTCCCCGTGAGCCGCGCGGCGAGGGTGACCCGTGACTTACGCTCATGCAAGACGAGCACGGGCCGTGTGCATTTGCAGATGATGAGGTCGCCCTCCCAATGGCCGGCCTCGCCGCGGCTTTCAATGGTCTTCGGACGATCATGGATCGACGCTCGATCCTTGATGGTGTCGCGCGAGGCTCTGGCGCGACGCGGGCGACGGCGTTTGTGGCGACGGGTCAGATAACGCCACAAGGCCTCGGCCTTCTGTGCGGTCCGATAGATGAAGGCGTAGATTGTCTCGCAGCCGATGGCCCGCAGCCGCGGTTCGTTCCCGGATTTCAACCAGCCGGAGATCTGCTCGGGCGTCCATCCCTCGGCGAGCCGATCACCCACGAACAGACGTAAAGCGGCCTCTCGTTCGAGGATCGCTTCACGCCGCCTGCGCAATTGATAGGCTCCGGCGGCGTGAAGCGGCGAATACCCGCCCGAGGGGAGTGCGTTCCGCTGCAGCTCCCTGGAGATGGTGGCTTTCGCCCGACCGAGCGCCCGGGCAATGGCCCCCATCGACCGTCCCGCGGCCCGCAAAACGCCGATCTGGTCTCTTTCGTCCTCCGACAGGTGCGAATAGGATCGCATGGCAACACTCCTTAAGGTCTTGAACAACCTTGCCGATACCAAATCGGCGGGGGGTGTTGCACTTCGCGTCAGAACTCAGGCCGGCCGAGAAAAAGCAATTCCGCTCGCGTCACCGTAATCTCGATTGGCTATCAGTGCTTCCGATCCTCAGGAAACTTTTCCAAGCGGAAATTTAGTGCGCAGGATTGACGTCAGGAAGCGGCATATCTAACACTTGCTCGTCGAGCAAGCGAGCCAGATAGGCCTCCATTTTAGGAAAATTCAGCTGCCCGTTGTGCCAGGCGCGGTCAGCCTCACGCAAAGCCTCATAGTAAGGTTCTCGCTCATAGCGAATGCGTTCGGGAACTATGATCTTGCCGCCAGGCAGTCCTCCAGCCTTCGCGCAAAGCGTATAGTAACAGGCAGCTCTCGCCGTACGCCCATTTCCTTCGATGAACGGATGTATCCAATTTAAACGCCATAAAACGTAAGACGCCAGCACATACTCGCTCCAGATGAACCAGTTCTCTTGGACGGTCGAAATAAATTGGTCCATCAAATGAGGAACAAGTGAAAAATGAGGCGGTATATGATCCGCGAGATATATAGGCTCCTCTCGGAACCTACCGCCGAATTGAGAAATGTTTGATACTGCCGCGGCGTTTAGAGTCCCACCTTTGGGATCCGTAAACCCCTCGCCTTTAGGCGACTGGGATGCGACGCTGCGGGTATGCAAGATGCGAAGCCCGGAAGTCACACGATCTGGGACTGCAAGTATCATGTCGTGTGGATAACAAAGTATCGGTTTCCGGTGTTGGGCGGAGATGTCGGGCAACGGGCGCGGGAGTTGCTGCAGGAAATCGCGCGGGCGCACGAGATGACCATCTACGCTGGAGCGATCAATCGTGACCATGTGCACATGCTGATAGGGATACCGCCGCATCTGTCGGTGTCTCGGGCGGTGCAGCATCTCAAAGGCAAGAGCTCCCACAAACTGCTGTCGGAATATCAGTCGCTTCGCAAACGGTATTGGGGTCAGCATCTCTGGGGTCGGGGCTATTGGGTGGCCACGAGCGGCAATGTGACCGACGGAGGTGTGGAAGAAATATATTGAGGATCAAAAACCCGAGATACCAGACGACAACTTCAAAGTCGTCTAGCCAGCTCGCGAGTTGGCCCTTGGGCCGACCCAATCCGGCTTTAAGCCGTAAGCCGAAGCCACCGCCTTTAGGCGGTGGTCGTTCACGGACCATAGCATATATTTATCAAATGCTCTAACCCCTTGAAGTATCCCAATTTCGATACAATTTACGAGCAGATCATATTGGCGGGCTAAATTATGCTCCTGAATTCTGTCATAGAGAACTCTATCCTCTTCCTCTAAAACAAACACGGTCGCCTCGACAAGGAAAGGGCCCGCTGTTACTTGCAGGGAGCCCTGTTCTCATTCCGTTGTTACCAATCTCGTATTCGCAGCAGCGTGGCGAGCCGAATCCTTTGTGATACTTGATCTGACAGGGGCGTTGCCATACACGAAACTAGCTTTTTGCTCAGCCAATTCCGCGTTTGTCACACCTTTTTTTATCGATGCGGCCAGTCTCGCCCGCTCGTCAGCGCGAGCTGGCTG
Source organism: uncultured Alphaproteobacteria bacterium (assembly GCA_963721905.1). Taxonomy (GTDB): domain Bacteria; phylum Pseudomonadota; class Alphaproteobacteria; order Rhizobiales; family Beijerinckiaceae; genus Roseiarcus. The sequence continues at coordinate 35,509 of CAVRMF010000006.1, forward strand.
TGAAAAGCCAAGTGTTCTTCGTTCAACCATCGGGCCGCCCTCCTCGAATCTTTGCAACTGATATGTAGCTCATTTGTTCTCCATTTTCTAGGGCTTTCTGCGCGTCACGTGGCCCGGCCGGTCGCTCGATGGATAGTCTCACAGAATTGCGCTACCAAAAGGAAGCTAGGTGCTGCGGCGTCCGTTGCCAGCCAACGCTCTGCGCAACCTTTCGGCCCGCGCTTCAGCGGTCGCAAACAGCGAGGCCGAGCCGAACTCACCAATCGACGGTTTCGTCAGAGCCTCCAAACCGTGCTGGCCGCGACGTGAAATGGGGAAGGCTGTCTTCGACGGGTCGAACCGCGAACTGGCGCTGCATATGGAATTGCGCCTCAAAACGCCCGGGGGCGCCGCTGACCGCTCGGAACCGCAGAGCCAGGACATCGATGAAGAGGCGAGAGCCTCCCCGCATCGGCGCCTGCCACTACCGCGTGGGTGGCCGGGACAATCCCCGGATCAAGTCCGGGGACGGCCATGACGGCGGAAACATTTGAGAAGTTATAAGACGCCATGATGTGACGCCGGCCGGAAAAAGCAATTCCGGTCGCGTCACCACAATGATTCCATGTAACCGTCCTGGCCGTCCCCGGACTTGATCCGGGGATTGTCCCGGCCATCCACGCGGTCCCGCCGCTGGCCACGCTATTGATTCAACGTCTCATACAAGTCCAGCCAGCCCGGATTGGAGTCCACGATCAGCTGGGCTTTCCAGGCGCGCGGCCAGCGCCTCATGGCGTTCCGGGAGCTATTTCGCTGGCGGCTTCGTAGGCGTCCTCGTCGCCTTGTGTGACGCGCCCTTCCTGTGCTGCTTTCACTTCGTCAGTCGGGCTGACCGAGGCGACAAAGGCGACATAGGCGATGCGATCGCGCTCGATCGCCGTTGAGATGAGATCGACGGGCGCCGCCATCGCGGCAGCTGGAATAGCCAGCGCCGGAACGCTGGGGCGCCAACAGCAGCGTCTCTCATTTGAACGCCTCCACGGCCTTCACGAGCCCATCAAATCGCGTGAGCAACGCCTAACGAAAGCGCCCCGAAAACCGGAGCGCTCCCAAACTTCAATCGTCAGATTCTCACGCGGCGATCTTGGCCGCCTTGGCCTCAAGGACGGCCTTCTTGGCGGTCGTTATCGGAATCGCCCGGGGCTTCATTGCCTCTGGGACCACCCGCAAGAGGTCGACCTGCAGAAGCCCGTTCTCCAGGCTCGCGCCCTTGATCTGGACATGGTCGGCGAGCTGGAACTTACGTTCGAAATTCCGCTCGGCAATTCCTTGGTAGATCAGGTCGCTCTCCTCCTCGCCGCTGCTCTGTTTGGCGCCGCGGATCGTTAGCACGCTCTCTTTCACCTCGATCGAAAGATCAGCGCCGGCAAAGCCAGCGACTGCTACCGAGATGTTGTAGGCGTTCTCGCCCGAACGTTTGATATTGTAGGGAGGATAGCCCGGCGCCGCCGCGCTTTCCGCGCCGCTGACTTGGTCCAGCATTGAGAACAGCTGATCGAAACCGACGGTGGAACGATAGAAGGGAGCAAAATCAAATGTACGCATAGCATGACCTCTCTGTTTGAGCGACATGCGAACGATCCGCCTTTGGGGCCGAATTTTTCGTAACGCAGCCTCGTGGGCCTACGCGAATGTTATTTGGGTATTGGCTTGCCAAATTGTAAGATGAAAGCGTGATTATATTTTGCCAAGCTAAGATTTTTCAGAAGCAAAATACGCGGCTGAATTTGCTGTGCACTGAGGTTACGTCGGTAACCGTAATTGAATTGACCTGCAAGCCGCGCCTCTTTCGTCGATCATGCTGTGAATGCGGGTAAAAAGCCGACCGGAGACGCCATGGTGTGGCGATACGAAGGGCCGCCCGCGAGACGCGGCGGAGATGGCGATCCTGCAAGGCGCGGATCGTCGAGGCCTGGCCGCAGGCGTCGCATGAGTAGATTCCGAGGGTTGCGGCAGAGCGCCACCGCAACCTATGGAGGACTGTCTAGACTTCGGCTGGCGAATCCACCGTCTCCAATAAGTGGTTCGCCGGCGAGGACCTGCGGTGATGGGGAGCTTCCCCGCCTGCCCCGCACTGTAGGTGGTTCACGCTTATCGCCGCGGCCAAATCATGATTGACCGCGGTGCTTCTTCTCGCTCTTCTCCGCAAAGACGAATGACGCGTAAGGCCGCGCTCGGCCGGCCGAGAAAAAGCAATTCCGGTCGCGTCACCGTAATCCCCGCAATCCCTATCAACCTCCATCGGTCGCGCGATGGTCAGTTGCGGCTGGCGCTGAATGCCCTAGAATTCGGCAATGAGTCAGGCGGATGAGTTTGCAGAAAAGTGCGCGGCGGAGTGCTGCGCGCCGCCGCCGTTGGTCTTGCCAACCAAGCTCACGGGCGAGCGCGCCGCGCTCATTGGGGAGGCTTTCCGTCTTGAATGGCTGACGATCGGCTGGATGACGATCGAAGCTGTCGTCGCGCTTGCCGCCGGCATCGGCGCGGGCAGTCTCGTACTGGTCGCGTTCGGGCTGGACAGTGTGATCGAGCTGATCTCCGCCGGCGTGTTGATGTGGCGACTGTCGACCGAACTTCGCCACGGACAGGCGCTCTCCGAAGCTGCCGAGCGGCTCGCGAGTCGGATTGGCGGCGTGTTGCTGTTTGCGCTCGCGACCTACGTCGTGCTCGCGGCGGGCTGGAATCTCTGGGCTGGGCGCGGCGAGGAGTTTTCGCTGGCGGGACTCGTTCTGACAATTCTTGCGATCCCGATCATGCGATACCTCGCACGCCGCAAGATCGATCTCGCCAACAAGCTCGGTAGCCGCGCGTTGCGAGCTGACGCTGTCGAAGCCATCACGTGCGGTTGGCTGTCGGTCGTTGCGGTCGTGAGCCTCGCCGCTCAAGCCGTCTTGGGATTTTGGTGGATCGACAGCGTCGGTTCGCTTGCGATTGTTTGGCTGCTCGTCAAAGAGGGCCGCGAAGCCTGGCGCGGCGACTGCTGCGCTGATGGCTGAACGTGGGTTACGATGAAAAGCATTCGGGTCGACCCGGCATTACTCCCAAAGAGGGCTCCATGAACCCAATCCACCTCGTCCTGAGGCGCCCTTTCCGGCAAGGAAAGGGCCTCGAAGGACGCTCGCGAGCCGCCCCCTTCGTCGAGCTCAGGGCAGGCCCCTTCGTCAAGCTCAGGGCAGGCTTTCGAGACGCGTCGCTTCGCGCCGCTCCTCGGGAGCCGGCGCTCGGCAATAAGAGGGCGCGTAACTCTTGAACGGCGCGCCGATTTATATCCTCCAATGCGCGGACGGCAGGTATTACACCGGCATCACGCGACGCTCCGTTGAGGAGCGATTGAGCGAACACGCGCAGGGTTTGATCGCCGATTGTTACACTTTCAAACGACGCCCGGTTAAGCTCGTCTTCGCGGAGCATTACGAAAGGATCACAGACGCCATCGCCGCAGAGCGGCGGATCAAGGGGTGGTCGCGAGCGAAAAAGGAGGCCTATATGCGCGGAGATTTTCCGACGCTTGTCGTTTTGTCGAAGCGCGGCTCCAAGACGGGCGCGTAAACGGAGGCGGAACCGGTGCGCGCCTTCTGGAGCGTCCTTCGAGGCCGCTTCGCGGCGCCTCAGGACGAGGCCGCTTCGCGGCGCCTCAGGACGAGGCCGCTTCGCGGCGCCTCAGGACGAGGCCGCTTCGCGGCGCCTCAGGACGAGGCCGCTTCGCGGCGCCTCAGGACGAGGCCGCTTCGCGGCGCCTCAGGACGAGGCCGCTTCGCGGCGCCTCAGGACGAGGCCGGATCTTACGGCGACAGGGCTCCTCAATGTCGCAATCCCGATAAAAAGCCCCGGCCAATCGCTGGTCGGGGCTGCGTCGGATCGGACACCAAGCTTCTCTGTATGCACTTTTGCTGTAGAACTGGGTCCACACCACGGCACGTCGATACGCTATCCCTGTCGCGGCGCGGAAGCAATGGGCATCTTTAGACGTGCGCCAGCTTGAACAAGGCGGCCGAATTTCGCCCTGGCGACCAAGACCCCTTTGCCGCATAATGCGATCATGGTCGAAACCCACCCGTTCACGTTCAGGATTGAAGCGGACCCGTTGCGGGAATTGCGATACCGCTGGACAGTCTGTGAGGGCAGCCAAATTCATGTCCGGTCGCCGCATTCATACGCGACCAAACGCGAGGCCGAGAAAGAAGCCGCCAAGGCTGTGTCGAGGCGCGAGGAACACTGGCGGAATAGGGGATGAGCAGAGCCCCACTGCCCAGAGCCGAGCCGTGCTGGCCGCGACTTGAAATGGGGAAGGCTGCGAGGCCGGGGTTACGCTTAGACCGGTCGGCCGACGCTCTCGGCCTTCTGTGGACAAGCGGCGGCCTCGTCGTCGTCCCTCCAGCAAATCGCCGAAAGGCTTTCAGTCGACGCCCTCAACGATGCGCAGATCGCGCTCGCATGCTTTGCCGAGCGCGGCGAGCGCCTCTCGATAGGCCGGGCTGTCATAGGCGGCGATGGCCTTTTCCACGCTGTCGAACTCGATCATTACGGTGCGCTCTGCGACGCCTTGCTCGTAAGTCTTGACCGCGCCGCCGCGAGCCAGGAACCGGCCGCCATTGCTGGTTATCGCAGGTCCGGCGAGCTTGGCGTATGCCGCCAGTGCGGCGGGGTCGGAAATCGAGCGATAGAAGGTGATCCAGTATCCCTTTGCCATGCGTCCCTCCCAATGTGGTCGTTGGCGACTCTATGACCGATCTTCCGCCAGCGCTCCCAAAAAAGACGCCGACCGGCGACGGTGGGGAATCAGGACTTGAAGAAACCGTTCAGTGCGGAAAGCGTTTCCTGCGGGTTTTCTTCAGGAAGAAAATGACCGGACTCAATCGCTTTGAATTGCAGGTTTGCGCCTTCGTTCCGCCAAGCCGCCTGAACGTCGAAGAGCGCAGAGGTCGTCGGCGATTTGCTTCCCCATAAGATGAGCGTCGGGCATCGGATCAGGTTTTCAGCGTCGCTCATGTCATGCTCGAGGTCGATCGATGCGCCGGCCCGATAATCCTCGCACATTGCAGAAAAGGCGTTCGGAGCTCGGATGGCGCTTACGTACGCTGCTTCTATCTCGGCAGGCGACTTCAGCAGCCGCGCCATCCCTTTGACCCACACGTCTGCGTTGGGTCCCATCAACAACTCGGGAAACGGCGCCGGCTGGATGAAAAAGAACCAGTGCCACAAATTGGCGGCAACCTGGCGCGTTACATGTGAATAGATATAGGCCGTTGGCACGATATCCAGGAGCGCCAACTGGAGGACTTTCTCGGGATGGTCCTTGGCAAGCCTTCGTGAGACACGGGCCCCGCGATCGTGTCCAGCCAGACAAAACTTATCGAACCCGAGCTTGCGCATGAGTTCAACCTGATCCGCCGTCACCGCACGCTTCGAATAGGCCGAATGATCGATCCCTCCAGGCGGCTTTGCGGACAATCCATACCCCCGCAAATCCGAGGCGACGACGGTAAACCGCTCGGCCAAGGCAGGGGCAATTTCGCGCCACATGATGTGCGATTGCGGGGCGCCGTGGAGAAGGAGAAGCGGCGGGCCATTCCCGCCAACAACAGTGTGAATGGAGGCGCCAAGGCAGTCAACCGAATGGGATCTGAAACCAGGGAAGAAGGGCGCCGCCTCGCCCGGAATAGAATCCAACTTACCCTCCAAAAACCACCTTTGCGTATCGATTGAGGTGAAACAGGCAAGCAGGAATTATTCAGGGCCGAATTCTATGCAAGGGTCGGGATTCCCACAATGTTGACCCGTTCCGAATTTGAGATGTGAACTGCCGGGTTGAATTGTGTCCGACATTCCCCGTAATTTCATGGCGACAAGCAAGGGAGCCTTGTCAATACGGTCGAGTTTAACCTGATACTTGTTTCCGAGAGACGGGCAGATGCTCATGGCGCCGCTGATCCAGGTGCTTCCATCGGGCTTCCTGCCAACAAATTCCAGCTTATCGCCTTGCCCCGCGCTGATGGTCAGAAACAGCGGCTGGTTGTCTTTTTGATGGAGCTCCCTCCACCTGTCACTCACCCTCTTTTCCAAAAGCTGTTGAGGGGTCGTCAGACATTCTTGAGCGGAAACAGATCCAAATACGGACGGCGCAAACGCCACCCAAAACGCAAGAAAGACAGTTTGATAAGGGAGCATGTTCAACCGACATCCACCGGATCGCCGCCCCAGGCTCAATCCGAGCCTGCACCGGTTTCGGGCTCCTGGCAAGCTGAGCTGAATTTACCAATCGACGGTTTCGTTAGAGCCTCCAGACCGCGCCGGCCGCGACTTGAAATGGGGAAGGCTGTCTTCGACGGGTCGAACGGCGAACTGGCCCTGCATATGGAATTGCGGCTTAAAACGCCCGGGCGGAAGGAAATTTCGATTTCGACTGCGCCGCAGCGGCAGGCTGCTCTCATCGCTTCGGACACGGGTTTCGTTTCCAATCAGGGGAGCGCCGCCGTCAATCGTCCCCATGCCTTATGACATTGAAGCCTTCGGTCTCGTCCGGCGGAACAAAGAAGCTGGTGACATGATTGAAATCTGCGTCGGTGGTGGGGTAATCATCAACCCGGGAGGCGTTTCGCGCGTGCATCCGCGCTCTGCAGACCTCGTCTGGAACGTCGAGGAAATGAAGCTCATGAGACGCGTGACCTTCCTCGAACATGGTGCGCATCCAGAGCCTCGAAGCAATGGTGTTGGCGTGAAAGTCGAGAACGACCGAAACGCCCGCGCGCAAGAGACTGACGATATGGGGCTCGAGCGTCCGCCGCAGTCTTGCCGAGCGAAGGAAGAAATCGGCGACAGACCTGATTTCGTTTGGGTACAATTCAGCGACCCAGCGATCCTCGCTGATCACGATCGTATTCTTCGCCTCGCCCAGCCGGGCGGAAAGCGTGGATTTTCCAGCGGCTATCTTGCCGCACATCATGTGGAGGGTCGCGCGCGAAGAAGACATCGGAGGACATTTCTCGTCTGGCCCCTTGTTAGCCGGGGCGGATTGACAGGGAATCGCGAAGAGCCCGGCCAGGCGTCAGGCCGGGCGGAGAATTCGAGCGGCAATAAAGCCGCCTCTTACGATCCAAGTCATCGAGAACATGGGGCACGCCTATCACGGAAGGCGGCTGGCACCAACCCGTCCTCGAGGGGCATCCGACCCAAAAGCTAGCGCAGGCCGGTCTCGATGACCTCGACCCCGGCGGCCTTCGCGCGCTCGACCATGTCGGCCGTGCCCGGCCCGCCCGGAAAAGCGATGACGAGCTCAGGGAGCGCCAAGGCGATCATGAGCTGATTGCGCGCGGAGCCGTCGTGCATCCCCGCCCTGTGCCATTCCGGCAGGAAGTCCCATTCGAGGACCCCGTTTTTCCGCGCCCATTTCCCGGCAATGCGATCGACGCCGCGCGCCCCGCCGTGGATCAGACAGTCGAATCGGCCGCGGGCGGCGCTCAAGCGATCCAATGTGCTCTCGACGAGTTCGGCGTCTCCCCAATCACGCCCGCCGCAGACCAAAACTCTCAACGTCATCGCCTCCAACCAATCCCGCAACGAGCGGCCCGGCTTGCCGAACGGTCGGGGAAAGCAGTGTTAAATCAGAAGATATTCGAGGACGCTTAGCCGCACCAACGTCGCCGTATGCTGGCGTGTTCGCGGGGCGGGACAAGCGCCGTGGTCAGTCGCCGGAAATGGCGAAGGCGTTCCTTGGCTTGTCATCGTCGCGTTGCAGGGATTTGCAGTGGTTTAGAGTCCCACCTTTGGGATCCGTAAACCCCTCGCCTTTAGGCGACTGGGATGCGACGCTGCGGGTATGCAAGATGCGAAGCCCGGAAGTCACACGATCTGGGACTGCAAGTATCATGTCGTGTGGATAACAAAGTATCGGTTTCCGGTGTTGGGCGGAGATGTCGGGCAACGGGCGCGGGAGTTGCTGCAGGAAATCGCGCAGGCGCACGAGATGACCATCTACGCTGGAGCGATCAATCGTGACCATGTGCACATGCTGATAGGGATACCGCCGCATCTGTCGGTGTCTCGGGCGGTGCAGCATCTCAAAGGCAAGAGCTCCCACAAACTGCTGTCGGAATATCAGTCGCTTCGCAAACGGTATTGGGGTCAGCATCTCTGGGGTCGGGGCTATTGGGTGGCCACGAGCGGCAATGTGACCGACGGAGGTGTGGAAGAAATATATTGAGGATCAAAAACCCGAGATACCAGACGACAACTTCAAAGTCGTCTAGCCAGCTCGCGAGTCGGCCCTTGGGCCGACCCAATCCGGCTTTAAGCCGTAAGCCGAAGCCACCGCCTTTAGGCGGTGGTCGTTCACAGCCTGAGAGCTGGACCGGCCCGGCGCCGGCCGCTATCGCCTGCGCAGTGGGGTCGCCGCGCCCTTCGCGGGACGGCCTTTTCACACGCTCTCTTGAGGTCAGGATCACGCGATGCTGGAGAAGCCATCCATAAAGTCTGCGGACCTTTCGCTGACGTGCGTTCCGGCGTTCTGGCCGATGGCGATGGGCGCCGCGCTGCTCAAGGAGGGCAGCGAGCTCTATGCCAAAAATCTCAAGTTCGTCGATGAAGAGATCAAGATTCACGACGAGTTGAGGCCGACGCTGGCGACGCCGAACCAGGTCCGTCTGAACCTGCGAACCATGGCGCTGCGCGACTACGGCCAGCCTAAGGGACTCCCAACGCTGGTCGATGCGCCCTTTGCCGGCCACACCTCGGTGATCGCCGATTATCATCAAGGCCAGAGCCTGATCGAGACATTGCTCCGCAACGGCATCGACCACGTGGCGTTGACCGACTGGAAATCGGCGACCGACGACATGAAGGATTTCGACATCGACAACTATCTCGCCGACACGGTCGTCGCGATCGACGATCTCGGCGGGCGCGTCAATCTGGTCGGCATCTGCCAGGGCGGCTGGAACTCGGCGATGGTCGCCGCGCGCTTTCCCGACAAGGTGAATTCGCTCGTCCTCGCGGGCGCGCCGATCGACGCCGACGCCGGCGACGGGCCGATCAAGCGCATGGCCAAGACCTTGCCCCTGTCGTTCTATCGGGAACTGGTCGAACTCGGCGGCGGCCTGATGAAGGGCAAGTTCATGCTGTAGGGCTGGAAAAACATGCATCTCGGGCAGCACTACATCCAGGATTATCTCGATCTCTACGAGAACATCGACGACCCGGCGTATGTGGCCAAGGAGGAGACGTTCGACAGCTGGTACGAAAACCCGCTCGACCTGCCGGGGCGATGGTATCTCCAGGCGATCGAACAGATCTTCAAGGAGAACCGGCTGGCTAAGGGCGAATTCGTCGGCCTTGGCCGGACCCTCAATCTGCGCGACATCCGATGTCCGACCTATCTGCTGGCCGGCGCCGCCGACGACATCACCACGCCGGAGCAGGTGCTCGACGCGGCGAAGCACATTGGAACGCCAAAGGATAAAATCGCCCAGGAGACCGTGCCTGGCGGCCACATCGGCCTCTTCATGGGCGCCCGCACCTTGAACGAACACTGGCCGTCGATCACGCGGTGGATTTGCGCGCAATAGACGCGCTCCGGCCGAGCGGCAGGCGACCCTGCTTTCCTCCTTGCCCCCGCCGGACTTTCCTGCTAGCGGCTGGCGCTCGCCGCGTGGGCTCCCCATATGGCGAGTAACCTTGGGCGTTCGAACGCCGGCCTTATGCGCCGGCCCGCGGCAAGCGGTGAGAGGGTTCGCGAGTTTTCGCGAGGCCTTCCCGGCGAGCGGACGCCTGACCGTCAACACGAACCCATTTGCCGGCGTTAGCCCGTGTTCGGGCGCCTTTAGGAGAACGAATGTCCACAACTCAAACCTCCGCGCCCACGCGCGAGGATTTCACCGCGCTTTTGAACGAGACCTACGGCGAGGACGAAGCCTTCGAAGGCTCGGTCGTCAAGGGCAAGGTCGTCGCGATCGAAAAAGACATGGCCGTCATCGACGTCGGCCTCAAGACTGAAGGGCGCGTCGCGCTCAAGGAATTCACCAACCATGGCCGCGACCCCGCGCCAGGCGTCGGCGACGAGGTCGAGGTCTATCTCGAGCGTATCGAGAACGCGCTCGGCGAAGCCGTGATCTCGCGCGACAAGGCGCGCCGCGAGGAGAGCTGGGTCAAGCTCGAGCAGGCTTTTGAGAAGAACGAGAAGGTCGAAGGGGTGATCTTCAACCAGGTGAAGGGCGGCTTCACGGTCGACCTCGACGGAGCGGTCGCCTTCCTGCCGCGCAGCCAGGTCGACATCCGCCCGGTGCGCGACGTCGCGCCACTGATGAACGTCCCTCAGCCGTTCCAGATTCTCCAAAATGGACCGCAGGCGCGGCAACATCGTCGTCTCACGCCGCACCGTGCTCGAGGAGAGCCGGGCCGAGCAGCGCCACGAGATCGTCGCCAATCTGGTCGAGGGCCAGGTCATCGACGGCACGGTCAAGAACCTCACCGACTATGGCGCGTTCGTCGACCTCGGCGGCATCGATGGCCTCCTGCATGTGACCGACATCGCCTGGCGGCGGGTCAACCATCCCAGCGAAGTGCTGACGATCGGTCAGCAGGTCAAGGTGCGCATCATCAAGATCAATCACGATACGCACCGCATCTCGCTTGGTATGAAGCAGTTGCAGGAAGACCCCTGGTCGGCGATCGAGGCGCGCTACCAGGTCGGTCAGAAGCTGAAGGGCCGCGTGACCAACATCGCCGATTACGGCGCGTTTGTTGAGCTCGAGCCGGGCATCGAGGGCCTCATCCACGTCTCCGAAATGTCCTGGACCAAAAAGAACGTCCATCCGGGCAAGATCGTCTCGACGAGCCAGGAGGTCGAGGTCCAGGTGCTCGAAGTCGACGCCGCGAAGCGCCGCATTTCGCTCGGCCTCAAGCAGACCCTCCAGAACCCCTGGGAAGCCTTCGCCGAGAAGCATCCAGTCGGCTCCGAAGTCGAGGGCGAGGTCAAGAACAAGACCGAGTTCGGCCTCTTCATCGGCCTCGACGGCGACGTCGACGGCATGGTTCACCTGTCCGACCTCGACTGGACGCGCCCGGGCGAGCAGGCGATCGAGGACTACAAGAAGGGCGACAAGGTCAGGGCCAAGGTGCTCGATGTCGACGTCGAGAAGGAGCGCATCGCCATCGGCATCAAGCAGCTCGCCAGCGACCCCTTTGCCGCCAAGAAGACAGGCGACGAGGGCGGCGCCGAAGGCGATTTGCGCAAGGGCTCGGTCGTGACCTGCGAGGTCGTCGAGGTGAAGGACGGCGGGATCGAGGTGAAGATCGCGGGTACGGACCTGACTGCGTTTATCAAGCGCAGCGAGCTCGCGCGCGATCGTGGCGACCAGCGCCCCGAGCGCTTCTCGGTCGGCGAGAAGGTCGACGCGCGCATCACCCAGTTCGACCGCCGGGCGCGCAAGATCGCCGTCTCCATCAAGGCGCTCGAAGTCGCCGAGGAGAAGGAAGCGATCGCGCAATACGGCTCGGCCGACTCGGGCGCCTCGCTCGGCGACATTCTCGGCGCGGCGCTCAAAGCCCGCGACCAGAAGAAGTAGCGCTCCGGCCTGCAAGGCGTTGATCGAAACGAGGCCCGCGCGGGAGCCATCCTGCGCGGGCTTTTCCATGATTGGCGGCGCCAGCCTTGCGCGGCCCGCCTAAGAGCGAGCGCAAATGGATGAATCGACCGCTGGTTCGGCGGTGCTCTCGCGCTTAATGACCTTGAACCCGAGGTCGAGCTGCCGGATTTCAGGCCGCTTTTGTGATCCGCGGACGATCTCGAGAATAATCTCAGCCGCGCGCTGCGCCATCTTATAGCGGGGAGTCGCCACAGTGCTCAGCGAAGGGTAGGCGCTTGCGGCGAATTCCAGATCGTGGAAGCCAATGATCGATATGTCGCCGGGAACGCGGATGCGCCGCCGCTGACACTCGAACAGTGCGCCCAGCGCAAGATTGTCGCTGCCGCAAAAGACTGCTGACGGCGCGGGCGCGCCCTCCAACAGCTTCACCAGCAGGCTCCCGCCGAGCGCCACGCTCGAGGGCCCGTCATCGGTCGCGACAATTGGCGTGGCGCCGAATTCCCGAACCGCCTGCAAATATCCAGCCACGCGCTTGTGCCCCCTGGAGTCGAGCGGCGATGCGATATGCCCAACAGTTCGGTGGCCGAGTTCGAACAAATGACACGCGGCCGCGTAGCCAGCGTCGAAGTGCGAGAGGCCAATGTTGATGTCTATCGGATCCGGCGAAATCTCCATGGTCTGAACGACGGGGATGCCGGCCCGCAGCAGCGACTTGCGCGCCTGAGCCGTCTGGTCGATGCCAGCCAGAATGATCGCTTCGGGGAACTGGCCCAGCGCGGTTGTAATCGCCCTTTCTTCGTGGCCCGGCGCGTAATCGGAATTCAGCACGAGAACCTCGATGCCCGCCGGCACGAACATGTCGTGAGCCGCCCGCAAATAGTCGTCGAAAACGCCGTTGGTGAGCGAAGGAACGATCACGGCGACGCGCCCGGTGCGTGATGAGGCCAGCGCGCTCGCGAGCTGGTTCGGGATATAAGCAAGCTCGCGAACTGCAGCGTGGACGCGCGTGCGTAGCGGCTCGGAGACTTTTTCGGGGGCCCGCAGAACTCGCGAGACCGTCACCGGGCTCACGTCGGCACGAAGCGCCACGTCGTTCAGTGTAACCCGTGACGCTCTCGCTTTATTCGACATCGCCAAAATCCGCCGCGAGCCCGCCTCCCGGCTTCGAGAACGGCCTGTCGCTATTCACAGGACAAATGCGCGTTCTTGACAGCGCTTTCATCTTGTTGTATAGGATGAATGTCAAATGTATGTCAAGTACATTGACGGTAGACAAATATAAATGGCTGAGCAGCGAGCTGCAGCGCCTTCGATCTCAAGAAGATTGGCGCGCAGAACCGTATTCTGTCCTACGCAGGGAGGAATTCCGATGAAAACACCAGCATATCTATACCGTTTCGTCAGCCTCGGCGCGATTGTCGCCGCCGGGATGTCGTTTTCCGTAGCGGCTCGCGCCGCCGGGCCGGAGGTGGTCGCAGGACCCGCGGCCGACCCTGGCTGCTTCGCGCCTTGGACCGACAAGACCAAGTTCTTCAAATGGCCCGCCAAACCGGGGCCGTATCGCATCGCGCTGGCCAACGGCTATATCGCCAACACCTGGCGCATCCAGATGATCCAGACGGCCAAGGCCTATGCCGCGCAGCCGGATGTCGCCGCCAAGCTCAAGGAGTTCAAGGTCGTCTCGACCGGGGAGGACGTCGCCGCGCAGATCGCCGCGGTCAACAACTTCATCGATTCCGGTTTCGACGCGATCGTTGTCAACGCGCAGAACCCGGCCGCGTTCAAGCCCGTCATCAAGCGCGCCAATGACGCGGGAGTCGTGCTCGTCGCCTTCGACAACATTCTCGACACTGAGGACGCCATCAACGTCGACGTCGACCAGAAGGGTCTCGGCGTCTACTGGGCGCAATGGCTCGACAAGCATTTGCCCAACGGCGGCAAGATTCTCGAAGTGCGCGGCGTATCAGGCACTTCCGTGGATCGCGACCGTCATGACGGTATCCACGAGACTCTCGATAAGACCGGCAAGAAGTGGGACATCGTCGAAGTCTACGGCAAATGGGACGACCCGACCGCTCAGAAGGTGACAGCGGACGCCATCGCCGTGCAGAAGCATTTCGACGGCTTCACCGCGCAGGGCGGCGACACCGGCGTCGTGCAGGCCATGCTCGACGCGAAGCATCCGATGGTGCCCTTCGGCGGCGAGACCGAGAATGGCTTCCGCAAGTTCTGCGCGAAGCTGTCGGGCCAAGGGCTTCTGTGCTCCTCCGGCGGCACCGGTCCAGCGCAGGTCGCAGTCGCGATCAAGACCGCCATCGCCGCGCTCCAAGGCCAGGTTGTGCCACAGTCGGTCAAACTGCCGCTGGCGACCGCGGAAGATCCCAACTTCAAGGACGGGGAAAACTACTACGCCGCCCAGTCCGATAACTTCTTCGTCGGCAACTCCTTCCCCACCTGCAATATCAACTTCACCGCGCAGGAAATCATGGGCCAGACGAAGGAAAACAAGTAGTCTGTCGAAGCGCGCGTCGCGGGGCCAGCGGTTCCGCGACGCTCGCCGCGAAGCTGGCGCGCGTAGCGGCCGTATAGCGTTCTCATGGTCGGGGGCTGGCGCTGGTGACGGGAATTGAGGCGACGGCCCCGATCCTACGCATGGAGGGCGTCTCAAAGCGCTACGGCGGGGTTCGCGCGCTGGAGAACGCCGACCTTGCCATCGCCGCCGGGCGGATCCATGCGATCCTCGGCGAGAACGGCGCCGGCAAGTCGACCCTCATCAAAATCCTGTCGGGCGTCGTCAGGCCGGACGCCGGACACATCGTCCTCGACGGAGCGGAGGTCGCCTTCGACTCGCCCGCCGCTGCCAATCGCGCCGGCATCGTCTGCATCTTTCAGGAGCTCTCGCTCGTCCCCGACTTGTCCGTCGCCGACAACATCGCGATCAGCAATCCTCCGCAGCGCTTCGGGCTCATCGACCGGCGCGCGCAGCGGCGCACCGCGGAAGAAGCGCTCGCGCGCGCCGGGGCGTCGGACATCCACCCCATGGCGCTCGTCAAGGACCTGGCGCTGTCGCGGCGCCAGATGGTCGAGATCGCCAAGGCGCTGGCGCGGGAACCCCGCATCCTCATTCTCGACGAGGCGACGTCGGCGCTGACCGCCGCGGATGTCACCAAAGTGTTCGTCGTCTTGAAGCGACTGCGCGACGAGGGGCTCGCGCTCATCTATATCTCGCACCGCATGCACGAGATCGAAGAACTCGCCGACGAATGCACCGTCTTCCGCAACGGCTCCAATGTCGCGAGCTATGTTGCCGGAACCAAGTCCGACGACGAAGTGGTCGAGATGATGATCGGCCGCGAATTGAGCCACGTTTTTCCTGCGAAGCCGCCGCCGCCCGAAACGGCCGCGACGCCGCTCATCGAAGTCAAGCATCTGAATTGGGCGGATCGCCTGCGCGACATTTCATTCCACGCTCACGCGGGCGAGGTCGTCGGGCTCGGCGGGCTCGACGGACAAGGCCAGCGGGAGCTTCTGCTTGCGCTGTTCGGTGTGCTGCGGGGCGTATCGGGCGAAATTCGGGTCTCCGGCGCCCCCGTCGCGCCCTCGAGCCCGAACGCGGCGAAGTCCATGGGCGTCGGCATGGCGCTCATTCCAGAGGACCGCAAGACGGAAGGGTTGATGTTGCCGATGTCGCTTCGCGACAACCTCTCCTTCGCTTCGCTCGAGCGCATCTCGCGCGGAGGCGTGATCGATCACGCTCGAGAGATGAAGCTCGTCGGCGACATGATCGGTCTCCTCGCGATCCGCGCCAGCGGAACTGACATTCCGGCGGGCGCGCTGTCGGGCGGCAACCAGCAGAAGGTCGTCATCGCCAAATGGCTGATGGCCGAGCCACGCATCATCCTGCTTAACGATCCGACGCGCGGCATCGACGTCGCCACCAAGCAGGAGATCTACCAGCTCCTGCGCCGGCTCGCCGATTCCGGGGCGGCGATCATCTTCTACACCACCGACTATAGCGAGTTGATCGGCTGCTGCGACCGCGCGCTGGTGCTCTACGACGGCGCGATCAAGCGGGTTCTTGTCGGCAAGGACATCACCGAGCGCGCGCTGATCAGCAGCGCGCTCAACATCGACGAGGCCGACGACGGGTCGAGCCGGGCTCGGCTTCAATGAACGACTGGCGCTATATATTCAGCCAGAACCGTGCGACTCTGCTCTCATTCGTCTTCTTCGTCGTGATGTTCGCAATCTATTCGAGCAACCATCCGGCCGGCTTCAGCGCGAACGTCGTCCAGACCGCGGGCAACAAGGGCGTGCTGCTGGCGCTGGTGGCGATGGCGCAGACCTTCGTCGTCATCACTGCCGGCATCGACCTGTCGGTTGGAGCCATGTTCGTGCTGACCAATTGTCTTGCGTCGTGGATTGTCGTGGGAACGGCATGGACGGCGGCGCTTGGCGTCGCCGGCGTTCTGCTGACCGGCCTTGCCTGCGGGGCGGTCAACGGCCTCATCGTCATCGTCGGGCGTCTGCAACCGATCGTCGCCACCATCGCCACGGGGGCGGTCTTTTTCGGCCTGGCGCTCGTCTTGCGCCCCACTCCCGGCGGCGACGTTTATGGCCCGCTCGCCGACGCATTGACCGGCCGGGTGTTCGGCGTCCTGCCTGCAAGTCTCGTGGCGCTAGCGGCAGTCGTCGTCATCATCTGGATCCCTTACCGTCGTTCGCTCATCGGGCGAGCGGCCTACGCCGTCGGCTCCTCCGAACAGGCGGCCTTCATGTCGGGCGTCCCGGTCGATCTCGCGAAATTCTGCGCCTACGTCCTCTCCGGCCTCGCCGCATCGATGGCGGGACTGTTCCTGACCTTCGTCACCTATTCCGGCGAGGCCTCCGCCGCCAACGGCGGAACCTACACGCTCTATTCGATCGCGGCGGTCGTGCTCGGCGGCGTCTCGCTCTACGGCGGCTCGGGAAGCGCGATCGGCGCCATCTTCGGCGCGCTGATGTTCCGCACGATCGGCGATCTCCTGTTCGTGTTCAATGTCGACCCCCTGTGGCAGCCTCTGTTTCAGGGTCTGGTGCTGCTCGCCGCGGTGAGCGTCGGCTCCGCGCGGCTGTTCCAGGTCCGCAATCGTCTGGAACTTTTCCCATGACCGTGAGGGCGCAGCCAAAACTGTCGCACGCACGGCTGAGGAAGGCGGATCGTCCCGTTGTAATCGCCTTTGCCTGCATCGTGGCGCTGCTGCTCGTGGGGTCGCTCTATTCGCGCAGCTTTCTCTCGCCCGAATATCTGCTGCAGCAGCTGAAGGTCGCCTCGTTTCTCGGCGTCATCGCGACCGGAACGATGATCGTCATTCTGCTCGGCCAGATCGACCTCTCGGTGCCCTGGGTCGTCGCCGTCGGCGGCATGATGTCGACGGCCGCGACCGGATGGGGACCGGCGGGGCAGGCGCTTGCCATTCCGTTCGGGATCGCCTGCGGGGTCGTGCTCGGGCTCGTCAACGGCTTCGGCGTCGCCTATCTGCGCATCCCCTCGATGATCATCACGCTTGCGGTCAACGCCGTCGCGCAAGGCCTGATGGTCGTGCACACCGGCGGCTTCTCGCCCCAGGATTCGTCGTCGCCGGCGATGCGGACCCTGGCGACGGGGGATCTGGTGTTCGGGCTGCCCAATGCGCTGATCGTCTGGGCCGTCGTCGGCGCCGGGGCGATCTTCCTGCTCAACCGCACCACCTTTGGCCGCGCAGTCTACGGCATCGGCAACCGCGAGCGCGCCGCGTATCTGTCGGGGATCGACACCCAGCGCATCGTGCTGATCGCGTTTGCGATCGCCGGCGGCCTCTCGGCCTTCGGCGGCGTGCTGCTCGCCGGCTACGCCAGCAAGGCGGCGCAGGCCATGGGCGACGCCTATCTCCTGCCGGCGATCGCCTCGGTCGTGCTCGGCGGGGCCTCGATCCTCGGTGGGCGCGGAAGCTATTTAGGCACGATCGCCGGCGTCGTCCTCATCACTCTACTGCAATCGATCCTGTCGGTCGTGCAGATGCCGGAGGCGGGACGCCAGATCATCTACGGCGCCGTCATCATCGCGATGCTGTTGCTCTACGGCCGCGAGAGTCGCGCGCGGTAGCGGCGATCACTCGGCCGCGGCCGCCGCAGGGAGTCGCGCTTCGCCGCTCTGATAGGCGCTCGGGCAGGTTTTCGCCCGCTCGCGCAGATCGGCGATGAGCCAGCGGCCGGCGCGGCCTGGCTCGCGGCCGCGCCGGTGCACGACGTACATGGGCACGCTGAACTCGTCCCGGTCGGCGACCTCGAGCTTTTTCAGCCGACCGGCCGCGACGTAGGGCTCGACCATGTGGACCGGCATATTGCACCATCCGAACCCCGCCAGGAGAAAGTCGAGGCGGGTGGAGAGGTCGGCGAACCGCCAGATCTGGCGGCTGATAATGCCTCCGGAAAAATTTTGGGTCAGCGACGTGCGGTCCGTCAGCACGAGCTGCACGTTCGGCTCGAGCGCCTCGCGCGTCAGCGGTCCGGGCAGCGCGGCGAGCGGATGATCCGCCGCAACCACCGGCCACATGACAATTCGAGTCATGAATTCGGTCATGAGATCGTCCTGGCGGGTTGGAGAAACCGGACAGATCGCCAGTCGCGCCGCGCCGTCGCGAAGCCGCTGCTCGGCACCGCCTAAGGCCTCGGTGAAGAGGGTCGCCGGCAGGCGCGGGAAGGCGTCGCGGAGCGCCTTCAGGCTTTGCATCAGCAAGGGAATTGGAAACATCGCATCGACCGCCAGCGTCAGCTCCGGCTCGACGTCCTCGGCCATGCTTTGGGCGCGGGCCCGCAATGCGCCGGCGCTGACGATCAGCGCGCGCGCGTCATCCACGATCGCCCGACCGGCGTCGGTCAGCCGCGGCGTTTTGTGCGAGCGGTCGAAGAGCGTAATCCCGAGCGTCGTCTCGAGCGTCTGAATCGACTGGCTGATCGCCGACTGCACCCGGCCGAGCGTTCGCGCCGCGGCGGAAAAGCTGCCCGCGTCGGCGACGGCGACCAAAACGCGCATCTGGTCGAGCGTGAGCGGATCAATCATAGGGCTCGCCTCCGAGTTCCATCACCAACACCGATGGTATCTACCACAATTTGGCCGATTGTCATGATGCTTGATTGCCCCCAAATTGTCGTTAGACCGAATTTTATGCGTCTTCTCTGCGTAGTTATGGACATGACGAGGAACCCACCATGACCAAGCCCAAAATCGCGATCATCCTTTCGACCACGCGCGCCGCCCGCTTTGGCCACAAGGCCGGGCAGTGGATTTACGACATCGCCAGCAAGCGCCACGACATGGAGGTCGAACTCATCGACCTTCGCGACCATCCGCTGCCGTTCTTCGACGAAGTCGCGACCAACGCCTGGGCGCCGACCCAGAATCCCGAAGGCGTGCGCTGGCAGAACAAGGTCGCGCAGTACGACGGCTATATCTTCGTCACCGCCGAATACAACCACGGCGTTCCGGCAGTGCTGAAGAATGCACTCGACTACGCTTACACGGAGTGGAATCGCAAGGCGGCGGGTTTCTTCGGCTATGGCGGCGTCGGCGGCGCCCGCGCCGTCGAGCAGTTGCGGCTCATCGGCGTCGAATTGCAGATGGCCTCGACCCGGACAGGCGTGCATCTTGCGGGCGGGGACTTCATGGCCGCGTTCCGCGAAGGCAAGCCGATCTCCGACTTCGCCTACCTGAAGCCGACCGCCGACACCATGCTCGACGAACTCGTCTGGTGGACGAACGCGCTCAAGGTCGCGCGCGAGGCGACCGCAAAGAAGGCGACGCTCGCCGCCGAATAATCTCGAGAGATCAGAAAGGCTGACCAAGGGCGGCGTGCGCTTCGCACGCGACGGCATCCTTTTGTCTATCAACCAAGGGAACCTGAAATGACAGTTGCAGTCGATCGAAAGACTCTGGTCCGGCGCGCGCCGCTCGGCGCCGCAGCCATGGCCCAGCTTTTCACCGAAGCGCGCACCCATAACGCTTTCCTCGACCGCCCGGTGCCCGACGCGCTGCTGCGCGAAGCGCTCGATCTCGCCAAGATGGGGCCGACGGCGGCGAACCAGCAACCTTTGCGCATCCTTTTCCTGCGATCCAAGGAGGCCAAGGAGCGGCTGCGTCCGGCAATGGCCCCAGGCAACGTTGAGAAGACGATGGCCGCGCCCGTGGTTGCGATTGCCGGCTACGATCTCGAGTTCTACGAGCATCTGCCCTATTTGATGCCGCACAGGGACTTCAAGAGCATATTCGCCGGCAACCCAGAATTGGCGGCGCGTAGCGCGGCGCAGAGCGGAACCCTCCAGGTCGGCTATTTCATCCTCGCATTGCGCGCTGTCGGCCTCGATGCGGGTCCGATGGGCGGTTTCGATCCGGCCAAGGTCGAGGCCGAGTTCTTTCCGGAAGGAAAGATCAGGGCCAACGTCATCATCAACATCGGCCACGGCGACGACGCCCAACTGTTCCCCCGCAGTCCGCGGCTTTCGTTCGACCAGATGGCGAAGGTCCTCTGACTGACCCGTGCAAGCCATCCTTTCCACTTCCGCCAACGTCCCAACTTCAGGAGATAAGCCATGAGTTCCGCGAGCAACAGTAGTTTGAGCAGCTTCCCCCGAGCCTCCTCTTCGTTGACCGTCATCCCCCGGTCTCTTGCGCCCGCGCTGCAATCGGTATTGCGGATCGCGGCCGGGCTTGCGTTCATGGAGCACGGAACCGGTAAGCTGATCGGCTTCCCGCATGGGCTGCCGTTCATCGACAAGATGCCGCCCGGATTGCTGTACTTCACAGGAACGATAGAGCTCGTCGGCGGCGCGCTGATCGTGCTCGGGCTCTTTACTCGCCCGGTCGCGTTCATCCTCTCGGGCTTCATGGCGGCGGCCTATTTCATGGCCCATTTCCCGATGAGCTTCTTTCCGGCGCTCAACTTCGGCGAGCCGGCGCTGCTGTACTGCTTCATCTTCCTCTATCTCGCCGCGGCCGGCCCGGGGCCCTGGGCGATGGACAGGGATTGAAACGAGCCGTCCGCGAACATGAGCGAAAACCGTTCGGCGCGAGTTCATCCTCGCGCCGAATCTCTTTGCGTGTCGATGGAACTACTGCTGGGCGCCGCGCAAGTCGCCGGCGGGCGGTGCGGTTTTGAACGCGTCGAGCGGCAACGCGCCGAACAGCCGCGAAACATCTTCCCCCGACAGGCCCGTCACCGACTTGATGGGGGACGGCGGCCCGACATTGGGGATTGGCATTGGCGGCAGCGGCGCGGTCATCTCAGCAGCTCGCGCGAGCAGCGCATTGTCGTCCGTCTCCACCGCGGGCATTTCCGTCAGCGCGAGCGCGCTCGTCGGCTGAGCCGTGACGCCGCGCGTGATGACCTTCGGCAATCGGCCCTTGAGGGCGTCGGCGACAAGGTCGTCCTCGTCGGGCTGCGCCAGTGTCTTGACGCCTGCGCCGCCCATGTCCGGCGTCGACCCGACGATGAAACTGGCGGGCCGGATCGGGGGCAGGGGTGCGATCGAGGCGGTCGTGTCGGGCGCTGAGGCCGCGAGATCCGCGGGCCGAACGGGCGGCATTGCGCCCGGCTGCCCGGATGCGGCGTCAAGGTCCGGCGGCCGTACCGGCGGCAGCGGGATGTTGGTCAGCGCGACGACCTGTTGATTGAGATCGATGGGGCGGCGCGGCGGGAGCGGCGCGAGATACAGGGCGGCGGCGATCGGACCGTGCAGCTTGACCGCGGCCGCGGGCGACGCGTCGCTCTCGACGTCGGGCTGCTCGAGCGCGGCCACGACCTCCTGCTGCGCAGCGGCCGGAGGCGCGGGGGCTGGCGCAGGCGCGGGAGCCGGCGCAGGGGCGGGAGCGCTGGCGTAAGTCGGGCCCGTCGGCAGGTTGCGTTTGGCCTTGGCGACGGCTTCGGGCCCGGCGTCTGCGATCTGAACCGTCGGCGCCCCGGTCCTCCCTCCGCGGCCGCCGGCCATGGTCTCCTGGCCGCCGCCCTCTTCCTCGTCATCCTCGCCGCCGCCGCGCGCGCCGAACAGCCACGCGAAGAGCCCCCCGCCGCCGGCTGTCTGAATCTGGCCGCCGCGCTGCTCGATCTCCGCGCGGGCCTCATCGTAGCCGGGCATCGGCCGGCCGTCGGAGGGCATAAAAACCGTCTTTCCGTCCGGGAAAAGTCGGGCAAGCGCGTCGCGGCTCATGCGGGGCCAGTAGCGCACCGAACCGCTGTCGATGTGAACCCAAGGCGTCGCGCCGGTAGGGTAAAAGCCGACGCCGCCCTCCTCCATGCGCATGGCGATGTCGCGAATGCGCGCGGTTCCGACGTCGACGAAATGGGCGTCGATCGCGCGGCCTTCCATGTGCTGGGAATGTTCGGCGACCTGACGCGAGCGCCGGCGCAGCATGGCGTTGGTCTGCGGCGAGCGATAGCCGGAGAGGACGTCGATCGGCTCTTGCGAGCCGGATTCGCGATAGACCTCCCAGATAATGTCGAAGAGGTGCGGGTCCATCTTCGTCTGCTCGTTGATGCGCCAGTCGCGAAGGAACCAGTTGAGCTTGTCGAGCGTCCCCTGATCGTAGACCCCGTTGACCATAAAGGTGAACGAGCCCGACTCGTTGGTGTGGGAATTGGAGAACATGATCGTGCGGGTGTCGCCGTTGGCGACCGCGGATTCGGTGGAGTTCGGCGCGAGCCAAGCCGCGATCAGGACCGCAGCCATGGACGCTCTTGAGGCCGTCCCTCCGAGCCAGCTGATGTTCCCCTTCGCAAACAAGCCCGCCAACACCTCATCCTTCCGAAATGCGGCGCTTGCGACGTCGCCGCCCTGACCTCGGACAACCGTGCGCGTAACCCGCCTACTCCCTCAATCCGGCATCCCCTGCCGACCGCCGCATTCTGTCTGGCGCCGCGTCTTACGCGCGCTCTGCCAACCGACCGCACCTGTGTGACCCGGAGGTCACACGAACCATCAAACCGCCCCAAAAACGCCTATAGACCGATAGCGTCAGCATTTCAATCTTGACCGACGCTGGACAATATGTTGGCGACTTTTTGGACCAGCCCATAGACGTCCGGCCGTTCCTTCAATTCGCCGAATTCATCGACGAACTCCGTGAAATATTCGATGTGGATCGGCACCGGGCGGGGCAGAAAGACCGTTCTCTCCGGCCCGCCGATCGCGGCGGTGATTCGCTCTTCCGGCCATCCGAGCACGAGCTCCGCCAGGCGCAGCGGATCCTCGACGCGAACACACCCATGGCTGAAGGCGCGCGTGTCGGAATCGAACAGCGATTGCGAGGGCGTGTCGTGCATGTAGACCGCGTGGTCGTTGGGAAACATGAAGGCGATCCGCCCGAGCGCGTTGTCCTCGCCGGGCGGCTGGCGCACCGTGAGCCGTCCGCCGACCGTCTTCACCACATAGCCACGGCGGCTGAGATAGTTTGGATCTGACGCCAGCCGTGGCAGCATCTCCTTCCTGATAATGGAATCGGGCACCTCCCAGGAGGGATTGATCAGCACATAGCGCATGACGTTGGAAAAGATCGGCGTCGGCGTGTCCGGCTTGCCGACGACGACCCGGGCGCTGTGGACAATCGCATCGCCATCCAGCATCGCGACAGTGAAATCCGGAACATTGATCTCGATCCGCCGTTCTCCCATGTCGCGCGGCTCCCAGCGCCACATCTCCATATTGGCGAGGATCGCCTTGCGGCGGCGGGCCTCTACACGGTCCATGGAGGCCGCGTATACCGCGTTGCGGAAGAGCCCTTTCGGCGGGCGGCGAGCGGTTTTGAGCCGCGGACCGGGCGGCTCGGCGTCATTCTCGACGACCGGCGGATCGCCCTGCGCGACGGCCTCCAGGTCGGCCGCCGCCTGCTGCTCGCCGTGACGCGGCCCCGCGTCGGTCAGCCGGCGCAATTCCTCGCGGAGCGCCTGATAGCCCTTTTGCGGCGGATTGAAATCGGCGAGGCGCCGGGCGGGGTCCGGCGCCGATGCGACTTCGGCGAGCGCGACGCCTGGATCGGCGATGCTTGGCGCAGTGGTGACGAGCCGCGAGACTCGGGCGGGCATGATGCGCGAGCCGCTGGCCTGTTCGGCATATGTCACGACCGCCTCGGCGATCGCCGTCTCCGCTTCCGCCAGATCCTTCGGGGACAAGCGGCCCTCGAGATGGCGCGGCAACGCAAAAGCGGAGAGAGTCAAGCCGTCTTCCGGCGCGCGCTCCAATTGCGTCAGCGCAGCGCGGCCGGCGGTTGTCAGGCCGGTCTCGTCAGCCCAGACCGGCGCGAATAGGCGGTCGGCGTAGAACGCCCCGATCGCCGCGCGCGCGGCGCGCCAATCGCCGTCGCCGAGCGGATTGAGGCCGTCGCGCGCGCTGAGGCGCGCGAGCGCCTCAGCGATAGCAGTTGGGACGGGATCTGGCGGCGGTCCTTCCGAACGCCCCGGAACCGGCGGCGGATGCGGCGGTTCGACGGCGGGCGAAGGCGAAGGCGCAGTCGCCGCGTCGGATGGCGTCGAGGTTGCGGCGACGACGGAGTTCAGGCGCGCCACGGCGCCAATCGGGGCCACTCGAAACAGGGCGACGGGCTCGAACGTCTCGACCGGCGCTCCGTGCGGCGCGTTGTACATGGCCAGAAGCGGGCTCGCGGCGACCTCGCCAAGGCTTGGCGGCGTTTCGGGGGCAATCAGGAATTGCGGAGTGTGTTCGATGGACGTGGCTGTGGCGCCGTCAGCCGCAGCCGGGTACGCGCCGAGGACGAGCGCCGCGAGGGCGATACCCTTCGCCAGGACCAGGCGATGTAAGTTTCGACTGTCGGGGCGCACGTTTCGTTCTGCCAGCCGCGAGGGCGTCACGCTCTCAGTCTTATATGAAAGCATCACGCCCGCACGGGAAAAATGGCGCCGCTGGCGTGCCCCGACGGCGTCCCGGTCTCATGCCGCGGCGTCGTCGACAATGTCTTCGGCGATGCCGCTCTCCTTCATCTTGCGGTAGAGGGTCGACCGGCCGATGCCAAGCTTACGGGCGGCCTGGGACATTTGTCCGCGGTAGTGGGCGAGGGCGAAGCGAATGGACTCGGCTTCGATCTCCTCGAGCTTGCGCACATCGCCGCTGTCGTTGATGAGCCTGAGCGCATGGGGATCGCGCGTCTCGATGTCCGGCGAGCGCATGGCGGCAAAGGCCGCCGGATCGGCGGCGACCGGCGGCGGCGCGGGCGGGATCAGAACCTCGTAGCCTTCCACCTGGGCCGCGATCTGGGGGAACTCCGCTGTGGTCAATTCGTCTCCGTCTGCGAGCACGACCGCGCGGAACACCGCGTTCTCCAGCTGCCGGACATTGCCCGGCCAGTCGTAGGCGCTGAGCAGCGCCAGAGCTTCGGGCGAAATGCCCCGGATCCGCTTGCCCTCCTCGGCGCAGAAGCGTGCGAGAAAGCGCACGGCCAGATCGGGCACGTCGCAGGCGCGCGCGCGGAGCGGCGGGATCGAGATCGGAAAGACGTTGAGGCGGTAGAACAGATCCTCGCGGAAGCGGCCGGTCTTGACCAGCTCGATCAGGTTCTGGTTGGTCGCCGAAACGAGCCGGAAGTCGACCCTGACCGACCGGCGCGAGCCGACCGGATCGATTTCGCCATCCTGCAGCGCACGCAAAAGCTTGACCTGCGCTTCGAGCGTGAGCTCGCCGATTTCATCGAGAAACAGCGTGCCGCCGTTGGCCTCGGCAAATTTGCCGATATGCTTCTCGGTCGCGCCAGTGAACGATCCTTTTTCATGCCCGAACAGGATCGACTCGACGAGCGTCTCCGGCAGGGCACCGCAATTGACGGTCACGAAGGGCTTTCCCCGGCGCTCGGAGGCGCCCTGAATCGCGCGCGCCATCAGTTCCTTGCCGACGCCCGATTCGCCTTCGATCAAGACGGGAATATTAGACTTCGCCGCGCGTTCGGCGAGACGCACCGTGCGCGCCATTGCTTCCGCCCGGCTGACGATGTCACGAAAACCAAGTTCGCCCGCGGCTCGGCGCGTCGCCCGGCGCAATTCGTCCTCGAGCGCGTCGACCCTCAGCGCGTTCTTGATCGAAACCTGCAGCCGTTCGGCGCCGACCGGCTTGACGACGAAGTCGGTCGCGCCGGCGCGCATCGCCGAAATGACCGCCTCGATCGAGCCGTGCGCCGTCTGCACGATCGCCGGCGTCGCAATGTCGCGCTGGCGCATGCGCGCGAGCACCCCCATGCCGTCGAGATCGGGCATCACAAGATCGAGGATGACGAGACTGACGGGCGGCCGGTCGGGCGCCTGCAGGCGGGCGAGCGCTCCTTCGCCGGAATCGAGCGTCTCGGCGTCGTAGCCGAACCGTCTCGCCATCGCCTCGAGCAAGCGACGCTGGATAGGATCGTCGTCCACAATGAGTATGAGGGCGGCCATTGTCATCCTGTGGCGGCATCCGTTCGGCGCCGCGCCTGCGTTGCGACACAGTCTGACATCAGGGTAAACGCCATGTTAATGACGTCAGGTCCGGACGCGCCTAGTCCCAAAAAGAGCCGCTTTGTCGGGGTGAAGGATTTCAGCGAAGCTTACCGAAGGATTGAAGAGGCCTCGTCAATGACAATGCTTTTCCATTCCGTTCGCGCCGCTGTGGCGCCGTCGCCGGTCTCCGCCGGTCTCGGCGCGCTGCCTCGATGGCGTCTCGAAGATCTTTACGAAAGCATGGGGTCGCCGCGTTTTGCCGACGATCTCGAACGCGCCCGGCGCGAGGCGAAGGAATTCGCCGCGGCGTGGCGCAGCAAGCTGGCCGCGATCGCGGATTCGGCCGAGGCCGGCGAGCGGCTCGCCGAGGCGGTCAAAGGCTATGAAGCCCTGCAGGACCTGATCGGGCGCGTCATGTCATACGCGTCGCTGCTTTACGCTTCCGACACGAGCGACGCCCACCGGGCGAAGTTTTACGGCGACGTGCATGAGCGCGTGACAGAGCTTGCGGGCGACCTCCTCTTCTTCGAGCTCGAGCTCAACCGCGTTGACGACGCCAGGCTTGAGGCGGCGATGACTACGTCGGCGCTCGGCCGCTACCGCCCCTGGCTCGAAGACATCCGCAAGGAGAGGCCGCATCAGCTCGCCGACGAGATCGAGCAATTGTTTCTGGAAAAGTCGGTCTCCGGCGCCGCCGCTTGGAACCGCCTTTTCGACGACACGATGTCGGCCCTGCGTTTCGATTTCGAGGGAGAGAGCCTCACGCTCGAGCCGCTGCTCGGCAAGCTCCAGGACCCAGACGAAAAGAAGCGCAAGGGGGCGGCCAACGCGCTCGCCGCGACGCTCGCGGCGAACCTGCGGCTCTTCTCGCTCATCACCAACACCCTCGCCAAGGACAAGGAGGTCTCCGACCGCTGGCGCAAGTTCGCCGACGTCGCCGACTCGCGCCATCTCGCCAATCGCGTCGAGCGCGAGGTCGTCGAGGCGCTCGTCACGGCGGTGACCGACGCCTATCCACGCCTGTCGCATCGCTATTATGGGCTGAAAGCCCGCTGGTTCGGCAGGGAGCGGCTCGCCCATTGGGACCGTAACGCGCCGCTGCCCGCCGCGCCGCCGCGCGTCTATGCATGGGAGACGGCGCGCGACACGGTGCTCGGGGCCTATAATGCTTTCTCGCCGCGCATGGCCGACATCGCCCGGCGCTTTTTCGACGAGGGCTGGATCGACGCGCCGGTGCGGCCGGGGAAGGCGCCGGGCGCCTTCGCCCATCCGACGACGCCGTCCGCGCATCCTTATGTGCTCGTCAATTATCTCGGCAAGCCGCGCGACGTCACGACGCTCGCCCACGAGCTCGGGCACGGCGTCCATCAGGTTCTGGCCGGCGTCAACGGCGCGCTGATGGCGCCGACTCCGCTGACGCTTGCGGAGACAGCCTCGGTGTTCGGCGAAATGCTGACCTTCCGCGCGATGCTCGCGGCGAGCGATGACCCGGCGGAGCGCAAATCGATGCTCGCCGCGAAGGTCGAGGACATGCTCAACACCGTGGTGCGGCAGATCGCGTTCTACAAATTCGAGCGGCTCGTGCATCTTGAGCGCCGCACGGGCGAACTGACCTCTGACCGGATCAGCGAGCTCTGGATGAGCGCGCAGACCGAAAGCCTCGGCCCGGCGATCGAGCTCAGGAGCGGATACGAGACCTACTGGGCCTATATCGGCCACTTCATCCATTCGCCGTTCTACGTCTACGCCTATGCGTTCGGCGATTGCCTGGTCAATTCGCTCTATGGCGTCTACGAGCGCTCGCGCGAGGGATTCGCGGAACGCTATCTGGCGATGCTGGCGGCCGGCGGCTCGAAGTCCTATTCGGAGCTGCTCACGCCCTTTGGCCTCGACGCGAAGGATCCGGCGTTCTGGAACATCGGCCTCTCGGTGATCGATCGGATGATCGGCGAACTCGAGGCGATGGGGTAACGAGGGGTTTGTAGTCAGTGACCGCGCCTGGGTGCTACGGTCTTGCAGGCGCGATCGCTGATCGCGCCTGACGCGGCCAGCGACAGCGTCTACAGCCGCGCGGCCTTCTCGCGGCTGCAATTGGCCGGCGCCCCGCCTATATGCTTGAAGCATTCCCCCGAAGGAGAATCCCGCCTTTGACCCGAGACGACGAAGCCAATCGCCTGAGCGCGCGCGCGTCGCGTTATGCGCGCCTCGGCGTCAATGCCGGCGCGCTTGCGGCTCGGGTCGGCGTCAACCGGCTCCGCGGCGGCGGGCGGGAGACGGACGCCAGGGCGCTGGCGTCGCTGTTGGGCTCGATGAAGGGCCCGATGATGAAGGTGGCGCAGCTTCTGTCCACCATCCCAGACGCCTTGCCGGCGGACTACGCGGCAGAACTCATTCGTCTGCAGTCGCAGGCGCCGCCGATGGGCTCCGGGTTCGTCCGCCGCCGCATGCAAGCCGAGCTCGGGCCAGGCTGGCGGGAGCGCTTCGCCGAGTTCGATCTGAAGCCGGCCGCGGCGGCCTCGCTCGGCCAGGTGCACCGGGCGAAGGCGCTCGACGGCGAGCCGCTCGCCTGCAAGCTGCAATATCCCGAGATGGCGTCCGCCGTCGAAACCGATCTCTCCCAGCTCGATCTCCTGTTTTCGCTGCATCGCCGCATGGGCGCGGCGATCGACACGCATGAGATCGCCCAAGAGATCCGCGAGCGGGTGCGCGAGGAGCTCGACTATGAGCGCGAGGCGAAGGTCGCCGAGCTCTATGGCGTCATGCTTGCCGACCGGCCGTTCGTGCGCGTGCCCCGGGTGGAAAAGAGCCTGTCGACTCGCCGGCTCCTGACGCTGCAATGGCTCGACGGCGAGCCGCTGACGGCGTTCGAGAAGGCGCCGCAGGAGGCGCGCGACGCCATCGCCGTCGGCCTCTTCGACGCGTGGTGGCGCCCCTTCCTGCGCTATGGCCTCATCCACGGCGATCCACATCTCGGCAATTACGCCGTCGTCGCGTCGGGCGAGGGCGAAGCGTGCAAGGTCGAGGGGATCAATCTCTTCGACTACGGCTGCGTGCGTATCTTCCCGCCGCGGTTCGTCAGCGGGGTCGTCGAGCTTTACCTTGCCCTGAAAGAGAGCGACGATGCGCGTATCGCGGAAGCCTATCGGATGTGGGGATTCCCGAAGCTCAACCGCGGCACGTTCGACGCGATGACCATCTGGGCGCGCTTCATCTGCGGCCCAATCCTCGACGACCGCGTGCGCACGGCGGCAGACGGCGTGAGCCCTTCAGAATACGGGAGGCGCGAGATCGGCGCGGTCATGCGAGCCTTGAGGGCCGAAGGCGGCGGGCTTGTCATTCCGCGCGAATTCGTGTTCCTCGAGCGCGCCACCATCGGCCTCGGCGGCGCCTTCCTGCGCCTCGGCGCACGGCTCAACTTTCACCGCATGTACGAGGATGCGATCGCCGGTTTCGACGAGGCGGCGGTCGGCAAACGGCAGGCCGAAGGGTTGAAGACGGTGGGGTTGAAATCGTGAGGGAAGCGCCCCCCTTTCGGGAGAAGGGCCGGGGTGAGGGTGGCGCGCCAGAGTCGGCTGCAATTCCAGGCGACGCAGAAAGACAACAAGGGAGCAGAAACATGCCCGGGCAATTCCGACGCATCGTGACGACGAACGATGCGAACGGCAAATCGGAAGTCCTTTTCGACGGACCGGCGACGAACGTCATGGCGGTCCTGACGGAGATGTGGACAACGGGGGCCGGACACCACAATCATATGGACCGGCTCGATCACGGCTTGGAATCGAAGAGCCTCGAGCCTCCCGTCGGTGGCACGGTGTTCCAATTCTTTCAGTTGCCGCCCATGTCGGCTTTCGCGGACCAAACGAACCAACAGCGCGAGCAGTTAATCGCGCAAATGTTCGCGTCGTGGAATGCGGCGCATACCCTTCGAAGCGGCGGCAGAGCGCGGGCGATGCACCAGACGCGCACGACCGACTACATCATCGTTCTCTCGGGCGAAGTTACGCTCGTGCTGGACAAGGAGGAGCGCGACCTCAAGCCCTTCGACGTGGTGATTCAGCGCGGCACGAGCCACGCCTGGGTCAACAAAGGGAGCGGCGAGGCGCTGCTGATGGGTGTTCTCGTCGACGACGGTTCGCCGATGCAGGAGCAGCCCGTTCGATGAATGAGTAGGCTATGTAGCCGCGCTCGCCGAGCGCGGCCGACGCGGTCTCGACCGCTTCCATAGGTTGTGCGTCCAGCCAATTGGGAGGAGTACGTTTCATGCAGGGCGCTCAAGTCCAGCGCACTCAAGTCGCGATCATAGGCGGCGGTCCGGCGGGCCTCCTTTTGTCCCATCTGCTGCATCTTGGCGGAATCGACAGCGTCGTGCTCGAGCGCCAGTCCAAGGCGCATGTGCTCAAGCGCATTCGAGCCGGCGTGCTGGAGCCTGGAAGCGTCAAGCTTCTGCGCGACGCGGGGCTCGGACAGCGGATGGACCGGGAAGGCCATGTCCACGATGGAAGCTGGATCGTCTGGCAGGATCGCGAGCCGTTTCTGATCGATACGAAGACCCATACCGGCAAGCCGATGGTTTCGCACGGACAGACGGCGATCACAGAGGAATTGTATCGAGTCCGCGAGCGCGACGGCGGAAGCATCGTCGAGGAGGCGGGTAACGTTCAACTTCACGGGCTGACCGGCGTCGCGCCGAAGGTCACCTACGAGAAGGACGGTCAGACGACGACAATCGAGTGCGACTTCGTCGCCGGCTGCGACGGATTCCATGGCGTGTCGCGGCGGAGCATCCCCGCCACGGCGTTGCGGACCTTCGAACGCGCCTATCCCTTCGGGTGGTTGGGGGTCATGTCCGAAACGCCGCCGGTCGGGGAGGTCATCTATGCGCGGCACGAGCGGGGATTCGCTCTGGCTTCGCTCCGCAACCCCATGCTGAGCCGCTACTATATCCAGTGCGATGTCGATACCGAGATCGCGGACTGGCCGGACGAACGGTTCTGGGACGAGCTCAAGCGGCAATTCCCGGCCGATCTCGCGGACAAGATCGTGACCGGCCGTTCGATCGAAAAGTCGATCGCGCCGCTCAGAAGCTTCGTCGCGGAGTCGATGCGATATGGCCGCCTCTTTCTTGCCGGCGACGCCGCGCATATCGTGCCGCCGACGGGAGCAAAGGGCCTTAATCTGGCGATTTCCGATGTCTTCTACCTCCAGCGCGCTCTGATCGCGCATTTCCGCAACGGCGACGACCGCTATCTCGACAGCTATTCGGACATGGCCTT
The DNA here is from genome assembly GCA_963721905.1 of uncultured Alphaproteobacteria bacterium. GTDB lineage: Bacteria > Pseudomonadota > Alphaproteobacteria > Rhizobiales > Beijerinckiaceae > Roseiarcus. The sequence goes on from CAVRMF010000006.1 coordinate 66,883, forward strand.
GCGCCGCGTCTGGGGGGCCGTGCGTCTGTCCTGGTGGCTCACCAAGCTCTTGCACGTCTTTCCCGACGACGACGAATTTGAGATGAGGATCAAAACGAGCGAATTCGATTACCTCCAAAGCTCGCCGAACGCCCAGGCGGGGCTGGCCGAGCAATATGCGGGATTGCCCTTCGAAGGGTGAGCACGTTGTAGCCGCGGTCGGCGACCGCGGCTACAGGCGCGAGAGAATCGGTAGCCTGGGCGCGATGGCGTAGTTGAGCTGGATCAGGATGATCAGCGCGAGCCCAAGCGGCACGTTGAGGAGGCCGACGAGCGCGCCCACCGCGTAGAGCGATTGGGCGATGATGACCCGCCTTCTGAAGGCGTTCGATAGCTCCGTGGGCGCGTCGTCCCGAACAAGCTTCGCCCGTTCGGCATAAGCCCAGGTGACGTAGACGGCCAATCCGAGCAGGACGAGGTTGACCCAGTAAATGAGGAAGGCTGTGCGGTAGGTGAAGAAGTCGGCGAGCAGCCGGGTCGTGAACGGCAAGACCGTGATGATCGCGAGAAACGTCAGGTGCAGCCAGGTCAGGTCGCGGTTCGAGCGCGCGAGCTGGCTGAGCTGCGTCTGTTGGGCGATCCAAAAAATGCCGAGCGTCAGCAGGCTGAGAAGCCAGGGCATGAGCCTGTGCGCCGAGGCGCCGAGGGCATGAAGCAATTCGGCCTCCGAGTGGATGTCGGCAGGCTCGGGCGAGCGGAAATCGAGCACCAGCACCGTGGCGGCGAAAGCAAAAATGCCGTCGCTGAGCGCCTCGATGCGGCCAACGTCGCCGCCGGCAAAGAAATTGTAATGGGTTTTCATGCCACGACCATCGCAACCGACGGCGCGCGAGGTCAACCCGCCTTCGTCGCTTCCGGCGCCCTCCGCTCAGCGAGCAGCCTCGCGATATGCGCACGCAGCTCCGCGACGCCCTCGCCGCTGCGCGCCGAGGTGAACAACACCGCTGGATAGGCGGCGACGTGCTTGCTTAAGGCCTCCAGCGTCGCGGCGACGCGCGCGTCCTGCTCGGAAGCCTTGACCTCGTCGCGCTTCGTCAGTGCGACGGCGTAGGAGACGGCCGCGGCGTCGAGCATCCGCATCGTTTCGTGATCGCTGTCCTTCAGGCCATGGCGCCCGTCGACGAGGAGAAAGACGCGCAAGAGCGAAGGCCGACCGCGCAGATAGTCGCTGACGAGCTTCCCCCAGGAGGTCGACTTCGATTTGGCGACCGCGGCGTAGCCGTAGCCCGGCATGTCGACCAGCGTCGCCTTGCCATGGAGATCGAAGAAAATGAGCTCCTGCGTGCGGCCTGGCGTATGCGAAGCGCGCGCGAGGCCCGAGCGGCCGGTCAGCGCATTGATGAGCGAGGACTTGCCGACGTTCGAGCGGCCGGCGAAGGCGACCTCGGGCGGTCCGACCGGCGGCAGTCCGTCGGCGCGCGCGGCGGCGAAGAAAAAGTCGCACGGGCCGGCGAAAAGTTTTCGGCCCGCCTCCGTCCAGTCCGTCGCCAACTCGACGTCGCTCATACGCTCGGCGTCTTCGCCGGGCTGCGGGCGAAGAACTTCGTCAAATTGTCCCAGAGCTCGACCTTCACCCCAGCCTTGGTCATGATGTAATATTGCTGGAGGACCGTCAGCGTATTGTTCCAGGTCCAGTAGATGACGAGGCCGGCCGGAAACGTGCCCAGCATGAAGGTGAAGATGACAGGCATCCAAGAGAACATCGTCTTCTGAACCGGATCGGCTGGCTCCGGGTTCATCTTCATCTGCAAGAACATCGAAAAGCCCATGATGAGCGGCCAGATTCCGAGGTGGAAGAAATGGCCGAAAACGGGAAGGGCGGTCGGGTCCCACGGAATGAGGCCGAACAGCGTGAACACGTTGGTCGGATCGGGGGCGCTGAGGTCCCTGATCCAGCCGAAGAACGGCGCGTGGCGCATTTCGATGGTGATGAAGATCACCTTGTAGAGCGCAAAGAACACCGGGATCTGGATCACCATCGGCAGACAGCCGGCGACCGGGTTGACCCCCTCCTTCTTGAAGAGCGCCATCTGCTCCTGTTGCTGCTTGACCTTGTCGTCTGGGTAAAGGTCCTTCAGCGCCGCAATCTGCGGCTGAATCTTCTTCATCTTCGCCATTGACTGGTACGAGCGGTTGGCGAGCGGGAAGAAGGCGAGCTTGACAAGCACGGTCACGATCAGGATCGCGACGCCGAAATTGCCGACATATCTGTAGATCGCGTCGATCAGGAGAAAGAGCGGCTTGGTGATGAAATAGAACCAGCCCCAGTCGATCATCAGGTCGAATTTCTTGATGCCGAGCCTGGTCTGGTAGTTGTCGATCGTGCTGACCTCCTTGGCGCCGCCGAAAACCCGCGTCGTCGTTGCGAAGGACTCGCCCGGCGCCACGGATTTCTCCGCTCCGAGGAAGTCGGCCTGGTAATCCACGGGCTGAACCGTGCCGCTGACGGAAAAGCGGGCCTCGATCGGGGCCGTCTGGTCCGGAATGATCGCCGAGCCCCAGTATTTGTCGGTGAATCCGAGCCAGCCGCCGTCGCCGCTGAATTCGCGCGGCTTGCCCGCATCCTTGTCGATGGCGGCGTAAGTGACTTCCTGCACTCCGCCGTCGCCGATCACCCCCACGAAGCCCTCGTGCAGCACCGAATAGCCGGCGACGTTGGGCTTGCCGCGGCGCAGGATCAGCGCATAGGGGCGCACACTCGCCGCCTCGGAGCCGGAATTGACGACCGAGTCGGTGATCGTGAACATGTACTTGTCGTCGACGGCGATGACGCGCTTGAAAACGAGGCCCGCGCCGTTGTCCCAGGTCAGCGTCACCGGCTGGTCCTGGGTCAGCGTGTTGACGTCGGCACTCCAGACGGTGTCGCGATTCGGCGTCCTGACGCCGCTCCCGCTGACGAATCCGGTTTCAGCCCAATAGGCGTTCGGCGCCCCGCTCGGGGAAAAGAGGCGGATCAGCGGGCTCTTTTTGTCGATGGTCTCGTGATAGTCCTTGAGCACGAGATCGTCGAGCTGACCGCCCCTGAGGTCGATCGAGCCGCCGAGGCTCGGCGTGTCGATCGCCACGCGCTTTTCGGCGGCGAGCGCCTCGCCGACCGTTTCTGTCGCCGCGGCGCCGGGCGCCGCCGGCGCGCCCGGCGCCGAACCGCCGGCTTGCGCGGGCGAGCCGGGCTCGGACTTCGCGGCCGCATTGGCTTGGGCCTGCGCCTGCATCTGCGCCTGATGCTCGCGCTGATAGAGGGGCCCCGCGTAGAAATACTGCCACGCGGCCATGACCAGGATCGACAGCGCGACAGCGAGAAAGAGGTTTCTCATGTCCTCTGAGTTCATGTTCGCCTGTCTCTGTCTTTCGCCGCCGGCGGCGGCCGCCGGCCCTTGTCTTCATCCGCCCGCGCAGCGGCGCGGAACGCGTCCCTGATATCGCCGACAAGCGCGCCGAAGGCGCGCGAGAGAGCCTCCCGGCGGGCCATCAGCACGTAGTCGTGATCCTTGCGCGCCTCAAGTGGCCGGGCCGCAAGAAGCGCTTCTCTCAGGCGGCGGCGGATGCGGTTGCGCACGACCGCGTTGCCGACCTTCTTGGTGACGGTGAGCCCGACGCGGGCGCCGGGCGGACCGTAGTCCGGATCCTCCCGCCTCGCCGATTGCAGCGAAAAGGCATCGACGGTCCTGCGCCGACCGCGCGAGACGCGCTGGAATTCGGCGCGCTTCGTCAGCCGGCCGAGCCGTCCCCCGGCGGCGAGCCGCCTTGCGTCCAGATCAAGGGATTCGGGCTCCATCGGCAGAGTCGCATGGGCGGCAGGACGGGTCGAGCGCAAGGGCGGCCCGCCGGCCGCCCGGCCGTCGGATCAGGCGGAAAGCTTCTTGCGGCCGCGGGCGCGCCGCGCGTTCAGGACCTTGCGGCCGCCGACCGTCGTCATCCGCGCGCGAAAGCCATGCCGTCGCTTGCGCACGAGCTTGCTGGGTTGATAGGTCCGCTTCACGATCGTCATCTCCGGTGTCGATGAGGCGCGCAACGCGCGCGCCCGGCTCTCGTCGCGATGAAATCGGACGGCGAGCCGGGAAAAACTTTGCGGCGCTTTCGCGCCGCCGAGGAAGCGCGGCTTATGCGGCGCCGGGCGCGCCAAGTCAATTGCCTGAGCGCCGAGTCGCGCGCCCCGTCGGGGCCTTGTGGAACGACCCGGCGACGGTCGAACGGATGCGATCCAGGGTTGCGGCGGAAAGAGCTCGGTGTGGGTCTCGGCGGTGCGGGCGAAGTAGAGAACCCGGCGCCCGAGGAACGATACGATGTAGCCGGCGCAGCCGGCCGCCATGACCTTTCTGCAGAATCCCGCGTAGGTGTAACCCGGGATCAACTGTTGCGCTTCCCGGATAGCCACCTTGACCCAGCCGACGTCAAAAGCGGCGGCGATCGGCGTTTCGGCCCGGTGGTCTGCAATTCGACGCTGTCGCCGTCGCTCAGATAGTAGGTCGCCGTGGCTCGGCGGAAGTCGATCGTGTAGCCTTCGAAGCCCTCCTTCATCAGTGTCCCGACGATCTGAGGGAAGGTCATCGCGGCGCTTTCCGCGCCTTCGAGGCAGGTCTTCGCCACCTTTGTCAGTCGAGAGTCCATTTTCCACACTCCTTGTTGCTGGATGACCGGTTCGTTAATCCACGGGAACGGCGGTCAGCTTGAGCCGCGCAGCCAGATGCTTGAGGATTCGCTCCAGATCGCGCCGCTCGTGGCCGCGGAGCCGTCCGAACCACTCCTCGTCATTCGCGTCGGCCGCCGCCGCCAGTTCGGGCACGAGCGCGTCGGCTTTCGGGGTCAGGCGCAGGGTTTGCGTCCTGCGGTCTTCCTTGCCGGCGTCTCTGGCGACGAGGCCCTTCGCGACGAGGCGGTCGGCGAGCTTGGTGATCGCGCCGCGCGTCATCCCCATTGCGTCGGCGAGCCGGCTCGGCGGCATCGGCTTCTTGCCGTAGAGCATGCGCATCATCGCCCACTCCGCGACAGTGACGTCCTTGGCCGCGAGCCTCCGCGCAAACGCATAGGAAACGTGGTTCGACACGAGGCGAAGCCAGTAGCCGAGGTGGTCGGGCAGATCGGAAACAGCGGAAGGCATTCAAGCGCGCCATTGATTGACTAGGAAACTATCTACTCAAGAAAGTTGCCTTGTCAACTGCTTTCGGGGCTTTAATGCGCGAACCCGGGGGCTTTCGGCGGGAGGCGAAGGCGGGGCGCGAAGCCGGCGCCTCACTTGCCGGGGCTGGCGAGCTCCAGGCAGTCGCGGCGTCCCTCGTCCAGGCATTTCTGCAGTTTTCGCTCCTGATCGATTGCGTGGAACGCCCAGTAACCGAGGATCGCCAGGACGACGATCGCGATCAGGGCGGCGATGTTGCCTCGCCGCCGCCCCAAGTCTTCGTCGCGCACAGAGGGAGGCTCGCTCACGCGATCAGGCTCGACGCTGTCTCGTCGATCTTGCCGAGCGCCGCCAGCGCTTTCGCAACGATGCCCTTCGCGTCAAGCCCGGCGGCGGCGTACATGCGCTCGGGTTTGTCGTGCTCCTGGAAAACGTCCGGCAGGGTCATCGTGCGGACCTTGAGGCCGTTGTCGAGCGCCCCTTCCTGGGCGAGCAGGGTCAGCACATGCGCGCCGAAGCCGCCCGTCGCGCCCTCCTCGATGGTGATCAAGAGCTCATGATCGCGGGCGAGGCGCAGGATGAGCTCGCGGTCGAGGGGCTTGGCGAACCGGGCGTCCGCGACGGTGGTCGATAGGCCCCGCGCTTGAAGCTCCTCGGCCGCCTTCAAGGCCTCGGCGAGGCGAGCGCCAAGCGACAGGATCGCGATCCGCGAGCCCTCGCGCAGGATCCGGCCCTTGCCGATCGGCAGCGGCTGGCCCTGCTCCGGTAGCTCCACGCCGACGCCTTCGCCGCGCGGATACCGCAGCGCGATCGGTCCGCTGTCATGTGCCGCCGCGGTCGCGACCATATGCACGAGCTCGGCCTCGTCGGCGGCCGCCATCACCGTCATGTTCGGCAGGCAGGCGAGGTAGGCGACGTCGAAGGCGCCGGCATGCGTCGCGCCGTCGGCGCCGACCAGCCCGGCGCGGTCGATCGCGAAGCGGACGGGCAGCTTTTGGATCGCGACGTCATGCACAACCTGGTCGTAGGCCCGTTGCAGGAACGTCGAATAGACGGCGCAGAACGGTTTAAATCCCTCCGTCGCAAGGCCGGCGGAGAAGGTCACGGCGTGCTGCTCGGCGATGCCGACGTCGAACACGCGCTCCGGAAAGACCTTCTGCATCCGGTCGACTCCGGTACCCTGCGGCATGGCGGCGGTGACGGCGACGACCTTCTCGTCGCGGCGCGCGGCTTCAAGCAGCGCGTCGCCGAAGACTTTGGTGTAGGCCGGCGCGTTGCTCTTGGGCTTGGCCTGGGCGCCGGTGATGACGTCGAAGGCCGAGACGCCGTGATATTTGTCGTCGGCCGCCTCGGCCGGCGGGTAGCCCTTGCCCTTCCGGGTCACGACGTGGACCAGCACGGGCCCGCCCGGCATGTCGCGCACGTTCTTCAGGATCGGCAGCAGATGGTCGAGATTATGGCCGTCGATCGGGCCGACGTAGTAGAAGCCCAGTTCGTCGAACAGCGTTCCGCCGGTCCAGAAGCCGCGGCCGTATTCCTCGGTGCGCTTGGCCTTGTCGTAAAGAAACTTCGGCAGATGGCGCGCGAGCTGCTTGGCGACGCCGCGCAGCGACCGGTAGGTGCGGCCAGAGACGAGACGCGCAAGATAGGCCGACATCGCGCCGGTTGGCGGCGCGATCGACATATCGTTGTCGTTGAGGATGACGATGAGCCGCGAGCCGAGCGCCCCTGCGTTGTTCATCGCCTCGTACGCCATGCCCGCCGACATCGCGCCGTCGCCGATCACCGCGACGACATGGTTGCTGGCGCGCGACAGGTCGCGCGCGACCGCCATGCCAAGGCTGGCCGAGATCGACGTTGAGGAATGGCCCGCTCCGAACGTGTCGTATGGGCTCTCCGAGCGCTTGGTGAAGCCGGAAAGACCGCCGCCCTGGCGCAACGTCCGGATGCGGGCGCGCCGGCCGGTCAGGATCTTGTGCGGATAGGCCTGATGGCCGACGTCCCAGACGATGCGATCGGCCGGCGTGTCGAAGACATAGTGCAGCGCGATCGTGAGCTCGATGACGCCTAAACCCGCGCCCAGGTGCCCGCCGGTGACCGAGACCGCGCTGATCGTCTCGGCGCGCAGCTCCTCGGCGACCTCGGCGAGATCGCTCTCGCTCAGCGCGCGCAAATCGGCCGGCGAGGCGATGCGGTCCAGGAGGGGCGTTGCAGGCTTCGTCACATTTGTCCCCCGGAGGCACCGCCCTTTTCGAGCACGCCGCGCCGCAAAAAAACAGAAGTACACCAGGAGAGGCTGATAGGGCAATTGCGTTTTAACAAGGCCGTGTGAGCCAAAAGAATCATACGCGCAGTGGGTTACGCCGTTTGCACAGAAAGTTAGCAGCGAAAGGCGCCGCGGCGAGCGCGACAAGAAGGACGACGAATCCCGGCGAAAGCGCCTCGGCGGGGGCCCCGATCGCGGCCAGCTGGGCGCCGCCGGTGACATAGGCGAACGAGAGCGGCAGCATCCCCGCGAGCGAGACGAGGGCGAAGGTTTTCGCTGGCATCGAGGTGAGGCCTGCCGCGAGATTGACGAGCGGGAAGGGGACCATCGGCGCGAGCCGGGCGGCGAACAGGAAGCGCGCGCCCCCGCTCGCTGCGCCGTCGTCGAAGCGCGCCACGGTCGCCGGAGAGCGCGTCTCGACCCAGCCGCGCAGCGCATAGCGTGCCGCGAGCATGGTGATCGTCGCGCCTGTCACGCTCGACGCGACAGCGACCGTGAGGCCGATCCAAGGCCCGAACAGCGCGCCGGGCGCAACGTTCATCACCCAGATGACGGGAACCGCAAGCGCCGCGACGGCCGTGTAGAGGACCGCAAAGCCGAGCGCGAACAAAAGGGGATGCCCGGCGACGAGCACCCGCGCGGTAGCCATCGCCGCCGCGAGGGCGGCGGGGTTGGCGAGGCTCCGAACCGCGAACGCGGCAGCGAGGACGGCCGCGAGCGCCGCGAGGAACGCGACGGCGCGGCGGGGAAACGCGAAGGGCTGTGGAGATGAGGTCCTGCCGTCCGATTGCACGAAGCCTCCGCTCGTCGTCTCGTCTGGTCGCAACCAAGGAACCGCGGACACTAAACGGAAGCGACCACGCGCGCCATGCCCGCCTTTGGCGAGCCGATCGCTTGAACCTTGGCAAGCGTCGACTTGCCGCTACCCCCCGCCTGCCTGGGTCACCTCCGGAGGCACGCGGCCTCGCGAGAGCACGAGCTTGCCGCCCTGCAGGCGCCAGACGACGCGCTCGACGCGCGTCGCGCGCTTGGCGTCGATCTTGTAATCGACGCCGCTTCCAGACGCATAGTTTTCGGGCCCGGAGGCCGCTCACTGCCTGCCAGGGGATGGCCACCGGGACTCTGCCTGTCAGCGGTTCTCTTCTTTAGCGCTTTGTCCTTTGGGCTGAGCCATGTTTCCCTCCAACTAAGATCGATAGAGTGGGCGCCGCAAACCGCCGGGCATCTTCGCCTTCGTGAAATCATGCTGCCCAAAGCGGAAGCACCGCAGCGGTGGGCAGCACTCCACCGCCGTGGCGCCCGGACGACGTAACTGCTCCAAGATGAAGGCCGGAGCCAGGCCACGACGGACGGCGGCCGCTTCCTATGCTGACGGGCAGAATCGTTACTCCGTGCGATCTCGGCGGTCGAGTTTTCTGATGAACGCCGCGAGGCGCATCAGCCCTTCCGGCCAGGGCCCATGGCCGCTGATTTGGGCGAGCTTGGCGAAGGGCAAAAAAAGAGCAACACTGACTATGGCGCAATTCTGAAAATCCTTCTGCACAAGGTACCCCGCAGAAAGCGCTACGCGATGAGGAAATAGGCGATGGTGATCCCGGGCCGTTCATGGGGTCATGCGATCGCAATCGTCGACTCTCCCAGTGGATCCGCTTCGTCGTCGTCGGCAGACCCCGAGCCGCGTCCTGCGCGCCATCACGCGACTGCCATCACGCGCCGGTGCCGCCGAAGCCCATAGAGGCCCAGCATTCCGGTCACCATGAGCGCCCATGTGCCGGGCTCCGGCGTAGCGCCTGTCGTGGGATCGATGGCGCCTGTCGCGGGATCGAATCCGGCGATCGTCAGCCCGGAGACGTTGCTTGCGAAGCTGATGTCCCCAAGGACGCTCCCGCAATTCAGTTCGGCGCAGTATTGGCCGCCGCCGGTCAGGCCGAAGAACGTGTTGAGGTTAAGGAGGTCGTCGGCGATGAACTGGCTCGCGTTGGCGCCGTTGACGAAATCGAAGACGATCTTGGTATTCGAAATGCCGATCGTGAAGCTCGGGTCGAACACGAGGGTGGTCTCCAGGAAGCCGCCAACGCCGTTCGGATCGACAATGAAGACGATCTCGCCGCCGGTCTGAGAAAAGTTCCCAAGGAACCTGAGCGAACCGCCCGGCCCGCCGCCGGGCTCCACCGTGCCGCCAGTTACGGAGACGTCGCCGACCATGGAGCCGCCGCCGCCGAAGACGCCGCTCTCGATGACGATGTTTGACGGATCGAGCACGCCGCCATTCAGGAGCGTCGTCGTTCCCCCAGCCAGTTGGGTGAACGTGCCGCCCGCGCCGCCGACATGCATCGTCACCCCGTTGATTGTCAGGTTTCCCCGGTTGGCGACGGCGCCGTCCACGCTCACGTCACCAGTGTCGTTCAACTGAGCGGTCGCCAGGATCTCGAGCGTCGTCGACGTGAGCGCGCCCGTCACCGATAACGTCCCGGTTGAGACCATCGTGTCGCCGAAGGTCGAATTGCCGCCGAGCGTCCAAACGCCGGTCGCCTCGGCGTTGAGCGAATTGAAATTGACAAAATTGTTGCTGGCCGTTCCACGGCCTTGCAAGATCAAGGCGTTGGTTGCGCCCGAAGCCGTGCTGCCTAAGGCGGCGCCGTTGAGGGTCGAGCCGGTTTGCAGGGTCAGCGTGTTCGTCCCCGATCCCGCGAAAACGACCGATGCGGCCCCGCCGCTGATCGTTCCGGCGTTGGTCGCGGAGCCGGAGCCGCCGCTGAAATAGACGCCGAAGCCAGCGCCGCTGATCGTCCCGCCGCTCTGGTTGGTCAACGTGCCGCCCGAGCCTAGATTGACGCCAATGCTGTTCGTCCCCGAGGCGGAGATCCGGCCCGCGTTCGCCACCGCATTCGTCGTCGCGCTCCCGCCGCCGACGTAGAGGCCAAAACTGGCGCCGCTGATCGTCCCGCCGCTCTGGTTTGTCACCGTGCCGCCGCCGCCGAAGGCGACGCCCCCGTGATTCGTCCCCGATATCGCGCCCGAGTTCGTCACGGCGCCGGCGCCCCGCCGATATAGACCCCAAGGTAGCCGCCGGTAATTGTGCCCGTATTGGTCACCGCGCCGCCCCCCAGGAGAACGGCTCCATTCCCCGAAGCGACCGTGCCGTGGATATCGCCGCCGTTGATCACCGAGCCGGTCCCGCCCCTGATGAAGACGCCGTCCGCAACGCCGTTGATCGTCCCGCCGGTTCGGTTGGTCACCGCGCCGCCTGAGCTGAGAATGACGCCCGAGCTGTTCGTCCCCATCCCATAGATCCCTCCCGCGTTCGTCACCGCATTTGTCGCCGCGCTCCCGCCGCCGATATAGACGCCGAAGTTCGCGCCACTCATCGTTCCGCCGCTTTCATTGTCAACCGTGCCGCCGGCGACGAAGGCGACGCCCCCGTGATTCGTCCCCGATATCGCGCCCGAGTTCGTCACGGCGCCGGCGCCGCCGCCGATGTAAACGCCAAGGTTGCCGCCGCTGATCGTGCCCGTATTGATCACTGTGCCGCCCGCCAACAGAACGGCTCCATTCCCAAACGCAGCCGCGCCGCGGATATCGCCCCCGTTGATCACCGAGCCGGCCCCGGCCGCGATGAACACGCCGGCCGTAACGCCGCTGATCGTCCCGCCGCTCTGGTTGGTCACCGCACCGCCTGAGCCGAGATTGACGCCCGCACTGTTCGTCCCCGTGCCATAGATCCCTCCTGAGTTGGTGACCGAGTTCGTCGCCGCGCTCCCGCCACCGATGTAGACGCCGCCGCCGCCGCTGATCGTTTTCGTGTTGGTCACCGTGCCGCCGCCCAGAAGTGTGACGCCGTTGGCGGGAGCGGTCGTGGCGTAGATCCCGCCCGCGTTGGTCACCGACCCCGCGCCACTGGCGATGAGGACGCCAGCGTTGGCGCCGCTGATCGTCCCCCCACTCTCATTGTCGACCGTGCCGCCGGATTCGGCGGCGACTCCCAAGCCACCCGGCGCCGTGGCGGTGATTGTCCCTGAGTTGGTGACCACGCCGCCGCGGCCCATCCATACGCCCAAACTATTATTTCCCGAGGCGGTGATCCGCCCGGAATTGTTGAGCGTGCCGCCGTTGAGGAAATACACGCCTATTGTCTGGTCGCCCGCGGCTACAATCGTCCCGGAGTTGGTCACCGTGCCGCCGTTAAAGGTGTAGACGGCTATGCCGAGCGCGCCACTTGCGGAAATCCTCCCGGAATTCGTGACTGTGCCTCCGCCCGCGATGGCGACGGCCGCGGCGTATCCAGAGTTTGTGATCGTGCCGGCGTTGGTCACCGAGCCGCCATGTCCAACGTATACGGTAAGCGCGGAAATCCCCGAGATGCTGAGGGTTCCGCCAGATTCGTTGTCGACCGAACCGGAGGCGACAAAAACCGCGGGCGCCTGTCCAATGATCGTGCCGGCGTTCGTCACCGTCCCGACGCCGCCTGGGATATAGACGCCGACGTAGCCGCTGATCGACCCGCCGCTCTCGTTGGTGACCGCGCCGCCGTTCGGCAGCTGGATTCCCACGCCGGCATTTCCGCCGATAGCGCCCCAGTTGGTCACCGTGCTGCCTGATGCGTTGAGGTCGACTCCGCCGAAAGGTCCCTGGATGCCGCCATAGTTGGCGACGTTCCAGGGCGTGCTGGAGCCGCCATAGACCCCGGCCTTCGATGGGCTGACGGCGGTTATATTGGTCGCAGGCCCGAACGTGATCGGGTTGTGGGTCCCAAGGATGTAGGTGGACGTTTGAACTGGATTGACCGTGCCCGCGCCCGCGCGCGCTTCACGCGGCAGGGCGACGCCGAGCGCAAGGCCAAGCGAAAGCGCTGCCAGCGTCGTTCTCGATGCGCTGTTGAGCAGCGCGGCGGCGCCGCGACGACCCCGCACGATCGAATCAGCCCGAAAACCCATGCGTCTGGCCCCGGTGTTCCCGCGCTCTCGATGCAATCTATGCGTGTAGAAGAGAAGCGATATCGCCAGTTCGTTAACATCGCGTTTGTTTTCCGATCCGAATACTGATACATAACAGGATGATGAGCGAAAGCGGCAATTATGACCCAATTTTGTATTACTTTGCCCTCGGTTGTGCGTACCTCTGCCCTGCGACGCCTTCGGGACGGACGACCGGCCTTTGCCCCGTCGGCGCGGCCCGCCATCGCTCCAGATCATGACGCTTCCCAATCCTGTTGATCCGGCCTCGCCTTGCCCTTGCGGCAGCGGTCTGCGCGCCGCGCGCTGTTGCGCACTCGACTGGACGGCGCCGTGGCGCGAGGGGCCGGCGCCGGAGGTCGGCCGCGCCCGCGCCGCCCTTGCGGCGGGCGACGAAGCCGAGGCCGAGCGGCTCATCGTCGAGCTGCTCCAGCGTTCGCCGAAACACGTCGGCGCCCTCGCGCTGCTTTACGAGCTTTGCTCGGCGCGAGGCCGGATCGCGGCGGCGGAGGCGCTGCTCAAGCGGATCGTGCGGCTCGATCCCAACAATCTGCCCATGACCCAGGCGCTCGCTCTCCTTCTTTTCACCAGAGGCGCGCTGGCGGAGGCCGAACATCACGCGCGGAATGCTGTTCGCATCGCCCCGACCGATGCGCAGTCGCACAATCTCATGGGCATGATCATGACCGAGGCGCAGCGGCCCCAGGTCGGCGAGCATCATTACCGCCGGGCGATGACGCTGATCGCTGCGCCGAGTCCCATCCTCATCGCCAATCTCGCCTGGAACCTCAAAAACCAGGGGCGGATGGCCGAATCGCGAAAACTCTACGAAGAATCGGTGCGGCTCGACCCGGCGGTCTTCCAGACTCTGTACGGCTGGGCGCGGATGGAGGAGACCGACCGCAACTTCGCCCGCGCCGGCGAACTGCTCGACGCGGCGGAGAAACTCTCGCCCGGAAACCCGAGCGTTCTCCTGCAGCGCGCGATCCTCCATGGGCGCGTGAAGGCCTACGACGAGGCGCTGGCCGCGCTCGACGCAATCGAAAAGCGGCGCGAAGGCGGCGGCCTCGGGCCGATCGAGTGGAGTGAGAAGGGTCTTCTGCTCGACCGGATCGGCCGCCATGCGGAGGCCTTCGCCGCCTTCAGCGAAGCCAAGCGAACTTTGCGCGCGCTGACCGGCCAGAGCTATCTGGCCGAGGAGGCGGCGGCGCTGGTCCGGCGCCTCAAGGCCTTCTTCGTCGCGCCGAGGCTCAAGATCCTGCCGCGCGCCGGCGTCCGCTCCGACGTGGCCCAGCCGATTTTCATCGTCGGGTTTCCCCGTTCCGGCACGACGATGATCGAGCAGACCTTGAGCGCTCATCCGCTGATCAGCGCCGGCGACGAACTGCCGATCGTCGGCGAGCTGACGGGCCTCATCCCGCGCATGCTGATGAGCCCGCTGGCCTATCCGGAAGCCTTCGCGGAGCTCTGGCTCGGCGACCAGGTCGAGGGGCTCGACAATCTACGCGACTATTATCTTCAGCGCGCCCGCCAGCTCGGCGCGATTGGCAAGGGCGCCCGCTGGTTCACCGACAAGATGCCGCTGAACGAGACCCATCTCGGCCTCACCGGGCTCGTCTTCCCCGAGGCGCCGGTCATCCACGTCCTACGCCATCCGCTCGACGTGGTGCTCTCGGTCTTTTCCAATCACCTGACGCACGGCTTCTATTGCGCCTATGACTTGACCAGCATCGCCCGCCACTATGTGCTCATCATGGACCTGGTCGAGCATTACCGGCGCGAGATGGCGCTCAAGTACATGGCCGTGCGCTACGAGGACGTGATCGACCGGCAGGATGAGAGCGTGCGCAAAATGCTCGCCTTCGTCGGCGCGCCCTATGATAAGCGCTGCCTCGATTTCCAGGACAATCGCCGCTATGCGCGCACCGCCAGCTACGCCCAGGTGACCGAGAAGCTCTACGACCGCTCGCGCTACCGCTACCGCGCCTACCGCGATGAGCTTCAGCCGGTGATCCCGATTCTGGAGCCCTTGATCCGACGGCTGGGTTACACCGTTCACCCAGGGGGCACGCGGAGCGACGAGGGTTCGCGGACAGTCTGAAAGCCGATCATATTACAAACTATGATCTACCCTCAGCCGTGAAAACAAACCAATGATGATCCTCGGATGCGCATCGATGCGCGCCGGAGGCTTTCATTTCCTTTTCTTTTCCTAGAATTCATTCCGCCGAATTAAGCGCTTTCAATGGGTTGCGAGGCTTCAGCGGTCGGGATTCTGTACATGTGGTCGTCGACCGCGTCTGCCGCGGTCCCATAAGCCTCCGGAAGGACGCCCGTCTTTCGACGGGCTATCGACCGCGGCTTCCGGCGCGGCGGCGCGGCCTATGCCAGTCTGTTCCATCCTCGCCTCCTTTTTTCCGGTAAACAGGAAGAATAGCACGTATTTCTAAAAATGGGAAGAAAATTCCGGTCGTGTGGGGCCACAGCCGAACAGCGATCATGTGACCGGCGCCTTGGCGTCGGAGCGTAGCTGCACTTTGTCGCCGCCGACGAGAGTGACCGGGGGATTGAGGATAACTTGCTCGCCCGACTTCACTCCGGCGTCCGCCTCCACCCACGTGCCGAAGTCGCGCGTCACGTGGAGCGAGCGGATCTCAGCCCTGCCGTCATCGACCACCGCGACCTGCAAGCCATTCCGGTTGAAGATGATCGCTTCGGCGGGCACGACGAAGGACGGTGTTTTGCGGGGAATCTTGAGCTCGACGGTGCAGTAGACGCCGGGCGGCAGCGCGTCGTCCGGATTGGGAATGTCGATCTCGGTCAAGAGCGTGCGCGTACCGCTCTGCAGCGCATCGGCGATCCGGGTCACCTTGCCGGCGAATTCACGATTCGGAATTTCGGGTACGCGAATGATCGCGTCAACGCCTGGCGCCACGCCGAAGGCCGCATCCTGAGGCACGTAGACAAAGACGCGGATCACGTCCCTCTGCATGATCTCGAACATGAAGGTGCCGGTGTTGGCGTTGCCCTGCACCAGACTGCCGACGTCGACGTTGCGCTGCGTGATGACGCCGTTGAACGGCGCCGTCACCGATGCATAGTCGCGGTTCTGATGCAGCGTCATGAGCAATTTATCCTGGGCCGCAACGTTGGCCCGCGCGACGTCGACTGCAGCTTCATCCGCCTTCAGGGTCTGGACGTCGATCGTGCCCTGCTGCTGGGTCGCCCAGCCTTCACCGACCAGCGGCCGGTCCCGGTCCCAGGTCACCTGTGCGAGCTTCAAGTTGGCCTGCGCCTGTTCCAGCGCCGCTTGGAGCTGATTGCGCGTCGCTTCGTTTTGGGAAATCGTGTCATCCTGCTCGGGCACCGCGAGCTCCGCCAGCAGCTCGCCTTGTTTGACGCGGTCGCCGATATCGACATTACGCTTACTGATATAGCCGGTCGCGCGGGCATAGATCTCGGCCTGCGCGAATGCGGCCGTCGTCGCCGGCAACGTGACGGACATGACGACGGCGTTCGCCTTGACCATCGCGACGCGCACGCTGGGCACGAAATCACGCTCCTGCTCGGCGGTCGCCATGACCTGTTGCTGCTGCGCATAATGGCGCCATGCGCCGAGCGCGACGCCACCGGCGAGCAACAAGAATGCGCCCGCGGCGAACACACGCACGCCCCATCGGCGCCGCACCCTCGGGCGAGACTTCTGTGGGTTCTGGGTGTCACGGTCGACCGGCCGGTCGTCAATGCGATAGCCGGTAAGCCCGTCGGTTCGATTACGAAAGCCAAGGTCATTCATCGGGAAGGTCCTCGAATACGCCATGGGCGGGGACGCCGTCGTTGTGCTTGCGCAGGATGGCAAAGAGATAGGGAACGACCAGCAGGGTGGTGGGGGTCGCAAACAGAAGGCCGCCGATCACCGCCCTGGCCAGCGCGGCATTCTGCTCCTCGCCGGCGGCGCCGATCGCCATCGGCATCATGCCGACGATCATCGCGCCTGCCGTCATCAGAACGGGGCGGATGCGGATATGGCCAGCATCGATCGCGGCCCGGAACGCCGTCCTGCCGGCGAGCTGCTGTTCCCGCGCGAAGGTGACCAGCAGAATCGAGTTCGCGGAGGCTACGCCGACCGCCATGATCGCGCCCATCAGCGAGGGGACGCTGAGCGTCGTGCCGGTGATGAACAGCATCGTGACGATGCCGCACAACGTCGCCGGGAGCGCCAGGATGACGACGAACGGATCGCCGAAATTCTGATAGTTTACGACCATGAGCATATAGACGAACACGGCCGCGAACAGGAGCCCGATGCTGAGGTCCCGGAAGGAATTGTTCATGCTCTGGATCTGGCCGAGAACTTGAATCGTGTTGCCGGGCTTGAGCTCCTTTTGCAGCTCCGCGACGATCTTATTGATGTCGTCGGAGACGCTGCCGAGATCGCGGTCCTGCACACTGGCATAGATGTCGTAGACCGGCTGGATATTGGTCTGGTTGAGATTGGTGGGAACGCTGTCGCGCTGCAGCGTCGCCACGTTGCTGAGGAGCCCCGGTATGTTGGGAACGGCCTCACGCTGCAAGATCGCCGCGTTGCTCAGGAGCCCAGGTATCATGGGACCGGCGGAGGCGATCGTGGTGGAAACCGGAGTGTCGTCGAGCTCGCCGAGCGAGCTTACCTCATGCTCGGGCGTCTGGACCGCGATGTAATAGGGAATTCCGTTCGATGGATCGGTCCAGAAATTAGGCGAGACCTGCTCCGACGAACTGAGGCTGATGTTGAGATCGTTGGCGACAGCTTGCGCGTTGAGACCGAGCTGCAGCGCCCGCGACCGATCGATGTTGGCCATGAAGGCCGGCGCATCGAGCTCCTGCTGGAGGTGGGCGTCGGCGATGCCAGGAATTGCCGCTATACGGCGCCGCAGCTGATGCGCCACCCGCAGATTGGTGACGCGGTCGCGGCCGACCGTGCGAACGTCGATCTGCGCGGGCAACCCGAAATTGAGAATCTGGGTGACCATGTCGGCGGCCTGGAAATAGAAGGTCACTGATGGAAAGGCGGCCGGCAGCGCCTCGCGGAGCCTGCGCACGTAATCGGCGGTTGGCGCATGTCCGTCCTTCAGGGCGACCAGGATGACGCCGTCGTTGACGCCGATGGTGGACCCGTCGGTGAAGGCGAGATTGTATGTTCGTTGCGGCACTCCGATGTCGTCGACGATGAGCTCGCGATCCCGCTCCGGGATGACCTCGCGGATCTTGTCTTCGACCTCCTGAAAAATGCGCTCCGTCGTTTCGATGCGCGTGCCGGCAGGCGCCCGGACGTGAAGCTTGATCTGGCCGCCGTCGATCGCAGGGTAGAAGTCGCGGCCAACAAAGGTGAACATGACGCCACCCAGCGCGAGGACCAGCGCGGCGACGACCGGGATGATCCAGCGTCGTTTCAGGAGCATCGTGAGCGCGCGGACGTAGGCCTGGCGAAATTGCTCGAAAGCGCGCTCGAACCCTTGGTGAAAACGTGCAAACCAGTTGCCCGAGCCGGGCGCTGCGTCGTGGTGTTCACCCTTGAGCAAGAGGCCGATGACGACGGGCGTCAAGGTTCTCGACAGCGTGTAGGACGCCAGCATTGCGAACACCACCGCAAGCCCAAGCGGCGTGAACAGGAATTTCGCCGGTCCTTCCAGAAACACCACCGAGGTGAACACGCAGCTGATCGCGAGCGTCGAGACCAATGTCGGGACAGCGATGCCCGCGGAGCCATTCAGTGTCGCCGCCGCGAGGCTCATGCCTTCACCCCGCAGCCGGTGCGTGTTCTCGATCGTCACCGTCGAATCGTCGACCAGAATGCCGACCGCAAGCGCCATGCCGCCGAGCGTCATGGTGTTGAGCGTCTCGCCGAGAAAGTAGAGAACGACGATCGATGTCAGGATCGACAGCGGAATCGAGATCAGGACGATCAGGGTCGACCGCCAGGAGCCGAGAAAGAACAGGATCATCAGTCCCGTGAGCCCGGCAGCGATCGCCCCCTCGCGGACCACGCTCGTGATCGACGCGGTGACGAGCTTCGACTGATCGAACAGTTCGTTGATGCTGAGGCCAGGAGGCGCAGCTTCGCGCGCGACCGTCAGGACCTTGCGAACGCCATCGACGACAGCAAGCGTCGAGGCGCCGCCATTCTTGATGACGCTCAAGAGCACGGAGCGTCGGCCATTTTCGCGCACGACGTTCTGCTGCACCGCCCAGCCGTCGTGCGCCTGGCCGATATCCTTCAGGAACACCGTCTGCCCGTTGGCGTATGTGATCGGAATATTGTTGAGGTCCGCGATGGTCGTCGGCATCGCATTGGTGCGCACCGTGTATTGCGTGTCGCCGATCTTGGCGAGACCTGACGGCAAGGTCAGGTTCTGGGCGTTGACCGCGTTCACGACATCGTTCGGCGTGAGCCCTTTGGCCTCGAGCTTGACCGGGTCGATGTCGACCATGATCTGCCGGTACTTGCCCCCGTCGGGAGTCGGGAACGTCACCCCGTGAACCGGGGCGAGCTGCTGGCGCAGGTTGTAGATCCCGTAATCGTAGAGCTGCTGTTCGTTGAGCCGGTCGGAGCTCAGGCTGAGCTGAAGCACCGGGACGCTCGAGGCGTTGTACGCCACCACGGTCGGCGGCTGTATCCCGGCCGGCATCAGGGCCCGGATCGAATTTGTCGCCGAGACGATCTGCGCGATGGCCAGATCGAGGTTGACGTCCGGCTGGAAATAGATCTTCTGCACCGAGATGCCGTTGAGTGTCTGGGCCTCCATATCTTTGATGCCGGTAACGTTCGAGCTGATCGAGTACTGGCTGTAGGTGGAGACGCGCTGCTCCATCTCCGGGGTGCTCAAACCGGTGTACTGCCAGATCACCGACACCACCGGAATGTTGATCTCCGGGAAGATGTCCTCCGGCATGACCGTGATCGCTGTGACGCCCAGAAACACAATCAGGGCCGCGAGGACGTAGAACGTGTACGGAAACCTCAGCGCGAAACGAACTATGCCCATGATCTATACCTCGAAAGAGTTCACCTTTACTATAGTTAGGCACTTACTGACTTTAAATCTCGACGTTACGTATCTCGCAGTTACCACCATTCATTCAAAAATGATAAATGAACGTTTTTTCCCGAAAAGAGAATACGCTGCTCTAACGGCCGGTTCGATTGGGAATTGATAACGAATATACATTCACTGCGAAGCTGGACTACCCTACATGCGTATGCTGGCGGTCAGCGTGAGTTTGGCTAACCTATACGCAGGTATGAGCCGTCGACAGCGCGACTCGACGGCGAGTCGCGACCGAAGACAGCAACTTGACCGTTCAGATTGCGGCGCTGCGGGCGGGTCTTTGCGGAAGAACCCCGCGGCTACAGCGAAGCGGCGCATGCCGCGCGTCGCGCCGTGCAGTCCATTCTGAGTTTGAGCCTATCCCGCAGCCTCTTGGCAGCGGCATTCGCCAAACTCGGGCGCATCGAGGGAGCGAAGCCGTCGGCCGCGAGTGCTGGCGCTGGACCCTTCCTTCAGCGCTAACCCATTTTGCGCCGCCAGGGACGTCCCGACCGCACTGGCCGAACCCCTCGCGGAGTCACGGTCCGTAGCAGGTCTCCCGGCTTAGCTGGAGAATCGTCGCGATCACGAATCCGACTTGCGCGGACCCGTGAGACGGACGATGTCTTCGATGTCGCAGCGGCGGATGCCGATGTCGCACAGCTCATGGTCAGAGAACTGAGACAATTCGCGCACCGCCTCTCGATACCGGCGCCATGCGTCGATCTTCTCCGAGATCATCTTGAGGTTGATCATGTCGACTCCTATTCTGGCGCCCCGAGGCGCCTGCTTGGCCGAAAGCCAATCGTTGCCGGCGCGCGCGGCGGCCGGACGGCAGGGTCGGCAAAGTTCTCCGCAAAGGCTCGCTTGAGCATGGCCTCATCGCCTGTGTTCCAGAACTCATAGAACAAAGCGCGAGCGGCCTTCGCTCTCGCATCGTCATCGACGCTGTCGGCGGAGGGCCCCGGCGCAAGATGTGTGGGTCTATGCGGCATGACTCTGCTCCTGCCTTGTGGATGAGGCGGATTCGGCGCTCTGGTCACGGAAGACGAGCTCCAGGAGGATGCCGCTTGGCGTGCGTATGAAGAGACGCCGTTCGCCAAGTTCCGGCAGGTCCATCCGCGAATACGGGATGGAGAGACGGTCGAGCTTCAGCCGCACCGCCTCATGGTCGTCGAGGCGAAAGGCGACCTGGTAAATCGTCTCCCCGGTCCGATCGACCGGGCCGCCCGGAATGAGGTGCACGACCGGCTGGCCGGCGGCGTAGACCCAGTAGCCGCGAAACGGGAAGGCCGGACGGTAGCCGACCTCGAGCCCGAGGACTGTTTCGAAAAACGCCCTGGCGGCCTCGAGGTCCTTCGTCTGCAGCGTTACGTGGTCGAGCATGTCGCCCTCTGTCGATGCGATGTCGGATTGCTCTAGGCCGCGAGCTGAACCGGAGGGGCCATGAACTCCGGACCCACGGGGTTCGCGATCGTCTCCGAAAGAATCCGATCGATTTCGGCCATGGCGGACGAGTCGATATGCCAGCCGGCAAGGCCCGAGATAGGGGCAAGTTGGTCCGGCCGCCGCGCGCCCCAAAGCGCGATCATCGAGTTCCTGCCGGTCGAGAACCCAGCGCAAGGCAAGATGGATAACCCGCCGTCCATAATTTTCCTGCGCGAACCGGTCGAGCCTCTCAACCGCCCGCAGGTATTGCGCAAAGCGGGGAGCCTGAAACTTGGGGTCGGTCTTTCGCAGGTCGTCCCCGACAAACTGCGTCTGCTTCGTCATGCGGCCGGAGAGCAGACTCCTGCACAGGGAGCCGTAGGCAAGCGTGACGATCTTTCTCTCCCGGCAATAGGGAAGGACGTCATCTTCGATGGCGCGTTCGAAAAGATTGTACGGCGACTGCGCCGTTTGCACGGGCGCAACCTTGCGAAAGGCTTCGATCTGCGCCGGACTGAAATTGCTGACGCCGACCATTCGAATCTTGCCGGCGCGCTGCAAGTCCGCCATCGCCGCCGCGGTTACCTCGATCGGCACGTTGGGATCGGGCCAGTGCACCTGATAGATGTCGATGACATCGGTGCGCAGCCGCTTGAGGGAATCCTCGATCTCCTTTTGAATGCGCGTCCGGCCTGCGCTGCGGAACGGCTGGCCGTTCTTCCAGTCGAGACCGACCTTGGTCGCGATCAGGACGCGGTTGCGCAGCCCGCCTTCGGCCAGCGCTTTGCCGACGATTTCTTCCGAGCGGCCGAAGCCGTAGGCCGGCGCCGTATCGATCAGCGTGACGCCGTGATCAATAGCCTCATGAATGGCGCCGATCGCCTCGACTTCATCGGTTCCGCCCCACATCCATCCCCCCATCGCCCATGTCCCGAGCGCGATGCGCGAAGCTTTGAACGGCGCGCCGAGATATTCCATCTCGGCGTTGGTCGGCTTGATCTCAGAGATCATGATTTCTTGTCCTTTCTTGGTGTGCCGGTCGCGCCATGGGCCGACCTCAATTGACATTGCGCGGAAGGTCGACCTGAAGTCCCGCTTCCTCAGCCGCAACCAACCCGAGCGCACTCCAGTCGAGATCGCCATGGCCGCGCGCGATTCCTGTGATGAGCCGGTCTCGCACCACGTCGACAGACGGCATTGGGGCGTCGGCGCTTTCCGCCTCGGCGAGCGCCAGGCGCACATCTTTCAGCACCAGCGGCATGACGAATCCGGGCGTGTAAGCCTGCCTGACAATCCTGTCGCCATAGATCTTGTGAGCGCGTCCGCCGAACATCGTGCCTGTCATGACCTCGAGAAAGGACTTGGGATCGAGTCCGCGCTTGAGAGCGACGGTGACGACCTCTCCCAGCATCTCGAGCGTGGTGGCAGTCATCATGTTGCCGAGCAGCTTGACGAGGTTTGCATGCTGAGGATCAGCGCCGACGACAAATGTCCTCTGTCCAAGGCTGTCGAACAGCGGCTGACAACGTTCGACGTCGGCCGGGGCGCCGGCGGCAACGATGAAGAGCTGGCGCGCCCTGGCGGCATCCGGATTGCCGAAGACCGGGGCAGCGACGTAGCCTTGCCCGTGACGGGCGTGCTCCGCCGCGAGGAGGGACGCAGTGGACGTGCTGATCGTGCTCATCGAAAGATGAATCGCGCCGCGCTTCAGCCCCGAGACGAGGCCCTCGACGCCGGCGTTGTCTCGCCCGAGCGCGACGTCGCGAATGGCGGCGTCGTCCGGCACCATGCTGACGACGACCTCGCAGTCGAGCAGGTCGGCAAATTGCGTTGTCGGGTCGATACCGAGCGTCGCGAGCTCGTCCATCTGGTCGGCGCGGCGGACATAGGCAGTCACCCGATGTCCGGCGGCGACAAGGTTTGCGGCCATCGCCGTGCCCATTCGGCCAAGACCGACAAAGCCGATCTCGCCCTCAACCGGCACGTGGCCCGAGGGCTTGGCCTCCGGCGTGGAGGGGCCGGCGAAAGAAGAGACGGATTCGTCCTTGAACATCATTGCCTCCTGATGAAGTGTTTCAGCGACTGGCGGCGCCTGGTCTCGAATATCGTCAACCTGATGCCTTCCTCAGAGAGGATGACATCGTCCGCACTGAGGACGCCTAAAACCAGACGTGAGGCTCTGGCGGCGCTTCCGGTCTTCCAAACCTAGGTCTGTTTTTGCGATAGGCGGCGGGCGATATCGCGAATATCGGCACGACCAACCCGGATGTCGGCAACTGGTGGTCGGAATCGCTGGCACGCGCCTCGAATACGATTCTGTAGGTTCGGCGGCGCCGCAAGAATCGCGTGAGCGAGAACATTTTCATGACGCTCTCCTGTATGAGACTTCGATAGGGAGAGAACGCGCCGTAGTTCGCAACGTTCTTTGTCCGGCGAAGGTACCCTCGCCGCGCAATTATTCCATCCTACATCGGTAGGCAGGGACGATGTCTTGGTTTCGTGAGACGAAACCTTCGTATGGTCGTCCCGCCGCAGAGAGTGAACGGACGGCGCGGGGAGCGCGGCGGCGATACCCGCGCCGAAGGTTGATGTCTGCGTTTGAAGAGGCGAGCTGTTGCCAGTGATGTCGACTTGAGCGAAGTTCAATGTCATCCTCACGATCAATCCCGGCGGCATGCGAATTGGACTGTCAATTTGCTGCTTGATCGCCGAAGCCGAGGCGGGCGGACAGGTGTGGGTTTCCCTGTGACGGACGAGCGGCGTAACAATCCGGTCGACCTCCGCGCGGGAGGGAGTTCTCGTGACGCAGCGAAGGCCCTCTAAACAGATTGACGCGGTTCCTGAGACGCCAATCGTCCTCGTCGTCGATGACGACCAGGAGGTTCGCGATGCACTGGGCAGCTTATTTCGATCGGTCGGCCTTGAACCTAGATTGTTCGGCTCGACGGCGGAATTGTTGCAGCACAAGCTCCCCGACGCGCTCTGCTGCCTTGTCCTCGACATCAGACTGCCCGGGGTGAGCGGCCTCGACTTCCAAACTCAGCTGGCTAACGCGAACATTCATGTCCCCATCATCATGATGACTGGCCATGGCGACATTCCCATGTCGGTCAGGGCCATGAAGGCAGGAGCGGTCGATTTCCTGGCGAAGCCATTCCGCGATCAGGACATGCTCGATGCCGTGACGCAGGCGATCGAACGGGACCGGAAGCGACGTGATAGCGAAAGATCGCTCGCTGAACTACGCGGTCTGTTCGAGTTCGCTGACGACGCGCGAGCGGGAAATCATGGCGCTTGTCACCGCAGGGCTGATGAACAAACAGGTGGCGGGGCAACTCGGGCTCAGTGAAATCACGGTCAAGATCCATCGCGGTCACGTCATGAGGAAGATGCGCGTGCGGACCTTGGCGGACCTCGTGAGGGCGGCCGAAGCCCTCGAGCTGCCTCATACGGAGAAATCCAAGGAATAAACGTCTGTATGATTTCATAGTGGTGCCGATCGGTTCACTACCCAGCTGTTTGCTGCGCGCTCCGGTTTTTGCTCCCGGGCTTGGCGCGCAAAATGGATAGCCCGCGTGTCAAAGGCTCAGATTGTTTCGATTGTTGATGACGACGCGTCAGTTCGCGCGGCAATGGAGAGCCTCGTGAGGTCGCTCGGTTTCGTCGCGTTCGCATTCGAATCCGCTGACGATTTCCTGCGCTCGCCACGGGTTGACGACAGCGCCTGCCTGATCACCGACGTCCAGATGCCCGGCATGAGCGGCCTTGACCTTCAGGATCGCTTGATCGCGCAAGGAAGCCGCATTCCAATCATCTTCATCACGGCGTTTCCCGAACCAACCATTCGAAAACGAGCTGAAGCCGGAGGCGCGCTTGCTTGTCTCGAAAAGCCATTTCGCTGCGGGACCATGATAGAGTTGCTGCGCCAGGCGCTAGCGGCGCAATCACGCTGAAGTCTGCGCAATCGAGCTCTCGCGGTCTGCCGGGAAGGCGGCCAAACTCACAAGGCGCCGCAGTCACTCCCTGAACAAGCCTTTCATCGAGGCCGAGCTGGTCGCAGGCATCCGATCGGTCCCTACCGACTTCCGTTGACTTCAGAATAGAGTCTCATAAATTTGAGTTGCTCGGCGCTTGGAAAATCGGAACTGCTCTCCGTCACCAAAGAACGCCCGAAGCGCGGGCAGTACGCCGGCGCGTTAAGGCGCCGAGAGCTGGCGATCTAGCCCGGCGGCGACCGGCTTACTTCATGAGGAAGCATCCCCTTGAAGCTAGACGAGCCCACGAAAGAAAGGCTGCTGGCTGAAATCGCCGAGCGCATGCGCGTCGAGGAGCAGCTGCGGACGGCCAACCGCACCCTCCGAACTATCAATCGTTGCAACGAGGCGCTCGTTCGCGCCACAGAGGAGATCGAGCTGGTAGAGGCCGTCTGCCGAATCCTGGTCGAGGACGGCGGCATGCGGATGGCCTGGGTTGGGTATCGTGAAGAAAACGCTGCGCGGAGGATCCGGCGGATTGGGCACGCTGGATTCGACAATGGATATCTCGATCTCATTGATGTTAGCTGGGCTGACGCTCCGAAGGGGCAGGGGCCAACGGGCGTCGCCATTAGAACCGGCGAGCTCTGCTGGGCTGATGATATCGCGACCGACCCGCACTTCCGGCCCTGGCAGGATGAGGCGCTCGGGCGCGGCTATCGGTCCGCGGTCGCGCTCCCGCTCAAGTCCGATGGGACGGCGTTCGGCGCGCTCATTCTCTATTCCGACCGGCCCCGCGCTTTCGACGACCAGACGCGTTCGCATTTCACCGATCTTGCCAATGACCTGGCCTATGGGGTGATGGCGATCCGGACCCGAGCCGACCGCGTCCGGGTCGAGGCGGAATTGCGCCGCATCGAAGCGTATCTTGAGGAGGGACAAAGGCTGACGCACACGGGAAGCTGGGCCTGGAACGTCGCGAGCCGTGAGAACATCTATTGGTCTCCGGAGCACTACAGGATTTTTGGCCTCGATCCGGAGAAGGACTCGCAGTCCTTCGAGAAGGCTGTTCAGCGGATTCTTCCGGAAGATCGGGACAATTTCATCAAGATTCTCTGATACCGCGGTCCGGGAAAAGAAGGACTTCGAGGTCGACTTGCGGATTCCTTGGCCGGACCGGACCCTGCGCTATCTTCATAGCGTCGGACATCCCGTCTTCGACAAAGACGGCGAAGTCGTCGAGTACGTGGGCACGCTCGTCGACGTCACCGAACAGCGTCTAGCCAGGATGGCGCTGGAACGCGAAAACGCGAAGCGCCGGCGGGCGGAGGAGGAGCTGCGCCGCAGCGAGGCTTTTCTTGCCGAAGGCCAAAGAATCAGCCGAACCGGAAGCTGGGCCTGGAACGTGACCACCGGCGAGGTGACGTGGTCGGCCGAGCATTTTCGCATTTTCGGATTTGATCCAAATACGGCGACGCCGTCCTACGCAGTAGGTCTGGACCGGATTCATTCTGAGGATCGCGCGGCCGTCGAAGACATGTTGCAGAAGGCGGTCCGAGACAGCAGCGACTTCCAATGCGACTTTCGCATCGTCACGCCCGATGGCGCGACAAAATATGTGCACAGCCTGGGCCGTGTAGCCGCCAACGGCGCCGAATTCATCGGCGCGGTCATGGACGTGACCGAGCGGCGGCTCGCAGAGGAAGCCCTGCGGAGCGCACTGGGCGATCTCGAACGGGCGTCGCGGTTGAGTACGATGGGCCAGCTCACTGCATCGATCGCGCATGAGATCAATCAGCCGCTCGCCGCGATCATCACCTACGCCGACGCCTGCCTGCTCTGGCTCGAAGCGGACCAGCCAAATCTCGAGGAAGCGCGACAGGCCGCGACGCGCATCGTGAGAAACGGCCACCGCGCCGGTGATATCATCAAGAGTATCCGCGCCCTGACCCGGAAGTCGTCGCCGGAAATGGTCTCGCTTGATATCAACGACGTGATCCGGGAGGTGATCGTCCTCATGGGCGCCGAGTTCCGCCGCCATGGCGTTCGGGTCGAAACCTTGCTGTCGTCAAATCTCGAATCCGTCGTTGGCGATCGGGTCCAGCTTCAGCAGGTCGTGCTGAATTTGATCATGAACGGCATCGAGGCGATGGCGGATTTGGTGCACGGTCGACGTCGGCTGCAGATCAGATCCGCGAATGCCGAATCCGGCAGTGTGCTCGTCGCAGTTCAGGATTCGGGCCACGGTCTCGACCCCGCGCAGACGGGCCGGCTCTTCGAGGCGTTCTTCACCACCAAGCCACAGGGCATGGGGATCGGATTGTCGATCTGCCGTTCGATCATTGATGCGCATGGCGGCCGACTGTGGGCGTCGCCGAACCTGCCAAACGGCGCCGTCTTCCAGTTCACCCTGCCGGGGGTCGGTAGGCCTGATTAGCGAGCGAGGCGGGCGGGTTCTTCGTCGCGATCCTGAGGAGCCCTATCAAGCCCTTTCAAATGTCCGGTCGAAAGCCTCGGTCAGATCGCGAGGCGCCGATTGTTCGACGCCGAAAAGCTTCAGGACCAAGGCGTCCTCGCAGCTAAGACCGGACTTATAAAAGTCGTAAGATTCGCTCGATAAGAGCTGAGGCTCGCCAGCCTCGACCCCGCTCATTCATAGCGAACTCGGGGTCATCTATTTGTTGCGTAGTGATTATACTTGAATATAGGTGTTCGGCGGCGGTTCAGTACCGGCGCCCCTCGCACGAGCAGGGGCCGGCCATGGCGCAGGAGGCGTTCATGAGCTGGGATCAAATCCAAGTGACTTGGAAGCAGCTCAAAGAGAAATTCGTCTTCCAGTGGTTCAGGGTGACTGATGACAACTACAACGGTCTGGAACTGATCGGCGCGGAGATGTCGAGGGACGGCCAAAGCGACGGGCAGCCGAATGCGTTTCGCCCCGACGACCGTGAAAAGCGGAGCGAGTTTTCGTTGCACATCGGCAGTTGATTCAACTCGCGATACAAATCTGAAGGCGAGAGTGGTTTCCCGCCCTCGCCAATTCACGGTTTGGCCCGAAGCAGGCGCGGCCCATGAGGGACCCCGCGACGGCCGCGGCCGCCGACTCCGGCGATCGTCGCCTGCGTCGATCCGACCTTTCATTGAGATGTGGTCATCGATCCCGCCTAAGTAAGGGTGTCACCCTATTGCGTACCCCAGCCTGATTTCGACCTCAGGCGAGTTCGAAAATCTAAGGCTAAGCGCTTGACTTCATTGGTGCGGTTGAGGGACTCGCAAAACAATCACAACTGATTGGAGTCTATATAAGTTTGTGTATAGGTAATGCAAAATACCAACAATTGTACCAACAGATGCCGCCGCCTGACCTTCAACAATTGAGCCAACCCTTGGGGAAGGTGCCTCTCGATCGCTGAAAAACCGTCGTCCGATGCCGACCGGCCGGTTCCCAAGCAATAGGCGAACCGGTCAGCATTGATTGCATCCAATCGACCAAGTTTTCCGATTGATGCCCGGACGCTTGGCCGACCGTCTGAAGCTCGACCCCTCCAGCCGTTGGAAAAGATTGCACCGTCGAAGCCTGGGACGAAACAGATTTCCCCGAAGGATTTGAATTCGGTCAGACGCCATCGGCCCTGCCGGATGCGCGCGCGGACTCGGAACGTGTCTCCTTGAGTGCGTCGATCACCGATTGAGGGTCCGCTGGTTGAGCCATCACTTCGGCTAGTTCGTCGACCCGATTGTGAAGGTGCGGGCTATCGTGGCGAAGCTCCTCAAGCAGTGCGACCACCTTCGCGATCTTTTGCTCGCTCAAGATGGTCAGCTCCAGATTGAGGAGCTCGCGGCGCTGGGTAAGGCGATCGTCTCCTCTCTGCGTGGTGAGGATCAGTATAACCAAATAGAGGGACGCCAACGACGATGCTCCCGCCAACCACGCGAAGGGAGGCGGGTCGGGCGCGCGATAGCCAAGCGCGAAGACGAAGCAGTTCAGGCTCACCCAGCCGACGACGAAAGCAGTCAGTGTTGCAATGAAGCTGGCGCGGCCCAACAGCGATGTGATGCGGTCGACGGCGCGCTGATGGTGTGTGGCGCTCGCATGGTGTGCGGCGTTAAGCCGTGCGATCGACTGGATGGTTTCCTCTATATGGATCGGAAGGATTGATGATGCGGCGTCCGTTTCAGGCACTTGCCATCCTCTATAGCGGAAACCGCGCGTCGCCGCAGACCAGGGTCGCGGACTATGCGCGGAGTAGTCGCCGCCCAGGTAAGTAGAGGAGGCCCGCGGACTTCATGGCTTCCGCGTCGCGCAAGCTGCTAGCACCATTCCGAATCTTGCCGACGACCCTGTCGCCCTCACCGTCGCTCTGCAACTTGGCGTCGCCGAAGGCCTGGCCGATGCCCACTTTCGCGGCGCCTTTGATTTCCTCGATCGAACCGCCGACTTTGTTCTCATCCATGACGAGCTCTCCTTGCGCATTGCGAAAACGACGTGACGGCGCTTGGATCTAAGCCATTCGCGTCTTCCGGCTTTATCGGCCGCTCTGGCCCGGCAGGTCCGGGACCCCGACGACGCCCTGCGCTGGACGTCGTCGATCCGTCAGTATTGCTGGTAGTGGTGGTGATAGGCGTAGCCGCGATGGTAATGCCTGTGATTGGTCATGGAGTTTCCGATTGCCGCGCCTCCGACGCCGCCCACGACCGCGCCGACCGGACCGCCGACGACAGCCCCGGCAACCGCGCCGCCGACCGCGCCAGTGACCAGACCGTTTTGGTCGGCAAAGGCAATTTGAGATGAGGCGCAGATTAAGACTGCAGTTGAAAGAGAAAGAATCGTTCTGGGCATTGAGACCTCCTATGATTCGGCGAAACCCGCCGTGGCTCTTGGCGAGTTAGTTCCCAACCGGGCCGAACGGTAAGGATCGGATTCTACTCATCCGCCTGCCGTTGGAAGGTGGGTATATTCCGAGCCTATGACGGCGTCGATATCCGGACCATGGTTCCTGCAGTCAGGCGGACGCGCAAAATCTGTCACGCGTCGCGTCGAAAACTCCAAAGAGGTATGGCCATGGACACGAATACATTGTTGATCATCGTCGTCGTGATATTTCTGTTCGGCGGGTTCGGCTTTTACGGGCGGGGACGTTGGTTCTGAACCGACGCCACGGAGGTTCGCAACCCGCCCTCATTTCTGAAGGATTTCCCGACATGACTAGCCCGACCGTTGAGAAGATCGCGAAGAGCAATGCCGACGCGTCACCCAAGAGCGGCGAAGCCGCAGAGACGATCATGAAAAGCAGCACCGAGGCGCCGACCGAAAGCGCCGCCGCCTCGAGAGCAGCTGTTCAGGAGTTGACGAAGGCGTATCAGGATTTGGCGACAAAGAACGCCAAGAATCTGACCGCTGCGATTCAGGGGCTTTCCGCCGTAAAGAACCCGGCGGAGTTCATACAATTGCAGCAGAAGCTGATCAAGGAGGGCGTCGAAGCCGCCGTCAGCGATAGTCACCACATAGCCCAATTGACCACTGCTGTGTTCACTGCCGCTTTCGAGCCCGTGAAAAAGCAGATCGAGGCGGTGCAGAAGACGGCACGCACTTAGGTCTAGAGTCTCACGAGGTTGTCTTCGGTTTAGGCCGAGGCGGGCCGATGGTACGGGCATGACTCGCTGCGTTTGATCGCGGTGCCGCGACAACGTGGCGTTCGGGTGAGCTCGGAGCAGAGGGCCTTCGCCCGCGCCGGGCGAAAGCGATAAGAGTCGGAAACTCCTCAGCCCGTGCGCGGCGCGCCTCTCGGGGCCGAAGTGGCTTTGAATTGGGTCGCCGTTCGGGAGAGACAGAGCAGCTCCTTCGCGGAGTTCCAACGCCAATTTGTTCTTGCCGGAGTTTCCGAGCCTGTCTTTATCGGCGCGGCATAACCGATGAGGCGTCGTCGCCGCGAGGCGCCGGCGGATTCGCGCCGCTCCGGGGCCCGGGCAAAAAATGAACTGAGATCGCGCAAATAATGAGCATCATCATGGCGAAGGCGCTCAGTGCGATGAGCACCTGTGTCCCGCCTAAGCGCGTTATCGCAAGCGCGCTGTCCGAAGAACGGACATTGGGAGTCTTGACCTTCGGCAACAGGGCAACGAGATCGGCGGCGCTCATCCTCGACGGGATGGCGCTCGCCGGCGCGTGAGGCAGCGCTTCAATCAGCTCGGTCAATCGCACGGCAGCGGCTTCCCTCGGCATTCGCGCGAGGCTCGTGGCCTCTTGCCAGGGATCGACATCGAGCCGCGCGAGTGCGGAAAGGACGCTGAGCCCTGTTCCGTTTCGATCTTCGCCGATCGACGCGCCGAGGAATTCATCGAACTCGGGCCCGATGAGAGGCGACAGGGCAGCATGGGTCATGTCAATACCCTATCTTTTTCAGTTTGCTCGGCGACGCGGTCCCAAACCGGCGCCGCCGCGAGCGCCCTTTGAATCGCTTGATCAAGGTCCGACACGCGGAAGGGCTTTTGAATGAGGATAGTATCAGGACCCAACGGCATGCCTCTCACCGTCTCGCCCGTGACGAACACATGCGGGACAAATCGGCTTCGAAGGATCTCTTTGACCGCCGCGATGCCGCTTGCTTCGCCGAGTCCGACGTCGACGATCATCAGATCCGGGCGCCAATGCGAAGCGGCGGCCACCGCATTGGCGACATTCCTCTCCACGGCGCAGACCGTGTGGCCGAGGCCCTCGAGCGTTTCCGCGAGCAATCCGCCGATGATTGCGTCGTCTTCTACGACCAGAGTACGCAGCGCCCTCATCGAATAACCTCCCCACCTGCGCCGCCCTCGTTCACCCAGACAGCGACGTTGTCGAGCGACCTCGATCCGACCGCATCAGCTCCCGACCTGGGAGCAACGCTATTGGTCGAGATTGGTCCTGTCACAATTTTCATGGAACCGGCGGGATTGTCCTGCCGGGTCTTTGCGAAGCGGGCCGTTCCTCTCATATCGGTGCAGCATGCGGTTCGACGAGCCTGAGCTCATGGTCGACGCGGCGCGAAAGCGATGCGAGAACCAACCTGATGAGATCGCTGGCCGAAGAGGATTGGCTCACCGCCGAAGCACGCGAGCGCCGATGTAGCCGACGGCAACGGCGATGCTCAGCGCAATAACGGGCTGCTTCTCAATGAGGAGACTGACCGCCTTCTCCGAGCGGCTCCGCACGCGCCGTGCAATTTGGCCGGCGGCGTTCTGAACTGTGCTCGTCGCCCCACCTTCCACGTGCTCGTTCAAGCTCGCGACGTCGCGCTTCAACGCGAGAAGGTCCTCGCGAAACAGTGCCATATCGGGATCTGTGTTCATCGATGCGCTCATGACGGCGTTGTCTCCTATCTTCGCGAACCGCTCGGCCACGACGATGCAGAGACGACTATGATCGAAGCGTCGCGGCCGGGGAAGATTCGGAAACTACTCATACTGGGTTCGCGATCCGCGTCCGACCTGAGGTTGCCTTCTTCAAAATAGTTCGCAATTGACCCCGAATTCTGCTACTGGTCCTTGGCCGCTCCAGTGGAGCGGCGCTCCTCGAGAAAAATTGCAGAATGCCTGGAAGTCATCCGCATCATGCCAAGGCGGAGCGACCGCGTTGGCTTCAGGGGCCACTCTCCGCCAGCGGGCGCGCGGATTTTCCGATCGTCGCAATCGGCGCCTCGGCTGGCGGCCTTGACGCCTGCAGGAAGCTGTTGGACGCGCTGCCGGCGCCCAACGGCATGGCCTTCATCATCGTGCAGCACCTCGACCCCAGCCACGATAGCATGATGGTGGATCTGCTGGCGGGCCATACGTCAATGCCGGTGCTGCTGGCGACCGATGGCAAGAGAATCGAACGCGATCGCGTCTACGTCATTCCTCCCGGCGTCTATCTCGCGGTCGACGAAAAAGGGGCGTTGCGGCTTTCGAAGCCGCAGGCGCGACACGGCGCGCGACTCCCTTTCGACTTCCTGTTGAATTCCCTGGCTCGCGAGCATGGGGCGCGTTCCGTGTGCGTGGTGCTTTCCGGAACCGGCGCCGACGGCAGCCTTGGCCTGAGAGCGGTCAAGGAAAGCGGCGGGCTCGTCATCGCGCAGGACATCAGCGAAGCTGACTATGACGGCATGCCCCGAAGCGCGATCGCGACGGGCGCGGTGGATCTCGCGCTCCGCACCGCAAAGATCGCCGGAGCGCTGGTCGCGCGCGAACGAGGTCACGCCTTTGTGCCCGAACGGCCGAAATCGTCCACGCAAAAGTCGGTGGAGGATTTGCTGCCGGACATTATCGCTCTCCTGCGCACCAAGACGGTTCACGATTTTGCTCTTTACAAGCATGGCACTCTCGAGCGGCGCGTCGAGCGGCGGATGGCCCTGGCGGGGGTCAAAACCGCCGCCAGGTATCTCGACCTCTTGCGTCGCGACGCGAACGAGCGCGATGAGCTCTCCAGAGATTTGCTGATCAATGTCACGGGCTTCTTTCGGGATGCCGCCGTTTTCGATTTTCTGGCCAAGAGCGTTATTCCCGACCTTGTGCGGGATCACCCGCTGGACCGGCCGCTGCGAATCTGGGTTGCCGGTTGCAGTTCCGGTGAAGAGACCTATTCCCTCGCCATGCTTTTTCGCGGGCAGATCGACGCTTCGAAGCGCGACGTGAAACTGCAAATCTTCGCCAGCGACGTCGACCCGGACGCAGTGGCGAGCGCTCGCGAAGGCCTCTACCCCAACTCGATCGAGGCCAACGTCTCGCCGAAACGATTGGCCCAATTTTTCGGCAAGGAGGATCGCTTCTACCGGGTCTCGGCCGAGTTGCGCTCGAGCGTCGTGTTCACGGTGCATGACGTGCTCGCCGACCCGCCATTCGCGCGTCTCGATTTCGTTTCGTGCCGGAACCTACTGATCTACCTTCTGCCGGAGGCGCAGGCCAAGGTCATCTCCATCATCCACTTCGCGTTGCGCGAAGGCGGCCTTTTGCTGGTCGGCGACGCCGAGACGGTCGGGGTGGCCGACGGTCGGTTCGCCGTCATCTCCAAACCTCAGCGCATTTACCGCCGCGTCAGCGGCGCCCGACCGGGCGATTTGAGCCTTCCCTCGAGTGCCGGTGACGGCTCCCGCCTGCGCGCGCGCCCCGGCCCGTCGGCCGCGCCTTCGCGCCAGATCGAGCTTGCCGAGCTTTGTCGACGGATGGTGCTGGAGGCCTATGGCCCGGCTGCGGCTCTGATCAACCGCAAACTCGAATGTCTCTACTTCCAGGGACCGGTGGATCGTTACTTCAAGGTCGTATCGGGCCGCCCGGTCAATGATGTGATCGCAATGGCGCGCGAGGGCGTGCGTACGAAGCTGAGATCGGCCCTTCAGCGCGCGCTGCACGAGAATGCGCGAGTCGTCGTGCCCGGCGGCCGGACGAACGGTGGAGCAGGTCCCTCGTCATTCAGCATCGTCGTCATTCCGGCGCCGCGCGACCGCGAAGACCTGTTGCTGGTCTGTTTCGTCGAGGAGCCCGAGCCGCTAGTCGTCCGGAGTGGCGGCATGGCGTCCGCTGACGTTCCTCGGGTCTTCGAGCTCGAACGGGAGCTCGAGGCGACAAGAACCGAATTGCAGAGCGCCGTCCGCAACCTCGAGATCTCGAGCGAAGAGCAGATGGCGATCAACGAGGAGGCGCTGTCCGTCAACGAGGAATATCAATCGACGAACGAGGAGCTGCTTGCGTCCAAGGAGGAGCTTCAATCGCTCAACGAGGAACTGAACGCCCTCAACAGCCAGTTGCAGGAAACGCTCGAGCGGCAGCGGACGACCGCGGACGATCTGCAGAACGTGCTTTACAGCACCAAAGTCGCAACGATTTTCCTCGATGCGCGGTTCAACATCCGCTTCTTCACGCCGGCGACGAGAGCGCTCTTCAATATAATTCCGAGCGATGTGGGCCGCCCGCTCACGGATCTCAAGTCGCTCGCGGCCGACGACGCTCTCCTGGACGACGCCCAAACAGTCTTCAAGAGTCAGGCGCCCCTCGAGCGGGAAATCCAGGGGCAGAGCGGTCACTGGTTCGTCCGCCGGATCATGCCCTACCGCGCCAGCGACGAGAAGACCGAAGGCGTCGTTATCACCTATGAAGACATGACTGAACGGCGGCGCACGGCGGAAGCGCTCAGCGCCGCCAAGCGACAGGCTGAACTGGCGAGCGTTGCTAAATCGCGCTTTCTCGCGGCGGCCAGCCATGATCTGCGACAGCCATTGCAAACCCTTGCTCTGCTTCAGGGCTTGCTGGCCAAGAAGGTGGTCGGCGAGAAGGCCCAGAAACTGATCGGCGGCATCGACGAAGCTTTGGGCGCCATGACGGGGATGCTGAATACGCTGCTCGACATCAACCAGATTGAAGTGGGCGCCGTTAAGCCCGAAATCGCCAACGTCCCCGTGAATGAGCTGTTCGACCGCCTCAGGGAAGAATTGACTTATCACGCGCAGGCGGCCGGCCTCTCGCTTCGCATGGTCCCTTGCGCACTGTCAGTTCGGAGCGATCGTAGTCTGCTCGAGCAAATGATCCGCAATCTGATCTCGAACGCGCTGAAATATACCCAGCGCGGCAGGGTGCTCGTTGGGTGCCGTCGACGCGAGGGCAAATTGCGCATCGAGATCTGGGACACCGGGATCGGCATCCCCGAGTCGGAGTTGAAGGCGATCTTCGAAGAATACCATCAGGTGGACAACGTCGCCCGCCAACGAAGCCGCGGTCTTGGCCTGGGGCTGTCCATCGTCAAGAGTTTAGGGGAGCTGCTAGACCTTCCGATCAGCGTGCGGTCGTTGCACGGAAAGGGCTCGGTGTTCGCGATCGAGGCCCCGCTGGCGCCGAGCGACGTTCCTTCGCCGCCTGACCATCTTCGCGCCTCCCACGACGCACCGGCGCAAACGGCGCCGCGCACTGGAGCGATCCTGATCATTGAAGACGACCCGGAAGTTCGAGAGCATCTCAAGCTGTTCCTGGACGAAGAGGGATATGCCGTCTCAACCGCCATCGACGGTCCCACTGCTTTGGAAGCAGTGGCGCGCGGCACGACGCGACCCGATCTTGTCCTTGCGGATTACAATCTGCCAAACGGCATGAACGGCGTTCAAGTCTCGCAGAAACTGAGGCAGGCGCTCGACCGGCGAATTCCATTCATCATCCTCACGGGCGATATTTCGACCGAAACCCTGCGCAATATCGCTCTTCATGACTGCGTTCATCTCAACAAGCCCGTCAAGCTGGGCGAGTTGACCCGCGCGATCGAGAAGCGCCTGGCCACACCGCTCGACCCGCACATCGTAGCTCCTCGCCACACTGCTGAAACGCCGAGCGTTTCGAGCCGAACCAGGATCATCGTCGTCGACGATGACGACCTGGTGCGTGAGGCGATACGCGCCGTGCTTGAAGACGATGGCCGCGTCGTCGAAACCTATTCGAGCTGCAAGGCGTTTCTCGAAGCCTTTGATCCCGGCAAATCCGCCTGCCTGCTGATCGACGCCTATCTGCCGGGAATGAGCGGCCTCGAATTGCTCGAGAAGCTCCATAACGAGGGCCATCGCTTGCCCGCGATCATGATCACCGGCAACGCCGATGTGCCCATGGCGGTTCAAGCGATGAAAGCGGGCGCATTGGATTTCATTGAAAAGCCAATCGGCCGCGAGGAACTCATCGCAGGCATAGAGCGGGCACTCGAACTGTCGCGCAACTCGGGAAAGTTGCTGGAATTGCGAGAGTCAGCATCAGCTCACCTCGCGGGTCTCACGACCCGACAACGCGAAGTGATGGAAAGGGTGCTCGCAGGCCAGCCGAGCAAGAACATTGCCGCCGATCTCGGGATCAGCCAGCGCACCGTCGAGAACCATCGCGCCGGCATCATGAAGAGAACCGGATCAAGGTCGCTGCCCGCGCTGGCCAGGTTGGCGCTTCTGGCGGCGGGCTGAGCAAGAGAGCCGTCGATCGCGCGCTAAGCCCGCATTCGCCGGAGCGGCCGGCATGTTGCGGCAGGCCGTGTCGGATGAGGAGCGCCGAATCCGAAAGCGGGGTAATGCCTCGCTGGCTTCGGAAGGCAAGGCGGTATGGAGAAGCCTAAATGGGCACGGAGGCCATGGACGCCAATTCTCCAAAATGCGAAATTTGCGGCCAGCAGAAACGAGCGGCAGCGTCATGAATTTTTTCCGTCGGACCTGGGTGAGAATTCGACTTGCACGGCGCCTCGGTATGTTCAAGAAGCTCAGAAAGCTCGGCATGTCCGCTGAAGAGGCCCGCCTGTATTCCGATAGTCGCTTTCCACCGACGGCCGCTGAAAAGGAATATGAGGCCGAACTGCGCCCAACGGATTCCGGGAATTCCGCCTGAGACGCTTACCTTGCGGAGCCGTCGCAATTCGGCGCGCTAGGTAGTTTTCCGGCCTTGCTCGGGGGGTCGTGGCTGGCTACTATTCCGCCTTGGCAACCCGCGAGACGAGTTCCGCCTGTCGTCGCTGCGGGCGCCGATGGTTGTGACCGCCTTTATTCGGGCTCGCAAGCCGCCAAGTCGCCACGGTCCATCGTTGGAGTTCGAACAGTGACGTGATTGACGAGGTCAACCATGGGAGGAAGACAATCATGAAACGAGGGACGCTTCTCGCCAGCGCCGCGATCGTTTGCGTCGGCCTTCTCTCCGGCCCGGCGGGCGCGCAAGTCACGCCGCAGACGGTAGAACTGGCCAAGGTCGATGTGACGAGTCTATCGGCTGGTTATCGCTCAACCAAGGTCGTCGGCAGCAGCGTCGTTAATGACGCCGGCGAAACCGTCGGCAAGATTGACGACCTCCTGGTGAGCCCCGACCGCAAGCAGCCATTCGCCGTAATCTCGATCGGCGGCTTCTTGGGCATGGGCACTCGTTTGGTTATCGTCCCATACGACGCTCTGAAGTTCGCCGACAATAAAGTAACGCTGCCAGGCAGCACAAGGACGGGCTCAGGATGCTGCCAGAGTTCAAGTACGCAACGCAGTGATCGAAGGAATTTTCTTCCCAGCCTATATGCGGCGGTTCTTTCGAACGGCGCAAAGCAGTGAACCTGATTCTTATTTTGATTGTCTTAATTCTTCTTTTCGGAGGTGGTGGATTTTATATCGGAGCGCCATATCATTACTTTGGCGGCGGTGTATCGCTCCTGTTGCTGATTGTCGTTCTGATCCTTCTGTTCAGGGGTTAAGAGCCTGTCTCAAAAGGTCGTTAAGGAAGGAATGATTCACCGGGTCATCTGCAATTTTGAGGATGATTTGGGATGTGGACCGAGACTGACCGGAGCACGTATCGCCAGGCTGGGGATTGTCTGCCGAGCGATCTGAGCGATCCGGAATGGGAGCGCCTGGCGCCACTGATTCCGCCGGCAAGGCCCGGTGGCCGGCCGCGCAAGACCGACATGCGCTCGGCGATGAACGCGATCTTCTATCTTCTGCGAACCGGTTGCCCGTGGCGCTATTTGCCGCGCGGAGTCTTCCCGCCACGGTCGACGGTCTACAACATTTTCCGCGCTTTCCAGCGGGAGGGAGTGTGGGAGGCGATCTGGGAGGAACTGCGCGCGGCCGTGCGCGAACGGCTGGGCCGGGAGGCGAGCCCCAGCGCCGGCGTCATCGACAGCCAGTCGCTTAAGTCGGCCGAAAAAGGGGATGCGCGAAAGGTGAAACAGACGCAGTGGGTTATGACGCTGGCAAGAAGGTGAAGGGGCGCAAGATCCACGCTCTGGTCGATACCGAAGGCATGCCACTGCGCGTGGTGGTTCACTCCGCCGCCATTCAGGACCGAGACGGCGCCGGCCTGGTCTTTGACCGCATCCGCCAGCGCTTCAATTGGCTCGAACTCGTCTGGGCCGATGGCGGCTACAACGCCGGCCAGGTCAAACGCGCCGCCGCTGCGCAGCCGCCGCTGCGTGTGGAGATCGTCAAACGTCCCGACGACATTTCAGGATTCATCGTCCTGCCGCGTCGCTGGGTTGTCGAACGGACCTTTTCGTGGTTCGGCCGAAACCGACGTCTGGCCAAGGACTACGAGAACCTTGCTGACACCCTCGCGGCCTTCATCACACTCGCCTGCATCCAGCTCGCCATCAGGCGGCTCGCGCGGGCATAGACTTTTGAGTCAGGCTCTAAGCGACCGCAAGATCGGCTCTTGATTTGGCCGCGCATTGCGAAGACGCGTGGGTGACGCGTTTTTCATCTCCGAGGGTCGCGGCGTAGAGAACCGACGTACACGGCGTACCGAGCCGCTGGACCTCTGCCGACGTGGTGAATAGCGCCTAAGAAGCCGCCGGGCTCGCGGCCTCAACCCGCGAGAATGTGGCCAAGGGCCGCGAGCGGACGAATGCGATCGCAGACGATTTTGGTTGTGGCCAGAATTGGCGCCGAAAGGATGGCGCCGGGGACGCCCCACAGCCAAAACCAGAACACGAAAGAGAAGACCACGAGAACCGGATTGAGCGTGAATCGTCTGGCGAGAAGCATCGGCGTCACCGTCTCGCCTTCGATCACATGGATGGCGCCGTAGAGCGCCGCCGGGAGCATGGCTTGCCAGGTCGAGGCGATCGTGAGCGAGCCGGCGAACAGGAAAATGAAAATGGCTGCGGCGGGCCCGAGAATCGGCACATAATTGAGAATGAATGCGACTGTTCCCCATAGGACGGGATCGCCAACTCCGGTCGACCACATGACAAGGGCGGTCGCCGTCCCGACAAGCGCGTTCATCAGGGTAATTGTGACGAGATAGGCGGAAATATCGCGTCCGATTTGCTGTGAGATGTCGACCGCCTGCCGCTTGCTGGCAAACCTGGGCAAGACTTCGACCAGCCGCCGCAGGAAACTGTCCCCCGAAACGAGGAGGAAGTAGAGAAACATCACGGTGGTGAACAGCCCGCCGGCGAAGCTTCGTGTGCCAGCAAAGACGCTCGACAAAATCGCCCCGCCATCCAAAGGCCCGGCCGAGCTTTGCTGCGGGCCCGCGGCGCCGAAATTATTGGCCGCCGCCAGAAAAGTTCGAAGTGTATTGATAGGCGCATCGAGAAAGCTCAGCCGCTCCTGAATGTGAGGAATGCCCTCAGGCAGTTTGGCTATCCACGCTTCGGCGGGCCCCGAGATGGCGGCGCCAAGTCCGACAATCGTCGCGATCACGACAAGGATGAGCAGAAGGGCTCCCAGCGCCCTGGGCGCTCGCAATCGCTCGAGTGCGCGTAAGGCCGGCTGCATCAGAAGATTGAGCATGACCGCGAAGATCATAGGCAGGACGATCTCGCTGGCGACATAGGCCGCCGTCAAAATCGCAAGAACAAAAATGCCGCCAAGAAAGAAGGTCTTCGCGTCGGACGGCAGAGGCATATCCGCCAATAATTCTTCGGGCGCTTCAATCTCAAGCTGTTGATCTGAATCCGGCACGGCGAAAACTCCAGATCAACGCCTCGCAGGGCTTGGTGTGGACCCCGTAGACAATCCTTCCGCCCTTAGCATCCGTCGTCCAATGGCCGCTGACAGTCAAGCACCGGCGAGGAGCGAGTCGAACCCTTCCGACAGAAACTGACGTCCGCCGGTACGACTGATCTCATCAACCACGGTCGGCTATGCTGTGGAAGGCCCTCGCCGGCCACGCGACTGCATTGGGCAGAGCCTGTCCAACGCTTGTTGCGAGGTCTGACGCCGAAGCGCTATTCCACTTGGCCTAAATCGTGGGCGATAGCGCGACGCCAACGCCGACGAGATAGACAATCACTATCAAGGCAATGAGGGCGCGCATGATCAGTCACCTGCTTTTTCCGCCTTAAGACGAGACCCACGATACCGCGCCCTCGGCAGCCGAACAGGGTCGGAAAATACTCATTCGACAATATCGCGAAACGCGAAGCAGCGCGTCTTGACTGAGGGCTAAAATCAAACGTCGCAGCCCGCACAGACGCCTCGATCATGCGCGGCCTCGCCGCGCGTCCCGTTCGCAAACGGCGATGATAGCGCTAGCGACGCCAGCCCCATCGTCTACCCCATCCGCCGTCCCAGCGGCCTCCACCGCGAACGAGTCTTAGAACCAAAAGGAGCAACACTGCGCCGATAGTGGCGTCGACGATCGCAGCGATGAGGCCAGCGCCGAAGTGGATGCCGAGTTGAGGCAGCAGCCACCCGCCGATGAAGGAGCCTACGACGCCGATAATAAGGTCATTGATGATCCCGTATCCGGTGCCGTGCACGATCTGTCCGGCTAACCATCCTGCAATGAGACCAACCGCGAGCATGACGGTGAGACTTTCACTCGACATGACAACCTCTTAATGGTTGCGATGGGGCGAACCGCCACGATTCCAATGAGTCAAAAACCCCAGAGGCCGCCATGACAGCTTCGGAGACTGCAGGCCCTATTGATCCAACGTCGACAAAGCGTCGGCAGCGGGAAGCGAACACGCGCAGCGAGACGTTCCGGTGGTCGACAATTGTGCCGGCGTCAAAGTCTCGGACTCGACAAATTCAAGCCTGCGAGGCCACCAACGAGCCAAAGCACCACGACAACGACTAGGAGCAGACCAAGGACGCTTCCGAGCCCGGAGCCTCCGTAGCGGCCATGGGCGTAGTACCCTCCGCCGCCGAAGAGAAAAATCAAAACAAGGATGATAAGAATCGTGCTCATGACAACGCCTTCCGCCAATTCCTGATCGCGCCGGTCGAGCCGGGAGCATCAACTACTTCTTTAGGGCGTCTCGCACCGCGTCGCTGACGCTGCCAACGGCGTTCTGGACTTTGCCCTCAGCTTGGTCCGATTTGCCGTCGCTCTGCAATTTTGCGTCGCCAAGCGCCTTGCCGATCGCTGTTTTCGCAGCGCCTTTGATTTCCTTGATCGAACCAGCGACTCTGTTCTTGTCCATGGCTGCTCTCCTTGCGTTATTGCGAAGACGGGGCGCGGAGTTTGGACTTGGGCCATTCGCGTCTGTCATCGAGACGGTAGGCGAGAAACTCGAGATAGGGCAGCCTCGGAAACTACTTACTCGACGGGCCGTCGACATTGGCGACGGCAGATCGAATGGTCAGATTGCGTCAACAGAAGCGCCGCGGTCGCGTCCGACAATCCTCCCTTTTTCCAACCGAGCCCAATCAAGCCGATCCCGGGTTCGAACGGCGCAAGCCGACACGCCACGTCATCCTTGTAATTGCCCCAAATTTGAACGCTCAGCGATGCGTTGAGGGTCCTAACCGGAGTCGTGCCGCCACCTCGAGCTCTTCCGCGAAGGCGAGCGTAGAGGTGAGGACAGCGGTTTCGCTTGCAGTCGCCGATCCCTGGTCCCGGATGCCGATCGGAAATTCCATACGGCCCTCGTCCGCGTTCACTCGCACGCTGAAGAGGAGCCCGTGATTGAGCTGTTCTTCGACTTTCTTCACTTCGATGTTTGCCATCTCGAGCTCCTTGAAGTTGATCGATCAGATCCCGGGTGGCGCCTGCCTTATCGAGGCGTAACAATGCACGAGCGATGAGCGTCCCGCGCTTTCCAGAAATCCGCCTGCAGCGCGGCCGCCTCGTCCTCGAGCAGCGGGCCGACGACTTCGGTCGGCCGCTGGCCGGCGGCAAACACGATGCCGCAAGCTAGGTCGAGGGGCGGGTTCTCCTCCTGCGACCCATTCCGCGCTTTGAGCCCCGTCCCTCTCAGACCGTAGACGATGCGCCCGATGCCGGCCCAGTAGATCGCCCCGGCGCACATCGCGCAGGGCTCGGCCGCAGTATAGAGCGTGCATTTAGCGAGAAACGCCCGGCTATGGTGTCGCGCCGCGCGCGACGCCAGCAGCCGCTGGGCATGCCCCGTACGGTCGCCGCCCTCGCTCGTAAATCCGCTGCCCTGCTCCATGAGGACCTTTCCCTCGTCGTCGGCCAGCACGGCGCCGAACGGATGGTCGCCCGCGTCTCTCGCGCATTTCGCGGCGTCGAAGGCGCGACGCAGCAGCGTCTCGTCATAGGGGCGAAGGGAGGCGGTCATGCGAGGCTCCAGCTTTCTCGACACTCGGGTTCATGATCGTCGAAAAC
Source organism: uncultured Alphaproteobacteria bacterium (assembly GCA_963721905.1). GTDB lineage: Bacteria > Pseudomonadota > Alphaproteobacteria > Rhizobiales > Beijerinckiaceae > Roseiarcus. Next base: position 109,746 of record CAVRMF010000006.1, read on the forward strand.
GTCCTCACGACGATCGGGTCCGTTTCCCGAACCGTCCCGATTGCAAGCAATCCGGCTCGATGAGCGCCGCTGAGGATTGCGGCCGCGAGAACGGCGCAGAGGGCGGCCGCTGAAAAAGCGACTCGCAACTGGACGGCGTTTCTTTTGTGCATGAGTCTATCCGTAGCCGATTGCGCTGGCCTTCAACATCACGCCCGGCGAATCCAAATTCACCACATGTCTTGAGCCACGCGCACTTGGACAGCGGCGACCTCGAAGAAACAAGCGTCGGAAATTACTCAGATCGAGCGCCGACGTGGCCCAGCTTCGACGAACGCCGCGAGGCCGTCGGCGTCCGGAGCGGTCAGTGCGGCGCGGTCCGCCCGCTCATCGCTTTCGCGCCGATTGGTTCGACCGCCGTGTCGAGCTCAATGTGTCTCGCGAGTTCGTGAAGGCGAGCCCGCCCTGGGACCCGCTCGTTGCATTCAACGACGAATATGCACGGCGGCTCCACAAGCACTATGGGTGGGCCGGATCGCTTGCATAACGCCAGAGTCGTAATCGCACGATAGAGGACGCGAGAATGCCCAGCCGTGAGTCAGATCACGCCGGCCCAGGCTGCCGAGCCAGCGAGCAGCCTTGCTAGGTTACGGAGATATCAGGCGAGCATGAATTGGGAGAAGCGGTCCGGGCTCTGCACGACCAAAGCGCCTGATTCCCGCGGCGCCCGCGCGCGGGGGACCGGCGCGGGCAATATGGGTGAGCATGCTGAGCGCGTGTGCGGCTCCCTTGCAGTTTGCGTTCGACGGGGCCACGGCTCTCCACCGCCGCGCCGCTTCAATTGCTGGCTTTGGCTGGTTGGTTCGCCTTCCAATAGGCGTCGACTTTCTCGCTCAGACTCCCGACTTCGCTGCTGATCGAGAAGGAGTTTTTCGCTACTGTCGGTGCACCGTCGAGCGTACTCTTTGTCGTGTCCAGCACAAGCAGGGTGGCGTTTGGCGTGGCTTTGAAATCGTCCCACGGGATCGGAATACGGGTTTCATCGAACCCGAAAATCCCTCCCCGAGCGATCACCAGATAGGCGATTTCTTCCGTCAGGGGGCTCAGGACGAGGTCGTCAACGCTGCCGAGGGCTACACCGTCCGAGCTTCGCACTTCGACGCTGAGCAACTCGTCGGAACGGAAGGCGACCTTTGATTCCATGACCGGAACCGCGCTGGCAATCTGTTGCTGGCGCCAGCTTGGCATGTCGACTGGCGGGGCCCCGTCCTTTTGCATGTAGGACAAATAACTCGCGTACAGTCCGCGGGTCGCGGCGAGCACGTCTTCGCAGGGCTGCTGTTGGCCGTGCCTAGCGAGGACGTTCGCAGAGGCGACGAGGACGCGCAACTCGTAGCCGGGCCGCCCGTTGTAGAAGCCCGGCCCAACGAAAGCCGCGCGGGCCCGAATGCTGGATTCACTTGTCGTTCCGCCGTACATTCCAAAGCCGGCCGCGCCCATGGGATAGCCGAGGCTGTAGCCGTCACCAGCGACCCAATAGCCGTCGTTTTCCATCCGGCGACTGAAGGCCTTCAAGTCCGCCCGACACACGTCGGCGGACTTGGCTATGACAGTATCGCCTTCTGTCGCGGGAGGACTTGCCGTTTCCGTGTCGGCGGTCTGGGCGGCCAGAAGCGGACCCGTCAGCGCGAGATAAACGCAAGTCGCGATGGGGGCGAGACGGAGATTGCGGGGCATGGTGATGTTCCCAACGTCGATTGAGCCAAACGTCGATAGGACGGTCGGCGCGCCGCCGACGCTTCTCTGTTATCTCGGCTTCAGGATTGCGCCAGCGTCGGAAAATACTCAGGGATCCAGAAGCTCAAAAGGTCTTCCTTGCCAGTGCGCCGCGAAGTGCGTCCGGACAGAGGTGCGTTGCCGCTCTCTTCGTCTGCTCGCTCCTTGTCCTCAATCTGACAAAGGACTGCAGCAATCAGCGCCGCTTCCGACCCCCCCAAAAAACAGAGGCGTGAGTAGTTTCCGACTCTGTGATCGCGGCATCCCCGGCGCCAACAATCATTGGCGGCCGCTGCGCCAACTTCAAGCGAAGCGATCTCTGTGTCTCGCGACGCACAAACTACCGAGTGAAGCGACGTACAGCAACGACGGAAAGAAATTTCGATCATGGAAGCTCACGTGGTGCAGCCCGAGGCTCCCGAATCCAAACCGGGATCAAAGCCTGTCGCCAGGGACAATCTGCAAACCCTGCCTCTCGCGGTGGTTGAGAAAGAATTGGGCTCATCGCCGGATGGCCTGACCCAGGCGGAGGCTCAAAAGCGGCAGACCCAATATGGGCCAAATGAGATCGCGGAGAAGAAGACCAACGAGATCCTGAAATTCCTCTCCTACTTCTGGGGTCCGATCCCCTGGATGATCGAAGCGGCGGTGATCCTGTCGGCGGCGGCCCGGCACTGGCCGGACTTTGGCATCATCCTCATTCTGCTTCTCGCCAACGCCGTGGTCGGATTCTGGGAAGAACATCAGGCGGGCAACGCCATCGCCGCCCTGAAAGCGACGCTCGCGATCAAGGCCAGGGTGAAGCGCGACGGTAAGTGGGTCAATCCGGCGGCGCGCGACCTTGTGCCGGGCGACGCCATCCGATTGCGTCTGGGGGACATCGTGCCGGCCGACGCGCGCTTGCTGGACGGCGACGAGATATCCGTCGACCAATCGGCGCTGACCGGCAAGTCCTTGCCCGCTACGCGCAAATCGGGCGACGCGGTCTTCTCCGGTTCGATCGTTCGTCGTGGCGAAATCGACGCGCTGGTTTATGCGACTGGCGGCAAAACCTACTTCGGCAAGACGGCGGAGCTCGTAGAGACGGCGGTCACCGTCAGCCATTTCCAGAAAGCCGTGTTGAAGATCGGCAACTACCTGATTGTCCTCGCGTTGATCCTGGTGGCTGTCATCGTCGGCCTCGGAATCTATCGCGGCGAGCCGATCCTGACCTTGTTGCAGTTCGCCCTCGTGCTGACGATTGCGGCGATTCCCGTGGCGATGCCAACGGTTCTCTCGGTGACCATGGCGGTCGGCGCGCGACTGCTCGCCAAGAAGCAGGCGATTGTGAGCAAACTGGTCGCGATCGAGGAACTGGCGGGCGTGGATGTCCTGTGCGCCGACAAGACCGGAACCCTCACCCAGAACAAGCTGACGCTTGGCGATCCCTTCTGCCTTGATGCGATTACCGCCGATCAACTCATCCTGGCTGGCGCTCTGGCTTCGCAAGCAGCGAACAACGACACGATCGATCTCGCGGTCCTCGGCGGCCTGAAGGACAAAGAGGCGCTGAAGCCCTATCAGGTCATACACTTCACGCCTTTCGATCCCGTGCACAAACGGACCGAGGCCACGGTCAAGGGCGCGGGCGGAAAGTCATTCAAGGTGACCAAGGGCGCGCCACAGGTCATCTTGGCGCTGTCGACTAACGCGGAGGCGGTGAAGGCCGCCGTCGATAAGGCCGTCGACGACTTCGCCGCTCGCGGCTTTCGTGCGCTGGGCGTCGCCCGCACCGATAGCGACGGCAAATGGCAGCTTCTCGGAGTCTTACCGCTTTTCGATCCGCCGCGCGTAGACGCCAAATCCACCGTCGCGACAGCGGCCCAGATGGGCGTGAAGATTAAGATGGTGACAGGCGACGCTTTGGCGATCGCCCGCGAGATGGCCAAGACGCTTGGAATGGGTTCGAACATCCTCGACGCGAACACCCTCGGCGACTCCAAGACCGACGAAACCGCGGCGATTGCCAAGACCATCGAAGACGCTGACGGCTTCGCTCAGGTTTTCCCCGAGCACAAGTTCCATATCGTCGACGTCCTGCAGAAGCACGGCCATATCGTCGGCATGACGGGCGACGGCGTGAACGACGCTCCGGCGCTGAAGAAGGCCGACTGCGGGATCGCCGTCTCCGGCGCGACCGATGCGGCGCGCGCGGCGGCGGCGATTGTGCTTCTGACGCCAGGCCTCTCGGTGATCGTCGACGCGATCAAGGAAAGCCGCCGCATCTTCCAGCGGATGAACAGCTACGCGATCTATCGCATCGCCGAGACGCTGCGCGTTCTCCTGTTCATGACGCTCGCGATCGTCGTCTTCAATTTCTACCCCCTGACAGCGATCATGATCGTAATGCTGGCGCTGCTCAACGATGGCGCCATCCTGTCGATCGCCTATGACAACGTCATCTACAGGAACAAGCCCGAAGTGTGGGACATGCGCACGGTTCTGGGCATATCCACCGTGCTGGGAGTCATCGGCGTCGCCGCCGCGTTTGGCCTCTTCTATCTCGCCGAGCGCGTCTTCCATCTCGACCGCGCCCATATCCAAACGCTTATGTACCTCAAGCTGTCGGTGGCCGGTCACCTCACGATTTTTCTGACGCGGACCCGCGGGCCGTTCTGGTCGATACGTCCCGCCCGGATCTTGTTGCTCGCGGTGCTGGGCACTCAGACGGTCGCGACCCTGATTGCGGTCTACGGGCTGTTCATGACGCCGCTCGGCTGGGGCTGGGCGTTGTTCGTCTGGGGCTACGCTGTCGCCTGGTTCCTGGTGAACGATTGCGTGAAACTACTCGCCTACCGTTTCTTTGATCCCGTGAAAGTCGTGTCCGCGCCCGAGGATCGCGCCCTGCCGCGATCGCGGATCGCTGCGGCGGAGGTCGCATGAGAAGCCTGATCGTCTTTGCTTTTGATGACACGCTCGCCGAGAGCAAATCCGATCTCGATGGGGAGACGGCGACGCTTTTGGCCCGGTTGCTTGGGATCGTCGACGTCGCGATCATTTCCGGCGGCGCCCGGGGACAGTTCGAAAAGCAGGTGCTTGCCTTTCTGCCGCATGACGAGCGGCTGAAAAGGCTGTCCCCTTCGCCGACTTGCGGCAGCAAAGAGCCCACGGTTGCATCTCTGAAAGGATTAGCGCCTTGGGTTGAACCAGCGTTTCCAGTGAATGGCGCCTATCGCCGATATGTGCGACCATAAAGAATGGTCAAGAAAGAACGCCGAAAACGTCCCACGTCGGGAGAAAGCCTCGCCAACGGTCTCGATCGTTGGGACGAGGAAGGTGGCGCGCCAGCTGTGAAGTGGCCCTTGCCGTATGAAACTGTCGACTTGCTCGCCCTGGAGCGCCGAGTCCTGGAATGTCTCGGCGTCGCCCTGGTCAGCGAATGGAATGGTCTGCCCACCGATGTCCAGCGCAGACTGTTCGAGCACGCGGCGTCGGGCAAATCACACGACGCTGCCCTATTGAAGGCGCGGATCGCCCACTTCCTACACGATCATGAAGGGCTTTGGATTTGCGCTAATCCCTGGGCATTGTCGCGACGGGGTGAAGTCGCGCGGCAGAAAGGTCAAATTGAGAGTTTTCTTGCGGAGCGCCTTTGAAGGCGTTCCTCTTTCGTCGCCTTGGGATAGCCGAGAACCCATTCGCGAAGAACTTTTCAGCGTTGAGCGCCTCGAGGAACATGCCCGCAGTCTTGCAGTCGCGCAGATTGTCTCGTCGCGAGCGAGTAAGGGGCGACTTCTGGCGACGCGTCTCGCCGATAATCGAGCAGTTCTGCTCGGCGCCTATCGTTCCACCGTAAAGGCGATCAACGACGGTCGCCCCATAACGCCCGCGGCGGAATGGCTCGTCGATAACTATCATCTCGTGGAAAAGCAGATCCATGAGATTCACTCGGACCTACCGCCCGGCTATTATCGTCAACTTCCTAAACTCGCGGATGGTCCGTTCACGGGCTATCCCAGAGTGTTCGGCATCGCCTGGGCCTTCGTCGCCCATACCGATAGCCGTTTCGACCCCGAGATGCTGGTTCGCTTCGTTAGAGCGTATCAAGGGGTGCAGCCGCTCACCATCGGGGAGCTCTGGGCGGTATCGATCACACTCCGGATCGTTCTGATTGAGAATCTCGGACGCCTCGCGCACCAGATTACCAGGAGCCGCGCCGAGAGGCATATGGCGGACGAACTCGCCGACCGCCTGCTTGGCGCGGGTGGCCGGCCGGTCGAGTCCGCCGCCATCGTCCTCGTAGCGCATGAGCGCCGGCCGCTCTCGCAGGCATTCGCGGTCCAGCTCGTTCATCGGTTACGCGATCAAGATCCGATGATCACCCCCGCGCTGACATGGCTCGACGAGCGTCTGGTGCTTCAGCACACGACGACCGACATAGCGGTGCGCGATGTCCATCGCCAGCAAGGCGCAGCGAATGTCTCCGTTCGCAACATCATTACCAGCTTGCGCCTGATTTCCGACGTCGACTGGAAGCAATTGTTCGAGCGGCTGAGCCTCGTCGACGCAGTCCTTGCGGCCGACAGCGGCTTCAAATCCATGGATTTCCCAACGCGCACGCTCTACCGCAGCGCGATCGAAGATCTGTCGCGCGGCTCGAACCGCGCCGAGCTAGACATCGCCAGCGCCGCGGTGCTCGCCGCAAAACAGGCCGAGGCCGAGGCGCCGACAATGGAGCGGGAGCGCCGTGGGGATCCGGGATACATCCTGCTCGCCGGCGGGCGCCGCGTCTTCGAGAAATCGATAGCCTATCGCCGGCCCTTGCGAAGCTGGGCGTCGCGCGTCAACCGATCTGTCGGCGTCAGCGGCTATGTGACATTGATTTCTCTTGTCTCCGCAATCCTTCTTGCAGCGCCGCTGCTCGCCCTTGATGTAGCCGGAATTGGCCCGGCGGTTCTTGGACTGCTTGGCATACTCGGCGCCATTCCAGCGGTCGACGCCGCTGTGGCGTTGGTCAATCGCGGGGTCAACATCGGCTTTGCCGCATCGCTGCTCCCGGCTCTGGAGTTACTCGACGGGGTGCCCGCACATCTGCGCACGCTCGTCGCCGTGCCAACGTTGCTCACCACGTTGGAAGGCGTCCAAGACCTGATCGAACGCCTTGAGATTCACCACCTTGCGAGCCCCGAAGGCGATCTGCATTTCGCGCTGCTGACCGACTGGGCCGACGCAGTTAACGAGCACGCTGACGGCGACGCTCCGCTCGTCGCCGCAGCGGCGGACGGCGTCGCGCGTCTCAATTTGCGCTATGGCCCGGCGCCGGGCGGAACGCGTTTCCTCCTTCTGCACCGGAGGCGCGTCTGGAATGAGGGTGAATCGCGGTGGATCGGATGGGAGCGCAAGCGCGGCAAGCTCCACGAACTGAATCGCCTGCTGCGCGCCGCGACCGACACCACTTTCATCGATGTAGGCTTCGGAACGCCTGCTGTTCCGACAGGCATTCGCTATGTCGTGACGCTTGATTCGGACACCCGATTGCCGCGCGATGCGGTGCGTCGCCTGATCGGCAAGATGGCGCATCCGCTGAACCGGCCCCGCCTCGACTCCGATGGGCGCCGTGTCGTCGAAGGCTACGCTGTCCTACAGCCTCGCGTCACACCGTCGCTGCCGACTGGTAGGGAAGGCTCGCTCTTTCAGCGAATCTTCTCGAGCGTGAGCGGCATCGATCCGTACGCCTCGGCAGTCTCCGACGTTTATCAGGATCTGTTCGGGGAAGGATCCTATGCCGGAAAAGGCATCTACGACGTCGACGCTTTCGAGGCTGCGCTCGCGAATCGTGCGCCAGAACTCGACCCTCCTCAGCCACGATCTTTTCGAGGGCGTGTTCGCGCGCGCAGGCCTCGCCTCGGATATCGAGGTCGTCGAGGAATTCCCAGCACGGTATGACGTCGGCGCCAATCGCCATCACCGGTGGGCGCGCGGCGACTGGCAATTGCTTCCCTGGATTTTTGGGCGCGGGCCGTCACAGTCGGGAAACGCGCCGGTGTCTAGCGTCCTTCCGGCAATCGGCCGTTGGAAAATGCTGGACAATCTTCGCCGCACGCTCTCTGCGCCCGTGGCAGTCCTTGCGTTGTTCGTGGGTTGGACCCTTCCGCTTGACGTGGGGCTGATCTGGACTCTGTTCGTTGTCCTGACGATCGTCCTGCCGACATTCATTCCCGTCGTCGCAGCGATTCCTCCGCGCCGTCCGGGCGTAACGATATCAAGCCATTTGAATGCGCTCAGCGAAGATTTAAGCCTTGCCTGGAGCCTGTCGATACTGAGCATCGTGTTCCTGGCGGATCAGGCGTGGCTCATGGCCGATGCCATCGGCCGGACACTCTGGCGCCTCAGCGTGAGCCGCCGCCATTTGCTCGAATGGATTCCGGCCGCCCAGGCGACGATTGGCCCTCGTCTCGACTTGACGGGTTTCGCGCGCAGGATGATGGGGGCAATTGTCATTGGCTCCGCGGCAGCGGCCGTCGCGTTGGCGTCTCGCCATGGGTCCTGGCCGGTGGCGTTGCCCTTCGCCGTGGCCTGGCTCGCTTCTCCCGCCGTCGCGCGCTTTGTAAGCCTCCCTCCTCGCGCCGCGGCTCACCTCCCGATGGCTGACGCCGATGCGCAGGCGCTAAGACGGACCGCCCGCCGCACTTGGAGATACTTTGAGACGTTCGTGACGTCGGCTGACAACATGCTGCCGCCCGACAATTTTCAGGACGATCCGGCGCCTTCGGTTGCGCATCGGACCTCGCCGACCAATATCGGGCTCTATCTTCTCTCGGTCGTTTGCGCTCGTGATTTCGGTTGGATCGGGACTGGTCAAGCGATCGATCGTCTTGAGGCGACGCTCGCGACGATGGCTCGGCTGCAACGCGTGCGCGGTCACTTCTTAAACTGGTACGACACGCGAGATCTTCGACCCCTAGAGCCAAGATACGTGTCCACCGTCGACAGCGGCAATTTGGCAGGACACCTCGTCGCGCTCGCCAATGCGTGCAGGGAGTGGAGCGACCGTCCCCTCAACGTCGCGCAGCGCTTCAGCGGCGTCGCCGACGCGCTCGACATTACCCGCGCCGAGTGCGCCCGTCTGCATGACGGCCGCAAGACCCAGACCGTGACCTTGCATCAGTTGGACGACGCGCTCGCGGCGGTCGAGTCAGCTTTGCAACAGGCCTCGCTTTCGCAAGTCGATTGTCAGCCGCAGTTCGCGGGCCTTCGCGACCATGTCGAAGTCATGGTCGACATCGGTAGCGCGCTCGCTGTCGAACGTGGCGACGGGATGAGCGCGGATATGCTACTTTGGGCGCGTGCGGTCTTAAGTTCTATCGAAGCCCACCGTCACGATATCGCGCAGGCAGCAGAGGCGACCGGTGTCCAGCGTGAAAGGCTGGCTGTTCTCGAAAGCACGGCGCGGTCGATGGCGCTTGCGATGGAGTTCGGTTTCCTGCTCGATCACGACCGGCAATTGCTGTCGATCGGATATCTGGTCAACGAAGGCGCGCTCGATCAAAACTGTTACGATCTCCTCGCTTCGGAGGCGCGTCTGGCCAGCTTCTTCGCAATCGCCAAAGGCGACGTCGCGGCGAAGCATTGGTTTCGGCTAGGCCGCGGCGCGATACCGGTCGCACAAGGCGCGGCGCTGATCTCCTGGTCGGGGTCCATGTTTGAATATCTGATGCCCTCGCTCGTCATGCGAGCCCCGGCGGGAAGCCTGCTTGAGCAGACAAACCGTCTGATCGTGCGCCGCCAGATCGCCTACGCCGCGAAACTTGGACTGCCATGGGGCATATCCGAATCCGCCTATAACGCACGCGATCTGGAACTGACCTATCAATACTCCAATTTCGGCGTTCCGGGGCTCGGGCTGAAACGCGGCCTCGGCGAAAACAGGGTCATCGCGCCATACGCAACCGCTCTGGCTGCGATGGTCGATCCGAGGGCGGCGGTCGCCAATCTCAAGCGTTTGGCTGAGGTCGGCGCGCAAGGCCGCTACGGGTTCTACGAGGCGTTGGACTACACGCCTGCGCGCCTTCCAGAGGGCGAAAGCGTCGCAATCATCCACGCCTTCATGGCGCATCATCAGGGCATGACGATTGTCGCCATTGCCGACGCCCTGTTGGACGGCGCGATGCGGGCGCGGTTCCATGCCGAACCGATCATCAAGGCAACCGAACTGCTTCTGCAGGAGCGCATGCCGCGCGACGTCGCGGCGACGCGTCTTTGGGCCGCAGACGTGAAGTCGGCTGCCGGCGCTCGCAACGTCGAACCGTCGGGCGGTCGCCGGTTCGCCTCCGCGCAACAGGCCACGCCCGCCACGCATCTGCTCTCGAACGGCCGCTACGCGACGATGCTCACCGCCGCCGGCTCGGGATACAGCTGCTGGGGCGATCTCGCGCTGACGCGCTGGCGTGAGGATGCGACCTGCGACGACTCAGGTTTCTACATCTACGTCAAAGACTTGCGCGCTGGTGTTGCGTGGTCGGCAGGCTTTCAACCGAGCGGGGTCGAACCGGACGGTTATGCGGTCATCTTTGACGAGGACCGCGCCGAGATCACGCGGCGCGACGGCTCGCTGACGACGACACTGGACGTGATTGTCTCAGCCGAGGATGACGCGGAAGTTCGCCGGGTTTCGATGACAAATTCCGGAAGCCGCCCGCGCGACATCGAGATCACGTCCTACGCCGAACTCGTCCTCGCGCCCCAGAACGCCGACGTCGCGCACCCCGCGTTCTCGAAGCTGTTCGTGGCGACGGAATATCTTCCCGATGTCGGCGCCATCTTGGCGACGCGGCGAAAGCGGGCGCCAAGCGACCCAGAAATCTGGGCCGCGCATCTGTCGGTCATTGACGGCGAGGCTGTCGGCGCACCGGAATTCGAGACAGACAGGGCGCGATTCCTCGGTCGCAGCCACACTGTCCGCGCGCCGATCGCGATCATGGACAGCCGGCCGCTCTCGAACTCAATTGGCGCCGTCCTCGATCCCATTTTCTCCATCCGCCGACGCATTCGCGTTGCGCCGGGCGCGACTGTTCGAGTCGCCTTTTGGACGATTGCCGCCGCCAGTCGCGAAGCGCTTCTCGACGGCGTCGACAAACACCGCGACGCCACCGCATTCACACGCGCCTCGACCCTTGCCTGGACGCAGGGCCAGGTGCAGTTGCACCACCTTGGCGTCACTGCGGGCGAAGCGAGCCTGTTTCAGCGGCTCGCCGGACATGTGATTTTCGCCGCGCCTGCCATGCGACCCTCCTCGGATACGATTCTGCGGGGCTGCGGCGCGCAGTCGGGCTTATGGTCGCAGGGTATTTCTGGGGATCTGCCGATCGTTCTTCTGCGCATCTCGGAAATCGAAAACCTCGACATCGTCCGAGAGCTTCTGCAGGCGCACGAATATTGGCGGATGAAGCAGCTCGCCGTCGATCTCGTGATCCTGAACGATCGCCAATCCTCCTACGTTCAGGAACTTCAGATCGCGATCGAGACCCTGGTGCGGACGAGCAGGTCGTCTCCGCTGCCGGGTACGGAGCACCGACCGGGCCGCGTATTCCTGTTGCGCGCCGACCTGATCGCGGCCGAAACGAAGAGCCTTCTCCCCTCGGTAGCGCGGGTCGTTCTTGTGGCGCAACGCGGCAGACTGTTCGAGCAGCTCGATCGCATACTGGAGCCTGTCGCGCCCGCGAAACCTGCGCCAACGCGAGTCGTCCCTCGCTTGAGGGCGCCTGGAAGGGCTCACGCCCCCGATCTCGAATTTTTCAACGGTCTCGGCGGGTTCGCGCGAAATGGACGCGAGTACGTGACGGTCCTTGGGCCTGGCCAGTCGACGCCCGCGCCTTGGATCAACGTCATCGCCAATCCAGCGTTCGGCTTCCAGACGGCAACCGAAGGCGGCGGCTACACGTGGTCGGTCAACAGCCGTGAGAATCAGATCACGCCGTGGTCGAATGATCCGGTGAGTGATCGTCCGGGCGAAGCGTTCTATCTGCGAGACGATGACACAGGCGATCTCTGGACTCCCACTGCGCTGCCGATCCGCGACCCCGCAGCGACCTATGTCACCCGACATGGCCGTGGATACAGTCGGTTCGAGCATGTCGCACATGAGATTGCCTCGGATCTGCTGCAGTATGTGCCGGTCGACGATCCGATCAAGATTTCGCGCCTTGTGTTGACCAATCGCTCGAGCCGGCCTCGTCGTCTCAGCGTTACAGCCTACGTCGAATGGGTTCTGGGCTCGGCGCGTTCCGCATCGCTGCCGTTTGTTTCGACTGAGATCGACGCCGCCACCGGCGCAATGTTCGCGTACAATCCCTGGAATTCGAGCTTTGGCTCGCGCGTCGCCTTCGCCGACCTGTGCGGGGCCCAGACCAGCTGGACTGGCGATCGGCGCGAATTCATTGGTCGAAACGGCGCGCTCGCAGACCCGTCCGCGCTCTCTGTCTCCGACGCGCTCTCCAAGACAGTCGGGGCGGGCCTCGATCCCTGCGCGGCCTTGAGCGCCACAATCGAATGTTCGCCTGGCGAGTCAATCGAGGTCATTTTCTTGCTGGGCGAAGCTGAAAGCGAGGAAGCGGCGCGGGGCCTTGTCACCCGCTACCGCGCAGCCGATCTTGACGCGGTCGAGGCGGCCGTCGAACGCCAATGGGACGAAATCCTTGGTTCGATCGTCGTGAAGACGCCGGACCGGTCCATGGACGTCATGCTCAACGGCTGGCTTCTCTACCAGACCCTGAGCTGTCGGTTCTGGGCGCGTTCCGGATTCTATCAGGCCAGCGGCGCCTATGGGTTCCGCGATCAGTTGCAGGATGGCATGGCGCTCGTGGCGACGCAGCCCATGATGACCCGCGAGCATCTTTTGCGGGCCGCGGCGCGACAGTTCGTCGAAGGCGATGTCCAGCATTGGTGGTTGCCGCATTCGGGTCAGGGCGTGCGAACCCGCATCTCGGATGACCGTCCGTGGCTCGCCTACGCGGTCGCTCATTACGTCGACGCCACCGGGGACTTCGCTGTCCTCGATAAAAGAGTCCCATTCCTCGAAGGCCAGACGCTCGAGCCGGGCGAGCATGACAGTTTCTTCAATCCGACCGTCTCTGACCAGAAGGCGACCGTCTTCGAGCATTGCGCTCTCGCGCTCGACGCCTCTCTTGAGCTCGGCATCCATGGGCTTCCTCTGATGGGGACCGGCGACTGGAACGACGGCATGAACCGCGTAGGCGAAAAAGGTCACGGTGAAAGCGTCTGGCTCGGCTGGTTCATCCACGAGGCATTGATGGCCTTCATTCCGATCGCCGAGACACGCCGGGAAACACGCAGGGCCGCGACGTGGAGCGCGCACGCAGCGGCTCTGGCGGCCTCGCTCGAAGCCGAAGCGTGGGACGGAGACTGGTATCGGCGCGCCTTCTTCGACAGCGGCGAGCCGCTCGGCGCGGCTGCGAGTGAAGAATGTCGGATCGATTCGATCGCGCAATCCTGGGCGGCGCTATCGGGCGCGGCGGCGCGCGATCGGGCGGCGCTAGCGATGAACGCAGTCGAGCGGGAGCTGATCCAGCGCGACGAGGGCCTCGCATTGCTGTTCGCGCCGCCATTTGACAAGACCGCACAGGATCCCGGTTACATCAAGGGCTATCCGCCGGGAATACGGGAGAACGGCGGCCAGTACACCCACGCGGCCTTATGGTCCGTGATGGCCTTCGCGGCGCTCGGTGAAGGTGACAAGGCGGCCGACCTGTTCTCGTTGCTCAACCCCATCAATCATGCGCGAACCCGCTCGGACGTCCACCGCTACAAAGTGGAGCCCTATGTCGTCGCGGCCGACATCTATGCCGGCGCGCCCCACATCGGACGCGGCGGCTGGACGTGGTACACGGGCTCGGCGGGTTGGATGCAGCGCGCTGGCGTAGAGAGCATTCTCGGGCTGCGCATCCGCGGCGCTTTCTTGCATCTCGACCCCTGCATTCCCAAAGGCTGGGCGACGTTCGAGATGACGGTTCGCCGTCAATCCGCTCAATACGAAATCACCGTCGACAATCCCGCCGGGGTCAGTCGGGGCGTTCTCTTCGCTGAGATGGACGGGGTTGAAATCGCGGAGCGACCCTTGCGAGTGCCGATCGTCGACGACGGCGCCGTCCACCGCGTTCGCGTAAGATTAGGCTGATTGCCGCGGCGCGGAGATTGACGCAGCGGCCTTCACCGCGGGCGTCATCGTGTCTAACCCGCATTTCTCAGACTGCGGGCGCATTGCAGACTGGCTGACAGGGATGTGCGCAGCGTCTGTGTGACCGACGAGCGTGCGCTTTGCGCCGTTTGCGCAGTTGGATCGGGGTGTTTTGGTTCTCCTGTGGGCCGAGGGGTGGATTGCCGCGATTTGTCGGCGTCGCGGCGACGCCTCAGGCGAGGCGGACGGCGGCGAGGCGCCATTCGTCGGCGTAAGGACAAGCCGAGGCGAGCGCGAATTTGATGCGGCGCGCGCTGATGCGGACGAGGCCTGCGAGCTTGAGGAGCTTGAGCCTGATCGTGCCGCAGGTTGCCTCGGCGAACTGGGTGTGTGCGAGGCCGACGCGCCTGAGCGCGCAGATCAGAACATAGGCGAACGAGGCCAGCCAGAGCCTGAGCTGGTTGGCGCGCATGGTGGCGGTCGAGGTGCGGTCGGCGAACAGGTCGCCCTGGCACTCCTTGATCCGGTTCTCCATGTCGCCGCGGGCGCAGTAGACCGTCTCGTAGAGGAAGCGGCCGTTGATCTCGCCCTGCTTGAGCGAGGTGACGATGAAGCGCGGATTGACCTCGCCCTTTGTCCATTCCGCCTTGCCGATCACCCGGCGCCGGCGCGACCAGCTGTCGAGCGTCGCATAGCGGAAGTCCTTGAAGCGGCGGGCGGGTTTGCCGGTCGCGGCGGCTTCCGCCTCGGCCTGCGCGAGTTCGGCGGCGATCTCCTCGACGAGCCGGGGGTTGCGCGCCAGGCCGAACACGAAGTCGACCCGGTTCTGTTCGCACCAGGCCATCAGCGCCTCGCGGGCGAAGCCCGAGTCGGCGCGCAACAGGATGCGCGTCTTCGGCCAGCGCGCCCGAATTTGCCTGACGATCCGCGCCGCCTCCTCGACCGATCCGGCGCTGGCGTCGATGTTCGAGGGCCTGAGCTTGGCCGCCAGGAGATGGCGGCCGCAGAACACATACAGCGGCAGATAGCAGTAGCCGTCGTAATAGCCGTGGAAGAACCGGCCCTCCTGATGGCCGTACAGCGGGTCGTCGGTCGCGTCGAGGTCGAGGATGATCTCTCTGGGCGCCCGATCGTGCGCCTCGAGGAACAGGTCGACGAACAGGGCCTCGATCGCCGCCGGGTCGTGGCTGATCTTCTTGTAGCGGGTGGCGATCTCGCGCGACAGTTCCAGCCGGTTCAGCGTCGACTTGCCGGCCACCGGCGCGCAATCCTCGCGCCTGGCCTCAAGCTTGCCCGCCAGCACCGCCATCAAAGGATCGTGGCGAAGCTCGTCATGGTCGTTCAGGTCCTCATAGCCGAGCGCGATGCCGTACACGCGCTGCCCGATGAGCGTGGCGACGGAATGCTCAATGAACCTCGGGTCTCTGGCGTCGCGGAAACATCCCGCAAGCCGTCGAACCAGATTGAGCCTTCGGTCGGCTGCGCCCAGCAGTAGACCGCCGGCGTCGGAGGTCAGCGCGCCGCCGTCGAACGCTGCCATCACAGGCCGCCCTTCGACCCGTCCAAACGCGCTCGGTTCTGCGCTACACTCCGTCTGCATCGGGCCACTCCTCCGAACCGGCTCAAGTCGTTCTCACAAAACAACTTTTGCCTGATTCGGCGGCCCGATGCGCCCCTAATTTGAGATATGCGGGCTAGGCCCTGCTGGTGCGGGAATAGATCGATGCGGAGGGCGCGAAGCTCCGCTAGAATCCGAGGAGGTCGTGACGCGACCGCCCGAGGCAGTCGACGGACCACGCCACGACCGTTCCGAAGCGCCGTGGCGGAGCGTACCTTGCCGAGTGCATCGAAGCCGTGGTGACTCGTTCTCGGCTTCTTCGTCGCACTGGCCCAGCTTCAACAGTGGCGTCTCACAATTTATTAACTGCCGATGTGTTGGGAGAACTCGTGCCGCTTTTCGCGATTGTCTGGCCGAAACGGCGCCGTTTGGTCATCGCTCCTTTGGGCTCTCTTCAAGGTCTCAGCAATTTTCCTATCATCGGTGATTTCTGACTCTGTGAAAGGCTATTTTTTCCTTGAGCTGCTTCCAAGTCGGAATGAATTGAGCCCAGTTCATAGACGCCTCCTGCCGCTCTGTTCAAACGCCGGCCTTCACCCATCTTTCATTAGGAGCGGAAACCCAGGAGAGGCCCGTCAGGTTCCGCGAAACCCGGCTCGGAAAACAAGCAGGGGGTCCGGACGCGCCATTTTTTCTTCGCAGTATTCGTGGTTGGCAAGCGAGGGTCGGGTGCCCGCTTCTGAGAAAATGATCGCCGCGTCTTACGAAGCGCCGGGTCTCTTTGACCCTCGCCAGCGAGGCTGCCATCGGCGGCCAATTGCCAAGAAGGACGAGTTCGCCATTATTCACCGCGTCGCTGACGATCACCCGGAACCGGGATTATCTTCGAGCAGCGTGGGGCGACGATAAGCCTTGGCCGACTCGACGCGCACCCATTGCTGATGTCGTACCTTAACCAGCAAATGGACCATTGCGACACGTCGCTCGGCCAGTCGCCATTTCCCGCCCGATGCTGGGCGAAACCTCACTTTTGCCGCTTTCAAGGACGGGTCGAGCACACGGTGATAGATCACTTGGCCGTACATGATGCGCCTCCTAGGCAACATCCTCGTTGTCGATCCGCTCCCCTTACTCTCCGAATGTCCCTCGGCGCGCAAAAACCTAGCGTCCCAAGCGGACGTAGCGTTCTAAGTGGCGGCCCCGCGCCGTCGGTAACCATATCAACTCGTTTGCGTTTTTTTCTTGTCGTCTCGTGCACTTTCGTCGATCTGCGGTCCCTGGAGGTCGCGCCCCGCCGGCCGTGCCAAACGCGGAAGATGGCTCGCGTGAGCGTTGTCCCGTTGTCAACCGAAGAGCACGAGCGGACGGCGCTACACAGATTTTGAGGCTGCGCGACAGCGTCGCGGCTCATCGCCGCAGTGCGAAGCGTTCGGTGCGTTTGGGTTGAAGTCAGATGGCTTTTGGAGGTTGAAAGTGTTGAAGACCGCGGCCTGTGTTGAAGCTTGCGCATCAACTTCAGAGCGGCGGCCTTATTGCGCTTGGGTTGGACAAGCACGTCGAGGACCTCGCCCTCGCGCTCGGTGTCGACGGCGAAGCCCAGGGGAATCGCTTCAGGTAAATTCGCGTTAGCAAACGTCGAAATTGGCGCCTCGAGGTGGAGTTTATTGCCGCGAAAAGAATTCGTGTTGGCGAATTCGGCGGTTCGGACCAAGGCCCGATTGGCTTGCGCGGCCGTAAGAGTATGGCCGGAGATCTCATTCTTAACCTCTCGCTAACCTGAAGCGATTGCCCTGCGGCGAAGCCGCACGCCCCTTGGCATCTCGACGAAGTCAACCTAAGATCGATGGGGGGATGGTTTGTCTGTCGCGCCGCTCGAAGATAGGGCTGGCAAACTGAAGATTGAAGTTTCCATACCGCTGCAATCGGTTGCCGCGGTATATTTCACGAATTGAGCAAGATGGGCGATTTGGCGCGGATTTCGGACGAGGCGCTGATCGTCCGGCTGCAGCGCGCGGCCTTTTCCTATTTGTCGGATTACGCCAATGACGATACCGGCCTCGTCGCGGATACTTCACGCGAAGGGTCGCCATGCAGCATCGCCGTGGTTGGTTTTGCGCTGTCCTGTTATCCTGTCGCGGTCCAGAACGACTGGCTGTCGCGTGCGGACGCCGCCGACCGAACGCTCAAAACTCTCAGATTCTTCTTCGGAAGCGTTCAGAGCGAAGCGTCCGATGCGACCGGGTATAAAGGTTTCTACTATCACTTCCTCGACATGCAGACGGGCAAGCGCGTATGGCAATGCGAACTCTCGCTGATCGACACCGCGCTGCTGATCGCGGGCGTCCTGGTGGCCGGATGCTATTTCGACGCCCAAGGCGAGAATGAAATTCGTGAACTGGCCGACGGGTTATATCGCCGTGTCGACTGGCGCTGGGCCCAGAACGGAACCCCAGGGCTTTCCCAAGGGTGGAAACCCAAGTCCGGCTTTCTCCACTATGGCTGGGAGGGATACAACGAAGCGGCGCTTCTCTACGTTCTAGGTCTTGGCTCGCCGACCTTTCCGCTCACGCCAGCCGCATACGTCACATGGCAGCTGACCTATCAGTGGGAAAACCTGTTGGACCGGGATGTCCTCTATTCTGGTCCGCTTTTCACCCACCTGTTCTCCCACGCGTGGATCGACTTTCGTGGCGTCCGCGACGCATTCATGCGTGAAAAGGCCAGTGACTATTTTGAGAATACGAAGAGCGCTATCGCTATCCATCGCGAATACGGTGAACGCAATCCCTATGGGTTCAAAGCCTATAGCCGCGATTTCTGGGGCGTGACGGCAGGAGACGGTCCAAAGTATGGGAAAATGCCCTCGGCCGGGAGAGACCGCCGCTTCTTCGGCTATATGTCGCGCGGCGTGCCCTACGGCCCTGACGACGGCACGATCGCACCTTGGGCGATGCTTGCAACACTGCCGTTTGCGGCCGCGGCAGCGCTTGCGGGCACGCGCCGTCTCCTCGAAATCTATCCGCGGGTCTGCCGCCAGGACAGATTTTCAAGCGGCTTCAACCCGACGCTGCGGGGCAATGCGGGCGGCTGGCTTTCCAAAGGGTGGTACGGGCTGGATCAGGGCCTGCTCGCGCTGATGATCGAAAATTATCGCACCGGGCTGATTTGGGAGATCGTGCAGCATTGCAGCTACGTTCGCGATGGGCTCAAACGGGCCGGTTTTGAAGGCGGGTGGCTCTAGCGGTGCAAACTGATACGTCAAGAGCGAAGCCTGACGACGAGCAAACGTTCCTCAGCCGTGTACGCCCCGAGGATTGGGAGAACCCCAAGCCGCGGAGCGCCTATGATCTGGCGATCGTGGGGGCGGGGCCAGCCGGACTGGCGGCGGCGGAATCCGCCGCACGGCTCGGATTCTCCGTCGTACTTATCGAGCGCAATCGAGTGGGCGGAAATTCGCTGAATGTCGGGTCGGTGCCATCCAAGGCAATCATCCGCACGGGGCGCGTCTATAGCGCTATGCGGGAGGCCGAAGAGCTTGGCGCGCCTGTCCCGAACGAGCCCGCTCTCGAATTTGGCAAGGTGATGGCTCGCATGCGCCGAGTCCGGGTGCGAATCTCGGAACACCATTCGGTTCACGAACTCGCCGCGCTTGGGATCGACATTTTTTTCGGTTCCGCCCGATTTGATAGTACGGACGCGCTCCTCGTCCGCGACACACGACTGCATTTCAAGAAAGCGCTGATCGCGACTGGCGCCCGTCCCAGGGCGCCCGACATTGCGGGTCTCGACCTGACCGGCTATCGCACGAGCGCGACGATCTTCGAGATGACGGCCCTGCCAAAGCGCCTCGCCGTCATCGGCGGGGGGCCGCTGGGCTGCGAACTGGCGCAGGCCTTTTGCAGGCTGGGTTCGCATGTCACGATCGTGCAGAACGATCCGAAATTCCTTCCCCGCGAGGAACGCGACGCGGCCGAGATTTTGTCCCGTTCCCTTGCACGGGACGGCGTGGAGATCCGCCTGAACACAACAGTCGTCGGCGCCCGGCGCGAGAGGGGCGCCAAGGTTCTGCATATTGTCAATAGCGGGAACGAAAGCGAAATTCAGGCCGACGAAGTCCTTTTGAGTGTCGGCCGAGTTCCAAATGTTGAGGAGCTTGACCTTGAAACCGCAGGTGTGGGTTTCGACACCGACCAAGGGATCAGGGTCGACGACTATCTACGCAGCACAAATCCAAACATTTACGCGGCCGGTGACGTCTGCCTGGAGTTGAAATTCACCAACGCTGCGCAGTCCTCGGCCTGCATGGCGGTTCAAAATGCCTTGATGAAGATGCAACAGCGGAAGAGCGGATCGACCATACCCTGGTGTACTTATTGCGATCCTGAGATCGCGCATATCGGCTTGCACGTCTGGGAAGCACGCCAGCAATCAATTCCCATTAAGAGTTTCACCGTGATGATGCACGATGTCGATCGCTCGATCACCGATGGTCAGAACACAGGCTTCGTCAAGATCCACATCGCCGAAGGATCTGACGAGATTTTGGGCGCGACCATCGTCGCCTCGCGGGCAAGCGAACTTATCAACGAAATGGCGGTCGTCATGACCGCAGGCATCGGCATGCGGGCCCTGGCCGCTGTCGTGCACACTTACCCAGCGCAATCCGAGGCGATAATGCTCGCTGCGCAAGCGTACAAGCGATTCGATGCGGCCGAAATGGAGGTCCGACGAGCTGGGTCCGAATAGGCGCTCTGTCGCCCAGACTGTTCGACTGGAAGAACGGCGCAAGGCCAATGGAGAAGCGCGATAGCGCTGAAGGGCAAGGTCGCGATCGTTACTGGCGGCAACAGCGGAATGGGAACGGCGATCGCGGTCGGTCTCGCAACGGCCGGGGCCAGCATCGTCGACCGACTGAAGTCGCGACGGCCCCGATGGCAAGTGCGCCTGGCGCCGCGTCCCTGTCTCGCTTCCGACCGCCTGCTCACGTTTGCCAGCGTCGAACGAACCCGCGAGTATCGATCTTCAGCGCGCTCAAACACGGTGATCTACACCTGCTTCACGATTTCTTATGCGATTCCGGTACGACGGTGGGAAACGCATCGCTCCTCCAAGGCTTTCAAAAGCCGCCAGTTCCCGGTCATTTGTGTCGATTGTGCCAACAAATTTATCAACATCACCGAAACAGACCGATCTCGAACGTGGTTAGGAGGGCCTTCTTCTGCAGGTATGCGCTAACCTGATGAACCGTCCTTTCGTCCGGGTCGCAGTCTCGGGCTCCAATCCTGGACTTGCTCAGCTCGGTCAGAATATCCGCCTGCCGATCGGACGTCACGGTCCCGTAGCTGGTGAAAGTCGCCAGCACATTTTCGTGGGCGAGGTTTTGGCTCCAGGCCTTGAATTGCTCAGGCGTGGTGCAGAGCTTCTCGCCAAGCGCACCGAGGGTCTTCCGGAAGCTGTGAGGGTTGAAGTACGGCAGTCCGACTCGGTCGAACGCTTGACGAAAGATGCGCCGTATGGCGGCCGCGTTGCGCCAGCCAACGCGGTCCAGGCCGGTCGCTTCGAAGAGCCTCGTTGCTCCAACTTCGACCCGGGTCGACGGAAATAGCGGATCGTCTGGCCCGTACAATCGCTCTTTCGTCAAGAACGAAATCCACTCGGCAACGATGCTCTCGATGTCCGTGCCAACCGGGAAAAACGTCGACGTAAAGGTTTTGCGGTTCTTGGTGCGAACGTCCCGTGCGTCATGAAAGACGGTGCGCCGGTCGGAGTCGACATGACGCATCAGCATCGACGCAATTGCGTCGTCTCGGGCGCCGCTTAAGATGGCAAAGGCAATCACCGCCCGATCACGCCTTTCTGCGCGCTGAAAAGCATTTGCCGCCGGACTGACCGGTCGCAGGACAAAGAGGCCGTCCTCAGAAAACACCTCATAAGCCGGCCGCCCAGTTTGCTCGGCGATCTTTCTGACCCCGGTCGCCGGCACGAACTCGCGTATGCTCGGCTTCCATTTGCTTGCTGCCCAGAGTTCGCCCTCGACATCGCGCTCGACGCCCAAGACGCAGAGCGAAGCGTGCGGATAGTGAGCCAAGAGATTCAGCGACTTCCTCGGTCTGCACTCCTTGGGAATCGCCGCAACCCGTACGATCTCAGGGTCGCGCGTTTCCGCCCAAACAACAATTTGGTCCAAATTCCAATAAAGATCGAGAAAAGGATCCATCGCTGGAGGACGCCGCAGCTCATGCGCTCTTGCGAAGCCGCGGTCCCTTCGGGCCGGGCTTGTCGCTTCGGGTTACCTGCTTTACGAGCTGCCGCGCTCTGTCCCTTGTAACCTCAGGGAAACGCTGCTGAACGAGCTCGGCGCCTGCGTTTTGTGCGATAAAGCCGCCGTTTTTCTCTGACGCAGCCTTAATAACTTCGCAGATCTCGTCGTCGGTCACGGCCCTTGGCTGAAGATCCACTGCCTCAGGCAACTCAGCAGGGAATTCCAGAAGAATTTCGGCGCGCGCCACGCGCACGTTTTCGAAGTCGCCACGCCCGGTCCTTTTGATCTGGCCGCGCATCCATACACCCAGCCTCTCCTGATCGCCGCCAACGGCGATTTCGAGCCCGCCCCAGTCGAGCGGTGTGATTTTGATCGCTTCGGGGTTGTTCGGCCGATTGCCGGCCGCTTGGAGCCGCCCCGACTGAAACAAGTATTCCATGTAATCAAGAGTCCTAAAAGGCTCACGAATATAGACGTGCGGCGGTCCCTGCACTTCTAAAGCTAAAATGGCGTCGTATATCAGGCGAACGAAGTTTGGCGACAATTTCTTCAATCTCTCGTCGTCCAAGATACCCTTGTAATTTTCATAATGCTCAATTGTGATCTCGACAAGGAGTGCCCGTTCTTGCTCAGAAGCGAACTTCCATGCCTGCGACAAGGCCAAACCTTTTGGATTGATCGGCCGGTGCACCTGGAGGTCTTTGTATAGGTAGGCCAGATAACTGGGGCGACCATGCTTTTCGGCGTAGCGCAAAACCATCGGGGGCGGATCAAACGGCTTGACCTCAGGGATCCAACCGCTTGCAGCCCACAACTCTCCGTCCATGTCGCGGCCGTCTCGCAGGATGGCTGTCGCCATGTGCGTCGTCCGGATAGCGATCTCAAGTGTTCTCTTGGGCTGGCCGTATCGCGGCCACGCCGCGGCGCGGATGCGCGGCGACTACAAGCAGTCCGACTACCGCAAGGTGATGCCGTTCACCGTGCTGCGCCGTCTCGATTGCGTGCTTGAGCCAACCAAGGCGGTGGTGCTGGCGGAGCTGGCCGAGAAGCAAAAGGCCGGGCTCAATCCCGAGCCGTTTCTCCTGCGGAAGGCGGGGCAGGGTTTCTACAACACGCCCGTCCTCGACATGAGGAAGCTCGTCGGCGACCAGGACAACGTCGGCGCATCTCACCGCCCACATTCAGGCCTTTTCCGCCAATGTCCGCGACATCTTCGAGCGCTTCGAATTCGCTGTCCAGATCGACCGGCTCGCCAAGGCGAACCTGCTCTATCTGGTCACGGAAAAATTCGCCGCCATCGATCTTCACCCCAACGTTGTCGACAATTCCCGGATGGGACTCGTCTTCGAAGAGTTGATCCGCAGGTTCGCCGAACTCTCGAACGAGACGGCCGGCGAGCACTTCACGCCGCGCGAGGTCATACGCCTCATGGTCAATCTGATCTTCGTCGACAATGACGAGGTTCTGACCAAGCCCGGCGTCGTGCGCACGGTCTACGATCCGGCGGCCCGCACGGGCGGCATGTTGTCGGTTTCGGAGGAGCACCTGACCGCGATGAACCCGAAGGCGCGGCTCACAATGTTCGGGCAGGAACTCAATCCGGAATCGTACGCCATCTGCAAGGCCGACATGCTCATCAAGGGGCAGGATGTCGACAACATCGTCTTCGGCAAGGCGCAGTCCGCCAACTCGCCGACGCTGTCGAAGGAACTCACCAACGCCATCATCGATGCGCTCGCCGCTCACAGACCATGAGCAAGCAGGCGCTCGATTCGGAGAAAGTTCGCGAAGGCCTCAAGGACGTGCTGCTTGGCCCGGCGCAGCTTTACGAGGCGCTGAGGAGCGGGCGGCAGCCGGCACTGATTGCGCGAATCCTCTGTAACGCCCGGCGATCGGCACTCAGGCTCGGAGGGGAAAAACGATGCCACCGCGTCGCAGCTCCTCGCATTTTTCCGCCCACCACAACATCATCCGGACGCGCTCGTCCCAGAAGTCAGCGCGGGCGTAAGCGCGGCGGACGCTGTCGGCGTCGACGTGCGCCAGTTGCCGTTCGATGGCGTCCGGGTTCCATAGGCCGCTCTCGTTGAGGATCGACGATGCGGCTGAACGGAAGCCATGTGCGGTCATCTCGTCCTGCTTGAAGCCGAGCCTTCGGAGCGCGGCGTTGATGGTGTTCTCGCTCATGCAACGTTTGGGGCTCCGCACAGACGGGAACAGGAACCAGCCCTTGCCCGTAATCGTATGGAGATCGCGAAGGACCGTGACGGCGCGCGGCGAAAGTGGCACGCGATGCGGCCGGCGCATTTTCATTTTCTCGGCTGGAATCGACCACAGCGCGGTATCGAGGTCGAACTCGAACCATTCCGCCGATCGAAGTTCGCCCGGGCGAACAAAAGTTAGGGCCAGCAATTCAAGGGCTGCGATAGTCTCGGGCGCGCCTTGATAAGCTGCGATCGCACGAAGAAGGGCGCCGAAGGTCTTCGGTTCGACGATGGCGGCGCGATGCTTGACGATAGGCGACGCAATCGCCCCCGCCAAAGCGCCGGTCGGGTCGGTGTCCACCCGTCCGGTTGCGACCGCGTATCGAAACACCTGGCCGATGGTCGCGCGAAGTCGCTTTGCAGTTTCGAGCTTGCCGCGCGATTCGACCGTACGCAGGACGGCGAGGATCTCGGGCGCGGTAATTTCCTTGACAGGCCGACTGCCGAGAACCGGCGAAGCGAGGCCCAAAAGCCATTCAGTCTTGCCAACAGTCACTCCCGCCTTGCCTTCCCGGCGCTTCTTTTCGACCAGTTCCGCCGCGATGGTGGCGAACGTGTTCTCGGCGGCGTTGGCCTTCTCGATCTTGGCCTGCTTTTTGACATCGGAGGGATCAACTCCGCTCGCCAGAAGCCGTTTAGCGTTTTCCCGAGCCGCCCGAGCGTCTTTCAGGCCGACAGTCGGATAGACGCCGATCGCCAAAAGCTTCTGGCCGCCTCCAAATCGGTAAGCGAGCCGCCAGCGCTTGGCGCCGTCAGGCGTCACCCACAGCTGCAGGCCGCCTCCATCGGACAGTTTGCTGACTTTGCCTTGCGGCTTGGCGGATCGAAGTTGGAGCTCGGTGAGCGACATTGTTGGTATCTGACTTGTTGGTATGCGGCCAATACCAACGAATGTACCAACTTTTTTGCCGGATGGCAACAGACAAGGATGCACGTCAGCGCACATTCACAGCCCAAGAATTCAAGCGTTTCCGCGCTAGTCCGGACGGTTGTGGACGATTGCGGAGGCAAATTTGGTGCCGGTTGAGGGACTCGAACCCCCGACCCACGGTTTACAAAACCGTTGCTCTACCAACTGAGCTAAACCGGCCCGCCGACGGGCCTTTGGCTACCAGCGGGCCCGCGCGGACGCAAGGCCTCACGCGCCCGTGGCCCCGCCCGCGAGGACGTTCGGCGCCCAGGGACCTGCGGCCGGCAGCGCCTCGTCCATGCCGGGCCAGGGCGGCATCGTGATCGCGAGAAAGACGAGCGGCGCGCCGGCCTCGGCGCGATACTGGAACGCCGTCCCAAGCGGGATCGCGACTGCGGTTCCCGGCTTGAGCGCCTCGATCCGCTCGGCCCCGCCATGGCGGCGCCAAATCGCGCCTTCGCCCGAGAGCACGTACCAGATCTCCTCGACCGTGCGGTGCGTCACCGCGTGGGATACGGCGCCCGCGGGCAATTCGAAATGCGCCATGCTCCCGCCGGTGAGCGCCAGCAGCAGGCGAACGGCTGCGCCGTCGGGCGCAGTCGCGTCGGCCTCTGCGCCGAGCGGCTTTGTGGCGAGGGGCGAATCTGATGACATGAAAATCGTCTCGACACGGCCGGCCGCCCGCGCCTTGGCGGGGCGCGCGGCGGCCTGCTAAGAGGGGCCATGACCGCGACTTTAACTGCCGAGCAGGCGCTTGACGAGTTCCGCGCCGCGGGCGCGCTGCTCGAAGGCCATTTCATCCTGTCGTCGGGACTGCATTCGGCGGTGTTCCTGCAAAAGATGTTCGTCTTTCAAGATCCGGCCCGCACCGAGCGCCTCTGCCGGGCGCTCGCCGAAAAAGCGCGCGAAGCCTTCGGGCCGATCGACATCGTCGCCTCGCCCGCGGTCGGCGGCATCGTGCCCGGATACGAGACCGCGCGGCAGCTTGGCGCAAAGGCGATCTTCGTCGAGCGCGAAGACGGCCGCTTCCGGCTGAGAAGGGGATTTACGATCCCCCCGGGCGCGCGGGTCCTGATGGTCGAGGACATCATCACGACCGGGCTCTCCTCGCGCGAGACGCTGGAAGCGCTCGCCGAACATCCGGGAACGATCGTCGGCGCCGCCTGTCTCATCGACCGGTCGGGGGGCAAGGCCGAGATCGGCGTCAGGCGGGTCGCGCTGGCCACGCTCGACATCCCGGCCTACGCGCCCGACGGCTTGCCTGCGGAACTCGCGGCGCTGCCCGCCGTCAAGCCCGGGAGCCGCGCGCTCGCCGGCGCGGCCTAAAGCCGCAGATGAGAAAGGGGACCATCGCATGACCGCGCTACGCCTCGGCGTCAACGTCGACCATGTCGCGACCGTCCGCAACGCGCGCGGCGGGGCCTCGCCCGATCCGGTCCGCGCCGCGCTGATCGCGATCGAGGCGGGCGCCGACGGAATCACGGCGCACTTACGCGAGGACCGTCGTCACATCCACGATGACGACATGCGGCGGCTCAAGGCCTCGATTACAAAGCCGCTCAATTTCGAAATGGCCGCGACCGAGGCGATGCTCGACATCGCGCTGCGCATCCGCCCGCACGCCTGCTGTCTCGTGCCGGAGAAGCGAACCGAGCGCACGACCGAGGGCGGCCTTGATGTCCTGGGCGGCTTCCGCGCGCTGAAACCTTTCGTCGCCGAACTTGGAGCCGCGGGGATTCGTGTCTCGATGTTCATCGAGCCTTCCGGAGAAGCGCTGAAAGCGAGCGCCGACCTCGGCGCGCCGGTGGTCGAACTGCACACCGGCGCCTGGTGCGACGCGCTCGCGCATGGCGATTCGGCCCGCGCCGACTACGAGTTCGGCCGCCTCAGGGTCGCCGCCGCCCAAACGCCTGGCCTCAGGCTCGAATGTCACGCCGGCCACGGCCTCGATTATGATTCGGCCCGCGTCATCGCCGGACTGCCGCAGATCGTCGAACTCAACATCGGCCACTTTCTGATCGGCGAGGCGATTTTTGTCGGCCTCGCCGAGACGGTAGGGGCGATGCGCGCCGCGATGTTGGAAGGGCGGGCGCTGGCGGAGCGCCGCCGGTGATTGTCGGCGTCGGCAGCGACCTTTGCGACGTACGGCGAATCGAGCAGACGCTCGACCGGTTCGGCAAGCGGTTCATCGACCGCTGCTTCACCGAGATCGAGCAGCGCCGGTCGGAGGCGCGGGCCGGCCGCGCCGCCTCCTACGCCAAGCGCTTCGCCGCCAAGGAGGCTTGCGCCAAGGCTCTGGGAACGGGGCTTCGCCGCGGGGTGTTCTGGCGCGACATGGGGGTTGTCAACCTACCCTCCGGCCAGCCGACCATGCGACTAACCGGTGGCGCAGCGGAGCGACTGAAGGCCATCCTGCCGCCGGGCGCAGAAGCCTTCATCCACCTGACCATCACGGACGAGGACCCGCTCGCCCAGGCGTTCGTCGTGATCGAGGCGCGGGCGGCGAACATCCGGGATCTTTGAAGCCGGCTCGAGAAGGCCGGGGTTGAACGCGAGGCGCATCGCCGTTGACCGCGATGACGTAAAGGAAATCAGCCGCCTGTCGGGAACGGGGGTCCGGTTGCGGCGTTCGCCGGGTAGAATGACTTCAGCGCATGCGCAATGGCGTATCGGTTAAAGCTTTGGCCGCCAGCGCGTCTAAACTATGCGCCCCCGCGCCGTGTTCTCAATAAAATCCTCAAGCCGAGCAATGCAGTCACGGTCGCGGTATATTATATGCTTAGTCGTATTGATCTCACGGCCAATTCGCCTGCGTTCCTCCGAATCGGTCGCCAATCGAGCCGCAATCGAAATGTATTCGTCAATCGAGTTCGCAACCGTTTCTGCCACTCCAATCCTGCTCAAGATAGCGCTGCTGTGACGGCCGCGCATACGCGCCCCTCTCAACGTCACAACAGGCAGGTTATGGACAAGGCTCTCCAAGGTCGAATTGCAACCGGACCACCCGATGCTGTCGAGGAAGATGTCGCAATTGCCCATGGCGGCGACGAAGCGATCGATGCTCAAACTTTCGATAAACAGGCAGTGGTCGGAAGCCGTCAGCCCCCATTCTGAAAATACAGAGTCCAGACGCCGATGAAATAGATCCACAATCGCTGTTTCATTGGAGTGCTTTATGAATACAAACTGGCAGTTTCCGACTAACTTCGCAATTCTGGCGAAGACAAAATCATGCTGCGGAAGATATTTGTAAAGCGACTGGCCGGACCAGAACACAACCGCGTCGGGCCTCATACCGAGCTCGCCCCGGTTTATCGCCGCTGGCGATGTTGCGAGGGGCTCATAATAGATCGAGAGGTTCGGTAGGCGCACCAAGCGCTCCGTATAATCTTCGTCCGCATCGGCGGGCTCCATCATATCGCTGCTGAGAAAGTAATCGAGCGTGGGAAGACCGCTGGTTTCGGGGTGCCCCCAGGAATTGCACTGAACCGGCGCAAGCCTTTGCGCGGCGAGTTGCAAACACAACTCATCCATCAGAAGCCCTGGATAGATTAGGACATGCGGTGCGTCCGCGAGGATTTCCTTGCGCCAGGCTTCTAGAGGCAAAGCGCGGTGCACAAATCGAAAGCAGAGGTTCGCGGCAACCTCGGTTTCCTGGTCTCGCCGTCGACCCACGTGGTAGCCGAATATTTTGAACCGATTGCGATCTAACTGGCTCATCCAGCCTTTGAGCGGAATTTTCCAATTCGAGTGCGAGTAGAAATGGCTGCTCACGAAGCCCACTCGGACCTGCTCGGCGGCTTCGGGGGGCGCTGGCAGAGTGGCTGGGCGAAACTGAGCGCCGATGGCGCGGCAGGCTAATGTCCCGTACAAGGCCTGCAAATCCCGGTCGTTGCGGCCCTGATAGGCGAGATAAAATGGCCTGCAGCGCGCGACGGCCTCTATCATATTTGTTCTCAGGCGTCCGGCCTCATAATCGCTGCAGATAGTCTTAAGCTTACTTTGGTACGCCTTGCGACGGGCTTCGATATCGTCCTCGTTGTTGTACAAAATTCTCAGCTCACAATAACAGCTTAGAAATCGGCATAAGGCATTATCAGGATCAATATCGATCGCCGCTTGCGCGCTTTTGACAGCCTCGTCATTGAGGTTGCAGATGAACAGAGCCTCTGCGCGGGAAATCCATGCGTCGACGTATCGCGGCTTGATCGCTATCGCCCGGTCAAAGCTTGCCAGCGCATCGCCAAACCGATTGAGGTTTGCGAGTGCGTTGCCGCGATGGCAATGCGCCTCGGCAAAATCCGGTCGGATCGCGATCGCTCTGTCGAAACTGGCCAGCGCATCGTCGAAGCGCTCCAATTCGACGAGCACGTTGCCGCGATTGCAATGCGCCTCGGCGAAATCCGGTCGGGCGGCAATCGCTCTGTCGAAACTGGCAAGCGCCTCGCCAAAGCGCATTAAGCCATTGAGCACATTGCCGCGATTGTTGTGCGCGTCGACGAAATTCGGCCGGATCGCGAGCGCTTTCTCGTAACTGGCGAGAGCCTCAGTGAACCGCTTCAATTTCGCCAGGGCCAACCCGCGGTTGTTGAGCGCCTCAATGAATTTGGGATTGAGGGTGTTTGCTTTTTCGAAGTGAGCGAGCGCGTCCTCAGATCGACCCATGAAATGTAGCGCGGTCCCATAACCGAACTGTGCGTCAGCAAAGCTTGGCGCAAGCGCGATCGCTCGTTCGAAATAAGCAATCGCCTCCTCGAACCGGCCGAGGTCCTTCAGACCCTTCGCCAAGTTGTTGAAAGCAATCGCTGAATTTTCGTTCAACGCAACCGCTTTTCCAATGATTTCGACTCCGCGTTCGAGGCGGCCCGTCTGGAGCGCGATCACGCCCAGCATGTGCAGCGCCTCGAAGTTGTCGGGCTGGCTCTTTAGGGCCGCATCGTAATGTCGTTCCGCCTCAACCAGCTTTCCCTGCTGATGGCACGCAAGGCCCTGACGGAACTTGGTAGCGCTCCCCGACGCGCCGAAAGCCCTATCCTGCCCTTTGTGCTTGTCGCCTCGAGACAATTTTCGCTCTCCAATATCTTGCGCGCCCGGACGTGCGGCTTGATGAAATCATAGTCCGCCACCCATCTGGAAACGTATATTTCGCTAACAGACCGGTCAGATCGGGCGATCGTGGCCGAACCCGAGTTCCGACGCGAAGTGCAACACCCCAGCCCATTTGATATCGACAAGGTGCTGCCGCCTCAGTTTAAGGCGTTACAGCCCGGACCTCGATCCCCAATTCGTGACCTTTATGCAACATGGTCCGAGGAAAGGCGTTTCCAAGGCGATTTCGAGACGATTAGCAGTTGAGCCTTGGCGCAGGCGGGGTATGGTTGGCGAAGTGAGCGGGAGATTCCCGGTCGCGGACGGATCGGAGGCGTCACTTGCTGGGGCAAACCGCCAACATCCGGGGTAATCGGGAATAGGGTGCTGACCACCTTCGGTTTTGGGTTCGTTAAGGGCCGGGGACTTGAAAGTGAGAAGAGAACCAACGCCCATCATGGCAGTTGACCACATCCGCGCTCATGCGGGCTTTCTGGCTCTGCGGTCGCTCCAGTCCTCTGAAAGCCTTGGCAGTTCCTATTATCAAACACTTTCACACTCTATCTTGTCATAGCAGGTCGTTTCGCTATATCTCACGTCGGGTGGGCCACCGAATGGCCCACCAAGCGGATGACGATGGCCAAGCTTTCCGACCGTTTCGTAGCCTCTGCCCGTCGGGGCGAGCATTCCGACGATCTTACCCGCGGTCTAATCCTCATGGTCAGACCCTCGACCGCGAAGGAGCCGGCAAATCTCCGGCGCTCATGGGTTCTGCGCTTTAGCCGCGGCGGAAAGCGCCAGCGCATTGGACTAGGAGCCTATCCCCTCGTCAGCCTCGCTGACGCCCGTCAGAAGGCCAAGGACGCCCTGCGCGCCATCGACGAGGGCAAAGACCCCACCCGCGCAGGCCGGGCCCGCCTGCAGGCCGAGACTGAGGCCAACGTCCTCACCTTCGGCCGCGCGGTCGACCTCTATCTCGCCAAGGTCGCCCAGCCATACAAGAACGCCAAGAACGATCATACGCGCGAACGCGGGCTGCGCGTAATCTGCGCGCCCCTCCATCCCCGTCCCGTCGAGTGCATCACTCCGCTCGATATCGCCGTGATGCTGCGGTCACTGCCGCCCGGAACGGCCCGGAAAACGCAGTCTGCGCTTCACGTCCTCTTCGCATACGCCATGGTCGAGATGGCGCATCGCGGCGTCCATTTCCCAAACCCAGTGTCGGCCGATCTCCTCAAGGCCGTGGGATACTTCACGCAAGGCAGCCGTGACCATCACGCCGCCCTCGACTTCGGGCGAATGCCCGAGTTCATGCAAGTCCTCGAGGCGATCGAGACGCCCGCTGCGCGCTGCCTCCGGTTCATCGCCCTGACGGCCTCGCGCTCCGGTGCCGCTCGCCTCATGCGCTTCGACCAGATCGACTTCGAGGCGAGTGTCTGGCGCTGTCCTCCGGAGCAGATGAAGGACTCCCGTCATCGCGCGGACGTCTTCATCGTTCCACTCGGTGACGCCGCGCTCGAAGCCATCGGGAAGCCGGGGCGCTCGCCGTTCGTCTTCGCCAGCGATGACGGCGAGCCGATCAACGACATGACGCTGATCACGCTGACGCGCCGCCTTCGGCGCGAGCACAACGCCTGGCTCGACCCGGACAGCGGCAAGCCCTTCGTCATCCATGGCCTGCGATCGACGTTTCGTTCATGGGCGCAATTCCATCGCCGCGACCGCGAGATCTCCGAACTCGTCCTTGGTCATCGTTTTTACGGTCAGGTCGAGCGCGCCTACGCGAGAGGCAATCTTCTCGACGAGCGCCGCAAGCTTCTCGACGAATGGGCCCGCCACTGCGCCGGCCAGAGCGCCGAGGTCATCCCTTTGAGGCGCGGGCAATGAAGAGGAAGCCTGACAGCGACATCGATCTCATGGCGCGGGGGCCGTCCTTCGAGAGGATGGCATGGTTGGCGAACATGCTGCGCATGGCGAACAGAAGGGAGTTCGCCGAACCGACTGACGACGACATCCGAGAGATGCGCAAGAAGATCGGCGGCAATCCACTCTTCGCAAAGCTGTCGGACGCCAACAAGGCCGAGCTGTTTCGCGTCATAGTCACAGTCCGCCAAAGGCTCCGAATCTACGAGAGGCTTCCCGAAATGGAGGAAGAGGATATCGCCCCACTGCTGCGCGTGCTCGCTGATTTCGTCGCGACCGTCCCCAACTACCACGGCCTCCTCACGGTGGCCGTAGATGAGATGAGCGGGACTTGTGGGACCACCGTCGGCGACGGTTGGCAGACGATAATCGGGCTCGTGAACATCGTGGAGTCGCTGCGGGAGATCGTTGAGGGAATTTCAGAGGAGGTTTGCCAGAGGCGAACAGGCAAGCCAAAAGTTTACGACAAGCGGACGATACGACGCTTGCGACAGCGATACGAAACAATCGCGATCCGCGACTGCCTTAGAGCCCTTGGGATAAACATTAGTAAGACGGGGCCCGGCGACCACAAGGGAAAGGGCGACGACGCGCTTGAACTCATGGCCAACATCATTCATTATACGAGCGGCGCAAAGCCCAGTCTCGACGCGCTTCGGACGCGGCTCACACGCGTCGAGCGGGACTAGTCAGCCGTCAATTCGGGAGGGGACGGCGCCCCCTAAATTGCTCCTATGAATTTTTTTAGGACCAGACGCACTCTGGCGATCTCAGAAATGCCAAGAGTGAAAACCCATGACAATCGCACACGAGTCTGAGGCCCTCGCTCAGAACGAAGCGGACGAAGATCTCGATCGAATCCTAGGCAGTAGAGCGCTCTTCCCGATCAGAGTTGCCGCCGAGCTGCTCAACGTCTCGATGCCGACCATGTATCGAGCGATGGGCAAAGGCGTTCTTCCTTTCGTGAAGAACGGCAACCGCCGCAACATCACCAGGCCGGTGATGAAGAACCGCCTCCGGGAGGGGCTCGGCCCGCTCACCTAACGAAACCGGCCGCCGAGGCGCTTCAGACGCATCGACAGCCGGGGCGCTATTTCCTGACCAGATCGCGGTCATCAAATAACGCCCTTCAGGTCGGTTCTCAAGCACGATCGGCGGCGAATCCTTTTGAAGGAGGGCTTCGCCGTGACCAATCAGCTTCCGCGCGAACGCCTAGCGTACCTCACGCGGCGCATCCATAGCCTCGGCGAGAGACCGTTGTACGAGTTCCTCCGCGAGATCGAGGCAGGACCGCGCAGGAGCGCCCAGGGCTGCACCCGGGGCACGCCTGGCCTTCGAAGCCACCCTGCCGCGCTCAATTCCGCCAACGCCCGACGTCACCAACAAGCCCACGTACACACGCGGGCGAAAGCCGGAGCGCACGCTCCGCAGCCTTGACGAGGTCCCGAGCGGCGCCGGGGCCGCGCCGCAAAAAGAAGCCCGCCGGATGAGGGCGGGCAGAAAGTGAGAACGTCATGACTATAGCCTCCTTGAACCCAGTGCCGCAAGCCGCCGCGCCACCTGCGGAAGCGCCAGATCCGGCGGCGCTGCCGAAGAAGAAACGCCGCGCTACCGGCGAGCAGATCCGGCGGCTTGTTCGCGACGAATCCGACCGTAGCGATCCGGTCACTGTCGCAAGGGGCCTCGTCGACAGCCATCCCGAGCTCGCGATCTCAAGCTTCCGATGGCTCGTCCGGCAGGTCGCATGGGGGCTTGCTCTTGAGCAGCTGCGCGACGCCAGCGTCGCGCCGCAGCGCTGAAACAAGATCCGCCGACCGTGTCGAAGCGGCGCGGCCGGCGGCTGATGCAGTGAAGCAATGAAGCAATGAAGCAGTGAAACGTCAGGAGCGATGAAAATGAATCTGCCGTCCAAACTTCAATTGAGCGCCGAGGACAGGGCGCTCCTCGCTGGCGCCGAAGGCTCCGACCTTCCCGCTCTCGGCCCGCCGCCGATCACGCTCAACCAACCGCTGTCTCCCGCGGTCCTTCCCGGCGACGGCCGCGTCCAAGGCGCCGTGGTCGGGGGCTACGTCGTTCCGTGGAACGAGGAATCGATCGCGATCGAGCGGTATCGGTCCGTGATCTTCGCCTTCACCGAGGACTTCCGCGAATACCGGCCGAATCGGGGCGGCCTCGCTCACGTGCATCCCACGCTGCCAGCCGATGCGCGCTGGCGAGATGACAAGAATCCGAAGGGTCACTATCGCGACAGCAACGACAATCCGGTCGAGGACACGATCAACTGCTTCATGATGGTCGTCAACCTCAAGCCGGAGCCGTTCGGCGGGGTCTTCCGCTTCTCGCGCAAGGCGCTGGCGGTCGGTCGCGACCTCAGCAACCGGGCGCACCGGCTGAAGGTCGAGGGCGAAAATATCTCGGGTATGGTCATCGGCCTGTGGGGGTGGACATCCCGCCTCGCGCCAGGGGCGAACAGCTCCAGCTTCTATCTGCCCGTCATGACGCTGCTCGGCAAGTTGGGCGAGCCCACGGGCCCGACCCTCGCTCAGGTGCGCCTCGCTGCGCAGCTGCGCCAGAAGTTCAAGGAAGGGCTGCCCTGGGCCCCGGAGCCGCCGGCGCCGTCGCTGAAGCTCGCAGCGCAGTCGGAGGGATCGGTGTCGCAGGTTCCGTCATCGCCGAGGCTAAGCGACGGCGCGCCGAAGTTCACCAGCGGCAAGCAGGTGTGGGATGCGCCGCGCGAGCAGGCGCCTCCGCCCTCATCGGAGAACGACTACGGCTTCGACGCCGACCCGGACATCCCGTTCTAGGAGGAGTGAGGTCACGGAACCGTCAAACGACAATTGGGGCGCAATCGTCGCTCAGGTCAAGACGGCGGTCGAGGAGGCGCGCGCGGCGCAAGGGCCTATTCCGTGCTCGGGCGCGAGGGCTTCGACCTTCAGGGGCTTAACGACAGCGGCGTCCCATCCGCGCGCTGAAACTCGGGCTTTTGGTACTGCCGCGAGCAGTACCCGACCCGCCGCCGGCAGGCGTCCGTCCCGAATCCATTCGCATCCTCAAACGCAATTGGACCCGCCGGAGCGTCGACCCCGGCGGATCCGGATTTGATCTTTTCCGGCTGAAGGAAGCGATCGCGGTGAAAAATAATAAACGAAGCGCCGCCCGGCAAGCCGCGACTGCCCGCGAGATCGCCATGGCTCTCGGCGGCAACCGCACCCGCAATGATTCTTACATATGCCGCTGTCCCGGTCCGATCCACCTGCGCGGCGACATTAATCCTTCATTGAGCATTCGTGCCGGCCGCAACGGCAAAGTATTGCTTCATTGCTTTAGCGGCGATGACTACGCCGACATCGTCGCGGCGCTCAGGGCGAAAGGCATTCGTCTATGAGCGAAAAATGGAGCCAGCTCGGCCATACGCTCTGGTCCGAGGCGACGCCGATCGACGGCACGTTGGCCGAGGTCTATCTCAATGACCGCGGGATCCGCCTGGCTCCCTGGCCCGCCGCGCTGCGTTTCCATCCGGCCGCTGACCATCCGAAGCTCAAACAGAAATTCCCGGCCCTGATCGCACATGTGATCGGCGCTGCCGAGGCGAGCTTCCAGTTCACGTATCTTTCCGCCGACGGCAAAGGCAAGGCCGCGATCGACAAAGAAGATCAGCGTCGCACCCTCGGGTCCAACAAGGGCGGCGTCGTCCTTCTGACCGACGATATTCAGCCCGGCGCGACCTTGCTCGTCGGCGAAGGCGTCGAATCCGTCGCAAGCGCCATGCAGGCTTCCGGGCTGCCCGGCGTCGCGGTCCTCGGCATTGGCGGCCTCGCCAGTGTCGAGTTTTCGCCCGATGTCGTCGAGATTGTGGTGCTCGCGGAGAACGACGACGCTTCCCGCAAGGCGATCGACAAAGTCGCGCCCTCGCTGACCGAGAAAGGCGTCAAAGTGCGGGTGGCGCAGCCGCCCCAGGGCTTTGGCGATTTCAACGACCTCATCGATCCGAGCAAGGAAGGCGGGGGGCCGGGCGGTCTTGTGATCGCCAGAATGATCATCGCGGCGGCGCCGGAATGGCAGCCGAAGCGCGGCAAGGGAGCGAAGCCGGCCGCGCCGAAGCAGGCGTCGCAAGCCTCGTTCCTCGTCGATCTCGCCGCCTCCCGTTGCGATCTCTTCTGCGACCCGACCGGCGAGGCATACGCCAGTTTCGTCGCCGCGCATGGCCAGGGCGAGCACCGCGAGAACTCACCGCCTGCGGTCGAAAAGCTTCAACCTCTGGCTTCGGCTTCTCTACTACGCCGAGAAAAACGGCGCGCCGTCCTCAGAGGCCATGGCATCGGCGGTCAAGACGCTGATGGCGAAGGCGCATTTCGACGGCGATCGGCGCAACATCTACCTGCGCACAGCGCCGCTCGACGGCAAGATCTATCTCGACATGTGCGATCCGGATTGGCGGGCGATCGAGATTGACGCCGACGGCTTCCGCGTCGTCGACGATCCGCCTGTACATTTCCGGCGCGAGGCCGGCATGCTGCCGCTGCCGACGCCCTCAACCGTCGATCCCAGGACAGGGATCGCGCGACTGCGCGAAGTGCTGCGCCTCCGCGACGGTCGCGATTCCGTCGTCATCGTCGCATGGCTGCTCGCGGCTCTCGCCGGCCGGTCGCCGTACGCAGTGATCGTTTTTCTCGGCGAGCCGGGCGCCACCAAGACCTCGGCGGCCTACGCTGTCCGTTCGATTATCGATCCCAACGCCTCGCCGCTCCGGGCGAAGCCGAAAGACCCGCACGACGTCTTCGTCGCCGCCGCCCATTCGCTTGTCGTCGGTTACAATAATCTGTCGAGTCTGCCGGACTGGTTGTCGGACACCCTCTGTGTCGTGTCGGAAGGCTCGGGCGAGAGTCGGCGCGAGTTGTTCACGGACGCTGACGAGAGCCTGATCATTGCCTGTGCTGCTTTCCTCCTCACCGCGATCGAAAACGTGATCAAGCGGGGTGATCTGGCCCAACGCACTCTTTACGTGCACTTGGCCAGCGTGCCGAATGGCCAGCGCCTGACCGATCAGGCCTTCAAGGCGCGCTTCAAGCGAGCGCACGCCGATCTTCTGGGGGCGCTGTGCGCCGCCGCCGCTTCCGGCCTCAGAGCGGAAAAGACGCTGAAGCTCGCGTCTCTGCCGCGGCTCGCGACCTTTTATCACTGGGCCTCCGCCTGCAAATCCGCGCTATGGAGGAAGGGAGAATTTCGTCGCGCCTTCGTCGCCAACGCACGGGACGCGACCGAGGACGTCATCGAGGGTGAGCAGGCGGCTTCGGTATTCCGCCGCTTCGTGGCCGAGCGCGGAAAGTGGGAAGGGACCGCAACGCAGCTGCTGGCCGACCTCGTCGCCTTTGTCCGGCGGCCGGTCCGCGAAGCGGAAGCCGCTCACGCCCAAGCGGTCAAAGCTAAGGAGGACGCAGAAAGAGAGAGAACCGCCGCGGCACTACGGGAGGCGCGCGAGATGGCGCGCGACATCCTCGGCGACCGCTGGCCGCGCGCTCCCAACGCGCTCACCGGCAAGCTGAAGCGGGCCTCGCCAGCGCTCCGTAACGCCGGCGTCCGGGTCGATTGGCCGACCACGCACGGCGAGGCGAAAATCATCAAGATCACGACGACCGCGCCCAAGCGTAGGCGGCATAAATCGTCCTCATCGTCCTCGTCATCCGCCCAAGCTAACCACCTCAACGACTTAGACCAAAAATCGGAGGACAATTCCGGCCTGCTCGAGGACGATCCCGCTCCCCTTAAGGACGGTCGCGGCGGGGACGGTCCTGCTGAAGGCAGGACGATTGCGGGACGAGCGCCGCCGGAAAGATCGTCCTCCGGCACATCATTGAATTCAGCGGGCAATTTGGCCTCGAAAAAGAAGCAGGACGACGAGGACGATCTTTCGCCCGCACTCTTTGATGCGAATGGCTCGATCGCCGCGCGTATCGTCTCCGACTTCGACAAGTTCGGTTTCCGCATCGTGCTCGCGCACGACGGCTCGCTCGCGATCCAGGACCTAGCGGGGCCTCGTCAGCGACCTCGATCGCCGCCGCCGCAACTCATGGCGGCGTTTGGCGAGCACGCCGATGTAATCGGCCAGTGGTTGCAAGAAGGCGGGACGATATGAGCGGGAGGGCCGCCGGAAAGAGGTTGGCGGCCGTGAGCCTCAACGACGCCGGCAATCGCTGCGACGTCGCGCCGAGCCGCTTTAAACGCTTCGACCGGGACGAGTACTTCACCATCGACGCGGGCTGGATTATCCCGGCGCTCTGCCGCGCGGTCCGAGTCGAAGGCCCGATCCTCGAACCTTGCGCCGGCCGCGGCCACATGGTCCGCGAGCTGCGCGCGCTCGGTTTTGTCGCGCGCGGCGCCGACCTCTACGCGTACGCGGATTCGCTCGTCCCCGACATAAAGACCGGCGCCAACGTCTTCGACCTTAAGTCGCTCGCCAGCTATAGCTTCATCGTTACAAATCTGCCCTACCGCGAACAGGCCGCCATCCTCGCCCATCTCCTGCCAATCGCGGCCCGCGATGGAGTCCGCGTGGCGGTCCTGGCGCGCTCCGAATGGAGCTCGGCGAAGGGCCGCCGTGCGCTTGTACACGAGAATGCTCGGTTCGCCGGAGAGGTGCGGCTCACGAAACGGCCCGAATGGGTTCGCCCGGCGATCGCGTCGCCGCGCCATTGGTTCAGCTGGTTCGTTTGGTCGTCGGAGCCGCGCGCGGCTGGCCAAGACCCCTTTCTGCGCTTCGCTGACCCTGTGAAAGGCTCGACTGCGCCCTGATCCCGAATGAGGAGGCTGACGGCTGAGGGTCACATCTGAGGGCCACGCCGAGCATGGCGCGGAAAGCCGGTCGGGCCCGAAGCGGGAATTGGGCCTGCTCGCGTCGGTCACGGCGCATGATGCTTGGCTTTTCGTGTGGACGAGCAGGCCCTTCCTCGAGCAAGTGCGCGCGCTCACGGACGCCTTCAGCTTCGCTTAACAGCAGGGTCGCCTTCGTCTGGGTCAAGCTCCGGACCGCGCCTTCCTCCTGGATCGCCTTGGGTTGCTCACCCAAACCGAGCAACCGAGACTGTCCCTCTCATGTCGGCACTGGCGGCGCGCCCGAGTTCACGTCTTTGTCCATTAATGGCGGACGATGCGGATACTTGCCTCCAGAGACCTGATGCGGGGGCAGTTGGATCGAGCCGACCTGGCCGGAACCTTCCGACGGCGGCGGAACGATTACGGATGTGTAGACGATGAATCTGCGAGTGGCGTGTTCGTCATACCGCCCACCCCGCTCACGGTAGGTGCCGCGCATAAGGAGTGGGTAACTGTGACCGCTGACAAGCGATTGACTGTTGAGTTCGGCCTCCACGATCGTGCTCGAACGTGCACGGATCGCGCCAACCGTCATGGGCAACGCCGCCTGCACGGGAGCCCTTGCCAGCAGGACGCGGTCGATTTTGACGTCAGCGACATCGCGATTTGACAAATTCGCGAGCGGAGCTGCGACCGACAATGTGTTCGGTTGCGGGGTGGCGACGCCAGCAAGCCCGAGTGAGAAAATATTGCGCTCCCTCGGGGCATGGCGCATTCGCGCTTCAGCTTGGTACGAGAAGCAGAGGACTGCAGCCGCTAGAAGGAGTGAGCTGAGCTTGCCAAGCATGATTGCCTCCTAAAACGTTGGGGGCGCTTAAGCATCTTATGCGGCGGGCCGTCTCTTTTTTTGTCGCTACTTCCGCCTGTTGTCAAATCGAGCGAATAGCCCGCTCGTAAACGTTGGCGGGCACCTCGAAGAGGCACCCGATCAAATTCGGCGGTGATGCCTAATTCCGCGCTCACACTGGAATGACGGCTCTGCCCCGGACTCCGGTCCTTCCGGGGGCAACCCTTTTAGGTCCGCTCTCCGCCCATTCGAGACGTTCCCGGCGGCGGCGATAGGCGTGCGCGGCAGCACGGTCTGGGGTGGCCCAGTCTCCAGTTAGACGAGGCGCAAGATGACTTGGCTGTAGCTCTCGCCGGGCCTGCGCATGGCCCTCATGCGGTCGACCACAGCCGCCTCGACTTGAATGAAGCATTGGCCCCGATCGCGCTGCATGGGCCACCGTGCTGCGCCCTTGGGCAGCGTCGCGGCGATGGCGTCATAGGCCGCATCAGTGAGGGCGACGCAAATCATCTCCGGGCACTTGATCCCCGCCGAGCGGTAATATCATGGCGCGTCTCAGTCGCCGCTGAGTGCCATAGCAGACGCCGGGCCAGGGTGGCCACGAACAAGACGGGACGGATGTTCGGCATGTTGTCCATGTTCGCGAGCACGTCGTGGCTTCAGTTCAATCCCCTGTACCTCATGAACGCAAACAAGGGAGTCTTCGGCGTCAACCTGGGGCATATGTGGGACCAAATCGGTTGTCTCGTCGGTTCTGGTCAAGGGGTGACCAGCACCTTCCCTACGTTCTTGCGGTCCTGAATGAATTGGTGGGTGTCGGCGGCATTGTCAAAGCGCACGATCCGAGCGATCCTCGGTTTGATCGCGCCCTGCCCCTACAGGCCCATCAGTTGATCGACCCAGCCGGTCATGCGGTCGCTCCGGCGGCAAACAGAAGCGCACAGAGACCCTCGGCGAGGCGATGCGAGCACGCCGACAACAGGGCGAGGAAAAGCGCGATCGTCGATGACATTTCGAGTGATGGAGCAGCGGCGAGAAAATCCGCAACCAATTTCCACGGGGACGACGCAGTGGACGGCCGGAATGCGCAAATAGCGGCCGTTCCGCGACGGGCGATCAAGGCTGGGCGGAGGGGCAGACCATTGGCGTTTGGGCGACGATGAGGCTTCGTCCGGCCTGCGCGGGCTAGTCGTTCGGGTCGGAGCCGACTAAGACGCCCATTCGAACT
>CAVRMF010000007.1:0-81632 GCA_963721905.1 uncultured Alphaproteobacteria bacterium
TAGGGCGCGGCGCCTTGGCTTTCCTTGGGCTCAGGCGTCGCGCCCGTTGCCTTTCGACGGCGAGGCGGGCGGCCGTCAGGCGAGGCGAGAGGCGTGAAGCGGAAGCGGAGTTCTTGGATGGGAGGAGCAGTAGACATTTCGCACTATGTGAAACCGCCAAGCAAGGCGGCGGGTCTCCTGATCGCAATGCACGGCGTCGCTGATGCGCGCAAGCATGCCCTGCAAGAGCTGCACAATGCACGTCGCGCGCGTTCGCGAATACGATTCACCTTTTGGACCACCGTCATCGTCGAGATCGACGCTTATTGCTCCACCGGTCAGTCACGCGCGGGTCCGAAGAATCGCACTGTCGAGGCCCTAAGGGCTGTGGAGCGCGCCTACAAACACGATTCAGTTCTCAAGTCGCATCGCCCATAAGGACGTTCGCCTTCCCGACCTTCGCCGCGCGAAGCCGCGCGACTTCGGGCATGTCCTCGCCGACCAGCGGGAGCAAATAGTCGCTGAAGCTCGGGGTCACGTCGTTGCCGTCCGCGTTAATGAGATGGTCCTCCATCACGCGGGTTTTGCCGGCGACCGTCTCCAGCGGAATCAGGGGATAGTCGACCGCATAGTTGGCAACGCGGCGGATAGCGACCGAGCCGTTTCCGTGACCGCCCATCGCATATTGCACCGCCTTCTCGCCGACCTCCCGCGCCTCGCGCTGGTCGACCCGGCTGACGCAGCCGACGAACGAGCGCTGCAGATAGCCAAAGGTGTCGCCGCGCACGCGCTTGATGCCGATCTTCGACTTGACCTCCTCGCAGAGAAGATCAGCAAGCGCGCCCGTGCCGGAAAGCTGCACGTTCCCATGCGCGTCCTTCTCCGCCTTGCCCATGAGCCTGGTGATGATCGCCTCGCCCTTCTCGTCATGGATGCCTTCCGAGACTGCGATGATGCAGCGCCCGAAACGCTCGAAAGTCTCCTTCACGTCGGTCAGGAACTTGTCGACCACGAAGGTGCGCTCGGGCAGATAGATCAGATGCGGGCCGTCGTCGGGGAATTTGCGCGCGAGCGCCGAGGCGGCTGTGAGGAAGCCCGCGTGGCGGCCCATCACCACCGCGCAATAGACGCCTTTGAGCGCCTGATTGTCGAGGTTCGCCCCGGCGAAGGCCTGCGCGACGAAGCGCGCGGCCGACGGATAGCCAGGCGTGTGGTCGAAGCCGACAAGATCGTTGTCGATGGTCTTGGGGATGTGGACGGCGCGGAGCGGATTGCCCGCCTTCTTCGCCTCATCAGCGACGATGCGCACCGTGTCCGACGAATCGTTGCCGCCGATGTAGAAGAACGTGTCGATCGCGTGCGCCTTGAGGACCTTGAAGATCTCCTGGCAGTATTTGAGGTCCGGCTTGTCGCGGGTCGAGCCGAGCGCGGCTGCGGGCGTGGCGGCGACCGCCTCGAGATTGGCGACGGTCTCCTGTCCGAGATCGACGAGGTCGTCGTCGACGATGCCGCGCACCCCATACCGCGCGCCGTAGACATGGGAAATTCCCGGAAACCGCCGGGCCTCGAGCGCGACGCCGGCCATCGACTGGTTGATGACCGCGGTCGGACCGCCCCCCTGAGCGACAAGGATCTTGTGCGACATGAACGCCTCCCTTTATCCGCCGTGCGCGCGTCGGGATAAACGCGGGCTCGCGCCGGATCGCTTTAGGAGCCGCGCGCGTCACGCGCAAGCCGGACCGCGGAGCGGCGGATTCACATCGCCTTTTCCATCTGGCCGCGGATTTCGCCCGGCTTATGCTCGGCGGTATGAATGTTGAAGTACATCATTCCGTCCATCAGGTCTTTGGCCTGCGAATCGGTCAGGACCGCCGAACCCTTCATCGGGCTATCGAGCGGCGCCTTCAGTGGAACCTCGATCGGCGCGGCGACGCCCGGCGCCGCGGGCCCGTGGAAATGGGCCGCCAATGCGGGGCCGGTGAGGCCGGAATAGTCGACCGTCCAGTCCAGCGTCTTGGTCGCCGGGTCGAAGGTCGCGTCCACAGTCCCCGTGCCTTTGCTGTCGGTCGGGGGCGTCTCCGCCGGGCCGGTAAGCTGAGCATTGAAGTGGAGCGTCTCCGCAAGAGCGGGAGATACGGCGAAAGCAGCAAGCGTTGCGATGACGAGAATGCTTCGCATAGGGGCCTCCATTGTCGTGACGCCACCGGCGCCATTTTTATGCGAAACGGATACGGCGCAATGCGCCGTCCTGGATCACGCGCCAGCCTACTCCGCCCTGGATGGCTTTAGCGAGGCGGCCCGGCAGTCCCTTCGATTATCCGGAGTAGGCATTCATGCGAAGCGACGCCGGGCCCGGTCGCGCGCTCTCAGCGCCTCCGTCTCGCGGTCCCGCGGAGGAGCGGCGCTGTGAAGCGACTGAATGAGCTTGCGCGCGGCCTCTGCGACCTCCTCGACCGCACGCCGGAAGGCCTCCGCATTAGCCTGCGAAGGTTTTGAGAATCCGCTGACCTTGCGCACGAACTGAAGGGCCGAGGCGCGAATTTCATCCTCGGTGGCAGGCGGCTCGAAGTTGAACAGCGGGCGGATGTTGCGGCACATGACAGGTCTCCCTCGCAGGCCGTGGCTGGTCGTCACTGCGTCAGTTCGAACTGCGCCGTGATGGTGACGGTGAGCTTCTCTTCTCCGGCCTCGATCGGCGTCGGCGCCGCCCCGGCCGCTTGGGCGGAGGCGAACCGGGTGAACGGGACCGGCGACGCGCCCGGCTGCTCGATCAACGACATCAGCCGTCCGATCTTCGCCCCCGGCCCGCCGGCGCTGGCGTAGATCTCGGCCTTGCGTCTGGCGTCGGCAACCGCAAGCGGGCGGGCCTTGTCGAGCAAGGCGCTGGGATCGTTCTCTCCATAAGAAATTCCATACATCGCGTTGGCGCCCGCATCGACCGCCTTGTCGATGAGCGCGCCGAGGCGGGAAATGTCGCGCGCAGTCACCGTCACCATGTTGCTGACATGGTACCCGACGATCGTCTGCGGCGCCGACGAGGCTGAGTTCGCGTTCGAAAACTGCGGCGAAATGGCGAGGCTCGACGTCTGGATGTCCGCCGCCGCGACGCCCTCCTCCTTGATGAGCGAGATCAGCGCATTGACCGACTTGGCGTTGGCCGCCATCGCCTCGCGCGCGTCTTTGCCCGTCGTCGTCACGCCGAGCGTCACCCGGGCGAAATCCGGTTTCGCCGTGACGCTGCCTTCGCCGGTAACCTCGACTAGGCGCTCGTTGTTGGTTTCGACGAGCCGCGTTTGGGCTAAGGCCGGAGAAGCGGCGGAGAGCGCCATGACCGAAGCCATGAACCCGAGCCTGCTA
This sequence comes from uncultured Alphaproteobacteria bacterium, assembly GCA_963721905.1. GTDB lineage: Bacteria > Pseudomonadota > Alphaproteobacteria > Rhizobiales > Beijerinckiaceae > Roseiarcus. The sequence continues at coordinate 3,337 of CAVRMF010000007.1, forward strand.
AACGACATTAGCCTCTCCCTCCCTCTACAACAGCCTGTTGTCCCATTGCGCGGAGAGCGCAATCTCAGCCTTTCGGCTCTCCCTCGGTTCTTTCGCGATAGCGAAAGTCGCAATGGCTTGCGCCGCCCATGATCGTTTGCGTCCGGATCAGCGCGATGGCCGGACTATAGCCTTCGCAGAAGGCGCCGTCGCGGTTGCAGGACAGAAGGTCGCCGATCGCGCCCAAGCCCATCGCGCGATAGGTCTCGGCGTAGCGGCATCGCGTCACGTTGAAATCGAAGACGCCGGGCGCGTCGGCGACGACCTCGATCGTCAGCGCGTCGTCTTTCGTCCAGAGATGCTGGATGGCCTTGAAGCTTTCGAGGCTGGCGCCGCCTGGCGCTCTTGCCGCCATCTCGGCCCCGGCGGCGACCGCCGCGCGGCGGATCGCCCGCCGCAGGACCTCCCGCGCCCGCTCCTCGCCGAACGCCGCGCGCATCTCGTCGTAGATCGGCGCGATGACCGCCGCCTCGATCTTGCGGCGGGCAAGGATGCCGAGATCGTCCCCTCGTTCAGCTTCATCCATTCGAGCGCTCGGGTTCGGGCATGGCGGCAAACTTAAGCAAATGTTCGAAAAATGTCGCTGCCGACGAAAAGTCTACGTCGCGATAATAGTACGGGCCTATGATGCCCATCACGGCGGCATTTTCAATCTTATGATAGTGCGCGCGAATTGGCATACGATAGCCGCATGTCGCTTGGTCCGAGGGGAGTCTACATGCTCAGGAAATTGTGCATCTTGGTCTGCATAGCGCAACCTGCTTTGCGCAGCAGGGCGTCGCCCTCAAACATCCCCCAGATCCGGCCCTCGACGATCGGCGGTGCGCGAGAGGCGTAAAGATATCCGAGATTTCGAATCAAATTGGACGAAGAAGGGGAATTGAAATGATTCCCGTCCCCTGTAAACCTCCGATCCCTGGGAGCACGAAAGTCCTATATAGTCCCTACTCGATTACCCCTTAGCGGCGTGGTTTGCAGCATCAATTCATAAGGCTGCACAGCCTACATTCACCCAAAACCTCACGGCCAGAAGAAATCGGAGCTAAACCCGACTGACTACCGGCTCGGGCGGCAACACGCGTCCTGAACGAACGGGAGAAGGACGACCGCCGCCCATCCTTGCCATCTCGCCGCTTTTGCCTCAAACACCCGTCCCTGCCAGCGAAACCGGATTCGGGAGACGTGCGCATTAATCCCATCGTTCAGGTCGGCAGGGGGCCTTTTGCCGCGAAGTTCGGGGCGAAGCTGCCGCTGGCGCTGATCGCCGGCCCCTGCCAGATCGAGAGCCGGGCGCAAGCGTTCGAGACCGCCTCGGCCTTGAAAGAGATCGCGGCGCGGCGGGGGATCGGGCTCGTCTATAAGTCCTCGTTCGACAAGGCGAACCGCACCTCGGCCTCGGGCGCGCGTGGGGCTGGCCTCGAGGCGTCGCTGCCGATCTTCGCCGAAATCCGGGAGACGCTCGATCTCCCGGTCATCACCGACGTGCACGAGAGCGCCCAGTGCGCGCGTGTGGCGGAGGCGGTCGACGCGCTGCAAATTCCGGCCTTCCTCTGCCGCCAGACCGATCTCCTCATCGCAGCGGCGCGAACGGGGCGGGCGGTCAACGTCAAGAAGGGGCAGTTCCTGGCACCTTGGGACATGAAGAACGTGGTCGCAAAGCTCGAACAGGCGGGCGCGGCGGATGTGCTGGTGACCGAGCGGGGCGTCAGCTTCGGCTACAACACGCTCGTTTCCGACATGCGCGCGCTGCCGATTCTGGCGCGCGAGACCGGCGCGCCCATCATCTTCGACGCGACCCATTCGGTGCAGCAGCCCGGCGGGCAAGGAACGTCGTCCGGCGGGGAGCGGGAGTTCGTCGCGGTGCTCGCGCGCGCGGCGGTCGCGGTCGGCGTCGCCGGCGTCTTCATCGAGACCCATCCCGACCCCGACCATGCGCCGTCCGACGGTCCGAACATGGTGCCGCTCAAGGACTTCGAGGCGCTGGTGGCGGAATTGCAGGACTTTGACAAACTCGCCAAGCGCCCGGCGTTGTCAAGGTGAAGAGCGCCTGTCATACGACGGTCGGTCGGGTTGCCCCCTCCACCACGCTTCGCGTGGTCCCCCTCCCCCGCGCTTTTGCAAGCGCAGGGGAGGAAAGCGCCGGCCGTCCTATCCTCCCACGCGGAGCGACAAGGTGCGGGAGGAGGACCGCGCGACAGCGCGGTGGAGGGGGCGGGCCGCGCGATGAGCGCCTGTCATACGGCAGTCGCGAGCGCGAGATATTTCGGTCACGAGGCGCGGCCAGATTCCCATCATGGACAAATATCTCTTCAGCTACGCGACCGCGACCGACCCGCCACTCAAGCGCGGCATCATCCGTCTCGTCGAGAAGGCGACCGGCCAGCCGAAGCTGAAACGGATGTATGTGCAGAACCAGCGGTTTCCGCGGCCGAACGAAAGTTTCTGGCAGGCGGCGGTGCGCTCGCTGGCGCTCGACGTCCGCTACGATCCCGACGCGCTCGCGGCGATGCCGAAGACCGGCCCGGTCGTGGTCGTCGCCAATCACCCTTACGGCGTACTCGACGGCATCGTCATTTCCTGGCTCGTCAGCAAGGTGCGTCGGGACTTCGTCGTGCTGACCAACGCCATTCTGATGCGGGCGCCGGAAGTCCAGGGTTTCATACTGCCGATCGACTTCAGCGAGACTGAAGACGCGCAACGGACGAACCTCGCTTCGCGCGCCGCCGCTCGGGCAATGCTCGAAAAGGGCGGCGTGGTGGTCGTCTTCCCCGCCGGCGCCGTCTCGACTGCGCCCGACAAGCTCGGCCTGAAGCCGGCCGTCGATGCGCGCTGGCAGCCGTTCGTTTCGCAGCTGATCCAGCGGTCGAAGGCGACTGTCGTTCCGATCTGGTTCAGCGGGCAGAACAGCCGGCTGTTCCAGATCGCGAGCCATCTGAGCTACACGCTCCGCATCTCGCTCATCTTCCATGAGGTCAAATCGCGCATCGGCAGATGTCTTCCGGTCGTCATCGGCGCGCCAATCCCGTTCGCTGCTGTCGCCGGCGTCAAGGATCGCCAGGCGCTCGCCGACGACTTGCGGGGTCTGGTCTATGGGCTCGCGAGGCTGGCGCCTGCGATCGAAAAGCCGCGCGGCCCCGCTGACAAGCTGCTGCGCCCGGTGCGCGCGGCGCTGAAACTGCCGCGGGCGGCCTAAGCGCCACTGCGGGCGCTCACCCCTTCTGGTGCCTCGCCCGGAACGCTTTCGCCCAGCCGGATCGCTGCTCCTGCCGGCCGCGCGCCACCGCGAGCGCGTCAGGCTCCACATTCTTGGTGATGACGGAGCCCGACCCAATATACGCGCCGTCGCCGATGGTCACCGGGGCGACGAGGGCCGAGTTGGAGCCAATGAAAGCGCCCGCGCCGATGTCGGTCCTGAACTTCGAGAAGCCGTCGTAATTGCAGGTGATCGTGCCCGCGCCGATGTTGGCGTTCGCCCCGACCCGGGCGTCGCCGATATAGCTCAGGTGATTGACCTTGGCGCCCGCTTCGATCGTCGCCTTCTTGATCTCGACGAAATTGCCGACCTTCGCCCTGGCGGCGATGTCCGCGCCCGGCCTCAGCCGCGCGAAGGGGCCGACGGCCGCGCCGGCCGCGACCCGCGCGCCTTCGAGATGCGAGAAGGCGTGGATGACGGCTCCGTCCTCGATCACGACGCCGCGGCCGATCAGCACGTGCGGCTCGATGAGGACATCGCGCCCGATTTTCGTGTCAAACGACAGGAACGTCGTCTCTGGGGCGACCAGCGTCGCGCCCTCGATCATTGCGTGGCGGCGGAGCCGCGCCTGCATCGAGGCCTCCGCGGCGGCAAGCTGCACGCGATCGTTGACGCCCATCACCTCGGCTTCGTCCGCCTGGAGCGCTCGCGCCTGCAAACCTCGCGCGTTTGCGATTTCGACGAGATCGGTAAGATAATATTCCCCTTGCGCGTTCTGCGGGGTCACCGCATCGAGCATGGCGAGCGCGTGCGCGCCCTGAAAGGCGATCGGCCCGGCGTTGCAAAGCCGCGCCGCCTTTTCCTCGACGCTCGCGTCCTTGTGCTCGCGGATCGCGACGAGCCGCCCTTCGCGCTCGATCAGGCGGCCGTAGCCCGTGGGGTCGTCCGGAGCGAAGCCGAGCGCGATGAGCCCTGCGCCATCGGCGAGGCCCGAACGCATCGCCGCCAGCGTCGCGCCCCGAATGAGAGGAATATCGGCGTAGGCGACGATGATGTCGTCATAGCCGCGCGCGATCGCCTCCCTCGCGGCAAGCACGGCGTCGGCCGTCCCGCGGCGCTCGCGCTGAACGAAAATCGCCGCTCCCGGCGCGGCGCGCAACGCTTCGGCGGCGACGTCGTCCCGATCCGGACCGACGACGACCGCAACGTCGCCGGCCCCGGAGTCACGAACGGCCGCGAGCACATGAGCGAGCATCGAACGGCCGGCGATGTCATGCAGCGCCTTCGGCCGGTTTGAACGCATGCGAATGCCCTCGCCGGCGGCGAGAACGACGTTGAGGCAGCGTCGGGCGTCAGCGCCCATGGCTCATGCTCCCGTTCGAACGAGCGTATCGAGCGCGAAAAGCGGTCCTTGCGGCGCCCGAATCGCGGTCGTGCGCGTTATTGCTGAAGTCGCGGGACGGTTCTACCTGCAGGAGGTCAGGGCAAGCGAAAATTCCTTTGTCGATATGCGCCAAATTGCGTCTCGCTGCGCCGCAAAAAAGCCTATACAACAGCGCGATCGACGGGCGGACCGGGGCGTGGCGGCGAGATTTCACATCCACTATGGCGCTGATTTATCATGATGATTTAAGCTGGTGTCCAAAATGAAGACGCCGGTCCGCCGTCATGCGCGGACGGACCCGGCGACGAGCAAACGAAGAGCACGATGGCGGGTCCTCAGCGTCGCGAATTCTTGGGTTTGGCCCTGGGCGGGGCGCTCGCGGCGGCGGGCTCGCGGTCCGGCGTCGGGACGGCCGCGGCCGAGCCGCTGGGGCAGCCTGTCCCGTTTGCCGCCGACACGGTGCTGAAGGCGGCCGCGCAGCTCGCCGCCGCGCCGTTCAAGGCGCCTGACGCGCCGTTGCCTAGCCTCTTTTCTGGACTGAATTTCGATCAATACGCTTCGATCCGGCGCGTTCCGGGAAGCGCCATCTGGGCCGACGACAAGGTCGGGTTCTCGCTCGAGCCTCTCCATCGCGGCTTTGTTTATACGACGCCGATCGCGATCAACATCGTCGAGAAGGGACTCTCGCAGAGGGTCATCTACGAAGCGGCCGATTTCGATTTCGGCAAGCTGCAGCCGCCCGCGGCGATGGGCGACCTCGGCTTTTCGGGACTGCGCATCCTCACGGCGTCGGACCAGGGTTTCCAGGACGCGGCGATTTTCCAGGGCGCAAGCTTCTACCGCTCGCGCGCGAAGGGCCAGAATTTTGGCGTCACCGCGCGCGGCCTCGCCATCCGAACCGGCGATGAGCCCGGCGAGGAATTTCCACTCTTTCGCGAATTCTGGGTCGAGAAGCCCGCTCCGGCGACGAACACGCTGACGATGTATGCGCTGCTCGATTCGGCGAGCATGACCGGCGCCTACCGCTTCACCATCCGTCCGCTGGAGACGACGATCATCGACACCGAAATGACCCTGATCGCCCGCGTTGCGGCGGACAAGTTCGGCATCGGCGCGATGGCTGCAGCATACCTCTTCAGCGGACTCGATCATCGGCGACCCGACGACTGGCGCGCCGGCGTCTACGAAGCAACCGGCCTGCAAATCCTTTCCGGGAAAGACGAGTGGCTCTGGCGTCCCGTCAGCAATCGTGAGACCCTTCAAATCTCGGCCTTCGCCGACCTCAATCCGCGCGGCTTCGGTCTCTTGCAGCGCTCGCGGTCCTTCGACGCTTTTTTTGACGACGAAGGCCGTTGGGAACTGCGTCCGACCCTCTGGATCGAACCGATTGGCGATTGGGGAGACGGCGACCTGCGGCTGCTCGAAATTCCGGCGGCGTCCGAGAACAACGCGAATATCATTGCGCAATGGAGACCCAAGGCAGGCATGGCGGCGGGCACGAGCCAGGCGCTCGCCTACCGCCAGTTCTGGTGCTGGACGCCGCCTTCCCGGCCGCCGCTTGCGGTTTGCACGTCGAGCCGCTCCGGGAAGATGGGCGCGCGCCAACGCTTCACGGTCGAAATGACCGGCGACGCATTCGCCGATCCGCAAAAAGCCGCGAGCGCGACTGCGGACATTCAAGCCAATCCAGGCAAGATCGCCTCGGTTCGGTTGTACCCATATAAGGACAGGCGTTCTGTCCGCGTCGTTTTCGATCTCGAGCCTGGATCGGAGCCCTATTCCGAGATTAGGCTGACGCTCAACCTGGACAATCAGCCCGCCAGCGAAACATGGCTCTATCGATGGACAGCTTGACGCTGACGCCGGCCGAAGCGCCGCCGGGCGATCTCGGCTCGTCCTTGGGGTCGTCGATGCCCGGCTTCGCGCCCCTGGCGATGCCGGCGCAGTCCTTTCGCCGGTTTTCGCGACGCGACCGCCGCGCCTGGGTGAACCCGCGCCTTGCCGCCACACCCATCCTTTCCCGCCTGGCCGTGTTCGGCGGCGCGGTCGCGCTCACCGCCTACGGCGCGTATCAGATGTACAAGGTCGTCGGCGTCGGCACGACCACCGCGCTCGAATGGGCATTGGTCGTCCTCTTCGTCATCACCTTTTCCTGGCTCGCGCTTTCGTTCGCTTCAAGCGTCGTCGGCTTCATCTGGCTTTTGATCCATCCGCGAAAGCCCGGTCCTCTGCCGTCCGCATTGGCCGAGAGGACCGCCGTCGTCATGCCGATCTACAACGAGGCGCCGTCGCGCGTCTTTGGCGCGATGCAGGCGATGTCGGAAGACGTCGAACGCACCGGCCTCGGCTCGACGTTCGACTACTTCTTGCTCTCCGACACGACCGACGCCAACGTCTGGATCGCCGAAGAGCGCGCTTTCGTCGCGATGCGCGAGCGTCTGCCGAACGCGCGGATCTATTATCGCCGCCGCCGCAAAAACTCGAGCCGCAAAGCCGGCAACATCGCCGACTTTGTCACCCACTGGGGCGGACACTATCCGCAGATGCTGGTGCTCGACGCCGACAGCCTCATGTCGGGCGAGACGATCGTTCGGCTCGCCGCGGCGATGGAGGCGGACCCGGACGCCGGCATCATCCAGAGCCTGCCGCTCATCGTCAACCGCAACACGATGTTCGCCCGCCTGCAGCAATTTGCCGCCCGCATCGCCGGCCCCATCATTGCCGCGGGACTGACCGCCTGGATGGGGCGCGACGGCAACTATTGGGGCCATAACGCCATCATCCGCACTCGCGCCTTCGCCGATCGTTGCGGCCTGCCGGATCTCCCGGGCAAGCCCCCGTTCGGGGGCCATATCCTGAGCCACGACTTCGTCGAGGCGGCGCTCATGCGGCGCGCCGGATACGCGGTCTATATGCTGCCGAACTCTCGGCGGGTCCTACGAGGAAAGCCCTCCCTCTCTCATCGATCTCGCGGAGCGCGACCGGCGATGGTGCCAGGGCAATCTCCAGCATTCGCGCATCATCGGCGCCAAGGGGTTCGTTTGGGCGACGCGCCAGCATTTCGCGACGGGGATCATGGGCTATCTCGCCTCGCCGGTGTGGATGGCGCAGCTCCTGGTCGGCATTGTGCTGGTGCTGCAGTCGCATTACATTCGCCCCGAATACTTCACCGCGGACTTTTCGCTGTTTCCCGCGTGGCCGCGGTTCGACTACGAACGCGCGCTGCAATTGTTCGGACTGACGATCGCCATCCTTCTGGCGCCGAAGTTCCTCGGCCTCATCGTTGCCCTCTTCGACGGACCGACCCGCAGAGGCTCGGGCGGCGCGCTGGGGCTCATTGCGTCAACATGCGTCGAGATCGTCATCTCGGCCGCGCTCGCGCCGATCATGATGCTGATCCAGTCCGGCTCGGTCGCGCAGATCCTCTCGGGACGGGACACCGGCTGGAATCCACAACGGCGCGACGACGGGTCGATCCCGTTTGGCGCCATCGCGCGACGTCATCGGTCGCACGCGCTTCTGGGCCTCATTACGCTCTTCGCCGCCGCGCTCATCTCGCCGTCGCTGGTCATCTGGATGTCGCCGACGATTGCGGGCCTCATTCTTTCCATTCCGCTCTCTTGGGCGAGCGGACAATTGTGGCTCGGCCTTGGCATGCGAAGGATCGGCCTGTTGCGCACGCCGGAGGAGACGTCGGCGCCCGAGGTCATCCAACGCGCGAACGCACTTACCGCCGAGCTCGCGCGCATCGGTCATGATCACGAGGACGCGCTGATCGCCATCCACGGCGACCCGACGTTGCGCGCCATGCACGAAGCTTTTCTGCCGGAGAAGCCTCGCCATCGGCTCGGCGACGTCGATGTCGATGCTGCGGTCGCCGCCGCCAAGCTCAACGACGCCGAAACGATCGAAGACGCCTGTGCCTGGCTGAAGCCGCGCGAACGGGTCTCTGTCCTCGTTGACCGGGCGCTGATCGCAATGCTCGTCCGGTTGCCCAGCGCCATCGGGGCGGCGCCACAGCCAGGCGGCTGATCGCGCCCTCAGGCGGTCGATCTTGGCGGCCGATCAAACAGCGTAAACAGCACCAGGCCCGAAAAGAAGCCGCCGAGATGCGCCACCCAGGCCACCGGCGCGTCTGATAGACCGAGCGTTTGCGCAAAGGCGCCGAAGATGAAATTCGTCGCGAGCCAAATCCCGAGGAAGATGCGCGCGCGAGGATCGACAAAAACTCCCGTGAGCGACAAAGCCGGGACGGTATCGACTTCGGCCCGCCTCCCGAACCTCTGTGGCCCGAGTGGCGCCCCAGGCTGAAACATGAACCGGGTCACCGCACCCATGAGCCCCGACACCCCGCCCGAGGCCCCGATGAGCGGGGCGAAATCCATTGGCGCGCTCATCCAATACGCGACCGCGCTGAAGATCGCGGTCACGGCCATGAAGATGAGAAACCGCGTCGCCCCGAAGCGGCGGGCGACCGGCGGACCGAAGGCGACCAGCCAAACGGTATTGAGCAGGACATGTGTCCACGAGCCGTGAAGGAAGGCGTAAGTCAGCAGCGTCCATAGTTTGGGGCCGCCGCTCAACGCGCGAAGTTCTCGCATTGCGCGCGCCTGCTCGAGAGCCGCCGGGTCGGTGTTGGCCCGGATGAGCAGGTCGATTGCGCGCGCGGGCCAGAAGGAGACCGTCAGCCGGCCCGGGACGAAGGCGAAGTCGCGGATGACGAGATCCTGGATCGCCGGGCGCGCCCAGGAAAACGCCGCAAAGATCGCAATGAACAGGACAGCGAGAACGACGACGACGCCGGGAGCGTTGAACATCGGTTCCCGCCGCGGCGGAGGGTTCGACGGTTCAGTTCCATCCATGCGTGCCCATGCCTTTCAACCGCCCTTGCGCTTGAAGGAAATTTAGACCGATCGCAAGCAGGAACCGCCGACGGAACCAGCGAGCGCCGACAGTCTGCAATCGACGCGGCTGGTTATCGTTAACTCAATGTCCTTGGGGAAAGCCCGAGATGCTTCTTGTCCCGCGGCGGGACGGCATGTTCCCTGCACCGCTCGCAGGCGGCCGGGCGCAGCCGCCTCGCCGCGTTTCTTTGTGAAACATCCGCCGCCGGATCGCAGGGGTTAGAGACACATGCGAACTCGCGATCTCCATGGAACTCTATGCGTACTGGAACGCGCTCAGAGCCGGGCGGAGCGCGCCGGAGCGTAACGACATCGAGCCAGGCGCCATCCGCGGCATACTGGCGGATACGTTTGTGCTCGACTTCGACAAGGAGAACGGGTTCCCGTTCCGTATCGCCGGGTCGAGGGCCAACACCCTGTTCTTGGCAGAGCTTCGGGGACTGTCGTTTCTCCTCATTTGGCGCGAGGCCGATCGCCAGAAAATCAAAACCATTATTCAGCGTGTGGCGAACGAATCCCAACCCACCCTTCTATGGGCGGAGGCAGAGCCGCCAGGGCTGGACCCGCTTCAAATCGAGACGACGCTGCTGCCGCTTCGGCACCACGGCTCGACCCATTCCCGCGTCCTCGGATGCATCGCCGCCAACGCGCCGCCGCACTGGTTCGGCCTTATTGGCGCAGGCCCCGCGCGGCTCATATCCACGAGGCCGCTTGATTCGGGCAGTCCGGCCGGGGCAGATGGAACCCCGCCGGCGGCGGAGCGAGGCTTTATCGGCCCAAACACCCAGACGCGCCGCGGGCATCTCCTTTTTGGCTGGCGCGACGGTCAGAGGACCTGACCCGGTTAAGGCTCGCCGTCGATCCTCTTCAATCGCCCGAGATATTGGCGCCATTTCTCGACATAGTGCCTGGCGGAGTCGTTCAGGCCCGCAATCTCGTCGGCCTCGAGCGTCCGGACCGCCTTGGCTGGAGAACCGATCACGAGAGTATGGTCGGCAAAGCTCTTGCCCTCCGTCACCAGCGCCCGCGCGCCGATCAGACAGCCGCGGCCAATTCTTGCGCCGTTCAGCACCACTGCGCCCATGCCGATCAACGAGCCCGCTCCCAAAGTGCAACCATGAAGCACGGCGCTGTGGCCGACGGTGCAATCCTCTCCGACCTCGAGCGGATAGCCCATATCGGTGTGCAGCACGCACAGTTCCTGGATGTTTGAGCGGGCCCCAACGACGATCGGTTCATTGTCGCCGCGAAGGACCGCGCCGAACCACACGCTGGCGTCCTGACCGAGCCTGACGTCGCCGATCAGCGACGCATTTGGCGCAACCCAATATTGGCCGCCCGGCGGCAGGGTCGGACGGCGATCGGCGAGCGAATAGAATGGCATCAACGGAAGCCCCAGGATGGCGGGTTTGTAGCTGCATCCAAGCGCGCGACAGTTCGTCCGAGACCTCACTCGTCGTCAAGATCGATATCGAGGATCGCCATTTGCAGCGTGAAGCTCGCGCCCTTGGGATCGTCGGCGGAAACCACGCCCAGGAACTCCTGGCCGTTGGTGAGCTCGACCGAATCCGTCTTATTGGCGCGCGATACGACAGTGAGCTTGTCGTTCTCGAACAGGCGGCGAAAATAATCCTGCAGAACCGGCCGTCCGACCGGAACGTTCATCGCGAAAGAAAACGAACGGTCGCCATCTTCGTCGTCCACCGTGATCGCGCCGAGCTTGCGCTCCCCGAGGGACACGTCCGCTGTGTCGGCCGACTTCGAATTGGGCGCGACTTGAAGGGTCGGCGCGCCGAACGATCGACGCAGGAATTCACGCAGCTTGACGATCTCGGCTTTGTCCACGACGCCTGGTCCTCGCTCCATTGTCCCACGGGGCAGGCTTTGGCACGAAGCGCCCGCGCCCTGCAAGGCGCCCGGGCGCATCGAACAGTGGCAGCTAGGCTTCGGACCCCTTCTCGGCCAAAATCTGGTTCATGTCGCGCGCCGGCTCCGCGCAGCCCGCCTCGCCGACAATGCGCGCCGGCACTCCGGCAACCGTCTTGTTGTGCGGCACTGGCGCAAGCACCACCGAGCCCGCGGCGACGCGCGCGCAATAGCCGATCTCGATATTGCCCAGAATCTTCGCCCCGGCGCCGATCAGAACGCCATGCCGAATCTTGGGGTGGCGGTCGCCGGTCTCCTTGCCGGTCCCGCCGAGCGTCACGCCCTGCAGGATCGAAACATTGTCCTCGATCACCGTCGTCTCGCCGACGACAAGTCCGCTCGCGTGATCGAGAAATACGCCCTTGCCAATCCGCGCGGCCGGATTGATGTCCACGCCGAAAGCCGCCGAAACCAGGCTTTGCAGGCTCAACGCGAAATCGCGCCGGCCGGCCTTCAACAGCCAATGCGACAGGCGATAGGCCTGGAGAGCCTGAAAGCCCTTGAAATAGAGGAGCGGCTCCATCATCCGCAGGCAAGCCGGATCGCGGTCGGCGACAGCCATGATGTCGGCGCGAAAGGCGTCCCCGATCGACTGGTCGCGGGCGATCGCCTCGGCGAAGGTCTGCCGGATGAGCGCCGCGGAGACGTCGCGGCTGTCGAGTTGCGCGGCGACCCGGTGGGCGACAGCGCTTTCCAGCGTCTCGTGGTTGAGGATCGTCGTCATCAGGAAGGTGGCGAGCTCCGGCTCGCGCCGCAGCGCCTCGTCCGCTTCCTGGCGGATTCGCGCAAACAGCGGGTCGCTGCCAGCAAGCCCGACAATCCGGGCGGTCAGACCTTGCGCCATGATGAACTCCTCATCTCCCGTCGCAGTCGGCTCAATATAGCGCGCCCGGCGCGGTTTTGCGAGGGCGGACGCTTCGGGTCGGCGCCCAGCTGCTTTGGTTGAAACCGCGGCCACATCCGCGTCAGCACTTCGTCGCGCTTGACTCGCGCGTGCCAGACGACCGCCCCAAGATGAAGGAGGAGCGTCACGCCCAGAGCCCATGCAAACTCGTAGTGGGCCTGGCTCGCCGCCTCTGCGAGGGCCTTGTCCCTTGGAAGGACGCTGGGGACGGTGAAAAGGCCGAAGAACGGGACAATGTTGCCGCCGGCAGCGGATGTCACGTAGCCGCTGACCGGCATTGCGATCATCAGGGCGTAGAGGGCGAGATGCCCCGACCCCGCGGCGGCTTGCACGAGTCTTCCCAACGGCCGCGCGTATGCGGGAGCGCCGACGATCAGCCGGGTGACAATGCGCAGGACCACAAGCGCAAGCACCGTGATCCCAAACGACTTATGGACGAACAGCACCTCCGAGCGAAAGTCGCCGCGCGGCAGTTGGGTCGCCCATACGCCAAGCGGGAGCGCGACGAAAATCAGCAGCGCCATCAGCCAGTGGACGGTGCGCAGGACGGGATTGTAGGCGCCGACGACGCGGGGCGGCGGAAAGACTTTCACCGGTCGCCCTCCGAATGGATCGAGATCAGGCGCTCTTGTCGCCCAAAGGCGGCATTCTGAAGACCGATCGCGCCCTCGGCCGATCACGCTTCGATGATCGCGACCGCCCGCGTCCAGCCGGCCGAGGCGCGCTCGATCTTCACCGGAAAACACGAGACCATGAAGCCTGTCGAAGGCAGCGCCGCGAGATTGTGCAGTTTCTCGATATGGCAGTAGCCGATGCGGCGCCCGGCTTTGTGGCCCTCCCAGATGATCGAGGCGTCGCGGGTTTGCGCGTAACGCCTGGCGGTATGGACGAAAGGCGCGTCCCAGCTCCAGCCGTCGGTGCCGGTCAGGCGCACGCCGCGCTGAAGCAGGTAGAGCGTCGCTTCGGCGCCCATGCCGCAGCCGCGCGCCAGATAGTCGGGCTTGCCGTAGGCGGCGCCGGCGCTGGTGTTGACGACGACGATGTCGAGGGGTTGCAATATGTGGCCGATCCGCTTGAGCTCGGCCTCGACGTCGGCGGCGGTCGCCACATAGCCGTCGGCGAAATGGCGGAAGTCGAGCTTGACGCCGCGCTGGAAGCACCATTCGAGCGGAACCTCGTCGATCGTCCACGCCCTCTCGCCCTCGTTCATCGTCGGATGATAGTGCCAGGGCGCGTCGAGATGCGTGCCGTTGTGGGTGGAAAGCTGCACGCGCTCGACCGCCCAGCCCTGCCCGTCTGGCAGATCTTCCCGCTTGAGCCCGGGAAAGAAGGAGAGAATCTCCGGCGAGACTCTGCTGGTGGTCGGTGTATTCGATCTTGGGGCCGAACCCCGGCGGGTCGGCGACGACGTCGTTCTGAAGGGGCGCGGAAATATCGACGAGGCGACGGACCATCGTTGTTTCCTCCAAGAACTCATTGCGATCGGCCTCGTGACCAACGCGACGCTGTCGATCGAGGCGCGGGCGCTCAGGCGGCGGACGTCGCGCGGAGGTGAGGGTCTGGGAGCGCACCCCGTCAGCTCTGGCGTCTGGCCAAAGAAAGCCATAAGCCGCCGCCGATCAGAACGGTTCCGGACAGTCGGCCGAGCATTTTCGCCCGAGCGGGCTTCATGAACCATGCGCGTCCCAAGCCCGACGCGATCGCCCAGGCGGAATCCGACGCCCCGGCCAGCACCACCGAGACGACGCACATCGCGGCCAACTGCGGCCCGGCCGCCAAGCGCGGGTCGATGAACTGCGGCAGAAAGGCGGTGAAGAAAACGATCGTCTTGGGATTCGAGAGCGCGACCAGGACGCCCCGCACGAACCGGGCCTGCCCGGTGTCGGCGATTTCGCGGTCGCCCTTTCCAGCATGCCGCCACGCCTGTACGCCAAGCCAGACGAGATAGGTCGCGCCGGTCCAGCGCAGCGCTGTGAACAAGAGGTCGGCATGGGCATGCACCCAGCCGAGCCCCAAGGCGATCGCCGTGAGCAAGAGCGCATTGCCAAGCGTCGTGCCTGCGACCGTCGTCAGCGCAGCCCGGGAGCCTTGGGTGGCACCAGTCGAAATGATGAGCGTGACGATCGGGCCGGGCGTGATGATCAGCACTATGGTGATCAGGACAAAGGCGGTGAATAGCTCAGGATTCATGTCTCGTCGGTCTCCGCGCGAGCACACCTTACGGCTACGGCGCTTTCCAGAAAAGCCCGACCGTCAGCAAGACGCCGATTGCGACGACCGCCAGTTTCAAGAGCCTCTCGTTGACGCTCTTCAGCATCAGGGCGCCGGCCCAGCCGCCGAACGAGGCGCCAATGGCGGTGACGGCGGCCTGGATCCAGTGGACGTCGCTGGACAGTGCGAAGATCGCGACGGCGGATGCGTTCATGACGCCCGCGAGAATGTTCTTGCTCGCCCCGGCGTTGCGCACCGCAAGGCCCGTCATCGTGAGCGAGGCCATCATCAGGAGGCCGATGCCGCCGCCGAAATAGCCGCCATAGATGGCGATGAAGAATTGCACGATGGCCGCGCCCCAGGGCGGCAGATGGGCTTCGCCCGGATGCGGGGGTTTGCGAAAGAAGCTGCCCCACGCGAAGAGCGCGGTCGCGAACAGCACCAGCCACGGGACGAGGTGGGCGAAAACCGCCGGCGGGGTCAAGAGCAGGATCAACGCCCCGAGAGCCCCGCCGATCAGGCTGATGAGGAAGAGCGTCCTCATCGGCAGGCCCGGCGGGCTCATGGCGTCTGACCGTCCGGTGAACCCCGTCACCAGCTGCGCCGGGAACAGCGCGACGGTCGAAGTGATGTTCGCCGCGCGCGCGTCCATGCCGGTCAGCATCAGCGACGGCAGGGTGATGAACGACCCGCCGCCCGCCAGCGCGTTCTGGGCGCCGGCCCAGATCGAGGCGACGAACAGGATGAACAGGGACGCCGTCATGGACGAACCGTTCCCGCCATTGTCACGGCTTCCCCTTTTCGAACGGCGGCAAACGTCTGCCGCCGAACCGCATCGTGCCGCAGAGCGGCCCGCTTGGCGGCCGATGAAAATTCAGCCGTCATCACGCAAAATCGCGCGCCGCGGACTTATGCTCCGCAATCAGCGCACGGAGGTCGAGCCCGACGGGCTCGCCGTCGAGAACCCGCCATTCGCCCGCGATCATCACCCGGTCGGCCCGATGGGCGCCGCAGAGCACGAGCGCGGCGATGGGATCGTGCGCGCCGGAGAAGCGCGCCTCGTCCAGCGTGAAGAGCGCCAGATCGGCCTCGCGGCCCGCTTCGATCTTGCCGATGTCGGAGCGCCCGAGGCAGCGCGCAGAGCCTTCGGTCGCCCAGCGCAACACGTCGAGATGGGTCACTCTGTCCGCGCCGTAGCGCAGGCGCCCGATCATCAGCGCGTGGCGCACAGCCTCCATCATGTTCGAGGAATCGTTGGAGGCGGAGCCGTCGACGCCGAGCCCCACCGGCGAGCCCGCCGCCTCCAGTTCGCACGTCCGGCAGATGCCGGAGGCCAGCACCATGTTCGAGGCCGCGCAATGACATATTCCGACGCCCGCCTTGCCGAGCCGCGCGATCTCCTCCGCGTTGAAATGGATGCCGTGCGCGAGCCAGACGCGGCTCGACATCCAGCCCGTCTCCTCCAGGAGATCGACCGGCCTCAGGCCGTACGTCTTGAGGCAGTATTGCTCCTCGTCGTCGGTTTCGCAGAGATGGGTGTGCAGCTGGCAGTCGTAGCGCCGGGCAAGGCGCGCGCTCTCGCTCATGAGCGTTTTCGAGATCGAGAACGGCGAACAGGGCGCGAGCGCCACCCGAATCCGGGCCGCTGCCTTCGGGTCGTGAAACAGCTTCAGCACGCGTTCGCTGTCGGCGAGAATCGTGTCTTCGTCCTGCACGACGCTGTCGGGCGGCAGGCCGCCGTCCTTGATGGAAAGATTCATCGAGCCGCGCGAGACGGTCATGCGCATGCCGAGGCTGAGCGCCTCCTCGACCTCGATGTCGACGGCATTCTCGAGCCCGGCCGGATAGAGATAGTGGTGGTCCGCCGCCGTCGTGCAGCCCGAGAGCAGAAGTTCGGTCAGGGCGAGACGGGCCGCGATGCGGAGGTGGCTCGGCTTCAGCCGCGACCAGATCGGATAGAGCGCGAGGAGCCAGGGAAAGAGAGCCTTGTTGATTGCCGACGGATGGGCGCGGGTCAGCGTCTGGTAGAAATGATGGTGCGTGTTGACGAGGCCGGGCAGCACGACATGGCGCGAGGCGTCGAAAACGGCGTCGACCCGCTCGGGCGTCTCGCCGCGCTCGACGCACGCGGCGATGCGCGTCCCCTCGACAATGAGCCCGCGCTCCGCGCCCTCGCCGAGAATCGCCAGAGGGTCCCTGATCCACGTCCGCATGCGCGCTCTGCCCCGATCGCCGAAGGTCCTTCATGGGAAGCATGGGCGGAACGTGTCAACTGCGGCCGCGAGGAAACAACCCGCAGAGCGGATCAGCGCCCCGCTTACTCTCTGTCCAGCATCCGGTTGGTAGGCCCGAGCGCCGTCATGATCTTGACCTCGTCGCCTCGGAAAACAGCCATCTTGGCGAGCCCCGTGAGCCCCGAGCCCGCGTCGAGGTTGAGACGAAAGCGGGCGATCTGATCCTCGTGCGAGGCGTTCCGCCGGGCGTCGTTGGGCGTATGGCCGTGCACGACGAAAAAGCCGCCATAGCCCTTTGGCCCTGGCGTACACTCGAGGAACGGCCACCGCACCCAGGCCCAGTGCGTGTCCTCGTCGAGTTCGGTGAGCGGCGTGTTCCACGGCGCCGCCAGGAACGCTTCGAGGTCGATCCGCGGATTGACCCCCGCATGGACGAAGAGCACTCCCTGCGACCGCCAATGGGAGCGCAAGCTTGCGAGCCAGCTGCGCACCCGCTCAGGCGCGGCGACCCGGATGACTGTCAGAAGCTCCTCGGCGCCGCCCGGCGTCACTTCGAAATCCTGAAACTGCCGGACGGTCGCGGCGCCGCCGTTGCGAAGCCAGTTCGCGAGTGCATCGAGCGCGACATCCCAGGGCGCGCTGACGTCGAGCGCCAGCCGCATCATCGCCTCGTGATTGCCCATCAGCCCGATCGATTCCTGGGCGCCGACCTGCTTCGAGGCGGCGATCGCAAGATCGATTGAGCCGAGGCTGTCCGGACCGCGGTCGACGAGATCGCCGAGGAAGACGAGGACGCGTCTCTCGCGCCGCCGCGGCTCGCCGGCGGCTTCGTCGAGAAGCGCGCGCAGGAGATCGGCGCGGCCATGAATGTCGCCGATCGCAAAAACCTCGACGTCGGGCGCTACCGCCCGCGGCAGGATGAACGTCTGACGCTCGACGACTGCGGCCATGAAGCTCCTCGTTTCGGCCGGCGCAAGCATTGCATGGCGGCAGGCGGCCGCGCTAGAATTACCCTCAATGTTTCTGACTTTCTTCGCCAATCTGCGCCAGGCGCACGTGCCGGTCACCCCGCGCGAGTATCTCGACCTGATGCGCGCCCTGGAGGGCGACCTCGCGGAGAAGTCGGTTGACGAGTTCTATCGGCTTTCTCGCGCGCTCCTGGTCAAGGACGAGCGCAATCTCGACCGGTTTGATGTCGTCTTCGCCCACACGTTCAAGGGCGTGCTCTCGGTCTCCGCCGCTGTCGAGGCCAAGGAACTGCCGGAGGAATGGCTGCGCCGGCTGGCTGAAAAGTATCTGAGCCCTGAGGAGCGGGCGGAGATCGAAAGGCTCGGCTTCGAAAAGCTGATGGAAACTCTACGCCAGCGTCTGGCGGAGCAGAAGGAGCGCCATCAGGGCGGCTCGAAATGGATCGGGACCGGCGGGACGTCGCCCTTCGGCGCCTATGGCGACCATCCCGAGGGGGTGCGCATCGGCCAGGACAAGGGGCGGCGGGGCAGCGCCGTCAAGGTCTGGGACAAGCGCGAGTTCAGGGATTTCGACGGCGACGCGGAGCTCGGACCGCGAAACATCAAGCTTGCGCTGAGGCGGCTCAGGCGGTTTGCGCGCGAGGGCGCGGCCGAGGAGCTCGACCTCGACGGCACCATCCGCTCGACCGCCGACAAAGGCTTTATCGACGTTAAGCTTCGGCCCGAGCGACGCAACGCGGTCAAGGTGCTGCTGTTTCTGGATGTCGGCGGCTCGATGGACTGGCACGTCGAGGCGGCCGAACAGCTCTTTTCCGCCGCCCAGAGCCAGTTCAAGCGGCTTGAGCATTTCTACTTCCACAATTGCCTTTATGAGACCGTTTGGAAGAACAACCGGCGTCGCGCGGAGGAGCGCGTTTCGACGCGCGACCTCATCAATTCCTATGGCCGCGACTATCGCGTCGTCTTCGTCGGCGACGCCTCAATGAGCCCGTATGAAATCGTCTCACCGGGCGGTTCAGTCGAACATCTCAACCCCGAACCCGGCAGGATCTGGCTCGAGCGCGCGCTCTTCGCCTGGCCGCGCACGGTCTGGATCAATCCGACGCCCGAGAATCATTGGAGCTATTCGCACTCGACGATGATGATCGCCGACCTCTTTCAGCGCCGGATGTTTCCGCTGACCCCCGACGGCGTCGAGGCCGCCATGCGGGCGCTCGCGGCCTGAAGTCGAATCACTCCCTCACCACCAGCACGGAACATTGCGCGTGGCGCACGATCGTCTTGGCGTTCGAGCCGAGCAGATAGTCGCTCATCACCGGCCGATGGGACCCGACGACGATGAGATCGGCGCCCCAGTCCGCTGCTTCCTCCAGGAGCTCGTGATAGATGCCGCCCGCGCGCGTTGCGGCTCCCTTGCGCTCCGCCGGCAGATCGATGCTCGCGACGATCGCGTCGAGCGCCTCCTTCGCGCGCTTGGCCTGCTCCATATCGAAATCAGCGGGCGCGTATTCCATGAACGTCGCCGGCACCACCGGCTGAACATTGACCAGTCTCAACGCGCCGCCGCCGAATTTCGCCAGTTCAAGCGCCTGCTCGAGCCCCTTGGGCGCACTCGACGTCTCGGCGAGATCGACCGCAAGAATGATGCGCTTGTACATGGAAAGAACCCTCCCTTCACAGAGGCTAGCGAGACCAAAACACCGCCGACAAAGTGAAGCGGAGAGTTTCGTCTGGCAAGCCGGCTGCGTCAAAATGCGGCGGGCCAAAGCGCCCGTGTAAATCCTGTTCCAGCGGCGCCGCGGCGCCCCGACAATAGTCATTGTTCCTTCGTCGGCGGATCGCTATAAGGCCGCAAAATTCCATCTTGGGACAGGAATCACTCATGAACGATGTCGCCTCTGAAAGCTACAAGCCGTCGGACGCCGAACCGTTCATGAACGAGCGCCAGCGCGAGTATTTCCGGCGTAAGCTGATCGCCTGGAGGGAAGCGATCCTGGCCGAGAGCCGTGATACGCTCGCCGTCCTCCAGCTGGAAAGCGAGAATCATCCCGACATCGCCGACCGCGCGTCCTCGGAGACCGACCGTGCGATCGAGCTGCGCGCTAGAGACCGGCAGCGGAAGCTGATCTCCAAGATCGAGGCCGCGCTCGCGCGGATCGAGGACGGCACCTACGGCTATTGCGTGGAAACAGGCGATCCGATCTCGCTGCGACGGCTCGACGCACGCCCCATCGCTACGCTTTCAGTCGAGGCGCAGGAGCGCCACGAGCGACGCGAGAAGATCTACCGGGACGAATAGCCCCGTCCGGCCGGCGCGTTCGGTGGTCCACTGGAAGAATAGAAGCGCGGATTCAGCCCTGTTTTTCACGTCCCAGCAGGCGCGCCATTTCGGCTTCCAGCGACTCGAGACCGCCAAACGGGTCCTCCGCCTTGGGCGGCGGCTTTTCAACTAGCGGGGGGTCCGCGCCGGGCGCGGTCGGCTGACGGTCCATCGACGGCGGGGGTTCGGCGCCCTGCGGCTTGGGGTTTCCGATTTTAGGTTCGGCCTTCACAATCATCGCTGCGGGCGCGACCGGCGGACCTGCCGCCTTCGCGGGGGCTGCGAGCGGGATGGTTGCGGATGCGGCGCGCGCCGGTTCTTTTTCCGGCTCTCTTGGAAGAGCCGTCGCGCGCGTCTGCGGACCGGGGTGCGGGCCGGAGGCGGCGTCGGGGATAGGCGACGGCGGCGCTGCGGCAGGGGCGGGGACCGGCGGAGCTGCCTGAATATGTTTGCCCGGGAGAGGGCTCACGGTCGCCCTTCCGCCGGTCGCGGCCATCGGGGTGATCGGGGGCGGCATCGCGGGTCGGGCCGGCAGCGGACGCGGCTGAGGCTGGCCCTGGATCGGATGAGCGCCGGGTTCGTGAGCTTTCGACGCAGCTGCCGGGGGAGCGGGCTGCGCAACGGGCCCATGCGCAACCGGGGCCGGAGGCTGTGACGCTTCCGGCGCCGACGCCGCCGGGGTCAACGTAACGGTTTGCGGCCGGATCGGCCGGACTTCGCCCCCGACCGCCCTTGCAACAGGAGCGGCCGGCTGAGGCCGGGGAGCGGGATCTTTCGCCGCCGGGGGCGCGACGGGGACCTGGGGCGCGGCAGCTGGGGGCGCGGAGACTGGGGGGACGGCCGGGAGCGGTTCTGTCCGGCGCGGCGGCGCAGGCTTGGACTGGGCCGGCGGGGCCAGATTGCTTTCGCGGGCCGCGGCAAGCGCGCGATTGATCTGCAATTCGACCAGAACGTCGTTCGGGCCGCCGATCATAATCAGATGCTCGACGTTGTCGCGCCGCACCAACACAAGCTGCCTCTGCCCGTCGAGGCTGAACGCGTCCACGAGACCCAGTCTCGGCTGTCTGGTCCGTCCCCCCGGGACGCGCAACCGATGGGCGAACACGAATCGGTACAAAATCGCCAAAACCACCAGTGCGGCGAGGCCGCAGGCCACGAGGAATCCGACCTGGACCATGGGGTTGTCGGAGAATGGAAGATTACTTAACCACTGCATGCCACATCCAACGTTCGCGCCGCGCCGACCGCGCAAACCAAATCCGTGCCCTCCGGAGCGGCGACGGCCCCCGTCGCGAAACAACCAGAGCGCATGCGGTGAAAAGTTGGCCCCGCAAAACCTTTAAGCCTTGCAAGGTCGGCGCTTTGACCAGCGGCTCGAGACAAGCCGGGCTGACACTCATAACAAAACGCGATCCCGTTGAAAACTGCGGCTGTCGCCCCGTTTTGGCCTCGATCAGGCCGCGCGCCTTCGAGACTTCGAAAGGCCTGCATGCTAGCAAGAGACCCGTTGCGAGCAACTCGGCGCGCTGGGAAAGCCTGTCCTTGGGGTTTGATCCTCTGATGAAATCGACGCCGGCGCCTCCGGTGGACCAAATCGAGCGGACCATCGACCCGTTCGCCCTGACGGTTCTGGTTCTTTGCCTCGCCCTCTCGATCGGGGCGCTCTGGGTCGCGCCTGGCGAGACAAGCAGGATGATTTTGTCGTGGATGCTGGTCGCGCTGGCGGCCTGCGGCGTTCTGGGGCTGCTGCTCTTTGCGGTTGGCCTGCTGCAGATCCCGGCCCGCGCGGCGCGCTTCGACACAACCAGGGCGATCGCCGATTCAAGCCCGGACGGTCTCCTGGTGACCGACCAAGAGTCACGCATTCTTTACGCTAATGGAGCTTATCGCGCTCTGTCGGGCGCTCCCGCGGGCGGCGACCTGAGATCCGTGGAGCGTCTCTTCACCGGTTCGCCAGACGTTTCGGAATCCGTCTATCGGCTCTCGCAGGCGGCTAAATCGGGGGGCCGCGCAAGTGAGGAGTTGCGCGTCGCGCCGCCGCCCAATGGCGAAGGGGACGTGGCCTGGTATCGTATTCGCGTGCGTCCCCTCGAGGGCGCGGCCAGGGCCGGACTGACGGTCTGGACCGTATCGGACGAAACCCGCGAACACAGCCGCCACGAGACCTTTTTCCAGGATCTCCAGCACGCCATCGACTATCTAGATCATGCTCCCGCCGGCTTCTTTTCGGCCGAGCCGGACGGCGCGATCGTCCATATGAACGCAACGCTCGCCGCCTGGCTCGATTGCGATCTCGCGCAGTTCGCGCCCGGCCAGCTCAAGGTGGACGACATCATCGCCGGAGACGGCGGCGCGATGCTGTCGTTGGTGTCCGGCCGGCCGGGTGAAGTGACGACGCAACAGTTCGACGTCGATCTGAAGCCGCGCCGGGGACGGGTGGTTCCCGCGCGCATCTTTCATAAGGTCGCCTTTTCCAGCGACGGCGCGCCCGGCCCCTCGCGATCGCTGGTTATCAACCGCGCGCCGGGCGAGATCAGAGGCGAGGAGGATCTGCGCGCCGCAGAAGTGCGTTTTGCGCGCATCTTCAACTCGACCCCGGTGGCGATTGCATCGGTCGACGCCTCGGGCGGGCTGTTGCGTCCAAACGCCGCCTTCGTGCGGCTGGCGCCAGACGCGCTGAAGACGAATTTAGTGGCAGGGCGGCCTTCGATCTTCGCCATCGTCGCCGAGCGCGATCACGCGGCGATGCACGCCGCGATCGACGCGGCCGTTCAGGGTCGGAGCGACATTGCGCCGCTCGACGTGTCGCTCGAAGGCGCAGGCGCCGCGCATTCGGCGCGCCTCTTCGTCTCTGCCGCCGATCCGGCCAGCGACGAAGGAGCGAACGCGATCATTTTCGCGCTCGATACGACAGAGCAGCGCACGCTGCAGGAGAACCTCGCGCAAGGCCAGAAGATGCAGGCGATCGGCCAGCTCGCGGGCGGCGTCGCGCATGACTTCAACAACGTGCTGACCGCCATTATCGGCTACTCCGACCTCCTGCTCGCCAACCACCGCCCGACCGATCCGTCTTTTCAGGACATTATGCAGATCAAGCAGAACGCCAACCGGGCGGCGGGTCTGGTGCGGCAGCTGCTCGCATTTTCGCGCCGCCAGACGCTTCGCCCGCAGACGCTGCAGCTCAACGACGTCCTTTCCGAGCTCCAGATGCTGCTGCGCCGGCTCGTCGGCGAGACGATCCAGCTCGATGTCGTGCATGGGCGCGATCTCTGGCTGGTGAAGGCCGACCTCAACCAGTTCGAACAGGTCATCGTCAATCTCGTCGTCAACGCGCGCGACGCGATGAACGAGGGCGGCCGGATCACGCTGCGCACGCGCAACTTTCCGGCTTCCGAATGCCGCGACCTCAAGGAGATGGCGCTCGCTCCTGCCGACTATGTGCTCATTGAAGTCCAGGACGATGGACATGGCATTCCCGCCGAGGTGCGCGCGAAGATTTTTGAGCCCTTCTTCACCACGAAAGAGGTCGGCAAGGGCACCGGCCTCGGCCTCTCGATGGTCTATGGCATCGTCAAGCAGACGGGCGGCTATATCTTCTGCGAAAGCGAGCCAGGGGACGGCGCCACATTCCGCATTCTCCTGCCGCGCCTCGTCGGCGACGAACCCGACGAGCCGGTGAAGAAGGAAGCCCCCAAACCGGCGGCCGATCTCACCGGCCGCGGCGCCATTCTCCTGGTCGAGGACGAGGAGGCGGTCAGGGCCTTCGCCGCGCGCGCCCTCTCCTCGCGCGGCTATACCGTGCTCGAGGCCGAATCCGGGGTCGACGCGCTGCGCGTCGCCGAGGAAGCCGGCGGATCGATCGATCTCATCGTTTCCGACGTGATCATGCCGGAAATGGACGGGCCGACCATGCTGACAGAGCTGCGCCGCCGCGGCTTCATGGCGAAGATCGTCTTTGTCTCGGGCTATGCCGACGACGCTTTCGCGCGCACGCTGCCGGAAGACCAGGAGTTTGTCTTTCTGCCGAAACCCTTTACGCTCAAGCAGCTCATCGAGACCGTGAAGGGCGCGATGGCTTGACCGGCCGTTTTGTCTGGCCATCGCGAGGGTTCGGTTGAGATGCGTTTCGAGGGTACGAAGACTTACGTCGCGGGCGACGAACTCAAGACCGCCGTCAATGCGGCGATTGCGCTTGAGCGCCCGCTGCTCGTCAAGGGAGAGCCAGGCACCGGGAAGACCCTGCTGGCGCAGGAGATCGCCGACGCCATCGGCGCCCCGTTCATCGCCTGGCACGTCAAGTCGACCACGCGCGCGCAACAGGGCCTCTACGAGTACGACGCCGTCTCGCGACTGAGGGACTCCCAGCTGGGCGACCCGCGCGTCTCCGACATCGCCAACTACATCCGGCGGGGCAAGCTGTGGGAGGCGTTCACCTCGCCGACCCGGCCGGTGCTGCTGATCGACGAGATCGACAAGGCGGACATCGAATTCCCCAACGATCTCCTGCTCGAGCTCGATCAGATGGAGTTTCACGTCTACGAGACCGGCGAAACCGTGCGGGCGAAACTCCGCCCGATCGTCATCATCACGTCGAACAACGAGAAGGAATTGCCGGACGCATTCTTGCGCCGGTGCTTCTTCCATTACATCCGCTTTCCCGACGCCGAGACCATGCGCGCAATCGTCGAATCGCACTTTCCTTCGGTGAAGCCAAGGCTGGTCGAGGAAGCGATGCGCTCCTTCTTCACCTTGCGTGAGACGCCGGGTCTGAAGAAAAAACCGACCACCTCGGAGCTGCTCGACTGGCTGAAGCTCCTCCTCAACGAGGATGTCTCGGCGGAGACTTTGCGCGAGCGCGAGACGAAGAAGCTGATCCCTCCGCTCCACGGCGCGCTGCTCAAGAACGAACAGGACGTGCATCTGTTCGAGAAACTGGCGTTCCTGAGCCGCCGCGAGCGGTAGGGGAAGTTCCGGCGCATTTAGCGAGCGCGGCGCCGTCAAGAATTGATCTTAGTTTGGCCCGTCCGCGGTGATAGCGCGCTTCGATGGCCTCGAAGACCGTCCTCATTTCGGGCGCCGGAATCGCCGGGCCGACGCTCGCCTTCTGGCTCAATGCGGCGGGTTTCAAGACGACGATTGTCGAGCGCGCGCCTAAGCTCAGGACAGGCGGCTACGTCATCGACTTTTGGGGCCTAGGCTACGACATTGCCGAGCGGATGGGATTGGCCGCGGGTCTCGAGTTCGACCGGCTACCACATTCGCGAGCTCCGCGTCGTCGGCAGCCAAGGCCAACGCCTCGCAGGATTCGGTATGAAGGCGTTCGACGCTCTGACCGGAGGCCGCTTCATCACGCTTCGACGGAGCGACCTTTCACAGTTGTTGTTCGAAGCGGCGAGTTCCTCGTCCGAGGTTCTGTTCGACGACGAGGTCGTCTCCCTCCGGAAACAAACCAATTCTGTGCGAGTCCAATTCCGCCATGCGGGCGACCACGACTTCGACCTCCTGATCGGCGCGGATGGTCTTTCTTCGAATGTCCGCAGGCTGGCCTTCGGTCCGCAGGCTCAGTTTGAGAAGCCGCTCGGCTACAGCATCGCCGCGTTCGAGGTCCAAGGTTATCGTCCTCGCGACGAAGACATTTACGTCATCCACAATGAACCCGAGCGGATGGTCGGGCGGGTGGCGCTGAGGGACGACCAGACGCTCTTCCTGTTCGTCTTCGCCGATGTCGGTCCCGGGCCGCCGCCGCACGATCTCGCGGCGCAGCGGGCGATCTTGCGGACGAAGTTCGGATCGGGACAGTGGGAATGCGCTCAGATCCTGGGTCGTCTCGACGATGTCACGGAGCTTTACTTCGATCGCGTCAGCCAGATCAAAATCAACAGCTGGTCGAACGACCGCGTCGCGCTAGTCGGAGACGCGGCCTTCTGCGTCTCGCTGATGGCCGGCCAGGGATCGGCGCTGGCGATGACCGCAGCCTACGTGCTCGCAGGCGAGCTTTATAAAGCTGGCGGAGACTACAGTGCGGCGTTCCAGGCTTATGAACGGCTGCTGCGCCCGTTCATCGCCACCAAGCAGAAGGGCGCCGAGCGCTTTTCCGCCGCGTTCGCGCCTAGGACTGCGTGGGGCCTCTTCCTGCGAAACCAGGTGGTCAACGCCTGCGCTATTCCCGCGGTCGCGAGATTCGCTTTCGGCCGGGAGATCACCGATACGCTCCGTCTTCCGGATTACGATTGGCCGGCCTCGAACGGAGCTAGCTAGCGCGCCTCCCATCCACAGCCTCCCCCTTCGACATCGCCCCCGCTTGCGATTTGCTCGGGTGTCAAGCAATCTTGACTCATGCGCCGGTTGTTTCTCATTCGTCACGCCAAAGCCGAGCCCGCCGTCGGGCGAGACGACTACGATCGCGCGCTGACAGCCCGCGGGCGCGACGACGCGCGCCGGGTCGCAAGCGTCCTTGTGGAAAAGAACATGCTGCCGGACGTTCTCATCCATTCCGGCGCAGCGCGCTCCAAGGAGACGGCCGAGATCTTCGCCTCCCAGTGGCCGCGCAAGGTCGGGCTTCAGGAAGAGCTTGGCCTTTATGACGCGACCGGCGACATGCTGTTTCAGCGAACGCGGGCAATCGCTGATTCACGCGTCCGGATCGCTTTCGTCGGGCACAATCCCGGCCTTGGCGATCTCGCCGCGTCGCTGGCGGGGTCCGGCGCCCATTTGGAGCTGCGCCGCATGGCGGCAAAATTTCCGACCTGCGGGGTGGCTGCGCTCGATTTCCGCGTCCGGCACTGGATCGACGTCGAGCGCAAGTCCGGGCTTCTCGCGCTCTTTCTCACCCCCGCAGAACTTGAGGCCGGCACCGATTGACCCTCTGTCCAAACGGGCCCGCGCTTCCTAAATAGGCGCGTTGATTTCCCCGCGGACCCCGCCTTGTCGATTTTCACCGATCTCGTGTTCGAGGCCGGGCTCGTTGCCCGCTCGCTCGGCGATTACTTTGCCGGCGGGCGGCTGCGTCTCGGGGTGACGGGCCTGTCGCGCTCGGGCAAGACGGTGTTCCTGACTGCGCTGGTCAGCAACCTCGTCGCGGGCGCGCGGCTGCCGGTGCTCGCCGCTTCGGCCGAGGGACGCATCACCCGGGCGCGGCTCGAGCCGCAGCCGGACGACGCCGTGCCGCGCTTCGCCTACGAAGAGCATCTCGCGAGCCTCACCGGACCCGACCGACTCTGGCCGCAATCGACCCGGCGCATTTCGCAGCTGCGCCTGACGATCGAATTCGAGAGCGCCTCGGCATGGAGTTCGAAACCCTCGAGCCTCACGATCGACCTCGTCGACTATCCGGGCGAATGGCTGCTTGATCTGCCGCTCCTCGACAAAAGCTACGCCCAATGGGCGCGCGAGACGCTGAGCGCCAGCGAGACGCCCGCCCGAGCGCCGCTTTCGGCCGGCTGGCGCGCAGCGCTGACAGGCCTCGACCCGCACGCTGAAGCTAACGAAGACACAGCGCGCGACATCGCCGAACGGTTCACCGCCTATTTGAGGAAAGCGCGCGACGACGTCTACGCGCTCTCGACCCTGCCGCCCGGGCGCTTCCTCATGCCGGGCGACCTCGAAGGCTCGCCGGCGCTGACCTTCGCGCCGATCCCGCTCGGCGAAGGCGATACGATCGTCTCCGGTTCGCTCGCCGCGATGATGGAGCGGCGATACGAGGCGTATAAGTCGCACGTCGTGAAGCCGTTCTTCCGTGATCATTTCGCCCGGCTCGACCGGCAGATCGTCCTGGTCGACGCCCTGACGGCGCTGAACTCAGGGCCCGCGGCGCTCAGCGATCTTGAACACGCGCTCTCCGAGGTGTTGCGCGCCTTTCGCGCCGGGCGGTCGTCAAGCTTCGCCTCGATCTTTCGCCCGCGCATCGACCGCATCCTGTTCGCCGCCGCCAAGGCCGACCATCTGCATCACACGAGTCACGACCGGCTTGAGGCGATCCTGCGCGCGCTGACCGCCAAGGCCATCGCCCGCGCCGAAGGGGTCGGCGCGACAATCGACGTGATCGCGCTCGCGGCGATCCGCGCGACCCGCGAGGCCGAAATCAGGCACGGCCGCGAGACGCTGCCGGCGATCATCGGCGTGCCGGAGAAGGGCGAAACAATCGGCGGCCAGGTCTTCGACGGCGTGGCCGAAGCGGCCGTCTTTCCCGGCGAACTGCCGGCTGACCCGACGTCGATCTTCAAGGGCGAGGCGATCGCGCTTGCGGAGGCGGACAACGACTGGCGGTTCGTGCGTTTCCGCCCGCCCTTGACGGCGCCGGGCCAGCCCGCGCCGCAAATCCGGCTTGACCGCGCCCTTCAGTTCCTGTTCGGGGATCGCCTCGCATGACCCCCCGCCCTCCCCGGCCCCGCGCCTTCCGGCTCGACGACCAGCGCATCGCAGTCGATGACGCGCCTGGCCCCCCGTCGCCCGCTGCGATCATCCAGTCGCAGCACCAGCCGATCCCCGCCTCGACCGCGCCGGCGCGCATCGACGAAGCGGAGCGGCAGGTCGAGGCGGCGCAGAAGTCGGGCCTCCTCTCGCGCTGGCGCTTCAGCCTCGGGAGCCTCCTCTGGGCGGGCGTCGCCGGACTCGCCTCGCTCGCCTTCGGGCTCTGGACGACCAACCTGATCGAGGGCCTGTTCGCCAAGGCCGAATCGCTTGGAATCATCGGCCTCGCCTTCGGGGTCCTTTTTCTTGTCGGCCTCGTCGGGCTCATCACGCGCGAGGTCGTCGCCGTCTCCCGCCAGACCCGGATCGCCGAGATGCATGTGGCCTTCGCCGAGGCCCGCGCCACCGACGACCGCGATGCGGCGCGGAAACTCGTCGGCCAGCTCGTCGCGCTCTACCGCAACCGGCCGGAAACGGCCCGCGCGCGGGCCGAAACCGAAGACGCCGCACGCGCCATCATCGACGGGCGCGACCTCATCGACGTCGCCGAGCGGGCGCTGCTCCGGCCGCTGGACGAGAGGGCGCAAGCCGAGATCGCGGCCGCCGCCAAGCGGGTCTCGCTCGTGACCGCGATCAGCCCGCGCGCCGTCCTCGACGTGATCTTCGTCGCCGCCCAGATCGTGCGGCTCGTGCGCCGGATCGCCGAGATTTACGGCGGCCGGCCCGGACTCCTCGGCCTGATCAAGCTCGCCCGCTCGATTGGCGCCCATATCGCGATCACCGGCGGCATGGCCGTCGGCGACAGCCTCGTCCAGCAGATCGTCGGCCATGGGATTGCGTCGCGCATTTCGGCGCGCATGGGCGAGGGCGTGCTCAATGGCCTGCTTACGGCCCGCGTCGGCCTATCCGCTCTCGCCGTCTGCCGCCCGGCCCCCTTCGCGGTGACGAAGCCGCCAGGCGTCTCCGACGTCGCGCCGTTCCTGTTCAGCGGCAAAGGGGAGTGAGCTTCGGCTTCACTTTTCCTGAAGCAACACCTCGCGCCAGCTAGAAATGGCGCAAAACGAGATAGGATGCGCGTCAGGCCTGACGGAAGAGGCCGGTGCGCAGCAAGCCGTGCAAATCCCTGCGGTCGACGGCCTGGGTCTGCCGCGAAGTTGAGAAATCATAGCTCCGCCCGCTCCCCGCCCCGCGCACGCGGATCGGCGAATTCCTGAGGTAGCGTAGGTTTACCGGCGTGCTCAGCGCCAGCGGCGGCGCTGCAACCCGAACGGCGTTAGCGCGCGGCTGGCGCCTTCGCCATATCGGTGGTCCTCACCGGAACTATGCGAGTTGTTCCGAAGCTCCCCAGAGCTTGGCGCTTCTGACCACAGCACATGATTGGCTTCTCCTTCGCTGGGCTCTGAAATCGGTTCAATCGCGACAGGCTCCTCGCCAAACCGCTGCAACAGACAAGCCGCGCCGGAGAGCGCCAGCCAGGCAAAAAGCCATTCTAGCGGACTTCGAGCAACAAAGATCGCTACCACGGCGGCAATCCAAAGGCTCAGACAATTAAAGCAATCCATCAATTGCCCCGCCAGACTGTCGCCAAAGCGGGAGCGAAGCCGAACGATCACATCTGCCGGACCGTCTTCGTTGGCGAGGAGATGCGTCACGCGCCAGGTTGCGAGAACGCCCAAGACAAACCTGATCCAGAATTCCATCGTGTCCATGACCGTTTGCGCCGAAGGACGGCTCCGTCGATTGCCTGGCCAATCTCCGCAATCTTCGGCCCGCATGCCCATCCACGCCCCGCGCGCCGGACGCCTCACCGTTAGACGAAGGGCCGGGTCCGCACATGATCATCCGCGGACCCGGACCACTCTGCAACCCTACTGAATTGCCGGCGGCGGGCAGCCTACCTGGATCGTGAAGCTCTCGAAGCTCACGTTGTTTTGCTCGTCGTTGACCGAGTCGCAGTTCTGGATCGGTCGCTTGTAGACGTTGAGCTGGAGCAGATAGGCGCAGGTCTTCGGGAACGCAGAGGTCGCGTCCACCGTCAGGCGCATCGAGCCTCCGCCCCACGCGGGCGAGGTCGCGCCTTGGCCCAAAGCCTGCGAGTAGCTCGGGCCGACCTGGGCGGCGGCCGGCGCCCAGGGCGGAGCGATCGGGCTGCTCGCCAGCGTCCAGGTTGAGAACGCTGGCGAACAGAATGGCGCCGGCGCTGAGCACAACAGGTCTACGGACTGATCCAGCCCGTACAACAGCTCAAAGGTGTAACTCGACAGGAAGGCGTCCGGGTCGTACGCCGCGAAGTCGATCTGCAGCAAGTCGCCAGGATCAATGCAGATGTTGTCGCATCCGTTGATCACCGTGGCCACGCCGTTGTGCAGAATGGCCACTTGCAGAATGGCCGCAATCGGCTGATCGGTGCAGATATGCAGACCGCACGGCTGGCCGCTCGGGTCGGTGTCGCCGGGCGCCTGGTTGTCGAGCGCGATTGCCCACCAGTTGTTTGCAATGGGCGGAGCGCAGGTCAGTAGAATCCCCTGGCTCTTTGGGTCTGGGTTGTCGGTGTTCGACAGGGTCAGGTTACCCGAAGCTCCGGGACGGGTGTACGCCACCAGCTGCAGATAGTAAGTACCGTTGGTCAGGACGTTGAGCGAGTTCAGCACCAACAGGAGGTCGTGCGAAATCGCATCCCAAATCTGCGTTCCGTTGGCGGCTTCGTAGTGGGCGATCGTCTCGTATACGTAGTGGTTGGTTGAGCCATCGCTGATGGGGGTAGGCGGGAACGCAACCGTAGCCCATATCGCGCCGGTCAACACCTGGCGATATATTGTGTCAAGCGCTGCTTGCGGGAGTGGAGAGTACGGGCCAGCTTGCGAGGTCGCGTACTGAAATTCGTAATAATCCACATCGACTGCGTCGCCAAATATGCCGTACAAGGTCACGACGCCAGCAAACGGACGGTCCTGAGATCCCGGACCGTAGAGTCCGACCTGCGCCGTAGTGCACGCCGGCGCGCCGTAGTTGCCGCCGATCGAGCCAACATTGATTTCGCATATATCGCTCGGCACGATGCAATTGCCCGCGGGGCAGTCATCGCCGCAACTATACGCGCAGCAGGCCCCCTCGCTGGCAGTCAATGTCACGTTGAGCGTCGTGGGGATGTCCCACCGCGTGTCGCTCACCGTCTCATTGACGATGGTATTGGTTGGACCGCCGCACGCCTGGGTCACCTTGAAGATGATGTTGGCGTCGCAGTTGTTCCACGGGAACCACGGATACCAGGGCCAGATCGGGATCGGGAATCCCTTCGGCAATACTGCCACCAGCCGCTCGCGCAGGCTGTCAAGCGCCGCAGGGTCGACATTGGGGTTGACAATGCCTGCCGGGACTCTCGCCAGGTTTGTCGAAATGTCGGCGCGAGTCGCTCTCGTTGCCGACGCAAGCAGCGGCTGGAAGACGGCAAGACTGGGCGAGGGAACCGCCCTCGGCAGCCTGGCGAACTGGCCGTTCTGCTTCAAAAAAGTGGTGATCTGATCGACCAGAATGGGATCAACCAGCCATTCGCGCGTTTCCCACCACCACCACGGCCACCAGCCGCAGCACCGCGTAAAGTCAATCTCGAACGATCCGGTCGCGTCCGTCGTGGCGCAGCCCACCTGTTCTTGCGACGACCACCACCACCAGTAGTCAACGTCAATGGCGCAGACGGTCGCGCCCACAACCGGGCTGCCGTTCGCGCATAAGACCCTTCCGGTGACTTTGAAGTTCCGGCACCAATGCCACCACCACCACCAGTAGTAGGAGGAGATGGCCACGTCAGGGAGCCTGACTTCTCTCCCCGCTCGCCATGAGGACGCAGGCACTCCAACAGAAATCGTCTGCAGACGCTGCAAATCTGCCGCAGAAGCAGTTTCCGGCCCCATCAGCACCTGCAACGACCCCGGAGCGTCGCTGAAGCTAAACGACGCAGTCCCTTTGCCCGCCTCGTCGAGGTTGACCAATCGGTCTTGAGTTTCTCCCCGCTTATTGACGACCACGACCTTGACAGGCCGGTCGGGTCTGAAATCAGACACTTTCGATGCGTCCAGCGGGACTTCGAGAGTGAACTCGTGTGAATCGGATGCACTTCGGGGTCGGGTGGCCATGTCTCCTCCTTTGCAGCGCCTTCCGCGACCCTCGAGGATCGCTGCGCGCCGACTGTAAAAATCCGCCACCGCTACAGTAATTCAGGATGCTCGAAGGGGTGGCGACGCCACAATGGCCTATTTCGAGGGCAGCGGCTGTGACGCCCGTCACATTATCAGCGTTCATCTGGCGACATGCCGTAGAGGAATGAACGTCGTGGACAGGCGGTCCTCATACGAGGCGCAGGCGGAAATCGCCGCCGCCGCCAAGCTCATATCGCGATCACCAGCGGCATGGCGGTCGGCGACAGCCTCATCCAGCAGATCGTCGGCCACGGGATCGCACCGCGCATTTCGGCGCGCATGGGCGAGGGCGTCCTCAACGGCCTGCTCACCGCGCGTCGGCCTCTCCGCCCTCAGCGCCCTTCGGGATCGCGATGCTCCCGTCGTCTCCGACGTCGCGCCGTTTTTGTTCAGTAAGGGCGACAAGGGGGAGTAATTTGATGGCGCCGTCATGGCGAGGAGTGAAGCGTCGTGGCGATCCGGGGATCGTAGGGCTGTGGCGGCGGCCCCTGGATCGCCACGCTTCGCTCGCGACGTTGGTTCCGATTTATCGCGCCGAAGCCCTCCCCCATCGCGCAAATGTTCTATGGGGGAGGATAAGGTCCGACGAGCGACCGCTTCAAAGCGCCATGTCGAAGACGAGCGCGTGGACGTCGTCTCGGGCTTCGAGGCGAAGCGAGTTGGCGTCTTCGATCGCGAGGCCGTCTCCGGCGTCAAGGCGCTCACCGTTGGCCATCAACTCGCCCTCGACCACCTGGACCCACGCGCCGCGGCCGGGCGAAAGCTTCAGCAAGAAGGTATCGCCGCGCCCGAGCCGGGTCGCGTAAAGATCGACGTCCTGATGGATCGTCACCGAGCCGTCGCGCCCGTCGCGCGAGCCGATCAGCCTCAGCTTGCCGCGCGCCTCGTCGGGGAGAAAAGTCTTCTGCTCGTAGCCGGGTTTCAGTCCGTTGCGCTCGGGCAGGATCCAGATCTGCAGGAAATGGACGGGCGCGGTCTTGCTCCCATTGTATTCGCTGTGTCGCACGCCGGTTCCCGCCGTCATCCGCTGGACATCGCCCACCCGGATCACCGAGGAAGCGCCCGTCGAGTCCTTGTGCGCAAGCGCGCCGTCGAGGACGTAGGAGATGATCTCCATGTCCCGGTGCGGATGGGTTGGAAACCCGCCGCCGGGCGCGACGCGATCCTCGTTGATCACCCGGAGCGGGCCAAAGCCCATATGCTGCGGGTCGTAATAGCCGCCGAAGGAGAAACTGTGCTTGCTGTCGAGCCAGCCGAAGTCGGCCGACCCGCGCTCTTCCGATTTTCTGATGACGCTTTCCATTGTCTTCGCCTGTTGTGGGATTGGGATGCGTCGCAATTTGGGCAGCGCGAGCGATAAGACAATATGCTAAGTTTTGCCCAGACTGTCTTCATCTGGGATACAATCAATGGACAAGCTCGGCGCGATGAACGCCTTCGCCAAGGTGGTGGCGCTCGGCAGCTTCGCCGAGGCGGCGCGCGCCCTCGGGTCGACCCGATCGGCGACGAGCAAGGCGGTGATGGAGCTCGAGCACCTCCTCGGCGTGCGGCTCCTCGACCGCACGACGCGGCGCGTGCGGGCGACGGAGACCGGCCTCGCCTATTACGACCGGTGCGTCGACATTCTCGCCCGTGTCGACGAGACGGAGATGCAGGTGGCGCGCTTGCACGGCGAGCCGAAGGGCGTCCTCAAGCTCAACGGGCCTACCTCGTTCGGTTCTCTCTACCTCGGGCCGGCGATCGCTGAATTCATGGGGCTTTATCCCGATCTCAAGATCGAACTGACCTTGACCGACCGCTTCATCGATCCGATCGAGGAAGGGGTGGACGTCACCATCCGGATCGCCGACCTGGCCGATTCGAGCCTTATCGCCCGAAAACTCGCGCCGGCACGGCGTGCCTTCGTCGCCTCGCCGGCTTACGTCGCAACGCGGGGCGAGCCGGTGGCGCCCGAGGATCTCGCGCGCCACGATTGCCTCAATTACGGCCACACGACGTCGCTGCAGCGGTGGCGGATCATGAAGGATGGGGAGCCGGTCAGCGTGGCGATCAACGCCGTCCTCTGCTCGAACAACGGCGACGTGTTGCGCGCGGCGGCGCTCGCCGGGAGGGGCGTCGCCGACCTCCCGACTTTTCTGGTCGGACCCGACATCGCCGCCGGACGCCTGCGGACCGTGCTTGACCGCTTTCCCCAGCCGGATTTCGGCGTGCACGCGCTCTTCGCGTCAAACCGCTATCTCGCCACCAAAACAAGAGCTTTCGTTGACTTCCTCGCCAAGCGGTTCGGCGACGAGCCGGAATGGGACCGCTTCGTGAGGGGGCCGGGTCCGAGCCGCCTCAGAACGTGATGTTGGTGCGCAGGCCGACCACCAGTTCGTTCTTGATCCGCTGAGTTCGGATCGTCCGGGTTGGCGATTCCTAAACCGGGATTGATGAAATACTGGACGTCCGGCTGAATCTGCCACGAGGGCAGGACCTGAAACTGATAGGTCGCCTCGAGAAAGGTCTCGCTCGAGCGAATGGGCGTATAGACCGAAGGCTGGAAGAATTGCATTTGTCGGTCGAAGCCGGACGCGCCGCTGCTCGCCCACACGGTCCCCATTTCGACGCCGAAGGCGTCGTTGTCGCGCGTCGGCAACGGGGCCTTCAAGGCGAAGCCCGCGTTGATGCTGGCGCTGACAAGGTTGCGATCCTGATACGGCGTGAACATCGGACGGAAGAAGACATTCAGGCTGCGGTTGGTATTGTCCTTCGAACGCCAGATCATCTGGTCCATGACCCCATAGAGTGAAAAGTCGCCGTGAGGCGTGGCCGGCATCCCGTTGCTCAAGGGACTGGCGAGAGGCAGGCCTATGGCGTCGGTCTGCTGGTCGTCGAACTTGGTGGTGTCATACCAGGCGCCGATCTTGTAG
Organism: uncultured Alphaproteobacteria bacterium; assembly: GCA_963721905.1. Taxonomy (GTDB): domain Bacteria; phylum Pseudomonadota; class Alphaproteobacteria; order Rhizobiales; family Beijerinckiaceae; genus Roseiarcus. The sequence continues at coordinate 38,937 of CAVRMF010000007.1, forward strand.
ACGCCAGGCAGAGGACCGTCGGCGTTCGGCTTTCCCGACGCGCCGGAGCCAAACGCGTATTGCAGTTCGGCGATCGCCAGGGCGCCGGTGTCGAGCGGAAAGCTCACGCCATTGGGATTGCTCCTCGGCGTGTTCGGCGAGTCCCACGGAATCGGGCTGCCATTGAAGACGCCTGCGAGCACGGTGACGCTGTCCGTCACCTGCGCCCGTCCGCGAACGCCTAAGGCCGCGAGCGGATAGGCGGGGCCGCCGCCGGGTAAATCTACTGTTGGAAGCCCCGGCCAACCGGACACCCCGTTGATAAAGAGGGAGTTCCCGCTTGGGGCGATAATGAATTCCTCGTCAAGGCTCTGCTCGCCAATCTTGACGTCGAACTTGTCGCCGAATTTCTGCTGATACCACAGCTCCCAAAGCCGAACGCCGGCGGGCGCGTCGATGTCGCTCAGGGTCTGCTGGACCATGAGGTTGCCAGTGCTGAAATCGCCGCCCCAAATCACGAGGCCGCTCACGTTGAGCGTGCCGCCCTTGAGACCGAACGCCTTCTCCGTGTCCATTTGCAGCGTCACGGTCGTCAGTCCTTTCGGCTCGATACCCTGCGTGACGCCGCCAGAGAGATTTCCGAACGTCTCGATGTTCTCGAGTAAGGTGAGCGTGACGCCGTATTTGGCCAGGGCGGGCCTAACGCCCCACATGTCGTCGAGCAGGTTTGGGCTGTCCCAGGAAACACCCAGAAAACCGAACGGGCCCCCGCTCATGGGCGTCGTGGTGCTTGGCGCCGCCGCCCCGGCGGGCTGGCCTGAAGCCGGGGCAGCCGACCCAGGGGCGGCGGACGGGATCTCGTCGGCACAGGCGGCGCCGGCGAGGCACGCCGCCGCGAGGACCCCAGCCATCGAAGCGAAAAGCGGACGCCCCGCAAGCGGCATGTATCGTCTCCGGGCCGGGCGCGGGAACGTTAATCGCAGCGCACCATATGGCCGAGGGATGACACAAATTTTTCGCTGCCGCCAGATTGCCGCAATCAGCGGCTGGCGGATGTCGCGGGTCGCGGGCCAAGAACCGCCGAGCGGCGCGTCGCGGGGGCTCTGCGCAGGAGGGTCACGATCAGGAACGCCGCGCCGCCCGCGGCGACATAGGCCGAAGGCCGGAAAGCCATGTCGGGATCGATGTTCGCGCTTAAGACTTCCCAGAAAGGGATATGGCGCACGAGCGCATACCAGGAGGCCTCGATCAGCGCGGCCAAAGGCGGCGAGACGATTGCAGCGGCGAGCGCTGCGCCCCAGGCCGAGAAGCCCCGCTTCAGCAGTACGCGGAACAGCATCAGGATCAAGAAGAAGCCGGCCATCATCACCGGCTCCGACACGTCGGCCTTCGCCTGGATCATGAAATGCAAGAGCGCGAGCACGGCGATCCCGTAGACGAGAGAATGCAGCGTCTTCCAGCGCGGGCCGAGGCGCCGGATCATCGCGTCGGTCGAGGTCGCCGCGAGCGCCGCCAGGCCAAGCCAGGTCACGAAACCGATGGTCAGATAGAAGCGCAGCGCAATCTCGGAAGCCACGTGCAGCAGCGCGAAATGCTGGTCGACGACGTAGAGAGAGAGGTGCGCGCAGGCGTAGGCGAAAGCCGCGACGCCGACCATGCGGCGAATGGCGACAAGCTTGGGATAGCGCGCGCCGCGCATCAGCGGCGTCACCAGGAGGGCGAGAGTCAGGAACCGGATCGCCCACTGGCCGGTGCGATGGATCATCTCCGTCACCACCTTGGGCTCGAGCGCGCCGGTCGCCGCGAGATAGGCGATCCACGCCGCGGGGACGAAGAGCCCGGCGAAGACGACCGCCTTCAGCGGCGAGAAGCGGCCGTTGCGTTCGTTCCAGGGCGCCTTCAACTGAACCATGGGGGACAAATCCTAGCGGCGGATCGCGGCCTCGCAAGCCTCGAGAGCCTATACGGAGGCGAACGCCGATTGTTTCATGGCCCCATCGGCCGACTGGCGCGGCGAACGCGCGCAACTTATAATATCGGCGGGGGACGCGCGGGAACGTCCCCCGACGCGACGGGGCGCCTGTTGGATATCGTTCAGCGCGCAAAAGCGATGGTCCTGTCGCCGGCGGCGGAATGGCGCGTCATCGAGCCCGAGTCCGGCGACCCCGGCTATCTCATCGTCAATTACGTGGCCTTCCTCGCGGCCATTCCGCCGGCCTCAATCTTCCTGCGTGGGCTCCTGTTCGGCTGGCGCGGGCCGCGGATGGGCTTCCATCACTTCCACCATTTCGGCTTCTTTTCCGGCCTCTTCGGCGCCGTCGTCCACTGGCTCGTCGCCCTGGTGGTCGTCTACGCACTTGCCGTCATCATCGACGCGCTGGCGCCGACCTTTTCGGCGCAGAAAAACCAGCAGAACGCGATGAAGCTCGCGGTCTACTCATCGACGCCGGCCTGGCTCGCGGGGATATTCGCGCTGATCCCCGGCCTTGGATTCCTCCGCCTCCTCGCGCTCATCTACAGCGTCTATGTGTTCTGGCTCGGCCTGCCGATCCTGATGAAGCCCCCGCCCGACAGGACCGGGCCCTACGCGCTCGCGACAATCGTCTGCGGGATTGTGCTGTTCTTTGTCGTCGCCGCAATCGTGGGGCCGGTCGTATAGAGCCGTCCCCCTCGCCCCGCACAGCCCGTCGAGAGACGGGCGTCCTCCTCGCCCCGCTTGCGGGGAGAGGGCTGGGGTGAGGGGCCGCGCCAATGTCCGAAGTTGGCGCCGCCCCTCATCCGGGCGCGCCAAAGCCTGTCGAAAGACGGGCGTCCCCCTCGCCCCGCTCGCGGGGAGAGGGCCGGGGTGAGGGGCTGCGCCAATGTCTGGAAGATGGCGCCGCCCCTCATCCGGCCACGCCAAAGGGCGTCTTTCGACGCCGTTTGGCGCGTCCACCTTCTCCCCGCACGCGGGGCGAAGGGATGGTCGGCGCCTCCGCCCAAATTCTGTAGCCGCCATTTCGGCTCGCGAATCGAGGAGTCTCAATCGCTTGCGGCGCCATTCTGTTCTGCCCCGGCGCGCGCCGGGCGAGAACGCTGCGGACATATTTGCGCATGCCCCGCTCGGTCACGCCCTCGCGCGCCGCGAGCTCGGCGACCGACACGCCGCGGTTCGGGAGGCTGACGACCCGCCTCTCCCGGTTGGCCTTCCTTCGGCGCGCCACGCTCCGCGCCGCAGGCAAGCGATCGCGGCGGACGGTTGGAGCGGGTTCGACGGGCTCGGACAAGGGGCGGTCTCCGTCGGGGAGCAGGAGAACGAATATAGAACATAATCCCGGCTTTTGGCAAGAAATTGTCGAGTTCTTGTTCGAATCGTCGCCCTCCCGCCAGCGGGTCCTTCGGGCGCAAGGGGGAGATGGAGCCTGCGGGACGATCGGAGGCGTCGATGGAAGCGCGTCCCGAGCGTCACTGTAATCCCGCCAGCGGCGCTGACACTTACTGTGATACAACAATGACAAGTACGAAAATTGTGGATAATATCTGGAAGACCATCCTCGGCTGAAGTTACGCATGCGGCAGGGCTGGCGAAAACGCTCTTTGGTGACCCATGCTTGCTGTGTCAGCGGATCAGATACACTCCTTTGAGGGAAGGGGCGCCGACTTTGTCGATCTCCTGCGACAGCTCCTTTACGTTGAGGCTTACACGCATGACCTCGCTTTAGGCGGAATCCATGTTACCGCGCAGATCACGGTTCCTGACGGTGGCGAAGACGGACGTATCGAGTGGAGAGACGGCAGAGAACGAACCGATTTCCTACCGACACGTTTTACGCTGTTCCAAATCAAAGCCACCACTATGCCGAAAGCGAAATGCAAGAATGAGGTGGTCGACGGCGACACTAAGGCACTGAAACCAGCGATTCTGGAGGTCGTCCAACGTTCTGGAACCTACATCGTGTTCGGGACGGACATATGTTCGCCGCCGATGTTGAGAGACCGCGTAGACGGGCTAAACGAGGGGGTCAGATCTGCCGGCAATACAGCAAGCGTCGATTTCTATGATGCTATACCCCGACTTACTGAGGAGGCGAGAAGGGGGTTGACGGGACGGCCGCATGGGATTCGGCTGGAGGGGTGATTCGCGACGGGTTTCTCTGAGCAATCGACCGGCAAACCCTGATCGGGATTGCGCGGGATGGGCTTGCCGAGCATCGGGTGGCCCGCCGAGCGAACGCTATCGTGCTTCTCGACCGGGGTTGGAGTTGTGAGCGCATCGCGGCGGCATTTTTGCTGGATGACGACACGGTTCGCGATTGGCATCGGGCGTATGAGCGAGGCGGCGTCGAGGGGCTGAGGAGCTTTGGCCACGAAGGCAGCAGCAGCCGCCTTACCGACGAGCAGGAAATCGCTCTGGGCGATTGGATCGACGCCGATTGTCCCCGCAGCGCGCGGAAGATCGGGGCTTGGCTGACGCGCTCATTTGGGCTGAGCTATAGCCGCTCGGGGCTGATCGCGTTGCTGCATCGCTTGGGCTTTGACTATCGCAAGCCGGAAGCGATGCCGCGCGGCCTCGACGACGCCAAGCAGCAAGCCTTCATCGACGAATACGAGAACCTGCTCAACACGATGGGCGTCGATGAGGCCGTCGCCTTTGTCGATGCGGTTCATCCGACCCATCAGGTGAGGCCGGCCGGTTGCTGGGCCCGCAAGGACGTCGCCGTCGCGGTGGAGCAGACGACGGGCCGTGACCGGCTCAATATCCACGGCGCCATCAATCTTGAAACCGGCCAGACGCAGATCCTCGTCGTCGAGAAGGTCAACGCGCCGTGCTTCATCGAGCTATTGGGCGAGATCGAGCGCACCCACACCGCGATGCGCCTCATCCACGTCTTCGTCGACAACGCCAGCTATCACAAGGCCGGCATCGTCAAAGCGTGGCTTGCGGCGGCCGGCCGCAAAATCGTGCTGCACTTCCTTCCGCCCTACTGTCCGCATCTCGATCCCATCGAACGGCTGTGGGCCTTGATGCACGAAAACGTCACCCACAACCGGGACTACAAGACCTTCGCCGAGTTCCGCCGGGAGATCATCACGTTCCTCCAGCACACCGTGCCCAAACATTGGAGGCGGTTCCGCAACCGAATCACGGACAATTTCCGCGTGATCCACGATAGGGTGGTCGTTGTGGCATAGGTGGTCGAGCTGGGAAGGCTTGGCAACACGGGCAGCGCAAGAGGGTTCGGGCCAGCGCGACCGTGAGTTGTCTTCGGATTGTCGCGATCGAGTTTTCGATATGCCGTTCGGGTCGGATCGGCGGCGCCTCGGGGTCTGGGACGGGTGGATATGTGAGATGTTTGGCGCGCTGGGGGCCTGAGGGGGAATTGCCGCTCGTTCGCGGATAAGGAATCCATAAGCGGCGATGCACAGAGTTGCGTGATGATGGAAGCCGCGCCAGCTTCGCCCTTCGAAATGGGCGAGGCCGAGTTCGCTTTTGAGTTCCTCGTAGTCGCGCTCGATGCGCCAGCGCAATTTGGCCGTGTCGACGAGAACGTCGATGGGCGTGTCTTCGGGCAGGGTCGAAGCGAGTATTTCGTCGGTTCTTTTTCGCCTCGGGCCATTCGATGAGAAGCCATTCCAGCGGATGGGCGTCGAAACCTTCCAGTCCCGCGAAGCCGGCCGAATCCGCACGGCCGCGAAGCGCGAAGACAAGATTTCGTTAGAGCCCTCCCGCCATGGAACGATGCGCCAAGCCTCCTCGGGAAGCCTCCTCGCCAGTGTCTTGGCGGAAACAGGGATATGTTCGCCGTCGCGGCGCATGCGCGATGGCGGGCGGCCCCGCCCGCTCCAGGGTTTGGGCGGCAGCGGTTCGGCGCCGGGGGGCCAGACGCTCAGCGTCGACTGCACGCCGACTACATAGGCCAAACCGCTGGCCGTGACGTCGGAGCGGAACGCGCCGTCGGCGCATACCCAGCGTCGGCCAGCAAGACGCCGGAGCGACGCCTGCTGCCAGCGCGGTCCTGATCTGAGCGAGGGCGATCTCCGGTTTGGTCCGGAATTTCACTTCATCCGGGACACGAACCTTCTTGCGCGCGCCTCGTCCCCAGCCCAATCTTCCGGCAGATACAGCCGATAGGCGATCGGCAGGCTGGCGGTGTGATTGGCGATCGAAAGCGTCACCGCGATCTGCAATCGTCGGTCTTGCCGAGCCGCCGCATATGCCGCGCGACGCCACCGAATGAACGCCTTTCTTCGCGAAGCCCGTGTCGTCGACAATCCACGCCTCGATCTTCCCTTGCGCCTCGATCGCCGACAGGACGAGTTCGCGCACTTTGGCCAGAACCGCCTCATCCGACAAGCCGCCTGACCGACCAGATGCAGAAGCGATTGATGCTTGGCCGAAACCCGAGCAGGCGCAACGACCGCCGCCATCGGCTCCACGCTCTTGCGTTCACCGGGCATCAACAGGCCAACGCATAATCCTTGAGAGGCCCCGCCGGTCCCGGCGCCCCAACTGTCGTCAAGGCATCGACAAACAGCAAACGCGCTTCACTCGATTGCGCCAAGGCTCCATTGTCCCGCATTCGCCGTTAGCCGAGCGAATATAACAAAGTCGCTGGCTGGGTTAACCGCTTCCCGTCTGTTCAAGCATGGGTCCATGAAAGGATCAGCGGCTCTTCCATTTATGGCCTGCAGTCTTGGGACTCGTGGTCCCGAAACCCTCGACTTCGCGCGAGCTCCGTCCCGTTCGTCTCGGGCAAAACGAAGACAGAGAAGCTTGACCTCGCTGGTCTAGTGGGTGACGTCCCGGCCGATCTGGCGCGGCCCAAGACCGTTGTCCGTCTCGTTGGGCTCTCAGGGCTAGGCAAGACGCGCATCGCACTGGAGATGTTTCGCCCTCCACCGAGTTCAGAAGACACTGCCAGGGCAGCGCGCAGCGCCGCAGTCGTTTACGCTCACTCCTCGATAGGTCCTGAGCAGATTGTCAAAATCCTACATCAGTGGAGGTCGTATAGATCACAACTAATTTTCGTTATTGACGATTGCTCAGTCGACCTACATCGAGCACTGGCCGAAATCGTTCGGCATCCCGATAGTAATATTAGCCTTCTGACCCTCGATTTCGATCTCTCGGCGACAAACGATCAAGACAGTAGAATAGAACTAAGCCCATTTGAGAACGCACTGATCAGTGCGATCGTTAGAGAGACATGTCCCGGATTGGGGCCGCCTGAAATTGACAGTGTAACCCGCTTCGCGGACGGTTTTCCGGTTATGGCAGTGCTTCTAGGCGAATCGCTCTCTGGAAGCAATGACAACTGGGCCAGCCTTCGGGACGACGCCCTCCTCAGGAATATCGTTTGGGGTCGGGCAGCGGAAAATGAAGAAGGTCGAAATGTACTTTCCGCATGCTCGTTGTTCGCAACAATCGGAGTTTCCGGGAACCGCGTGAGTGAGCTCAATTTTGTGGCAGACGCACTGTGCCAGCTCTCTCCAGAAAGATTTCATGAATGGGTCGTTCGATTTGAGGAACGCGGTCTAATTCAGCGCCATGGCGATGTCGCTCTGGTCTTGCCGAAGCCAGTCGCCCTTCGCTTGGCTGACAGCAGATGGCGCGGGATACTTCCAGAAAAAGCGGAGGGATGGTTCGCGGAAGGTGGTCCGGCCGCGATGCCGAGCCGTTTATTAGATGCCATGTGCGAGCAGCTTTCGTATCTCAACTTCGCCCCCGATGCTCGCGGGTTCGTGGAGAGATTGTGCGGGCCATCGGGCCCTTTCGGACGGCCGGCCGCGCTTGAGACAGAAGGGGGTTCGCGCGCACTCCGGTTTCTTGTCGATACGAATCCCGAAGCCACAATGCTTGCAGTTGAGCAGGCATTTGATCAGCGAACAGAAGATGACCTCCGGGCCATAGAACATCGGGCTCGGCGCAATGTCATGTGGGCGCTCGAGAGACTGGTCTTCAGAGGCGATTTTTTCTCTAGTGCGGCGACGATACTGCTCGCTTTTGCTGTGGCAGAGACGGAAAGTTACGCGAACAATGCTACCGGCATATTTTCGGGGCTTTACCATATTTATTTGTCCGGGACGGAGGCGAGCGGAGATACAAAGTTAGGTTTCGCAGATGAAGTTCTGGTGTCGAACGACCTAAGAGCGCAAGAAATCGTCGTGCGCGCCCTGTCCGGCGGACTTAGAACCGATTATTTCACTCGCACGGGTGGTGCGGAGCTTCAGGGAAGCGCACCGCCCCTGCGCGACTGGGAGCCCACTCCTGCCGAGATGAAGGACTATCTCATCGGTGTCCTGAAGCGTCTTACTCAGGTTGCTGTTTCGCAGGGGGTTCTATCCCCGCTCGCCCGCAACGGCATTGCCCAGCACCTTCGAGGCCTGATTGGCTTGGGACCTAGTTTATTTGATCCGATAGAATCCGCCGTAAAGGAGATCATCAAGAATGGCGACGCCTACTGGCCGGCGGCGCTCGAAACGGTGACTCAATCGCTGCAATATGAAGGACCAGGGTTTCCGGAGGAATACCGCAGAAGAGTTGAGGGATTACGCCAATTGATTATGCCGAGAAGTCTTCCAGATCGCCTGGATTTTCTGGTGACAAATTTGCCTTGGGGGATTGTACATGGGGACTTGAACCAGGTCGAAAACGAAGCTCGCAGCCTAGCGGACGAGTTTTCTAGCCAGCCTGAGTTGTTATTCACTTTGCTGCCGCGGCTTTCAAGCGGGGAACAGAGACAGAGTTCGGTCTTCGCCCATCGACTCGCAGTAGTTTTCGATGATCCAAGCCGTTTGTTATCGAGCGCACTAACGACCCTCGCTCAGGCCCCGAAGGGGAATCCTGCATTTGTTGGGGGGCTTATCGCAGGGCTAGATGAACGCAATCCTGAGTTAATTCAGTCTGCTTTAGACAGATGCGCTCGCGATGATGACCTGCGGCCGTTCCTAGCCTACTTGACATGCCGGAAGCGGATTGTGTCGGAAGACCTAATGAGACTGACCTCGGAGGTCGATGGAAATCGGCTCTCCGTAACAGACCTCCTGTATCTGCGGCTCGGCCGAGCTTTGGATCATTTGGAGCCCCGCGAGGTCGAGCCAATCATTGACGCAGCTTTGCGCCACAAGGGCGGCACAGGGGTGGCGGTCGAATTGATAGGCATGTACGCAATTGGACGCCCTCAGCACCTTGGAGCCTTGCGGCCGCTTATACTTCGGACACTGATCTCCCCTGATCTGCTAAGTGAGGCAGTGGACGGTATGGCCTCGCATCAGTTGCAAACCCTGGTCGGCAAGCTGATCAATGACGACGAATATGGCCCGAAAACTGCTGAGCAAATTGCTCATTGGACAATAACTGCATGCGAAACCAAATCAAGTCATAACAGCAGGGATACGATCGCCAGTTTATTGGCGGGTGCGCTGCAGCGCTACCCGCAGATCACTTGGCCTGTCATTAAGGAGGGTGTCAATGCCGCGAACCCGCTGGCGCGATACCACTTTGAGGGGATGCTCGGTAACAGACATCGTAACAAAAACTCGGCCGGCGTCATCTTTCTTCTTCCATCCGATCTCCTGCTCGCTTGGTGCCGCGAAACTCCGGCGGTCGGACCTGTTTTTATCGCTGGCATTGCTCAGCCGTTGGTTGGCGCAGATGACGGTTTTGAAAGATGGAATCCAATTGTCTTGGCAGTTATCGATGAGTTTGGGGGAAGGGAAGACGTGCTGAAGGCACTCTCTAGAAACATTGGCACATTTACGTTTTGGGGTTCGCTCGTCCCCTATTATAGACGGTACATAGTTCCGCTGGAGACACTGGCGAAACATCGCCTCCCCAATGTTAAGCGCTGGGCTCGCGCGATGTTAGAAGGGTATAAGAAAATGATCGAAGATGAAAACAAAGAGGGATGAAGAGTCGAAAATTGGAATATTTTGAGGCTATCACGCTATTTGCAACCCAAGGGCGCGGCAGGACCTCCGCAGGTTCTCAGTCGCCTTCGTTGCGGACGTAATCAGAAAGGCTCTCGCTCGTCGATTGCACCAGCAGCGAGCCTTGTCGAAGCTCAACATCGCGCCGGACGTAGCGGTTGACCTCGGGCGCGAACCATTCCGTGACGCGAAACTCGAACCGTCCATTCGCGAGCGCGAGCGTCGAGGCCTCTTCAAATTCGATGCGATAGCAGTCGTAGCCGACGTCGTTGGCGGCGATGATCCGCTCCTTTTTCGATACCTCGCCGTGGCCGACGATGCGCACGGTCATCGGGAAGTCTTCTTGGCGAAATTCGTAATGATATTCCCAATTTGTCCCGACATCGAGTCGCTCCGGCACGCCCCAGGAATCCTGAAACCCGCTGAAGTCGACGCCGCCGCTGTCCATGCGCTTGCGCCAGCGCCGATCGAAAACCGAACCGATGGTGTTTTCCGCGAGGGTGCGAGAATCACGGCTTTGCACGCGAACGTCGATCTCATCGTCGCCAACGTCGGTCACGACTGTGTCGGTCGTCGCAGTCATCTTGTTCGTCACCATGTCGCGCATGACATATTGCCACTCGTCACCCTTGCGAACCTCAATCTTGGCGACTGTCGGCGCGTCGCCGGCCCAGACTGGGGCAGTCGTCGGGATACCGAGCGCAAGCCAGACAAGTCCGCGCAGCCGCTGCAAACGGAATTGCGTCAAGGCTTCGGCTCGTAAATCGTCAGCAACTCAAGGCCCTCATCGACCAGCTTGCCGTTCTGACGCGATTCCCACGTGCGTTTCACATAGCGGTTCACGGACGGCGCATACCATTCGACAATCTTGTCTTCAAATTTCCGATTGTTGACGACAGGGGTGGCGGCTTCCGTGATTTCGATACGGTAAGCGTCATAGCTGGCGCCATTAGGCAGCGTGACCTCCTCCCAGGCGGCGACCTTGCCCGAACCCCTGTATGTCAAATCTAGCGGCGGCGAAAAGCGCGTCGACTTCCTTGTGTAGCTCCAGCTCTTGTCGACCGCCAAGCCTTCCGGAATTCCCGTCGTACCGGCCGGCGGCGCGAAGCGCCAAGCGTCTTCCTCCTTCATTCGCCAATTCCGATCGAAAGTGACCAGTCCGGAACTCTCCTGTTGGGTCTTGGCCACAGTCCATTTGCGCACGTAGATTTCGCTTGTCGTGACCTCTGTCACCGTAAAATGCTCGGTCGCCGTCAACTGATCAGTAAGCCCATCGCGAATTTCATATTCCCAGCTGTCGCCCGGATTCACGTTTACGACGGTCTCCGAGGGCGCCGGCGACGAGGCGGGCTTCGCCGCGTCATCGGCCAAGGCGGGCCCGCAGAAAAGCACAAAAATCAGCCCTAACAGCTTCGCGCCCATAGAGTTCTCCGAGTCAATACATATCAGATTTTGTGATATATTAGCTATTTTCCTGGGAATGGCGCTGAGAAAGTCTGCGAAATAAGTAATATGCGACTATGTCGGTCGTCGCCGTCATCTTGTCCGTCACCACGTCGCGCATGACATATTGCCACTCGTCACCCTTGCGAACCTCAATCTTGGCGACTATCGGCGCGTCGCCGGCCCAGACGGGCAGGCGTCGGGATACCGAGCGCAAGCCAGACAAGTCCGCTGGGCCTCGGCAAACGGAATTGCGTCAAGGCTTCGGCTCGTAAATCGTCAGCAACTCAAGGCCCTCATCGACCAGCTTGCCGTTCTGACGCGATTCCCACGTGCGTTTCACATAGCGGTTCACGGACGGCGCATACCATTCGACAATCTTGAGCCTCTTGCAGAATTCCCTGAGGGCGAGGAATTTCCCGTGGTTTTGGATTGCGGGCGCCGGCGGCTCAGGCTGGCGCTGGCCTGAAGCTGGCGACGCGGAGGATTTGATCGGCGGCGAGCGCGACGATGCCGAACATGAGGTGGCATTTGACCTTGATCGAGCCGCGCACGCGCAGGAACCTGGCGCCGAATTCGTCCTTCAATCGAGCATTGACGCGTTCGACCATGGTGCGGAAATCATAGATGACGTCATTTGCGTCGGGCATGTGGATGAACTTCATCCTGTCGACCTCCCGTTCCCATTCGGCCTTGACCTCATGCTGGGCGCGAAAGTTGCGGTCGATGATCGGCGCGTGGCCGAGCGTGCGGCTGTGGTCATGAATGGCGGCGGCGTCGTAGGCGGCGTCCATGAGATCGTAGAGATAGGAAACCCGCGCGCCGGTCATGGTCATCAAGGGAATGGCGACCTGACTGTCGTGAACGGAGGCCGAAGTCAGCACGCAGGAGACGGGGATCTGGCCGCAAGCGACGTCGATATGCAGCTTGTAGCCGATCCAGGTTTCCTTGTAGCCCTTGCTGTTTTTCTTGGAGCCGACATCGCAGGCGGTGGGCAGTTCGGCGAGCATTTGGTTGACGTTCTGTGAGGTTTGTCGCTCCAGCCGCGTCGGCTCGGGCTTTGGCCGTTGCTCGTCCTTGCGCGGGCGTCCGCGCTTGCGCGGCGGCTGAGCGCCATCGGACGGCGGATCGTCCTTCTTGTCGCTGGCCTCTTTCGCCGCCGGCTTCTCGCGCGCCTCGATCTCGGTGGCGTCGCGGGCGATCACGCCGACGATGCGCCCGCCGAGCGAGCGCTCGATCAGCGCCGCGTGCATTTTGTCGGGCAGATCGCCCTGCGCGAACTCCGCGAAGGCGCGAGAGAACGTGGCTTCTGAGGGCACTTGCGAGCGTCGCTCCCAACCAAGGATACGCCGCAGCGACTTGTCGACGGCGAGTTGCTCGATCAAAGCGGAAGTGGTGGGAATGCCCAGCATCGCCTTGGCGACGAAGGCCCTGGCAAGGGCGCGCCGATCCTCGGGCGGGCGGCCGGGGCCGCGCGGCGGCTCGGGAACGAAGGCTTCGAGGCCGATCACGTCGAGGGTCGTGACGAGACGCCCAAGCGCTTCGGTCATTGGGTCGACTTCCTCGCGCAGCCAAGGAAACAGAGTGCCCTGGATATGGTTCCAGCGGGCTTTCATGGCGTCTAGGGGATCGTCGGACATGCCTGTTGCTACGAATTGGGACGATAAGCCAAAACAATACCGAAACTACTCTCAATGTACAGCGATATATATTATCTTATAGTAGTTGACAACTGTCATATCGTTCCTACATGCCCCACCTCAATTTGCTTGGCATTCAAAATAAATTTGCAAGAGCCTCTCTTGGATTCCAATTTCCGATTGTTGACGACCGGGGTGGCAGCTTCCGTGATTTCGATACGGTAAGCGTCATAGCTGGCGCCATTAGGCAGTGTGACCTCCTCCCAGGCGGCGACTTTGCCCGAACCCGTAAATTTGACATCTGCCGGCGGCGAAAGGTTCGTCGTCTTCCTTGTGTAGTTCCAACTCTTGTTGACCGCTAAGCCGTCCGGAATTCCTGTCGCGTCGTTAGGTGGCGCGAAGCGCCGAGCGCCGTCCTCCTTCATTCGCCAATTCCGATCGAAAGTGACCAGTGCGGAACTCTCCTGTTGGGTCTTGGCCATAGTCCAGCGATGGCGCACGTCGATTTCGTTTGCCGTGACCTCTGTCACCGTCAAATACATGGTTGTCTTCAACTGACCAGTAAGCCCATCGCGAATTTCATATTCCCAGTTGTCGCCCGGTTTCACGTTTACGGCGGTCTCCGAGGGCGCCGGCGACGAGGCGGGCTTGGTCGCGTCATCGGCCAAGGCGGGCCCGCAGAAAAGCACAAAAATCAGCCCTAACAGCTTCGCGTCCATAGAGTTCTCCGAGTTAATACATGGTAAGATTTTGTGATATATTAGCTATTTTCCCCGGGAGTGGCGCTGAGAGGGTCTACGAAATAAGTCATATGCGATGTATATTGGCGCCCAACTCGCTAAGAACTTGCGACATCCGGGCCAGCCCGGCGCCAGCCACCGTCCACTCCCTCAGTTAGTGGACGCGATCACGGGAGCGGCTTGTATTCCGTGAGGAATTGCAGCGTTTTGTCTGAGAGCTTGCCATTTTGGCGAGCTTCCCACGTCTGTTGCACAAACCGGTTTACGGATGGGGCGAACCATTCGACCACGGTGTGTTCGAACTTCCGATTGTTGACCACGGGCGTTTGCGTTTCCGTGAAGTCGATCCGGTAGGCGTCATAAACCGCCCCCGAGGGCAGCGTGACGCGCTCCCAGGCGGCCACTTTGCCCGTCCCGATGAATTTGAAATCCTGCGGCTGCGTCAGGCGGCTGTCGACCCTCGTGTAAGTCCAGCTTTTGCCGACCGCCAAACCATCAGGAATTCCGGTGGCGTCGTTGAAGGGCGTGTATTTAAATTTCCCGTTGTCTTTCAGGCGCCAATTGCGGTCGAAAACGATTAGGGTTGAGTTCTCGTCGTTTGTCTTTACCTTTGTCACTCTGTTGCGCACGTCAATCTCGCCTTCCGCAACTTGCGTGACGGTCACCTGCACGGTCGAAATCGGATCGTTGGTGATACCGTCGCGAAATTCATAATCCCAGCTGTCCCCCGCCTTTACCGAGACGACGACGCCGGTCGGCTCGGGCCCCGAGGCCGGCTTAGGCGCGTCATCCGCAAAGGCGGGCAAATAGGGCGAGAGCAAAAGAAGTCCCAAGAAGACCGCGCGCATAAAAGCCTCCCCAAAAGCCGCCCGCATTGAACAGTACAGCTATGATATATATGCGCCCGGCTCAATACTCACGCACAAAATGCTATTTTGACACGCGAGCGAGGCCGCGCCAAGCAATTTCGTCGCGCGCGACCGCCTTGTGGGCGACGCGACCGCCGCCGAATTTGTTGCAGCGCTCGCAGACGCTCGCCGAGACTCCGGAGTTCTACCGGCGATCGCACTAGCGGCCGCCGCGGCGGAACCCTTCTTCCCCCGGGAGAAGGTAGCGCGAAGCGTGATCCCGTAGTCCGTTGTCGGGAATATTTCAGCTACTCTTTCGCCATTGTGTTGATCGCTTCCATGAGCGCTGCCGGCGGAACGTGGATCAGCCCGGAATAGGGGCGGTGCAATTCAATGATCAGAAAGATGGCGCCGGCGACAGACAACGCCCCGAATCCCAGGACCGCGACCGTCATGGCGTTCACATGTGAGAGCAGGCCGTAGCCCAGGAACAGCAGGACCGACCACAACCCGATGATCAGGAGGAGTGGGAGAGCGACGGTGCTGGCCAACTGCAGGGACATCTTCAGCCGCGTCGCCTCGATGGCCCTGTCATAAGTCACTGCTGAGGAAAACAACGCCTTCTGCATTGGCGTTTTTGGATCCAGCGTGTTGAGAGAGTCATTCATCGCCTTGATCCCAGGCAGGGCGACCGCGACGCCAAACGCCATGGAGTTGGCGCCGCCCCCACCCCAGAATAACTCATGGGTGCGCCTGAGATTGTCGCGCAAAATGTCTCGGGCGGGTCGGCCGTCGGGACCATATTCCGCCAGCGCCATATCGAGTTCGAGCGCGTTCGTGGCAAGGGTCTCCAGCTCCAACTCCTGCGTCGAAAACGCGCTGAAGCTCGCGCTGACGAGGGTGCCGAGCACCAGCGCCAGCACCAACGAGACGAGCGCGACCATGGAGGAGATCATGTCCCGCGAACGATCGGTCGTATGCCGCTCCGGCAGCCATTTCTGAAGATACAATCCGAGGATCCCGGCGCCGAAGGCAAAGATCGCGACGACGATGGCAATAGCGAGGGCGCTCATGGGGACGCTCTATACGATCGTTCGCGCGGGCGACGAAAGCCTCTCCTCGCCGCCGATCAGGCCACATCTATACATTCGTCGATTGTATTATATTCAATCTCTGATTAAGTCTTTTCGAGTTGCAGAAAAAGAAGCCTAAGCCATTGAAAACGCCTCATCGAACTCGGAAATGAACACCGGCTCGCGAGTGACGACGGCCGGTCTCGGCGCGAGCATGAAGCGCGCGCCCTCATCCGGCCCCCCGGATCAAGTCCGGGGGTCGCGCCACCTTCTCCCCGGGGGAGAAGGGGTTCCTCAGCTCACGCCGAGCTTCTTCTGCAGGCTGGTCGAGGACGTCGTGTATTGGAAGGTGAGCTTCTTGCCTGGATAGACGTAGTGGAACGCCTGCTGGGCGGCGAGCGCGGCTTCGTGGAAGCCGCAGAGGATGAGCTTGAGCTTGCCCGGATAGGTGTTGATGTCGCCGACGGCAAAAATGCCCGGCGTGCTCGTTTCGAACTTTTCCGTATCGGTCGGAATGAGGTTCTCGTGCAGGTTGAGGCCCCAATGGGCGATCGGCCCGAGCTTCATCGTCAGGCCGAAGAACGGCAGCATGTCGTCGCTGGCGAGATCATAGACCTCGCCGTCCTCGCGCCGGACGGTCAGCGCAGAGAGCTGTCCGTCGGCCCCTTTGAGCGCGGTCACCTGTCCGAGGACGAAGTCCATCTTGCCGGCGCCGACGAGTGCGCGCATGGCGTTGACGGAATGGGGCGCGGCGCGGAAGGCGTCGCGGCGGTGGATCAGCGTGACGCGGCTCGCGACGGGGTGCAAATTGAGAACCCAGTCGAGCGCCGAGTCGCCGCCGCCGACAACGACGACCCGGCGGCCGCGGAAATGCTCGATTCTGCGGACGGAATAGAAGACGCTGGTGTTTTCATAGGCGTCGAGCCCGGCGAGCGGCGGCTTTTTCGGCTGGAACGACCCGCCGCCGGCGGCAATGAAGAGCGCCTTCGCCTCAATTACCTTGTCATTGTCGGTCCCGACGCGGAAGAGCGGGTGCTCGGCGGTGCCTAGCACTTCAAGCCGATCGACGATCTCGTTCAGATGAAATTTGGCGCCGAAGGGATGGATCTGCTTCATCAGATTGTCGACCAGCTCCTGGCCGCTGATGATCGGAAAGCCGGGAATGTCGTAGATCGGCTTCTCGGGATAAAGTTCGGCGCACTGGCCGCCGGCCTTCGGCAGGATGTCGATCAGATGGCACTTCATGTCGAGAAGGCCGAGTTCGAAGACCGCGAAAAGGCCGACGGGACCGGCGCCGACGATCGCGACGTCGGTGGAGATCACTTGAGTGGAGCTGACTTGGCTCATCATCTCATCCTTGCTTGCCGGGCGTCGTCACGACCAAGCCGTCCAGCGCCTCGCTGACCTTGATCTGGCAGGAAAGCCTCGAGTTCGGCCGCACCTCGAAAGCGAAGTCGAGCATGTCCTCCTCCATCTGCGAGGGCCTGCCGACCGCCTCCGTCCATTCCGGCGCAACATAGACATGGCAGGTCGCGCAGGCGCAGGCGCCGCCACACTCGGCTTCGATCCCCGGAACGGAATTGCGCAGCGCCGTCTCCATCACCGTCGAGCCGACCTGCGCCTCAACGGTGCGCGACTGCCCTGCCGCGTCGATAAAAGTCACTTTTGTCATCGAGTCGAACACATCCCCAAGGTCAGCATTTCCTGACTGCGGGAGTGGCCGCCCCAGCCTGGCGGCGCCTTCATAGAGCAAGCGCAACGCCGCCGAAAGCCTGTCGGGCGCCCTGGGCGATCTCGGGGTCAGTCGAAGATAAGTTCGATCTCGGCGACGACCTCGGCGATCGCCGCGTCGAGCGCAGCGATCGCCTGCAAAATCACCCGCTGATGGGCGCCGCCGCGCGCGGCCAGCGCCTTTCGTTCCAGCGCTTCCGCGGCGCCGGCGACGCGGTTGGCCCCCACAACCAGCGCGGAGCCTCGAAGCTGATGCGCAATCGTCGCCTTCGATTCGAGAGACAACCTAGCGGGGTCGGACAATTGGGCGTAAAGAGCGCGGGATTGCACCCGGAACAACCCCAACAGCTCCTTCTCCAATTCCGGGTCGCCTTGACACTGGAGGGTCAGATGGACAAGGTCCAGCGCCGAGTCGAGCCGACAACTCCGCAATTGCGTGCGGTTCGAGGCGGATTTTGTGGGACCCACGGACCCCTCGCCTTCCGGCATCGCGTCCTCGTCGATCAGGCCCCGGCGTGAAGTCGACGTTTAGACGGCGCGCGCTTCGCAGCCACCTGCAGACGGAAGAATCTGAGAAACAATGGTAACTGAAGCGTTAACGACGTTTGAAGGATGAGCTGGCTGCGCGGTTTTCATATTGGAGGCGGAGCGGTACACTGCAACGTGGTTAATGGGTGCGTTTCCCCCGGTCGGGGCCAGGCCGGGGAAACTGTTGGCGCGTTGGTCGATCCTCGAGCGATCGACGCCGATAAAACGAGGCGGACACGATGGCAAAACAGAACTCGGCCCCGGATCCGGTTTCCGCGGCGATGTCGGCGATTGAAAGCGCGTTGAACCTCACGGACGACGACATCCTCGCCACGAACGACGCCCCACTCGCCACGGCGCCCGTCCACGCGCCGAAGGCGGCGTTCGTTACGCCGGTGCTCAAACCGGCGGCGCCTAGCGCAGAGGCAGCGCCGTTGCTGCGCCCAAGCTCGGCTCCGCTCGCAACCACGGCGAGCGAAACCGAACCGAAGCCGTCGCTTTCGCCGGCCCCGCCCGCCAACGACGACCGCGAGACGGTGGGCGCCATCCTCCAGGCCATGAATGCGCGCCCGCCCAGTCGCACCCCGTTCGTTCTTGCATTGATCGGATCCCTGCTTTGGGCGGGGATCTGCGCTCTCTACGGCTACCAGAACCTGTGGCCCACGATTTCGGCGGGGCCGCTGAAGCAGACGCTGTTGCGTCCGGAGGCGCCGCTGTTGGCGCTGGCGGCCCTCGGCCCGATACTCTTCATGTTTGGATTTGCCGCGCTCGCCAGCCGTCTGCGCGAGTTGCGCCAGGCGGCGCGCGCGATCTCTCAGGTCGCGGTGCGGCTGGCCGAGCCGGAGACGTCGGCTGGCGACCGTATCGCGTCCCTGTCGCAGGCGATCCGACGCGAACTTTCGTCCATGGGCGATGGCGTCGAACGGGCGGTGGCCAGAGCCGCTGAGCTCGAAACGCGGGTGAAGTCCGAGGTCTCGACGCTGGAGCGTTCATACTCGGACAGCGAGCGCAGGATTCGCTCGCTCATTGCGGAAATGGCCGACCAGAGAGAATCGATCGTGGCCGGCGGGACGCGCGTGCGCGACGCCATCACCGAAGCCCATGGCGGCATCATCCAGAATCTCAATTCAACAGGCCTCCGCCTGAGTGAGCGCCTGACCGAGGCCGGCCAGCGTATCGCCGCCTCGCTCGGCGCATCGTCCGAGGAGATCGCCATGGCGATGGATCGGACGGGGTCCGCAACCGTCGAACGTCTCGTTTCTGAAGGGGCCCAGCTCGCAGTCTCGATCGCCGGGGTCGGCGAGAGCGTCGCCGTTCGGGTCGCCGACACCAGCCGGAGGACGGCCGACGACATCCTGGAGCGGGTCGGGGAGATCGATGACCGCGTGAAATCCGCTGCGAACGCCCTCCTGTACGACATGGCCGCGCGAAGCGACGAACTGATCGCCCGCATCAACGATTCGCAGACCTCTGTCGTGGATGCGATCGGATCGCACGGCGAACGGGTCGCCACGCAACTCGCGGAGGCTGCCGTTTCGGTCAGCAGCGTGGTCGGCGTCCACGGCGACGACGTCGTCAGCCGGATCAACGAAAGCAGCGCCCGGGCCGTCGACGCGATCAAGGGGCACAGCCACACGGCTGCGGACCGGTTGGCGGAGGCCTCTCTTGCGATGTCTAATGCCTTCGGGGCGCAGGCTGACCAGATCGTAGGACGCGTCCGCGACAGTGGCGCCGAAGTTATCGAGGCGATCGGGAGTCACAGCGGCGGTGTCGCCCTCCGGCTGGCGGAGGCAGCGGACGAGGCTCGCAGCGCCGTCGCCGCGCATGCCGATGATGTTGTCGGCCGCATCGCCGCCAGCAGCGCCGCCGCCGTCGAAGCGATCAGGGGACATGGAGACGACGTCGCGACGCAACTCGCGCAAGCTTCGGCGGCGGTTTCCGACGCTGTCGGCGCCCATGCCGATGACGTCGTCGGCCGGATTGTCGCCAGCAGTTCGCAAGCCGCTGAGACGATAAGAGGACAGGGAGACGACGTCGCCGCGCAACTCGCCCAGGCTTCAGCGTCGATGTGCAACGCGGTCAGCGCCCATGCTGACGACGTCCTTGGCCGCATTGTCGCAACGAGCTCGCAAGCCGTAGATACGATCAAGGCGCACCAGGACAACGTCGCGGCTCAACTTGTCGAGTCGTCGTTCGCCGTGACGGGCGCGTTCGGCGCGCACGCCGACGATGTCGTTGGCCGGATCAACGCGAGCAGCGAACAGGTCCTGGAGGCGATCCGCGTTCAGGGCGATTCGGTCGCTGTGCGTCTGGCGGCGGCGGCCGTCGAGGCTAGCAGCGCCGTCGCCGCCCATACAGACGATGTGGTTGGCCGCGTCACCTCCAGCAGCACCGATGCGGTTCAGGCGCTCCGCGACCATGGCGACGCGCTCGCGGGGCGATTGGCCGAAGCCGCGGACAAGATCAATTCCCACGGCGACCTGGTCGCCGCTCGCCTAACCGACGCCTCTCAGACGATGCGCGGCGCCCTGGACGATCACGCGGATGACGTCATCAGCCGCGTCACCTCCAGCAGCACCGATGCAGTTCAGGCGCTCCGAGCCCATGGCGAGGCGCTCGTGGGGCGATTGGCCGAAGCCGCGGACACGATCAATTCCCACGGCGACCTGGTCGCAGCGCGTCTGACCGACGCCTCACAGACGATGCGCGGCGCCCTGGACGACCACGCGGATGACGTCATCGGCCGGATCAATTCGGGAGGCGCGTTGACTGTCGAGGCAATCCGCGCCCAGGCCGAACTCGGCCGCCGACAGGCTCAGCCAAACAAGCGACGTCGTCGCTCGCGACCTCAACGAGCGCTCCGCATCGTTGATCGATCGTCTCGACGCCAGCGGCGCTCGGCTCGGCGAACTTGTTCTGACTCACGGCGACAATCTCGTCTCGCGCCTCGACAGCATCTCGGACCGGCTGCACGAGACCGTGGTCGAGCGCGGCCAGGTCCTGGAGCAGAGACTGGAGGGCTCAAGCGAACGTTTGACGGCCTTGCTGCAGGACCGTGCTGAAAACGCGTCGGCGATGCTTGACTCGCGGATCGCGGCCGTGACCTCCCAGTCGCTCGCAAGGCTCAAAGACGACGCAGAGCAAATCACCGCCAGATTCGCCGCGCTCACGAGCGAAGCCGCCGCGACCGTGACAGTCGGCGCGAGCGACATTCACGAGAATTTGCGGGAGCAAGTCGTTTCTTTTGGCTCGATTGTCGGCGAGCGCGGCGGCCAGTTGGTCGAGTCCCTGTCGCAACAGGCTGCGCGGATGCGAGAATATGTGGAAGCGCTCGACAATTTGGTCGGCGACAACGGACACAGCGTCGTCGACCGCATCGCCACTCATGCTGACGAACTCAACGCCCGCATCGCCAATCATCTGGACGCAATCGACGTGCTGATGCGGGCTCGTCGCGACGACTTCGATCACCATTTCTCGGATCATCTTGAACAGCTGTCGGCGAAATCGGCGCACCGGCTTGGGCAGTTCGAAGCTGCGACGACCGCTCACCACAACGCGGTCGATCTCGCTTTGGCTTCGCATTCGCGACGCGTCGAATCCTCGATCGGCGACGGGCTTTCGCAATTCGAAGCCGCGATCGACGGCAGCGGCCGCGACCTCGTCCAGCGAATTGGCGAGCGATCCGAGGCGCTCGCGGCCGACCTCGCCGCCAAGCTTGCAGTGATCGAGGAGACGCTGGTCAAGGGCGGCGGAGCCGTGGACGAAAAACTGGGCCGCCGAAACGAAGAGACCGCGGCGATTTTCGACTCCCGCCTGCAGGCGGTGGACGAGCGCGCAGAAGCGAAGCTCAACCAGGTGTCGGCTTCGCTCGAGACCTTGCTCGCCCGCATTGAAGACGGTCTTGCTCAGCGCGGACGCGCGCTTTCAGAGACGCTAGCCAGAAACACGCTCGAAACTGCTCGCGCGCTGGGTGAAGGCGGTCGCGACATCACCCAGGGCATGGACGCCAAGTCGGCGGAGATCGGCGAGACGTTGCAAAGGCGCGCCGGGGAGCTGACGCAAACGTTGTCGGCGCTCGCCCAGGAGATCAACGCGACGCTGGCTGGTCGAGTCGAAGACGTTTCCAAGTCGCTCGGCGTCAGCGTCGAACAATTCAAGGATCAGGTCGTCGCGCCGATGCAGGATCTCGGTCTGCGGTTTGATGCGAACCGGCAGGTGCTCGAAGAGCGGGTGGGCGACCACGCGCAAAGGGTCGCGGCGATGTTCGAAACGCATCGGGCCGCCCTCACGACGGCGCTCGACCACCACCAGACCTCGATGGCCGGCGCTGCGAAGCAGAGCGCCGAAGATTTTGATGCGCGTCTATCCGCATTGGCCGACGCAGCCGATCAAAGCGCGCGCATCATCGACGCGCGTTTGGCCGATCTTGCGAACGCGGCGAGCCGCAATGCCGGCATGATCGACGAGCGTCTCGCCACCCGCATTTCGGAGATGAACAAGTCGCTGGCAAGTCTTGCGGACGCAACCAGCCGCAATGCCAGCATCATCGACGAGCGCCTCGCCGCCCGCATCTTGGAGATAAACGAGTTCGCTGGCGACGAGGGCCGCAGAAGCGGACGCGGCCTGGGCGGCGCGAGGGGTCGATCTTGCGGCCTCAATTGGGTCTCGAGTCGATGACCTGCGCGCTGTGATCGATGGGAGGGGCGCCAACCTGGTCGCCTCGCTTGGCCAGCGGGGCGAGGATGTGTCCAACCAGATCACGGGCGTCGGGGCCCGCGCGGCGCAGACAATCGACCAGCAGATGGGCAGCTTGATCGGGCTCTTGACCCGCCGGACGGATGAGTTGATCGCCGCGGTCAACGGCAGCGCGGCTGATCCCGTTCGCATATTGGCCGCGCTCTCAGGTCAGGTGCGTGCGGAGGTCGCCAATTCGAGCGAAGCCTTGCGCGGCGCGGCTGAAGGCGCCGTACAACGCTCGAGTGAAGCGATCGACGCGTTGCTGAGGCGCGTGACAGAGCAGATCGAACTTTCCGGCGCTTCGTTGCGGCACGCAGTCGCCCAAAGCGCCGGCGCGGCCGAAGGCGCCGCACAACGCTCGACTGAAGCGATCGACGCGTTGTTGAAGCGCACGACAGAGCGGATCGAGCTTTCCGGCGCCACGTTGCGGGACGCGGCCGCCGAAAGCGCCGGCGCGGCCGAAGGCGCCGCACAACGCTCGACTGAAGCGATCGATGCCTTGCTGAAGCGCATGACAGAGCGGATCGAGCTTTCCGGCGCCACGTTGCGGGACGCGGTCGCCGAAAGCGCCGAGACGTCCGTCGGGGCGCTGGCCGGAACAGGCGATCGGCTGCGTAACGAATTGACGCAAGTCATCAATAATCTGGGGCAGACCAGCGCCGCGATCGACCATGCGGTGCATTCGGCCGGCGACAAACTCACCGCCGTTCAAGGCGGCCTCGCCGCTCGGGTCGAGGAATTCCAGCGCGCGCTCGGCGGGATCGCCTCGCAAGTCGCAACGCTGGGGCGCCTCACGTCCACGAACTCAAGCCGATGCGGCTGCCCTCGCAGAGCAGCTCGCCCAGCACGCAGATTCGCTGTCCGCGACGGCGGAAGAGCTTGCCGCGCAGCAGCACACGCTCGATCTCACTCTTGAGCATCGGCGGAACGGCCTTCAGACGCTAATCGCCGATCTCTCCGGCCGAAGCGACGCGTTCAACGAAGTGCTCACGCGCTTCGCCTCGAATGTCGAGAACAGTTTCGCCACGGCCCACGCTCGCGCACAGGAAATCAGCGCCGCGCTTGCATCGGCGACGAGGGGCGCATCGGTGGCTGTCGCCGGGCAATTTGAAACAATTCGCGACACCGCGGCCAAGGAGCGTGACCGCACCGCCCAGACGCTGCAGGCCGCGATCGAGCAGACCAACGCGCAGATCACCGGCGCTCTCGATCACGCCGCCGATCGGTTCAGACAGTCGGTCGCCGAGGTGAAGGACATGTCAGGCCAGGTTCAACGCGAACTCGAGGCCACGCGGCAGGAATTGCGGCGCGGCGTCTTGGAGCTGCCGCAAGAGACCAGCGAAACCGCCGAGGCTATGCGCCGGGTCGTCTCAGACCAAATCCGGGCGTTGAAAGAGCTCGCCGAACTGGTGTCCGATTTCAGGCGCCACGTACGACGTTGCCGAGCCGGCCTCGATCGCAGGGCCAGTCGCGTCCGCGACAACTGCGACCGTTCGCTACGAGGAGCCCCCGCGCCGGGCGCCCGTTCGCAAGGTTGAAGGGCCTTCGGCGCGCGAGACTGCGCTTACGCGAGACGTTGAGGCCCTTGCGGCCCCGGTCGACGAACCGCTTGCGACGCCGGCGGCGCACACGATCGCGCCGGAGCCGGCGCCGCAGGCGCAGTCCTGGACAAAGCCACATTCGACGGGTCCGCTTCCCGCGGTCGCGCCACCCGCGCGCTCGGCTCAGGCATCCTTGAGCGATCGGGGCCAGGCCAGCTGGCTATCAAGCCTGCTTGCCGCCGCCTCCCGCGACGAGCCTGACGCCAAAGACGCGCAGGGCGGGACCCAGACGCTCGAGGCGCTCACTCAGGCCATCAATGGTCTGATCGACAACGCCGCAGCAGTCGAAATGTGGGATCGCTGGCGGCGCGGAGACGCAACTGCGGTGTCTCGCCGCCTCTACACGGAAGCCGGGCAGCAAGCCTTCGACGAAATCCGACGCCGATATCGAGCCGATCCGGAATTCCGCGAGACCGCGACGCGCTACACGCAGGAATTCGAGCGCCTTCTGGCGAAGATCAGCCAGAACGACCGGGACGGCTCGCAATGGCGCGGCTACTTATTGTCGAACACGGGCAAGGTGTACACAATCCTGGCTCACGCCGCCGGCCGGCTCGGCTAAGTCGGCGTCTTGGCCCAACGCCGAGAGTCACGCCGGTCTCGACCGGCCGGCGTCTCGGTCTTGCGTCGTCGGACGGCTAGCGGAAGGTGTCCTTGTAGGTTTCCCGCAGGGCGGCTTTCTGCACCTTGCCCATGGCGTTGCGCGGCAGCAAATCGACCATGAACACGCGCTTCGGCGCCTTGAATTTCGCAAGGCGGCTGCTCAGCGCGGCGAGGATCGCCGCTTCGGTCAAGGTCGCGCCCGGACGAGGGACGACGACCGCGGTCACGGCCTCGCCAAAGTCGGAATGCGGAACGCCGATCACAGCGCTTTCGAGCACGCCGTCGATCGAGTCGATCTCACTTTCGACCTCCTTCGGATAGACGTTGAAGCCCCCGGAAATGACGAGATCTTTCGCTCGGCCGACGATGTGGATGTAGCCGTCTTCGTCCACCCGACCCAGATCGCCGGTGATGAAATAGCCGTCAGGACGAAACTCCTGCGCCGTTTTTTCCGGCATCCGCCAGTAGCCCCGAAAGACGTTGGGTCCCTTGACTTCGATAACCCCGATCTCGCCTTTTGGAACGGGCGCGCCCGTTTCCGTCTCACTGAAACGAACGCTGACGCCAGGAAGGGCGAAGCCGACCGTCCCTGCCCGACGCTCGGCGTCGTAAGGGTTCGACGTGATCATGTTCGTTTCCGTCATCCCGTATCGTTCGAGAATGGAAAAGCCGGTACGTTCCCGCCAGGCTACATGCGTCTCAGGCAACAGCGGCGCCGATCCCGACACGAACAGGCGCATCCGCCCGCAGACCTCCCTCGTCAGCCCCGGATGTTCGAGGAGGCGGGTGTAGAATGTCGGTACGCCCATCAGGGATGTCGCCCCTGGCAACGCATGGACGACTGCCTCGGGATCAAAACGGTTCTGGAAAATCATCGTCGCCCCGGAGAGCAACGCGACATTGACCGCGACAAAGAGACCGTGCGTGTGGAAGACGGGCAGCGCGTGAATGAGCCGGTCGGCTGAGGTGAAGCGCCAGCAGTCGACGAGCATCAGGGCGTTGGACGACAGATTTTCATGCGTCAGCATCGCGCCCTTCGAGCGCCCGGTCGTGCCGGACGTGTAGAGGATGGCTGCGAGATCGTCGGGCGCGCGCGCGATCGTCTCGAAGTCGGCGGACGAAGCCGCGATCCGCTCGGCGAATGTTCCGTCGCGCGCCACGCCAAGGCTCTCGACAGCGGGCAACCCGAGCGTCTGCGCGAGCCGGCGAATGTCATGGAGCCAGTCGGGCCGGCACACCGTCAGCGCGGGTTGCGCATCACCCAGAAAATACTCGAGCTCGGCAAGGGTATAGGCGGTGTTCAGCGGCAACAACGCAGCCCCTGCGCGAAGGCATGCGAGCGCAAGGACAATCATGTCGGGCGATTTGTCGACCTGCGCGGCGACCCGGTCGCCAGGTTCGACGCCGAGCTCGATGAGGGCGTTGGCCGCCCGCGCGGAGCGCTCGAACAGGGCTCCATATGTCAGGCTCGTTGCGTCGGACGTCTCCAGGGCGAGCTGGTCTGACTTTGGGCGGCGCGCCGCGATGAGATCGAAAAGATTGGAGGACAGTGTTTGCGTCGGCACGAAATTCCTCAAACTGACGATTGCCCGCCAGCCTCTCACGCGGCCCCACTCTGCGACTTTTACCCCAGCGATCGCCAAGAGGCGATTCATCCTCGGCGCGTTCATGCCGTTGTTTCCTTTGGCAACTCCTCATCGCTGCGCGTATGAATGGTCGCGGGGACAAATAATGGGTCGACGGACATGGCGACGACGGAAAAAGCGCTACGTGCATCGATCATCGCTCACGGGGCCCGGATCATCGAAGTTGGACTCGGGGGAGCTCCCGACGGCGACATCTCTGCGAGGCTGTCGGACTCGATTCTCATCACGCCGAGCGGCGCACAATATGGCGCGCTGCGCCCCGCAATGATCGCGCGGATGCCGCTCGCGGGAGAGTATGGGGCCTGGAAGGGTCCCATAAAGCCCTCGGTCGAATGGCGAATTCACCTCGATATCGCGCGAGCCAGGCCAGACATCGGAGCCATCGTCCGCATCCAGCCGACCTACGCGACAGCGTTCGCAATGGCGCACAAATCGATTCCCGCGGCGCATTCGATGATCGCACTGTTTGGAAGTCCCATCATTCGCTGCGCCAAATACGCCCCCGGCGGCACGAAAGAGCTGGCCGCTGCGACCCTGGACGCTTTGGGGGAGCACGGTCACGCAGCGCTCCTCGCCAATTATGGCGCACTGACGACCGGGCGCACGCTGGAGATGGCCGTAGCGCGGGCGATCGAACTCGAATCGTTCGCCAGGCTCTATTCTATCGCGCTTTCTGTTGGTCGGCCCGCAATCCTGTCCGACGACGAGGTGGCCCGCGTCGTCGAGCGTCTGAAGTCCAACGGCGCCGATATCGAGGCGCGGATCGCCGGAACGCCTGCGCAGACCAAAGCGAAGTCGACCGCCAAACGGCCGGCAAAGATCAAGTTGTGACGCGCGACGCCGGCCCTTGGGCATACGTCGAGTCAAAGGACCTGTTGCTTGAGGTCTGTCGCCCATAGCCGCTCGTTGACCATGAGCAGTTGCGCGGCGGTCGAAGCGGCGATCACTGCGGGTTCCTTTCCTCCGACGCCGGGCAAGCCGATCGGACAAATGAGTTGCGAAAGAAGCGTCTCCGACAGTCCGGCCGCCCGCATCTGGCTCAGAAAGCGCGCCCGTTTGGTCGCGGAGCCGATCAGGCCGACAAAACCAAAGCGCTCCGACCGAAGCGCATCGACGACGATCTCGAGATCGATCGCATGCGAATGGGTCATCACGACGATCAGTGCGCCGTCGGGCGCGCTGGCGAGTTCGGCCGTCGGCTCCGGCGCGTGGATGAGCACCACATTTGCGGGGGCATATTCGGGGAAAGCCTCGCGGCGCGAATCGATCCAGCGTACGACAAAGGGGAGCGGCGCGAGCGCAAGCGCGAGCGCGCGTCCGACATGGCCGGCCCCAAAGAGATAGACCGTACGGGCGCTTTGCCCGAGCGGCTCGGCCCACCCTTCCCCTTCAAACTCGCCTCCGATCAGCCCCTCCCCTCGCTGACTCTCTTCCAGCACCCGCTCGATGCGGCCATCGCTTCCAATGCGCGCCCTTAGCGTCGCCGGTCCACTTGTTTCGGCGGTCGCGATCCGGGCGAGTTGTTCGAGGTCGCGACAATCGAACGTCTCGATTCGCCATTCGACTCGTCCTCCGCAACATTGCGCCAACTCCGGACCCAGCGCCAGCGAGCGCCGCGTCGCCGGTCCTCGTCCCTGATGCAGCACGGCTTGCGCGGCCGCGAGCGCCGCCCACTCGAGCGCGCCGCCGCCAATCGTTCCATGGAATCCGCCCGAAGGTCTGACGACCATGCGCGCGCCCGCTTCGCGCGGGCTTGAGCCCTGGACGCGCGCCAGCGTCACCAGCGCCGCGGAACCCTCGGCTTCGATCGCGTTGATGAGGCGGCGGAAGGCCAGCATGTCGCCGCTGTCATGCCGCTCCGTTGAGAGATTGGATCGCGTTCAGGATGGACTCCGGCGTGCATGGCGCTTCGAGCTTCGGCTGGCCCTTCGGATTCGTCGCGTGCACGGCGTCGAGAATCGCCGAATAGACCGAAATGCCTAGCATCAGCGGCGGTTCGCCGACCGCTTTCGAGCGATAGATGCTTGGCGTCGGGTTGGCCCGCGTGTGGAGCCGGGTGTTGAAGATTGGCGGCGCGTCGGAAGCGACCGGAATCTTGTAGGTCGCCGGCGCGTGGGTGGTCAGCCTTCCCTTGGCGTCGTAGACAAGCTCCTCGGTGGTCAACCAGCCCATGCCCTGAATGAAGGCGCCCTCGACCTGGCCGATGTCGATCGCCGGATTGATCGAGGCGCCGACGTCGTGCAAAAGGTCGGACCTCAGCACCCGCATTTCGCCGGTCAGCGTGTCAATGGCGACTTCTGAGCAGGCGGCGCCGTAGGCGAAGTAGAAGAACGGCCTCCCTTGCGCCTTGGCGCGGTCCCAGTGGATTTCAGGCGTCTTGTAATACCCGGCATGCGACAGCTGCACGCGCGCGAGGCGACATGCCTTGGCGAGCGCGTCGAACTTCATCGAGTGGTTGCCCGCGAAAGCGAACCCGTCGCGGAACTCGACGGCCTCGCTCGCGACTCCCCAGTGTTCGGCGAGGAACGCGGCCATGCGTTGTTTGATCGCTCCCGCGGCGATCTTGGCGGCCATTCCGTTGAGATCGGTCCCCGACGAAGCAGCGGTCGGCGAGGCGTTGGGAACCTTCGCGGTATTGGTCGCAGTGATGCGCACAAAGTGCAGCGGCACGCCGAACTCTTCAGCCACGATCTGCGCAACCTTGGTGAAGAGCCCCTGCCCCATCTCCGTGCCGCCGTGATTGAGATGGATGGAGCCGTCGGAATAGACATGCACCAAAGCGCCGGCCTGGTTCAGCGGAATGAGGGTGAACGATATGCCGAACATCACCGGCGTCAGCGCAATGCCGCGTTTGATGATCGGGCTCGCCGCGTTGAAAGCGGCGATGCGCTTGCGGCGCGCACGGTACTCGCTTGTCGCCTCAAGGTCCCCGATAATGGCGGCCTGGGTCTCGAAATCCTCCACTGTTTGGCCGTAAGGCGTTTGCTCGAACCCGGTCCGCAGCAGGTTGGCTTTGCGCACGTCGAGCGGATCGAGGCCGCGTTCGCGGGCGATGGCGTCCATCGCACGCTCAATCGCGATCATCCCCTGCGGGCCGCCAAAGCCGCGAAAGGCGGTATTGGAGACGGTGTTCGTCTTCAGGCGCCGCGAGGCGATCGACGCGTGCGGCAGCCAGTAGCCATTCCCGGCGTGAAACATCGCGCGATCGACAACGCCGGGCGAGAGATCGGCGGAGCAGCCGCAGCGCGCGTTGAGCATGACATCGTAGCCGGCGACAAGGCCCCGGTCGTCATAGCCGATGCGCCAGTCGGCGCGGAAATCATGGCGCTTGCCTGTCAGCATGAAGTCGTCGTCGCGGTCGAGGCGAACCTTGCAGGGCCGACCGGTGGCGCGTGCGGCGAGCGCCGCCATTGCGGCCCAAGTGCAGGCCTGGCTCTCCTTGCCGCCGAAACCGCCGCCCATGCGCCGCGTCTCTACCGTCACGAAAGCGTCCGGGACGCCAAGAACTCGGGCGACGATGTGTTGCGTCTCGGTCGGATCCTGGCTCGAGGCGTGCACCGTCATCTCGTCGCCCTCGCCGGGAATGGCCAGCGAGGCTTGGCCCTCGAGATAGAAATGCTCCTGACCGCCGATCGAGAACTGGCCCTCCAAACGATGGGCCGCCGCGCCGATCGCAGCGTTGGCGTCGCCACGGGCAAACGCATAGTCGTCTTGCACGCGCGCGCCCGTCTTCAGCGCGTCGGCCACGGTGACGGACGGCGGCAGCTCCTCGACGTCGATCTTCGCCAACCGGGCCGCGCGCCGCGCCTGGTCGCGGTTGTGCGCGACCACGGCGAACACGGGTTGGCCGTGGAACATCACTTCCTTGCCGGCGAGCAGCGGCTCGTCAGCGAAAACGGGGGCGATGTCGTTCTTGCCGGGAATGTCCGCCGCCGTCAGAACCGCGACAACTCCCGGAGCCGCGCGCACCGGGCTGAGATCGAGGGTCCTGAGGTCGCCGCAGGCTCTGTCGGCCATGCCGATGGCGACATGCAGCGTTCCATTGGGCTCGCGGATATCGTCGACATAGGCCGCCGAGCCCTGCACGTGCAGCCGAGCGGAATCGTGCGGCAGCGGCTTGTGGACGACCGAAGTCGGAGCAGCGAGTTCCGCCACATCATTCGGTGGCATGGAGCTCTCCGATCCGGGTCGGCGCGCTCGTGCCGGCAATCTCGATCAACGCCCTTTCGACAAGGTTGGCGGCGACCGCCAGGCGATAGCCCGCGCTCGCGCGCTGGTCGGTCAGAGGGGTAAAGTCTGATGACAGCGCGGCGCGCGCAGCGCGCCAGCTCGTCGGCTCGTCGAGGCTCACGCCGGCCAGCGCCCTTTCAGCGTTCGCGGCGCGTTTCGGCGTCGCTGCCATGCCGCCACAGGCGATCCGCGCGGCAGCGACGCGTCTCCCCTCCAAATCAAGGCGAACGCCCATCATGACGGCGGAAATGTCTTCATCGAAGCGTTTCGAGACCTTGAAAGCGCGGTAGTGCTGGCGCTCCGCGAGGCGCGGCGCCTCGACCGCCAGCACGAATTCTCCCGGCGCGCGATCCTGCTTGCCGTAGGCGACGAAAAAGTCCTCCAGCGGCAGCCTGCGGATCGCCGCGCCCTTGCGCAATACGACCCGGCCGCCGAGCGCGATGAGCGCCGGCGCGAGATCGCTGATCGGCGAGCCGTTCGCGATGTTGCCGCCCACGGTGCCGCTGACCCGCACCTGGATCGAGCCAAAGCGGCGCATCAGCTCGCCAAGGTCGGGATGGATCGCCCCGACAAACGGCGTCGCCTCGGCGAGCGTCATGCCGGCGCCGATTGACAGTGCGCCGTCGGAGGTCTCCGCGATCGCGTCGAGGCCGTCCACGCGTCCGAGCCAGATGACCCGCTTCAGGTCGCGCAAGAGCTTCGTGATCCAGAGCCCGACATCGGTCGCGCCGGCAACGAGCGTCGCGTCCGGAAAGCGTTGGTAAAGCGCAGCGAGGGAATCGAGGCTGGCGGGCGCGGCGAAGAATTGGCTCTCGTCGCCGACGAAGAGGTCCGCGTCGTCGGCGAGCGCGGCAAGCGCGTTGGCGCGCTGCTCAGCCGTCGCCGCGAAGCGATCGTTCGGGGCGCCGTCGCAGGTCGCCATCCCCGCCGTCAGGATCGGGCGATAGCCGGTGCAGCGGCAAAGATTGCCGGCGAGCTGGTCGCAGAGGCTCTGGGTGGTCGCGGCCGCGCCGGAATGGTAGGCGGCGAACAGGCTCATCACGATGCCGGGCGTGCAGAAGCCGCATTGCGAGCCGTGGTAGTCGACCATCGCCTGCTGCACCGGATGCAGCGTATCGCCGTCGGCGAGGTCTTCGATGGTGATGAGCTCTGCGCCGTCGAGCTGGCCCAACAGCAGAATGCAGGCGTTGAACGCCTCATAGGTCAGCTTGCCGCGGCGCAGGCGCGCGAGCACGACCGTGCAGGCGCCGCAATCGCCCTCCGCGCAGCCCTCTTTCGTGCCAGTGGCCCGCTCATCCTCGCGGAGCCAGTCGAGAACCGTCCGGCGCGGCGAGAAGCGCTCGAGCGCGACCTCCCGCCCGCGAAACCGGAAGCGCAGCGCATGGCGGGACTTAACCGGCTTGGTCTGCAGATTCATCGTCGTTCCTCAAACGCACACCCATGATGGAGCTTTTGCGGGCGAAACGGAAGCGCGAGAAAGTTGCGCGCGGCGCTCAAGTTTTCGGCAGGGCTGTCGAAATGTCGGTCGCGGCGAAGTCGCGGCCCACGAACAGCAGCGGACATCCCCGCTCCTCCGCCAGCGCGTAGGCAAAGCAATCGCCGAAGTTGAGGGCCGCTCGATGGAGCTCTTTGCCCCAAGTCTCGTAGGCGTTCGCCGCACCCCTCGCGAAGCCCTCCGTCACTGCGATCACTTCGGGCGCAACCGTCAGGATTAGCTCCTCCATCTGTCTTTGGCGGTTGCGCATTCGCGAAACGATCAGCGCTTCCGTCAGGGTCCCCGCCGAGATCAGAACTGGATCCGCCAAGGCCAAGCAATCGCTACAGGAATCCGCGGTCGGCTCCTCCATAACGATCGCCATCAGCGCCGACGTGTCGACGACGATCATTTTGGCAGACCGAACTCGTCGTATAAGAAATCCTGACTTCGCGCTGCGTCCGGACCCGGACTGCGCTCGCCGGTCCATGAGGCGCGAAGGCGGTCGAGGAGCGCCTTCCGCTGCTGTGGCGTGGCGGCTTTCGTCCTTACTGGCGCAATCCGGGCGACCGGTTGCCCGTGACGGGTCAGCACGACCTCGTCGCCAGCTTCAGCGCGCCGGACGAGGTGGGCCAGATGCGCCTTCGCTTCGCTGATCGGAATTTCCACAACCTGTGTCCTTTATTCGGGTCGGGTCAATTTGGTCCAAACGCTGGACCAAATCAAGGCCCGCCGGCTCACGCCGCCCGCTCCTCACGCAAATCGGGCGGCAAGGCCTCGTCGACCAGCGCCTCGATCGCCTCATGCGCGCCCATCGCGGTCTGCGCGTTCGAGCCGAGTCGGCGGATGGAGACGGTGTTCTCGCTCGCTTCCTTGCGGCCGACTGCGAGTAGAACCGGGACCTTGGCCAGAGAGTGCTCGCGCACCTTGTAGTTGATCTTTTCGTTGCGAAGGTCGGTTTCGACCCTGAGGCCCCGCTTCTTCGCCTTCGCCGCAAATTCGAGAGCAAAGTCGTCGGCGTCGCTGGTGATCGTGCAGACGACGATCTGTACTGGGGCCAGCCACAGCGGCAGATGGCCGGCGTGATGCTCAAGGAGAATGCCGATGAAGCGCTCCATCGAGCCGCAGATGGCGCGGTGGACCATGACCGGCGTCGTCTTCTCGCTGTTGGGGGCGATGTAGAAGGCGCCGAAGCGCTCCGGCAGGTTGAAGTCGACCTGCGTGGTGCCGCATTGCCAGTCGCGGCCGATCGCGTCGCGCAGCACATATTCGAACTTCGGCCCGTAAAAGGCGCCCTCGCCCGGGTTGAGACTCGTGGTCACGACATTGCCATGGCGCGCCTTGATCTCGTCGAGCACGCGGCTCATCACCGCTTCGGCGTGGTCCCACATGGCGTCCGCGCCGACGCGCTTGTCGGGCCGGGTCGAGAGCTTCACCACGATCTTGTCGAAGCCGAAATGGCTGTAGACCGAGAGGATCAGCTCGTTGATCTTGTGACACTCCTCGGCGAGCTGCCCCTCGGTGCAGAAGATATGCGCGTCGTCCTGGGTGAAGGAGCGCACCCGCATGAGGCCGTGCAGCGCGCCTGACGGCTCGTAGCGGTTGACCGCGCCGAATTCCGCGAGCCGCAGCGGCAGTTCGCGATAGCTGCGCAGGCCGTGCTTGAAGATCTGCACATGGCCCGGGCAGTTCATGGGCTTCAGCGCATAGATCCGGTCGTCCTCGGTCTCCGCGTCCTCGCCCGCCGGGCGGCACATGAACATGCTCTCGCGATACCAGCCCCAATGGCCGGAGATCTCCCACAAGTGCTTGTCGAGCACCTGCGGCGCGTTGACCTCCTCGTAGTCGCCGGCAAGGCGCCGGCGCATGTAGGCGACCAGCGTCTGAAAGAGGGTCCAGCCCTTGGGGTGCCAGAAGATCGAACCCGGGCCTTCCTCCTGAAAGTGGAAGAGGTCCATCTCGCGCGCGAGCTTGCGATGATCGCGCCGCTCCGCCTCCTCGAGCTGCTTGAGATACGCGTCGAGCTCTTCCCTCCTGGCGAAGGCAGTGGCGTAGATGCGCGACAGCATCGGCTTCGTCGAATCGCCGCGCCAGTAGGCGCCCGCGACCTTCATCAGCTTGAACGCGTCGCCAATCTTGCCGGTCGAGGTCATGTGCGGACCGCGGCAGAGGTCGGTCCACTCGCCCTGGCTGTATAGCTTGACCTCCTGATCAGGCGGGATGGCGTCGATAAGCTCGACCTTGAACGCCTCGCCTTTCTTCTCGAAGAAGCCCTTCGCCTCGTCGCGCGACACGACGATCTTGGTGAACGGCTTGTCGCGCGCGATGATCTCGCGCATGCGCTTCTCGATTGCGGGGAAGTCCTCGGGCGTGAACGGCTCCGACCGGTAGAAGTCGTAATAGAACCCGTTCTCGATCACTGGCCCGATCGTCACCTGCGCCTTCGGCCACAGCGACTGCACTGCCTCGGCCAGCACATGCGCCGCGTCGTGGCGGATGAGCTCCAGCGCCCGCGGGTCGTCGCGCGAGATGAATTCGAGCGTCGCGTCCGTCTCGATCGGATCGGCGAGGTCGACGAGGTCGCCGTCGCGCACGGCAGCGACTGTGCGCTTAGCGAGAGAGGGAGAGATGGATTTGGCGATGTCGAGGCCGGAGACGCCCGGCTCATAGGCGCGCTTCGCGCCGTCGGGAAAGGTGACGTGGATCATCAAGGCTCCTTGTGCTCACTCGCCGAGACCAATCGGCGTAAGCGACGGACGGCAGGGTATAAGCGCCGCGTGCGGGATCGGCAATGGCATAGAGTTCTGGCGATGACCGAAGAGACGCTCGTCCGCCATGTCGTCGTCGAAGGCTTCGTCCAGGGCGTCGGTTATCGCGACTTCGCCCGCCGCGCGGCGCTGAGGCTCGGCGTCTCCGGCTGGGTGCGCAACCGCTCGGACGGCAAGGTCGAGGCGCTGATTGCGGGCGCCCGGCGGACGTCGAGGCGATGCTCGGCGAGATGCGGCGCGGCCCGCCCGGGGCCGCCGTCTCGCGCCTGCGCCTTGTTGATCCGGACGAAGCCGACGAAACGTCGACGGGCGCTTTCGTCATCCGCTCGACGAGGTAGCGCAGTGTTGTCAACACCGAGCTTCGGCGAAAATCTGCAGCCCTGCGACTCCCCAACCTCCAAACTCGCCATGCGCTCCCTGCAGGCGCAAACTCCATCGCCGTTTTGAGCGATTTCACAGGCTTGCGCCGGCTTTTTCCATCGCACGAGGCAGGTGGCGTCTTCGCCGCCGCTTTCTCGACCTGGCGCCGGATCAGTCGCGGCGAATCCGCTGGGCCAAGGCTGCAGAATTACACATAAGTAATAAGTCTAAATTGGAGACCCTCCACGATCGTAACTCAACGATCGTAACTCAAATTTCTATTTTTCGAAAGAAAATTGTTCGCGCAAAAGTCCGGCGCGAGCGGGCGCTCCCGACGCGCGGCCGCCACGAGGATATCCGCCGCAAAGATTTACCCGCCCCGCCGCCCGGGCCGGCGCTCGCGCTTCTCTTTCGACGGGTGGTCGGGGCCGCCCGCCGATGTGTGCGTCGTCGCAAGCGGGTCGCTCGCCGGAAAGGACTCCTCGATCGCCTCGTCGAGCTGGCGTTCGGTCTCCACGCGCGTCTCGCGCCGGAGTTTCTTCACCGTGTCTTTCATAGCCGATCCTCATCGGGACGCCGGACGGCCCGCCCATCGGCCCGCGCAGTGCGTGAGGCTCGACCTCTACGCGAGCAGGCGGCCGGAAGTGAGGCGACGCACGGGTCCCGCGCGCAGCGCCGCAGGGCGGCGATCGATCACCTCCCGCCGCCGCGGCCGCAACATTATGTTACAGTTCGAAATTCAATCCGGGCGCCCATGTCGATTCTCAGCGTCAAACATGTGACCACCTATTCGTACAGGGCGCCGGTGCGCCTCGGCGAGCACCGGATGATGCTGCGCCCGCGCGACAGCAACGACCAGCGGCTTCTGAAAGCGGGCCTCGACATCGAGCCGCGTCCGCACCGGCTTCGCTGGATTCACGACGTCTTCGACAATTGCGTCGCGATCGCCGACTTTGCCGGGGAGACCCGGCGCCTTGTGGTCGAGAACAACATCACCCTCGAGCACATCGCGGCCGACGAGCCGGAATTCCTGCTCGAAGACAGAGCCCGATATTATCCGTTCTCCTATGACGCGGACGAAATGCCCGACCTCGCCCGGGCGATCGAGCGGCATTATCCCGACCCCTCGGGCGAACTCGACCGCTGGGTGCGGAAGTTCGTCAACGTGGGGCGTCCGACCGAGACCGGCGCCCTCCTGATGACGCTCACTTATGCGATCAAGGAGAGCCTTTCCTACGAGCGTCGCACCGCGCGGGGAACCCACAGCCCCCTGGAGACACTGGCGCTCAGGCGCGGGTCATGCCGCGATTTCGCGACGCTGATGATGGAGGCTGCCCGGGCGCTCGGCCTCGCCGCCCGCTTCGTTTCCGGCTATCTCTACGTGCCGAGCGGCGACTCGGGCGCGAGCCATGTCGGCGGCGGCTCGACCCATGCCTGGTGCCAGATCTATCTGCCGGGCTCCGGCTGGGTCGAATTCGACCCGACCAACGGCATTGTCGGCAATCGCGATCTCATCCGCGTCGCGGTCGCCCGAGACGCCCGGCAGGCAATTCCCCTTCACGGGTTCTATTACGGCAAGGTCGAAGACGAAGAGGGCATGGTCGTCTCCGTCAGCGTCCGGCGTCTCTCGGACCTGGAACCTCCGACTCATGGCCGCAAAGACGCGGAGCCATGAGGTTTTCTGCCGTGGACGCCAGGATGCAAGT
This sequence comes from uncultured Alphaproteobacteria bacterium, assembly GCA_963721905.1. Lineage (GTDB taxonomy): Bacteria > Pseudomonadota > Alphaproteobacteria > Rhizobiales > Beijerinckiaceae > Roseiarcus. The sequence goes on from CAVRMF010000007.1 coordinate 75,956, forward strand.
CCACTTCATGTTTCGGCCGCGCGCCGTCGATCGCGCCAACGCGAGGAGCGCCCCATGCTGATCGAAGCGGGCTTCGACATCGCTTTCGAATGTCCGGCGCAGACGCCGATGCTGCTCCAGCTCAAGATCCATCCCTCGCGTGACGCTGACCTCCTGACGCCGGACCGGATCGCCTCGGATCCCCCTATCGCGATGCGCGACTATCTCGACCTTTTCGGCAACCGGGTTACGCGCGTCGAGGTTCCGGCAGGGCTCGTCACATTCTCCAACCGCTTTGTCATTCAGGACTCGGGCGAGCCGGACGAAACGCCGCCCGATGTGAGGACGACGCCGATCTCCGACCTTCCCGACGACGCGCTCTTGTTCCTGGTGTCGAGCCGCTATTGCGACAGCGACAAGCTCGCCGATTTCGCCTGGTCGCGGTTCGGAAAACTCAGCGGCGGCGCCTGGTGCGTGCGGGCGATCTCGGATTTCGTCCACGCGAAAATCCGCTTCAACTACATGGACGCGCGCTCGACCCGCGCAGCCAGCGATTCCATGCACGAAGGCATCGGCGTCTGCCGCGACTTCGCCCATCTCGCCATCGCGCTCTGCCGCTGCATGAACATCCCCGCCCGCTATTGCACCGGCTATCTCGGCGATATCGGCGTTCCTCCCGATGTCAACCCCGGGGACTTCAGCGCCTGGGGCGAGGTCTTTCTCGACGGGCGCTGGTACACGATGGACGCGCGTCACAACCATCCCCGCATCGGCCGCATCGTCATGGGCCGCGGCCGCGACGCCGCCGACGTCGCCATGTCGACCGCCTTCGGCGTCGCCAATCTCATGCGATTTGTCGTGGTGACGGACGAGAAGGTAGAGGGGGGCTGATTGAGCGGGGCAGTGCACGGCGGCTTGTCAAACGTCCCGCCTCACCCGACCTCCCAGCGCAGCAGGGCGTTCTTTTGCACCACATGTAGGTTCGCGGCCAAACCGTCGAGGCCGAACACATGGCCGGCGCGCTTCATCATCAGATAGACAACGAGGCCAGCGTAGACGACGTGGAAATCGATCAGGAAGCTGTTCACGTTCTCGACGTAGGGAAAATCCATGTGCGCGGTCCAGTAGAGCAGCAGCAGCAGGATCGCGAACGGGCCGCTCACGCGGACGAAAAGCCCAAAAACCAGCGAGAGGCCGATGAGCAAGTGTCCGTACTCGACCAGGAAGGTGAGCGGACCGGCGATCGCCGGCGCGGCCATGGGCGCGTAAATGTCGTGGAACGTCTTGGTATGGCTCAAGAACCCGGGCACGAACTGGTCATCGCCGAAATGATGAATGCCCGCCCAGAGGAACGTCCATCCGATCGAGACGCGGAAGAAGACAATCAGAACATTCTCGAGGCCGGCGTGCGATTCGTCCTGCGTCACGGCTTTTTCCTCCGACGTCACCCGAGGGACGTTCGACCGGGCGCCAAGCCCGGTCGCCGCCTCTTTTGTTTCCGCGCCTTGCCCCTTCCGGGCCCCGCGCCGTCAGCAAACTGCCGCCGATTCGATGGCCCCAGCAATGCGGGCATTTCGTCTCTGGCGGCCGCTTTGCCGCTGCGAGTGAGAGGGCGCCACTCGCGCCGACTGAGCCATCCCGCGAACCGCTCATAAACGTCGCGGCGGCGCCAATGCGCAACATATTGTGTATTCCGCTTGGCTCGCGACGGCGGCGCGGGTATTATTGGACCTCAGGGGCGGCGCGATGACTAGGGTCGAAACCAACGTCCGCAAGGTGGTCGAACGCCTCAAGGCGAGTGGCTGGACCAACATCGGCGGCGGAAGCCACGATCGTTTCATCCATAGAGACCGTCCCGAGATGATGATCGTCGTCCCGCGTCACCGCGAACTGTCGCCAGGCGTTGCGCGGTCGATCGCCAAAGCGGCGGGTTGGTTGTGACGAAGAGGAGCGAGGCGATGACTTATTATGTCGGCGTACTCGACGGCGGAGGCGAAGTCTGGGGCGTGCGCATTCCCGACCTTCCCGGCTGTGTCGGCGGCGGCAAAACTCCGGAGGCGGCTATTGCTGACGCGGCTGAGGCCCTTCGCGATGTTCTCGCCCACAAGCGCGAAGGCAGCTTCCCCGCGCAGCAGCCCTCGAGCCTCTCGGAAATCGTAGCGTCCGGGGAAATCGGCGAGGGCGAAAGCGCGGTCATGATTCCGCTTCTGCTTGACTCCGGCCGAACGGTGCGCGCCAACGTCAGCCTCGATGCGGCGCTGCTCGACGCGATCGACGCCGCCGCCAAAGAACGCGGCCTTAGCCGCTCGGCGTTTCTCGCCAGCGCGGCGCGGGAGAAGATCATGGCCGGGGCATAGCGAGCATTTCGTCTTCTCGTGGACGCAACCGCGTGGGAAGTTTCTAACCTCTTGCCATGCCCGCGAAGAGCCCGCTTTGCGACCGCGATTTTTTCGCCGCCGAGGAAATCGACAGCACGGGCCGGACGGAAAAGCGCGAGCTGATCAACCGCCTGAGCGTCCTCCTGCTTCATCTCCTCAAATGGCGATATCGGCGCGAAAAGCGCAGCCCGAGCTGAGAGGCGAGCATCCGCGTTGAGCGCAATCGCCTTGCGGATCACCTGGACGACAACCCGAGCCTCGAGCCTTTGCTGCCGAAGGCGCTCGCCTCGGCCTATCGCGACGCGGCGCTAGAGGCGGTCGCGGAGAGGGGACTTCCGGGGTCAACGTTTCCCGGCGCCTGCCCGTGGACGGTGGATCAGGTTCTGGACGGCGGGTTTTCGCCATGACTCACAGGCGCCAGGAGCCGGCATTGAGGGTCCGCCGCGACGACCTGCTTCGATGGGCCCAGACGGGGTCGCCCCGTCGAAACGCGATCGTCTAAGCTTCAGCGGAAGCGGACTTATGCGGATGGCGTCGATCGCCTCGTTTGTTGCTATGCCGCACGTAATTGATCGACGCTTCCGGATGCTGGCATTTCACCCTGAGCGCGGCGATCAAGGCGTCCTCCGCCGATACGGTGACGCTTCGCCGCACGCCGGCGATGTTCATGCCAACCGTGAATTCGAGCATCATTGCCGGATCTCCCTGAGAGGCCTCCTGAAACTGGGCGACTGGGGCGGATGGGCAGTTCCAGTGGCGAATGCGAATCGTTGTCGAAGCTCGGTTAGAGAAACTCATATGGACCCCGGCCAGCCACCCCCAGCATAGCCGCGAACTTGCGCAACGGAAGCGATCTGACCGGCGATGCGGATTCGCACGTCCCCTCATCCGGCGCCATAGCCCGTTGAAAGACGGGCGTCTTTCGACGCCCTATCGCGCCACCTTCTCCCGCAAGCGACCGCAAGCGGGAGAAGGGGAGTCGACGCCACTCTATCCCTTCTTCCCCGCGGGTTGGCGAGGGAATTTGTTGCGGAAGCCGAGCGCACTCGGAACCCCGCCTCGCGGCACTTTGCGCTTGCCGCAGGCCGTGAAAACGGCTATTCGCCCGCCACGCTTCTCGCGCTCGCGTTTGTTTCGCTCGCGAGAACCCGGTGCGCGCCCGTAGCTCAGCTGGATAGAGCACCAGACTACGAATTTGGGGGTCGGGGGTTCGAATCTCTCCGGGCGCGCCAGCAATTTCAAAGGCTTACGAATATTTCTCAAACCGATAGTAACTCCCTACCCCTCCCTCATCCTGAGGAGCGGCGCCGCAGGCGACGCGTCTCGAAGGATGCTCCAGAGCGCGCGAACAGCCTCCTTCTGGATCATCCTTCGACACGCGATGCTTCGCATGGCGGCTCAGGATGAGGATCGGAGGGTCGGCTAGGGAGTTACAACCGATATTTCATCTGATGTATGCCCCGGGTATCCGTCAGGGTAACAACGGCTTCGAGCAGTGTCATCTTCGGCGAAGGCCTCGAAGGAGGTCAGGCTATTTTTGGAGTTCCTCGAGCGGAGTTGAACTCCCCGTCGATCCGAGCACGGTTGAGAGCAGAGAGCCGCCGGAGCCAGACGTTCGATGCGTCATCCAACAAGACGGTCCTGTCGCTTTTGAGTTGGTCGAGATCTGCAATTCCGAGCTGGCGAAAGACATAGGAGACCAGCTTAGGCGGGGAACAAAGCCGCGGTTCCACATGCTCGACGACCTGAGCCGAGCGGCCTCCTGGGCAAATTGAGGAAGAACTATCATACGGATGAGCCGATCGAGCTTCTCTGTTACACGGGCCGAACTGCGGTTCCCGCTGACCGCTGCCTGCTCACTTTCCGCGATCTCGCGGACTGTCATGGATTAGGTCCTTTCCGCCGCGTTTGGTTCTTGGGCGAGAAGACATGCGAGGTGGCGGCTTAAGGCTTTGGTCTGTCGCGTTTGATGATGCCGTCAACCCTGCCCGCCGAATGAACCTCGTACCCGTCGAGGTCGAGCACGCGCATGGTCGGCGCCTCCCACTCGACAGACACCGTGAAACAGCAACTCCAGTCAACATTGCAAAAGCATAATTTTGCGGAAAATTACCGGCCACGCGAAATCGTCTAGAAAAAGAAATGGGCGTCCACCCTTCACAATTGGGCGACACCCGCCAGCACGCCCATGATGACGGTGCGGGCAAGCCAGTCCGCATCAAGGAGCTAGGCCAATCAGCGGCGGTAAGAACTGTGTGATCAGGCTCACTGCGCGCTGGCCGGCGATCCTGTAGAGGGCCGCGCTTGGGCGGGGGGCATCTCGAGGGGACATCAATCGAGCCCCCGCCTAAACTGAGTGTTCGCGGGGACGATCATGACACGCCATTTCGACCAACGCGCGATCGAACGCGCCGCGGTTATCCTACGAGTCGCGGAACGCTATTCCGGCGACGAGCTCGACGCCGCGCTTAAGGCGGCGCGCCGGGCAATGGAATACTGCCTCAAAGAAGTCAGGGCCGGGGCCAATGCGAGCCGCGCTCTGATCGAAGTGATCGACGCCGCTCGATCGATCGCGCGCAACAGAGCCTGAGGGCAGCGCGGCGCAGCGGTTTCCAAATCCTCAAACCCGTGCCCTGGCGCCGCCGCGCAGCGGTCGTCCCTCGACTTTGTGGCGGCCTCTATGTGTCGACGAAGTCGAGGGCGCTCGAATTCGGGGCCGAAGCGCCGCTGTGCAGCTCGGCCGTTTGACAAGGGGCGTGTCTGGCGGCCGACCCAACCTCGCCGACGCCAGCAGCGTATCCGCAGCAAAGCGGCCGGGGACGAGTGTCTTTCGAGCTAACCGCATACTGCGAAAGTGCAAACCATCAGCCCAACATCCGGGTCGCGGTGTCCAACCCGACCGGTCGAGTTTAACGCGCCATCCAAGGAATGCGCCACGGATGAGGCTCGCGCAATCGGAAACATCCGAGGGGTAAGGTTTAGGACTGCACCCGTGGCTGAGACACGGCTAATTCAGTGACACGGCCTCCTCCTGGTTTGCCTGGTTGCGATTGTCCCGACCGAGTTCGGCTTCGAACCGGACCGGGGGCTTGTAGCCAAGCGCCGAGTGCAGGCGCTTGGCGTTGTAGACGGTTTCGATGAAGGCGCCGATCTGGCGGCGGGCGTCGTCAAGGTCGGCGTAGGTCTTGGCGTTGACCTCCTCGGTTTTCAGCGTCTTCATGAAGCTCTCGGCCTTGGCGTTGTCGTAAGGATTGCCCGCTCGGCTCATCGAGGCGGCGATCTTACGCGTTTCGAGCCGCTTTTGATATGCGCCGCAGGCG
>CAVRMF010000008.1:0-596668 GCA_963721905.1 uncultured Alphaproteobacteria bacterium
GTCCACCATGGCTCTCTTCTGATGAGGTGGCCGCAATTAAACGACTTCCCTGGCCGCCGTCTATTGAACGAGTTCGCTGAGTCCCCTCGGTCCGTGCGGGGCGCGCGCCATTCCCCCTTGCCAGTGTCCCCAAGATTTCCAACGAAGTGCCCGAAAGGAGTTTAGGCGAAAGGTCTAAAATCTTCCATGTCGCGCTGGTCCAGATTGGCGGCCAATCGCGCCGAATAGCTTCAAGATGCGCCGCCGCGGCGCCCGAGACCAGGATTGCGGCCCTTTGCCCGAGCCCTCGCCGCTCTGCGGCAGGGCAGGCCATTTGCCCGCGACTTATTGAGTTGCTAGACGCCCATGCGTCGCCCATACCGCTCTCGAATCAGGAGACGCGCGATTCGCCACAAGCCGCGCAAACGGAAGGTGAGGCCGGTTCTTCGCGTCCAGTACGCGGCGCTCCCCTATCGGTTCACGCCGACCGCCGTGCTCGAAATCCTCCTTGTCACCACGCGTCGGTCCAGACGTTGGATCATTCCCAAGGGTTGGCCGATCAAAGGTCTGAAGCCGCCAAAATCGGCTGCGCGGGAGGCCTTTGAGGAGGCGGGCGTCAGAGGCAAGGTCGGGATGAAGTCGGTCGGCGTGTTCAATTACGACAAGTTGCTTGCCGAGAACGGCGCCCCGGTGAACTGCGAGGTCAAAGTCTTTCCGCTGCTGGTCAAGCGACAGAGCGAGCTCTGGCCCGAGATCGAACAAAGGCGCGTCGAGTGGTTCGAACCTAGCAAGGCGGTCTCGCTGATCGGGGAGAAGAAACTAAAGATCCTCGTCGCGAAGTTCGCCAGGCGGGTCGCCCGGCCGAAGAAACCGGCGGCATAAAGCCGGCCGGGTAACTTGGACGCGAAAATCGCCTGCGCCGAACCAGAGGGCACGGCCGAAATGCTCGATGAGCCGGTGAGGGCAATGGACAGGCCCAGCATGCCGCCATAACCATCAGCGCTCGCCGATACGTTGTTGAACATGCAAAGGGTTAAATCAGCCAAACCGGCGTGACTTTCCGGCGGACCTTCTCCGACGACTGCGAATTCGGGCAATCTGGCTGCCGTGTTGGCCTTAGAACGAAAAGCGCAGGCCGATGCCGCCGTGCACGGTCGTTCCGACCTCGCCGAACGTCGTGCCGATAACGAAGGCGTCCACGACGATCCGGTCGCTGAAGCGGTAGCCGACGCGCGCGCCGTACTCGAGCCATGCCGTATTCGGAAGCGCGTTGGGCGCGATCGGGCCGAAGTCGTAGACATTGACGAAGGTTCCCGATCCCGCTCCGAATCCATAGGCGACCCCCGCGCTGAGGTTGGCCTCGATATTGCCGTTGAAGAGGTGGGTGTATTGGCCGCCAATGCGGGCGACGTTCAGCGTATCGAGTGCCGTGGGGACAGTCTCGGGATAAGCATTGATCGCCGTCGTCGCTTCCGAGTATCCGCCTGCTTGCATCCAGTTCCGGCTCAAGTCGCCGTAGACCGCCGCCTCGTCGATCGGGGTCACCCGCGCCAGCCAGCCGACCCGGGCAAACAGCGAGAGATCGCGATCGACGGCCGTCGCGGTTCCGAGCGCGGTCGCGTAGCCGTTCGAGTAGTTGCGGGAGTATTTGACCTGCTCATAGGGCGTGAGCCCCCCGCCGACTTCGACGAATGGCCGGCTGCTGCCCAGGTTGGAGAAGTCGTAAACGAGCGAGCCCGCGACGGTCGGCGCGTCGTAGACGCTGATCCCGTCGGAGCTCCACTGGTTGTACGAAACGCCGCCCATTGCGGTCAGCTGGTCGCTGAGAGGCAAACGCCCGTGCGCGCCGAACGCCAGCGAACCGATCGATCCGAAGCCGGAACCGCAGCTCGAGCAGCTGATCTGCTCGGTCGCGCCGAGCAGGATGGAGCCGAGCACACGGTTGGTGATGATCTGGCTCTGCTGCGCCTTCGTGATACTGTTGACCGAGCTCTGAACCTGGGCCTGCGTCGTCGTCGGCGAGGACACGAGATACCACGCGTCGTTGACCTCATCGAGCGAGTACTTGAATCCGCCGACCACCGGCGTGCTGGCAAGCGCGAAGGCGTTGGAGGCGATTGTGCCGCCGTTGGTCGTCACGACGATCGGAATGCCTGAGCCCGTCGTCTGGGCGCCGGACCCGCCGACGTTCTTGATCGTCAGAAAGGTGGCGCCAGTCGCGCTGCCGCCGTTGACGATGATCTGGTCGGCCGCCGAACTCGATCCGCCGAGCGCCGCGTTCATCGTGATGTTCGCCCCCGTGCCGACATAGTTGGTGACCGTCAGCGTCTTGAAGCCGCTGCCGGAGCCGGGCGGCGCGAATACGATGATGCTGTTTGTGACATTGAGGTTGGTGACGGTCGAGGGGCCGGTCAGGTTCCACGTCGTGGCGTTCGCGAGGTTGACGTTGGAGATCGCGCCCGGGCCGGTCTGAATTGTCCCGGTGAGCGTCGAGGCGTTGGCGTTCAGCGTGGCGACTGTGCCGGCGCCGGTCGCATAGAGCAGGGGGTTCGTTCCTGCGTTGGCAGTCGTGTTGTTGAAATTGACGGTCGAGACGGACGGGTCGGCGAAGACGAGATTGCCGAACTGACCGTTGATCGTGAAATTGTCGAAGGTCGCGGTTTGATTGGTCCCTCCCGAGAATGAGAGCACGTTGCCCGCCGAGACGATCGTCCCGCCGCCGTTCGCGAGAATGGACGCTCCGTTCCCCTGCAGCCCGACGGCGGCCGCGGCCGCGTTGGTCGTCTTGATGTTGAGCGTCCCGGTCGCCGTGATCGAGCCCGCGGTCCCGCTGCCCGCCGCGTCGCTCGCCAGAAGCGCGTAGGCGCCCGGGCCCGAGGTCGTGATCGTCGCGGCGCCGAGCGTGATCTTCGAGCCGGCGCCGTCGGCGTTGACGCCATAGGCGCTTAAGCCTGTCGCCGGCGAGATGCCGCCCGCGGTCGTGATCGTCGTCATCGACGAGCCGTCGGCGGCGACGACGGCGCCGAGGGCCGCATAGACGCCGATCGCGCCCGCGCCGGAGGTCGAGAATGCGGGGCTTCCGCCGAGGTTCACGGTCGATCCGGCGCCGGTGGCGGCAACTGCATGCGCGTCCTGGCCCGAGGTCGTGACCGAGCCGCCGCCGATGTTGGTGACGCCGCCGCTGTTAGTGACCACGCCGTCCGAGGTCGCGCCGAAGGTCTGAGCTGTCACGTTGGTCAGCGTAATCGTCCCGCCGCTGGTGTACGAGGTTCCTGCTGCGTAGCCATTATAGACCGCGTAGGCGTGATCACCGTCGGCGGAATTGATCGTCCCTTGCGTCGTGACGGTGAGGTTCGCGGCCGCGAGCGAGGAGCCGGTTCCATTGACAGTGAGCCCTTTCGAGGCGTCGCCGGTTGTGCCGACCGACCCCCCGGAAATCGTGACAGAGCCGCCCCCATTGGCGAGGACGCCCAAGGCTTCCAGGCCGCTCGTCTTGATCGAGCCGCCGTTGATGTTGGTGACGCCGCTGTTGGCGGTCACAACGCCGTTCGAGCCGCCGCCCGAGGTTTGCACTGCGACGTTGGTCAGGGTTGCCGTCCCGCCGCCCGGATAAGGTGTTAATGCTGGATCGCCCCCCGAGCCGTTGTAGACGGCATCGGCGCTAGCGCCGTGAGTTGTGACGGTGAGGTTAGAAGCTGTCAAAGAGGATCCCGTTCCCAGAATCTGCAGGCCCTGGGACCCCTCTCCGGCCGTTGTCACTATCGTGCCCGATATCGTGACCGAGCTGCCTCCATGCGAGGCGATGCCGGTCGCCTCGAAACCTGTCGTGCTCACCGACCCGCCGGTGAGGGTCGTGGTCCCGGCCCCGAGCGTGTCGACGCCAAGGACGTAAATGTGGCTCGCCGGGTTGCTGTCGCCGCTGGCTGTCACAGTGATCCCCGACCCGATCAGCGTGGCGCCGTCGACATCGACGCCGTAGGAGCCGATGCCTTGCGCGGTCAGCGTGGTCCCGGTCAGCTTGACTGTCGCGCCGGAGGACACGTCGACGTCATCGGCGCTCGTTCCGGTCGTGGCGACCGAGCCGCCGTTGATCGTCGTGGTCCCGCCGGCGGTGGTCACGACGCCAGCCGAGTTGGCGCCGGACGTTTGGATCGTCAGGTTGGTCAGGTTCGCCGTCCCGCCGGCGGTGTAGCCTGCTCCCGAGCCGTTGAAGACAGCGTAGGCGTGATCGCCGTCGGCGGAATTAATCGTCCCGCTTGTCGTGACGGTGAGGTTGGAGGCCGTGAGCGTGGAGCCGGCTCCAAAGACCGCCAAGCCCTTCGAGGCGTCGCCGGTCGTCGTGACCGGGGTCCCTGACAGGGTGACGCTGCCTCCACCCTGGGCGCCCACGCCGAACGCCTCAAGCCCCGTTGTGGCGACCGAGCCGCCCGTCATTGTGATCGTCCCGCCGACATCCGAGAAGACGCCATTGGAATTCGCGCCCGAAGTCGTGATCGAGACGCTCATCAAATTCGTCGTCCCACCGTTGGCGGTGTAGACGCCCGTCGCCTGCGTCCCCGTCGTGAGGATCGACGAACTCGTCAAGGTCACGAGGCCGCCGCCGGAAATTTCGCCGTACGACTGGTTAGCGATTCCCGCCGCGTGAAAATTGTTTTCGCTGTCGTAGTCGCCATGGGTCGTGATCGTGAGTTCCGTCCCTGTGACGGTCGATCCAGTTCCGTTGGCGTAAAGGCCCCCCGATCCATCGCCGGTTGCGGTGATTGTGGTTCCGCTGAGATTGAGCGTCCCCGCGTTGGTCGAGCCCGCGACAAAAGCGTCCGTGCCCGTGGTCGAGGCCGAACCGCCGGTCACGGTGACAACGGCGCCAAGTCCGCGTCTATTGCATTAGCGGTCGACAAGCCGCTGCCTGCAGTCGAAACCGTGACGTCGGTGGCGCTGATTTGCGATCCGGTCCCGGTCGCGAAGAGGCCCAACGCACCGAGGCCGGTCACGGCCACCGATCCGCCGTTCAGTGTGACCGCGCCGCTCGTGTCCGCCTGCACACCGTGGGCGTAGGATCCACTGGTCGTGATCGTTACCGGGCCTATTTCCTCGAGGTTCGTGGTCGTGACGCTCGAACCGGCGCCCGTAGCATAGACCCCGAGCGCGCCATAGCCGGCCGTCGAGACGGAGCCGCCGTTGATCGTCGTCTGTCCGCCGTTTTCGGTCACGACGCCGCCCGCGGAGTCGCCGGAGGTCTGGATGGTCGAGCTTGTAATGGTGAGCGTGCCTCCGCCGGGAAAAAGCCCGCTCCCCGCGCTCCCGTTGAAAACGCCCACCGCGTTGTGTCCAGACGCGTCGGTTGTGCCGGAAGTCGAGATGCTCACGTCCGTCAGCGTCATCGACGAACCCGTGCCGACAAGCACGGCTGCCGCGGAGCCGTTTCCGGTGGTCGTTAGGGTGGCGCCCGTCAGCGAGACGCTTGTCCCCGAGCCTTCCGTGAGGACCGCTTTGGAAAAAACTCCGGAGGTTGAGGCGGTCCCGCCGTTGACCGTCGTCGTGCCGCCATCGCGCGTCAGGATCGCGTTCGAATTCGCGCCGCTCGTCGATATCGAAGAATTCGTGATCGTCGCCGTGCCGCCGCCAATGACAGTCCCTGGACCGTTTGTGCCATTGTAGAAGCCCTGCGTGTTGAACCCAGTCGCCGGGTCAAGAGTACCCGTCGTCGTGATCGTGACGCCGGAAAGCGTGACTGACGATCCTGTTCCGCTCAGTTGCACGCCTGTTGAGGCGTTGCCGGAAGTGGAGACAACGGTTCCCGTCAAATTGGAACTCGCGCCCGACCCCAAGGTCAACGCCCCGATGGAATGCACGCCGGAGGTGGTGACCGAACCCCCGTTTAGTGTGACTTGGCCGCCCGTGTCGGCCTCCACCCCAAACGCATTGGCGCCTGAGGTGGCGATCGTGGTCCCGTTCGAGGTCGTGATGCTCGATCCTGCGCCACTCGCCTGGAGCCCGAGTGCGCTGTCGCCCGAGGTGGTGACCGAGCCGCCGCTGATCGTCGTCACGCCGCCATTGCTCGTCAGGACACCGACCGCGTCGGTCCCAGTGGTCACAATGGTCGTGTTGGTGAGGCTCATCACGCCGCCGCCGGTGATGTCGCCGTCGCAGCTGCACTCGCTCCCATTATAGGCGCCCAACGCGTCGAAGCCGCTGCTTGGATCGACGTTGCCGTGCGTCGTTACGGTGATTCCATTTGCGGTCAGGCTCGATCCCGTGCCGATCGCGTTGAGGGCGGCCGACCCGTCGCCGGTGGTCAGGACCGACGCGCCTCCGTTGAGGGTTATCGAACTGCCGTTTCCGACGGCCGCCACAGCGGCGCTATCCAAGCCGTTGACCGTGATCGACCCGCCGGAAAAGGTCGCGCTGGCCCCATTTGAAGCGAGGATTCCGTTCGCGTAATTCCCCGTCGCCGCGCTGTGTCCGCCGTTGGTCGTGACGGCGACTCCGGACGCGCTGATCGTCGAGCCGGCGCCGTCCGCCCAGAGGCCGATGGCGCCGGCGCTTGACGTCGTCACCGTTCCACCGTTGAGCGTGACAACGCCGCCGGTGTCCGCCTTCACGCCCGGGCTGTCGGCGCCGGTGGTTGCGATCGCCACCGGGCCAGTGCCGTCGAGATTCGTCGTCGTGACGCTCGCCCCCGACCCGGTTGCATAGACGCCGATTGAGTTCGCCCCGTTGGTCGTGACCGAGCCGCCGTTGATCGTCGTCTGCCCGCCCACGCCGCTTTCGACCCCCGCCAAAGCGTTGGCGCCCTGCAGCGTGATCGTATCGCTCGTCAGCGTGGTCGTTCCGCTGTTGGCCGTATAGACGCCGAAGCTTTGCGTGCCGGTCGTCAGGATGGTCGAATTCGACAGCGTGAGCATCCCGCCGCTCGGGTATTCGCCAAAACCATTATTGCTGGCCCCGCCGGCGTTGACGCCGCTGATCGGGTCGAAATTGCCGTTGGCGGTGATCGTCAGCCCGGAGCCGGTGATCGACGATCCCGTCCCCCAGACGAAGAGACCCTCCGCGCCGTTGCCGTTCGAGGTCACCGTCGTCCCGGTGATGGTGAGAGCGCCGCCGTTCGACGCCGTGACATTGACCGCAAAGTTGCCGGACGTGGTCACTGAGCCGCCGGTGAAGCTCATTGTCGCGCCGGAATCGGCGCCGATCCCGTTCGAGCTATAGCTTCCGTTCGAAAGACCAGAGGCGCTGACGGAAACGCCGGTCGCCGAGATTGTCGACGAAGGCCGGTCGCGAAGATCGCCGTGTTAGAGATTCCGCTGGTCGTCACCGAACCGCCGTTGAGTGTGGCCGCGCCGCCGTTTGTGGCTATGAGCCCGTCGGATCCCGCCGAGGTCGTCGAGATCGTCGCTGGTCCGGTGAAATTGATCTGCGCGCCGGTTCCGTCGCTCCAGGCGCCGTAGGCGTTGTTGAAACTGGCGCCGCTCGTATTGATCGTCACCGCGTTGGGCGAGTTGATGATGCCCCCGGAATAGGCGAAGAACCCGAAACCGGTGTAGGTCACCGGCAACGAAACGTCCGGCTGGAGTGTCGGGCTGTATGTGCCGGCGGCGGCCGTGCAGACGTCGCCGCTCAGCGCAAAGACGCCGCTTGGCGTCGGGATGCTATTGTAAGTGCACGTGGCGGAGGCCGCGCCCGACGACAGGACGAGCGCCGCGAAGGCCGCCAAAGCGAGCGGACGGCGCGCGCTCGCGCGCTTGCGAGGCCCTAGTTGTGCAGTCCCGGAATGTAATGGTGCATCATCGTTCCTGAGTCGTCAGGAGGAGGATGTCCTATGGCAAGCGTTCTGCATGGCAGCGCCCGCACGACGCCGCGTATTCGAGCCGAGCTCCAAGCGTCGAAAGAGAGCGCCCGCTCCCTTGCAGCGCGCTACGACCTGAACCCCAAGACTGTGCGGAAGTGGCGCCAGCGGACCACGACGGCCGATGCGCCGATGGGGCCGAAGGCTCCGAAGAGCACGGTGCTGACGCCAGCCGAGGAGGCCATCGTGGTGGCATTCCGCCAGAAGACGCTGTTGCCGCTGGACGACGTGCTGGGCTGCCTGAGGGATGCCATTCCCAATCTCAGCCGGAGCGCCCTGCACCGTTGCCTCCAGCGGCATGGGATCTCCAGGCTGCCGAAGGAAGAAGCCAGCGACAAGCGCAACCGGTTCAAGAGCTACCAGATCGGCTATGTCCACATTGACAGCTGCGAACTGCGACACACCGACGGCAAGCTGGTCATGTTCCTGGCGATCGACCGGATCTCGAAATTCACCTACGTCGAGTTCCACGACAGCGCCGGAAAGAAGGAGGGAGCAGCTTTTCTGAGAAATGTCGTGGCCGCCTTCCCCTACAAAATCCACACCGTGCTAACCGATAACGGTATGGCCTTCGCCGATCTGCCCAAGAATTGCGAAGGCCCCAGCCGGCGTCTCCTCGGCCCGCACATCTTCGATCGCGTCTGCATCGAACATGGGATCGAGCACCGATTGACCAAGCCCTATCATCCCTGGACCAACGGCCAGGCAGAGCGAATGAACCGAACCATCAAAGACGCCACGGTCAAAGTCTTCCACTACGAAGACCTCGAAAGCCTCAAGGCGCACGTACTGGCCTTCGTCACAGCCTATAACTTCGCCAAGCACTAAAGGCGCTAAAATGGCGAACGCCCTATCAGGCCATCTGCAATGCATGGACGAACGACCCCGCCGCCTTCAAAATCAACCCGCGCCATCTCATTCCGGGACCACACACCTAGTGTCCGCATAGAGCCCCCGATGGGAAGCCGCCCCCGCCTCCGCCGCTGCCAGGACTGGCGGACGCATATGTGCCGCCCGAGCAGAGCGAGCCGCCTGCACAGAGCGAAGCGAAATTGACCGGCGTCGAGCTGAAGCTCGCCTGATTGGCGCCGCCGAGCTTCTTGACTTGCGCGCGTCTGACCGTTCTGGGTGAGAACTCAACCACGGCCTCCGCCTCGCGCAGCTCTGCACCTGCTGGGCGAAGGTCACGCCGGCCCGCCGCGGGCAAACGATCGCGCTGCCCTCACGAGGGTCACGCCGGTGCGCCCGCTGACCGCATATGTCGAGCACGGTGCCGCGCACCCCGATCGAGGCCGTCGAGGTCGAAATGGTGTAGGCTCGCTTGTCGAGACCGCCCGGTGGTGAAGCGGAAGATGCCCTTCGCCAGATTGACCGTCATCTTCTGCCCGTTCACTTCGCCCGCGTAGACGAACTGGTCGAGCGTCACCCGCGACGTCGGCCCCATCGCCAGATTGGTCGAATCGAGGAAAACGAGTTTCGCCGTCGAGTCCGCGCCGGTGCGGACGAGTTCGTTGCGAAAAACCGGATCGCCTGGATTGAGCGGGGCGGCGGCGCCTGAGAGTTCGCGGGAAACGTTGTTGTGCGCTCAGAACGGTCGAACCGATGTTCTGCTGCGCGTGAGCGCCGCCGCTTGCGAGCGCACAAACGCTCATCATTGCGAACAGCAAAACGCGCGAATAGAGAATTGCCCCCTCCCGCCCTTCACGACCCAGCCATTACCTTGCGGAGGATTCGGCTCAATATTCGGATTATTCAGGCGAGAACTTCATAAAGTCAAGTTTTCGGCGCCCTTTCGCCCAGAAGCGGCCAATGTGTGGCAATCCGGCAACAGGTGGAACTCATATGCCGGCGCCGATAAAATGTCGCTCTGCCGCGCCCCAGACGCTCGTCACAACGGCAAATCCCGACTATGGGCTTCGGTGTAATCGCGAACGCAGGTCCGTCGCATGAATCTCGGTCTCGAAGGCAAGCTTGTCCTCGTCACGGGCGGGTCTAAGGGGATCGGGTTCGCCTGCGCCGAGGCGTTTCTGGCCGAGGGCGCGCGGGTGGCGATCTGCTCCCGGTCGCAGGCGAATGTCGAGCGCGCCTGCGGCCTGTTGCCCGGCGTCTTTGGCGTCGCCGCCGATTGCGCCGATGCGGGCGCCGCCACAGCCGTGATCGACGAGGTGGAGCGCGCCTGCGGGCCGATCGGGGTTCTGGTCAATTCGGCCGGCGCGGCTCAGCGGACTCCGCCCCCCGAACTGACGCCGGCTGCCTGGCGCGCCGCCTTCGATGCAAAATTCTTCTCCTACATCAACGTCATCGACCCGCTGGCGAAGCGCATGGCGGCGCGTGGCGCCGGCGTCATCGTCAGCATCATTGGCGCGGGCGGAAAGGTCGCTTCGCCGACGCATCTCGCGGGCGGTTCGGCCAATGCCGCGCTCATGCTCGCGACCGCCGGTCTCGGCGCGGCTTACGCCGGAACGGGCCTGAGGGTCGTCGGCGTCAGTCCGGGGCTCACCGAAACCGACCGGGTCGCCGAAGGGCTCGCTGCGGACGCCAAGCTCGCCGGCGTCAGCCTCGACGAGGCGCGCCGCCGGAGCCTCGCGCGCATCCCGATGGGCCGGCTCGCGCTGCCGCGTGAGATCGCCGACGCGGTCGTGTTCCTCTCCTCCGAGAAGGCGGGCTACGTCACGGGCGCGACGCTCTCGATGGACGGCGGCCAGAACCCCGTCGTGCTCTGACGGTTCGTGAGGGCTCGGCCCACGACAAATTCTTTCAGATTCTGGAAATTAATGCTATTTTCGAATTCGATTATCCGAAGTCAACAATGCCGCCGGCGGTATTCCGCCCTCGTCCCGGCGCATCCGCCCAATGGCCCTAGCGAGGCGGGAGTCGCGCATAAAAATTTTTCGATGGAAATCGGGCGCAACCCTTTGAAAAGTCCCGAAATCGATCGAGAACACTATAGCTTAAATCGTGTTCTCGTCCCGGACCCGCACTCCAGCGACATTCAAGCCACATTATGCGTGGGATGGCATGGCCGCCGCGTTCGTCCAAACCTATTGCATTCGCTAATTTTATTATTGCATATTTAAATTTCAGCTGCTTCTGTGCCTTTGGGCCGAACGTCAGCGGAACCGATTCGGATGCGCGTGGGCGGGCAGAGTTTTGCGAATGACTTGAAGGGGATCGGCCTCGCGCTCGCGGCGGCGGCCGCGCTCGCGGGCCTCGCCCGGGCCGCCGACGCGCCGGCGCCGCCGTCGCCTGCGCCGGCTCCCGACTGCTTCCGAAGCCTCTACGATTACCTGAACGCGTCGGCGACCGACTGCCCGCTGACCTATGCGGGCCTGACCCTCTACGGCACGGTCGACGTGGGGTACGGCTTCGAAACCAACGGCGCGCCGTTCAACCGGGCGCTCGGCCCGGGCGACGCCTATCTGATCTCGAGGGCCACCAGCGGCTCGCGCTGGCTCTTGTCCCCGAACGCGCTCAGTTCGTCGGTGCTGGGCCTCAAGATGAGCGAGCCGATCGGCGGGGGCTGGTCGCTGGTCGGCGACTTCGAATTCGGCTTTGACCCCTATTCCCTGGAACTCTCCGACAGTCCGCGCTCGCTGGCCGAGAACAACGGCCTGCCGCTTCTCAGTCAAAGCTCCAATGGCGACTCGAGCCGCGCCGGCCAGATCGACAATTCGCAAGGCTTTCTTGGGCTCAGCAATCCGACCTTCGGGATCCTGACCTTCGGCCGGGTCAACACGCTCTCGCTCGACCTCGTCAACGCCTATGACCCGATGCTCTCTTCCAATGCCTTCTCGCCTCTCGGCTGGTCCGGCTCGTTCGCGGGCTTCGGCGACACTGAAGTCGCCCGGGCCAACACCGCGTTCAAGTATCGCCTGGACGCCGGCAATTTCCGGGTCAGCGGGTTGGCCCAGGTCGGCGGCTACGATCAGGGCAACGGCTCGAACGGCCAATACCAGGCTGGGATCGGGGCCGACTTCGGCGCCCTGTCGCTCGACGGCGTCGTCAGCTGGACGAGGGACGCGGTGTCGCTGGGCAACTACACCGCCCTGCCCAGGGGCTATTCCCAGGACGACCTGAAAGCGACCCTCTCGAACAATGCCGGCGCCACGTTGGCGGCCAAATACACGATTGGCCCGATGAAGTTCTTCGCCGGCTACGAATATTACCGGCTGTCCGATCCGAGCAACACCTACCCGAGCGGTTTCAAGAGCATCGGCGGGTTCAACGTCTTGCCTGGCGCCATCACCTACAGCGCCTACGCAATCAACAAGGTCATGAACGTCGTCTGGACCGGGGCCAAATACGCGGTCGCCGACCAGGTCGATGTCACCGGCGCGTTCTACTACGAAGCCCAGGGCGACTATTCGGCCAAAGCCTGCACGGGGACCGGCGTCCACACCAGCAGCAACGCCTGCGCCGGCTCGCTCGACGCCCTGTCGTTCCTCATCGAGTACCGCCCGGTGAAGCGCGTCGACCTCTATGCCGGCGTGATGATCTCGAACGTCTATGGCGGCCTGGCGAGCGGATACGTGCAGGCCCAGAACATCGACCCGACCGTCGGCCTGCGCGTGAAATTCTAACGAAATCAACCGGAAGGAAGCGACATGCAAACCCTCAAGCTCTCGACCCGCGCAACAAACCACGGCTTCAAGAACCGGCGCTCCCAGGCGGGAATTCGCAGAACCGTGTTGGCGTATTCGTCGGCCATCGCCGCGGCGGTCGTCGCTCCGCTGACCATCCCCGCCGCCGCCGCGACGCTGACTTATAACGACGCGACGCTGGGCTATGGATACTTCACCATCAACATCTCGTCTCCGACTGCAATTAGCGGAGCTGCGGGGATGATCGACCTCTGGACCGCGGACGGGTACGTCGAGACATGGTGTGTCGACGTGTACGACTATCTGCAGACCAGCGGGACGTTCGACATCGGGACTTTGACGGACGACAGCGCGCCAATCTCGGCCGGCGGCCCCAATCCGCTGTCCGACGCGCAGATCGGACAAATCGGCGCCCTGGTGTTGAACGGCGATGCTCTCGTCAACGCTCCGCCGTCCGGATACACCGCCAATGACGTCGCGGCCGCAATCCAGGTGGCGATCTGGCAGGTCGAATATCCGACGTTCTCGTATAGCTGGACTCCCCCTGAGGCCAACGCCGACGCTCTGGCTGCGATCTACTACGGTGATGCGACAGCAGGCTTTGGCGATTGGACGGCCTACTATGGAATTGCCACATTGTACGCATTCGTCAATCAGACACAGATTGTGGACCCCTCAGCCTTGTCAGCATTCAACGGTCAAGGCCTTCTGTCTCCTGTCTCGGAGGTTCCGGAGCCCTCGACTTGGGCGTTGATGATGATCGGGGCTCTGGCTCTGGCGGCGTCTACGCGTCGGCAGTCGACGAACGGCCGCGATACGACGGGCGCTCAAAGCACGAAGGAAATCTGCTGAGGTCGATCAGGACGCGGCCTTGCGCCTCGTCGAGAACGGTGTCATCCGCCTGATCTGCGCCGCGCCCGCGTGCTTGGGCAGCTTTTCGGCGATGCCGTAGAGACGCTCGCGCCGGTCGATTTCGCCCATCACCTCAGCCGGAGTGACGCCGCACTCGGCCCACACGACCGCAAGGTGATAGAACATGTCGGCGCTCTCGAGGATGACGGACTCGCGGTTCATCTGAACTGCGTCGAGGCCGACCTCGATCGCCTCCTCGACCAGCTTCTTGGCCATTTTCTGAACGCCGTCGCGGAACAATTTGGATGTTCGCGAGACCGACGGGCTCCGGTCCCGCGCTTCCAAAACCGCATAATAAAGCCTGTCGAGCGAATCAGTCATGGGTCGCGCATCGTCCTTGTGAACAACCAACCATGCCGGACTTGCGTTCACGGACTATGACAAGAACCCGTCATCCGCAAAAAAATTCAACAAACGGTTAAACATGCTGTTGAAAACTCGCGGCCTCACGCCGCGAGAGCCTCGAAAAGAGGCCGCCCGTCGACGCCCCCGGTCAGCGGGTCGATCAGATTTTCCGGATGCGGCATCAGACCGAGAACGTTGAACCGGCTGTTGAAGACCCCGGCGATGTTGTTTTCGGAGCCGTTGGGGTTCGATGATGCGTCGACCCTGCCGTCGGCGTCGCAATAACGGAACGCCGCCTGTCCATCGCCTTCGATTGTCTTGAGCGTTTCGTCGTCAGCTTCAAAATTCCCCTCGCCATGGGCGATGGCGAACCGAACGACTTGCCCGGGGGCGTAGCCTCGAGTGAACTTCGCCCCCACGTTCTCGACTCGCAAGTGCTGAAACTTGCAGATGAACCGTCGATTGGCGTTGCGCATCAGGACGCCGGGCAGGAGGCCGGCCTCACAGAGAATCTGAAATCCGTTGCAGATGCCGAGCACCAGTCCGCCCCGGGCCGCATGACTGCTTACTGCCCGCATGATCGGCGCACGTGCCGCAATCGCGCCGCAGCGCAGGTAATCGCCGTAGGAAAAACCGCCGGGCAGCACGACGAGATCCGTTCCGGGCGGCAGATCATGATCCGCGTGCCAAACCATGGCGGGCGGCTGGCCTGTCGCCTGGCGCAGCGCGCGCGCGGCGTCGCCCTCGCGATTGGATCCTGGGAAAAGAATGACCGCAGCCTTCATGGCGTCTTGGCGATCTCGATCGCATAATTCTCGACGATGGCGTTCGCGAGCAGCCGCTCGCAGGCCTCGCCGAGCGTGGCCTGCGCGCGTTCGCGATCCTCTCCATCAATCTCGATGTCGAAGATCTTGCCCTGGCGCACGGTATGGACCCCTTCGATCGACATCGACCGCAACGCGCCCTCGATCGCCTTGCCCTGCGGATCGAGGACACCCGCCTTCAATGTGACGATGACGCGCGCTTTCACGATCGATCTCCAATTGTTCAGGCAGCGTGCGACGTCGGCGCCATCGTCAACAGCGCATAGATCGCCGCAGGGTCACGAGTGGCGCGCAACTGTGCGGCGATCGAAGGATTGCGCAGAAGACGCGCGCTCATCGCCAGCGCCTTGAGGTGGTCCGCGCCCGCCGACTCCGGCGCGATCAGCATGAAAATGAGATCGACTGGCAGTCCATCCGGCGCATCAAAATCGATCGGGCGCTCGAGGCGCGCGAAGACGCCAAAAATCTCCCCGCATTTGGCGAGCTTGCCATGCGGAATGGCGACGCCGTCGCCGACGCCGGTCGATCCAAGCCGCTCGCGCTGCAGGAGCGAATTGAAGATCTCGCGCGCGGGCAGGCCGGAAACGAGCGCCGCGCGTTCGCTCATCTCCTGCAAGGCCTGTTTCTTGCCGTTCACCCGCAGGGCTGCAAGCACCGCGTCCGGCTTGATGAGTTGGGATAACGACATTTGCGTTCCGAATGTTCGGTAACCGTCTCTCGTCCCGCCGCTTCAATGCGGATCGAGCCATCCGATGGCGCCATCGCGACGCCGATAAACGATATTCACCCGGCCGCTGCCCGCATTCTCAAAAACAACGACAGGCGCGCCCGTCAAATCGAGTTCGGCCACGGCGGACGCCACCGAAAGGGACTTGAGCGCCTCCGTTCCTTCGGCCACGACGACGGGATTAAAGCCCTCTGCGGGTTCTTCCTGCTCCTCGAGCGGGGACTCCACCAGATAGTTCGCGACTTTACGCTTGCCACTGCTGGCGAGAACAGCCGTGTGGCCCCTGAGCCGTCGCTTGTAGCGACGCAGGCGCCCTTCGATCTTAATGGCGGCCTGTTCGAAGCACGGGTAAGGTTCATGGGCTCGTCCTTCAGCGTGCAACGACACCCCCGAGCTCAGCCGCAGGGTGCAGTCCGAGCGATAACCAGAGCCCTCGCGCGTGATCACGACGTGACCGCCGACCGAACCATCAAAATAGTGGGCAATCATATCCTGCACTTTGTCCAGCACATGTTGACGTAAAGACTCCCCGATATCGAGGTTCTTTCCGGACACTCTCAACGTCATCGATGATTGGCCTTACCTTTGAATTGAGCAGGGTCCTTGTTCGCTGCTGCTCACTATTGGCGGTTCTTGGCGCGCCTTCGCCTGCCCCTTTCCGTCTCGCCACGGATGGCCCCGGCGACAATTTCGCCGGAAGGGTTAGGAGTTTGTCGCGGCGATGTCAATCGTCGCGGTAAAGCCACTCTCGCGGGGTCACAACTTGAGCTTCACACTTCGACGGTTATCGATTCGTCGCGCAGATGCCGTGGGCTGAAGGGCGAGGTCTTGAGCTTTCGTCTTTCGACCGAGGAAGGGATCTTCAGGCTGTCGCGGTATTTTGCGACGGTGCGCCGCGCCACGACAATATGGGCCTTGCGTAGGCGCTCTACGATCACATCATCGGACAGTACGTCGCCCGGGTTCTCCTCATCGATCATTTGGCGGATCCGCTGACGGACGGCCTCGGCCGAATGCGCCTGGCCCGAGTCCGAGGCGATAGACGCGGTGAAGAAATACTTCATCTCAAAGAGGCCGCGCGGCGTCTGAATGAACTTGTGCGCCGTTGCGCGTGAGACGGTCGACTCATGAACGCCGATCGCCTCGCCGACCATCTTCAGATTGAGCGGCTTCAGGCCGGACACCCCTTCAACGAGAAAGGATCCTGTCGTCGGACAATCTCGCTCGCCACATTCAAAATGGTGCGGGCGCGCTGTTCGAGGCTCTTCGTCAGCCAATTCGCTGACTGGAGCTGCGCGGAGATGTATTGTTTGTCCTCCTCGCGTTTGGCGCCTCGCCGAATGTTCGCGGCGTAGACGTCATTGACGAGGACGCGCGGCAACGCTTGGCTGTTGAGCTCCACGCGCCAGGTCCGGTCAGGCGCGGCGGTGACATAGACGTCGGGGATCGCCGGCGCGCCGGGAGCCTCGCCGTAAGCCCGCCCCGGCTTCGGCTCGAGTCGTTTGATCTCGGAGATCATGTCGATGAGATCTTCGTCGTCGACACCGCAGACGCGGCGGAGCAGCGCAAAATCCCGCTTCGCCAACGAAGACAGGTTCTCGATCAGAGCTTGCATGGCTGGATCGAAACGGTCGCGCTCGCGCAGTTGAAGGGTCAGGCACTCGGCGAGGTTTCGCGCGAAAATTCCAGTCGGCTCCAGAGTCTGCATGCGGATCAGCACGCTTTCGGCGCTTTCGGCGGTTGTTCGCGAGATTCTCGGCGATCTCCGCCAATGAGCCGATGAAATAGCCCGCCTCGTCCAGGCCGTCGATCAGCGCAGCGCCGATCATCCTCTCCGCGGGCTCGGTGAGGAGTATAGCGGCTTGGCGCTCGAGGTGCTCGCGCAGCGACAACGCCTCGGCGACGTAGGCTTCGAGGTCCGGCTGGTCGCCCGCGTCGAAGCCGCCGCCGCCGACTCCCGTCCAGCAGTTCACCGACAGGCCGTCGGAGGGCGGCGCCGGCGCGCCGGGCGTCGCCCGATCGGAATCGAACGCATTGTCGAGCTCGGTGCCGAGATTGGCTGCAAGCCCCGAGGCGTCGGTTTCGAGCGTTTCAGACGCCCAGTCGCCCGGCTCGACAGCGGGTTCTCCGGTCGGCGCGGCGGGTTCGCCCTCGGTCGGGTCATGACTGAGGCTTTCGCGTTCCTCCGCCCGCTCCAGCAGGGGGTTGCTCGCCAACTCGTTCTCAATGAAGGCGCTCAATTCGATGTTGGGCATCTGCAGCAGCTTGATCGCCTGAAGCAGTTGCGGCGTCAGAACCATTGCTTGGCCCTGCCGCATCATCAGTTTGGCCGATAACGCCATCACACCCCGCTGCCCGTCGCCGTCGAGCCGCCCTCAAAGAACGCGGCTCGCTTTTTGCTTGTACGGGGATTCCTAGCACAGGCAAATCGCAATCCCACATGAACGTTAGTGGCGCAGGGTCCATCGGCTCGGGGCGACGACGACACGGCCTGGGGTTCCGCTTTCTCTGATTGCCCTGAAGGATCAATGCGTTGCGAATGTCGTTTGGACCAGACGGCCACGGTCAGGCCGGGTCGCGTACAAATCCGCTTGCCTCGCAGTTTTTTCAAAGGGTTAGGCGCCAGTTTCTGCAACTTTTGCTGCGCCCGCCGGGCACGGGCCGGCCTGCCCGAAAATGATATAAAGACTTGCTTATATGTTGATTGCCTCATGCGGCAGCCGCTGATATTGAAGCGCCGACATCAACCGGGATGCTCCGCCCATGACCAAAGCCGCTGATTACGCCGTCGCCGATATCGGCCTTGCCGCCTTCGGGCGGAAAGAAATCGCCATCGCTGAAACCGAAATGCCGGGGTTGATGGCGACCCGCGCGGAATACGCGACGACGCAGCCCCTCAAAGGCGCCCGCATCGCCGGATCGCTGCATATGACGATCCAGACCGCGGTTCTGATCGAAACGCTGAAGGCGCTCGGCGCCGACGTCCGCTGGGCGTCCTGCAACATCTATTCGACCCAGGACCACGCGGCGGCCGCGATCGCCGCCGCAGGCACGCCGGTCTTCGCGATCAAGGGCGAAAGCCTCAAGGACTACTGGGACTTTACCCACCGCATCTTCGAATGGTCCGACGGCGGTTCGCCGAACATGATCCTGGACGATGGCGGCGACGCGACGCTGCTCATCCACCTTGGCGCCCGCGCCGAGAAGGGAGACGTCAAGTTCCTCGACACCGCCTCGAACGAGGAAGAGGAGGTCCTGTACGCGTCGATCAAGGCCCGGCTCCAGTCGAAGCCGGGCTGGTATTCCAAGAACGCGGCCTCGATCCGCGGCGTCACCGAGGAGACGACCACCGGCGTTCATCGGCTCTACGTCATGGCCAAGGAAGGCAAGCTCCTGTGGCCGGCTATCAACGTCAACGACAGCGTCACCAAGTCGAAGTTCGACAACCTCTACGGCTGCCGCGAGTCGCTGGTCGATGGCATTCGTCGCGGCACCGACGTGATGATGGCGGGCAAGGTGGCGATGGTCGCGGGCTTCGGCGACGTCGGCAAGGGTTCGGCGGCGAGCCTCCGCAATGCCGGCTGCCGCGTGATGGTTTCCGAAGTTGATCCGATCTGCGCGCTTCAGGCTGCGATGGAAGGCTACGAGGTCACAACCATGGACGACGCCGCGCCGCGCGCCGACATTTTCGTCACCGCCACCGGCAACGTCGACGTCATCACCCTCGACCACATGCGTGCAATGCACGACCGGGCGATCGTCGCCAACATCGGGCACTTCGATTCGGAGATCCAGGTCGGGGCGCTTCGCAACTACAAATGGAACAACGTCAAGCCGCAGGTCGACGAAATCGAATTCCCCGACGGTAAGAGGATCATCCTGTTGTCGGAGGGGAGGCTCGTCAATCTCGGCAACGCCATGGGCCATCCCTCGTTCGTCATGTCGGCCTCGTTCACCAACCAGACGCTGGCGCAGATCGAGCTCTTCACCAAGCCCGGCCACTACGAGAAGGAGGTCTACACGCTGCCGAAACATCTCGACGAGAAGGTCGCCTCGCTGCATCTCGCGAAGATCGGCGTGAAGCTGACCAAGATGACGCCGGAGCAGTCGAAGTACCTCGGCGTGCCGCAGGCCGGCCCGTTCAAGGCGGAGAGCTACCGGTATTGAGTTTCGGGCCCTCTCCGGATAGCGCGCGAGGGGAGCGCGTTAGGGCAGGGTGGAGGCGCGAGCTCCGAGCGGGGCGACGCGACGAGGGAAACCGCGCAAAGAAGGTTCAATTCGCGCCGAGCCGTTTCAGCGCGGACTGCCCCACTTCGCTTCCCTTGTCAGCGGCGAGCTTATAGAGCCGCAGCGCTTCGTGCTTGTCCTTGGGCAGCCCGCCAAGCCCGTTCTCATAGAAGAACGCGAGACTCACCTGTCCGTCTGAGTTTCCCTGGTTAGCGGCCAGCTTGAAGAGGCGTGCGGCCTCCCGCTCATCCTTTGGCAGGCCTCCACGCCCGTACTGATAGAAAACCGCGAGAGCGTACTGTCCGTTGGCGTAACCCTGGTCGGCGCCGAGCTTGTAGAGGTGCGCGGCCGCGCGGTCGTCCTCAGGTAGCCCGCCACGTCCATCCTCATAGAGCTCCCCCAGATTGACCTGTCCGACTGCGTTTCCTTGATCGGCGGCGAGCTTGAAGAGGCGCGCGGCCTCGCGGTCGTCCTCGGCAGGCCGCCGCGCCCATCTCGATAGAAGTTGCCCGAGGTTGATCTGTCCGCCCCGCTCTCCCTGGTCGGCGGCGAGCTTGTAGAGGCGCGCGGCCTCGCGGTCATCCTTCGTCAGGTCTCCGCGCCCATATTCATAGAGGATGCCCGAGAGCAACCTGTGCGTTTGCGTAACCCTGGTTGGCGGCGAGCTTGTAGAGGCGCGCGGCCTCCCGCTCGTCCTGTGGCAAGCCGCGGCCATTCTCGTAGAGGTACCCGAGGTTGTGCTGTCCGACTGCGTTTCCCTGGTCGGCAGCGAGCTTGTAAAGGCGGGCAGCCTCGCGCTCGCCCTCGGGCAGGTCTCCGCCCCGATCTAAATAGAAGTTGCCCAGATTAACCTGTCCCGCCGCGGCTCCCTGGTCGGCGGCGAGCTTGAAGAGGCGGGCGGCCTCTCGGTCGTCCTTCGGCAGGCCGCCAAGCCCTGATTTATAGAATTGCCCGAGATTGACCTGTCCGACTGGGTCTCCTTGGTCGGCAGAAAGCTTGAAGAGGCGGGCGGCCTCGCGCTCGTCTTTTGGTAGGCCTCCGCGCTCATCCCTATAGAAGATGCCCAGATCGGCCTGCGCGGTTGACCATCCTTGGTCGGCGGCGAGCTTGAAGAGGCGCGGCGGCCTCGCGGTCGTCCTTCGGCAGGCCGCCGAGCCCGTCCCGGTAGAAGATCCCGAGGCTGTGCTGTGCAGCTGCGTCTCCCAGATCGGCGGCGAGCTTGTAGCGCCGCGCCGCCGCCTTTTCGGCGCCCTTGGTCGGCTCCTGCTTCTCTCGCACCGCCCGTTCCGCTAACTTCGGGCGACATTCCTCCTCGGCTCGGCGCGCCGCTTCGGCCTCAGCCAGCAGTGGCGCTTCTTCGGTGCGAGCTGCCTCAGCGGCCTTTTGCCGCTCGCTCTCGTCCTGCGCGACGCGTTCGGCCGCGGCCGCTTCCTCCGTGCGGCGTTCCTCTTCGGCTCGACGCGCAGCCTCAGCCTCAGCGACTCTTTTGGCCTGCTCCGCCCGGGCCGCCTCGTCAGCCTCCCGCTGTTCCCGCTCCTGGTGCGCGGCGCGTTCGACTTCGGCCGCGTCGCGCCGGCGGCGCTCCTCCAAGATCGCAATGAGCGCACGTGTCAGTTTCTCGACGTCGGCGTCAAACCGCGTCGGCGAAACCTCGATCCCTTGCCGCCGGGCGAGACCCTTCAAGCTGTCCGGCAGTTCACCTGTCTTGGGCATGCCCGCGCCGTCTACAAGCACAGGAATGACCCGAACGTCCCGCTTCAGCGCCGCCTCAATCTCGATCCTGACAAAATCGTCCGGATCGTCAATACGCCGCCGATTGTCCTTGTCGGCACTGGAAGCCCAGTTCCTTCCGATGATCGCGACAAGCGCGTCACAAGCGCCGACGCGATCCGTTAGGACGTTGAACCAATCAACGCCAAGATCGATGTTATCGACATCAAGGAAGACATCTTCGCGCTCCAGCCGCTGCACCACGCGATCATGGATCGCACGCGCGGCGAACGCGGACTCTTCCCTCCGATAGCAAATGAAGACGCCGCCCGACATGTCGATGCCCTCAAGGCCAAGGAAATTAGCGCCATGGCGCTAGGAGCGCAAACGCTGTCGGCTCGACATTTCAGGCGTGCCAGTCGCAATATCACGTCGCGGGCGTCCTAGGTGTGACCGAGCGCGCTGCGATTGAAACAATGCATGGGGAAGCAGCCATGGTTGAAGCGCCTGGGTCGCCTGGAATTCGGCCCCGCTGGACGTCGAGCGCCAAAAGCGGGGTCGGCACGGCGCTCGCCGACACGAGCCGCGTCTGGTTCACCATCAGCCACGGCATCCTCAATGAGGTCTACTATCCGCGCGTCGACCAGGCCTGCATCCGCGACCTCGGCCTCATCGTCACCGACGGAGATAGCTTCTTCGCCGAGGAAAAGCGGGACTGCACGTCTGTCGTGGAGTCGCTCGAAGACGGCGTGCCCGCATTTCTGCTCACGAGCACGCATCTCGGCGGCCGCTTCCGCATCATCAAGCGCGTGATCTGCGATCCACGCAGCGATGCGGTGCTGATGCAGATCCGGCTCGAAAACCTGGCCGGCGGCGCCTTGCGCCTGTTCGCGCTGCTGGCGCCGCATCTGGTCAACGGCGGCGCGCACAACACAGGCTGGCGCGGCGAGTACAAAGGCCAGGGGATGCTGTTCGCTCAAGGCAGCGGCACGCTTTTGGCGATGGCCGCCGACCTGCCTTTCCTCGCGAGTTCGGTCGGCTTCGTCGGGTTCTCCGACGGGTGGCAGCTTCTCTCGCGCCATTTTCGACTGACCGAGCAATACGACACGGCGACAGACGGGAACATCGCCCTGACGGGAGAACTGGCGACCGGGGCGGATAGCCTCGCGCATCTCGCGCTCGGCTTTGGCCTTACTGCCGCCGAGGCCGCATTCCACGCACGAAAGTCTCTGCAGTCGCCGTTCGAAACGATTCTCAACGATTACGCTGCCGGATGGCGCGCCTGGCAGGCCAGTTTGCGGTCGATGGAGCGGCGGGCGCGCGGACACAACTTGTATCGCGTCAGCGCGGCCATCCTGCACAGCCACGAGGCGCCGACGTTTCCTGGCGGCGTTATCGCAAGCCTGTCGATCCCCTGGGGATTCAGCAAGAGCGACGACGATCTTGGAGGTTACCATCTGGTCTGGCCGCGCGACCTCTGCGAGACCGCCAGCGCGCTTATGGCCTGCGGCGCGGAAACGGCCGTGCGACGCATCCTGCGCTACCTCAGAGCGACGCAGGAGGCCGACGGAACCTGGCCACAGAACTGCTGGCTCGACGGCTCGCCCTATTGGGGCGGCGTTCAGCTCGACGAATGCGCCTTTCCGATGCTGCTCCTCGACCTCGCATGGCGCGAGGGCGCGCTGCGGCGTCCGGAACTGCCGTCCTTCCGGCAGATGGTCATGACCGCCGCCGGATACGTGATGAGAAACGGGCCGAGGACGAAGCAGGACCGCTGGGAGGAGAACGCCGGATATACGCCCTTTACGATCGCGGTCGCAATCGCGGCTCTGCTCGGAGCGGCCGAGATGGCCGAGGCGCTGGACATCGACGACCTGCCGGCGCTGTTCCGCGACACGGCCGACGCGTGGAACGAGCAGATCGAAGATTGGGTCTATGTCAAGGACGGCCCGCTCGCCGGCGAGGCTGGCGTCGCGGGCTACTATATCCGCATTGCCCCGGAATCCCCGGAGACCCAGGGTCCGGACCTGCATGGGCCGGTCCAGGTGCGCAACCATGAGTCCGGAACGGGGCTCGTGTCCGCCGACGCGCTGGTCGCGACCGATGCGCTGGCGCTGGTGCGGTTCGGACTGCGCGCGGCGGACGACCCACGCATCCTCGACACGGTCAAGGTCATCGACAGGCTGCTGAAGGTCGACCTGCCACAGGGACCAGGATGGCGGCGCTACAATCTCGACGGTTACGGGGAACATGCCGACGGGCGGCCGTTCGACGGCGTCGGCATCGGCCGCGTTTGGCCGCTGCTCGCGGGCGAGCGGGCGCACTATGCGCTGGCGGCCGGACGGCGCGCGGAGGCGGAGTCGCTGCTCGAGACAATCGAGGCGCAGACTAGTCCCGGCGGGCTCATTCCCGAGCAGGTGTGGGACGGTCCGCCAATCCCGTCCCGATGGCTCGCGCCCGGCGAGCCATCCGGCTCGGCCATGCCGCTAGTGTGGGCGCATGGGGAATATGTCAAGCTCTTGCGATCACTGGCGGACGGCGCGGTGTTCGACATGCCGCCGCATACGGTTCGCCGCTACGTGCGCGGCAAGCAGCAAGCGCGCTGCCGCCCCTGGCGGCTGGACTGTCCGGTCGCCGGCCTTCCCGCCGGGCGGGTTCTGCGCGTAGATCTGCTTCAAGCGTCGATCGTCCGCTACACGCGCGACGGTTGGCGGACGCAGGCCGAAATTTTGACGCGCGACACGGGCGTCGGCCTGTTCGTTGCGGAAATCTCCACGCAGGAAATGACAGCGGGAGAGCGCGTCGTGTTCACCTGGCGCGATGCGCGGACCGGGGTCTGGCACGGCCGCAATCACGACGTCGCGATTACCGCGTAAGAGCACTCGCGGGCGCAAGGCCAATTCTGTCCACCCAGACCGGCCACGCCGCCCACGGAGGGCGCGCGTCAATCGAATTGCCGCAGGTTATGGGGGTCCGATAGCTGCCGCAGCGAGGCGCTGTAGCGAGGATCTTTGCAGCCGACTTCGAATAGCGCGTCGACGAAGCGCAATGCGTCCGGCAGCGCAAGCTTCGCGGCTGCGTATTGGGCGCTTTCGTCGACATATTATTGATAATATTTTCGACGAAAGTTCCGACCCGCCCTTGCGGCGTCCGGCCTCCTCGCGCCAGAGGCGCGCCGAGGACCGATTTACGAGTGAGGTTCGCGCGAACTAAACCGATCAGCGCGCCCGGCCAGGCTTCTTACCGCGGTCGAGAAACTTTCGATCTCGACCAGAGTTGGCGCACACACGAAGCGCCGCTTCCGCTTCCATTTAGACCGCTACTGTCTGCATCGCCGAAGGTATCCGCTTGGGTTGAGCGTCATCAAGAATTTTTCGCAGCCCTTGTCGATGCAGAAAGAGTCGTGTTCGGCCAGGAATTTAACAACCGCTTCCATCGGCCCTGGGCCAAAGTCGGCATATACCGGATGGCCATTCAGGTTTGTATCCTCAACAATGAGATAGTCTCCAAGCTGAACGAGCGGGCTATAGACCATGAGCTCGTCATAGACGTGACCAGCGCGATGATCGGAATTGAGAATCACCATAGCGCGTCCAGCTCCGACTTGCTTGGAAACGTAAGCGACTACCGCCTGATCGACACTCGACCCCGTAATGTAAGCGAGGCGAGGGTGCGTTGGGCGATTTGGCCTTTCTTCGATATCTATACTTACCACTCGGCCATGGCCAAGATGATCCTGTATCATAGCGAGGAAGAGAGCAGAGCCCCCATTCAACGTACCGGTCTGAATCACAATGTCCGGGCGCGTGCGAACGAGCAGTTCCTGGTAAATCCAAAGATCGAGCGGAGTTTTGATCAGATGATAGCCGAACCAACTCAGATTCTTGGTGTCGCCTGACCCGGTCGTCCATCGTTGATAATAGAGTTCATGAAACTCGCGGACCACGCTGGCTTCCCGGTCGGAGAGCGGTTGTTGATCGCGGGTCGGGAAGTAGGATCCTATGGCGGGTTGGTTCATAGGTTGCTCTCTATCAAACAGAAGCACGATAAAAACACTTGAGATATAGCGGAGGGGCGTACGCCGAAGTAGCGTTTGCTAGCGTTCGCTGTCGTCGTAATTTTATCAATACTTCAAGGGCGCTAGCCTTCACACTGTCCACAGTCGTTCGCCATGATTTGCCGCGAGCCGAAACATTTTTGGGGCAAGATGGTTTGGCGCACATTATAATGGCGGGACAGCGGTTCTCCAAACGGCTCACGGCGCGAACCGTCGAGAAGCCTCACCACACCCGGTCGACATGCGGACGGCGACGGGCTTTATCTCACGGTCAGGAGCTACGCTGGAAACTGGGGTGCGCCCCGAAGGCGTGTATCATCAGTGGAGGTAGATTCCACCCAGAGAGTTGTCGATTGATCTGGTAGCTGACGAGCGATCTGACCGGGTAACTGGTCGGGTCGGAGCCTCGTGACAAAGGCCGCCTCGGGCGGTTGAGCGATCCAGCGGGCCGTAATGCGAATGAAGTCTGAGCAGGCCTCGAAAGATGCGATGCGGACGCCGACCCATCCCTAGTTTGGGGAAGGCCGCGCGGGCAGGGAAGCAATCGACACATGCACCTGTCCGGTCCGTCGGGGTAATGGACACGGCACGCTGGAAGGGTGATGCGGGTAATCGGGGGAGACCCGTGCGGTCGAAGGTCGCGGCTTCGACGCTGTTTATGGCAGCGGACCGTGCGGGAGTCGGACAGGGTCGTACGACCGTCGATGCCGGGTAACTCCGGCGGAGGAAAGGACCCTGACTTCTGGTGTGCTTTTGAAGACGGTGAGGATGGGGTGATTGGCGATGAGCCTCGAAACGCCCGAAAAGATCAGAAACCTTCAGAGGAAGCTCTATCGTAAGGCGAAGGCGGAGCCCTCCTTCCGCTTCTATTTGCTCTACGACAAGATCTGCCGCGAAGATGTTCTTCTCCACGCCTATGCGCTCGCCCGCGCCAATGCGGGAGGGCCGGGAGTCGATGGAACGACTTTCGAGCAGATCGACGCGGAGGGCGTGGAAGCGTGGCTGGCGGGCCTGCGCGAGGAACTCGTTTCGAAGACGTACCGGGCCGATCCGGTGCGGCGGGTGATGATCCCGAAGCCGGGAGGGGGCGAACGCCCGCTCGGCGTCCCGACGATCCGGGATCGGGTGATTCAGACCGCCGCCAAGCTCGTCCTGGAACCGGTCTTCGAGGCGGACTTCGAGGATACCGCTTATGGCTATCGCCCGCGCCGCAGCGCGAGCGATGCGGTCAAGGAAACGCACCGGCTGATCTGCCGGGGCTACACCGACGTTGTAGACGCCGACTTGTCGAAATATTTCGATTCGATTCCGCACTCGGACCTCCTCAAATCAGTGGCCCGACGTATCGTCGACCGGAATGTGCTGCAGTTGATCAAACTGTGGCTGCAAGCGCCGGTCGAGGAACGGGATGGCGACGGGAAACGGCGAATGAGTGGTGGCAGGAGCAGCAAACGCGGCACGCCACAGGGCGGCGTCGTCACTCCCCGAACGCAAAAGGTAACCTTGGCCGTCCATCTGCGATTTGGCGTCTGAGGGCGGCTCGGTTCCGGGCGGCGGCGTTCTCGGGTGCGACGGGATCGAGTGCCGGATCGTGATGGTGTCATTGTCCACCAGGATGTCTTTGACAAGGAGGCGGACGATTTTTTGGGCGATCGGCGATCTCCAGTGATTGCGCCGACTCGTGCAGCCGCTGAAGGAAGGCGGCCAGGGTTTCGGCGAGGCCTGGATTCCGGAGCGAAGCGCAACGAGCTTAAGAGAAGCGAATTTGAACATCCTTTCCAAGCTCGGCAAGCAAGGCTTGGAATGGCGTCTTGAACCCGAGGCATTTACGGGGCGTGAGGTTGGTCGTGAGGACGATCTCCTGGATTTCCTGGTCGGATGTCCGGTCGATATCCAGGTGGCGCGGCAGCCATCGACGTAAGCGTCCATTGGCGTTTTCGATGCCGCCTTTTTGCCATGAGGCATAAGCGTCGCAGAACCAAGTCGTCATGTCGCGCATGGTCCTGAGCAGGCCGTGCTGGGCGAAGGCGGTGTCGTTGTCGAAAGTGATTGATCTTCGCAGATGCGGATCGATGCGGCCGAACACCGCGAGCATCGCTGAGATGGTTTCTGCGGCGGTTTTCCCCGTGAGCCGCGCGGCGAGGGTGACCCGTGACTTACGCTCATGCAAGACGAGCACGGGCCGTGTGCATTTGCAGATGATGAGGTCGCCCTCCCAATGGCCGGCCTCGCCGCGGCTTTCAATGGTCTTCGGACGATCATGGATCGACGCTCGATCCTTGATGGTGTCGCGCGAGGCTCTGGCGCGACGCGGGCGACGGCGTTTGTGGCGACGGGTCAGATAACGCCACAAGGCCTCGGCCTTCTGTGCGGTCCGATAGATGAAGGCGTAGATTGTCTCGCAGCCGATGGCCCGCAGCCGCGGTTCGTTCCCGGATTTCAACCAGCCGGAGATCTGCTCGGGCGTCCATCCCTCGGCGAGCCGATCACCCACGAACAGACGTAAAGCGGCCTCTCGTTCGAGGATCGCTTCACGCCGCCTGCGCAATTGATAGGCTCCGGCGGCGTGAAGCGGCGAATACCCGCCCGAGGGGAGTGCGTTCCGCTGCAGCTCCCTGGAGATGGTGGCTTTCGCCCGACCGAGCGCCCGGGCAATGGCCCCCATCGACCGTCCCGCGGCCCGCAAAACGCCGATCTGGTCTCTTTCGTCCTCCGACAGGTGCGAATAGGATCGCATGGCAACACTCCTTAAGGTCTTGAACAACCTTGCCGATACCAAATCGGCGGGGGGTGTTGCACTTCGCGTCAGAACTCAGGAGGCGCAGGAACGACATCCGGTCGGCAACCTGATCGAGGATGGCCTGCAATTCCGCCCCTGCGGACTGTTCGCGGGCGCGCAGTTCCGGCATTCGGCGCCGCAGTTCGTCGAGGGGTAAGAGGTCCTCCTGGTAGGCCGTGACCAGGCGTTCCATGCTCTTCCTGATCCGCGTCCGCTCGCGTTCGAGAGCGTCTTGCCGCCGCTTCGTCGGTTCGGCCCCGCGGGCTGCGTCGAGGCGCCGGTCGAGTTCCGCCTGGATGAGCGTCGGGTCCTCGATTAGGCGGACGACCTCTTGCCACACGATCTGATCGAGCAGGTCCTGGCGGATCGGTCGGCAGTCGCACACTGAGCCGCCGAGATGGCGCCACGCGTCCGAGCCGAGGCAGCGGTAATAGTGGATCTTGCGCGCA
The DNA here is from genome assembly GCA_963721905.1 of uncultured Alphaproteobacteria bacterium. Classification (GTDB taxonomy): domain Bacteria; phylum Pseudomonadota; class Alphaproteobacteria; order Rhizobiales; family Beijerinckiaceae; genus Roseiarcus. The sequence goes on from CAVRMF010000008.1 coordinate 28,457, forward strand.
GAGCTGCGCGTCGACGTCCGCGACAGCGCATAGCCGCATTTGCGGCACGAGACCAATCCTTGAACGATGCTGGGCTCGATGGTCCGGCGGGGCGCGAAGCGCTTGTTGTCGGCCAAGCGCTCCGCCGCCAGAGCAAAAGTTTCGTCGCTGACGATGGCCGGAACCGGGATCTCGATCCACTCGTCACGCGGCCGCTCGTGACTGCAGCTCTTTTCGCCGTGGACCGCCCGCCCCGACAGGCGGAAGGGCCGCGTCACCTTTTGCCTCCGTCCGACCTGCGTCTTGTTGAAGCAGGCCGCGCCTTTGTACGCCGGGTTGCGCAGGATCGCCCATACGACCGATCGCTCCCAGCGGGTCACCCGGCGCCGCGTGGGCGGCCCCATCTCGCGCAACAACCCGGCGATCGCTCCGATGCTCAGACCTTTCACCGTGTACATGTCGTACACCAGCCGCACGACCTCCGCTTCGACGGCGTCGATCTCGTAGCGAGCCGGCGCATCGCGGGTCTTGCGAATGTAGCGATAGCCGTACGGGGCGCCGCCCAGAACCGAGACCTCCCCGGCCTTGGCGCGATGGCGTTTGCCGCGGCGGGACCGTTCGAGGATCTGCGCACGCTCATATTCGGCGATCATGCCCTGGAACTGCAGCATCAGCTGATCTTCCGGCGTGCCGGAATGCGGCGCCTTGAGGAAAATCGTCTCGACGCCGTGGCGGGCGAACTCCTCGGTCAGCAGGACCTGGTAGGCGTATTTGCGGCTCAGCCGGTCCGGCGCGTGGATCAGGACAGCCTGAATGTGGCCCTCGGCGGCAAGATCGCGCAGCCGCTCCAGACCCGGCCGCAGCAGGCTGGCGCCGCTAAATCCCTCGTCCTCGACGACCCACTCATCAGGTACGCCGTATCCCTGTTCCCGCGCGAACTCGATGAGCGCCGCTGTCTGGCTCGCAATCGTGTTCTCCTCCTTCTGCTGCTCGGAGGAGACTCTCGCATAGATTGCGGCGGCCTTCATCGCTCTTGCCCCTCACGTGCGGATCGGCGCCGACGGCGCGGGCCTGTTCCGGAACCAGGATCTCGTAGACCTGCTCGAGTTTGACGGCGAGGAGACGGTCGAAGGCGTGCTGGAATTGGATGCTGCGATCATGGCTGCGCCGCTCAGCCATTGCCGCCGGCTTCGCCGAGAAACGCCCGCAGCGCCCGGCTCACCATGTCGCTGATCGTCATCCCTTCGGCCGCTGCCCGCGCCCGAACGGCGTCGACCAGGCTCGGCGGAAGCTTGAACGTCACCGCCGCCGTCGGCTCTGCAACCACGACCGGGCGGCCGATCATCTGGGCCTCCTCGATGTATCGATAGGCCTGACGACGCGACATCGCGAACCGGCGCGACAACGACACGGCAGCCTCCGCCACGCTCTGGCCACCCGCGAGCAACCCAAGGGCCGCATTGAGCCGTTCCGCCTTCTGCGCCTCGGTCGATCGCGACATATGACATATACGTATTACCTTTTGAGGCGCAAATCAAGAACAACTTGGGAACGATCAAGCGGCATCACCCGATCGAAGCAGAAATTGCCTTTTGCGTTCGGGGAGTGGCCAGCCCCTTGCTCGCCAATATTTACATGAACCGGTTCCTGAAGCATTGGCGTCTATCTGAACGCGGCGAAGCATTCCGCGCTCACGTCGTCTCTTACGCCGACGACTTCGTCATCCTCAGCCGCGGCAAGGCGGAAGAGGCTCTGGCGTGGACGAGAGCGGTGATGACGAAACTCGGGTTGTCGCTCAACGAGGGGAAAACCTCGCTGAAAGACGCTCGCCGAGAAAGCTTCGACTTCCTTGGCTACACGTTAGGACCACGACATTTTCCTAATGGTGGCCGGTGGTACCTGGGCGCAAGCCCATCGAAGAAAAGCGTGCATCGGATCAAGCTCAAAGTCAGCGACCTGCTGGCGCCGGGCAACAAGGGCGTTTGGCATGAAGTTAAAACCCGACTGAACCGCCTCCTGGGCGGCTGGTCAGCATACTTCTCGCACGGCGCGCTTGCCTCGGCGTACCAAGCCGTTGACGACCATGTCTATGACCGTGTGCGCAGCTTCCTACGCAAACGACATAAAGCGCCAGGGCGTGGCACGAGGCGGTTTTCTCGTGAGATCGTCTACGAGGAACTGGGCGTGCTGCGCCTTCGTCGCGGGCGCGGATTGTCACCGGCGAGTGCCTCATGATGAAGCCAGTCGGAAAGCCGGATGCGGTAAATCCGCCAGTCCGGTTTGATGAGCGGGGAAGGGAAACGGTGCGACGCCGCAAGGCCAACCAACCGCGCCCTTCCTCGACTCTACTGACGGTATGAGGAAGGCGGCGTAACGGGGCTGGTGCTGAAGCCACCCGAATCTCCCAGAAGGAGCGTTACGCCATGGACGAGAATAGAGTCGTTTCCCTTCGACAGAAAGGGGCGATCGATGATCCGCTCACTGAAATTCTACGAGCCGGCGCGCGACGGCTGATTGCCCAGGCGGTCGAGGCGGAGTTCGAGACATTCCTGGCCTCGAATGCCGAGCTGGTTCTTTCCGACGGTCGTCGGCGTGTGGTTCGCCACGGACATCATCCAGTCCGCGCGATCCAGACGGGGATCGGACTCGTGGACGTGCAAAAGCCGAAGGCTCGCGACCGGGGCGCGACGACGGGCGCGCGGATACGCTTCACGTCGAATATCCTGCCCAAATGGGCGCGGCGCACGAAGAGCCTCGACGCGCTGCTGCCGGTCCTCTACCTGCGCGGGATTTCCGCGGGCGACTTCCAGGAAGCCCTTTCCGCATTGCTCGGCAAGGACGCGCCCAACTTATCGTCGGCGGTGATCGCCCGCCTCAAGGGTGAATGGGAAGACGAATATCGCCAATGGCAGAGGCGCGATTTATCGGCGCGCCAATACGTCTACGTCTGGGCGGACGGCGTCTATTTGCAGGCGCGAATGGAGCCGCAAGCCGAATGCATGCTGGTGCTGATCGGCGCGACGCCGGAGGGCAAGAAGGAACTGATCGGCTTTCAGACAGGCATGCGGGAGAGCGCGCAGAGCTGGAAGGAACTGCTCGTCGACTTGAAAGCGCGCGGCTTGGCCGTCGCGCCGCAAGCCGCCATCGGCGATGGCGCGCTCGGGTTCTGGAAAGCCCTCGACGAGGCGTTCCCGACGACGCGTCATCAGCGATGCTGGCTGCACAAGACACTCAACGTGCTCGACAAGCTCCCGAAGTCGATGCAACCCAACGCGCACAAGGATCTGCGCGAGATCTGGCTGTCGCCGAGCCGGGCCGCGGCGGAAGCGGCGATGACGACATTCGCCAAGAAATACGCGCCCAAATACGACAAGGCCGTCGAATGCCTGATCAAGGAACGTCCAACGCTGCTGACGTTCTTCGACTTTCCCGCCAATCATTGGGACCATTTGCGAACCTCGAATCCGATCGAGAGCGTGTTCGCGACGGTGAGACATCGCACCGTCCGCATGAAGGGCGCGCTGTCGCAAGACACCGCGCGTCTCATGGTGTTCAAACTGGTGATGGCGGCGTCGAAGACCTGGCGGCGATTGCGCGGTCAGAACCAGTTGCCGAAAGTCATCGACGGTGTAAAATTCAAAGACGGAATCGAAGACGCCGCCGATATGAAATCCGCCGCTTGACTCACTCCGTCACCCAATTTCCCGCGTAGCTCCACGGTCAGGCCGGGCGGATCGAAGCAATGGATCTTCCCGTATCGGTCGGGTGGTCGCCTGCGAGAGTTGGGCTAGGATCTCCAGCGTCAGGGGTCACGCTTAGGAGGGCAAGGCAATCGGCTGCCTGACCTCGACTCCGTTGTTCTTCTCGATGTCGACGACGGCGGGCTTCAGCATATGGCCGTCAAAGGGATTGCAGGTAGGAGCGCTTTGGCGTGACCATCGTTGGATAGGTCACCGGCGCGGGCATCGAGGCCTTGCGGCGGAACTCGGAGAGCGCAATTGCCGTTCCTTTGCCGATGCACTCGACCTCGGGTGTCGACCGGGGGTCTCCCTGTGTTTTCGCAACCGGACGACGCGCTCCTGCCCTCCGGTCCTGTCATGTTGAAATAGGCCCGATGCTGATCATCTCCAATGATCCTGGCGCAAAATGCGCCACCCGACCACGGAGGTTGTATGCAGCCAACGCAACCTAACCGAGCCGTTCTTCTGCCACCTTAGGACTGATGACGAATCGCAGCCCGCCACAATTAGCTTGCTGCAACCTCTGGCGGTTGTAGCCGTAATTATCTGACAGACGTGATTGAGTTTAGAGTCTGGGGTCGCGTCACTGGACAATTATGACCAAAAGATGGATGCCGCGGCCTCACGCGTACCTCCTTTGATGGAGAAGGGCCTTCCAAAAACCCTGTTTACATCGTACCGACCTTGCGCTAGTGGTTGCCCTAACGGAAGGGAGGTGCAACTGGGGGATTGCGGTAGCGCTCACTCTCTAGGAGTGGGTTGCGCCTGAACGGCTAACGCGGGGACAATCGCTTGGCTTTTGGAGCTCACAACACACTAGACCGGTTATCCTCGTTAAGCGAGTGACCGGGCGGGGTTTTTTGACGCTTGTTCATCGGGATTTCGAGGAGGAGGGATGCCGTGGGTGACAATATCGGTCTTATCCAAGTTGACGGGGCTCGAGCGCTAACACAGTTCCTGGAAACTGCCGAGCGCTTCGAAGAAATTGGTCTGGATGCGTCCGGCGAAGCCGTCAGTGCGATAACTGATGGTTTCATCGCGGTGATTGAAAGCCGCACCTTCATACGAGAGTGTATTCGGCGCAGCATGCAATCGGCGTTCCCGTTGCAAATTCGAACCTTTTCGGACGCTGTCGAATTGCAGCGGAAATGTAATCAGCTGCCAAATTTGATCTTGCTTTCTGCAATAGGAGACGGCAGAGAATCAGGCGCCAATGTCTTCAAGATTATGTCTCAGATCGCGCCGCGAATACCTGTCATTGTCCTCGCCTTCAATAATGACGCCGAAATGGCCAAGGCCGCCATTTCCCAAGGCGTAAAAGGTTACATCCCAGTAACGTTGGGATTTGATATCGCCATTGAGGCAGTGCGCTTTGTTCTTGCTGGGGGAACATATGTGCCGATTGACTACCTGCTCATGAGAAGTTGGCCAGGGGATCCGCCGTCCGAGGCGCTGCCGGCATCGGGCGGGGTCACGGCCCGTGAACTCGCGGTCGTTCGAGCGATCCAGCACGGCAAGTCGAATAAAGTCATAGCCTATGAGCTTGGCATGTGCGAAAGCACTGTTAAAGTTCACGTGCGTCGTATAATGAAGAAATTGAAAGCGAAAAACCGCACCGAGGTTGCAATTAAGTCGAGTGAGCTCCTTAGATGTTCGAATTGTACAATGCAACGCGAGTGCTGGTCTGCCGGACATTGCGCACAAAGAGCAAATTCATGAGGTCAGCGAGGCGCTTTTTAGACCTTGTTGGGATCTGACGGAATCGTGATCGGCGGATGGCGCGGCGATCTCGCGCAATCCATTCGCGGCGGCCCTGGGGATTATGTCGTCGATCCGCTTGACCTCCTCGCGTGGCCGAAAGGCGTATTGTTCATCGCCTTTTTGGGCAATGGTGCTCGTGAGGGGTCGGACGTATGATAGTTGGCGTAAACATCGCTGCGCGGGAGCTTTAGAATTTCTTCCAATCATTAAGGAGGCCGTCGCCGTGCGATTTGACGCCGCCGTACGATGCGGCCGTTTCCAGGTCTGCAGCGGCCTAAGCGTCAAGTCTAACTAACCATCGCGAGATAAGCAGGCGACGGGGAATGAAAAAATGAGGCGTGCTTTTAAACCTTACTCGTTTGTTGGATGGGCGCTCTTCGCCTGGCTCGTTGCCCATTCCGCAAATGCAGCGGTCCAATATATCGGACGCCTCGATGAGCCCTGGGAAGTTTTGACGGAGGATAACGCTGGATCGGCCCATTATGTGACGGAGGCGCTACCGAAGTTGCCGTCTGACGGTACGATTTCTGTGACGAAAATGACCGCACTTCCAGAAATGTCGACTTGGGGTATGATGCTTTTATGGTTCATCGGCGTTGGTCTCGCCTTAGTCCGATGGTCTCGCAAGAGGAGTGTGTCAGCCTTCGAATAGAGATCACTTCACCGGCGTGAACCCCAGCGCCGCAATCGGCTACGCTCGACTGTTACGCCGCGACAAAGCGGTTTCCCTGGTGCATTGAAGCCGGGTTAGCCGCTTCAGGTTCGACTTCCGCGGACGTTAGATGGATGGCTCCAATTCTCGAGTGAGCGCCATTCCGCGCTCCTCCAATCGGTCGCGGATCACGTCAATCTGCTCGCGGCGATCAACCCAGGGCGAGATCGCGCTGCGGATCCTTGACTTCAGTTCACCGCGTCCGCCGCCGTAGGAAACAAATGGAGCGCAGCGAGTTCCTTCAGTCTCCGGCACGCCATACATTCGGAAATACTCGGCGAAGTTGACTGCGCTTTCGTCTACATTCAACCACGTTTCGACCCGAGCCCCTTCGGCATAGATTGCGTCGTGGCTTTCCAATTTGATGTGAAAGAACTCCAATTGGTCAACGTCATGCGCCTGGTGGAGCGTGATTGTTGCGCCGTTGATCAGGTTTCCGGCAGGTATCAGCAGGCCGTCCAGAAGCAAGGCATGCCATCTCGTCACAAAGAGGTCGGCGCGCGGAACATCGGGCGCGATCGCCGAGCGGGCGATCCCAACCGGCAATGCCTGCTTCGGCCAAGGCCGCGAAGGATCGCTCTTCTTGATTGGAAAGCGTCCGAGCCACTGGATGCGACGGACGCCGCCGAACACAGTCGGCAGCAAATCCCCGATCGCAAGGTCTTCGATCTTGCGTTCGCCGGTCGTTGTCCGGATGTTTGTGCCCCTCAACAAGCAATGGCAGGGAAGTACAGACGGACAGACGCTGGGCCCGGCGAGCGCGCTCTCGAACTCGCGTCACGGCTACGGCCCCAAGGATTGCGCCCATCTTCATGATGTTGCGACGCGTGCGCTGGTCTTCCGAACTCAAGATTCGCGGCTCGTTCATGGTCGGCCTCTCCGAGAGCGCAAAAAGTCGGCCCCTAATTCCAAAACTCGCGCCAAAGATCGCCGGCGGCAAGAAGTCTTTGCTCCATTCAGGGTTGAATTTTTTGGATGGAGACATGACCGAAAGCGGTAGATTCCACGAGGCACTTGGACGATCGCAACGCGCATTGGACGTCGCAGCCGGGGAAAGCGGTCACTAGGGTCTCAGTTCGGGACGAGCCCGCTCCGCACCCCGCGCTCAGGAACGGGCGTAAAAAGAAAGACGGCCTCGCATCGCTCTCCCGGTGTTGACTGACTGGCTACGCCGATGCTGGATGAGGGTCTCGGCACACGGTCCGAACTTCTCGCCCGCGCCGTGATGCGAAGCCCGTACGCGCACTCTGGCAGTTAATTGGGGTGAGTAATGACGACCGAACCGAAATGGCTGACTTGGGCTCGCGACCTGCAAGCGATCGCTCAGACGGGCCTTACTTATGGGCGCGGTCAATTTGACCGCGAACGATACGAGACGCTTCGCGCTCTCGCATCGACGATAATGGCCAGTCATACTGGCGCATCGGCGGAGCGGATCGAAGCCTTATTTGCGGACGAAACGGGCTATGCAACTCCGAAGCTCGACGTCCGTGCAGCAGTCTTCGACAACCGCGACCGCCTGCTCATGGTCCGCGAGGCGGGAGACAGAAACCGCTGGACCCTGCCTGGCGGTTGGGCGGACGTGAACCTGACAGCCGCCGAGAACGTCGCCAAGGAGGTGCGTGAAGAAAGCGGCTATGTGGTGCAGGTACGAAAGCTAGCCGCGGTGTTTGATCGAACCCGTCAAGGGCACCCGGCCGCAGTTTTCTCCTGTTACAAAATCTTCTTTCTGTGCGATGTTGCGGGCGGTGAAGCAACGTCTGGTCTGGAAACGTCGGAGGTCGGATGGTTCAGCGAGGACCAACTACCGGATGATCTTTCGCTGGATCGGGTACTGCCGGACCAGATCAGGCGTATGTTTCAACACAACCGTGATCCAATACGCCCCACCGACTTCGATTAAAGGTGTAAGCTCCACCTTAGGGACAAGAATTTTTCCGAGTGGGTCAATAGTCGTCCGTGAAGAACCTGCGAGGCGATAGGTTAGGCGTTCGGGACTTTTTGGAGCGATTCAATTGCCGCCAGGAAGAAGGCGCGCAAAAGCGCTTCTAGCTATCTCAAGAGAAGGTGGAAGTTGAAGCCGGCGGCGGCAAGGAGGGCGCTGATGCGGTCGCCGTCACGGTCCTTGAAATAGTTGCGTTCCACGCGGTGGTCTCAATGACGCACGGAATCTACCCAAAGTGGCGCCGCCAAAATTCCCGAGTTTGGCGGGGTGGCGATCAGCTCCATTCCTCGGTGGTCGCCGGCGCCGCTTTGGCGCTGGCGGTATCGGGATGGCCTGGATGCTGGCTTTGGTCCTGCAAGAGATCGGCGTGCTGGGCAGGCGATAGCTCGATCCCTCGATTTGGAGGACGACGGGGTGAGGAGGAGGCGGTCGAGGAGCGCTGTGGCGGCGACGGGAGGCGCAACAATATCGGGCGAGCGGGCTCGTTACTGTCGCCATTGCGTCCAGGCGCTCGACGACTTGCGTCGCGGCGGTAAAATTGTCGCAGACCCGCTGTCCCACGCCGAATTTGTGGAGGTCGCAGCAGGTCAGCGTCAGCTAGGAAAACGCATCGCGCCCATCCCCGTTCTGCGAGGCCCTATTCCACCGTCACCGATTTGGCCAGATTGCGCGGCTGGTCGGCGTCTTTGCCCATAATGACGGCCGTATGATAGGCAAGCATCTGGATCGGGACGGCGTAGACGATCGGGGCGAAATTGGCGCCCATCTCGGGCATCGGCAAGAAGCGTTCGATCGCGACCGTCGCCTCCTCGGCCGCGCGCTTCTCGCCGATCAGCACGAGGCGCCCGCCGCGCGCTGCGACCTCCTGCATGTTGGAGACCGTCTTCTCGAACACCGCATCGCGCGGCGCGATGACGATGACCGGCATCGCGTCGTCGATCAGCGCGATCGGCCCATGCTTCAATTCGCCCGCCGCATAGCCTTCGGCGTGGATATAGCTCAGCTCCTTCAGCTTCAGCGCGCCTTCGAGCGCAAGCGGATAGGCCGTGCCGCGGCCGAGATAGAGCACGTCGCGCGCCCGTGCGATCACATGCGCCAGAGCCTCCGCGGCCGGCTCAAGCCTGAGCGCCTCGGCTAGAAGTCCGGGCGTCAGCACGAGTTCGGCGAGAAGGGCTGCCTCCCTCGCCTCGTCGATGGCGCCGCGCGCGCGGCCGAGGCTGATCGCAAGGCAGGCCATCGCCGCCAGTTGACAGGTGAAGGCCTTGGTCGAGGCGACCCCGATCTCGGGGCCCGCAAGCGTCGGCGCAGCCGCGTCGGTGAGTCTGGCGATGCTCGACGTCGGGACATTGACGACCCCGACCGTCTTCGATCCATTGTCCATGACGTAGCGCAGCGACGCCAGAGTGTCGGCCGTCTCGCCCGATTGCGAGATGACGATCGTCAGGCCGTTCCGCTCCACCGGCGCTTCCCGGTAGCGGCATTCTGACGCGACGTCGATCTCGACCGGCAGCCGCGCGAAGCGCTCGATCCAGTATTTGCCGACAAGGCCCGCGATATAAGCAGTGCCACAGCCGACAATGCAAATGCGGCTGAGCGTCTTCGGATCGACCGGCCAGGCGAAGGGTTTCAGCCGCATCGCTGCCATGTCGACGTAGTGGGCGAGCGTGTGGCCGACGACTTCCGGCTGCTCGTGGATCTCCTTGACCATGAAGTGCCGGTAATTGCCCTTCTCGGCGAGCAGGCTTCCAGCGGGGCTGCGCTGGATCCGCCGCTTGACCGGCTTGCCGGATGCGTCACGGATGTCGGCGCCTTCGCGACGGACGACGACCCAGTCGCCTTCCTCGAGATAGGCGATGCGATCGGTGAATGGGGCGAGCGCCAGCGCGTCGGAGCCGAGATACATTTCGCCGTCGCCATAGCCGACCGCGAGCGGCGCGCCCTGACGCGCTCCGATCAAGAGATTGTCCTCGCCCTCGAACAGATAGACGAGGGCGAAGGCGCCGCGCAGCCGCTTGAGCGCCGCGTGAACCGCATCGGCCGGCGACTTGCCGTTGCCGAGCTCGTCTTCGACCACGAAGGCGGCGATCTCCGAATCCGTCTCGGTCGCGAACGCGTGACCCTTCGCGGCAAGCTCCTCACGCAGCGCCTTGAAGTTCTCGATGATGCCGTTGTGGACGACCGCGAGCCCGCGCGAGGCGTGCGGATGGGCGTTGGTCTCGGTCGGCTTGCCATGCGTCGCCCAGCGTGTGTGGCCGATGCCGATCGAGCCCAAGAGCGGGGCGGCGGCGAGTTTGGCCTCGAGGTTCTTAAGCTTGCCCTCGGCGCGCCTGCGTTCAAGCTTGCCGTTCTCAAGCGTCGCAATGCCGGCTGAATCATAGCCGCGGTATTCGAGGCGCTTCAGCGCATCGACGATCGAACCCGCGACCGGCCCAGACCCGAGAACGCCCACAATTCCGCACATGCGCGATCACTCCCACTGCTTCGAACAATTGGTCCGTTAGGTTAGCGACCCGCGGGTTCACAAGTCACGTTGAATGAAGGATCGTGAAGGGTCGCGGCTCGGGCACGAAGTGGGCACGTCGTGGCGGCTGGGTATCGGCTCGCCAATAGCGACGCCTCTGGAGTCTCCGACGGCAAGAGCCCTCGCGAAGCGCTCGATGAGGCTGCTTCGGTCCAGCTTCGGTGACGTTGCGCAGACCGACGTCAGCGGCTTCTGTCCAGTTCTTCATCGGCCTCATCGTCATTCACGCCCTGCTCCGGCAATTGCTGGAACCAGCAGCGGTATCGGGCCAGGCTCCGCGCCAAGCGGTTCAATCAAGAGAATCAGCAACGTTCTCTGTGGTTTGCTGCAAATTGGGTTCGTTTCGCCAAAATGGGATTACTACTATACCGACATATTAGGTGGAATTAATGTCGCGCCTCCTTTCATGGATTCCACAGGACCGCGGCGAGCATCAAACCTGCGGATCGCGGACTTGCGCCTCGACAAAGCACATCGTTCGTACTTGTGGCTGGTCATTCGGGTCCCCCGAATGATGCGCCCATATGGGATCGAGCCGCCGCGGCCGCGGATCGAGGCGGTTCGCGTCGTCGACATGAGCGAGTCGAATTCCTGGGCGGAGTTCGCCGGCCTTTTCTCCGCGACGCGCTCGGCCTTTCTCGACCATGAGAGGGCCAAGTCGGAGCTCAAAGCCCTGATGCCGGAGGACGCAAAGGAAGCGTCCGGCCACGGCGTACGGGCCAAGCGATCGAAGTCGGGCGCGATCAGCTTTGATCTTCTCGTCCTTGATGAGGAGGGGAGTGATGCAGCGGTCCAGTGAAACCATCGGAGCGATCGCCGCGGCGCTGGCGAAGGCTCAAGGAGAGCTCACCAACCCGGAGAAGTCGCTGACCGCGACCATTCGGGCGATGAACCCGCGCGATCATGATCAGACCTTTCGCTATGCAGCGCTCTCGAGCGGCCTCGACATCGTGCGGAAGGCCCTTGGGGGTCATGAGATCGCGACCGTCCAGACGACGGCGATCGACAAGGAGGCGGGGCTTATTTGCCTCACCACGACGCTCGCCCATTCGTCAGGAGAGTGGCTGTCGTCGGAATGGCCGGTCTGCCCGACTGCCGAGACGGCGGCGCCGCGCCGGATGGGCGCGGCGCTCACCTACGCGCGACGCTATGCCCTATTCACGCTGGTAGGCATTGCGGGAGAAGACGACCTCGATGCGCCGGATCTCGTCGAAGGCGCGAAGGCGGATGCTCCGAAGAAAGACAGCGCCGCCGCTGACAGGAACGGGGTAACCACGCGACTGCGACCAGCCGAAGCGGGGGAGCAAAGGACGCCCGCGACGTCGGCTCTCACGGGTAGGGAGAAAGCCGTCCGTCCTGCCCGGACCGTTCTGGGGCCAGATCAATCGGCGGTGCTGCGGGAGCAATTGCTCGGCGACATCGGCCAACTGCAATCCGCCGACGAAGCCGCCGATTGGGTCCACAAGAACCTTGCCGCCAAGAACATGCTGATCGACGTCGACGCTGACGCGGTCGAAGCCGGCTTTCGGGAAAGGCTCGCAAAGATCGAGGTTGCGGCAGCCGATCGCCAGGGAGAAGCGAATTCGGTGCCGGCAATAGAAGCGGCTCCTACGGTCGGGGAGCCTTTCGTAACCGCGATGAACGCCGCCGCCGCGGCTCCGATCATCTTGCCCTCAAGCCCTCGCATTCGCTTCCGTCGCGTTACGGCGAAAACCATTCGCCTGCGCGACAAGGAGCACTGCCAGTACGTCGCCTCTCAACCCTGTATCGTCTTCGGCCGGACGCCCTCGGAAGCGCATCACATTCGCTTCGCCCAACCGCGTGCGCTCGGCCGAAAAGTCAGCGACGAATACACCGTCCCAGTCTGCAGGCTCCATCACCGGGAGCTGCACGGCTACGGCGACGAAGCTTCGTGGTGGGCCGCGGTCAGCATCGACCCGTTGCCCATCGCTCTTGAGCTGTGGCGAAGATCGCGGTCGGACGAAAGCGCGTGAGGGGGCGAGATCCAACCGCGGTCGACGCGGCGTGCCCTTCAATTGCTACCGACCGCTTTCTTTGGCTGCGAGCAAATTTTCCCAAACAATAAACCGGCACCGCACTCAGCGCTCCGATGATCGTTGGAAGATCGTGGGGGCCTCCTTCTTCATTGCTCGGTTAAGACGCGAATGGAAGGCGTAGTCGTCGCTCTGATTATGGTTCCCGGAACTGCAAGAGACGATCGTCGTCGAGTTCGCGGCGAAGACCGTGATATCGGTTCATATACATGGATCGTGACTACGGTATGCTGGGTAGCCCATCGGGTCAGGCAGCGGCGCCCTGGGGGCTGCTGCTGCAACGTCACAGGTGGCGGTTGTAAATGTCATCGATGCGGATGATATCGTCCTCGCCCAGGTAGCTGCCGGTCTGCACCTCGATCAGCTCGAGATCGATCTTGCCCGGATTGGCCAGCCGGTGTTCGCAGCCAATGGGCAGATAGATCGAACTCGTTCTCGTGCGCGAGTGCGCGAGCTGGACTTTGCCATCGATCGTCACTTCGGCCGCACCGCGCACCACAATCCAGTGCTCGGCGCGGTGATAGTGCTTCTGCAGCGACAGGCGTCCGCGTGGCCTGACTACTATGCGCTTGACCTGGTAGCGCCCTCCCTGATCGATGCTCTGGTAATAGCCCCAGGGCCGATACATCCGCCGGTGCTGCGTCGCCTCCGAATGCCCCGCTGCTTTCAGCCGATCGACGAGCTGCTTGACCTTGTCCGTTTGCGACTTGTGGGCGACCAGCACGGCGTCGCCGGTGGCGACCACCACGATGTCCTTGAGGCCGACGACGGCCACCAGGTGTTCGTCCGTGCGCACCAGCACATTCGACAAATCGATCGCCACCGCACGGCCGCGCAGGCTGTTGCCGTCGGCGTCCTGGGGGCTCAGCCGCCAGACGGTCGACCACTCGCCGACGTCCGACCAGCCGACGTCGGCGGCCAGCACCGCGGCCCGATGGGTGCGCTCCATCACTGCATAGTCGATCGAGGTCTTCGGCGCCCTGATAAAGGATTCGCGATCGAGAACGACGAAGCCGAGGTCCGTGCTCGCCCGCGTCGCTGCCTTGCTCGCCGCAGCGGCGATCTCCGGCTCGAAGCGCGCGAGCTCCTCCAGCATCACGTCCGCGCTGAATACGAAATTGCCCGAGTTCCACAAATAGCCGTTGTCGATGAAGGTCCTTGCCCGCTCCTCGTTCGGTTTCTCGACGAAACGCTCGACGCGGCGGACCTCGGGATCGACCGCCGATCATGTGTTTAAGGACGGGAAGGCATTCGCCGCGCTCTGCGCCCAGGCCGGCGTCGCCGCGGCCGCCGGCGAAATCGTCACCTTCGGCGTCACCCCCGATCACCCCGCGACCGGCTACGGCTACATCCATCCGGGCGAGCCTCTCGCGGGCGAGCACCGCCACGATGGTCCTGGGGTCGCGCATCGCCGCCCACGCCGCCGCAGCGCCGACGGCCGCGGCGCTGTCGCGCCGTTCCGGCTCGAGCAGGATCGTCGCCTCGGCCCCCATCTCCTTCAATTGCTCGGCGACGCGGAAGCGATAGTCGAAATTGGTGATGATGACGGCCGGCTCGAAAATCGCCCGATCGGAGACGACGTCGACGATCGACTGGAAGGTCGACCGGTCGCCGATCAGCGGAATGAACTGCTTGGGCAAACTCTCGCGCAATTCCGGCCAGACCCGCATCCCCGAGCCGCGGCACACAATCACCGGCTGGATCTTGCTGATTGATTCCCCGCGCATCTGCGCAACCGCGCCGCCGCGGTTGCGTTCTCTTGAGTTATGACGAAGCCACAGGCAACCCCAAGGCTAGCCGATAACACGGCTCGATGCGTGCTTCGGATTTATTGATCAGCCGCAGGCTGTGATGGGCACAACGAACCTCTCGTGCCGGAAAATGTAGTGGCGACCTCGGCAAGCTCCGCCATGACCGACATCGCCAGTTCCTCGGAAATGAACAAAATTGCCTGAGATATATGTACCGAGCGATCAGTCGCGCGGCCGCGTCGCTTACTGCATAACTCAGTTACACAGAGACATGGCCCGAGTTTTGAGATAGTTGTCCCTGCCGCCGTGCACCGGCCCAATCGCGCATCCCGTCATTCTTCACGCGGCCGCTCGCCCGCGTCGCCGTCGTGTCGCAGCAAAGACCATTCAACTGCGCGACAAGGAGCACTGTAAGTTCGTCGCCTCTCAACCCTGTATAGTCTGCGGCCGGACGCCCTCCGAGGCGCATCACATTCGCTTCGCCCAACCGCGTGCGCTCGGCCGAAAGTCAGCGACGAATACACCGTCCCGGTCTGCAGGCTCCATCACCGTGAGCTGTACGGCTACGGCGATGAAGCCTGGTGGTGGGCCGCGGTCAGCATCGACCCGTTGCCCATCGCTCTCGAGCTTTGGCGGGGGTCGCACCACGCGGAGCTTCTCGAGAAAACTTGAGTTTGACGTGCGTGCCTCGTTGGCTGCGATGGCCCTTCTTGACGTGGATCCGCCTGACCTCGACTCCGTTATTCTTCTTGATGTCAGCGACGGCGGGCTTGTGCATACGGCCGGATCGCCGTGGGGAGCGCTTTGGCGTGCGGGACAAGACGGCCGTTGGGGGGTGACGGACCTGGCGAGGGCGGGCGCGCCGCGGTGGTCGACGCGTCGGCCCAGGCGGTAGCCGAACTCGGAGAGCGCAATTGCCATTCCTTTGCCGCAGCACTCGACCTCAGGGCGTAGACCTGGGTCTCCGAGTGTTTTGCAACCGAGCGACGCGCTCCAGCGCTTTCATATTGAAATAGGCCCGGATGATCTGGAGGCTGATGCCGTTCGGCGCGCCGTCCACCCCAGATCTGATTTGATATAATTCACCTGCGTTGGCGGAGATTGCTCAAGACAAGGCGGCCGAAACGAGTAACTACATCGGGTCAATTACTGGCCCAATAATGTGGCCACCGGCCTGTCGATAAGGTGGAGAGCCCCAAAAACTTCGTGATTTTGCGGGTTCGCGATCCGATAGGCCGGGTCGACGCTGGGGGCGGACATCCGGGCAGGCGGGATTTTTTCATGTCGAGGAACGGCTAAGGGAGTTCTCGGCCAAGGTCGACAGCTCGGAAAGGGGTGGTGGATTTCGAAGTGTTGGTCCGACCCCCAGTGGTCAGTCACCGCACCAGTTTGAGCATCCCGAGCATCGCGCATTTCTCGCGCGCCGAGGCCGCTTACGCGCCTACGCCGCCACTTCAGGACTCGGTCAATCCGGCCACCCAAATAGGCTAACGCCAATTCAAGGCTGAGGCGGTTCGCTAAGCGGGGCAAGCGATGCCCATCCTCTACACAGGCCGTCGAAATTGCCACGCAGAGCTTGCCGATGGCGACGTTGAGGTAATCGTTCGTTACTGATCCGTCCAATCGAGCCCCGCTGGCGTGGTGCAAGCCGGGCGCGAAATACGCCGCGCTCGCCGGCATCGCTGTCGCGTGGGGACGCATCACTGAAGGCGAGGGAGCCAGAGATCACGGCGCGTGCGTGACCCTTTAAAAAGGCTCGATGTCAAAACGACGTTGGGTGCAGCACGACGTCGAGCAATAGTTTCTGGAGCTCGATAATTTCTATCCGAACGCCGCCGCGAGTTTCCCACCATCGGTCGGGGTCAAAGATTGAGTAGTGGGCGGCGCGAACCGTGACACGTGTTGGATGGCCTTTCATGACTCGGTGGAGCACTCGCCGCAATCGTCGCGAGTGGTCCTTAGTGGCCACCACCACAATAGATTGGAGATGTTGCTCATCGCACCATCGCGGAAGCACCCGACCTTCGTCTTCGGTTCCGTTGATTCTCGGAGATTTGCACGACATTCGTCACGCTAAGCGATCTCAGTTGGCAAATCTGCCTTGCCCCTGCGTCCTCATAGGGGAGCCCTCGGCGGATGAACTCAAAGTCTTCTCACACTCGGAGGGTCAAAAAAACCGCAACTCGCTTTGAGATGCCGCTTTGCACCAGGTCCGCTGCTTCGAGCGCCCCGGCGCCACCGGAGTCGAGCGGCAAGACGATGATGTCGGCGGATGCGACCGGTTCGTCTCGATGACAAGCGCCCATCCTGCGGCTCGCAGAACCGGCTCTCGAAGGGAGCGAATACCAACGATCGCAAACGCGGCCAGCGCGAGCACCACCAAGATCGGGGGCCACCTCGGCCATCTGAAGATCATACCCCGCTTCATCAAGTTGCTGCACGAAAGCGCTATGTCACCTGCTTGCGAACATCGGCTACGCTCTCTCCGACGCCATCGCTCAGGCCCTGAACGCATTCTCCCCAGGCGAATGCGCAAACTATCTCAAAGGCGCAGGATATGCGTCAGCCTAAATGCAGAAGGCTCTAGTGGCCGCTTGGGTCTGGGCGCGCTACGCCATACGATGCGACCTGCCGTTCCTTAGACAAGACCCTGCTGGCAGCGCCGGCGCGTGCACTTCAATGCGCGCGGATGCCGAAGCTGGCCGCAGCGCCATCCTGCGAGAGTAGAACGACGAACAGGGCGTGCGACGACGCTACATGAGCCTTAAATTGAAACCTCGGCTCGAGCCTGGAACCCCTCGGCTTGTAAACGTCAGTCTGCCAGCCGGCAGCCTGACCCGCCAAGGTTGCTCGGGAGCGTCGCTCCTACACCATGGGATGAATTCTATCCACTTCGCGCACTTTGATGCATGAAACCGGGGTTGTCGGCCATCCCGGCGGCTCGTTTTCAGGAGAGGGCGTCTGCGGACCGTAGGTCCGCACCAGGCACTGCTGGTAGTCGAGCGGCGGGGTCCAGCCCAGCGTCTCCCGCAGCCTGCGGTTCTCGAAGCGGAGCGGCTTGAGCCGCGACTCGAACCGACGCGGGATAAGGATGCTGGGCACCTTGGTGGCGCGCCTGAAGACGGTGGCGAAGGCCAGCCGCACCATCCAGATGGCGAGCCAGTAGGGGACGGGCAGGCGCCAGCCCGGCTGGCCGCTGCCGCGCATGTAGTCGGAGAGGTAGGTCCAGATGCGCTCGCCGGGGCCGTCAACCACGTTCAAGGTCTGGCCTCGAGCGCGGGCGTCCGCCGCCGCCAGCGCAAAGACGTCGGCGCAGTTCTCCACGTGGGTCATCGGTATGCGGGTCAGCGGACCGATGACCAGGTGGTGCCGCCCGAACTGCTGGCCCAGGGCAGCCAGGTAGCCGTGATCGCGTCCCCAGATGAAGCCGGGCCGGAGCACGGTGAGGTCCCAGCCGTGCTTCTCGGCAAAGCGCCGGGTCACTCGCTCTTGCCACCACTTGGAGATGGTGTAGCCATCGCGGGTGTAGACGTCCGGCGCCTGGTGGAGCGGCGAGTCCTCGTCGAGGGTCCGGCCGATCGAGCTGTAGTCGTAGACTGAAAAACTGCTGCACAGCACCAGCCGTTGGCAGGCGCTGGCGGCCATGGCATCCAGCAGCCGCTCGGTGCCGACCACGGTTCCCGCGAATTGCGCGTCCTCCCCGCCGGAGACCACCGCCGCCAGGTGGAGCAGCACGTCGACGCCCTCGAAGGCGCGCCCGAGCTCGCGCGAGGTGCGCAGGTCGGCCCTGAAGACCTCCACCGAGGAGGGCCAGCCGAGCGCTTCCAGACGCGCGGCCGGGCGGACCATGGCACGGACCTCGATGCCCCGGGCCAGCAGCGCGCCGACCACGTGCCGGCCGAGGAACCCGTTAGCGCCGGTGACAAGGGCCCTCATGGCCGTTGCTCCTTGGGCTTGAGGGCCTCGACCATCCGGTTGACCTCGAGGACGTGGCTCGCCGTGACCGGCAGCGCCGACCCGTCGGCCAGTGCCCGGTAGGTGCGGGCAAGGAGCTCCCACAGCCCTTCGTAGGCCCCGGGGCCCTTGAACTTGCGGAGCAGCGTGGCCAGCGCGGCGCGCCGGATGGTCTTCCCTTCCTCCAGGCCGCTGAAGAAGGGGCGCAGCGGCTTGGGCACGTTGCGGGGGCCGTCGAAGGTGAGCCGCGTCTCGAACAGGTTGGCGGTGGCCTGCATTCGCTCCCCGTAGACCCGCAGCCAGAAGGCGTCCGGCTGCGAGCTGGAGCTGAAGCCGAGGGCCGCAGTCCCACGCTCCGCGTCCACCACGGCGCGGAACTCGTCGAACGGCAGAACGCGAGGACTTGCGCTTGGTCCAGACCGTCTGGGCGGTCCGGTGCGGACCCACGAAAAGGTGCGCCAGCGACGCCAAATGGGGCAGGAAGTCGGCGATGGCGCCGCCGGCCAGGGTGAGCGCAGGGTGCGGCGAGTTGGGATCGGCGAAGCCGCCCGGGCCGAGGATGTCGAGGCAGATGAGCACCTCGACATGCGTCACCGCCCCGAACTCGCCGGACTCGATGCGTCGCAGAATCTCCTGCGGGGCATGGTTGAAGACGTAGTTGTAGTCCTCGACGAGATGGCGACCGGCCTCCTGGGCGCGCCGGACCAGCGTCTCCAGTTCCTCGAAGGTCGGGGTGGCCGGCTTCTCGACGATGACGTGGGCGCCGGCGTCGAACGAGTCCATGGCCAGCCGGAAGTGGGAGGTCGGGGGCGTGGTGACGTGGACCACGTCGGGTCGGGCCTTCTCCAGCATGGCCCGGTGGTCGGTGAACCAGGCCCGGACGCCGTAACTCTCGGCGGCGGCCTCCGCCGTGGCGGGCGAGAGGTCGCAGATGGCGGCCAGCTCGACGCCCGGCAGGGTCTTCAGGCAGGAGAGGTGCTGCCGGGCGATCTGCCCGGCTCCGATGAGCGCTGCCTTCACGAGCCTACCTCCAGGATCTGGCGGTAGAAGTCCTCCAGCGCCCGGGCCGCCCCGCTCCAGGCATACCGCTCCACCGCCAGCTGCCTCGCCGACTGGCCGATGCGCGCCGCCAGGCCGGGCTCGGCCAGCAGGCGGCTCACCGCGTCCGCGAAGGCCGCCGGCTGGTCCTCGACGAGGAGGTCGCGCCCGGGGACCGCCTCGATCCCCTCGGCGCCCAGCGTGGTCGAGACGATGGCCTTCCCCATGGCCATGGCCTCGACGATCTTGAGGCGGGTGCCGCCGCCCAGCCGCAGCGGCACCACGACGGCCGCGGCCGCCGCAAGGTGCGGCCGCAGGTCCGGCACGAAGCCGGTCAGCTCGACCCGGGGCCCGGCCAGCGCCAGGAGCGACGGCGGCGGCCGGCCGCCAATGATCTTGCAGCGCGCCTCGGGGTGCGCCGCGGCGATGCGGGGCCAGATGTCCTGGACAAAGTGGATTACGCCGTCGATATTGGGGACGGTGGAGAGGAGCCCGAAGTAGACCACGGTGCGGCCGTCCGGCGGCGGGTCCGTGGGGCGCGGCTGGTAGTACTCGACGTCTGCGGCGTTGGGAATGACCGCCGTGCGCACACCGGGCGCCTGGTCGAGCAGGCGCCGCTCATCCGCCGCGCTGCACAGGTAGACGCCGTCGGCGTCGCGGTAGGTCCCCAACTCCTCCCGCCGCAGCTTGCGCCAGTTGGCCCCGGCATAGAGGCGACGGCCCAGGTTGCCGCCGGCGCGGGCGAACTGCCGCGCCAGGTCGTAGGCGATCTCATGCGAGTCCACGACCAGGGGCGGGAGTCGCTCGCCGGGCGGAGCCTGGCGCAGGTCGTAGTGGCCAAGATACGGGAACTCCAGGTTGACGACGTCGAACCGCCTGGCGCGCAGGACCCGGTCCAGGGTCTGCTGCAGCGCTGGCAGCGTGACCCGCAGCCGCTCGAAGCTCCGGGTCGAGGCCAGGGACCGGAGCTGCAGCAGCCGTTTGGTGAGGCCTTCCCGACCGTAGGGGTTGGGGACCAGCACCACTTCGCGGCAGTAGGCCTGCATGGCCCGGCGGCACTCGTCGGCGTCAAACTCGTCGTCGACCAGCATCGCGGCCGTCAGGTCGTGGCGTCGCGCCAGCTGGGTCATAAGCCCATGCAACCGCGCCTGGGCGCCAAAGCGCGGAGGGCTGGCCGGCATCTGGGAAACGTAGAGGATATTGAGGCGTTCTGGGCTCATAGACGGGAAAACCTTCGGCGCGCCCCGGACGGCCGCTTCAGCGGAAAACGCGGTTGCGGTGGCACCATCGGATGAAGACGTATACCGACCAAACCCGCGACCAATACATGCCGGGCGCCCCGTCGAGGAAGGCCCGCCAGAGCCGCTCCACCGCTACGGGGTCGAGCCCGACTGGAGCGATAGCCTGCGGGTCCCGCAGGGTCTGGTCCATGGCGTCCTTCAGGCCGCGCCGGATCCAGCGATCGAACGGCAGCACAAACCCGCTCTTGGGCCGCTCGAACAGCGCCGGGTCAAGGCCGCGCAGACCGATGCGCCGCAGCATAGCCTTCTGGCCCAGCGGCCAGTAGCGCGCGTGATCCGGCAGGCGATCCACGCTCTCGAGGAGGACCTGGTCCACCAGCGGCACCCGCTGCTCCAGCGAGCAGGCCATGCTGGCGACGTCGTTGTCACGCAGCAGCCGCTCGCCGAGGAAAAGCCGCTGCTCCATGACGCTGATGGCCGAGAGCGGCGTGCGGCCCCGGCTCTCGGCGATGATTCGCTGCCGCATTGCCACGGGCAGGCCGTCGGCCAGCGCTTCCGCAAAGCCTGGCGCCAGGAGCTCATGCTGGAATCCGGGCAGGAAGAGCGCGTAGGCCAGCTGGTAGAGCGCCAGCAGATCATCGCCGTGACGGACCATCTCAGGAAGTTTGGCCCAACGGGTCTGAGGTGGCATCGTCCCGCCGGAGCATCGCAACGGCCAGGTGGCCAGCCTCGCCGCGGCTACCTGCAGGCTTCGGGGCACCCAGGCGGCGCGCCGGGACCAGCGGTGCAGCACCGGCAGATCGCGGTAGGAGGTGTAGCCTCCGAAGAGCTCGTCGCCGCCCGTGCCCGACAGAGCTACGGTGAACCCGGCTGCGCGAATGGCGCGCGAAATGTAGTAGGCGTTAAGCCCGTCGAAGGTCGGCTGGTCCAGGCTGTCCAGCGCCGCCTCCAGGTTCTCGACGAAGCGCCCCTCCGTCAGCACCACCTCGTGGTGCTGGGTCCCAATGGCGGCGGCGATCCGCCTCGCGATGGGCCCCTCGTTCAGCTCGTCCTCCTCGAAGGCCAGCGTGAAGGTGTGGATGGGGCTCTGGGCCGCGCGCTGGGCTAGGTTGGCAACGACTGACGAGTCCACGCCGCCGGAGAGTAAGACCGCCAGGGGCACGTCGCTGGCGAGGTGAAGCCTCAGCCCCTCCTCCAGGATGGCGGCCAGACTGTCCTCGTCCGTGATCGGATCGGGTGCGCGGTCGGGGATGCGCCAGAAGTCCTGCTGGCGAACCTCCTTGCCCGCGCCGTCGAACTCGAGCAGGCGGCCCGGCCAGAGCAGGTCGACGCCCTTGACGGCGGTGCCAGGGCCGACCACGAAGCCGTTCCACACGCTGCTGGCCACGGCCTGCGGGTCGAGGTGAGGCGCGCCCAGCAGCCCGGAGGCCAGCAGGGCGCGAAGCTCTGAGGCGAAGGCCAACGACCAGCCCGCATCCGGATCCGACGACCGCGCCAGGTAGAGAGGCTTGATTCCCAGGGGATCCCTGGCCAGCAGGAGCCGGCGCTCCTTGGGGTCCCAGCAGGCGAAGGCGAACATACCGCGGAGCCAGCCCACCGCTTCTGGCCCGTGCAGGCCAAGGGCGCGGAGCATGACGGCCGTGTCGCCGGTGGAGCGCAGCTCCTGCCCCTCGGCCACCAGGCGCCGCCGAAGGTCGCGGAAGTTGTAGATCTCGCCGTTGAAGACGATCACGTGCCCGGTCACCGGGTCCACCATCGGCTGGGCGCCGGCAGGTGAGAGGTCGAGGATAGAGAGACGGCGATGGGCGAGCAGCGCGCCCCAGCCACGAGAGTCCGGCGCGGAGACCCACGTCCCGCTTGCGTCCGGGCCGCGGTGGACCATCGCGTCGCTCATTCGCTCCAGCGCGGCGAGGTTGAGGTTGTCAAGTCGCCCGATGATCCCGGCGATGCCACACATCAACTAGGCCCCTTGAAAAATCGTATATTCACAAACACCTTGATCGGCCCGTCAGATCGTGGCCCATAGCATGATGTTAGGACAGTTGCTCCCGAGCAGCGTTCGCGCGTCAGGCTGCCGGCTGGCAGACATACGGTTACAGTATGGCCCAGCGAGCCGAGTGTAGCGCGACAATCTGGATGGGAAAGCAGCGACAATCAGGATGGCCTTTTGGCGGTCGCGGCGAAGGGATGATTGCCGCGGCGGGACGATAACGCAAGCGCTATTTTGTCTTGAGATGGTCTGATTGTCGCGGCGCGACAATCAGCGTGATCCTTTGATTGTCGCGCGTGTCGGCGGGCGTCCCGCCCCGCGTGCCTGGTCGACGGCTTCCTTTCGCCGATAGCTGTCGACGTTCATTTCGAGGATCGTGGCGTGGTGCACGATGCGATCGATGGCCGCGAGCGTCATAGCTTGGTCGGAAAAGATTCTTCCCCATTCGCCGAAGGGCTGGTTGGCGGTGATGAGCATGGATCGGCGCTCGTATCGCGCGCTGATCAGTTCGAACAGAACGCTCGTCTCCGCCTGGTCCTTGGTGACATAGGCGAGATCGTCGAGGATCAGCAGATGATATTTGTCGAGTTTGGCGATCGCGGCTTCGAGTGCGAGATCGCGGCGTGCGATCTGAAGCTTTTGCACAAGGTCGGTTGTCCGGGTGAACAGAACGCGCCAACCCTTTTCGATCAAGGCCAAACCGAGCGCCGCCGCGAGATGGGATTTCCCGGCGCCGGGCGGCCCGAAGCACAAAAGATTGGCTCCCTTTTCGAGCCAGGCGTCGCCGGCCGCGAGCGCTTGCACCTGCGCCTTCGAGATCATTGGCACAGCGGTGAAGTCGAACGTGTCGAGGGTCTTTCCCGGCGGCAATCGGGCTTCCTCCAGATGCCGTTCGAAGCGACGGCGGTTTCGCTCCACCATCTCCTGTTCGGCGAGGGCGGCCAGGAAGCGGGCTGCGGCCCAGCCTTCTTTGTCGGCTGTCGTCGCCAGGGCGGCCCAGATCAGCTTGATGCCGGGCAGTCGCAACTCGCTCAGCAGCAGGTCGATGCGAGCGGCGTCGATCTTGTCGGTCGCCTTCATGCTGCTTCTCCAACGCTTGTCGCGATCTGATCGTAGATGGCGAGGGAGGGCAGCCTGACGACGACGACAGGCAATGCTGCGTCCTTCGGCCGGAAGCGTTCGATCAGCGCAGCGAGATCGGGAAGGACACCGTCGTCGAGAGCAGCCTGCAACGCGAGGGCGAGCTCCGCCTCGCAAGCGCGCTCGTGGGCGAGCGCGAGAAGGCCGACCATCGTGCGACAGGCGGCTCTCTCGCCGAGGCCAGCGAGCAAGGCCTCGAACGCCAGGGCGAAGGCTCGGCGGGGGAAGAGTTGATCGCGATAGACCAGATTGAGCAGCGCCATCGGCTTGCGGCGCAGGGAATGGATGACGTGGCGATAGTCGACGACGTGGCCATGTTTGCCGTTCGGCTGGGGCCGACCACGCCGCAAGGTGACGATGGGCGTCGAGCCCTGGAAGCATTCCAGCCGATCGTCATAAAGGTGGACCCGCAGCCGATGGCCGATCAGTCGCGAGGGAACCGAGTAGAACACCTTGCGCAGCGTGAAGGCGCTGGAGCTGGTGACGTCGACGTTGACCTCCTCGTAGTCGACGGTCTTGCGGACCGGCAGCTTGTTCAACGCCGCCCGCTCCTGGTCGATGCGCTTGGCGTTGCGGAGGTTGCCGCGGCCGACGATGTCGTCGACGAACCCCCGCCATGCGGGGAGATCGTCAAAGTCTCGCGAGGCGCGCAGCAACAGGGCGTCCGCGAGCGCTCTCTTGAGATGGCCGTGGGCGCTCTCGATCGAGCCGTTCTCGTGGCTGACGCCCGGATTGTTGCGGGTCGGCGTCATGCCGTAATGGGCGCAGAACGCTTCGTAGCGCTTCGTCAAATCCTCCTTGGCGTCGGCGCCCAGATTACGGAAGGCCGCCGAGAGGCTGTCGCTGCGATGTTGCTCGGGAACGCCGCCCAGCGCCCACAGGGCGTTTTGTAGCCCTTCCGCCAGCGCGACAAAGCTTTCGCCGCCGAGCACGACATGGGCGTGCTCGAAGCCGGAAAAGGGCAAGCGGAAGTGATAAAGCCGGCAGTCGAGCAGCTCGCCGGCGACGGTGACGCCGAGATCGGCCACTTCAGTGAAGTCCGACAGTCCCATTCGGCCCGGCGGATGCTCCTGACGAAAGATCACCTCCCGATCCGGGCCGTTCACCGCCCGCCAAGCCCGGATGCGGCGCTCGAGGGTCCGTCGCGTTCCGGCGCCCAGGTCTGGATGCCGACGGCAGAGTTCTCCGAAGACGGCGATCGGCCTCAGTCCGGGCGCGGCCTTCAACATCGGCACGACTTCATTGTCCCAGACATCGGCGAACGGATCGGCTCGGCGTCGTTCTCGACGCGCCTTCTTCTGGCTGGGAAACCGGGGATCCGTTTCGAACCGGTAGGCGGTTGCCCCACTAAATCCGGCTTTCGCGCCGGCAATCGCCGGCGAATGGTTGCGACACAAGTTCATGAATAGCCTCATCTGACGATCGGTGACGTGTCGGCCGGGCAAGAAGTCGGTCCTCTCGACAAGAGAAGCCCGATCCCTAACCCAGCCGCCGTTACCGCCAGACGAGGCCACTTGGACGCTCGCCGCCGCCGCGGGGATATCTACGGTCGGGCTACGCCCTTCCTTCGTCACCCCCGCGGCGGCGCATTCTCATCCTGATTGTCGCGCGATTCTCATCCTGATTGTCGCGCCGCAAGCCGAGGGTTTCCAAGGCTCATGCAGCGTCTTGCACGGCCCATTCATCGTTCTCTTCGAGCAGGATGGCGCCGCCTGGGCGGACAATGGCAGCCTCGTTTGGGAAGACGCCCACCATATCAGTGCGCCGCTTGATCTCGCCGTTGAACGTTCGAGTGGGTTGGTGGTCCTTGGGACGTTGTATAGACGGGCACATCGGCCTCGGCGTCATCCATCAATGTGGCCAGCTTCGGCACCCTGGCGCAGCTGGTCGCGACGGTACACCAACTGCTTACTGGCGGCATTGTCATCCTGGCATCCTGGGCAAACCGGCTGCATGTCTGAGCTTTTAGAATGAGCCGACACCGAGTCCGGGGCGGACAGTCACGACAGTCCATGCGCAGCCGAGGCATGCGCGCCTGGTGAAGGGCCAGGGGTGCCCGGTCTTTAGCTCCTCGAACTGTACGCCGTCCTTCTCGGCGGAAAAGGCCGCCAGTATCGACCAATCTCAGCGGCCACAATAAGAAAAACCACCCACAAGCTTTCGAAGCTGCGCATCCAGAGGCTTTCGAAAAAATTATAGAGAATAAAAAAGAGTACAAGTGAGAGCAGAAGCCGCGCCCGAGCTGGGTCGCGGTCTACGACGCGCCCGACGGCATGGAGGGTTGCGATGATGAACACCAATAGCAAAGCGAGGCCGACATATCCCATCTCCAGCATCGTATCATAATAGCCGTTGTGGGCATTCGGCATCATCTTGACCCAGCCCAGAGCCTCAAGGCTGGGGGAGTCCGGCACGAGCCAAAAGGATTGATATCCCCAACCGAAGAGCGGTCTACGTGCGATCTCCTGATTTGCGAAATCCCAAATGATAGTACGACCCGTCAAACTCGAATCGCCGTATAGCATATAGGATAAGCGCTCAAAATTGAAGTTAGCTCCACTCGACAATAGCATAAAGCCAAGCGGTATAGACGATAGAATTATCGCCGGAGAAATACGCGTTATCTTTCTCAAGAGCACAATAAGCCAAGCAATTAATGGACAGATCAATGATAGGCCGAATGCTGTTTTTGAATGGCTCAAGAAGACGAGTAAAACGGCGATGACGGTAACAATGATACCCAACGCTCTCCGCCAGCCGCGCTGCAGTATTTCGTGAAATGACAGCAGAAAAGCGACCGATGCACACTCCCCCAGTTGATTCTTAGTCGTAAAATATCCTTTATTACCTATATCCACAAGCTTAAAATTATACTCGGCGATGTCCGAGCTGCCGCGGAGTACGAAAAAGACATTTAAGATCAAAGCGAACGCGAAGCACAGAAACAGAGCGCGCATCACATCCACTGTTCGAGCCGCCTGCATGGCAGGCAGAACAATCGATGTAACTATCATCGCTTGTTGAAGATATCGAATGAACGAGCGCTCCGGGCTGAAAGCCCAGAGGACGCTTGCTCCAGCAAAGGCAAGATATGCGAGCAGACAGATGATGTTCGGAGACAAAGTAAGGCGAGAACGGTTTTGTACGATCAATAAAACGGAAATTGCGGCCATGGCAGGCCAGAAAATCCTGGTCTCCGGGCGGCCCTCCAGCGCATGGGGGTCGTCGGGAGTGAAGAAGATCAATAATGGAAACACTATTAACGCGAAAAAACATGCCGCGATCGGGAGGATTGCGAATTTGTCAATCATTGCTTTGGGGCCGCTCGAGGCGGTACGCGACGCGCCCCGCCTTTGGCGCGTATCGTAGCTCCGAACACAGTTCGTCTCCGATATTCGGGAATACATACCCGGGCGCATTTTGCGGATTCACCTCCTGAGTTCTGACGCGAAGTGCAACACCCCCCGCCGATTTGGTATCGGCAAGGTTGTTCAAGACCTTAAGGAGTGTTGCCATGCGATCCTATTCGCACCTGTCGGAGGACGAAAGAGACCAGATCGGCGTTTTGCGGGCCGCGGGGCGGTCGATGGGAGCCATTGCCCGGGCGCTCGGTCGGGCGAAAACCACCATCTCCAGGGAGCTGCAGCGGAACGCTCTGCCCTCGGGCGAATATTCGCCGCTTCACGCCGCCGGAGCCTATCAATTGCGCAGGCGGCGTGAAGCGATCCTCGAACGAGAGGCCGCTTTACGTCTGTTCGTGGGTGACCGGCGCCGAGGGATGGACGCCCGAGCAGATCTCCGGCTGGTTGAAATCCGGGAACGAACCACGGCTGCGGGCCATCGGCTGCGAGACAATCTACGCCTTCATCTATCAGACCGCACAGAAGGCCGAGGCCTTGTGGCGTTATCTGACGCGTCGCCACAAACGCCGTCGCCCGCGTCGCGCCAGAGCCTCGCGCGACACCATCAAGGATCGAGCGTCGATCCATGATCGTCCGAAGACCATTGAAAGCCGCGGCGAGGCCGGCCATTGGGAGGGCGACCTCATCATCTGCAAATGCACACGGCCTGTGCTCGTCTTGCATGAGCGTAAGTCACGCAGACCGTGCGAAAACTCACTGCGACGTTCTGTACGGCCGCGCGGAGAGCGAAATGTCGCGATTTTTTCTGCTCTGCTCGCTCACAGGCCGCATAATACGGGCAACGCTTGATGTGCCGCGGAGTTTTGGCACGGTCTGCACGGGTCACGCTCGCCGCGCGGCTCACGGGGAAAACCGCCGCAGAAACCATCTCAGCGATGCTCGCGGTGTTCGGTCGCATCGATCCTGATCTGCGATTATCCCCGCCACGGATGCCATGTGGATGCCCAGCGACGCTTGATCCGCGAAGACCGGTTAACGCGCAACACTGACCGGCGTCAAGACGGATAGCTTGGAGGACAAACAGAGCCCCGTTTTACGTAATCCCTCATGATCCGATCCCGTCATGACGACGGAGACAATGGTTCAGCGGTGTCACCAGGACGGAGCGTCGTCGTCGGTGGCTGCCGGAGCAGAAGCGGGCAATAGTCGCGGAGAGCCGATCCCGGCCGATGAAGCGCCCGGTATCCGGACCCCGGAAATGTGCTGATACGGCGATTAGGCCCAGGCAGGTGCACGACGCCGAAACCAAACATCTTAGTAAGCGTCGTTTTCGGGCCACGTGTCTGAGGAGCCCTGACGTGGGCCGTGGGCCCAGAGGAGGAGGTCGTCGATCTGGCTGTTGAGGTGGCCATTGACGATCTTGGCGCGCGCGTCGGCTAGGTAGGCTTGCGGATCGACGTCGGAGAGTTCGCGGTTTCGATGAGCGAAATGACCGCCCAGTTTTCGCCGCCGCCGTCGGAAGAGCGTTTCTTGCGATTTGGGGCGATCGGGTGGATCGAACGTTCCACGGTGTTGGAATCGATTTCGATGCGGCCATCCCCGCCCTCGCCGCGCGGGCGGCTTCGCAACCCCGACCAGCGCCGCCGCCCGCGCTAGCCGAGAGCCCAACCATGAACTAACATTTCGCCCCGGACCAGTCTCAGGGGGCTGTTCATGCCCTCGTTGCCGAAGTCATCCGGCCCAAAGTGACCGAAAAAGATGACCCTTCTGTTTCTTTCGCACCGATCCAGTTTAATTCTTATCTCCGAAACCTTTCTCCGGGGCTTTCGTTGAAGTACTGCTCTCCCGCCGGCCATCAATTGCACGGCGCCTTTGTTTCGAAAGCGTCAGATCAGACTTTGGCCGAGGCTCTGCATCAAATGTTTTGTTGCTGTAAGCCAGGCGAAATCTCAACTTCGCCTCCTCCTGCAACTGGTGAAGACCTCAATCCCCTCAGGAGATCCAGGTACAGTGATCTCTGTCCCGCAGCGAGCAAGAGCACGCCGAAGAATGTAACGAAAAGAACGCTACTTTCTAGCACTAATCGGGGCAAAGGAGAAAAGAATTGGCCGTACATCAGCCGCACTCCAAACGCGACCCCTCCAGCCAGCACACCCGAGGCCACCGGATCGCTCACCGCTAGCAGTATGTCCCGGAGCGAAATCACTGTTCCGTGTATACACCACAAAGTACGGGGAATGAGCCACAACGTCAGCACCGCCGAGTAGGCGAACGCGACCCCTTCGGGTCCATAAGGCAATCCGATAATGTAACCCATGATCATGAACGGCGCGAAGACAAACGCAATCTTCAAGCTTCGTGTTCCCAGTCCTATTGAAAACATAAACCATTCTAACGGATTAATAATCGCAAAGATCGCAATCGCTGGAGCCAGCAGGCGAATAATCGCCGCAGCGTCTTTCCACTTGGGTCCCAGAACAACGAATACCAATTCATCGGCAAAAAGAGCGCATGCAAGGGTAATGGGCAGCGCCAGTCCCAGGAGCAGAGAGAAGCCCTTCAGGAAATAGCTCCTGAGACGAATGGGGTCGTTCTGGAGCCTGGACAATGCCGAAAACGCCACCTCGCTGACGGCTGAGTTCAGTTGGTCTGTTGGAATATTGACCAACTGGTAAGCCCTTCCATAGATCCCGATCGCGTCGGCTCCCCAGAAACGGCCTATCAAAACCTTCTCAGCATTGTTAGCGGCATAGGTTACGAAGTTACTCAAAGTGACCGTGACGCCGAAGAGCATCAGAGACCTAACTCCAACCTGCGTTTGTGGCATCCCGGGGATCCAGCCCGTGGTCAGCCAGAAACCAAGAGTGCCGACAAGCGGAGAAGCGATCGACATCCACACAAGGGCCCAATATCCGTAGCCAGCTTCAGCGCCGCCAATAGCGATCGTCGTTCCTACCGTCAAAGAGACCACGCTTATTACAGCCAATGTCGTCCAACGCATTTGGCGTTGAAGAAGCGCTGCGTGTTGCGTTCCTGCCGAGCTGAAAAGAAATCCAAGCGCCAGCACAGCCGTTATGCCAAACAGCCGAGGCTCGCCGTAAAAGGCAGCGATAGTCGGCGCCATTGCTACCGCGATGAGACCGAGCAGCGCTCCAATCAATATGTTGATCCAGAATAATGTCGAGGACTGCTCCTCCGAGATGGTCGTGCGCTGAACGGCGGCAGAGGAGAGCCCAAAATCGCGGAGGAAACTCAACATCCCGGTGAACGCCGCCACCATACCCACAAGGCCGAAATCTTTCGGGCTCAGGAGCCGAGCCAAAACCATGATGGAGCCGATCCGCAGGAGAAAGGTCGCCCCTAAAGCGCCGAACCGGGCAAGACCACCGCGAAGCGTTCGCCCCTTCAAATCATGCATGTGTTCCTCTTTATCTTCAAAGGGACCCGTCTAGAGGCTGTTAGGAACTGATTAACTGTAAATTCTGAGGGTTGCGGGATGTCGATGTCTGATGTTTCTGACTGCGAATGGGCGCTTGTCGCGCCTTATTTGACGCTTTTGCCGGAGGAGAGTGCGCAGCGCACGCATGCGTTGCGCGAGGTGTTCAACGGCATGCGCTATATCGTGAAGACGGGCGCCCATGGCGCTGGATGCCGAACGACCTGCCGCCATGGGAGATCGTCCAGCAGGCGCAGCGATGGCTAAGGCGGGATGCTTCGAGACTCTGGCTAAAGACTTGCGCGTCATCCTGCGTCTTGCTGCGGGCCGGGGCGAGCAGCCAACCGCCGTCATCATCGACAGCCGGACCTTGCGCTCGACCCCTGAGAGCGGCGCTCGCGCCGCTTATGACGGCGCCAACCGCAAGAAGGGATCGAAGCTCCACTTGGCCGCCGACACGCTTGGCCATCTTCTGGCTCTGCATGTCACGCTCGCCAACGCGGATGATCGCGCCGAAGTCGGCCGTATCGCCAAGGCCGTTCAGGCGGAGACCGGAGAGAGCGTGAAGGTCGCTTTCGTCGATCAGGGCTACACCGGGGAGAAGCCAGCGGCCGCCGCCGCTGAACACGGCATTGCACTCGAGGTCATCAAACTGCCGGAGGCCCAGCGCGGTTTCGTGTTGCTGCCCAGACGATGGGTGGTCGAACGATCCTTCGTCTGGGCCACCCGCTTCCGAAAACTCGTCAAGCCCGACTTGAACAGTACGGGTCAAGACTACGAACGCTGTGCTCAAACCCTGGCAGACCTCCATCTCATCGCCTCCGTCTGCATCATGCTCAAAAACGCCGCTAAACTTACCGCCCGTTCCTAACAGCCTCTAGCGCAGTGACCAGCTCTTGCGTTTAACTACAGAACTCAGGCCAATGCGCGTCTTTCACTGAGATCTCCGTAACCGGTAGCGGCCAGTTGATGCCAAAAGTCCCATCGTCGTAGCGAATACCAGAAGCCGACTGTGGGGCATACGGTACAGAAATCAGGTAGTTGACCACGACGTCATCGCAGAGCGTCTGAAAACCGTGAGCAAATCCGGCCGGAATATATAGTTGATCTCCGCTCTCGCTCGAAAGCTCGAAATTCAACCACTGGCAATATGTGGGGGAATCGGGTCTGACATCGATGATGACGTCCCATATGCAACCCTTAACACAACGCACAACTTTTACTTCGCTGTCCGGCTCACGTTGATAGTGCATGCCTCGAAGAGTGCCCTTGCGAGCTGAATACGAAATACTATGCTGTGGATAGTGCGTCTCAAGCCCTTGCGCCGCAAATTCATTCGCGCAAAAAGTTCTGGCAAAGTATCCACGGTTATCGCGCCCTGGCTCCAAATTAATCCGCCAAGCTCCTTGGAGTATTGTTGAATGAAATTGCATGCAATCATTCCAAATATTCATGGATAAATATTCGAGGCCGGCGGCTATGCCTTAACCGGGAGCCGAGAGGAGTTTTTTGCCATGAGGAACTCATACCAGCCTCGTAATCCATTCTGCGATCGCCATGCTGGCGGTGAGGCCGGGCAACTCAATTCCGAACAGGTTAATCAAGCCGGGCGCTCTTTCTACGATTGGACGGGGAACTCGGTTTCGGACCCGCCAGGCCGGGCGATTTTTGGATAGATCAGGCGCGTAAAGGGAGATTGGGTTGTCAGGGCGAAGTAGTTTCCCTTCGCAAGATGTAGTGGCGGAATCTTGTCGGCAGGCATTCCAATGGTAGAGCGGCGAAGGCATGCGAGCCGAGCCCGGCGGCGTTGATTACGGCATTTACGGCGATTCGTATTGGGCTCGCCCCGCCGGTTTCCACAATGATGCCGACGTCGTCGACCCGACCGGAAAGAACAGGCGTCTCGAGCGCCACCATAGCGCGATACCGTTCGGCGTCCCCGCGGAGCGCGTGCATGAGAGCGTGGCTATCGATGATGCCAGTCGATGGCGATAGCAGCGCCCGGTGGACTGCCAGAGCCGGCTCGAGAGCGCGCGCCTCGTCCCCGCTGAGCCAGACCAAATCCATCACGCCGTTTGCCTCGGCCTGCGCTTTGATCGCAGAGAGCTTGTCGCTTTCCGCCTCGCTCGCGGCGACCGGGAGTTGCCGCATTGCCAGTGCGGGACATGATATTCCCGGCAAAACTCATAGAGCATTGCTTTGCCGCCGACGCACCAGCGAGTCTTATCGAGGCCGGTCGGATAGTAGATGCCCGCATGGATCACTTCGCTTTGCGCGGGCTGATTCCAGAACCAATGCACTCTTGGCTTTCGGTGACAATGACCTCGCGTCCTGCCCGCGCCAAAGCCCGAGCGGCCGCGAGGCCAACAACGCCGGCTCCGACGACGAGGCAATCGACCAACTCCATTGCCGCTGTTTCCCCACTCCGCCCGAAGTTGTCGTTCGTTCTCAGGCTCGGGCGGCTTGGGCGGTCATCCCTCGCCCTATTCCGCAATGCGATTGCCCTGTTTGGAAAGCCGCCGCATACCGCATCTGCCAATTGTGCCTTCTTTTGTTAAGTGGCTCCAAGCCCCACCATTCCCACGGCCAGTCCCCTCGTACTGAGGGATCTCCATCGTGAATTTCCTCGATCAGTTCCGAAACAGGCCGCCAACCAAGGTCGCCCGCCACCTTGGCTCGAACATCAAGATCAACACCCGAAACAAAGATGTATCCACTCGGTTTCACTAGGCCTGCGATGTTGCGCAAACAATTTTCTGCATCCGGCGGCTCCATGTGGCAGAGAAAGTTGCTCGCCACGACGATGTCTTGAGGTCCAAGAATATCAATCAGTTCCGGATCGCCTGCATCGCCCACCTGCCAGCGAATCCCCTTCCGAAGCCAGGATTTTACTCTTGCCTCTTCCCCTTTCCACTCAAACATCTCCGCCAACTCCTTTACCGACATCCGCTCAAAAATGGACGCCCCCACGAAATCGGACGTCTGGCGGGTGTAAACGGCTTCTCTGGCGATATTCAGCACCTCAGCTGAAATATCCACAGCGCATATTTGCACTTGTAGGTCTGGCCGTGCTGAGCGGAGGGTCCAAAGAATGGAATATACCTCCGCCCCGATGCTGCAACCCGCGACCGCGATTTTCAAGTTCGAGCCGCTGGGGTTCAATTCGACCAGACGACGTATCAGCTCGAGTTTGGGACGGTTCCGCAAAAAGAACGTGCCGGTATACTGCCTGCGCTTCGAACAGCGACGAGCCAGCTTCTGCAAAAACATTGCGTATGAGGAAATGGGGCTCGAATTCAGGAACGTCGGAGGCAATCGCTTCCATACCCACCTGTTGATTCGCAAATACACTCCAATGGGAGACCTTCGTCGCATCTGTTAGCCTAACTTCGTCGTTAGAGATCACACTTTGCGCAGTGCTGCGTTGCTATAAACAAAGCCTTATTCACCAATCCACGGCCTCAATCTCTGGGCATTGCTCTGCACCTGCTTGAACAGCTCGGTCAGGCTCTCACCCGACTTGAACACCTGAATTTCGCAAGGGGTTGATTGTGTTGGCGTTCTGACGAAATTCAAGTTGGCGTGGCACTACGCCTGGGGCGGCCGCGGCGTTTTCGGGGGGATTTGGAGGGGGCCGGCGGCGGAGAACGGGCCTGGCGGGCCCGCGGCAGCAGGGCGACATGGGCGCATTTGAAAAGCCTGATCACGTCTGGCGCGGCGTCAGTGCGCACGAGCCAGTCGGCGGCTCGGTAGTGGATGCGCACCTGTTGCAGGCGGTCGAGATCGCGCAACAGCTCCTTCCATTCCGGCGCGAGGCCGGCCTGGCGGGCGAGGTCGTCGAGATGCTTCTGCATCGACAGCGCCAGGAAGGAGCAGAAGACGTGGCCGCGGATGGCGGCGTCGGAGGAATGGAAGATCGGCCGGGTGCGCATGATCGCCTTTGTCCGGCGGAAGAGGTCCTCGACCTGGAGCAGATCGCGATAGCGCAACACTGCCTGCAATGGCGTCACCTTGGTGTTGGTGCGCAGGACGAAGATCCCGTCGAAGCGCGCCTCCTCGGCAAGCTTGCCAGCGTCGATCTCGAATGAGCGCTCGCCCCTGGCTCCGGCTTTGCGCAGATAGCGCCGATAGGCGGAGTTGCCGATCAGCGCCTTGTCGCCCCTCTTCAGTTGCGCATCGAGCGCGGCGACGATCGCTTCACGGTCCTTGCGGTCGTTCTCGGCTTCCGCTTCGTTGCGACAGACGACATAGCGAACGCCTTCGGCGTTCACCTGCTTGACGAACAGCTGGGTCTCTCCCGCCTTCCGCTCGACGAGGAGGGGCACGAAAGGATCGTCGTTCTCGAGGACGAGCTTGCGCACGGCGGCGTCGGAGCGCTCGCGCGCACCGAGGATGTACTCCAGCTTGCGCTCCTCGAGGCCGGCGATGGTTGCCGCCGAGATCATGCCGCGGTCTGCGACGACGCAGACCCGGCCGATGGAAAAGCGCCGCTGCAAGCGATCGACGACCGGCAGGAGCGTCGTCACGTCGGCGGTATTGCCCGGCCACATCTCGGTGCAGATCGGCCGGCCGTCGCCGTCGACGACGAGGCCGAGGATCATCTGCTTCAAATCGGGCCGATAGTCCTTGGAATAGCCGTGCTCGCCCAGCGTCTCGCCGCCCTCGCCGTAGAAGGAGAGGCTGGTGGTGTCCATGAACACGGCGGAGAGGTCGGTGAACAGGTCGCGACGGCGGTCGAACAGCCTCTCCTCGATCAGGTCCTTGAGGCAGCGCGGCGCCAGCGCCCCATCCGGCTTCTCCTCCAGCTCCTCGCCGAGCCAGGCCATGGCGCGGTAGAAGTGATGCAGATCGAGCCCCTCCGCCCCGGGGATATCGTAGTCCTTGGTCCACGAGGCGCAGTCGCGGTCGGATCCCGAAACGAACAGACGATGCAAGGCGGCGACGAAGACGGCGCGCTCGACCGGGAACTCGAACGCCCGCTCCATGAGCAGGTCGGCCAGCACGGCGTCGATCCCGAGCCGCTCCCAGATCCTTCCGAACAGCAGCGGCCCGCCGATCCGCTTGGCGGCGACCGACAGCGCGCCCTCGGCGTCCTCGTCGAGCGCGTTGATCAGCAGCACCTGATCGGTGAGCTTGGCGCCCGAGGCGATGAGCGAAGCGAGCGCGCCGGAGGCGGCCAGTTCGTCGGCCCGGCCGATATTGGCGATCACCTTCTGGCGCACGGCCGCGCCGTCGCGCTTGTTCTCGACGATTTGCACGTAGCCGCGCTGGCCGGACTTCTTGAGGCGGAAGAACATGGGCCCTCGCTATCGAGCACCACGGAATCCAACTCGCCGCCAAAGATCAAGCACAAAAACTGTGCAAACGTGGCACTACATTTTGCGAAAACCGCTCACCGCCCTAAATGATATCAATGCTTTGCGAGCGCGAGGGCCAGTTTACTGTTCAAGTCGGGTCTCAGCGTTCAAGCGCCCAAACTATCGGCTTGTTAATTGTGAGAGCTGACACGAGGCCGGATCGAAACAAGGTTCGTCCGCAGATCCCGCACGACGCAGAAGGGCCGTCGCAGATCGCCGCCACGCATCCTCATTCTTTGGCGCGGCGTCCACGAAACGCGTCGATCAGCAGATCGAGGTACAGCTTTTTCTGGCCCATCGCAATGAGGGCGCTGGCGTAAACACCGAAGACAAGTCCAACGCCCAGCGCCAGATCCGCGATTGGCGGCAACGCGCCACCCAACGTCAACTTCGCTGTCAAGCCGACTGCGCCCGCCAGCACGCCAGCCAAAAGCGGCATTCTGACGCCTTTCCAAAGATCCGACCACGTAATTCCCGTGCCGTGCTTCGACCAGGCAGTAATCGGGATGATGATAAGCACCATTGCGGCCGAGTACCCCAACGCGACACCCGTCGGTCCATGGCTGAGACCCAGGACGATCCCTATGATCACCACCGGCGTCGTCGCGGCGGTGATGCTCACGGCGCGACCGACCCGGCCCGTCGACATAACCAACCAGGAGAGTGGATTGGCCGACGCGAACACCAGCGATGTCGGAGCAAGCAATCTGAAGATCGGGGCCACCTCCATCCATTTGGGGCCCAGCAAAACGTGAATTATCTCCTCTGCGAACAGCGGACAGGTGATTGCGATTGGAAGGGTTACCGACAGGAGCAAAGAGTAGGCCCTGAGGAATGACCTGGAGAGCCGGTCGGCGTCATGCTGGATGGCAGAGAGGCCGGAGAGAGCGACGCCGCTGAGCGTCCCGGTCCATTGTTGCACCGGCAAGGTGGCGAGCTGATATGCCCGGCCGTAAAGTCCGAGGGCATGCGGTCCCCAAAAACGGCCCAAGAGAATGTTATCAGTGTTCCAGGCTAGGAACACGAGAAAACTGTTAAGGGTCGCCAGCCCCCCAAAATGAAGCATAGAGAGGACGCCGCAATTGCGGCGTGGCGGCCCAGGAACCCAGGGAACGGCGAGCCATACGCCAGCCGCGCTGACGATGGGACCGACAACCCCCATGCCTACCAGCGACCAGTAACGCCAGCCGAGGAACGCCATCACGACACCCACTGCCGAGCTTATAGCGAGAGAAGACAAATCGATCCGCGCCTGCGTCGCAAAGCGCATCTCCCGCGACATCAGCGCCCCGTGCTGAGTTAATAGGCCATTGAACACGAACGCCACCCCAGAGACGATGACAATCCAAAACAGTCGAGGCTCGCCGTAGAAGCGGACCAAAGCCGGAGCCAAAGCGATTGTGAGCGCCGCCAGACCTGCTCCTATAGCCACGTTGATCCAGAAAAGGGTCGAGAGCTGTTCGTGAGTGACCTCATGGCGTTGGACCGTCGCCGTGCCCAGTCCCGCGTCACGGAACAGCCCGAGAAAACCCGTCAAGGTCGCGGCCATTCCCGTCAGCCCGAAATCGTCGGGAGAAAGCAGCCTTGCCAGCACCATCACCGTCCCCATCTGCAGCACAAGTTTTGCGGCTTGGGCAGCGGCCACGACGGCACCGCCCCGCACGGATTTCCGTTTCAGTTCCTCGAGAGCGGGGCGCGAGAAGGTGCGATAGCGCGGGGATGGTTCCCGCATAAAATCTCCTACTCTTGGGTCACGCGGAACGGCCCCTCTCTCCGCAATTGCGCATTTGTACGGCTTCCCCGGGTCCCCTTCCAAAGAAGGCGTGACGCATTCAGCGCCCCGAGGAGGAATAGAAGGCCTCGATTGGGGGGACGAGGCCCGAGCGACGTACAAGCAAGTGATCACGTCGGTCACGGCGATGGAGATTTTAGTACTCTTCAGACCGCGATTTTGCCGTGGCCGCCGGGGCGGGCGGCTGCCTTGCCTTCCTTCGTCGCCTCCGGCTTTCGTGGAAACGATGCCACCAAGGGTGTACTGTGCTTGCCGATAGCAGTTAACCAGGATGCCGCCTTATGGGAGAGGAACGTCCTTGTCGAGGGAGAGCGATGGGGGGACCTTGCAATTCGACCAGCGCCTTTCTCGGATCATCGCACGTTGCCTGATTTACGTCACCTCAACGAACATCTTCATCGCAGCGCGAGAAGGAAGCTTGAGGCCGAAAGGACGCAAAAGCCCGCGCACTTGATTGCCGAGCGAGCGCCTGACCTTGACCAACTGATCGCGGGCGCCCAGCACGGTCTTCAGCCGATGGCTGTCTAAGGATTTGACGTGCACCGACGTAACCCAGCCCGTTCGTAACATCTCGGCAAGCGCCTAGGCGTCGCCCTTGTCGCTCTTCGCCCGCCGGCTCTTGATTGCGTCCGCCGCCCGCGTCGCGCGTCCCATTGGATAGCCCATCGCCGCCAGCGAGCGGAACAAGTGCGGCGTAAACGGGCCGCTCTCCAGCCCGACCTTGTCGGCCGCCCCGCGCCGGAAGATCCTCCCCGCATCGTCCATGACGCACACCGCGGTCCGCTTGCCGCCTACGTCAAGTCCTGCAAGCATCGTCATCGCTGCTCTCCATTCGTTCTCGACGAATCGCAACCGAGGGGTCGCCCCTTTCGCCGGAGAGCAGCAACCTCACGTACGGTATGTATTACGCTTGTGCTGCCGCAAAACTAGAAACATCAGCGCGCGATTGTGAAAGGCTGAGAAGCGTCCGACGCTCGGGCCAAAATATTCACGATATATTTAATCTCTTCCGGACTGAGTGCAAGGGGAAGCATAGTGGTGCCGTTGGCAAATTTGACTGGATCGGACAGGAATTCGCTTAGCAGGGCTTCAGTCCACTTTCCCAGCTTTTGCTTTTCACGCAGCCCCGGGGAATATCGAAAAGCGTCTGATGCGATCGGTCGGTTGAGCAGATTGCTGAGGGAGGGCGCGAAATCGGTGGGATTGGTCACGCCAAAATGATGACAGCCCATGCAACTGGGAAATATTCCACTGGGATGCGTGAGGCTGCCCACGACGTCAGGAGTACGCCGCTTCTCTTCTAGTTGGTCCGTATCTACTTTAACGAAAAGCAGTTGAGTATCGTCAGTCCATAAGACGATCGTTCCATCTTTTGTTTGCGCAAGATCCCAAATCCTCTGGCCGATCCAAATCTGCTCAGAGTAGAGTACGTGACCGTCCTCTAACCGGAGGCGGTAGAGCGACATAGCCTTCAAAGCGGAGATAAGCAGATCGCCGTCCCAGCGGGGATTAAAATTGTTGACCTCGATGAGCTGTGACGGGGCGATGGACGGCACCCATGCGAACAGAGGAGCTGTATATCCGTTATGGGTCCCAACGGGCGATGTGCCGACGTCCCAACCGTAGCTGTCATACGCGGTGCCCAAGGTCACGTTCGGCCAACCGAAGTTGCTACCTTCAGTGATAACAGTGAGCAAGTCGCCGCCGCGAGGACCATGTTCGGTAGAAAATAGTTGACCAGATTTTAGAAACGTCAATCCTTGCGGGTTCCGATGACCCTTGCTTATCTCACGCCATTCATTTGAGCTTAAATCTATCTCGACTACTCGTCCAAAGGTTGTATTGGGATCCTGAGATAGTTTAGGTTGGACTGTATAGTGATCCCCAAGTGTCAGGTAGAGCTTACCGTCTCCCCGATAAGCCATCCGGCCACCGGCCGAGGTAATCCCCTGACCTAGGTTATATGCGTCACTGATAAATATCTCCCGCCAGGGACCGGTCGGCGCGAGCGTCGTAACATCGATTGGAATGACCGAAACAGCGGTGTTCAGTTTGCCAAGAGTCTCATCGAATTTATCATAGGCGACAGCAAGCTCTTTTCGATCTGACAAGAACATGATGTCGTGTGCTCGGAATTCGTCGTTTGGGGCGTCGGCAAGGTTGACAGGCGGACCAGGAATCTGATCGGGTCTCTGGAAATGGAGAAAGGCCTCCAGGTTGTTCGGCAATTGGGGAATTGGGAGCGGCTCGAAAGAACCTGTCGTCAAATCGTAACGGTAAAAGCCGCCTAGTCGATCGAGAATGATCACGTTCGAGTCGACCACCGTGATCGCGCCACCCAATTTCGGGACGGGATAAGCGTCAGAAAGCCGCTTTCCATCGATGACTATGGGTAATAGACCAGTTTCTACATGACGACGAAAATACAATCCACCATGGTCCTGCGTGGCTTGCACTATCTTATAGGAATTCCAGCCCAGACGGTGAACCCGCAGATATGCCAGCGGCGACCTGAACAAAACACCGGCGGTAACGCCAAAATAGCTTTCAATCCCGCCGCCCGCTTTGTGAACGCCGAATCCCATTGCAAACGACAGTGCAAGACACAGTACGGAGGCTATCAAGACTATAGTACGGTGCATAGCGGGCCTCTCCCGAAATCTCCGTACACTAGACTTGCGCGCACGGAGTTGCAACAAGAATTCTTCCGGACGAACTTCATGCCAGAGATGGCCGCCTTCGGGTCATGCGCCCCCAAGTTGCGGACCGTGGCCGGCGACCAGCTCCAATAGTTTATACCGCCGCGCGGGGCGTGCACGAGCCAGGAGAAGCTGAAGGTCGGATAGCCAAAAGGCCGTGTGTTTGGAGTAACTGCGCTGCCCTGCGAACGACTTCAAACGGCAGGCCGGATCGTTCAGCAATGTCGAGTATTGATTGGGTACCGTCAGACAAATTTAGCACCCATAGCATGGCCATATTCTCAGTCGCGATATCCCTGTTGCCTCCGATTCGTCCGTAAAGCCCCCGCTTTCCGAGCTGCGGTTCGCATTTTGGAATCGTGTTGTAGTAAGTCGCGTCGCTTTCGATAACATCTATCGTTTTAACGATGAGGTTATAGGACTCTAGTAAATGCTCAGGCGTTATGAACGCGAGATCGTCGGCAGACGTGTGATACTGGGAAATCGTCCCGTATTTACTGCGCTGGAAAAGCCCAACCGGTAGATTGAAACCGGGCGAGCAATACTGACGTTCATCATAACCGTAGGGTGAGAACTCTTCAATCACCGGCCCCAGTCGGGAGTGACGAAGAACGTGGCCCATCGCCCGATCGATGGCGGCTTCGCCCCGACGGCTTTTCTTATATGTCGGACCGCCCCCATCGCCTACCATAGAGACGATGAGCCCGTGCTTGACGCGCCAACTACTCGCTTCATTGCGCGCCAACCAAGCGATTGCCCCTATAGTACCGGGGGCGAAAAGAAATCTGTAGCTATACCGCGTCTGTAATCCAACCATTCGTCTCGCCAGCTGCGTCAGGAGCGCAACTCCCGAGCAGTTGTCATTAGCAAGCGATGGGTGGCAAACATGGGCCGAAAGGAGGAACTCCTCGTTTGGTTTCGCCTTTGTGCAGATACTCACCGTAGGTCAAGTACCCGTTTTCTAGGCTTGAATCTATGACGACTTCGTACGTCTCTTCCCGAAGACCCTCAAGCTGTCGGTGTGCCATGCAGAAAGCCCAGTCCTGGGCGTAATACGAGGTTCTATAAGGGATGAGATCGGGCTGGTCAGGCAGAGTGTGAACATGCT
Source organism: uncultured Alphaproteobacteria bacterium (assembly GCA_963721905.1). GTDB lineage: Bacteria > Pseudomonadota > Alphaproteobacteria > Rhizobiales > Beijerinckiaceae > Roseiarcus. The sequence continues at coordinate 70,037 of CAVRMF010000008.1, forward strand.
TTTTGAGTTCAGCCAGCGATATGCGCGTGCGCACCGGCACGCTATAGCTCATGACATGAAGGTTTGACTGGGCGAAGTCGACGACCTTGTTGCCTGCGCCATTCTTGATGTACGCGTCACGAATGTTCCACTCGCGAGGGATCGTCCAATCAAAAACCTCCGTTCCGGTGGGAACTTCGTGTACCTCCAAAGCAAGATGCGATCTGATTTCGCGTAGCGTCTGCCGCACGCCGTTACCGGTGATGCTCCGACAAATAGGAAATATTCTCGCGGCAAAAGCGAAAATTTCTTCGCCCACGTCCTGAGTAATGAGCCGTTCCCCAAAATCTCTTTGGAGTTCTATGTTGTCGTGCGGACCGAGCGACATTGTGCTCAGAGCTTCGGCGACATTGCGAACGAGGCACTGTCGTTGCGCAACGATTGCGTGTGCCTCAAATTTGTATCGAGGACTCCGTCAGCCAACAGCTTCTTGATGTGGGCGATGCGCTGGTATCGAGGCCCCTCGAACTCCTCCAATGTTAGGCTAGACGACTGGTAGGCTTTGTAGAGTTGCTCTGCTCCCATACGCGCGTCCCAGCGAGGCTTGAATGCGGGCAGCTTACGGCGGATTTTTTCGAAACTCACCCGATACGAGCGCTTGTCGGGGCCCGCATCGGCAGCAAATTCTATCCTGCATCCAGGCACGACTTCCGCGACAATCTCGGCCAAATCGCGAATGCGGTAATTGTGGTCAGTCTGGCCCACATTGAAGGCTTCGTTACATACGTCGTTCGCGGGCGCCTCGAGCGCGGCAATGAACGCACGCGAGATGTCCTCGATATGAACGATCGGCCGCCAAGGGGTGCCGTCAGACTTCAAGTAGATCTTCCCCGTCGTGAAAGCCCAAGCAACAAGATTGTTCAAGACAATATCAAAACGCATCCTTGGCGAAATGCCATAGGCGGTGGCGGGTCGCAAATAAACTGGACAAAACTTGTCGTCCGCCAGGAGCGAAATGTCACGCTCGGACATCACCTTCGATTCACCATAGGCGGTGACAGGGTTCAAATCGCCGGTCTCGTCGATCATTGCATCGCCTGCCTGACCATAGTTGCTGCAGGACGAAGCAAACACAAAGCGAGTGACGCCAACCTTCTTGGCAAGCTCAGCCAGGCGGAAGCTTGCGCGATGATTGATGTCGTCCGTGAGGCTCGGGTTCAGATTGCCAAGAGGATCGTTGGAAAGAGCAGCCAAATGAATGATGCCGTCAAATCCGGCGAGATCCTCAGCGAGGACATCGCGCGTATCCTTTTTGATCGTCGTTTCCTCATTCAGGTTGCCGCCCGCCGAAAATGTGCAGCGCGAATAGATATCGCTGTCCAAGCCGACCACTTGGTGTCCGGCCTCAGCCAACATCGGCGAAAGAATCCTGCCTATGTAACCCAGATTTCCAGTAAGCAAAACGCGCATCGTATTTCCTTTTTATTTTACTTCGCAAAAGCGAACGAAAGCCTCGCTTCAGCCTGTGTCTTCCACTGATAAATTGCGAGCTCGAAGACCTGCGGGATAAACTCTAATCAACCTCCGGAGTCAATGGCATACGGACGATAGGTTTCGATGCCTTGTCTCTGCTCGGCGCACTCAAGAATTTCGAGTTTCCGGTGGTCCGATCTGGTTTAGATGTTCGCACAAATAGCCGATGGTGAAATCTCGGCTCAGCCGCTCGGCGACGGCGGAAGCCGGGGCCGCATCATGATTTCTGTAACTTCCGAAGTCTGCGGCAGCATCATCAAGCTTACGACGACACTGGCTACGTCCTTCGGCTGGATCAGCCGCTCCGGGGTATACGAGCGTTGCTCCGTCGCGAAGATCGCCGCCTGCCGCGCTGTGGCGGTACGGCCAAGAAAAATCGTGGTGACGCGGACCCCCAGCGAATTGACCTCCGCGCGCATGCTGTCGGCGAGCGCACGCATCGCGTGCTGCGTGGCCGCGAACTGACCGACCCCAGGCGATGCGGCCAGACCTTGGGTGGAATTGATGAAAATCACCAGACCTTTCGATGCAACGAGCAGCGGCCGCACGGCCTGCAACAGGGCATATGGTCCGTGGACATTCGCGATAAACTGCCGCATCAGGGCGTCCGGGTCCGACGATCGCTCGTAGATGCCCGAGCCCAGTACGACGACATCCAGTTGCCCGCGTTGCGCTACAAGCGCCCGTACGGCCTCGAGACCAGCCGCGGTGGTTATGTCGGCAGCAACTGTGTCAATCTGGCCATCCCACCCCGCCGTGACCCGGGCCAGTTTGTCGCGATCGCGTCCCGATGCGAGCACATGAGCCCCGGTCTCGGCTAGGCCGTGCGCGATGGCCGCTCCAATCCCGCTCGACGCTCCCGTGACGAGACCGACCAGGTCGGTCACGATTGCAACGCGAAACTGTCTGAAGTGACGATAGGCGCCTCGCCGGAGACTTTGGATCCATTGTCGTATAAGCTGATCACCCCGTCCGGCAAATGCTGCAGGTCCGAGCAGCGGAGATAATCCCCCATCGTCGTTCCGGAGCAGCGCGAGTCCAGGTTGCGTGCGCCCTCGTGCGCAACCACCTCATCGAAGTGCACTGTGCGAAAGTCGATGCTGTATCGTGCAATGCCGCTAGTGTTGGGGACAGTTGCGTGAAGCTGAGCCGCTGAAAACAGGATCATACCGCCCGGGGGGCATATCACACGAACTTCTTCGTGCCCGATCTCCTGCTGTGGCTTAGGCTGCTCCCGGGTGTCGGAATGCACGTGCTTTGCTGCATCGGCCCGATTTCGCGCGTTCCACTCATGGTAATTGTAAATGTCTGAGTTATTCTTGACTGGTCTAGCAAAGTAATTTTGGTGAATGGCAAGGCAGTTCTCCGAAGTGATGTCGAAAATCGGCAGCCACCAGTTTATCTGACACATTGGGGCTGAATACCAAGTGTCCCGATGCGGGTGAAACGCGTAAGCGATCCCTGACGTGAGGTAGTGTGTGGGAAAGGCCGAGCGCATGCGTGGCACGTCGAAATAGGTCTTGGCGGGATCGCCGCCAAGTTCAACAATGATTTCTGGGAGAAGGCGTTTGCAGTCCGGGTGATGGATAAACGCCGGTTTCAGCTTCGCAAGGATCGCCGCGGCTTCCTCCATGCCTAAAAACTGATCGATCCGCCGTGGGTCTTGTGGAGCAAACGCCTCCTCAATCATGCCACGGGCTAGGGTGCAGAGCTTCTGCGCGGCCGGTATCGGCGAATAGACGAAGATGTCCCCACTATAGAGAGCTCGTCGTCGCTCATCGTCGGAAAGGCGCTGGTCGAAACGCAAAATTCCCATCTCACTCACTCCAAACTTTAGGCCGTGTTGACAGTTTTGATCCAGAGCCTTGCTGCCCCGATACATAGTATGGAGAGGAAGGCCCTCGCGCTTTTATCGTTCGCGATGCGCCGAAACTGTTTCAGCGCGTTGACGCAGCGCTCGATGAGGTTGCAACGCTTGTAGGCCTCGCGGTCGTATTCGATCGCCTCGGTGCGGTTCGATTTCGGCGGGATGACCGGCTCGATGCCACGCTGTTGGAGATCGTCGCGGATCGCGTCGGCATCGTAGCCCTTGTCGGCGAGCAGCTTTTTGGGCTGCGCATCGCACCATCAGCGCATCGTAGCCTTTGACCTCACGCGCCTCGTCGCCGGTCAGCTCAAAGGCCAGCGGTCGCCCGTCGGCGTGGTGCGCAGGTGGATTTTAGTCGAGAATCCGCCAGGCGAGCGCCCGAGCGCCTCCTGACGCTGATTCCCCCTTTTACGCCGGCTGCATGCTGATGCGCCCGCACGATCGTCGAATCGATGGCGTGTTCCTCGTCGGCGGGAGGCCCCAGGCGCGCCAGTATCTCAAGCGCGGTATCCCAGGCGCTCGGCTATCTCAACCCGCAACAGTTCGAGGACCAGCACACCCGGCAGGCGGTCAAACCAGCCGCATGATCACTGTCCGGCCCAATGGGCCCACTCCATCGGCTATGTCAACATTGACAGCTGCGAACTGCGACACACGGACGGCAAGCTGGTCATGTTCCTGGCGATCGACCGGGTCTCGAAATTCACCTACGTCGAGTTCCATGACAGCGCCGGAAAGAAGGAGGGACCAGCTTTCTGAGAAATGTCGTGGCCGGCTTCCCCTACAAAATCCACACCGTGCTAACCGATAACGGTATGGCCTTCGCCGATCTGCCCAAGAATCGCGAAGCCCCAGCCGGCGTTTCCTCGGCCCGCACATCCTCGATCGCGTCTGCATCGAACATGGGATCGAGCACCGGTTGACCAAGCCCTATCATCCCTGGACCAACGGCCAGGCAGAGCGAATGAACCGAACCATCAAAGACGCCACGGTCAAAGTCTTCCACTACGAAGACCTCGAAAGCCTCAAGGCGCACGTACTGGCCTACGTCACAGCCTACAACTTCGCCAAACACCTAAGGCGCTAAGATGGCGAACGCCTATCAGGCCATCTGCAATGCATGGACGAACGACCCCGCCGCCTTCAAAATCAACCCGCGCCATCTCATTCCGGGACCACACACCTAGGACGCTGCTCGCCCACAAGGCGGATGCGTCTTGGTTTCCCTGCCGCACGAAAATCGCATCACAATACGAGAATCCCGGCTCCAACGACGATCTACTCAAGTCAGGGCCAGCTTACGCGCAACAAATGCTTCAGCATAGTGCTCGGGAGCCCGACATTCCATACCCCGCAGCCTCGCCAACCCGTGAAAGGTCTCGGCATCGAACCACTGTTTCGAGCGCTGGCTCCCGAAATGCGTGATGAGGAGATCGATTTTTCGCTTTAGAACGCTAGCCGAAATCGGCACATACAGATTGGGTTGGCCCATATCCCCGTCCCATTTTGGAATTTCGTACTCAAGAATGCAGTGATCGCGGAAAGTATTCCAAGTGAGTCGGCAGACATGCCGGTGGTCTTGATGCGCGTCCCGTCTGCGATGAGTGAGGATAAGGTCGGGATCGACCCGTTCTTTGAGCGCCGTGAACCATGTTTTGATTGCGTCGCCCTGCTCAGGGAAAAAGCTGTCCTTAAAAGACATAACCTCGATCTGCGAGCTTTCCGCCGCTGATAAGAAATTAGACGCCGAGGCCCTCGCCTCATTCTCCCGCTCACCAACGCCGCTCAACACGCACCAGTGCACATCTAGGCGCACTCCACGTTCCTGCATGCTCAGAAGCGTCGCCCCGGCCCCTATCTCAATGTCGTCCGAATGCGCGCCCAGGCAAAGGACCGACAACCGATCTCCAGGCGCTGCGAGCTGCAAATGTTTCATACAACTATACTGTCCATTACGTTTGCCCCGGACGCCAAGGTGTCTCGCCCCGTTCGACCATCTCCTCGAGCACTTGTCTGTCCCTTAGCGTATCCATAGCGCGCCAGAAACCCTCGTAACTGTACGCCATCAAGTTTCCGGATTTGATCAGGCGATTGAACGGCTCGAGCACCAGCTCTTCCCCGTCCTGGATGTAATCAAAAATCTCCCTGCGAAAGATGAAATAGCCGCCATTGATCCAAACATCAGATTGACGACTTGAACGTATTTGATGTACGGTTCCCTGTTCATCAAATTCAGCCAAGTGAAAACTTATGGGTGGATGAACGGCAAGGAAGCAACCAATCTTGTTGCTCGTCTTGAACCGAGCGATCATCTCCGCAAGAGGCGCGTCGGTCAATCCGTCGCTGTAGTTAGCCAAAAAAAACTCTTCATTGTTCACAAAGTGTTTAACCGCAAAAAGACGCTCTCCGATATTTCTCCAAATGCCAGTGTCAACAAGCGTAACACGCCAATCAGGAGGTCTTTCACCAATAATCTCCACTTTAGAGCCAAAATCCGAGATTACGCAGTCATTGCTTTCCACAATCTTGTAGTTTAAGAAGTAATTCTTGACAACGTTGGCTTTGTATCCAAGGCATAGAATGAAGTCATGGTGCTCATAGTGACTGTAATATTGCATAACATGCCATAAAATCGGATGATGGCCGATTGGCACCATGGGCTTTGGAACGTTTTCTGAGTAGTCGCGAATGCGCGTACCCAGCCCTCCACAAAAAAGGACAACTTTCATGGCGTGGATTCTCTCGGATCTATCACTTCTACGCTAGGTATCGCGACAATGAACTTACAGCCCCAATCGCCGACGTGGCGTATCTGCTCAATGATCTCTTGCTTCAAATTCCATGGCAAGATGAGCAGATAATCAGGCCGGGCGTCATCAATGGCAGACACCGGATAAATTGGGATATGCATCCCAGGTGTGTATAGTCCATGTTTGTAAGGGTTGCGGTCCACGGTGAAATCTAAGAAATCGGTGCCAATGCTGCAGTAATTGAGCAACGTGTTGCCTTTGCCAGGCGCGCCATACCCACACAGTTTTGCACCATTGTCCTTGAGGTTAATAAGAAATGACAAGAGTTGCCGCTTTGTTTGATGAACCTGCGCCGAAAACGTCGCATAAGTCTTGATATCCTCAAATCCCCTTTGACGTTCATGGGCGAGTAGCGCGTCAACGCTGGGCGACGGGGTGTAGGGGCGCCGGAGGGACAAAGGTAAACGCGGAGGGAGCCGCCATGAGTGGTTAGGTGCTCGACATCGAACACCTTTAGATAGTGACGCTTTGCGAGGCGATCGATCGTAATAAAGGAAAAGTAGGAGAAGTGTTCGTGATAGATCGTGTCAAACTGATTTTCGTCGATTAGCCGCTCAAGGTGGGGGAACTCGAGCGTGATCACCCCGTTCGGGGCAAGGAGGGTTGCCATTCCCCCAACGAAGTCGTTGAGGTCAGGCACCTGCGCAAGCACATTGTTGCCGATTATCAGGTCGGCGTGCTTCCCTTCAGAAATAAGACGTCGGGCAAGTTCCACGCCGAAAAATTCCACGATCGTTGGAATATTCTTCTCACGAGCGACCGCGGCAACATTGCTGGCAGGCTCGATGCCGGTCACGGGGATACCCAGGTGCACGAAGTGCTGCAGGAGGTATCCATCATTGCTTGCAATCTCAAAGACTTGGCTGTTTGGGCCGAGGTTGAGTCTGGCCTGAATCATCTCGCAAAATCGCCGCGCATGCTCGACCCAAGAGGTCGAATATGACGAAAAATAGTCGTATTCCGAAAAAATACTTTCAGGTTTGACGTACTCCCGCAACTGCACAAGGAAGCAGTTATTGCAAACCAGAACATGCAGCGGGAAGTAGGGCTCCATTTCGTCAATTTGATTGGCGGCTAGTACACTCTCGCAAAGGGGGGACATACCGAGATCAACAAAGGTTGTGGTAAGTGCCGCGCTACACAACCGGCATTCAAGATGTCGGAGTGCGTTATTGTTCGTGGTCTTGAGGTTCACGGAGCCATCCATGCTGGTGTCGAAATTTGTCGTGATGGAGATACTAGACTGATTGGTGGGTCTGTGCAAGTCTACTGAGTGCCCATCCGGGAACACCTTGAGTCGTTGTAATCACTTTAGATTGCATGTCGGCGGTGCGATTCGCGGGAACCCCCAAGCTTCGCTATCCGAGACACAGATAACATAACGTCCTTAATGTTTGCACTGAAATTTTGGCCTCAGGGGGTTCACCGGCTCGCCCGTTGAGCTACATCAACGACTAAGCCATGGTGTACCTTTGCCTGTAACGCGATCTGGTCGAGCCGTTTCGCGCGAGCCCGCATTTTCTGTGTCGGCGCCAGGCCGAGGGTGTCGAACACCACCTGAATTCGATGTAGCCAGTCGTGCCTTTGTGCGGCCTCCCGAACATTGTTGCGCCGAACCTCTCGCAGCCGCTCGGGGTCGCCACTCAGGTCCGCGAGAATGCGACCGATATCGGGAGAATTGAACGGCACCTGGAGGACCGCATCGGGCCAATCGAACTGCTGCTTGAATTCCTCCGTGCGCGGCGGCTCGCCGATCATTACTGTGCCTGCCGCGGCCCCCTCGTAGAACCGCGCGGACATCTCATCGCGGCCCGCCGTGAACTCGGGTTTATTCACATAGCTGCGATTGGCGATGTAGTAGCAGCTGCGTTTGAGCAATGTTGCCAGCATGCGGCGATGTTCGTGCGGGCTGTCGACGCGGAACGTGCGGTTCTTCCGGTCGTCGCCGCTCGCGGCCACAGTGTCGTAGTAGTAGAAGCTCTGCCGCCGCTCGGCGTCATCGAGCAGCGCCTGATGCGTGACCGGCGAGCGCCGGCCAACGTTGCAGACCTCGATCGGGCGTGGTTGATCGTGCGATGCAGGCGCGAAACGCAGTACGTCAACGGCGAGCGGCAGGTAGGTGCACGGTCGACCGCTGATGCGCGCTACGTCCTTAACGCTGTGACAGAATCCAATGAAGACGTGGTCAAAAGCGGATAAGAGCTCGAGTAGATATTCTGGCAACATATCCGACCAGACTTCGTTGATGAAGCATGCCGCCTTGCGGCAGCGCTGGCGCCAGTTGGGGATCGTCGCAAGCGAATACAATTCATAGGTGTGGTTGAAAACCGGAAAAAAGAGTTCGAAGTCACGCTCCAAGACCACAGTGTTGCGTGGGTAAGGCGCGAGCCGACGCGCAAGCCTGGGCGACCCGGATGCCAGGCGTGCGCACTTGTAGGCGCGCCGGGAGAACTCCAGAGCCGGCAGGTCGGTGGCGTCGATTCGCTGGGCATCGGTAACAGCTGCGAAAGTGTCCTCGAATTCGTAAGCGAGGCAATAAGCTACGAGGTCAGCAATCCGGCGCTGCGATAATAGTAATACGTTACCTTGCATGAGTCCCCGCCTCCGACCAATTCGACGTTCAGGGCGTCAAGTGGCCCCGCTTTTTGGAACCAATTGATTACACCGTTATCACGCCCGGTGACGATAATTCCGTTCGCGTTTGGGGCGGCGGTCGTGCTGCCTTGAGGCCGACGGCCCGAATGTGCTTGTCGAGATCGTCGATGACGCGCTGGTAGAGGCGGTCGGAGTTGGGACCGGTGTTGGCTCTGGAGCCCGGCGTCGGCATTGATGGGCGAGAGGAGGCCGGAGCCTCCACTCCAACGCTACAGCCGAGCACTGCTAACACTCAAAGGATCAGTCTCCGCACGCCGCTCTCTCCGACGTCTGTAACTCTAGCCGGGGTCCACGTGCCCGGAGCCTGCGCGCGAACACCATGCCTTCGAGCCAATGTATGCGAAAAATTCCGAAATGAGTGTACAGGCCAAAGAGTGAAAAACGAGGCAGGAAGCTTTTCCCACAGTCTCGCATTAAGCCTCAGACAAAAAGTTGATGAGCCGTTTGGCAAAAACCTTCCAAGATTTGGCGATTGGTATAATAGGTAAATCTCCGTGAACGACGTCAGGGTTCCATTTTGTGTGCCTATCATTGCCGTAAAACCAGCGTGGTCTAGAGATGCCTATGAGTTTCATTTTCCCGGAATAAGAGTACTCTACCTTTGGTGGGACCTCAACCAGCATGCCGCTACAGACATCATCTCTGCGACCATTTATGGTGAAAAACCCGCCCCCAGAAATAACGTAATAAACTCGCGAAATTCGCTTACTCACCATGAAGGTGTCATGACCCTTCTCGACTTCGATGTAATAAATCTCAATGTCTTTTTGCTGCAACGGGCCAAACGTATAGCCAGAAAGACCTCTACCATCAAAAGACGGTATAGGTGGGAGTGAATGTGTATAGCGCATATCTCCTCATCCAGATTTGGCAAGCGGGGCCAGCGCACGCCCGAAAGAATTCGCCAGCTATTATTAAGCCCTGGCGTCAACGGCAATTGCCGATGCGTGACGTGGTCCCCGGCCGTTACGTTACCAAATGATGACGCAAAGTCGAGGCGGAAGATCGGCGCGGCGCAGGGCGAAGATCGGTTTGGAGGCGGCTGATCCTTGTCGATCTGAGGGAAGCTTCACTAAATTTTACTTTCTCGCAGTGCCGAGAGAAGCCGCTCAAAAAGCGGCATGGTTCACTGTAGATACAGATTGATCGCGGACGTCGTTGACATTTGCGGCGCCTATCGCCGCGCCATGGCAATTCGAGCCGTCGCGTTCGAACTCCAAGGAGCGTCGCATACAGCGCATCAAGCGCTTGGCGATATTTCTCCAATTCCGCTTTCAGGTGGGGCCTCAGTCGCTCCACGTCGTTCTCCAGTTGTTTGAATCTGTCGATCAGAACGTCCGAGCTCAGCTTCCGCAACGGAAGGAGGTATTGCGCCAACCCGAAATCGGTCACCAGCGAATCCAGCTTGGCATGATCAGACAGTGCAATGACCGGCTTGTTCTGGATCAATCCCAGCACGAGGTTGTGATACCGCGCCGAGATCACGGCTTCAGTCCCGCCCACTTGGCGCAACAGCTCCTCGACGGTCAGAGCCGGCTCGGCAATCAACAGCGGCGCGTCCGCAGGTATGTTCCGGCTTCTCAGAACACCGACGAATTCCTCTATCACCCACGAATCGTAGTGTATATCGCCGATGAGCAGTCGCACAATGTAACCTCGCCCCTGGAGCCACGAAACGAAGGCCGCCATCGTTTCCAGGTATTCTCGGAATGCGTCCGGCTCCTTTGATCCGTAATCCTTGATTCCGAGATCCGACAATTCGCCTCTGACCGTCCTTAACACACGAGATCAGGCTGCCCGTCGAGAGGCCGAAGACCACATCCGGGCACACGAAATCACGATTGGTGTTGAAACCTATCTCCTGCAGATATTGCTTCGACGCCTCGTCGCGGTAGCTGCGGTGGTGCGCCAGCGCGAGGCTCCTCTTCAGGAGCCAGCGGCTGAGTGGATGGTGGATAGGCCCAGCCCCAATGCTGAGGAACGCGAGTTTGACCCGACACAGGGCCGCAAGCGTCGATAGTTTGAAAATGTCGTAGGGCCAGCCCAGCGGCCCGGTCTGGTAGTCCGTAACAATTCCGGTCCCGGCAACAATGAGCATATCTGCGCGGCTGAGCGCGTGCAGGCACTTGATCCAGTGAACCAGTTCGAGAGGGATCCTCTGAAAAGCAATACGGAAGAACCGCGTCAGGTTGCCCCGGCGCGCGCTTGAGCCGGACCTATCCATGGTACCTCGATTGACTGCTTCCGAGGGAAAAGCTGCGATGTTGTGGCGCGTGCGCACATCGTGCGGGTTCGTGCAGAAACAAAGCAGTTGCCCATCGGGCCAGCGCCGCAGAATCTGTTCGATGACCGCCTGTAGAGTAGCTTCGTTACCAAGATTGCCGGCGCCGAAGTTTCCGTAGAAGCTAATTCTTGCGGGTTTCATGGATCTTGCGGACCAATCGAACATGTCGTCAACTCCCGTGTTTGCCGGCAGGGTCGCCCGTGGAATTGCGCCTGATACCACGTAGCGCGCAAGAGAACTCGGATCGAGCACACGGATGCCCATCGACGACCAGGGACGCCACCCCTGTGGTGCCCGCATGCGTGGTTGTCATACGCCGTGAGATCTGTCTTCTCACAGCCGTCAAATCCGCGCGCACCGCACCCAGCAGCTGCGACAGCCGCTCGACCGGACTTTCGCAATACGGGTACATAATTCGTACCGTTCTACAGCTGGGATGACGCTGGCGCCACCAGAGCGAGGCGCGAACCTCCGGGACCGGGGTGGCCTTGAGGATCCATGACTAAGGTCCCGATCCGGTTTGGTGAGGTGCTGCGGGTCGGCGAGGCCGAGGCGTGGGGCTACCACCCGTCCGTGCTTGGCAGCCTTCGTAAAACGCGAACCAAATTCTCGTTACGGGTGCAATAACGGTCTAATAAGGAACAGGGTGGCGTTCATGTCGCATAGCGACGGCAAGGCAATCCTGCCCGGCGTCAAGGTAAGTTGCCGGGAGTCGCCCTCGCGGCCGGCGCAAGATCAGGCCCTGCGCCTACGGCACTTCTGGGAATTTTCCTCCTAGCAGCTTCGGGTGAGACCGGGTTCGAGCTCGTGCGCATCGATGATGAGACATTGGTGGATGGTGGCCATTCCATGCCAGCTATATTTTTTCTCCACGCCAAACAAATGAAGTAAAAAATCCGAGGACATTCAATCAAATAACGTCGAGCAAGCCGTTGCGGATCGGATAGAAGACGATAGAGCCATTCCAGACCAGCTTTCTGCAGCCAAACCGGCGCGCGACGCTGTTCTCCGGTAAGAAAGTCAATTGAAGCGCCTATACACAATCCGACGCCTCGGGCTTGCGGATGATCAGCAATGCGGTTCGCGAGAATTTCTTGCTGCGGCATTCCTACGGCGAGAAAAACCAGGGGAGCCTCTGTCTTGACAACGAAATCGACACATTTCTGGACCTCGAGCTCCGATTTTATAAACCCCATTGGGGGCGTGTGAACCCCAACATTGAGGCCAGGGTACCTGTCTTGCAGTAGGGCGCAAGCCGCGCCCGTCGGACCGATGACAGCTACCGTGAGACGCTGCTTCGCTGCACGTGTGATGAGATCGGCTGTAAGATCACTACCTATAATGACGGGAATCCTAACGCCGCTGACCCGAGCCAGGCGGCTCAGCACGCGACTATCGCAAAACACGCGCCATGCCCGCTCGTAGAGCGGCCGCATGGTAGCGGGATCCTCAAGCAATCTTACTATGTGGTGTACGTTTGGTGTTACGACGTACCTAAAGCGTGCATCCGTCTCAGCGAGAATATCGTAAGCAGCTTCTTGGATTGATCCAGTATCGAAACGAGACCCGAGGAAATAAACGCTTTCTCCTGTAGACATGTTATTTTCCTCCGACACCAAACTAAATGAAACTAGTTGCCCGCTAGGTCCGATCACTTCAGGTGGCGGTCTCATGCCAATCGCGGCCGCGCGCTCAGGCCGACAGAGTTATCCTGAACAGCGGCCTCACCGGAAAACGCGGTTGCGGTGGCGCCATCGGACCAGTTGGCGACTTGGCGCTACATTTTCGGATTTGGCGGAGGTCAGGCGGCCCGGCGTCGCGGATCTGCAGTAAAGGCGCGCCGGCCCGAGACGTTGCGGCGGAAGTCTATGGTAGAATCCGCATGCCGGTGCGCACGCAGAGCCGTGATTCCCACAAATTGTCAAGAATTCCCGATATCGGCGTGGCACTACATTTTTCGCAGAACCGCGACCCTAAAAAATATAAAATCAATGGCTTACCTGATGCGAGCCGGCGCGAAGTATAGAAGATCGGCTAGAGATATACCGCCCAAACTCGCGACCAATACATGCCGGGTGTGTCGAGCCGCCGCGCGAACTCGCTTAAAGCCGCTGAAAAGCGGGGGCTTTTGTCGCAACTCCCGGTCCGAATTTGCGTCTGATCCGTCTAAAATACCGGTCGACGAAACGATCGACGACGGCAGCATAGGCGATCGAGATCAGAAGCGCGGTCGGGAAGAGGATGAAGGACTTTGCCGCGACAGCGGGAACGTTTTTGGCAATCAACCCGATCACCACGTAGTGGATTAAGTAAATCGCGTATGAATAGGTGCCGAGAGTTACTGCCCAGGGGAAATTTAGATTCCGGAAAAGTCGATTATCGGAGAATCGGACCGCGAAATAGAAGAGTGGCATCAAGGCGAGCCCTTGGATGCTGTATCGAATAGTTTCTCGGAATGTCGGATTGCGATAGAGCAACGTCAGGAGCAACGTGCCTGCGGCGCCCGCCAAAACTACCCACTGAACCAGGGACATTGTACTCAGCCGATACGGCTGCTGTTTAGGGTTCATAACGACCGCCAGAATGCATCCGTAGATAATCGAATCGATACGGGTATCCGAAGCGTAATAAGTTCGTTCAGGAACAAAATCCGGGGACTGCACCAAATGAATGCGCCAGGCGAGGACGACGAGACAGCCGATGCCGAGCAGTGCCCCGATCGTGCGGGGCCGAAGAGCGCTACCCAGCATGAGGGTCATCAAGAGCGGATAAAGGATATAGAAGTGCTCCTCGACTGCAAGGGACCAAAGGATGCCTGTACCGTCTGGGACCGTATTACCTGGGTCAAAAAACAAGCCGTAATAATTAGCGAAGTAGAACAGTTGAGCTGCCAGCCCCGTACTGGTTATGCTGCCAGACAGCAACTTCGCATATGTCAGTCCATAGGCGATCGCCAAGGAGACAAGTAAGGGGGGCATGAGTTTAAACACGCGACGGGCGTAGAAATTCAAAATATTGATTCCGCCAGTGCGCTCATTCTCGGTCAGCATGAGCGTGGTGATCAAGTACCCGCTCAGGAAGAAGAAGATCGTGACGCCAAGGCCGCCCGGCACGAGAGCCTCAAGGTCAGAGTGGCCCAGCACAACAATCAGCACCGAAATAGCCCGAAGGCCATCCAGAGATGGAATGACCTCAAGTCGGTGGGAGTGCACGTCGCTCTTACGCGTGGCCACTTCATGCGCTTGGTCGGTGTTGCGGCCAGACACGACCGGTGCCCAACCAGCGAAACTAGAAGGCCGCTCTGGGATCGTTTCAGCGCGCTTCATCAGGATTCAGCCGGGTGGCTGGCACGCCAGAGCTGGGCCTGCTCGGCATTGATCCGCGCCGTGGCGGCCCGCTTGCCCATACGCAAGCAGGCGTGTTGGTAGGAGCGGAGGAAGCGCCTGAACTCGAGGTCATCGTAGCGCGGTAGGCGCTTGAGCCAGCTCCTGAGGTAGCCCCACAGCATGGCCACGCTCCCGATGAACACCGGATAAGTCGGCAGGTGATAGATAACCACCGCCAGGTAATAGAGGGGCGACGTGCCCATGAAGTATTGGCCAAATCCCTTGCGAAGCCGTCCCGTCCAAATGCCCTTTTGGCTGGCGCCCTGAGGGCGCAGGTGGACGAAGCGGAGCGGCTCGAGATCGACGCTCTCGGCAATCCAGCCGAGCATGCGGGCCCGGTGGCAGTCGATGCCGTCCCACATCACCTGGCGCACGAAGCCACCGATCTCCTTGAAACAGGCGACGCGGTAGAACTTGGTCATGCCCACCGACATCTCGTCCCCGCAGACCTCCGGCGCCAGCGTGCTGCTCTGCGGGTGGACGAACCACGGCTTGCCGGAAGTGGTCCCGATGCGCGGATCGCTCTCCATCCGCTGCATCAGCAGTTCGAAGTAGCGGACCGGCAGGTCCAAATCCATGTCCAGCTTGCAGAGATAGTCGAAATCCTCCAGGCGCACCGTCTTCAGGCCAGCGTAGAAGGCCTCGATGACGCCTGGCCCCACCTGCCGGCGGCCGCGATCGGTGCGCCGCACCACGCGGAGGTATGGCAGTCGGCGAGCATACTCCTCGAGAATGGCCGGGGTTTCGTCGGTCGATCCGTCGTCGACCACCACCCAGGCCGCTGGTTGCACCGACTGCGCTGCCACGCTGTCGAGCGTGCGACGGAGGTACTGGGCCTCGTCCCGGCAAGGCGAGATGAGCAGGTAGCGTCGCGAGGGGTTCACGTGGAAGTTCATTGGAGGAGGTCGCCATCGCTGCAGCGCGCGCGTATCGGTGCCGGCCAAAGCACAGGCCGATGCGTCCGGCGCCGGTAGCCGCCGATACCAGTTCGATGACCGGAGCCGTTGGCCAAGGCATCAGCAGGGCGATCGCTCCACCGCCGCTGCGACTGACCTCGACTTGCCGCGATGCAGGCTCCGCCGAGGAACTCTCCGGCTGGCCTGCTGCTGGTTTCGCGGGCAGTGGGTTAAGTTAACGCGTCCCGCTGCTCGAACTCAAACGGGCTGAGGTAGCCGATGGTCGAGTGCCGGCGAGCCGTGTTGGAACCATTCAATGGTTAGTCCAACACCCAGCGAGCCGGGTTTCATGCGTTGCTGAAGTACTTGACAACGGAGCGATAGTGATAACCGGCGCCATACCCCGGGAGCTGATTGAAATCGACCTTGTTGAGGACGATGCCGGCGACGCGGTTCGCCTCCGGCCCCAAAACCCTGAAAGCTTCGTAGATGCTGGCGCGCGACGTCTGGCACCACTCGACGATCACCAAAATCTTGTCTGCGACGGTCGCGAGGGCGAGCGCGTCCACGACCGGCAGCAAAGGCGGAGCATCCATCACGATATAGTCGAACTCGCTCCGCAGCACGGCGATGAGATCCGCCATCCCCTTGGACATCAGCAAGTCGGCCGCGTTTGGCGCCATGGATCCGGCGGGGAGCACATAAATCTTCGTTCGCGGGTCTTGGGCGATTACATCCGTGAGTTTGGCTGTGCCGCGGAGTAACTCGGACAAGCCTAGCGGTGCTTGTTTCGGAGTGCTTTTGAGGTCGAGCGCAGGCGCAAGTCGCAGTCGAGCAATATGGTTCTCTTGCCTGAGCTCGCGCTAGAAGCAGCGAGCAACATTGCGGCGGTCGATTTGCCTTCGCCGGGTAGCGCCGAGGTAATTAAAATGACTTTTGGATTGGCGCTCGAAAGCTCGAGGCTGATTCGCATTGCACGCACCGCCTCGCTTAAGTGCGAGAGAGGTTCATTGACCATTCCGTCTAATGGTCGATGATCGGAGGACGCCGCGGGTTTTCTGGCGCCGCACTAAAGGAATATTCCCCACGACCGGTAGGCCAAAGGATTGCTCGATCTCCGTCACAGTCTTGACGCCAGGTCGAAGATATTCCAGCAGGAAGGCGAGCAGTAAACCGCCGGCGAGACCCGCCATCCCGCCAAGCGCATACAACTTGACGCGACTCGAACTGGGCGACCTCGGAAGCGTAGCCGGTGAAATGATACGTGCACTTGCGTCCTGCAGTTCGCGCCGCTCGGCGATATCGTTGTACTGAGAGAGATAGCTCTCGTAAACTTTGCGGTCTGCGTCGGCCACGCGTCGGAGCTGCTGCAACTTGATGGAGGTTTCGGAATGAAGATTCGCGGTGAGGCTCTGGAGGTTCGCCTCTAGCGATTGCTCCCGTCGCACGGCGATGTCGTAGGCGTTTTTCATATTGCCAAGGATGTGCCCCGCCTCGGCGTCTATCTGCTTGTTGACGGTGTCCAACTCCGCTCGAATAGAGATAACCTGGCTATTACGCTCCCCCACCTTATTTTGCAGCTCCGCGGCGCTCCAATTCAATTCCATCTGTTTTCGACGGAGCTCGGACAGCGTAGCGGAAGCGGTTAGCTCAGGGATACTGTCGATACCGCCATTGGTTTCGATCACGTGACGCGCCTGTTCGAGGCGGGCACGTTTGTCGTTGACCTCTTCGCGGGCGGTCATGAGCTGGAAATTGAGGCCGCTAATCTGCTGCTCCTTGACATTATCGATTTCGGTGTCGTCACGGATACCACTTTCAACCTTCAATTTCTCTATTGAGGACTCGGTTTCCAATACCTTAGACTGCAGATCGTCGACGCGGCCCTTCAGCCAAGTCGCCACGTGCTCTAGCGCTTCTTGCCGCGCTTCCCGCTGGCTCGCCAAATAATCATTGGCGACAGTCGACGCCAGGCGTTGCGCCTTGATCGGGTCCCGCGATGTAGTAGAAACAGTTATGATGTAGGAGTCTTGAGAAATATCCAGTCCCTTAAGCAACGCATCTGCTGCCCGGTCCAGCTTTTCGGCCTTCTCCTCCGCACCGCCGATGGTTTCTGCACTGTTGTTAGAGGCTCGGCCCAGGCCGGGGAAACCAAGCCGTTCCACCAAATTCACGCAATTCCAAGCCGTTTCGCCACATCCGCGATTCGAAGTCGATCGACCAAATCCCCGATTCGTAGGTCGTGGGATTGGAACTCCGGATCCGTGTCGAGGCCAAGCTCCCTGACGACGCGTAACGCGACCGATTTGGACTTGAGGATTTTGATTTCGGTGTTCATCAAGTCGTTACTAACGGCGTCGACGAAGGGGGAGATGGGTTTCTGGACCGTGGAGTCGATTTGTCGTTGCGGATCGTAGACGAGTATCTCGACCGTTGATTTATATCGCGATGGCACGAGGAGCTTTACCACGCCGTATGTTGCAATCGACGCGGACAGCGTTATGGCAGCAACGAGCTTCCAACGCCGCAGTACGGCTGCGAGGATAGCAAAGAAGTCTATCGACGGAGCCTGGCGCGCCGCCCACATCTTCAGTGTACTCGATTGGCGCGGCGGGAACCTTATTTAGCAATGGCTTTACGACTCCTCCACTTTGTCGTCGCTACCTCGAGCGCTAGCTAGCTCGGCATGCCGGCAGGCGGACGTGGTGCTGAACGTGAATTACCGAAATTTGGCGCATTATTCCTGCCGAGACAAGCCAATGCATGATTTCACCGGTCTGATGGGTCGCCCGCTATGCCAGGGCATCGCCTCGGCAATGCCTTGGCATAGCCGATGCGTCGGGGCGTAGCCCAGCAACCGGCGCGCCTTCCCTATGTCAGCCCGGCTGTAGCGCACATCGCCAACACGAAAGTCACGATACACGGGCTGGACCTTCCCCAGGTGAGGGTAGATCTGCTTCAGAAAACGGTAAAGCTCGGCGCAGAGTTCATTGAGCGTTGTTTGTTCGCCCGCCGCAACGTTGTAGACTTGATTGATCGCCTTCGGATTGTCTGTTGCGGCGGCCAACAGATTCGCCTGGACTGCGTTGTCGACGTAACAGAAATCGTGACTGGTCTTCCCGTCGCCATTTATCAAGACCTCTTCGCCCTTGAGCATGGCAGCAGTCCATTTCGGTATCACAGCAGCGTATTCGCCCTCGGGATCTTGCCTCGGCCCGAACACATTGAAATAGCGTAGACCGATCGTGCGAAAGCCGTAGCAACGGGCGAAGACTCCGGCGTAGAGTTCATTCACATATTTGGTCACGCCGTAGGGGCTGAGTTGCCTGCCCACAACCTCTTCAACTTTGGGCAGGTCAGGGTGGTCACCGTAAGCGCTGCTGCTAGCGGCGTAGGTGAAGCTTTTGACCTTCGCGTCGCGGGCGGCCACCAGCATATTCAAGAAACCCGTGACGTTGGCGGCGTTGGTTGAGAGTGGGTCAGCGACGCTGTGAGGCACGCTGGCGAGCGCTGCCTGATGCAGGACGTAGTCGACGCCTTCGCAGGCTTGGCGGCAATCCTCAAGGCTGCGGATATCGCCCTCTTTGAAACGGAACTTCGCCCATTGGTCGCGCCTCACTATAGCTCGGACTTCGTCGAGATTGCGTCGATGTCCCGTGGCAAAATTGTCTAGTCCCACCACGAACTGGTCGAGATCAAGTAGAGTTTCCAGCAAGTTCGAGCCGATGAATCCGGCGACCCCGCTGATAAGCCATGTCTTCGGCGCTGCCTCGAATTGTCGCCGCAATCGCTCGTAGCGCATAATGTCTCGATGTTTAGAGGCGAGCGTCGGTGTCTCGACGCCTTAACGATGGACAACCGGATCGCCATCGTCAAATCGACCGCGCCCCTTCGTCGCGCCGCGGAGATGGAGCGCCTGGTCGACGACCCTGAATGCGGATCAAGGAGCCTTCCAGGGAGCACACCCCGAGGGAGCACGCCCCCCCTCGACGCCCATTTTTCGCCCGTGCATAGGGCCGCGAAGCCTTATCTTACGTACGCGGTTCGAGCAGAAGTTGTAGCCGTGTAGCGCGGGGTGGCGGTGTTCAACCAGCCCGACGCCGCGAGCACCGCAAGGTAGCACAAGGTAGCAGAAGACCGTTTCGCGACTTGACTTCTGGTTTCTGCCAGGTCGGCTTAAACATCCCCGCGAAAACGAGACACAAGCATTGAATCGGGAAACGCCAGTCTCTCGGTTGATGAAAATCGGCGCCGCATGCGGGCGGCGCAGAGCGGTCCGTTGATCCGCTACAGATCCTCTATTTCTCGTGGCTAAGACGTAAAATTCATCTTCGCAACGACCGCCGTTCCTGATCTGCGCATGCCGGCTGGCGGCTCGCAGGCGAGTTTCGACTGCCGCCGCCCAGTCGAGGCATCAAGCCGCTGGCGCAACGCACGATCTGTCGAGGCGCGCAGAGACTTCCGCGCCCATGAATTCGAGGAGCACGCGAACGCGCCCTCTATCGTCGAGATGCACGAGTTCGACAAAGGGTTTCGGCGAATGGCCCAGACAGAATGCGAAGCTTCTGGCCAATCTCAAGGTCGGAGTCGAGCCGAACCGTTCCAGAGCTTTCGGCTGCTGCCACCAGCATCTCGACAATGCCTTGGGGCACGGGGATCGGCTGCTCGACCCCCATGATTAGCGAGGCGACGCCGAAGGTGCTGTTGACGCAACGCCAGCGGTCCCTCGAAAGATCAAGAATAAGGAAAATATAGCCGGGAAACAGCGGCGATAGAACGTTGCGAATTTTGCGAGCGTGCCGAACCGTGCGCCGCACTCTCGGAGCGAAACTCCGGAAGCCCAGGCGATGGAGGTTGAGTTGCGCGGTGCTTTCGCGATGGGGCTGCGCGCGCGCCACAAACCAACGCTGCCCTGACTCCAAATCGAGTCGCCCCGCAAAGGATCCAAATTGCGCGCTCGCGCTCTTTTCAACAACAACACTATTCAATACCGGCTTCTCCTGATGATGGACAGTCAATTGCTGTGCTAGTTTGGGTGATTGAAATTTCTTTTCGCCAAGCTACCGCCGTTTGGGTGAAGCGATGTTTCGCACCCAACAACTTCGCAAGCGACGACGATTCATTTCTATTCAAGATATCTGGGCGATGACCTACGAATTTAGACGATAATCTAGATTGTGAGCCAGACTTATGATTGCACCAGAATTATGACTGTATCTTCACGGCTACGTCTATACGCTGGTACAACAGTCAATGTCGAGCAGTATCCACCTACCACTTTCGCGAAAACGAAACTGGCCGTTCGGGCTAGCGGCGCCGCCTATTTGGTCCATCCGACCATCTGAGGGCGGCGATTGGGGTAATGCCTACCACTTTCGTGCGGGCGAGCGACCTATTAGTCTTAGTCTAGTGCGCGTCCACAAACGCCAAGTGGTTGAAATTATTTATGGAATTGTTGTTTTGACGAGTGCAAGGCCCGGCGGTTTCGGGTAGGCTGTGAGATCAAGCCACTGATTCCACAAGCAAAACCGCCACCGCGGGAGCCGACAATGCGTCAGGAACGCACCGCCCAGGCCAGCCTATTCGATCTCTTCGCCGGACACGAGATCGGCCGCGAACTGAAGGCGATGTCACAGTGGCTTGACGAGCATCGCGGGCTGATCGGGCTGGTGGCGGAGGATCTGCGCCGGCATGGCGCCAAGGAGACCGGGCGACAGGGTCTGTCGGCCGAGTCGGTCTTGCGCTGCGGGCTTCTCAAGCAGCATCGCCAGCTGAGCTATGAGGAGCTGGCGTTCCATCTGGAAGACTCCGCCTTGTTCCGCGCCTTCGCCCGGCTGCCGCTGTCGTGGACGCCGAAGAAGTCGGTGCTGCACATGACAAATCAGCGCCATCGGGGCCGAAACATGGGAGGCGATCAATCGCATCCTGCTCGCCAGCGCGCGTCAGGAGAAAGTCGAGATTGGCAAGGTCGTCCGGCTGGACAGCAGGTCACCGCCGCGCTCATGCATGAGCCGAGCGACAGCAGTCTCCTCTGGGATGGGGTTCGCGTAATGGTGCGTCTGTTGAAGACGGCCGACGCCTTGGTCGGCGGCCGTCTCGTATGGCGCGATCATCGACGCGCGGTGAAGAAGCGGGCGCGCGCGATCGAGTTCACCCGCGGTCGACCGAACCGGGTCCCCCATTACCGCGAGCTGATCAAGCTGACCCAGGCGACCTTGGCCTATGCCGATCAGGCCGCGATGCAGTTATGGCGGGCGCCGGACCCGATGACGGTCGTCGCGTGGCAAGCCGAGTTCCGCCGCTATCGCCCGCTGATCGAGCGGATCATCGCCCAAACCGAGCGTCGAGTTCTTCGTGGCGAAGAGGTCGCCGCCAACGAAAAGATCGTCAGCCTGTTCGAGCCGCACGCCGACATCATCGTCAAGGGCGGCCGCGAGGTTGAATATGGCCACAAGCTCAACCTGACCACTGGCCGGAGCGGCTTGATCCTCGACCTGGTGATCGAGGCCGGCAATCCGGCGGACAGCGAACGCTTCTTGCCCATGCTCAACCGCCACATCGGCTTCTATGGCGAGGCGCCTCGACAGACGGCCGCCGACGGCGGTTTCGCCAGCCGTCATAATCTCGGCGAGGCAAAAGCCCTTGGCGTACGCGACCTGGCCTTCCACAAGAAGGCCGGCCTGCGCGTCATGGACATGGTCAAGAGCAACTGGGTCTATCGCAAGCTGCGCAACTTCCGAGCCGGCATCGAATCCGACATCTCGTGCTTGAAGCGCGCCTATGGTTTGGCGCGCTGCGTCTGGCGCGGGCTCGACCACTTCAGGGCCTACGTCTGGTCCTCAGTCGTCGCTTACAACCTTGCTCTTTTTGCCCGGCTCAAGCCAGCCTGATCGATCGATTCCGTCGCCGATAAAGCTCTCGCTCGACCGGCCCCAGCTCGGGTCGAACCCGCATGGCTCTCCGCTCCGCCAGCGCCGCCTCATCGCGGCTGTCGAGCCAACACGCAAAAGAAAAGCCCCCCCGCGCTCGCGCGCGACCTCCATGCACGTCTATTCTTCGCCGACCCCGTCTCCGCCGCGACCTGCGCGCGAGGCCCAGACCGACGCCGGCCACCGCCAAATCGAAGAGCGCCTCTGCCGCGCCGCCGACACAAGCTGGCTCCTCCGGCGCCGCCCCGAATGGAAGGGTATACGGTCCTTCGCCGCCATCACCGCCCTGCGCACCGACAAATAGAGGGGCACCTTAGCTAGTACCTATCCATAAACGATTGTTTTATTTTGAGGAACAGCAGTTGGTGGACGTCGCACGTGAGCACTGGGGAGCCTTTTCTTTTGTGTGTGGCTCGAAAGCCGTGAAGAGGCGGCGCTGACGGAGCAGCGGGCCATTCGGGTTCGATCCAAGTTCAGGTCGGTCAAGCGAGAGCTATGGTCGGTGACGGGGTCGATCGGTCAGCCCGGCTTGAGCCGGGCGAAAAGAGCAAGGTTGTAAGCGACGACTGAGGACCAGACGTATGCCCTGAAGTGGTCGAGCCCGCGCCAGACGCAACGCGCCAGACCATAGGCGCGCTTCAAACACGAGATGTCCGATTCGATGCCGGCTCGGAAGTTGCGCAGCTTGCGATAGACCCAGTTGCTCTTGACCATGTCCATGACGCGCAGGCCGGCCTTCTTGTGGAAGGCCAGGTCGCGGACGCCGAGGGCCTTTGCCTGGCCGAGATGACCATGTCCATGACGCGCAGGCCGGCCTTCTTGTGGAAGGCCAGGTCGCGTACGCCAAGGGCCTTTGCCTGGCCGAGATTATGACGGCTAGCGTTAACCGCCGTCGGCGGCGGCCTGTCGGGGCGCCTCGCCGTAGAAATCGATGTGGCGCTCAAGCATGGGCAAGAACCGGTCGCTGTCGGCCGGATTGCCGGGCTCGATCATCAGGTCGAGGATCAAGCCGGCTGCGGCCAGTGGTCAGGTTGAGCTTGTGGCCGTATTGAACCTCGCGGCCGCCTTTGACGATGATGTCGGCAGGCTGACGATCTTCTTGTTGGCGGCGATCGCCTCGCCATGAGGAACTCGACGCTCAGTCTGGGCGACGATCCGCTTGATCAGCGGACGAGAGTGGCGGAACTCGGCTTGCCACAGCGCGGCGGCTATCGGGTCCGCAGACTGCCATAACTGCGTCGCGGCCTGATCGGCATAGGCCAGGGTCGCCCGGGTCAGTTTGATCAACTCACGATAAAGCTGGACCGGTGGGTCGATTGCGGGCATACTCGATTGCGCGCGCTCGCTTCTTCGCCGCACGCCGATGATTGCGCGACACGAGACCGCCGACCAAGGCGTCGGCCGCATCCAACAGCCGCGTCATCACGCGGACCCCATCCCAGAGAAGACTGCGGCTCGGACCCTGGCGAGCATTCCGACTCTCGCCTTTCGGGCACCACCATCACCGGCACGAACGCCGAGGTTTCGCGCAGGGGCCGTCAGCTGTCGGCGCCAGCGAGATACAGCAAGCTCGCGTCGACCCCTCGTTCCCCGCCTTCGCGCGGTTGCCGCTGTCGTGGACGCCGAAGAAGGCGGTGCAGCACGTGACAATCAGCGCCATCCGGGCCGAGACGTGGGAAGCGATCAATCGCATCCTGCTCGCCAGCGCGCGGCAGGAGAAAGTCGAAACCGGCAAGGTCGTTCGGCTGGACAGCACGGTCACCGCCGCGCTCATGCATGAGCCGAGCGAGGGCGGCCTCGATCGTCATGCGAACCTGCGCGCCGAAAGCCATCGTGATTGACGCCCTCGCCGGACCCAGCGACGCTGTCGACGATGCTCGGCCCCCTGGCGGTGCGAGATCGATGAGATGATCGCGTTTCCGAGCGGCACCCGCGTTTGGTCGGCGACGGGCCACACGGATATGCGCAAAGGTTTTGGCTCGTTGGCTCTGCTGGTGCAGCAGAGGTTGAACCGCGATCCGCATGCGGGCAATCTGCATGTCTTCCGGGGGCGCCGAGGCCAACGACCGACATTCTGCGTATAGTTTTCGCCGGACGATGCTCGCGTACCGGTGGCATACGTTGTTCGGCTGGACCCTTCAGGTTTCGCGCAACCGGCACGGCAAGGATCTTCTGACCTGCATCTACACGGAAGAGCGGAACACCAGTGCGGGTCCGATGCGCCGCGCCGCGCTCGCGGTTGCCTCGCCCGCGGCGACGGCGTCGACGACGATCGCCTTGGCGGCGAAGCGCGCCCCGAGCGCAGCAGGCGCTCCAATTGCCCGCTCGCCTGCAAATCCTCGACCCGGCCGAGCGTGGCGATCACCTGCTGGCGCACCGCGGCGCCTTCGCGACGGCTTTCGACGATCTGGAGATAGGCGCGGCCGCCGGAGGCCTTCTTGCGGAAATACATGGCGCGGACCGTGGGAGCGACTCATACGTGGTCTCCACATAATCAGAAAAAATGCCACGCAAGTCAAACGAAATCAAAGATGACGTGGCACTACATATTCGCGAATTCCACCAATCGATCCAACTATAACAATGACTTGCCGCCCGCATCCGGGTCCCAAGTGTTGAAGATTAGCCAAGGTTATCGACGACGACCTTGGCCGGCCCGGGTCGGGGACCGTTGAACGCCCCGGCTTCGAGCGGCTGGTGGCGATGGTGTGCGCCGGCACCGTCGGCGCCGTCTATTGAATTGAAGCCTCGCGGCTGGCACGCAACGGGCGGGACTCCTGAGTTCTGACGTGAAGTGCAACACCCCCCGCCGATTTGGTATCGGCAAGGTTGTTCAAGACCTTAAGGAGTGTTGCCATGCGATCCTATTCGCACCTGTCGGAGGACGAAAGAGACCAGATCGGCGTTTTGCGGGCCGCGGGGCGGTCGATGGGAGCCATTGCCCGGGCGCTCGGTCGGGCGAAAACCACCATCTCCAGGGAGCTGCAGCGGAACGCTCTGCCCTCGGGCGGGTATTCGCCGCTTCACGCCGCCGGAGCCTATCAATTGCGCAGGCGGCGTGAAGCGATCCTCGAACGAGAGGCCGCTTTACGTCTGTTCGTGGGTGACCGGCGCCGAGGGATGGACGCCCGAGCAGATCTCCGGCTGGTTGAAATCCGGGAACGAACCACGGCTGCGGGCCATCGGCTGCGAGACCATCTACGCCTTCATCTATCGGACCGCACAGAAGGCCGAGGCCTTGTGGCGTTATCTGACCCGTCGCCACAAACGCCGTCGCCCGCGTCGCGCCAGAGCCTCGCGCGACACCATCAAGGATCGAGCGTCGATCCATGATCGTCCGAAGACCATTGAAAGCCGCGGCGAGGCCGGCCATTGGGAGGGCGACCTCATCATCTGCAAATGCACACGGCCTGTGCTCGTCTTGCATGAGCGTAAGTCACGGGTCACCCTCGCTGCGCGGCTCACGGGGAAAACCGCCGCAGAAACCATCGCAGCGATGCTCGCGGTGTTCGGCCGCATCGATCCTCATCTGCGAAGATCAATCACTTTCGACAACGACACCGCCTTCGCCCAGCACGGCCTGCTCAGGACCATGCGCGACATGACGACCTGGTTCTGCGACGCTTATGCCTCATGGCAAAAAGGCGGCATCGAAAACGCCAATGGACGCTTACGTCGATAGCTGCCGCGCCACCTGGATATCGACCGGACATCCGACCAGGAAATCCAGGAGATCGTCCTCACGACCAACCTCACGCCCCGTAAATGCCTCGGGTTCAAGACGCCATTCCAAGCCTTGATTGCCGAGCTTGGAAAGGACGTTCAAATCCGCTTTTCTTAAGCGCGTTGCGCTTCGCTCCGGAATCCAGGACTGGCATCACCTGATCGAGCTGCTTCTGTCTGGCATCGACTGGCGAATGCCTCAGAAAACCTGGCATCCGCGGGCTGCCGGATAGGTGCGACGAATTGACTCAGCGACCGTTTCGCGCGCGATTTCCGCTGCGGAATATGCTCAACTTTTCTTTGTGACGACCCCTTCCGAACAACCCGCCGGAACTCTGCCGAGCGAGCTTCCCGGCGACCTGGCCAGCGCCCACGCGATGATCATGGCGCAGTGCGAGATGCTGGGTAACCCTCCGGCGGCGGCCGCCTTGCTGGAGGGGCGGCGGTCGCGGAGGGTGTGACCTTAGGGCTAGCGTTAAGGTCACGCAGAGATGGATGGGAAGGTTCTCGGAGTTGAGCGCCGGCGGCGGTGGAGCAAGGACGAGAAGGCGCGGATCGTCGAAGAGACGCTGATGCCGGGGGCCGTGGTGAGCGAGATCGCTCGGCGGCACGGCATGGCGCAAAGCCTGCTCTTCACATGGCGAAGGCAGGCGCGCACGGTGGAACCGGCCGGGAGAGACGGCTCGATCTTGCTTCCGGTTGAGATCGACGCGACGGCGCCGCCGCCCGGGGCGGAAGCGGCGAGACCGCCGCGCTCGGCGACGAGCAGACTGAGAAAGAGATCCGGCGTCATCGAAATCGAGCTCGGCTCGGGGAGCCGTGTGCGCGTCGACAACGACGTCGACGCCGATGCGCTTCGACGGGTTCTGAGCGTTCTGGGCGAACGATGATCCCGATGCCGAGCGGGGTGAGGGTGTGGATCGCGGCGGGCCACACCGACATGCGTCGCGGCATGCAGGGACTGGCGCTTCAAGTCCAGGAGCAGTTGAAGCGCGACCCGCACGGCGGCGACCTCTACATCTTCCGCGGGCGCAGAGGCGATCTGGCGAAGATCCTCTGGCACGACGGCGTCGGACTATCGCTGTACGCGAAGCGGCTCGACCGAGGGAAGTTCATCTGGCCGTCGGCGAAGGAGGGCGTCGTTTCGATTTCTGCAGGGCAGATGGCCTACATGCTTGAAGGGATCGACTGGCGGAATCCGCAGCTGACGTGGCGGCCCAAGAGCGCGGGCTGAGCGCGCATTCGCAAGGGGCCGGCAAGCGAAGAAAGACATGGAATTATACGCATTTTAGGGCGCCTCGAATCGCGAAAACTATGATTTGCTGCGTCGCATGGATCCCGCTTCCGAAGCTCTTCCCGATGACGTCGCCGCCCTGAAGGCGGCGCTCGTCGCCGAGCGCGCGCGGCTCCTGGAAGTCGCGGCGGAGCTGGCGGTCGCGCGGGCGAAAGCCTCGGAAGACATGGCGCTGATCGCCGCGCAGAAGCTCCGGATCGCCAAGCTCGAGCGTCAGGTCTACGGGCAGCGGTCCGAACGGTCGGCGCGGCTGATCGACCAGCTGGCGCTCGAGTTCGAGGAACTGGCGGCCGGCGCCACCGAAGACGAACTGGCGGCGGAGCAGCCGGCCGCGAAGACGACGACGGTGCGCCCCTTCACCCGCCGCCGCGCCGAGCGCGACACGTTCCCCGACCATTTGCCGCGCGAGCGGGTGGTGATCGATCCGCCGACGGCCTGCGCGTGCTGCGGCGGCCATCGCCTGCGCAAGCTCGGCGAGGACGTGACGCAGACGCTGGAGGTCACGCCCCGGCGGTGGAAGGTGATCGAGACGGTGCGGGAGAAGTTTTCCTGCCGGGACTGCGAGAAGGTCAGCCAGGCGCCGGCGCCGTTCCATGTGATCCCGAGGGGATGGGCGGGTCCGAGCCTGCTGGCGATGATCGTGTTCGACAAGTTCGGCCAGCATCAGCCTCTGAACCGGCAGTCCGAGCGCTACGCGCTCGAGGGCGCGCCGATCGCGCTGTCCACCATGGCCGACGCCGTGGGCGCGGTCTCGACGGCGCTCGATCCTCTCCGTCGCCTCGTCGAGGCCCATGTCATGGCGGCCGAGCGCCTGCACGGCGACGACACGACCGTTCCGGTGCTGACCAAAGGCAAGACCGACACCGGTCGGCTCTGGATTTACGTCCGCGACGATGCGCCGTTCGGGGGCGCCGGGCCGCCGGCCGCGATCTTCCATTACTCGCGTGACCGGCGCGGCGAGCATCCGCAGGCGCATCTCGCGGGCTATGTCGGCATTCTGCAGGCGGACGCCTACGACGGCTACAACAAGCTCTATCTCGGGGATCGCAAGCCCGGTCCGATCCTGGAGGCGGCGTGTTGGGTGCATGCGCGCCGTCCCTTCTTCGCCATGGCCGATATCGAGGAGAACGCGCGCCGCAAGGCTGTGGGGAAGAAGGAGATCCCGCTCTCGCCGATCGCCATCGAGGTGGTGCGCCGCATCGACGCGCTGTTCGCGATCGAGCGGTCGATCAACGGCAGGAGTTCTCGAGGAGCGCCTCGCCGTCCGGCGCGCGGAAAGCCGGCCTCTGGTCAACGACCTCATGGCCTACATGCGCGAGCAGGCGGCCAAGCTCTCCCGCGGGCATGACCTCGCCAAGGCGATCCAGTACATGCTCAAGCGCTGGGCGGCCTTCACGCTGTTCCTCGACGACGGGCGCGTGTGCATGTCCAACAATGCCGCCGAGCGCGGGCTGCGCTGCGTGGCGCTCGGACGGAAATCCTGGTTATTCTGCGGATCCGACCGCGGAGGGCGGCGCGCCGCAGCCATGTACAGCCTGATCGTGACCTGTAAGATGAACGGCGTCGATCCGCAGGCGTGGCTCGCCGACGCCCTCGCGCGCATCGCCAGCCATCCCGCGTATCGGCTCGATGAACTGCTGCCCTGGAATTGGCGGCCGCTGCCTCAGGTCATCGCAGCGCTCGCGGCCTGACCCATGCACGTCAACAAGGTCTCCCGCGTCAGGACCATCGACCGCGTCGCCAAAGACCTCGGCGAGGACGTCGACTTCCTGTTCGACGTCGCCATCGAAATGGAGCCCGAGGACGGCCTCATCTGGGTCCTGAGCCTCGGCGACGAAAGCGTCATGGCCTTCACCGACGACGGTGTCGACAGCCTCGTCGAGCTGATCAAGATCCACAGGGAAACGACGCCGCGCGAAGAGCGTTGACCTCAGCCACAGGCGCCAGCCCCTGCGGCCTACGCCGGACGGTTACCCTACGGCCAGTCATCGGAACGCGACAGGGCTACAAGACAACTGCGCCGGAGCCTCTTAGTGCCCGGGACGATGATAACGCGGCGATCAACTTCGTTTAGGTCTGGCGTTGACCCTTAGAAGAGGCGGCGCGATCGCGGACCGCGTCGCCGTCGGCCCTCAATCAAACGCTTCCTGTTTTGATTGAGGGCGCGACCTTCGGTGCGATCAGGTGATGTCAATGCGTGTCCAGTCGTCCAGTCCGGCCCGGTACTGGCCAGAGAACGGGGCTCAGGGCTGGATGAACGGTGTCCCTGCGTTGTAGCGTGCTTTCGCGGGCAACGTGTAAAACTGGGGCGAACCGAGTGGATTGACAGGCGGCCAAGTGTATCCACTCCCAGCGCTGAAGAACGCCGGAGCTGCCGACAGGTACAGTGAATTCGGCAGTGTGTGTGCCGTATCGCTCGGGTTCCAGGTCACCGCGCTGTTGAGGTAATCATAGTTGCCGTCGCGGTATGTCCAGTTCGTGCTGTTCGGGTCACTGTTGTAGGAGGGCTGGTCATTCCAGCCCAGGAGCCAGATCCCTGGCGTTCCGGCACCGAAATTGCCATTATAGGCCCATCCGTTTGCGGCCGTTGTGGTTCCAGAGACGCCCAGCACGTTTCCAACGAACGCCGTCCAGTAGGTATAGCCCATCACGGCAGCGGCGCGCAGCGGACCATTCGTGCTCTGCTGCGTGGCATCATTGATGGTTGTGCCAGATGACGATCCTAGGCCTGTTGTGTAGTCGGTGAACGGAGCGCGCAAAGCCGTCGAACGATTACGGAAGAATGTATGATAGATCGCATTGCCGTGGGTGTCGTCGCTGTCCAGGTTCGCGACGTAGTTGCCCTCAAACAGCACTTCATGCGAGCCAGTCGCATGGCTCCCGTTCAACCCAATTTCCTGCCAACTGCCATCGCCGCCGATAAATTGGTCGTCCATGTAGTTATAAGCGATGACAGAGCCAGCGCCGCCTGAACGAATGGTCAGCACCTTGTCGCACAGGACCGAGATGCTATTCACGACATACGCCTCGGTCACCGCGTTTTGGAGGTCGATATTATAGCCAGCGCCGCCTGGGACCGGCCAAGCGCATTCGTGGCTGTAAACCTCATTGATCTCGATCCGAGCCGCATAGTTGGCGTCGAACCCGCCATTGATCCACAACCTCAATTCAACGTTTTTCGCCCAACAATACGCACAGAAGCTGAACACCACTCCCCCGCCGTCGGCGCGCTCGACCGTCAGATTCTCAACGCCAGCGTTCGTCACGAATGGATCGAGGCGTGGTATAGCTGAGCCTTGTGCCCGCCACTCTGACGGTACGCGATCGTCAGGGGCGAGTCGAAGGTGACGCTATTGCCAGAGATCGCGGTTACGAGGTGCATCTCGGCGGTCGGCCTATCACAGAAGGAATAGTAGCATCCAGTCGTGCCGGTTTGGTACGGGTACTGACTAGAGCTAAAATCATCCCATGACCGTGAAGGGTTGTGCTTTTGCCACGCCACGCGACCTGTAGCAGGAGTGCTGCTAGAGCTAAGCCAATCGGGCGCCGCCCAAATTTGTCCATACCCCATAGGGTCAGTCTGCCAACTGGCGCCAGACGCCTCCTCTATGAGGACCCACTGCCCAACCGCAAACCCAGCCGTGCTAGCAACGGTTACAGACGTAGCCCCCTGTGCAGCGTCGGCCGTCAGTGTGGTCGGCGTCCAGGTAGTCGTCCATATCGGAGGGCCTATGAGGATCGCTGGGGCGTAGACGCAATTCGAGATTGCACACACGTAGGTGTTCATCACGGCCCCGTTGGGCACGTTTATAATGGTAGTACCAGACCCTTCACCGCGCAGCGTTATGCCTTTGGTGATATTGATGATAGATCCTTCCGCGATGTTGAACGTTCCCGCCGCAAGCATCAGCACTTCACCGACAGGGCATGCCGCAATTGCATTGTTAATTGCTGTAGAGTTGTCTGCGCCGCCGTTGGAGGTAAGCGTGGCGCAGACCGTGGTGCGGTTCGGAATACCACCCACAGAGAGCATCCCAGCCATCTTCCAATTGGCGCTTGCATTGTTAGCGGGCGGTAAGATACTTGCCCCGGACGACCCCGAGGAGGACGGCACCGAGGTGACGGCTATCGGGATATTTAGCGAAACGCCCGATGATTGCTGCGCCTGCACCGTAATTTCTTGAGTTGTGCCACCAAGACTGGCTAGACTGCCATTTACTACCACGTTATTCCCACTCAACGCAAACAAACCCCCATCGTTCTTGTAGGGTGAAACAAATGAAAGCGTGCCGGTAAACGTTGTTCCATTGCTCCAACTCGCCGTCAGTGCCGTAACAACAGTGCCTACAGCTGCGTTTGCGGGAACTGAGGGCGTAGAAGGACTATCACTAAGCTGAAGCGTAGGAGGCGTTACGGTCGTCGCAAGAGTTGCGTAAAGGGACCAAGTCGCCGGAGTACAATTCATTGGCTTCGTAGAAAAGGTCTCCGGGAGAGTAGAGATAAAAGTTCGCGCGTAATAACGACAGTTACCAGTATTGTTTTCTTTCACAAATGAAAGACCATTGCTGCTAGGAAGGTACGCCAACCAGTACTCACCCGCTGACAAAGTGGGGGTCGTTGTCGTGGACGCTACATTCCAACCAACTGACGGTGCAAAGGCAGCAGTTTGAGCCACTAAAGTCCCAGGGCCTCCCGATGGCCCATTCGCACTGTAGACACCTAGAACAAGTTTACCAGAAGCAGAGGTGACATAGAACGACATACTTTGAATTGTCGCCGACCGCGACAGCGTCGCCTCTTGTGCGAGCAGGAGGTTGCCGTTTTGGCTATCGGCTGTGGTCAGCACTGCGGTCTCGCCAATCCTAACGGTCGGAGCCGCCGCGCCGGAGTTCTGAGCCGCCGCGCCGAACGACAAGGCGATGCCGAGCCACGCGGTGAGAAGAACGGTGCGCGCGATCATCCCAGATTTCATTGTGTCTCTCCCTCACAAGCGATCGCTGATTTCCGGTAATACTGGTACTCATGTATCTTTGCGCAATGGTGGTGCCAACGGTAAAGCACAGGCGGAAGCACCAGCCCGTTACGGTGTCAACGATACCGGTGTATATTCTCTGCTCTGCAGACGCAAGCCTGCAAAAGCAGCAGATCTCTGTTTCGATCCGATGAACTTCGTATCTAAGATTCTCAAGCAGACTCCGTCAGCTTGACCAACGAACCGCAGGTGTGATTCGGTCTTCGCGCTGATTCGCGGAGGCGGGGCATGGCGGGCAAATCTCGGGTGACGGCGGGTGAGGAGCAGCGCAACGCGCTGCTGACATTGGCCCATTCACGCGACCGCGGGGAGGCTGATCGGGCGCGGGCGATATTGCTGACGCTGTCGGGATGGACCAGCCCGCGCATTGCGGAGGCCTTTGGCGTGCGCGAAGACACGGTGCGGCTGTGGCGCAGCGCGTTCGCGCGCGGCGGTGTCGAAGCGTTGAAGGCGACTGTGGCGCCCGGCCCGCCACCGGTAAAGACCGAGGCTGCGCTGCGTGTCGTCACGCCTCTGCTCGAAGCTCCCGTCGCCGACCGGCCCAACTGGACGATCCCGCGTCTCATGGCCGAGATCGAGGCGCGCGAGGGCGTCAAGATCGGCAAGTCGCAGTTGTCCCGGGCGCTGCGAAAAAAAACTTCCGTTGGCGGCGGCCTCGGCACACGCTGAAAGGCCGCCAGATTGCCGACGAGATCGAACGCGTGGGACTGCGCCTTCAGCTGCGCAAGGCCCAGGCCGAAGCCGGCGACATCATTCTCCTCTACGGCGACGAGAGCGAGGCCCTGACGCACCCTTATCTGGCGCGGGCGTGGGCCTTGCGCGGTGCGGACCTGCGGGTGCCGGCGCCGGGACAGGCCAAGAAAGTGGCGATCATCGGCTCGCTCGATCAGGTCACGCGCCAGCTGATTGTGCATACGAGCCCGACCAAGCGCAGCAGCGACTTCATCGCTCACCTCGAGCAGCTCGACCACCTGTTCGGTCCCCAACCGGGACGGGCAATGAAACCGGTCGTGCTGGTCGAGGACAACGGGCCGATCCATGTCAGCAAGCTCACTCTCAAGGCCCTCGAGGCGCGCAAACACTGGCTCACCGTCGAGTGGCTGCCGAAATACGCACCCGAACTCAACGATATCGAGGTTGTCTGGCACGATCTCAAGGCGCATCATCTGGCCCACCAGACCTTCGCTGACGCCGACGCCCTCGACCGCGCAATCCACGCCGCCGTGGCCGCCCTGAACCGGGAGCGAACCGTCAATCCGTTGGTCCTTCAAAGAATCTCTGCTTAGTCTAGTGCAATCGATAAATATGGGGTGCTGGGCGTCAACATTACAGACATAGATCTCAGCTTCCTGGAATAACTCCACAAAGTGGTGGATCTCGGTCCCGATTCGATGAACTTCGTGACCGGGGGCAAGTTCGGTAGGGTCGCGGCGCCTCACGTGGCCCAGATCGGCGCCGAGGCGGGCTGGCGGTCGCAGAGCGGAACTCGTCTGTTGCTCCGTTTGGACGGCGCGCGCCGAAATCGATCGAGTGTGAGAACAAGGCTCAGGCGCGCCACAGCAACTTCACCTTCTTCCATTGGCGGCGAGACACGTAAGCGTCTCAATCGCGCGGGCTTTGTCGCGAGCGGCTCCGTGAATGGAACGCGGAGAGCCCCAAGGATCCGCCCGAGCTGCTCCGCGGAGAATGATGCGGCAAGTCGGCAGCCAGTGGCGCTCACCTGGCCGCCTTCGGCGACCCATCGCCAGGTTAGAGTTTGCAGCGCGAATGATTCGACGGCCCTTTCCCATTTCCTGCTGGACCCCTGGATCGCATCGGGCATAAGTGAACGGCGCGGTCGCTTCGAATCTGCCCGACAAATTATTGGGGTTCAAAGCTCGGACCGAGGAGGAGGCTTAGCGGGCTGTGAACTTCCTGCGTCAATTGGCGGTGCTGCTGTCGCGTTGGATCGATGACGTGTCTCTTGCTGTCATGTCGATCAGCGGCGTGATCCGGCCGGTAAGAAAATTCCAGGTCGCCGAACAGGAGGATTTTGCCTTCAATGTCCAGCCTATCAGTGGGCGATCAGCGCGCCGCGCCGTTGGCGCGCGACTGCGTTTTGTCGAGGGGCGGATCGCCGAAGACTCGGAGGCGGGGGTTGGTTCGCGACTTGCGGGCGGCCAAATCGAGCTCGTCCTCGCCAGGCGCCGTTTTGTGTTCCGATCCTTGGAGCTCCCGCAACAGGCCGCTGATTTTCTCGACGCCATCATTCGATCCCAAATTGACCGGCTGACGCCTTGGAATCCTTCCCAGGTGGTCTTCGGATGTGGCCCGCCCACCGAAACGTCGGGCGGACGCATCGGTGTCGTCGTTGCTGCGACGGCTCGGTCTTCGGTTATGCCCTTTATAGCAGCCTTAGAGACGCTGAAACCGAACTCGATAATCGTTTCGGCGGCGTCGGACGGCGCAGATGACGAAAGGGCGCGGACCATTGTCTATTCGCAGCAGACCCATCGCGAACTATCGATGCGGCGCATGCGTCGATTTCTCATCGCGGCTCCGGCGGCGGCGGGAATAACGGCCGTCGCCGCGTTCGCGACTTGGATATTTGTCGGCGCTGATCTCGAAGCATCGCGGGCGCAGGTCTCGCGGCAAATGGCCGAAAGGCGCGTCGCGCTCTTGAGCGGGCGCCCGGCAGTCTTCGAGGAAGCGGCTGCGCAGCTGGCGCAAAAGAAGCGCGAATCAGCGGCGACTGTCGTCGTCCTCGAGTCTCTCTCGCAGGCCTTGCCAGACGATACATATCTGACCGAGCTGCGTGTGGCGGACGGCAAACTGGAGATCACCGGCGTCACCCGCGAAGCCGCGTCTTTGATCCAAATCATCGAGCAAACTGATCAGTTCAAGCACGCCACATTCTTTGCGCCCACAACGCGGGCCCCGCTGGAGGTCGGCGAACAGTTCCATATCGAAGCCCAGATCGTGCCCTACTTTCCCGCACTGCCATGAGTGCGGCGAGTTTGACGACACCAGGATCCTCTCGCCGCCAATGGCTGGCGCTGCTGACCTACATCATCCTACTGGCCGGTCTCCTGGCGACCGCCGTCGCCTCGATATCCAACCTTCTCGACTCGTTTGCGGCGCTCAACGAAAGCCGGGCGGCGCTCGCGCGTCTCGATCGGCAATTGCAACGCTCCTCGACGCGCCAGGACTTCACCGAACGCGGCAGTCATTGGACCGCCTTTCCTAAGCGGCAAGACCATCACCATCGCGGGCGCGGCTTTGCAAGAGCGCGTCGAGGCTGCGGTGAAGAAAGCGGGCGGCAACGTTCTGTCGTCCCAAATCGATTTGCAGGGCCCACACTCCGCGGAAGGGTTTATCGGCCTCACCGAAAGTCTGGAAATCGATCAGGCCTCTTTGCAACCGCTGCTCTACGATCTCGAAGCCGGCATGCCGTATCTTTTCGTTGAGAATCTTGCGATACAGGCTCCACAGGCGTTTGGCGAAGCGGAAGGCGCACCGATGCGCGTCCTTGTCGTGGTGTCCGGACAGTGGCGAGAGTCCCAGTGAGACGCACGGCGCTAGCCATCGCCGCGGTCGCAGTCTTTGCCTGCCAAGTCGCAGGCTTGGCCCAACCTCGATCTTCCGCAATCTCGCTTGCCGCGATCGAGACCGAAAGCGCCGCGCACGACGTGGACGGCGAAGCGTCGACCGATGCCGGACACCCGGCGCCTGAACCCTCGACAGCGGGGAATCCCTTGTGGGCCATTCCCATTTCGAAGCTCTCTGCGACTCGCGATCGCCCGCTTTTCTCCGCGTCGCGCCGCCCGCGGACGCCGACGGTCGCCGCCGCGCCAGCGCCAACCCCGACCGTGCCACCGCCTGCGCCAGAGACGCCGCCCCTCACTCTGGTTGGAACGATCATCGGCGAGAACAGTCGAATCGCGATTTTCTTTAATGAAGCGCTTAAGACTGCAACAGGGGTCAAGGAGGGCGACAGCAACTCCGGATGGATATTGCGCTCCGTCGATCCGCGGTCGGTGATATTGGACGGGAGCGGCCGCACGGTGACGCTCGATCTCCCCGAACCCGCTGCGCAAGAGAGCTCGGCGCAGCAGAGCCCGGCGCCGCGCTTTAAACCCAGAATCCCACCTCCCCCCCCGGCCTGGCGAAACCAAAATCCGGCACAACGAAATCAAAACCCGGCACAATAAAATCCAAATATGTCTTCCTTCTGCAAATCTAGGCTTTTCGGCAGGTTATCGCTGATTCCGCTGGGCAGTTTGCGCGTTACGACACTTGCCCAAGCGGTCCGTCCAGTTCGGGATCCTAGATTAACCGAGCAATGAAGAAGGAGGCGCCCTCATGAATCCCCTCATTTCGTGAAGGACTCATGTTGGCCCTATTTTGCAGCGAATTCATGAGGATATCGAATCACCTCATGATGAGCCTGCGCCATGAACCGTGTGACCAAGCGCGTTGATTTCATTCAAAATTATCTCGACGGCATATTCGCCGAAGACCTCCATGCGAAGCGTTTGAAGTCGCTGGCCAATGGCACGCTCGGCGTGATGACGAGCGCATCGCTGGCGGTGTCGATCATCGGCCAGTCCTTGGCTCAGGCGCGCGGCCTGCTCAGCAAGCACGCCGTCAAGCAGGTCGATCGGCTGTTGAGCAATCAGGGCATTGTCGTGTGGGACATGTTCGCCCCGTGGGTGGCGGAAGTCGTTGGCCAGCGCAAGACGATCGTCGTCGCCATGGACTGGACCGACTTCGACGCCGACGATCAAACGACGCTGGCCTTGAACCTGATTACCAACCACGGCCGGGCGACGCCTTTGCTGTGGCTGACCGTCTTGAAGGACGAACTGAAAGACAAGCGCAACGACTATGAGGACCTCTGCCTGGCTCGCTTGGCCGAGGTTCTGCCCGAGGGCGTCGCGGTGACGATCCTGGCCGATCGCGGCTTCGGCGACACTAAGCTGTTCGCCTATCTCGAGACGTTGGGCTTCGCCTACGTCATCCGGTTTCGCGGCAACATCCATGTCAGCGCGGCCGATGGCGAAACGCGCGCCGCCGCCGCATGGACCGGGACGGGCGGACGAGCGCGCAAGCTGCGCGACGCCGAGGTCACGGCGGGCCGCCACAAGGTCGGGGCGGTCGTCTGCGTCAAGGCCAAAGACATGAAGGAGGCCTGGTGTCTGGCCGCCAGCAACGCCGAGGCGAGCGCACGCGAGATCATGAACTCTTACGCCAAGCGCTGGACGATCGAGCCGGGCTTTCGCGACACCAAGGACCTTCGTTTCGGCATGGGCCTAAGCGTTCTTCGCATCGCCGATCCGCAACGGCGCGACCGGCTTCTTCTCTTGAACGCCTTCGCCATCGTTCTCCTGACGCTGCTCGGCGCCGCCGGCGAAAGCCTCGGCATGGACCGCCACCTCAAGGTCAACACCGCCAAACATCGGACCCATTCGCTGTTCCGGCAGGGCTGTATGCTCTACGAGTTGATCCCGAACATGCCGGAGGTCCGCCTGCGGCCGCTCGTCGAGCGGTTCAGCGAATACATCACCCAAAACAGAGCCTTGGCTCAGACTTTCTCGCGCGTATGAAAAATGAGGGGATGGCTGAGGGAGGCGCCACGTCTTCCAGCGATCATCGGAGCGCTGAGTGCGGTGCCGGCTTCTCGTGTAGGAAAATTTGCTCGCAGCCAAAGAAAGCCGTCCATAGCAATTTAAGGGCACGCCGCGTCGACCGCGGTTGGATCTCGCCTCCTCACGCGCTTTCCTCCGACCGCGATCTTTGCCACAGCTCGAGAGCGATGGGCAACGGGTCGATGCTAACCCCGGCCCACCACGAGGCTTCATCGCCATAGGCGTGCAGATCGCGGTGATGGAGCCGGCAGACTGGGACCGTGTATTCGTCGCTGACCTTTCGGCCGAGTGCGCGCGGTTGGGCGAACCGAATGTGATGCGCTTCGGAGGGCGTCCGGCCGCAGACGACGCAGGGTTGAGTCGCGACGAACTTGCAGTGCTCCTTGTCGCGCAGGCGGATGGTTTTCGCCGCAACGCGTCGGCGGCGTAAGCCGGGGCTTGAGGGCAAGATGATCGGAGCCGAGGCGGCGGCGTCCATTGCGGTGAGGAAAGGCTCCCCGACCGGAGGCGCCGTTTCTAATGCCGGCCCCGGATTCGCGCCTCCTTGACCAGCGGCGGACACAACCTCGATCGTTGCGAGCCTTTCCCGGAAGCCGGCTTCGACCGCGTCGGCGTCGTCTATGATCATCGTGTTCTTGGCGGCAAGGTTCTTGTGGACCCAGGCTGCGGCCTCGTCCGAAGATGTGAGTCGGCAGATGTCGGCGAGCAACTGCTCTCGCAGCGCCGCAGATTGTTCCGGTCCAAGGACCGGCCGGGCAGGACGGGCGGCTTTCTCCTTGCGTGTGAGAGCTGACGTCACGGGCGTCCTTTCCTCTACCGCCGCCTTGGGTCTCAGTCGCACGGCTACGCGGTCATTGGCAGCAGCGCCGCCCTCGTTGGCGGCGTCCGCCTTTCTGCCCTCGGCAAGCTCCGGCGCGTCGAGGTCGTCTTCTCCCGCTATCCCGACCAGCGTGAATAGGGCATAGCGCCGCGCATAGGTGAGCGCCGCTCCCATCCGGCGCGGGGCCGCCGTTTCGCTGATCGGGCAGACCGGCCATTCCGACGACAGCCACTCCCCCGACGAGTGGGCAAGCGTCGTGGTGAGGCGGATAAGCCCCGCCTCGTTGTCGATCGCCGTCGTCTGGACGGTCGCGATCTCATGCCCGCCGAGAGCTTTCCGCACGATGTCGAGGCCGCTCGAGAGCGCCGCATAGCGAAAGGTCTGGTCATGATCGCGCGGGTTTAGCGCCCGAATGGTCGCGGTGAGAGACTTCTCCGGATTGGTGAGCTCTCCTTGAGCCTTGGCCAACGCCGCAGCGATCGCCCCAATGCTTTCGCTAGACCGCTGCATGTCTCGCCTCCTCATCATGCTCCAGAAGATCAAAGCTGATCGCCCCCGACTTCGATCGCTTGGCCCGGACGCCATGGCCGGAGGCTTCCTTCGCGTCCTCCGGCATCAGGGCCTTGAGTTCCGACTTGGCCCTCTCATGGTCGAGAAAGGCGGAGTGGGTGGCGCAGAGAGAGACCAGCGAACTCCGACCAGGAATTGGACTCGCTCATGTCGACGACGCGAACCCCTTCGATCCGCGGCCGAGGTGGCTCGACCCCATATGGGCGCGGGGTATCCCCGGTTTGGACGCAGCGCCAGAACCGGCGCTCGGCCGTGACCAGAAAGTGCTGGTAGAGCGCGTCGCCGGGGACGGTCATCTCGACCCATTTTCCCCCTCCGGTGATGATCGAGAGGACCGCCGACCGAGCGTTGGTCACCCACATGCTGTGCTGCAGCTGCGCCATGTGCTTTTCGACCGCAGCTTCTTCCGAGAACGACCAGGGCAGCATGAACTTGCCCTCGAACACGGCGTCGAGGTCGTTGACGAACCCATCTAGGGTCGCCGCCAGATATCGATGCACGGGGTGCCGAACCCAGCGCTGAACGTCGGTGATGACCCGTCCGGTGTTGCGCTCGTACCAGGTCTGGTTGAGCGCCTCGGTGGCGACGCCCAGTTGAACGATGAGATTGCCCGACAGATCCTCTGGCTCGGCCTCGCCACGCTTTTCTTTCCAGAGCCTGATCAGCGCCGACTCGTCGGGACTCATAATGTCGTGCAGTCCCGGGAATGAACATGGTGCATCAATCGGTTCCTGAGATTGCTCGCTGTCAGGATTGGGGGCCAATGGGCCTATGTTCATATAAGGTGATTTCTTGTCAAGGAATTTTATACGTTCTGCATGGCAGCGCCCGCACGACGCCGCGTATTCGAGCCGAGCTCCAAGCGTCGAAAGACAGCGCCCGCTCCCTGGCAGCGCGCTACGACCTGAACCCCAAGACTGTGCGGAAGTGGCGCCAGCGGACCACGACGGCCGATGCGCCGATGGGGCCGAAGGCTCCGAAGAGCACGGTGCTGACGCCAGCCGAGGAAGCCATCGTGGTAGCGTTCCGCCAGAAGACGCTGTTGCCGCTGGACGACGTGCTGGGCTGCCTGAGGGATACCATTCCCAACCTCAGCCGGAGCGCGCTGCACCGTTGCCTCCAGCGGCATGGGATCTCCAGGCTTCCGAAGGAAGAGGCCAGCGACAAGCGCAACCGGTTCAAGAGCTACCAGATCGGCTATGTCCACATCGACAGCTGCGAACTGCGACACACCGACGGCAAGCTGGTCATGTTCCTGGCGATCGACCGGGTCTCGAAATTCACCTACGTCGAGTTCCACGACAGCGCCGGAAAGAAGGAGGGAGCAGCTTTTGTGAGAAATGTCGTGGCCGCCTTCCCCTACAAAATCCACACCGTGCTAACCGATAACGGTATGGCCTTCGCCGATCTGCCCAAGAATCGCGAAGGCCCCAGCCGGCGTTTCCTCGGCCCGCACATCTTCGATCGCGTCTGCATCGAACATGGGATCGAGCATCGGTTGACCAAGCCCTACCATCCCTGGACCAACGGCCAGGCAGAGCGAATGAACCGCACCATCAAAGACGCCACGGTCAAAGTCTTCCACTACGAAGACCTCGAAAGCCTCAAGGCGCACGTACTGGCCTTCGTCACAGCCTACAACTTCGCCAAGCACCTAAAGGCGCTAAAATGGCGAACGCCCTATCAGGCCATCTGCAGTGCTTGGACAAACGACCCCGCCGCCTTCAAAATCAACCCGCGCCATCTCATTCCGGGACCACACACCTAGATCTGATTCGCTGGGTTGTCATTGTGCCGAAGACGAAAGCCGCACCGTCATCCTCTGTCGCACTCTCGTCGAGTTCCGGACGTTCTTGATCGTGTCATCGGAATCAGCGCGGCGCCACTATT
This sequence comes from uncultured Alphaproteobacteria bacterium, assembly GCA_963721905.1. Classification (GTDB taxonomy): domain Bacteria; phylum Pseudomonadota; class Alphaproteobacteria; order Rhizobiales; family Beijerinckiaceae; genus Roseiarcus. The sequence continues at coordinate 111,332 of CAVRMF010000008.1, forward strand.
AACCGGCGAGGCGCAAACCGACTACGACAGCGTTGCAACACGCGTCGTCGCCGTCGCTCGGCCGAGAGATGCGATCGAGGATTTTCTCACCCGAGATGTCATCGATCTAACTTGGAAAATCTTGCGTGTAGTGTGGCACGGTTTTGAGACACCCGGCTGCGCTTGCTCAGGCGGCCAAGGGTAAGGTGGCTGCGAGCGTCGGGTCAATTGCAATTCGTGACATGGTTTGCTCCTCTCTGACCCTCGCGGGCGTTTTGTATCCATGCCGCGCGACGAGCCAAGTTTCATTATAGCGCCTGGCGAATGCGACGAGCTCGGCGCGCAGTTCCTCGATGGTTTTGAACGTCCGCACCCAGAGCAAGTTCTCCTTCAAGGTTCGGATGAAGCGCTCGGCGACGCCATTGCCCTCGGGTTCGCGCACGAAGGATGGCGAAGCTTCGATGCCCAGACATTTGATCTCGTCCTGGAAATCGCCGGACATGTAATTGGAGCCGTGATCGTGACGCAGCTTGAGCCCACGCGCCACACCGGGCGCGATGGAGCCGAAGCAGCGATGCACCCCCTGCCGGACCGGCTCCAGCGCCTCGAAGCGATTGGCTGAACGCGCGGCGTGAATGCCGATGATTTCTGAGTTCGCGTGTTCGACGGCGACGAAAACATAGGCCCGCCCTTCCTCGAGGGTGACGGTCTGGCTCATGTCCGTTCCCCACATTTCATTGACCTTGTCGGTGACGATGATTCCGTCGTGCGTCTTCTCTTGGTTGCGCCCGACGCGATGGGGCGCGAGCAAGCCGTTCTCTCCCATCACCCGGCGCACCCGGCGAGGGCTTGAGCGAACCCCGGCAACGCGCAGTCGCGCCCATAGTTTGCGATAGCCTTCGCCGTGAAAGTCGGACGCTTCGATTTCCCGGCGGATATGATCGGCCAGGTCAGCATCCGGACAAGGGCCTGTCGGACCGGGGCGACGGGCGATCGCAGGCGACGGCGTTCCCTTGAGAAAGCGATACACGCCGGCGCGCGAAACACTCCACGCGCGCGAGACCCGCGCCAGGCCATAACAACGAGACGTGGAAGGCGAGACCGTCTGGCTCATCGTCTCGACCTCCTTCGGGCCAAAGGGCTTTTGGCCTCCATGGCGGCGATCTTGGCGGACAGCAATTCGTTGTCCATGGTGATCTCGCCCACCTTGGATTTCAGGCGGGCGATTTCATCCTCGCGATCGTCGCGCTCGCGTTCCTTCAGGGCTGACGCCGCGCCGGCGAGCGCTCGGTCCCGCCATTCGGTCAGCTTGGCCACAGAGACATTCGCTTCCCGGGCCACGACCTCCAACGGTTCGCCCCGCAACAAACGCGCCACCACCGCCATCTTGCGCTGGACCGAATAGCGCTTCGGTCCTGCATCAACGCCCGAGGGGGCGCCTGCGCCAGCTATGGGGGAGCGCTGCGGCGCCCCCTCGGGCTTCAGCCCTGCATCAATCGTCATTTCGAAACCTCCGGTTGCGGTTCAATTACCGCAGCCAGATGTCTCAGCTAACCGTGACGCACCCCATGGAAAATCTTGCGAATGCGTCGCGCCAAGGCGGGATTGTGGAGGGCCGCCGCAGCGAAGGGGGTCGCAGCGATACATTCTAGGATAGATAATAGCGGCTTTGTCTTGCGAATGCCCGGGCCCGGATTCGCCGAGCAGTGGGCCAGCGGCAAAGTCGGCAAGCGCCAAGAATTTACAGAAATGCTGAAGAAAGGTGACCTAACAATGGACGATGTTATGGCCGAAGCGCTAGCGGAGGTAATGACTTTTTCGAGCGCTTCGATCGCATGCTTGCAAGTTCGGAGGCCCGTCGCAACAACGCCCTGCGCGAGATAGACCGTCACCGCGAAGCACTCGGCGCTGCAATGCGCCGAGCGGTCGATGAAGTTTGAGTACGCGGAGTCTCGCGACGTCGAAACCGGCGAAGTGAGCGGAGGGTCGGCGCCTTGACCAGCGAGCGCCAACAGACCGCCAATCGCGCTAACGCGAAATCGAGCACCGGGCCGAAGACTGCGGCCGGAAAGGCTCGTTCCGCGCAAAACGCGTTGCGTCATGGCTTGAATCTCTCAGTCCTCTCGGACCCGGTGCTCGCGCCGCAGAAGTCGCGCGCAAAATTGCAGGCCCTGACGCAGACGCTGAGTTGCTGGAGGACGCGCGGCGGATCGCTGAATCTCAAGTCGATCTTGATCGCGTGCGCAACTGCCGTTGGCGCCTCATCTCAGGGAGCCTGAGCGATCCAAATTATCAACCGCTGCAGGCTCCCGACGAAAAGCTTGTGGCCATTTTAATGGAGCGAATTTCCCAACTTGCCGCGTTTGATCGATACGAGCGACGCGCTTTGTCGAGACGCAAATTTGCAATCCGCAAGTTTGGCGCGGACGCTTAGTTTTGCCGCGTTGGAAAGTTAAACCTACGTTAATATTGCGCTTTGCAGTTATGTATAATTGGTTCGCTCATTTTGGCGAAACGAACCCAATCGGCCGCTCCTTGATGAACAGCTGGGCAAGGAGCCATCCAAACTCTTCGGCGACACCACTGCCGCTGGCCTCTATCAACTGGGTGCGCAATATCGCGCACACGCAGGGGCGGGTGCGGGAAGTCGCCAAGATTCTCGTTATGCGAAAAGCGACCGCCCGCGCAAAGTCGACGCTCGCCGCCGCTGACGATGGTCCTCCGACGTGGAGTGCCTCTCGGAAGGTTCGCTCGCGGCGAGCAAGATGGGAGGTTACCTGCGTCCGAAACTGGAGCCGCATCGAGAGTTTCTCGAAGAGTGAGGGTGGCGGCTTGGGCGCGCATGAGGTCGTCGGTCGGGCGCGACTTCGCCGACACGCGAAAATGCGATCATCGAGGCGGGTCTGGACGCCACTCAAACGCCAGGGGCGGTTCGGGCCGCCACGTATAAGCCAGCAGGCGAGCTTGGGCGAGTTGCGCCTGGGTCATCTTTGAGGCGACCGCGTCGCGGATAAGCACCCAGCGGCCGCGCTGTCCCGGCTCAGCATGCGCCACCGCGAGGTTTAGCCACGCGTGGGCGACCACGAAGTCCTGAGCCACGCCCTGGCCCTTGTCGTACATCAGCCCGAGGAAGTATTGGGCCTCAGGCAGGCCGGCCTCCGCCGCAAAGTGGAGCCAGAAGGCTGCGGCGTCGAAATTCTGCGGGACTCCCCGACCGCGCAGATACATCACGCCGAGATAGGTCTGCGCGCGCGGATCGCCCTGCTCGGCAAGGCGAGCAAAAATCTCGCCCGACAGCACGTAGTTCTGGGCGGCATAAGCCCGCGCGCCGGCCGCAAAGGAGTTCGGCGCGCGCGGCCGGGACGAAAGCCGTCGACAGCAGGAGAAAAAGGATCAGCCGAAACGCACGGCGTGCGTCCAGCGCCATCGATAGCGAAATTGCGTCTTTACCGGCGGCTTTCGACAACCGCAGAAGCCTCCCTAGTGAAGCCACTTAGTTCAAAGTGGGGAGCATCGTATCCAGCATCCAACCCAACCATATCGCCGGCGCAAAAAACGCTCCGAACGGAATCCGACCCGCGGCGCGGAGGAGACGGGCGCGCTTCCTCTGACGAAAGGCATAGGCGGCCAGCGCCGTGACCGCCGCAATTTCGATCGAAATCGGCAGCATCGGCAGGCTGAGCCATGCGCCCGCCGCCCCTGCCAATTTTACGTCGCCAAGACCAAGTCCATCGCGCCCCCGAAGGCGGCGATAAACGATCCGCACGAGCAGAAACAATCCAGCTGCAAAAGCTGCGCGCGAAAGCGCCATCAGTGCGCCTTCGAGAGCGGAGTTGGGGCTCGACTATCGCCGCGTGGATGAGGCCGAGCGCGAATCGCGCCCGCGCTCAGTATGTTCGGGAACGACAAAGCGACGAGCCGTCCACTGCTGCGATCCCAAGCATGAGGAGGCCGAGCGCGCCGCCGAGCGCGCCCTCTACGCCGGGCGCAACCGCAAAACTGGCAAGTAAGACACCCGCGCCGGCGAGGCGCCATCCAAGGCGTAGGCCTGGCCTTGGCGTCTGGCGCGTCTCTGCGGCCACGTGCTCGAGCGAATCGACAGAGTCCGGAGGGGCGTGCGGAATGACGGCGCGTTCGAGAGTGGTCACTGCAGCGTCCGCGGCGGCTGTGGCGCAAAAAGCTTGGGCAGGCCAAGCGAACCCAGCTGTCCGCCGCGCATCTTCGATCGCAGTTGCTCCGCGACTACGGACGCGTCGACGCCGTCACGGATGATCTGAGGCCGAATGAAGAGAATTAGTTCGGTGCGGGTGATCGAGTTGTTCTTCGACGAGGCAGCATTGCCCAAAAATGGAATTTGGTCGAGGATTGGAATGCCAGAATGGGCAACGTTCTGAGTTTCGCTGATCAATCCGGCTAGCAACACGGTCTGTCCATTGGCCACCGACAATTCGCTCTTCACTCTACGCACTGAGATCGTCGGCGTCAGATTGGTGGTGGTCGAGGTGGGGGCGCTGCCGGCGCTGAGGTCGTTGACCACAGCGCTGATTTCCTGCTCGATGTCGAGCAGGACGGTGCCGTTGGAGTTCACGCGTGGCTGGACGTTCAGGATTATGCCGGTGTTTTTATAGTCAACTGTGTTTACGACCGCATTGTTCGCGCTGAGCACTGTCGCGCTACCGGTCGAGATTGGCACCTGATCGCCGACTTCCAGCGTTGCTGGCTGGTTGTCGACGACCACTAGAGACGGATTCGAAAGAATCTTGACGTCGGTGTACTGGTGCAACGCGTTAATGACCACCCGCGGTGAGAGCGCATTTCCCAACACAACGTTGAACCCCGGCAGGGACGGCGTGATTGGCAGAGAACTCTGGGAGACGTTCATTAGCGCTCCCTTGTCGAGGAAGAACTGCACGCCATAGTCCAATTGGTCGTTGAGCGTGACTTCGGCGATGGTGACATCGATGGCGACCTGCAATCTTGGGCGATCCAGCTGATTGATAGCGCGCTCAACGATCCGGTAGTCTTCCTCGTCGGCGTAAACGAGAATCGAATTGTTGGCCACGTCGGCCGTGAAGCGCACGCCGGGGAGCGGGCTCGCACCGGAACCGCCGGCGCCTCCGCCCAAGGGGCCGAGCGTCCCCGCCGTCGAGATGGCGGCCGCGGATTCGGTGCCCTGACCGGCTTGGCCCGCCGGCGGCACGTTCCCGTTCTGGGCTTCCTGCCTCGGCCCGCCGGTTAGACGCTCCACCGCGCTCAAGGTCGTCGCCCCCGAGTTGGGCGCGATCTGATTCGAAGGCGACTCAAGGCCCGTAGATGCTCCGCCGGTGAATATATTGCTTAGCAGCGCGGCCATCTGCTTCGCGTCGCCATATTTCACGCGATAGACCTTGACCCCGGTGCTGGCCACCGCCGACTTGTCTAATCTTGAAATCCATAAAGACGCCGCTCGCAACAATTGGGGCTTAGAGGCCACGACCAAAACCGAGTTTTGCCGCTCGAGCGCCTGGAATTTCACCAGATTATGACCCATTCCACTCTCGCCCGAGTCCATAACATTTTCCAACTCCGTGACCATCTGAGCGGGCGCGCCATTCGACACCGGGTAAATGCCGACAGACTGACCGCGCAACCAGTCGACATCGAAGCTACGAACGGTGTCGACAGCGGTCTGACGCTCTGGGCCAGTTCCCAAGACGAGCAAGATCTTGCCGCTGGGGTCCGTTCGGATCATGCCCGGTTTGGAGGCGAAGCCTTCCATCAACTTGACCAGCGTCGCGCCCGATACGTATTGGACCGGGATGACGGTCAAGCCATATCCGGGTTCGACTCCGCCATCGGCACTGGAGCGGTCGACTGACCCGACAGTTCCATCAGTCGCGGGGAGGATGCGATAGCCGACGGGGTCCCGAATCAGAACCAAGTTATTAACCCGCAGCGCGTTTTCGAGAACAAAAAGCATGTCGCTCTTTGCGACAGGTCGACCGGATGACAGACTGATCGTGCCCTGTGCGCGCGGATCGATCACATAGCCCACGTTTAGGATGTCGCCCAAAACGACCTTGGCGACCGTCGAGACTGGCGTATTCTCGAAGTTCAATGCAAATCCCTCCGCGCCGTCGTGCACCGGGGGCGGATCGACGACAGCGCCCACCGGAGTTCCGACAGCATCCGCCGGAGTTCCGACAGCATCCGCCGGAGTTCCGTAGTAGCTGGCCGGCGCTGGCGAGGCCCCGGCGGTGTTTGTATCTCGCGTCGCCTGTGGGAAACGTGGTTGCAGATCGGCCGATCGAATGGCGTCGTAGGCGTTCGGAGGGTCTTTGCTGCCGACGTCGGACGCTGTTTGAAGGCAGCCGCTGAGACACGACAGCGCCAGCGCCAAGGGCGCGCACAACCGAGAGACATCGGATAGGTTCAGTCTCCGGTTCGTCAATCTGCGTCCCCGTCCACAGCCCTATGTGCTCGAATTCCGAGCGCAGCTGATTGTTAACAGTCGTAGGTTTGGTTCTCGTAAGTGCGCATTGAGCGACAACGCGTTCGTTTTTTAACTCCTAGCAGAACAGGATCAACGACGCTACTCAAATTCGAAGGGTATAAATTTTCTGTGTGAATAAAATGTATTATACATTTGATCCGTAACGTTGCCAATTCAGGCTATATTCGTAGGAGTTCCAGTGTTAACAATTGAGATGTCGTCACCCTATGCCAGGAATATCTCCCCTATCTTCCGCTGGGTTCCCGGTTTTGCTGTTGCGCATTTTCTTGCTCATGACGTCTTTACCTTGAAATTGCCGAGTCCCGTTATTCATAAAGTTCCGTCGATTGACCACCTGTTGGTCGCAGGTCGAGATAGTGTTTTGAGGGAGAGTCGTAAAAGAGCGCAAGAAGAACGCATCCCAGCGGTTTTGCTTTGTTGAATTGAAAAATATCTTAAGAGATTGTACGCAATATTGACATTACGCAAAGCAAGCATACACTGTAAACCTGCTTTGGGTTTCATATCCGAGAGTTCGACTGTAAGATAATCGACAATCTATGTAGGGGGCATCCGCCTTGAAAAGTGGCGCGCCATTGGGTATGAGAACAATCTATCATTCAAAGCCCGCTGAGGGCTTGGGGCAGTTAAGATACCCCGATCTCCACCCAAGAGCGACTCGAGCGTGGCTGCGCGCATGATGTTAACAATGAGTTCCCGACTTAAACGCTTCCTTGATGCAACAAATTCAAAATGGTCGGTATAGCGTCAGTTTTGTGTAGTGCGTCGCGACAGCGTTTTTATAATCAGTCGGGTCATCCCAATGAACATCCGCAGCGAACTTTGCACCTTAATAATCGATAAGGAGGAACACGTCCCAGCTTTTACAAGTTACCTAGGAGAAAAGGGGTTACTAGATCCGATCAAGTTGAAAATATTCCGCTCGGACGCGGCACTGGATTCAAATTCGCTGCTGAAGCGATTGTGGAGATCGACGAGCCTCTCCTCTCATGAATTTGCCGACGAAGTCGCCACGTTTTTCGGCTTGCGCAGAATGACGCTTTTGGAATTGACGGAGTTCCGTTCATTGGCGGATCGCTTCGCGCCGAGGTTCTTGCGCGACGCTTCGATGTTCCCATTCGAGACCGGCGATGGAACGCTCTCGCTGGCCGCTGGCGATCCCGCTGACGCGGAGGCGCTGCGGGCGGCTGAAATTGTTCTTGGATCGCCCTTTGAAATCGTGACGGCCTCATTCGACGACATTGCGACGGTTTTGGGCGACAAGCTGGAGGCCGACGAGGCGACCGGCGGCGGTCGCGAGAGCGCGCGCAAGGTCGGAGCCGCCGACGAGAGCGTTGACAATTTGCGGGACTTGGCCAGCGGCGCGCCCGTCGTGCGTGCGGTCAATGACCTCATCGAGAAAGCGGTCGAGCTGCGCGCGAGCGATATCCATATCGAGCCCCTTCGCGACGGGCTCACTGTTCGCATGCGCGTCGACGGCCTGTTGCGAGCGGTCGCCGCGCCGGCTCATGTGCCGCCTCAGGCGGTCGTCTCCCGCGTCAAGATCCTTGCCGGACTCAACATCGCCGAACGGCGTCTTCCCCAGGACGGCGCGACGCGATTGCGCGCGGCCGGCGCGGACATCGACATCCGCGTCGCGACAATGCCGACTCAGCACGGTGAGTCCGCGGTCCTGCGCCTCTTGCCGCGCGACCGCGGCCTGCTGGACATTCCCAGACTGGGCCTGTCGGCGTCTGACGAAAAAAGGTTGCGCAGCCTTCTCGATCTACCGAGCGGCATGGTCGCGGTCACCGGCCCCACGGGCAGCGGCAAGACCACGACGCTTGCGACGATGCTCTCGGCGCTCAATTCGCCCTCGCGCAAGATTCTCACCATCGAGGACCCCGTCGAATACGAAATCCCCGGTATCAATCAAGCTCAGGTGAAGCCGGCGATCGGACTTACCTTCGCCACCGCAATGCGCGCCTTTGTTCGGCAGGATCCGGACGTCATCATGGTGGGCGAAGTGCGTGACGCTGAGACCGCGAGCATAGCAGTTCATGCGGCGCTCACCGGCCATCTCGTTCTCACAACGCTGCACACGGAGACCTCAACCGCGGCGGTTCCAAGGCTCATCGACTTGGGCGTCGAGGCGTTCCTGCTGAAATCGACTTTGCGAGCGGTCATCGCCCAGCGGCTGGTGCGGTTGCTTTGCGACCGCTGCAAGACGCAGCGGACCTTGAGCGGCGCCGATTTCGACACCGATCCGCGGCTCGCGACGATGGGGTTCAAACTCGGCGAGCGAGTTTTCAGTCCCAAAGGCTGCGAGCATTGCGGCGGCGTCGGATATCGCGGCCGTTCTGGCGTATTCGAGGTCTTCGACGTCACCGGGGAGGCCCGGGACCTCATCGGGCCGAACGCAGAGTCCCGAAGGCTCGACGCAGCGGCGATGAAGGCGGGCATGACGACTATGATTGACGACGCCGTCAGTAAATGTCGCACTGGCGCCACATCCTTCGCCGAAGCGCTACGCGTCACGACCATGCGGTGAGGCAATGCCGACCTTCAGTTACAGGGCTCTGAGCCAAGTCGGCGAGGTCGTCAGCGGGTCGATTGCGGCGCCGACCGCGGCGGAGGTCGGACGACGTATCGAATATCTCGGGTTGATACCCATCGACTCGGTCGCCCAGGAAACCGATGCGCCGATCAAGCGCGGCGATGGCTTCGGGCTGTTTTCGCGGCCGCGGCCGGAGGACGTCACGGTCTTCACCGGCGATCTCGCCTTGCTGCTGCGCACCGGCGTCAGAATCAACGAGGCCCTGGAGCTGCTCGCGGCCGACTCCGATATCGGCCGCATGCGCTCGACGGCAAAGAAGGTGACCGCTGCAATTCTCGCCGGAGAGAGCTTCGCCGATGCAATTTCGCACCATTCGGCCGTCTTCCCTCCGATTTACGTTGCGCTCGCCCGTGTGGGCGAGGCGTCGGGAAATTTGGCGCCGATCCTGGAGGCGATCAGCGGGGAGCGTCAGCGGGCGGAGGCCCTGCGTCGCCATGTGTCCGACACATTGCGATATCCGGCGTTCCTGCTGGCGGCGGCCGGCGGCGTGCTGTTGTTCTTCCTCCTCGTCGTTTTGCCGCAATTCGCCAACGTGTTTCAAGACTTTAACGCAAAACTGGATCCAGTTCTTGTGACCTTTCTCGACATTTCCGATTTCCTGCGCAAGGACACGAATACAGTTCTCATCGCTCTGACGTGCCTGCTGTCGATCGGCCTTCTTTTCTCTCGACGGCCGGCTGTCCGCGCTCGCACGATCGACGCGGCCTCGCGCCTTCCGCTTGTGCGTCCGGTGCTGGGGTATAGCCGGACGGCCCTTTTTTGTCGCAACCTTGGCCTGCTCCTGGCGAGCGGGGTGACCTTGCCGGCGAGCCTGCGCATTCTCGCCGATATGATGGCGACGTCCAGCGACATCTCAATCTGGACCGAAGTCGTGGACAAGGTGCGTCAGGGGGGCAAGCTGTCGGACGCGCTGGCGCAGACGCGAGCGCTCCCATCAATGGCGGTGCGAACCTTGCGTCTGGGAGAAGATTCCGGGCAATTGTCGATGCTGGCCGCGCGCGTCGCCGACGTTTACGACGCCAAGCTTCAACGCAGCCTTAACCGGCTGGTCGGGATAATCGGCCCCGCCTCAATCATCGTGATAAGCGTGATCGTCGGCGGTCTTATCGTCTCGGTCATGACCGCCCTCCTGTCGGTCAATCAAATAGCACAGTAAATTCGTCACAGAGGGAAGCCGAAAATGGACGGCGTTCGTCGATTCTTCCAAAGCCGCTCTCACCGCCGAGAGGGCGAACACGGATTCACGCTCGTCGAAATGCTCGTGGTCATCACGATCATCGGCCTGATCATGGCGTTGGTGGGACCACGCGTACTGAATTACTTAGGCGAATCGAAGGTCAAGGCGGCGCGAATTCAAATCGAAAGCTTCTCTTCGGCGCTCGACCTGTTCTATCTCGATAACGGGCGCTATCCGTCGTCCTCAGAGGGTCTCCCGGCGCTCGTGCAGCGGCCGGCGAATTCCGCGTCGTGGAACGGGCCTTACCTCAAAACAGGATCTGTTCCAACCGATCCTTGGGGTCGACCCTACATCTATCGTTCTCCAGGGAACCATGCGCCCTATGAAATCGCTTCGTATGGCCCGAGCGGTGAGCCAAGCGGCGCGGGTGACGCCGCTGAGATCAAGAGCACATCGCAATAGCCGCGCCATGAGGCGCGCCGCGGGATTTACGCTGATAGAAGTCGTTTGCGTTCTCGGGATTATCGCGTTGCTCGCCGCCCTCGTTCTGCCGGCCATCCCGCGCGCGACCTCCAATGCGAGGCTCGAAGCCTATGCTCTCGAGGTTGCAGCACTCTTGACGGCGGATCGCAACGCATCCATTCGGCGACACATTGAGGTCGCGACCGCGCTCGACGCGAACTCCGGGGCCATACGCTCGGGCGCCGGCGCCGATCGCATTCAGTTGCCGCGCGACGTTGGATTCGACGCCTTGCTCGCCGACACATGCAAAGGTCGGAAAGCCGGCGCCACGATCGTTTTCTTTCCCAGCGGCATGTCGTGCGGCGGGACCATTCAACTGCGGCGCGGATCCGTCGGTTTTCAAGTCCGGGTCAATTGGCTCACGGGAGGCGCTGAGGTTGTTTCCTCCGACTCTCCATCCAGGTAACCATTCGCGCGGGTTCACGCTCGTCGAGTCTCTCGTTGCTCTGACCATCATGATGATTTTGCTGTCGGCGATCGGCGGATTGACCGCGTCGTCGCTTCGGACGAGTCGATATGTCGAACGTCACCTGGCGGAGATGGAAAACGCCCAACAAATTCTTGCGGGGCTGCCCGGGCGCGACCAGCTGGCAAACCGAACGCAGTCCGGCGAGATGGCAGGCTACCGCTGGCGGCTCGACGCCAAACCGTTCAGCGACGCCTTCCTCGCCCCCCGAGGGCAAACGTTCTGGACGCCGGAGACGATTGTCCTCACCATACAAGGTCCTGGCGGCGCGCCGTTGAGCTTCGATATGATCCGGCTCGTCAGGATTGCGGGCAAATGAAGGGGCGAGCGCGGCGTGCAACGTCCGGAAACCAGCGCGTCGCTGGTTTCTCCCTCGTTGAGACGCTGGTATCTGTCGTGTTGATGAGCGCAATTGTCGCCGCGCTCAGCGCCGTCACCGGCCAATGGGTGCCCAATTGGAATCGCGGCTTCGTTCGCGTGCAACGCCTGGAAACGGTCGACGTCGGTCTTCAGCGCCTGGTCTCCGATCTCGAGGCGGCCGAATTCGTCACGCCCAACCTCGTGTCCAAATTTGCGATTTTTGTCGGCGACGCAAAATCGGTGACCCTTGTTCGGGTCGCAAATGCCCCAGGAGCGGCCTCCCATCTAGAATTCGTGCGACTGGCGGAAACCGTCGACGAGCACGGCTTCGCGCTCGTGCGCTCTCACGCGCCGTTCAAGCCGCTTGTTCCTAATCTGCCCCTCGACGCCCAACTGTATTTCGCTGATCCGGTCGTGCTGGTACGCGTACCCTACCGGGTCTCTTTCGCCTTCGCCGGAGCTGACCGACTCTGGCGCGATTCCTGGCGGGACGAGGTCGTCTTACCGGCCGCGGTGCGAATCCAGGTGCGCAACGCTGCAACTGATGAGGTTCTGGCGGTTTCGACCGCGGCGCTCTTGCACGCGGATCTTCCCGCGGAATGCGTCACTCAGCACTCTTCCCAGAAATGCATCGACGGAATGCGCGCGCAACAGGCCGGGCAGCGTAACAGCCAAGGCCAACTTGCTGGCAATCCGCCGTGAGATCGGAACGCTCAACTCAAGCGGCGTTGAGTTCAAAGAGCCGAGAGAGCGGGTTCATCCTTGTCGTCGTCCTATGGATCCTTGCCGCGCTCGCCGCGCTCGCGTCGAGCTATCTAGTTTATGTCGACAATGCCGCATTTGCCACCCGAATCAATGACGACCGGTTACGGATCAGAAACGCCATATCGACTGGAATCGAGCTGGCGGCCTACCAGCTTCTCGCCGCCCCCGACGAAGTCCGCCCGCCCCAGGGCGCCTTCACCGTTCGGTTGGCTCAATCGACGATCAACGTGAGCTTTTCGTCCGAAAGCGCCCGCATCGATCTTAATGCGGCGCCCAAAGCCCTCTTGGCGGGCCTTTTCACCGCCGTTGGCGCGAGCTCCTCCAGTGCCGCGACGTTCGCGGACCGTATTGTCGGTTGGCGGAAGAAAGCGGACGGCGCCGGTCAAAACGCCGAAGCCGCGGACTACAAAGGCGCCGGCCTTGATTATCAGCCCCGGCAGGGGCCGTTTCAAAATGTTCTCGAACTGCCGCTGGTGCTCGGCATCCCTGCCTATATCGTCGAGCGCGTTCTGCCGCTCGTGACTGTTTATAGTGGCATCGGCCAAATCGATGTTCGCGTCGCGCCGCCTGAGGTCCTATCCGCTCTGCCTGGCATGACGCCGGAGCGGCTGCAAAAAATCCTCGCGCAACGCGCGCAAAACCCGGGGGACAGCCAGGCCTTGTTGAGGCTCCTGGGATCCGCTGGCGCCTCGGCCAACGCGAGCCCAAATCCAGCCACCCGAGTCCAGGTGCAAATCCGGCTTGATAACGGCCGCACTGCGCGCGCCGAAATCGTGATCCTGGTCTTTCGAGACGAGACCGAGCCCTTTCGTGTCCTCTCCTGGCGCGACGACAGCGACGGGTCATTCTAGAGAAAGTGTGTTCTCCTCAGGGCAATTTATTCGTTCGCAGCCAGGCGAAGGCAACGCTCGAGCGCCGCCTTACAATGTTAAGCATTCTTGAAAGCCAACCAACGGGTCAGTATCCGGGTTAGTTTACGTGTGTCCGATAGCAACAGTCTCGCGCGGTCGTCGAGTTCCAAAAGCAGCGGACGCCGCCTTCATCGACCGAGCCAAAGTCGTGTTCGGCGTGGGGATCGTTGTCGTCGGTGAAGGCGTCGAGGGCGCGCACCTTCTCGAGGAGCGAGCGACGTCGATCGGGCGGCATGGCTTCGACACCGGCGGTGATCATGACGGCGCCGCCGACAAACGTGCGGCGGAAGGCATCCTGCGCGGAGAAGCGAATCAGCGTCCAAATTGGCGTAGGTCGCCGTCGTCCGCGTTTGCAATGACCAAGGACAAACTGACAATGGGGTCAACGAGGTTCGCTTGTTGCGCGACCCAAAAACCATGTTGGGGCAAATCTTGGGGCACGTAGCCCAATCGCGGAAAAAACTAAAATGATTACAATTCGATACTTAGCAGCTCTGGCGGAGGGGGCGGGATTCGAACCCGCGATACGGTTTCCCGCATACACACTTTCCAGGCGTGCGCCTTCAGCCGCTCGGCCACCCCTCCTGTCGCGTTGATGATATGCGCGCGAACGAGCCGCATAGCACCGGGCGAAGAGCGGACGCAAGCTGCGCGGGCGGCCCGGTGGCGGCCCGGGTCCCGTGGACAGCGGCGCACGCGTTGCTTAAATAAGCGCCGTCCTCGGGCGCGGTGGAAACGGCGGCTGCCATGCGGGTTCTGGCGCGGTTCATCGGTCTCATCGCTCTTGCCAGCGCCTTTGCGGCGGCCGTCATCGACGGGGCGCGCTGGATCGCCTCTGGTGACTGGGCGCCGACATCGACCGGCGCTGCGCTCTATGCGCTCTCGCCGAAGGCGCTGGCCTGGGCGCAGAACTTTGTCGAGAGCCATCTCGGGGCCTGGGCTTGGGACGATGTCCTGTTCCGGGCTTTGCTCGCGCCGGCTTTCGTCGATTTGACGATTCTCAGCGCCCTCTTCTTTTTCGCCTCGCGGCAGCCGCCGCCGGAGATCGGGCGCTCGAGCCGGGACCGTTAGCGAGGCGGCTCGGATGCGCTTTACGCACGACGCCGACGACATGGCCGCCGCGCGGCGCTGGTTCGCCGAGGAGCTGCGGCACACCGCGCGCGTCCGGTCGTCCGCCGTCGTCGAAGCCTTCGCCACTATCCCGCGCGAGCGATTCGCCGGGCCGGGCCCGTGGCGAATCTTGAGCCCCATGCGCGGTCCGGACTACTGGACCACCGACGACGGCGACCCACGCCATCTTTGCCACGACGTCCTCGTCGCGATCGACGAGACGCGCCGGCTCAACAACGGACAGCCGAGCCTTTGGGCGAGCCTCTTCGACCAGCTTGATCTGAAGCGCGGCGAGCGCGTGATTCATGTCGGCGCAGGGCTCGGCTACTATAGCGCGATCCTCGCCGGAATCGTCGGCAGGGGCGGGAAAGTAACGGCGCTCGAAATCGATCCCGGCCTTGCCGCGCGAGCGCGCGACAACCTCGCGCCCTGGCCGCAGGCGCGCGTCGTTGCAACCGACGGCTTCGCCTATCGCGCCGACGAGCCCGCCGACGTGATCGTCGTCAACGCTGGCGTCACGCATCTTGCGCTCCCCTGGCTCGATTCGCTTGCGGAGAACGGCCGGCTTCTGGTTCCGCTCACCAACGCCAATCGCTGGGGCGCATTCCTTATGGTCACGCGTCGCGGCGAACGCTATTCCGTTCGCTTTGCCTCCCGAACCGGCATCATCCCCTGCGTCGGCGGGCGCGACGCCGAGGCCGAGGCGAGACTGACCTCCGCGCTTGCCGCCGCCGATTTCACCGCCGTCAAGTCGCTGCGGCGCTCACCGCAGGGGCCCGACGAAAGTTGCTGGCTCGCCGGCGACGGCTGGTGGCTCTCGACCGCGCCGGTTGAAGAGGCGCCGCCATAATCCGCGTGTTCGTCAAAATCTGCGACAGTTTTGCGGCCCCATGCTGCGGCGCGCGATTGCATGTCGAAATCCCTTCTGGATTCGAGCGCTGAGGAACTCTATGGTTTGATCTCTGGCAGACCAGCCGGATCGCGCGAGTGACCCCACGCTGCGGACCTCGATCAAGCCCAAATTTTTGCGAAATTCGTGTTCAACTCGCCTCGAGGAGGATCCCCCGATGAAAGCCAAAGAAGCTGAAGCGCGCCGCGCGGCGCCGTTGCAAACGCCTACAGACCTGGGCGCCAACGCGACCCGCGACGTTTCCGCGGCGTTGAATCTGATGCTCGCCGATGTTTTTGCGCTCTATCTGAAGACCAAGAACTTCCACTGGCATATGTCCGGCCCGCATTTTCGCGATTATCATCTGCTTCTGGACGAGCAGTCCGATCAGATTTTTGCGATGACCGATCCGATCGCGGAGCGCGTGCGCAGGATCGGCGGCCAGACGCTGCGCTCGATCGGCAATGTCGCGCGCCTCCAGCGCGTGCAGGACAACGACGCCGAGTATGTCTCGCCGCTCGATATGCTGGCGGAGCTGCGCGAGGACAACAAGAATCTGGCCGCGTCCATGCGCGAGGCGCACGGGGTTTGCGATGAGGCCGAGGACGTCGCGAGCGCGAGCCTGATCGAAGTGTGGATCGACGAGACGGAGCGCCGGACCTGGTTCCTGTTCGAGGCGACCCGACATGGCGACGAGGCCGGACGGTAAGGGGCGCTGGCGGCGGCCGGGTTCAACGAGCCCGGCTACCGAGGGGTGTGCAGTTTTGGCTCCGACTCAACCTTTTCAAGCGCTTAAGTGTTAAAAACTGTCAACTTTTGCAGCCGTCGCGCGAACGGCCGGGTCCTTGTCATGCGCGCGCCTTTTCGGTTCGTGGATTCAATCTTTTCAATTGGTTGCGGCGCCATTGTCCATTCCACCCGCGCTTAATATACCTGTGCATTATGTTATCGATAGGTAGAGCGCCGGAGCAAAGACGTCCGTGGTTCCGAAAAATTATACCAAAGGCCTCACGGTCTGACTAATTGGGGGGATTCCCTTGGCGCGTTTTCTGACTCTTTGAGGTCGGAGGATTCGCGCCATGCCAGCAGCGGTGAAATTGCGAGACGACTATTCGGCTGAGGAGCTTCGGGCGCTGGCCCGGCGCTCGAAGGACGTCAATCAGAGCCGGCGGCTCCTGTCGCTTGCGGCGGTTCGCGACGGAATGGATCGCGGCGAGGCGGCCAAGATCGGGGGCATGGATCGCCAGACCTTGCGGGACTGGGTGCACCGGTTCAACGCCACTGGTCCGGATGGGCTCTTCGACAACTGGACGGACGGTCCGACGCCGCGCCTGTCGCCGGAACAACTGGATGAGTTGGCGAAGATCGTCGAGAGGGGGCCGGACCGGAAAGTCGACGGCGTCGTGCGCTGGCGGCGGATTGATCTTAAGTGCGTCATCGCCCAGCGCTTCGGCGTCGACTATCACCAGCGCTATGTCGGCAAGCTTCTCAAGAAGCTCGGCTTTTCCCACATGAGCGTCCGGCCTCGCCATCCGGCTCAAGACGAGCGGATTGTCGAAGCATATAAAAAAACTTCCCGCGCGCGCTGAGCGCTCATCTCGACGGCCTGCCGGCGACAACGCCGATCGAGATCTGGTTTCAGGACGAAGCCCGCATCGGCCAGAAGAACGGGCTGGTGCGCCAGTGGGCCAGGCGAGGAACGCGGCCTCGCCAACCTGCCGATCAGCGCTATGAGAGCGCCTATCTCTTCGGCGCCATTTGTCCCGCCCGAGGTGTCGGGGCCGCGCTCGCGCTGCCCTTCGCCGACACCGAGGCGATGCAGCTTCACCTCGAGGAAATCTCCCGCCACGTCGCCGAGGGCGCCCACGCCGTCCTCTTGCTCGACCGCGCCGGATGGCACACCACCGCGAAGCTCGACGTGCCGAGCAACATCACACCGATCTTCCTGCCGTCCCGTGCGCCGGAGCTGAACCCGGTCGAAAACATCTGGCAGTTTCTGCGCGGCAA
Organism: uncultured Alphaproteobacteria bacterium; assembly: GCA_963721905.1. Taxonomy (GTDB): domain Bacteria; phylum Pseudomonadota; class Alphaproteobacteria; order Rhizobiales; family Beijerinckiaceae; genus Roseiarcus. The sequence goes on from CAVRMF010000008.1 coordinate 128,607, forward strand.
CTGGCTCTCAAACCTCGTCTTCGAAACCTACGACGACATCATCGACGCCGCCTGCGACGCCTGGCGCAAACTCGTCGCCCAGCCAGAAACCATCACCTCAATCGGAATGCGCGAATGGGCCCACATCGGTCAGACCTCATGACTCTTGGTATTACATCTGCAGTTGGTCGCAACTTCTTCGCAACAGAGATCATAACATAGTCTTCGGCTTTCCCAAAAGGTTTGTTTTGCGCGTCACCCGTGATCGCCGAGGGCGCGCTCCGCCTTTAGGCGAGCGGGCGGTCAGGCCGCGGTAGCCGGGTTCGGTCAAGTCGCGCCACCGTCGCACGCTTTAAGCGGACGTCATTCCGGATTTCGGACGAACCGTGCGACCGCAGCGCCTCACGAAAGCGCCCCGGCGTCATTCCGGTCCGCGACAGGAAGGCGCGATGGAAGTTCGACGGGTCCGTATAGCCCGCGCGCAGCGCCACCTCGGCGAGCGGTCTTTCGGTGGTCGCGAGAAGCTGCCGCGCCCGCCGAATTCGCAAATGGCGGGTGATCTCACGGAAGCTCACGTCCTCCCTTCGCAGAGCATGTTGCAGCGTCCTTGGAGGCATGCCGATTTCGGACGCGGTCCTCTCGATCCCGACGACGGACAGGTCGTCGTGGAGTTCGAGCGCGACGAGCACCGCCTCCGCCATCGCTCTGGGCAGCGGCCGGTTGCGATAGGGCGCAAAAGCCTGGATGGGCAAGTTGGGCGGCAGAGCGGCGATCGGCGTCCATTGGTCGAGCCACCGCGCCGGAAACGCCAGTTCGTAGTCGTCAGCCCGCGGCCGGACCGCCAGACCCACACGACTTTCCAGTAGCCGCGCGGCGGGCGCGTAAGGCTCAGCAACAAGAAGCTCGATCGAGCGGTCGCCCGCGCCGGCGTAGCGTCGGATCGTGCCCAACGCCTGCATGAGGCACATCTGCGCGTGGTGCTCGACCGTCGGCTCGGCGTTGGTCTGGTAGCAAAGCCGCCACCGCGCCTGGGCGCCGACGACGCGCAGGTCCATGGTCAGTTGATTGCTGTGAAGGGGCTGCGCGGCTATGCAACGTGCGATGACTTTGCCGAGGGTTTCGCCTTGCAGCGCAAATTCGAGGAAGGGGCCGAAGTCCTCGAGCCGAATATTCTGTCCGACCCGGGCGCCGAACTGGGCGTCGCAGTTCATCTTCGCCGCGAGATTGTAAACGCGGTTCATCGCGGGAAACGGCACCAGCGTCGACGGCGCGTAGCTCTCGACGGTAAATCCCGATTCACGGCGTAGCCGACGTAACGCCTCGCCCCCCTGCTCGGCCTCAAAAACGGAAAACAGGGAACCGAAGCCCGACGCCCGGCTGAAGAGCGGCACTCCCAACAGTCACCCCTTCAACTCGCGACATTTTGACGCTGAGGTTCTCGGACCTTTGCGCAAAATGACAATGGACAGCGGATTTCGGCATTTCTCACTATCGTCTCGCTGGCAGTCCATCCGGAAGGCCCATTCCCGCTCTGCACGGCCTCGTGGAATTGCGAGCTCCGCACCGACTATAGCGCAGAGGTCCTCTGACAGGAGATAGCAATGCGTCTGACTCGAACACTCTTTTCGCTCGGTGCGGCGCTCGCCGCGCTGGCGACGACGCCGGCGCTTCTGCCGCCCTCGAGCGCGATGGCGCAGACAACAACAACTACGAGTGCGCAGACGACGTCGAAGCCCAACATCCTGTTCATTATGGCCGACGACATAGGCTGGATGCAGGTCGGCCTCTATCACCGCGGCCTCTCGCTCGGCGAAACGCCCAACATCGATCGGATCGGGCAAGAGGGCGGCCAGTTCATGGACTATTACGCCATGCAGAGCTGCACCTCGGGCCGCAACGCCTTCTTCACCGGCATGTATCCGTTGCGCACCGGCATGATTCCCCCGCAACTGCCCGGCAGCCCGACCTATCTCAAGCCCGGCACGCCGACGGTCGCCAAGTTCCTCCACGACCTCGGCTACACGACCGGCCAGTTCGGCAAGAATCATCTCGGCGACCATACCGAGGCTTTGCCGACCGCTCACGGTTTCCAGGAATTCTTCGGCTACCTCTACCATCTCGACGCGATGGAGCAGGTGAGCTTCCCGGACATCAACAAGGACAGGAACACGCAAACAATCGCGCCGCCATGCAAGAATACGCCGGTTCCGGGCCTTAGCGATCCGCCGGGCGCCGTCGATCCGGCCACGACCGTCTGCCTCACCCCGCCGCGGCCAATGATCTCGTGCACTTCGTCGGACGGAACCCAGGCGAATCAGATGTGCAAGGACGAGGGTCCGCTCGGGCTGGAGAGGTCGCGGACAGTGGACGAGGAAATCTCCTCCCACGTGATCGACTTCCTCGACCGTAACGACCCGAAGAAGACCGGCAAGCCGTTCTTCGTCTGGTACAACCCGGCCCGCATGCACATCACGACGATGCTGCCGCCCAAATATCAAGCGATGGTTGGCGAGCCGGGCGGCAAGGACTGGGGCGAAAACGAAGCCGGCATGAAGCAGCTCGACGACAATGTCGGCTATGTCCTGAAGAAGCTCGAGGACATGGGCCAACTCGACAACACGATCGTAGTCTTCACCACCGACAACGGCGCCGAGGCGATCACCTTCCCGGACGGCGGCGTGACGCCGTTCATGGGCCAGAAGGGTGAATCTGGCGAAGGCGGCTATCGCGTGCCGCTGGTCATCCGATGGCCAGGCGTCATCAAGCCGGGCACGCTCTACACCAAGATGTTCGCGTCGCTCGACTGGCTCCCGACTTTCGTCGAAATCGCCGGTGGCCCGAAGGGCAACGACCTCAGGGGTCAGATCGAGAAAGGCGCCTACCCCGGCATCGTCAAGACGACTCTCGACGGCGTCAACCAGATCGACTACCTGACCGGCAAGTCCAAGGAGTCGGCGCGCGAGGTTTTCTACTATTTCTCCGGCCCGGTGCCGGCCGCGGTGCGCTACAAGAACTGGAAGATGTACTACCAGCTCTCGCAGCCGGGCGCGGACGGATGGCTGTTGCCGCTGGTGCCGCTCCATTGGACGATGGTGCAGAACATCAAGCGCGACCCGTTCGAGCAGGCGGTCGGACTCGGCCAGAAAACCGCGCTCAGCCTCGGCGGGTCGATCGACACGCCTTCGACAGCCTATCTCTACGACTGGAACATGCTGCCCCTCGGCCAGCAGCTCTGGCTCAAGTGGTTCGAGACGCTGCGGGAGTTCCCGCCCATGCAGGCGCCGGAAAGCTACAACCTCAGTCAGATCCTAGATCAGATCAAGTCGGCGGGCGGACATCCCTCCGACTGAGCCGAAGTCGAGCGACGGGCCAGCAGCGCGCCGGCTCGCCGACGCAAGGGCACGCGGGCGCCGACGATGCGCGCCCGTTTCTTTCAGGGAGCGCAATGCGGATAGAGAGTAGAAGTCTTTCGGCGGTGTGTCTTTTAAATTTCTTGGAACGCGTCTAGGCAATAGACTTTCGTTCGGCGCGATGGGCCGAGTCGGAAGAATATTTCGCTTATCCTACGAAGCTTGCAGTTATAGGTTGTGGAGGAACGGTATGAGGTTCAGTCGAAGAGTGAAGTCGGCGGCGATAGGGCTGACCGCCGCAACAGGGCTGGCAGCGCTCGCGTCGAGCGCCGTCGCGCAGGAGAAGAAGCCGAACATCATCGTCATCATGGGCGACGACGTCGGCTGGGAGAACATCGGCGCCTATCATCAGGGGCTGATGTACGACACCACCCCGAACCTCGACAAACTCGCCGGCGAAGGGATGCGCTTCACCGACTATTACGCCGAGCCGAGCTGCACTGCCGGGCGCGCCAACTTCATCACTGGCGAATTGCCGATCCGCACCGGCCTCACCACGGTCGGTCAGGCGGGCGCGAAGGTCGGCATGCCCGATGAGGCGCCGACGATCGCGACCTTTCTCAAGACCCAGGGCTACGAGACTGGCCAGTTCGGTAAGAACCATCTCGGCGATCTCAACCAATACCTGCCGACTGCGCACGGGTTCGATGAATTCTTCGGCTACCTCTATCACCTCGATGCGATGGAGGACCCATTCTGGCACTCCTATCCGCCTGCGATGAAGGATGCGGTCGGGCCGCGCAATATGATCCATAGTTTCGCGACCGACGTGGACGACCCGACCGTCGAACCGCGCTGGGGCAAGGTCGGCAAACAGAAGATCGTCGACGAAGGCCCGTTGCCGCCGCTTCCGATGCCCGGCATCAAATACAACATGGAGACGGTCGACGAGGACATCCTCGATCATACGGTGAAATTCATCGACAAGGCGGAGAAGGACGGCAAGCCGTTCTTCGTCTGGATGAACCCGACCCGCGTCCATGTCATCTCGCACCTGTCGCCGAAATACGCCGCCGAGCTGACGCCGGAAAACCAGTGGTATCTTGAAGAAGGCGTGATGAAGCAGCTCGACGATGTCGTCGGCGGTGTGATGGACAAGCTGAAGGCCGACGGGCTCGACAACAACACGATTGTCGTCTTCACCACCGACAACGGCGCGGAGAACTTCACCTGGCCCGACGGCGGCAACACGCCGTTCGCCGGCGGCAAGGGGACGATCCTGGAAGGCGGCATGCGCGTGCCGATGATGGCCCGCTGGCCGGGCCACATTCCTTCCGGAAAGGTCCAGAACGGCATCTTCTCGGGCCTGGACTTCTTCCCGACCTTCGCGGCGATCGCCGGCGACGCCAACGTCAAGCAGGAATTGCTGACCGGCAAAGACCTTGGCGGCAAGACGTACAAGGTCCATCTCGACGGCTACGACCAGACGAACGTGCTGACTGGCAAGGGGCCGTCCAACCGGCACGAAGTCTTCTACTTCGCTGAGGGTACGCTCGGCGCCGTGCGCATCGATGACTGGAAATACCGGCTCGTCGACCAGCCCAACGGCTGGCTTGGCGGCACAGTCAGGCCCGATTGGCCGATCCTCACCAACCTGCGGCTCGATCCGTTTGAACGGCTTGGTTTTCAGAAGGGCAACGACGGCTCATTCGAATATGTCGGTCAATTCTTCATTCACGAGTTCTGGCGCTTCGTCTTCCTGCAGCAGAAGGTCGGCGAATACGCCCAGACGTTCATCGACTTCCCGCCGATGCAGAGGGGCGCGAGCTTCAATCTGGAAGCCGTCAAGGCGGAGATCGATGCGCGGATCAGAGCGATGAAGAACGGGGTGGAATAGCCTTCGTCACGCAAACGTGAGGTCGCCCGCCCGTGCCGCACAGCCCGGGCTGGCTTGTTGTCGAAGCGGGGGTTACGCCTCGCGACGATGGCTTGGACGGGCGCTCTGCCATCACGAGCGACGCCGTCTCTGCGCGACGCAGGCCGAGCCGTTTCGCGGCCGAGCTGAATCGATAGGCCAGACCTTCGCGACCCCCAGCCGGAAAAATCACCGGCTCGCGGTCGGTGGGTTGGCGGGCGACAGACAAAACGAGGGGAATGCTCATGTCCTCTTCTGGTTCCGATGGTCTGAGCCGACGCCTTGTGCTCGCCGCGCTCGCGGCCATGCCAACGCTACCTGGGCTTCTCGACGCCAGCGCCGCGGAGGCCCAGACCGCAACGCCTCTCGCATCGTGGAACGACGGGCCGGCCAAGCAGGCGATCCTCGATTTCATCCGTGCGACCACGGACCCATCGAGCAAGGACTTCGTCCCGCCGGCGGACCGCATCGCGACCTTCGACCAGGACGGCACATTGTGGGTTGAGCATCCGATTTATACGCAGGTGGTCTATTGCCTCGACCGCGTGCCGGTCGTGGTCAAGGAAAAGCCGGAGCTTGCCGACGCTGAGCCTTTCAAGACCGTGCTCTCCGGCGACCGCGAGGCGCTCGCGAAGCTCACGATGGAGGATCTCATCAAGATCGCTGCGGCGACGCTCAGCGGAATGGACGTCGAGACGTTTCGCGATCAGGTCGCGGACTGGCTCGCCCGCGCGCGCGACCCGCGCTGGAAGCGGCCCTTCACCGACCTGACCTACCTGCCGCAAATCGAATTGCTGACGTTGATGCGCGCCAACGGCTTCAAGACGTACATCGTCACCGGCGGCGGCCAGGACTTCGTGCGGGTCTATTCGGAGCGGGTCTACGGCATCCCGCCCGAGCAGGTGGTGGGAACCGCAGGCGCGGTCAGGTACGGATACGACAAGGACGACAAGCCGGTTCTGATCAAGGAGCCGAAGCTCCTGCTCAACGACGACAATGCCGGCAAACCCGAGGGCATCCATCTCGAAATCGGCCGCCGGCCGCATCTTGCGTTCGGCAATTCGATCGGCGACCGGCAGATGCTGGAGTACACGAAGGCCGGCGATGGCGCGCGGCTCGCGATGATCGTACTGCACGACGACGCCAAGCGCGAATACGCCTATGGACCGGCGCAAGGGCTGCCCGACACCAAGGTCGGAACCTTCACCCAGGCGCTCTACGACGAAGCGAAAAAAGACGGCTGGTTCGTCATCAGCATGAAGGATGACTGGAAGCGCATCTTCGCGTTCGAGTGAGAAACAGGGCGTTGCCCAATATTCCTGGAGCGGAGCAGCGCCGCGCCTGAGACGGCGGTCCAGAAAATCGTTATCAAGTGCAGCTCGATCGCTGAGGCAAGTTCGCCATGCACGCACCCGCCGCCCCCTTGCGACAAATCATTGAATCGCCGATCCCCGCTTTCCTCATCAAAGAGATCAGGGAAGCCCTGCCGGCGATGGTGTTCTTCGCCATTGGCTTCAATCTCATTGTGCTCACCACGCAACTCATCCTCGACGACTACGGGGCTCAACTCGCGGGCTTTATGGTTGCGACCACGACAGCGTTGGTGGTCGGGAAGGCGGTGCTGGTGGCGAGGGCGCTGCCATTCTTCCGTCGGTTCGATACCGCTCCTCTGATTTTGCCGATCGTGTTCAAGACGGTCGTGTATTGGGCCATCGTGTTCCTGGCCCGATTCTTGGAAAAGCTGGCCGAGTATTTATTGGATGGCGGAAAGTTTAGCAATATTCCGGGATACGTGACGACGCACTTCACTTGGCACCGTTTTGGCGCGATCCAAATCTGGATATTCGTTCTGTTCTTGATCTACGTCACAGCAGACGAACTAAACACGTTGTTCGGTCATGGCGAATTGTTCAAGATATTCTTTGCGAGACCTTCGTCGCAACTGAAGCTCACCCGCCGACAGCGCGTTCGCAAGCTTGTCGAACTGGACCGGTTGACGGCGGCTCATGGAGTCACCCAAGTCAGTGATCCGAACTCGGCGGCGCATGCCGAGATGGTCGGCTTGATCAAGGCGCTGGCGGCGGGTCATGAGTGACCGTGAGAAGCGCGGGCGGGGATGTTGGGAGGGGCAGTGGGGTCGTTGACTTTAGCCGCCATCGTGTTCGCCGTCGTCTTCGGCGGCGGGGCGATCGGACTGGAATTGCAGCGCGCGTTGCCAGAGAGCTATACGACTGGAGGCGCCAGGGACATGACCGGCGCTGTCGTCGGAATGATGACGCTTCTCCTCGCGCTCGTGCTCGGCTTGCTGATCTGGACGTCCTTTGGCGTGTTTTCGACCCAGAAGGCTTCCATCCAGACGCTTGCGATCACCAATCTGAAGTTGGACGAAGCTTTTCAAGATTACGGGCCGGAGGCGGCGGAGGGCCACAGAATCCTCAGAGAAGGGATCGAGAACACAATAGCCCAAATTTGGGGAAACAGCGACGACGACGAAGAGGCCGTAATCCATAAATATGGGTATGCGCGCGCCTATCTGAAAGCCAGAATGGCCTATTTGAACACGCTTCAGCCTGCGTCGGATCAACAGACAGCGGCAAAAGCGGATGCGATCCAAGCCGCGATCGCGATAGGCCAGGTGCGGACGCAGATGACGCTCGCCCTGGTCGATCCCATCTCGTATTCGCTCATCAGCATCGTGGTGGCCTGGGCGGCGTTCCTCTTCTGCGGCTACGGCCTTTTGTCGAAACGTCATCCGATGTCGTATGTCGTGCTCGTGGTCGGCGCGATGGGCATCGCATCGGCGATATACGTCATCGCCGATCTGATCAGTCCCTATTCGGGGGTCTTCGTGGTCAGCTCTGCGCCGCTCGTCGATGTGCTGAAAGCCATCGAGCAGGCGAACACGGTGGCGGGCGCCCACCGGTAGCTCAGTACATCCGCGAAGTTTCGCTCAACACGGTTCACCGAGATGATGGCCCGCCGGCGGACCGGCGCAAGGGCTGCCCGACACCAGGGTCGGCACGTTCACACAAGGGCTCTACGACGAAGCGAAGAAGGGCGGCTGGTTGGTCGTCAGCATGAGGGACGACTGGAATGCCTGAGGGTTCAAATAGGTTCCGCGGCGCAAAAGGCTACCGCGTGGGATGATGCGGGACCTATTTGAAGCCGGATTGAACGAAGCTGCGGGGTCGTTAGCCGCGACCTATGGGCGTTGGTCGTTCGCGAGGAGCGTTGAGCGCATCCGCTACAGCTGGCGGGTGGGCGCGGCCGACAGCGTCGGAAAGGTTCGGAACGCGATAGTCGCGAAGCCTGGATACTCGACGACGATCTTTGCTGGGTTCATGGGCCGACATGGTCGTTGTCGATCTGCAAGGCGCGAGTTTGCCGGCGCGCCACGCTGGATCGCGCGCGTGTCAATATTGGTTGGGCGCGGAGACATGGTTGGCGAGCTTGGCGTCATGAGCTGTCACACCGTGGCGCTGAACGTGGCGGCGAAGGATGCTGCCATAAATCTGCGTCGACCATGCGGCCGCCGCAACAAGGGCAGATGTCGAGGCGCCGGCCGGTGAGCCGCGCGCAACGCTCGCGGTAGTCTTTGGATTCGACGCTCGGCTCGGGATTGGGAACGTCCAGAGCGGCGCGGATGCGAGCGAGCTTTTGGACGCAGCAAGCGTTGGCGAGGAAGCCGAAGTGGCGAATGCGGCGGAAGCCCTTGGGTAAAACGTGAGTGAGAAAGCGGCGCATGAACTCGTTGGCGTCCAGCGTCATCGCCTTGGACTTGTTTTGGGCGCGGTAGTCCTTCCACCGAAAGCTGACGCGGCCATCGTGGCAATCGAGAAGACGGCCATTGGCGATGGCGACGCGATGCGTGTAGCGACCGAGATATTCGAGGATCTGTGAGGGGCCGGCGAAAGGACGCTTTGCGAAGACGACCCAGGGGATATTCGCCAGGGGTTTGAGATATTGCGCGAACTCGGAGGGGTCGCGCAGTCGTACGAGTTCGCCGTGAAACGTCAGGCCGCCAGCGGCAAACGCCGTTCGCAAACGTTCGAGAAACAGGCGACGATAGCAGCGCGAGAGAACATGAATGGGCAGAAAGAAGTTCGGCTTGCATGCGATCCAGCGCCCGTCCGGTCCGAGGCCGCCGCCCGGCACGATGCAGTGAACATGGGGATGATGGGTGAGGGTCTGCCCCCATGTGTGCAGGATCGCGATCATGCCGGTCTCGGCGCCAAGATGTTTTGGGTCGGCGGCGATGACGCGGATCGTCTGGGCGGCCGCCTTGAACAGGATGTCGTAGACGAGCGCCTTGTTCTGGAGAGCGACCGCCGCGATTGGCGCCGGCACGGTGAAGACGACATGGAAATAGGCAACGGGCAGCAGTTCGGTGCGGCGATCTGCAAGCCATTGGAGGCGCGCCAGACCCTGGCACTTCGGGCAATGCCTATCGCGGCAGGAATTGTAGGCGACGCGGATCTCGCCGCAATCCTCGCACCGCTCGACATGACCGCCGAGCGCTGACGTTCGGCATGCCTCGATCGCGGCCATGACCTTGCGTTGATCGAGGGAGAGCCGGTTGCCCTGCGCAGTGCGAAACGTGTCGCCGTGGCGGCGGAAAATGTCCGCCACCTCCAGCTTCGAACGCATGCGCGCCGGCTATTCAGGCGGGATCAACTGGCATGAGAGTCGATCGAAGGGGCACGGCGTGCTGGCGATCAGGTTCGTGGCGACATGTGCATAGCGCGTCGTCGAAGACAGGTCGGCATGGCCGAGCAACGCCTGAATGATGCGAATGTCGACGCCAGCCTCCAGGAGATGGGTGGCGAAACTGTGCCGCAACGTATGCGCGGTGACGGGCTTGTCGATCCTGGCTTGCTTTCGCGCCCTGCGGCAAGCGTCCTGCAAGGCGCCCGTGCTCACATGATTGCCGGGTTCCTGGCCTTGGAACAGCCAGACACTTGGTCGCGCTCGCCGCCAATAGGTGCGGAGAATGTAGAGAAGGCGCGGCGACAACATGGCGTATCGTTCCTTGCCGCCTTTGCCCATCTCGATGTGGATCAACATCCGTGCGCTGTCGATAGAGGCGATCCTCAGACGCGTGACTTCCCTGACCCGCAAGCCTGCAGCATAAGCAGTGGTCAGCGCGATACGATTGCGCAATCCCTCAACTGCTTCCAGAAAGCGTACGACTTCCTCGGCATTCAGGACCGCCGGAAGCTTCTCAGGCTCTCTGCCGAAAACGATCCGTTCGAAGGCCTCCTTCTGTCCCAGGGTAACGCCATAGAAGAACCGCAAGGCGCATGCGACTTGGTTGATGTGCGACCACGAATGGTTCTTCGCGACGAGATGCAGTTGGTAGGCGCGGACCTCCTCCATGCCGAGACGATCTGGGGATGAGTTAAAATGGCGGCTGAACCTCGCGACCGCGTAGATGTATGATTGCTGCGTCGCCCGCGAAAGGTTGCGGATCATCATGTCTTCGATCATGCGCTGGCGAAGAGGGCTCGTCGTGGCCATCGGGGGCCTCCTGTCATGAGAGGGGGTGGATGTGACGATCACATCCTCTCAGACGGGAGGCTTCACCTCAGCCCCTTTTCTCCTGCGCCGAAGGAGCAGGTTCGTTCAATGCTGATTCCGACGGAAGCCGCCACCTTTAACGAGATGATGTCGCCACTCATAACGAGATGATTGCGCCACCTGCAACGGGATGATCCCGCCAGGGTGGGCGTCTCTTCGCTGGCCAGATTTAAGGTCGCTTCTTTGGGCCACCAAGGGAGCACCGATGCCAGCCGAGAGAGTCGCCATGCGCGATGTACGCGTGATCATTCGCCTTAAATTTTTGTCTTCGCTCACGACGAGCGAGATTGCCCGGCGTCTTGGGTTGGCGCGTTCGACGGTGCGGGAGACCTTGAGCCGTTTCGAGAGTTCGGACTTGATCTGGCCGCTACCCGAGGGCCTGAGCGACGAAGGGTTGGAAACTGCGCTTTACGCCAACCGGCGCAGCAAACGGGGTCATCGGCGCCATGCCGAACCGGACTGGCCGGCGGTTCATCGGGAGATGAAACGCAAGCACGTCACCCTGCTGATCGTCTGGGACGAGTATATTGCGCAGAACCCAGGCGGCTACAGCTATTCGCGTTATGTTGCGGCCCTGCTTATGTGACTTCCAGACGCGCTTCCTGTTGCCAGCTGGAAGATTGGGACGCGCTTGACGCAACATAAGTCGGGGCTTCGGTTGGTGGACCTCACTCCTTTTGAGGTTCGCCATGGATCATCTATGTTCTTCCGCCAGCGTCGGCGATTGCCGGTTTCAAGACGCACCATTCGCCGACGAGCGGAACCGCTATCTCAGCCACTGCGCGATACATGGTGCGAGGCTCGCGGCCCTAAAGGTCAAGCGCAACGAACTCCGATGGATAGCGCGACGTCTCGGCCCAGACGCCAACCGCGGCGTCGGCATGACGGAGTTGATGCCGATTGCGTTGGAGCGGCAGAACCTTCGCGGGGCGGCAACTGCTGCCCGGCGGGTCATCGATATCGGGCGACCGTGGCTGCGGTTTCTTGGTTGGTGGCGGGAACCCGCCGTCCCGTTTTTGGACTGGGGCCAACTCGACCGGTACATCACCTGGATGCGCGACGAGCGCGGCTTCACGCCGTCGACGGTGGAGCAATGGGGCCGTACGACCAGGAGATTCCTGCGGTGGTGCGCGGAGGCACGCCGCCAACTCGGGGATCTGACGGCGGGCGATATCGATAACTATGTCGCCACTCAGGGAAAGGGCCGCTGGAAGCGCGTCTCGACAGCCAACATAGTCTCGTCATTGCGAGCGTTCTTGCGTTACGCCGCCAAAGAGGGTTGGTGCTCAAACCGATTGGCAGAGTCGATTTCCCGGCCTCGGCTCTATCAGCAGGAGTCTTTGCCATATGCCCCGGATTGGTCTGCCGTCCAGCAAATGCTGGCCGACGTCGACACGGACAAGCCACGGGATATCCGCGATCGCGCCATCCTCCTGCTGCTCGCCCTCTATGGCATGCGGAGCGGTGAAGTTGCTGCTTTGCGGCTCGACCAGATCGATTGGGCGGGGCGAACCCTTAGACTCGTTCGGCTGAAGCGACGACAACTCCAGATCTATCCTCTGCTGCCCGCCGTCGCCGAGGCTCTGGCCCGTTACATCGACACCGTCCGACCGCCGTCATCCTGCCGGGAAGTGTTCCTCTGCATGCAGGCGCCTCTTCGGCCTTTGAAGGCGGGCAGCATCTTTGACGTCGCCAATCGGCAATTCGTCTCGCTCGGCATCGAAGCTGCGCATCGCGGAGGGCATGCGTTGCGTCACGCTTGCGCCGTCCGCTTGCTCGCAGAAGGCCTAACCCTCAAGGAGATCGGCGATCATCTGGGACACCGCAGCACGTCGGCAACCAGCACCTACGCGAAGGTGAACATGGCGGCTCTTCGCGAGGTCGGTGCGTTCGACTTGGGGGACGTCCTATGATGCTGGCCGACGTCATCGATGCCTATCTGACCCGCCAACGGTCGCTGGGCATGCGGTTCGATTCCGCCGGACAGCTGCTCCATCGCTTCGGCCGGGCAATGGGGGATCGACCGATCGAGGAGGTGACACCCGGAGCGATCCTCGACTTCCTCAACGGCAATGGGGCGTTGACCGCGACATGGACGCTCAAGCACCGGGTGCTGACCGGTCTATACCGGTTCGCCGTCAGCCGCGGATACGTCGACAACTCGCCTCTGCCGACAACTCTGCCCAAGCTGCCGCCACAGCAAACGCCTTACATCTATTCGACCGACGAACTGCGCCGACTGTTGGAAGCGACCGCGATCCTGCGCAACGGCCACAGTCGTCAAGTGCCTGCGATGTACCGTACGCTGCTGTTGCTGCTGTACGGAACCGGCGTGCGTATCGGCGAGGCATTGCGCTTGACCTTGCAGGACGTCGACCTCGCCGAAAGGATCATCACCGTCCGCCGCGCAAAATTCTTCAAGACGCGTCTGGTTCCGATCGGACCGAAGCTTGCCGACGAACTGGCCGCGCACCTCGAGCGCCGCGGCTTGCTGCCCATGCCGCTCGGGAAAGCGGCGCCGCTCTTCGCGTCGCGCGGCATTCGAGGATGGAGCTATCCGCGCGTCATCGTGATGTTCCAGAGCGTGCGACGAGCTGCCGGTATCAATTGTCCCGTCGGCGAACCTCGCCCGCCGCGCTTACATGATCTTCGCCACACGGCGGCCGGGCACCGTGTCGTCGCATGGTATCGCACCGGCCAGGACGTCCAGCGATTGCTTCCGCAGCTCGCTACCTACCTTGGTCACCTCGATATCCGATCGACCCAGCGTTACCTCCGAATGACGCCGGAACTCTTGCAGGCGGCCAGTCAGCGCTTCGCCCAGTACGCGATGGAGGGCGACCATGAAGGATGAGACGCTCCTGGGGCCATGGGTCCGGCGGTTCCTCCTCGAGCATCTGGTGGCAGAACGCAATCTGGCTCGGAACACCCAGGTCAGCTACCGCGATACCTTGGCGCTCTTGCTGCCGTTTGCCAGCAAGCACGGAGGGCGTGCCATCGATCGCATGACCATCGAGGATCTGGCGCCGTCCATAGTCCGCAAGTTCCTCGATCACCTGGAACACGATCGCCAATGCAACGGTGTCACCCGCAACCAAAGGCTCGCGACCATACGATCATTGGCGCGGTTCATCGGCATGCGCTCGCCAGCGCATGTGGCTTGGTGCGCCGAAATACGGGCGACGCCGTTCAAGAAGACTGCCAAGGCCGGGATCGGGTATCTCGAAAAGGCCGAGATGGACGCCCTCCTGGCCCAACCGGATCGGCGTACGCCTCTCGGAGACCGCAACCATGCTCTGCTCCTGTTCCTGTACAACAGTGGTGCTCGCGCCGACGAGGCGGCGAGACTGACCATCGACAACCTACAGCTGGGAGCACAATCGTCTGTGCGGCTACACGGCAAGGGAAACAGGTTCCGGACTTGTCCGTTGTGGCCGGTCACCGCCACGTCGCTTTCGCGGCTGGTAGCCAACCGGGACAAGAGCGATGCGGTCTTCTTGAACCGAAGCAACCGGCCATTGACGCGGTTCGGAATCCATCGGCTCGTGACGCAATATGCCGAGCGGGCGAGCAGGACTGTGCCCTCGATGGCGACGAAACGCGTAAGCCCGCACACAATCCGGCACACGACTGCGGTCCATCTTTTGCGCGCCGGGGTCGACATCAACACGATCCGCGCCTGGCTCGGTCATGTGTCTCTGGATACGACGCATGTCTACGCCGAGGTCGACATGGAAATGAAGGCGAAGGCGCTGGCCCGGGTCGATATATCCGGCGTGCAAACCAAGCCGTGGCAGCGGCCGCTACCTTCGCTGATGACGTTCTTGAAAGCCCTATAGTCGGTCGCGCCGCTGCTCGAATTTATGTTGCGGCTCATGCCAGGGCCACCAGCCCTCTCCCTGGGCTTACGCCACATAAGCCGGGCCGCAACATAACGCGAAATATGTGGATCACAACATATCTCGCGGTTCTGCGAACTTTACCGAGCCTTCGAGACAAAATTGTCGCCGACGATGCGCCAGACGCATGCGGCGGGCGAACGATTGTTTGTCGATTACGCCGGCGAAGGCGTTCCAGTCCTGATTGATCGGCTGACGGGCGAGATTCGCAAGGCGCAGATATTCGTCGCGGTGCTCGGCGCATCGAGCTTCACCTTTGCCTGGGCGAGCTGGACGCAGACGCTTCCCGATTGGATCGACGCCCACGTGCATGCTTTCGCGGCGATCGGCGGCGTTCCGCATTTGCTCGTGCCGGACAATACCAAGACCGCCGTCATAAAGGCCTGCTTCTATGACCCTCAGGTCAATCGCACCTATGCCGAAATGGCGGCCCATTACGACACCGCCATCCTGCCGGCGCGCCCGAGAAAACCTCGCGACAAGGCGAAAGTCGAACAAGCGGTGCTGATTGTCGAGCGCTGGCTGCTCGGGCGGCTGCGTCACCGCATCTTCATCAGCCTGGCTGAGGTCAACGAAGCGATCGGCGAGTTGCTCAAGCATCTGAACGAAGAACGACCCATCCGGAGGCTCGGCGTGACTCGCCGGCAATTGCTGGGGGAGATCGACCGTCCGGCGCTCAAGTCTCTGCCGGCCGAGCCCTATGTCTTCAGCGAATGGCGCGTCTGTCGGGTCGGCATCGATTATCACGTCGACGCCGGCTCTCACTATTACAGCGTTCCCTATCGCTTCGCCCGCGCCGAGGTGGATGTCCGGATGACCGCCAGGACGGTCGAGATATTCCTCAAGGGCGAGCGGATCGCCGCGCATTTGCGCATCAGCGGCAATCGCAAACATACGACGATCCCCGAACACATGCCGTCCTCCCACCGCCGCTATGCGGGCTGGACGATCGACCGCATCCGCCAGGACGCGCGCGCGATCGGACCGGCGACCGCGGCGCTCTGCGAGCAGATTCTCGAGCATAGACCGCATCCGGAACAGGGCTACCGGGCGTGTCTGGGGATCGTCCGCCTTTCCGGTCCCTATGGCGTCGGACGCGTCGAAGCGGCGGCGGAACGCGCCATTGATATCGGCGCGCGCACCTATGGCTCCGTCAAGTCCATCCTCGACAACAATCTTGATCGGCGCCCCGCGCAAAAGCACGCCGCGGACGGAACGCCGATCCTGCATCCCAATATCCGTGGCCCGCGCTATTACAATTAGGAGAAGCGATCTTGCTCAAACATCCGACCCTCGATCAACTTTACGCCCTCGGCCTCCAGGGCATGGCCAAGGGCTTTACGGAAATCGGCGCCGAGGCCGACAATCTCGACAAACGCGAATGGCTCGGGCTTCTGCTCGATCGCGAGGCGTCATGGCGTCAGGATAAGAGGTTCGCGGCGCGACTGCGCTACGCCAAATTGCGCCAGCAAGCGTGCGCCGAAGATGTCGATTATCGAAGCCCGCGCGGCCTCGATCGGCCCCTGTTCCAAAAGCTCGTCGAGGGGCATTGGATCGAGGCCCACGAAAACTTGGCCCTCGTTGGCCCGACCGGCGTCGGCAAGTCATGGCTCGCTTCAGCGCTTGGCCACAAGGCCTGCCGCGATAATCGCTCGGTGCTCTATCACCGCATCCCAAAGCTCTTCGAAGATCTCGCCCTGGCGCGCGGCGATGGCCGTCATCCGCGCCTCCTGCGTGCGCTCGGCCGCGCCGACCTTCTCATTCTCGACGATTGGGGTTTGGAGCCCCTCGACGCCGGCGCCCGGCATGATCTTCTGGAAATCCTCGAAGAGCGATACGGCCGCCGCTCGACCATCGTCACATCCCAACTCCCCGTGGACCGCTGGCATCAAGTCGTCAACGACCCGACCTACGCCGATGCGATCCTCGACCGTCTCGTTCACAACGCCCATCGGATCGAACTGGCTGGCGAAAGCTTGCGACGCATCCGGCCAAGTCGTGAAAAAATTGCAGATGAAA
This sequence comes from uncultured Alphaproteobacteria bacterium, assembly GCA_963721905.1. Taxonomy (GTDB): domain Bacteria; phylum Pseudomonadota; class Alphaproteobacteria; order Rhizobiales; family Beijerinckiaceae; genus Roseiarcus. The sequence goes on from CAVRMF010000008.1 coordinate 145,346, forward strand.
GCTTGACCAGACAACAGCCCAAGCGCCAATAATCGAAGCGCCAGCGAGCCCGCACCACCATGGCGGCATCATTCCGTTACAGGTGGCGGCATCATGTCGTTACAACATGGCGCTTTCGTCGGAATCCGCAGACTGGAAGCGCATCTTCGCGTTCGAGTAGGTGTTGGCGCCCTGCAGCCGCGCTCGCTGAGCGCGGACGCGGTCCACAGGGCGTCCGGAAGGACGCCCGTCTTTCGACGGGCTATCGACCGCGCCCACAACAAAAAGGACCGCCGCGCGGCGGTCCTTTGCGAACTCGATTGCAGGAGCAGTCAGGCCGCGGCGGGCGCCGCGCCGTCCCTCTTCGCCACGCGGCGAGCGCCAAATCCGAGGCCGGCGAAGCCGACCAGCATCATCGCCCAGGTCGAAGCCTCGGGCGCGGCGAAGGCGACGCCGCCGTAGCGCAACCCGGCTACCGGGCCGTCGAACGCCGAGAACGTTTCGCTCGGCAGAGACATCGCGCTGAGGCTGTCGGTGATCTCGACGATCTCGTTGGGATCGGCGCCGTTGTCGCCGGACAGGCTGGTCGTGGCGGTCGTCGCCCAGAGCGTGACGGTCCCGTTCGCGTTGACCTCGCCGGTGAGGTTGCGCAGGCCCGTCGTGGTTTCCTCGTAATCCCAGCCATTGACGCTGTACATCTGACCGATCAGGCCGGCCTGCAGCGTATAGTCGAGCGACCAGGTCCCGTTCGACAGCGTCCATTTCTCGAGGCCGGCGTTCGTGCTCGCGTCGGTCGAGTTCCCCGAGCCCTCGTCGGCGACGTAGAGGGTCGTCGGATTGGCGAAGAAGAGGCCGAACGGGGTGAAGTACGCGCTCGTCTCTTTCGCGGAGTCCATCGGGAAGCCCGGCAGGATCGAGATTTTTGCGCTGTCCGCCGTCGCCGAGGTCGGCAGCTGGCCATTCGGCTTGCTGACTGTATAGACCGTATCGATGCCGTTGCTGCCGCTCCCCTTGGTGAAATAGAGGTTGCCATCGTAATAGGTCAGTCCGCGGTAGTTGTTGGTCTTACCCGCCTTGTCCTTCGAGTACATCTGGTACTCCGGATAGGTGTTGAAAGTCGGATCGATCATCGTCGAGTTCGGCGTCGATCCCGGCGTCACCACCTCGAGGCCGGTCGTCGTGGTGAGTTGAGTCGCCGTGGTCGTGCCGCTGTTGGAATTGCCGACGGTATAGTAGAGCCCATTCGGCGCAAGCACTGCGGCGCGGCTGTTGTCGCCGCCGTAGGCCAGCGTCTGCGTGATCGAGTAGCTGCCGTTGGCGTTGACCGCGACGACCGACCGGTTGAACGCATAGTCCGTGTACGTGGACTTGTAGAATTGCGAGGCTACATTGGTCGGGTCGACATAGGCGGTGTTGTCGGCATTCGACACGTCGAGCATGCCGGCGGCGGTGGGCGGATAACCCGGGCCGCCGGGCGCATAGCCCATGAAGGTCGCGACCGGACCGCTAGCCGTCTGCGCGATGCTGAGCCCGAGCTCCGACTTCGAGCTGAAGCTGGTGACGAGCTGGCTTGTGGGCAGGGTTTCGCTGGCGAGGAGCTTGCCGCTTGTCGCGCTGAGGTCTTCCAGCGTGAGGGGCGACGTGACGCCGAACTGTCCGTCGACCGAGGAGTTGTTCCAGACCGTGTTGAGATCGCCGTTCGAATTCGCAACGCCGCCGGGAATAGCCGTCATGCCGGCCACGAGGCCGGCGACCTGGCCGACATCCTCATAGGTCGTCGTCGTTACGAGCAGCGAGTCGCCGTTGATGAGATTGCCCGCGCGCGCTCCGTTGGTCGCGGCGACAAGGGTGAGCGCGCTGCAGCCGATGGACAGCGCAAGACAGCGAGAGTTTCTGATGGTGTTGGACATGGGGCCCCCCAATTCGAGATTTGTTCCGCGAACCGGGCTACCAGAGCGACATGACGCTGCAATGACGCCGGCATGTCAACTCAGTATTCATTTCACGTAGTCGATAGTGAAGACGGTGTTAACTAAAGTAAAGCGGAACCGACGCGAAGGAAAGGCCTCGGCAAAATCGCGGCGCCTTCAACATCTTTGCTCCGCGCGGCCTACGCGATCGGCGTCCCTCACAGCACGTGCGAGCCGTCGCCGGCGCGCTTTGCCGCCTTCTGGAATTTCTTGATCACCCGGTCGCGCTTGAGCTTTGAGATGTGGTCGATGAAGAGGACCCCGTCGAGGTGGTCGATCTCGTGCTGCAGCACGGTTGCGAGCAGCCCTTCGGCGAGGATCTCGCGGGCTTCACCCTCGCGGTCGAGATAGCGGGCGCGGACCGAAGCCGGGCGCTCGACCTCGGCGTAATATTCGGGGATCGAGAGGCAGCCCTCCTCGTAAGTCGAGCGCTCGTCGGACGACCACACGACCTCCGGATTGATGAAGACCTGCGGGTTCGGCGGCTCCTCCTTGCGGGCGACGTCGACGACGAGGAGGCGGATCGGCTCGGCGACCTGGATCGCCGCGAGCCCGACGCCCGGCGCGTCGTGCATCGTCTCGATCATGTCGTCCATGAGCTTTTTCAGCGCCCCGTCCACCCGTTCGACCCTTTCGCTGACGAGGCGGAGCTTGGGATCGGGCAGGATGATGATCGGGCGGAGCGCCATGGGAAAGCTCAGGGAAATGGAATCGGTTCAGTTAATCGTCCGGACGGGCGCGGTCAAAGGCTCAACTCTCCTTTACGGTGAAGACGGCGCACGGCGATGCGATGCCGCGAAGCGCATGCAGTCCCAGCGGGGTCAGCTGCGCACTGGCCTCAGCCGCGGCCGCGCCCGAAACCAGGATCCCCTTGTCGAGCGGCCGGCACAGTCCCTCGAGCCGGCTGACAAGATTGACGGCCGGGCCGATCGCGGTGAAATCCAGCCGGTCGGCGGCGCCGATATTGCCCCAAAGGACGTCGCCAAGATGCACGGCTGCGCCGAAGGGCAGGGGCGGCAGGCCCTGCCGCCGCCGGACTTCGTCGAGATGGGCCATGCCAGCCCGGGCGGCGGAGACCGCGTTGAGCGCCGCGTCGCAGGCGGCGCCGGGCGAGCCTCCGGCGACCGGGAAGATCGCCAGCATGCCGTCACCCAAGAATTTCAGCACTTCGCCGCCGAAGGCGTGCACCGAGCCGGCGATGCGGTCGAACCAGGCGTCAAGAGCTGCGATCACCTGAGCCGGCGGCGCGGTCTCGGAGAGGCTCGTGAAGCCGCGCAGATCGGCGCAGAGCAGCGCGGCCCGGATGGTCTCGCCGACGCCGCGCCGCAGCGGACCGGCCATGACCCGCGCCGCGCTGCGCCGACCGAGATAGGCTTCAAGGACGGCGGTCAGCGTCGCGCGCGCGGTCAGCGCCGCGAGCGGCGCCGAAGCGAAACGCGCGGCCAGGCGGAGCCGGCCGGTCTCGGCGGCGGTGAACGGACGCGACCCGATCCACGCGAGCGCCGGCCCGTCCGGCCCCGGCCCGACGATGTCCTCATGCGCCGTCCCGCCCCCAAGTCTCGCCAGCCAGCCCCGGCCGGCGTCGCCGGGCGGACCCGCCGGCCCCGCGTCTGCGAGTCCCGCCGCCGCGAAGCCGAGGGCCTCGATCACCGTCCCGGTGTCGGACCGCCACAGCCAGGTGCGGCGGGCGATAAGCGGATGCGGCGCAGCCAGCGTCAGCGCGCCGCCGGCGAGCGGCACGCGGTCTTCGATAAGGCGCGCGCCGAGCTCCGCCAGGAACCGGTCGGCGTCCGGCGAGGCGTGGGCCTCGTCGATGAGCCAGGCAAGCGTCGAGGAAAGCTGCATGGGCTCGATCATGCAGGCGAGGCGATCACTTGTCACCGGCCGCTCTGGGGCGAGTTAACTCTCGCTTGCGAATATGCTTTCATCAGGGCTCTGCGGCATATTCCGCCGCCCGTGGCCTGGCGATGTCGAACGGCGGCGCCCTCGCGCGTCATATGAGCAGCCAAGGAGGTTCTAAGATGGATGAATCGCTCGTCGTCCGGCGTGAAACCCAGATCGCAGCGCCGCCCGCCACCGTCTTCGCCTTCCTGACCGATCCCGAGAAGATCCTGCGCTGGATGGGCACGGACGTGACCACGGAGCCGCATCCGGGCGGGATCTACCTCATCAACGGCGTCAGCCGCAGCGGCCGCAACGCGCGCGGGGCCTTCCGCGAGGTCGTGCCGGTGCATCGCCTCGCCTACAGTTTCGGTTGGGAGGGCGATGAGGCGGTTCCGCCGGGATCGAGCCTCATCGAGATCGACCTGATCGAGCGGGATGGCGGAACGCTCGTGCGCATGACCCACACCGGGCTGCCGAATACCGAACAATGCGCCTCCCACGCGCACGGCTGGGCCCACTACTTCGGCAGGCTAGCCGTCGCGGCCCCCGGCGGCGATCCGGGGCCCGATCCAGGCCCTGGCCCCATGCAAAGGGCCGCGTGACAGCGGAACCACGGCAATTGCAGTGTCGGACGAGTTGATCCGTCTGGACGCGCGCGGCGAAATGTGTTCTACTTTTGTTCGTCGCATCCGCTGGCCCGCCCATGACCTCCGCCTCGCCAATCGCCGTCATCGACGGCCTGCCGATCCTTCTGCCCGAGGCGCTCGGCGCGGCGCTCGCGGCGCTGGGGGTTCTTCTGGTCCTCGCGCTGATCGTCTTGATGCGCGGCGGTTCGGCCCGGCGGCGCGAGGCGGAGGCGGCTCGCGAGCTGCAGGAGGCGATCGAGACGCAGTTCGCTGCGCTTGCCCAGTCGAGCGCCGAGCTCAACGGCCGAGTCGCGGGCATGGCCGAATGGCTGGGCTCGCGCCAGACCGATCTTGCCCGCGTGGTCGCCGACCGGCTCGATTCGGTCGGGGCGCGGCTCGGCGCCGGGCTCGAAAATCAGGCGCAGACGACCGGCGAAAACCTTGGCAGGCTTAACGAGCGGCTCGCGGTGATCGACGCGGCGCAAGCGCGGCTCACAGAAATGACCCGCGAGGTGGTGTCGCTGAAAGACATTCTGTCCAACAAGCAGGCGCGCGGCGCCTTCGGCCAGGCACGGATGGAGGCGATCGTGCGCGACGGCCTGCCTGCCGGCGCCTACGACTTCCAGTTTACGCTCTCGAACCGCGCCCGGCCCGACTGCGTGATCCGCCTGCCGGGCGACGCGCGGCTCCTCGCGGTCGACGCCAAATTCCCGCTCGAGGGCTTTTCGGCGCTGCGCGCTGCGCGCGACGACGACGCGCGAAAGAACGCCCAAGCGCGCGTGCGCGCGGATGTCGGCAAGCATGTGAAGGACATCGCCGAGCGCTATCTCCTGCCGGGCGAGACGCAGGATATCGCGCTGATGTTCGTGCCCTCCGAGGCGATCTATTCCGATCTCGTCGAGCATTTCGACGACGCAATGCAGAAGGCCCATCGCGCCCGCGTCGTCATCGTTTCGCCGACGCTGATGATGATGGCGATCAACGTCGCCCAGGCGATTTTGCGCGACGCGCGCATGCAGGACGAAGCGCAGGCGATCCAGGCGGAAGTCGGCAAGCTCGTCAACGACGTGCGCATGCTGGTTGAGCGCGCCTCGAAGCTCGAGACGCATTTCCGTCAGGCGCAGGAGGACCTTGCCGGCGTCGGCGCGGCGTCGCAAAGGATCGCGCGACGCGGCGAGCGGATCGAATCCATGGATTTCTCCCGCGAGGGCGAGGCGGAGCCGCCGGACCTGATGCGGCTCGCGCGCGGGGCGGAGTAGGGGCGGGCCCTCAGTCCGAAACGAGGGCTTCGGTTTCCTGGGCCAGGCGCCGGACCAGCCCCGGCGACATGAGCTTGTCCAATTTTGCGTGCGCCTTGCGCCACATCGGAATGGCGGCTTCGAGCCGCGCTGCGCCGGCGTCGGTCAGCCACGCCATCCGGCGACGAAGATCGCCCTCGACATTGGCGATTTCCACGAGCCCCTCGCCCTCGAGCGTCTGGAGGTTCCGCGACAGCGTCGATTGCTCGAGGCCCATGCGGGCGGCGAGAGCCCCGAGCGTATCGTCGGACGCCGCCGCGATCTGGGCCATCAGGCCAAGCTTGGCGAGCGTGAGGCCGCTCTCCGCCATTTCGCGGTCGAAGAACTGGGTGATGCGCCGCGCGGCGAGGCGGCTGTTCGCGCCCGCGCAAACCTCGATGAGGCGGGCCGCGTCGGTGCGCAGCGTCTTTTTCGCTTGCCTTGCAGGAGCCATGGGCCTATGTAGATACATCATTTGTATCTACATGCAAAGGAAAAACCATGAGCGCGCGCGCAGTTTTTGATTATGGCGTGGCGACCCCGACCGATATCGAAGGCTTGACGGGCCGCCAGATCCTGCAGGCGATCATCGACGGCGCGTTGCCGGCGCCGCCGATCGCCCGGCCCCTCACTTTCTGGCTGACTGAGGTCGGCGACGGTTTCGCCCTCTTCGAGGGCGAGCCTGGAGAGCACCTGCTCAATCCGATGGGCAACGTCCACGGCGGCTGGGCGCTGACCCTGATCGACAGCGCCTGCGGCTGCGCCGCGCTGACGACGCTGCCCGCCGGCGTCAGCTACGCAACGATCGAGACCAAGGGCAATTTCAGCCGCCCGATCGCCAGGGACACCGGCCGCGTGCGCTGCGAAGGCCGCATCGTCGCGAAGGGCCGGCAGATCATCTCGACCGAGGCCAAGGTGCTCGACCGCGATGGCAAGGTGCTCGCCCACGGCACGTCGACGGTGATGGTTTTCAACGGCGGGAGGTGAGCGGGCGGGCCGCGTTCATTGCTCGGGCACGCCGGCTTCGCGCAGGCCGTCGACGTAGCGCTCCCAATCGGCGACCACAACCGGATCATCGCTCGATACGCCGCTGCGAAATCGGGCAATGGTGAAAGTCGGGTTTATGGCGAGGCCTGCTCGAGCCTCGGACCGCGCTTCAGGAAGCCGCCCGAGCCGCGCCAGAGCGGCCGCCAGAATGAAACGTGAGCTCGGATAATTCCTGTTGGCGTCGACCGACCGGCGCAGCCAAACGACCGCCTCCTCTTCCCTGCGAAGCCGAATTTTGGCCAACCCGGCGAACATGCACCAGAGATAGACATGGGCATCGCGGGGACTGAGGCGCAGCGCCTCCTGGATGTGACCCTCGGTCTCCTCGGGCTGGCCGAGGAGAAGCTTGCCGTCGCCAATTTGCGCGTGCGCGACGGCCATGTTTCGATCGAGGTCCAACGCCCGCTCGCACGACGCGACGCCCTGAGAGGCGCAATTCGTATGCATTTGGACCACGCCCAGGAGCAGATGGGCGAGCGCATTCTCGGGAGCCATGGAGAGCGCGGCGGTCAAAGCCTCTTCAGCGGCGGCAAGCCGCGCTGCTCGATCATCGGTTAGGAAGCTCAGTGCGACCTGGATGTCCACGGCGGCAAGGCCGATCGGCGCTAACACGTTAGCGGAATCGAGCGCCGCGGCCCGCTCGAACAAGCCGCGCGCCTGCGCGAGATTGTCAGCCGTGATGCCCTTGTTCCGCCAGGCCCAGCCCTGAAAGCAGAGGTCCATCGAATCGGGATTGGGCTTTCGCTCGGCGCGGCGGGCCTCGGCGGCAAACAGCTGTACGCTGAGCGCATGAGCGAGCCGCGCGACAATTTCATCCTGCATGTCGAAGAGGTCGGCGACGGGCTTGTCGAAACGCTCCGCCCAGAGATGTTTGCCGTTTTCGGCGTCGATGAGCTGGACATTGACACGCATCCGGGACCCGGCGCGCTGAACGCTGCCCTCGAGGATGTAGCGGACGTTCAGCTCGCTCCCGATCTGCTTCGCGTCGGCATGCCTGCCCTTGTAGGTGAAAGCGGTGTTGCGCCCGATGACGAAGGAGCCGCTGATGCGCGACAGATCGGTGGTCAGGCTCTCTGTCACGCCGTCGACGAAATGCTCCTGTTCGGGGTCGCCGGACATGTTGGAGAAGGGCAGGACAACGATGGAGAGGCGAGGCGGACCTTGCTCATGCGGCGTGGTGGGGGAGAGAGCGGGCGCTGCGCTGTCCTTGGCAGGCCTGATCGCATAGACCCGCACTGGCCGGGCGATGTTCTTGAGCGCCATCTCGCCGAGATCGACGAAATCGGCGTCGATCCTGCCGCGCACGTGATCGAAGGCGGCGCCCGAAACGAAAACACCGCCGGGCTCGCAGACGCCTTCGAGGCGCGCCGCGATATTGACGCCGTCGCCGAGAATGTCGTCGCCCTCGATCAGGACATCGCCGAGGTTGACGCCGATGCGGTAGAGGATGCGCTTCGCCTCGGGCGTCTCCGCGTTGCGCTCGGCCATCAGTTTCTGGATCGCGATCGCGCATTCGGTCGCCGCGACCACCGAGGGAAACTCGAGCAGGAGCCCGTCGCCGGTCGTCTTGACGATGCGGCCGCCGAGGCCCGCTATGATCGGCCGCGCCGCCTCGCGATGCTCGCTGACCGCCCGCGCCGTCCCCGCCTCGTCCTCGCCCATGAGGCGGGAGTAGCCGACCACGTCGGCGGCGAGGATCGCGGCGAGGCGGCGGGCGGCGGTCATTGTTCGGGGATCCCCCTCGCTTCCCGCACTGGCAAGGAGCGCTTCAGCGCGCCTCCAACGACGGCAAATTCAGATGCTGTTCCGGTCGGCGAACCCGCTCTTCGGGTTCGCTGATGATCAGGCCGTGCCCGACGACGGCGGAATGATATTCGATCACCGCCCGGCGAAGGCCGACGATCTGGTCGCGGGTGTCCTTTTGCATGGTCAGCATGTCGGAGGCGACGTCCGCCCGCACGGAATGGAGATCGGACTTGGTCGCCGTCTCCTCGCGCTGGGCCTGCATTTCGGTTTTCAGCGTCTGCACTTCACTCTTGATATCGCCGACGTCTTTGCGCAGGCCCCGCAGATGCTCGATGACGATATTTTCCGGTTGCTCGGCCACCAGGATTCCCTCAAGTCTCAAGAGACTGAAGCCAAGTCTCAGTAGCCCTCTGTTTATAGGGGTACGCCGAACCTATCAATCGCGCGCGCAATATCCCAATGGGCGCTCCGTCCCTCGGGCATATTCGCAGCCGCAGAAATCATCAGTTCCGCGCACGGCCCGCGGCGCCCTCACCCATCAGCCGCGAGTAGCCGACGACGTCGGCGGCGAGAATCGCGGCGAGGCGGCGGGCGGCGGTCATGCCTCGGGGACTCCCGCCTTGCGCAGGCCGTCGAAAATGGGCTCGAGCTGGGCCAGAAACGTCGGATCGTCGCACCTAGCGGCCAAGTTGGCCCGAAAGCGGGAGATGGTGAAGGCCGGGTCGAGCGCGAGGCCGGCCTTGACTGCCGAACGCGCCTCACCAAGCCGGCCAAACTGCGCAAGCGCGGCGCCCAAAACAAAATGTGGATGCGGATAATTTCGGTTGGCCTCGATCGCCCGTCGAAACCACGCGACCGCCTGCTCCCAACGGCCGAGGTGGTTCTTCGCTATGCCTGCGTAAGTCATCCAGAAATAAGCCACCGTATCGCGCGGACTGAGGCGCAGCGCCTCGGCAACGTGAGCCTCGGTTTCTTCGGCGCGACCGACATAAATCTTGCCAAGGCCGATAAAGGCATGGGCGCTAACAAGATTTCGATCAAGCGCCAGCGCATGTTCACATTCGGCGATGCCCTGCGCGCCGCGCTTAGTGCTCATGTAGATAAATCCCAGGTACATGTGGCCAAGCGCATGGTCCGGGACTGACGACAAGGCCTTGGTCAACTTCGCTTCGGCCGCCGCGAAGGCAGCCATGGGATCGCTCACGAAAAAATTTGCCCCCTCGCGCACGTCCGCGAGCGCCGATCCAATGAGCGCCTCGACATTGCCGGGATCGGCGGACACTGCGCGATCGAAAAACCTACGCGCTTGCGCCACATTGTCAGGGGTCGCACCCTTATTGAGCCAAGACATCCCCTGAAAATAGAGGTCAATGGAGTCAGGGTTCGGCGCCTGTTCCGAGCGTCGCGCCTCGGCGGCGACGAGTTCGGTGTTCAACGCATTGGCCAGGCGCGCGACGATTTCGTCCTGCATGTCGAAGAGATCGGTGAGCGGCTTGTCGAACCGCTCGGCCCAGAGGTGATGGCCGGTTTCGGCGTCGATGAGTTGGACATTGACCCGCATGCGGTTTCCGCCGCGCTGCACGCTGCCCTCGAGGACATAGCGGATGTGCAGCTCGCGCCCGATCTGCTTCAGATCGACGGGCTTGCCCTTGTAGGTGAAAGCGGTGTTGCGCCCTATCACGAACGAGCCTCGAATGCGCGAAAGACCGGTCGTAAGGCTCTCCGTGACCCCGTCGACGAAATGCTCCTGCTCCGGGTCGCCGCCGATATTGGCGAACGGCAAGACGACGATCGAGAGGCGGAGCGGGGCGGATTTTTCGGGCGCTGGGGCCGGCGGGTGCTTCGCCGGGGCAGGCTGGCCGACGTCAAGCGAATAGACGCGGATCGGCTCGGCAATGTTCTTCAGTTGCCTCGGGCCGAGATCAGTCACGGCGAAATCGAGCCGCCCCTTCACTTGGCGATAGGCGTCCTCGGAAAGGCAGATCGCGCCGGGCTTTGCGATGCCTTCCAGCCGCGCGGCGATATTGACGCCGTCGCCCATCAGATCGCCGTCGGCCTCCTCGACCACGTCGCCCAGATGGACGCCGATGCGGAATTCGATTCGGCGCTCAAGCGGCAGGCCGGCGTTGCGCTCGACCATGCCGTTCTGCACTTCGATCGCGCAGCGCACCCCATCGACCACGCTGCGGAACTCGATGAGCGCCCCATCGCCGGTGCGCTTGACGACGCGGCCATGATGGACGGCGACGGTAGGATCGATCAGATCGCTGCGCAGCGCCCTCAAACGAGCAAGCGTGCGATCCTCATCGACGCCCGCAAGCCGGCTGTAACCGACTACGTCAGCGGCCAGGATCGCGGCAAGCTTCCGGGTTTCGGACATGGCGTCGCCTTGGTCTTTCGACAAGCCTATCATGAATGAAGCGGCGGCGCGCTTGCGTGGAGCATGGAGTGGAATAGGGAATCACCTCACCGTGGCCCTTCCAACAAGGAGGCGCGAAACCCCTCTCCCTTTGGGAGAGGGGCAGGGGTGAGGGGACCGGCAGGAGAAGGATCAGCCTATGGCCTCGGAGCGCCGCGAATTCGCGCGCAATCTGCGCAAGCAGACAACGCGCGCGGAGGACATTCTTTGGGAACGGCTTCGGGGTTCCCGCTTTCACGGCGCGAAGTTCCGACGGCAAGTCCCGCTCGACCGCTTCGTCGTCGATTTTTATTGTCACGCCGCAAAGCTCGTGGTCGAACTCGATGGAAAGCAGCACGAATGGTTTTCGGACTATGATGCCGGACGGACTGAAGTTCTCGAACGCGTCGGCCTGCGCGTCATCCGGTTTACGAACGCCGAAGTCTGCGATGATCTCGATTCGGCGCTGTCGCAGATTTATGCGGAATTGCGCCTGCCCTTCGACTGAGGCGCGGTCCCCTCACCCTGAGCAACCGGGAACATAGGTGACAGATCTGACCGACGACATGGGTGACACAATTCTCGTTCCGTTCAGGTCTGGTGTTGCTGCTGCAGAGGCTGTGGACCCTGTGGGCAACGCGCAGTGTTGTCCACAAGTCCACGGCCGGCGGGTTTGGGTTTTCGCAAGCGGTCGCCGCCATGGGCGATGACGCCGAGCGCGACGGGGCCGAAGCTGACCGTCCAGCCGGCGGCGGTTTCGGCGAGGCCGACCGGCTCGCCGGCGAGCGCGCAATTGAGGTAGACGAGCTTGCCCCGCCATTTGATCTCGCCGTTCGAGCGCACGCGCCGCACCTCCTGGTCGACCGGATAGTCGGGCTCGCGCAGGACGCCGTCCCAGCGCCGGGACGAGACTTGATAATGTTCGGCCGGGGTGGCGTTGCCGAGCGCCTGGTGCGGGCGCTCCTCGTTGTAGAGCCGTTGAAAGGCGTGGAAGCGGTCGAGCTGCTCGCGCAGGGTCTTCGCCGGCGGCGTGGCGGCGTCCTGCAACAGGGTCAGATGCATGCGCTCGTGTCGTCCGTTCTGCTGCGGCTTGCCGGGAGCGATCCGCTCCGGCTCAACCCCGGCCTTGACCACGAGAACCGAAAGGCGGGACAGCCCTCCCACGCCAGTGGAGGCGAACGGCGGACCGTTGTCGGAGCGAAGCCTGAGCGGCAGGCCGAATTCGCGGAAGGCCGCGTCGAGCACCGGCCAGACGTGCTCGGCGTCGCTTTTGCCCAGCGCCTGACAGCGCAACAGATAGCGGCTGTGCGCGTCGGTGAGCGTCAGCGGTTCGCAACGGGCGCCATCGCCGGTGACGAACCAGCCCTTGAAATCGATGCACCACACGTCGTTGGCCGCGCCGCAATGGCCGAACGGCGCGCTCGAGGGCGGGCTGCGGCGGCGCAGCTTGCGTTTCACCGTCAGCCCTTCGCGATCGAACAAGAGGCCGATCGTGCTCGCCGCCGGCCAGCCGATCGAAGGCGCCTGCCGCTCGAGAAAGGCGCGCACCTTCAAAGGCCCCCAAGTCGGATGCGCCCTGCGCACCGCAACGCAGCGCTCGCCGATCTCTCGCGCAATCGCTTGCGGGTGATGGTGCGGCGCCCGCGAGCGATCGAGCAAACCCTCGACCCCCGCCTCCCGATAGCGCAAAAGCCGTTCGTAGCCCGTCTTCCGGCTTACCCCGAACTCCCGGCACAGCGCAGCAAACGGCTCCTCGTGCTTCTCGACCGCAATCACAAAGCGCATCCTCTCATCCACGGCGCAGGTCTCCCTCCATCCCATCGGCAAGGCCCTCCTCGCCGATCAGTTGACCTGTCACCCATGTCGTCGGTCTATTCTGTTACCCATCTGCCCGGTCAGGACCCCCCCCGGCCCCTCTCCCGACCGGAGAGGGGGGCGCACGTGGGAGAAGGGGGCGCGAAGCGCCGGATGAGGGCGTGCGCCAAGCTTGCGGAAAAGGGGTCGAAATGCCCACATCGTCAGCCGCCATCGAACCGCTCGTCATCGACGACGCCAACGCTCCTCTCGACGGCTGGGACGATCCGGTCAGGGGGCGCATGCGCTGGCGGACCTTGTTCTCGAAGGGCGGCACGCCGACCGACGGGATTACCTGCGGCGTCTGCGATCTGGGGCCAGGCGACTGGCTAGGCCTCCATCGCCATGCGCCGCTCGAAATCTACTACGTGTTGGCCGGGGCGGGCGTGGTCACGCTCGAGGGCAACGAGGTCGCGGTGAAGGCGGGAAGCGCCGTCTTCATTCCGGGCATGGCTGAGCATGGCGTCCGGCAGACCGGGACCGAGCGCCTGCGGTTCTTCTACGGCTTCCCGGTCGATTCGCTCGACAAGGTCGAATACCTTTTCTCGACGGTCTCGAGCGCCTGATGTCCGCAACGTCTCTCCATCCTCGGGTGGCGATCGTCACCGGCGGCGGACGCGGCATCGGCCGGGCGATGGCGCTGGGCCTCGCGGAAGCGTGCCTGCGCGTGATCGTCTCGGCGGCGCGAGAGCGCGACGAGATCGAGGCGGTGGCCGCCGAGGCCGAGCGACGGTTCGGCGAGCGGCGCATCATTGGCGAGCTTGCGGACGTCACGCGCGAGGACGACTGCGCGCGCCTCGTCGCCGACGCGCTGGAAAGGTTCGGCCGGCTCGACATTCTCGTCAACAACGCCGGCCGGGGCATGAAATATGTGAGCGAGACGTTTATCACCGAGCCGACCCGCTTCTGGGAAGTCGCGCCCGCGACCTGGCGCATGGTGATCGACACCAACGTGGTCGGGCCTTTTCTCATGGCGCGCGCGGCGGCGCCGCACATGATCGCTGCGGGGTGGGGACGCATCGTCAACATCTCGATGAACCACGAGACGATGCGCAGGCGCGGCTTCTCGCCTTACGGTCCGTCCAAGGCTGCGCTCGAATCCGAGACGATCATCTGGGCGCAGGACCTTGCGGGGACCGGCGTGACAGTCAACGCGCTCCTGCCCGGCGGCGCGACGCTGACCGGCATGATTCCGGAGAGCGTCTCGCCGGAGCTCAAGGCCCAATTCCTCGATCCGGCGATCATGGCGCCCCCGCTCGTCTGGCTCGCCTCCGAGCGTTCGGACGGCGTGACAGGGCGGCGCTTTGTCGCCACGCGCTGGCGGGCCGATCTGCCAGAGGCCGAAGCGGCGGAGGCGGCGGCGGACCACGCGGGCTGGACGACGCGCTAGGTAGGGGCCGGAAAGCATCGCTTGCCTGCGGCGACGCGCCGCGATAGGCGAAGCCCATGCCCATGATTTCCGGCTCCATGTCCGTGATGCCTTATGCGGCCGCGCCGGGCCGCGAATGCGGCGCCTGCACGTTGTGCTGCAAGGTCTATGCGCTGCCTGAGATCGGCAAGACGGCGGGACTCTGGTGCAAATATTGCGAGCCGGGCAAGGGCTGCAAGATTCACGACGCGCTGCCCGATCCGTGCCGCGAGTTCTTCTGCCTGTGGATGACCGACGCGACCATGCCGGCGGAGTGGCGGCCGGACCGCGCGAGATTCGTGCTGACGGTCTATCCGACGAACGGGTTCGTCTACGGCCAGGTCGACCCCGGCTCGCCCGGCGCCTGGCGGAAGGCGCCCTATTACGACCGTCTCCGAGCGATGGCGAAGATGCTCCTCGATCAGCGACGGCACGTGATCATGTTCGCCGGCGACGAGGCGACGCTCATCATGCCGGATAAGGCGCTGCCGCTCGGCAGGTGGACGCCCCAGGACAATTTCCGCGTCGAACAGGTCTTCGGGCCCAAGGGCCCGACATGGCGCGCCGCGAAGATCTGAAACGGGACGATCGCCAAACCGCCCGCGCTCTGGACGCAGAATCGCCGCAAGGGTATTTTCGGCGGCGCCGGGTTGGCCGGCGCTTGAGTCGTCAACAGCCAAGAGGACAAGGATTTTGCGACGTTTTCTGATTGCGGTGGGCCTATGCGCCGGCGTCGCCGCGCCGTGCTTCGCGGAGCCTACGGTCACGACGGCGCCTGCCACGATGCGCAGGGCGCCGAACGCGCATTCGCACATCGTGCAGACCATTCCGCCCAACGCCCAGATCGACCTTGAGCATTGCTCCGGCGGCTGGTGCTACGCCTCCTGGCGCAATTTGTTCGGCTATATCCCGGCTTTCGCCGTCGCCGAGGCGGGTCCGCCGCCGATGGTCCCTCCGCCTCCGCCCATCGTGGTCACGGCGCCGCCGATTGTCGTCGCCCCGGCCTTTGGATGGGGCGGACCCTATGTCGGCGGCCCCTGGGGCTACGGCCACTGGTAGGCGCGGAGCCTGAGCGTCGGGACAGCCCCCTACCGTTGGCCGCCATTCGGCCCTATATGCATCGTCGCCCCCCAAATCAGGAGACGAAACGCGTGACCGAAAGCCACGAGGCCGAGAAAATTCCCGTCACCGTCCTCACCGGCTATCTCGGCGCCGGAAAGACGACGCTCCTGAACCGCATCCTCAGTGAGCCGCACGGCAAGCGCTATGCGGTCGTCGTCAATGAATTCGGCGAGATCGGCATCGACAACGAACTCGTCATCGGCGCCGACGAGGAAGTGTTCGAGATGAACAACGGCTGCATCTGCTGCACCGTGCGCGGCGACCTCATCCGCATCATCGAAGGGCTGATGAAGCGAAAGGGCAGGTTCGACGCGATCATCGTCGAAACGACCGGCCTCGCCGATCCCGCCCCGGTGGCGCAGACCTTCTTCGTCGACGAGGATGTGCAGAAGGCCGCCCGGCTCGATGCGGTGGTGACGGTCGCCGACGCCAAATGGCTGGCGGCCCGGCTGCGCGACGCGCCCGAGGCCAAGAACCAGATCGCCTTCGCCGACGTCATCATCATCAACAAGACCGACCTCGTCACGCCCGGCGAGCTCAGGGAGGTCGAGGCGCGAATCCGCGCGATCAACCCGTACGCTTCGCTCCATCGCGCCAACAAGTGCGACGTCAAGATCGCCGACGTCCTCGAGCGGCGCGCCTTCGATCTCGACCGCATCCTTGACATCGAGCCCGACTTCCTCGTCGCCGAGGACCACGATCACGACCATGATCACGGCCACGATGACCATCATCACGGGCTCAAGCACTATCACGACGAAGACATGCAGTCGGTCGCGGTCAGACTCGAAGGCGACGTTGATCCGGCGAAGTTCATGCCCTGGATCAGCCGCGTCACCCAGGAGCAGGGGCCCAATATTCTGCGCTGCAAGGGCATCGTGGCGATGAAGGACGATCCCAAGCGGTTCGTCTTCCAGGGCGTGCACATGATGCTCGACGGCGATTCGCAGCGCGAGTGGAAGCCCGACGAGAAGCGCGAGTCCAAGGTCGTGTTCATCGGCCGCAACCTCGAAGAGGAGGACATCCGCAAGGGCTTCCTCGCCTGCGCGGCTTGACAGGCGAGCGTAAAGTGTAACTTTACGCTTTTACGGCCCGCCCTGATGGATATTCGCAACTTCCGCCACAAGGGCCTAAGGCGGTTCGTCGAGGGGGACGACTCTTCCGGATTGCCGGCCGACTTTGTCGAGAAGATTCGAAACATACTTTCGTTCCTTCAAGAAATGGAAAGCGCTGAAGAGTTGAAATCAATCCTAGCTTGGCGGGCGCATCAACTTTCCGGGGATCGCAAGGGAACCTGGAGCCTGACTGTGACACGCAACTGGCGGATCACGTTTAGGGTCGACGAGATCGACAAGACGATCGTCGATCTCGACTACGAGGACTATCATTAGGAGGCGATTGTGAGCCCGATGGCCAAACCCTCGCATCCCGGGCGGTTCATCAGGATGGAGATTATCGAGCCGTTGGCGTTGACGGTGACAGACGCCGCCAGGGCGCTCGACGTTACGCGGCCGGCGCTGTCCGCGCTCCTGAACGAGCGTGCGTCGCTCTCGCCTGAGATGGCCCTACGAATTGAAAAAGCCTTTGGCGTGAGAATGGATACGCTGTTGCGCATGCAGACTGCGTATGAGATCGCCGAGGCGCGAAGCCGCGCCAACGAGATCAAGGTTCAACCCTACCTCGCCCGCGCCGAAGGATGACCGAAGCTCAGGCCACGACCACTCTCACTCAGCACGTGCGCCCGCTCGAAGCGGGCGCTGAGGTCGTGGCCGCGGCTTTTGTCGGCGGGGCGCCGGCGCTGGCGCTGGCCGATGGCGCCGTTCTTATCGGCGAGCCGGACGAGCAGAAGCGCGTGCTCGCCCATCCGGACGCAGCAATCCTGACGGCGGTTTGCGGCGGCGAGACGCTGCTGACCGGCGGCGACGACGGACGAGTGGCGGCGATCGGAGGCGACGCCGTCGCCCACACGATCGCCGACGAAAAGGGCCGCTGGATCGACGCGCTGGCGCTACGCGGCGGTTCTTACGCCTGGAGCGCCGGCAAGCGGGTCAGCGCGCGCGACGAGACCGGAACAGTCCGGACCTGGAGCGCCCCGACGACGGCGCGCGGCCTGGCCTTCCAGCCGAAGGGCTACCGTCTCGCCGTCACCCACTACAATGGCGTTTCGCTCTGGTTTCCCAAAGTCGAAGGCCAGCCACAGACGCTCGAATGGAAGGGCGCGCATCTCGACGCGACCTTCTCGCCCGACGGACGTTTTCTTGTGAGCTCCATGCAGGAGAACGCGCTGCATGGCTGGCGGCTCGCAGATTCGCGCAACATGCGGATGACCGGCTATCCCGGCAAGACGCGCTCCACGTCCTGGTCGCACGACGGCGCCTGGCTGGCGACGTCCGGCGCGGAGGCCGCAATCGTTTGGCCGTTCAAAGACAAGGACGGGCCGATGGGCAAGGCGCCGCGCGAATGCGGCGTCCGTGAGGCCCGGGTGACCAAGGTCGCGTTTCATCCTCGCGCCCTCGTCGTCGCCATCGGCTACGCCGACGGCCTCCTGCTGCTCTGCCGCCTCGCCGACGCAGCGGAGATCCTGGTCCGCCAGCCAGGCGGAGGACCGGTGAGCGCCCTCGGCTGGGACGCCGCGGGCGCGCGCCTCATCTTTGGCCTCGAATCAGGCGAGGCGGGCTTCCTCAACCTGCCCGGCTGAATTGCCAATTTTGGGGTAGTTTCTGTCTTGGTCACTGTTTCGGCGCGACGGCGCCAACAGGCGCGGGGCCAAACGGTGTATCGACAATCGGGCGCCACAAGACGCCTCGCTCCACGGCGCCGCTTCGGCCTGCTTGCAAGACTGGGAGGAAAGCCTGAATCTGGCGCAAGCGGAGACGCGCGAACGCCATGAGCGAGGCCTTTATCGGAGTGGATGTCGGGACGGCCAGCGCCCGCGCCGGCGTTTTCGATGAAACCGGGCTGCTCGTCGCCAGCGCCAGGCGCGCCATCGCGATCTGGCGCGATCCCGGCGCGATCGTCGAGCAGTCGTCCGGCGACATCTGGCGCGCAGTCACCGAGGCCGTGCGCGAAGCGGTCGAGGCGTCCGGCTTTCCGCGCGGCGCGTTCGCCGGCGTCGGCTTCGCCGCGACCTGTTCGCTGGCAGCGCTCGACCCCGGCTTGCGGCCGCTCTCGGTGAGCCCTTCCGATGCGCCCGACCGCGACGTCATCGTGTGGATGGATCATCGCGCCGCCGAGGACGCCGAGCGCATGACCGCTAGCGGACATGAGGTTCTGCGCTATCTCGGAGGCGCGATGTCGCCGGAGATGCAGCCGCCGAAGCTCGCTTGGCTTGCACGCGTGAAGCCCGAGACTTTCGGCAAGGCCGCGCATTTCGTTGGTCTGACCGACTTCCTGACATTTCGTGCGACGGGCTCGCTGACGCGTTCGCTCTGCACGGTCGCCTGCAAGTTTGGCTATTCGGCGCATGAAAGGCGCTGGCCGGGCGAGTTCTTCAAGAGCGTCGGGCTTGGCGCGCTCTGCGACGACGGGTTCGCGCGTCTCGGCGCGGACATCACGGCGCCCGGAACGCCGCTCGGGTGCGGGCTTACCGCCGGAGCCGCCGCCGCGATGGGGCTCAATCCGGGAACGCCGGTCGGGGCCGGCCTCATCGACGCGCACGCGGGCGCGCTCGGGACGCTGGGCGCGAGCATCGACGGAAAGGCGGCCGATCCGCGGCGGCGTCTCGCGCTGATCCTCGGCACGTCCTCGAGCTGCATGGCGCTCTCGGACGAGCCCCGATTCATCGAGGGCGTCTGGGGCCCGCATTTTGCTGCACTGACGCCGGGCCAATGGCTGATGGATGGCGGACAGTCGGCCTTCGGCGCGGCGATCGACCGCCTGCTGCGAATGCATCCGGCTTTCGACGAGGCGGCGGCGGGCGGCTTCGAGGGGCTGGAGGAGCGGATCGTCGGGCGCGCCGGCGGACTGTCCGAGGCCGCGCTGATGGCCGAGGCGCTGCATGTCACACCGGCCTTCATTGGCAACCGCGCGCCGGTCGCCGACGCTTCGGCGCGGGGCGGAATTGTCGGACTGGATCTGCGCGAGGACGAGGCCAGTCTCGAGGAGCTCTACGTTGCGGGTCTTTGCGGCCTTGCCTATGGCGTGGCGGAGATCATCGGCGCGTTCGAGAGGGCGGGCTATGATTTCGAGATGATCGTCGCTTCCGGCGGCGCGTCGCAAAGCCGTCTCGTCCGCCAGATCGTCGCCGACGCCTGCGGCAAGACGGTGGGAGCGCCCGGAACGGCCGAGCCGGTGCTCCTGGGCTCGGCGATGATTGGCGCTGTCGCGGCCGGACGCAGAACGATCACGTCGGCAATGGCGTCGATGTCGGCGCTTGGCGAGCTCGTCGCTCCGGCGGGCGGCGCCGTCGCCGCGTTTCATGACAGCAAGCGACGGGCGTTCGACATTTTGAGCCGGGCTGAGCGGGAGTCGCGCGCCGTCATGCGGAGGGCGCGGTGGCCGGACGTCGTCATCTTCGATTGCGACGGCGTGCTCGTCGACAGCGAGGTGATCGCGCTCGCCGTCACGCGGCGCATGCTGGGCGAGGCCGGCCTTCGGCTCAGCGACGAGGAGACGCGCGAGCGATTCCTCGGCATGCAGCAGGAGTCAGTGCTGAGGCGGGTCGAGGCCGAGCTCGGAGCGCCGCTGCCGAAGGCCTTCCCCGACGATCTTGCCCGCGAAATCCTTTCGACCTTCGGAAGCGAACTCAAAGGCGTCGAGGGCGTGCGCCAGGCAGTCCAGGGCCTAAAGGCGCGGGTCTGCGTCGCCTCGTCGAGCGCGCCCGACAGGTTGCGCTTCGCTCTGCGCGTCGCCGATTACGAGACGCTGTTCGCGCCAAACATCTTCTCGGCCGCCGAGGTTTCGCGGGGCAAGCCCCATCCCGACCTTTTCCAGTTCGCCGCGCGCGCGATGGGCGCAGCTCCCCGGGATTGCCTGGTTATCGAGGACAGCGTCGCAGGCGTCGCCGCCGCGCGCGCCGCCGGGATGGCGGTGTTCGGCTTTGTCGGCGGCAGCCACTTTTCCGGGCCGGAGCAGGCGGCGGAATTGACGTCGGCCGGCGCCGACCTCATTTTCGACGACATGGCGCGGCTGCCGGAGATCCTTGCGGGAGGATGCGGGCCGGCGCACTCGAGGGGCGGTTGATGGCGCGCAAGGCGGACCAGGACGGTCTGAGACTGGACGAGGCGGCGCGCGCGGGCTGGCTCTATTACGTCGCGGGCAACACCCAGGACCAGATCGCCCGCAAGCTCGGCATTTCGCGTCAGGCCGCGCAGCGCCTGGTTTCGCTCGCGATCAGCGAACGGCTGATCAAGGTCAGGCTCGACCATCCGATCGCGCGCTGCATGGAGCTCGCGGCGGCGTTGAAGATCCGTTACGACCTGCGCTTCTGCGACGTCGCGCCGAGCGATCCGGATTCGACCTCTTCGACGCTCGGAATCGCCCAGGCCGCGGCGGCCGAATTCGAGCGCTGGCTTCGCAGGCCGGAGCCCGCCGTGATCGGAATCGGGACCGGACGCACGATGCGCGCGGTCGCCGATCAGCTGCCGGCGATGGAATGTCCGCAGCACAAGCTTGTCGCCCTGGTCGGAACCACCAAGACCGACGGCTCGGCCTCGTTCTACGACGTCATCATCCGCGTGTCGGACACGGTGCGCGCGCCGCACTATCCGATGCCGCTGCCTGTCGTCGCGCGGTCGGTCGAAGAGCGGGAGCTGCTGACGAGCCTCGCTTCGGTCAGGAGCCTCTTCGACCTCGTCGAGCACACGGACGTTTGCTTCGTCGGCGTCGGGTCGGTCGGCGATTCCGCGCCTCTGGTGCAGGACGGCATCATCACGCGCCAGGAGGCGGAGGCGCTGCGCCATCTCGGCGCGGTCGGCGAAATCACCGGCTGGGCGTTCGACGCCGGCGGCCGCGTGCTGGCCGAAGGTTCGAACCAGAGGGTCGCGGGCGCGCCATTACGGAAGGCGGGAAACAGGCTTGTGGTCGGCGTCGCGATGGGTCCGTCGCGCCGCGCCCCGCTGAGGGCGGCGCTGACCGGCGGGCTCATCTCCGGCCTCGTCACCGACGAGTCGACGGCGGAGCACCTTCTGCAGCGGTGAGCGGCTTCGCGCCGAAGCGGGGCCTGACCCCAAGACGACCGATGCCGTGGCCGCTCGCGCCATTTTGATGCCGGTTTTTCGCGATTTCAAAGGCCTGCGGCGCCATTTCGGGACACGACGCTGGCACATGCCTCTCGGCCTCGTCTCGTGAACTCAGCACGACGAAAACCGACTATATTTCAATATGTTAAGAAATATATTGGCAAAAATTGTGCGCTGCAGCGACGAATTGCCGTTGACTCGGGCCTGCGGATGTGGCGAATATTCGCCCGCTACAGTAGCAATTGCCCACAATCGGCATTGCTCATCGGAGGATACGCTTATGAAGGTTCTCGTGAAGGGCCTGCTTGGGGCCGTTGCGCTCGCAGGCTTCTCGCTTCCCGCTTTCGCCGACACTACGCTCACGATCGCTACCGTCAACAACGGCAATATGATCGATATGCAAAAGCTGACGGACGATTTCACCAAGGCCAATCCCGACATTAAGCTCAATTGGGTGACGCTCGAGGAGAACGTGCTGCGCCAGAAGGTGACGACCGACATCGCCACCAAGGGCGGCCAGTTCGACGTTATAACCATCGGCACCTACGAAGTTCCGATCTGGGCGAAGAAAGGCTGGCTGGTTCCGCTCGACAAGCTCGGCGCCGACTACGACGTCGACGACCTCATACCGGCGATTCGCGCCGGTCTCTCTTACGATGGCAAGCTTTACGCCGCGCCCTTCTATGGCGAGAGCTCCTTCGTCATGTACCGTAAGGACCTGATGGAGAAGGCCGGGCTCACGATGCCGGAGAAGCCGACCTGGGAATTCATCAAGCAGGCGGCCGATAAGATGACCGACAAGTCCGCCGGGGTGTACGGCATCTGCCTGCGCGGCAAGCCGGGTTGGGGCGAGAACATGGCGTTCCTCACCGCGACTGCGAACTCGTTCGGCGCGCGCTGGTTCGACGAGAAGTGGCAGCCCCAGTTCAACTCGCCGGAATGGAAGGCGACGCTCGACTACTACGTGCCGCTGATGAAGGCTGACGGACCTCCGGGCGCCTCGTCCAACGGCTTCAACGAGAACCTTGCCCTGTTCAACGACGGCAAGTGCGGCATGTGGATCGACGCCACCGTGGCCGCCGGGCTTATTGGTGGCAAGGATTCGAAGGTTGCGGACAAGGTCGGCTACGCGCTC
Organism: uncultured Alphaproteobacteria bacterium; assembly: GCA_963721905.1. Lineage (GTDB taxonomy): Bacteria > Pseudomonadota > Alphaproteobacteria > Rhizobiales > Beijerinckiaceae > Roseiarcus. Next base: position 167,971 of record CAVRMF010000008.1, read on the forward strand.
GCGCCTGACAATGGGCTCGGCAAGCGGGGCAATTGGCTTTGGGCTTGGTCGCTGGCCATTCCTATCGACTCGACCAAGGCTGACGCCGCGCAAAAGTTCATCTCTTGGGCGACCGGCAAGCATTACGACGACCTCGTAGCTTCGAAGTTGGGCTGGGCGAGCGTCCCTCCGGGCACGCGGACCTCGCTCTATAAGAACCCGGATTACCTGAAGGCTGCGCCCTTTGCGGAGATGACGCTGGGGGCGATCAACTCGGCCGATCCAACGCATCCGACCGTGAAGCCGGTTCCGTATACGGGCGTGCAGTTCGTGGCGATTCCCGAGTTCCAGGGCATTGGCACTGACGTCGGCCAGGACTTCTCGGCCGCGCTCGCCGGCACCACAACTGTCGACGCCGCGCTCGCCAAGGCTCAGGCCAGCACCGAAGCCGCGATGAAGAAGGCCGGCTACATCAAGTAAGTCGACACATCGGCGTCTCGGGGTCGTCGGCCGCGAGACGCCGAGGGACGACCTCCCCGTCCCGGCCCCTCCTCGTCCGCGAGGAGGGGCCATCGGGAGGTCGTTGAGACCATCAACGGCATAAGTGTTTGACGCATGCCGCCGGCTCGTGAAAACTGGAGACCAATCGGCGGCTAAAGCCGGCGTCCCGCGATCAACTGCGGGCGATTACGCGGGAGGGCCATGAAGGATGGCGACGCAGCAAACCACTACCGCGGGCCGCGCTCTCGTCGCGCCGTCGGTCATCCTGCTCTTCGTGTGGATGATCGTGCCGCTGGTCATGACGCTCTACTTCTCGACCTTGCGCTACAGCCTCCTCGATCCGGACAACGTGAGCTTTGTCGGGCTGCAAAACTACACGGCGTTCCTCTCCGACCCGGATTTTCTGACGGCGCTTTACAACACGCTTGTCCTCGTCGCCTCGGTGCTCGTCATCAGCGTGTGCGGCGGGATCCTCGTGGCGCTGCTGATGGATCAGCCAGTCTTCGGCCAGAACGTGTTGCGGTTGATGGTGATCGCGCCGTTCTTCGTCATACCAACGGTCAGCGCGCTGGTGTGGAAGAACCTCCTCATGAATCCCGATTCCGGACTATTCGCCTGGATCGCCCGATCGTTGGGGTTCGATCCGATCGTCTGGTTCACCAACTGGCCCATGCTTTCGGTGATCATCATTGTCTCGTGGGAATGGCTGCCGTTCGCGAGTCTCATCCTCCTCACCGCGCTGCAGTCGCTCGACGAGGAGCAGAAAGAGGCCGCCTCGCTCGACGGCGCAGGCCCGATTTCCTACTTCGGCTATATCGTCCTGCCGCATATCGCGCGCGCCATCACCGTCGTCATCCTGATCGAAACGATATTCCTCCTTAGCGTGTTTGCGGAAATTTACGTGACCACCTCCGGCGGCCCTGGCAATGCGACGACCAACATTCCCTTCCTCGTCTACAAGCAGGCGCTGCTCAACTTCGACATCGGCGGCGCCTCCGCCGGCGGCATCATCGCGGTCATTCTCGCCAACATCGTTGCGTTCTTCCTGGTGCGCATCATCGGCAGAAATTTGGAGGGCTGAACGATGGCGTTGAAGCAATCAACTGGCAAGCGCATCGGCATCACCATCGTCGCATGGGTCGTCGCGTTCCTGATCTTCTTCCCAATTCTCTGGACCTTCATCACCAGCTTCAAGAGCGAGATCGACGCGATCGCGATGCCGCCGAAATTCCTGTTCTTCAACTGGACTCTCGAGAATTATTTCGCGGTTCAGGAGCGATCGAACTATCTGAAATTCGCCTATAATTCGATCGTGCTGTCGATCGGCGCCAACGTCTTCGGCCTCCTGATCGCCGTTCCGGCGGCGTGGTCGATGGCGTTTGCGCCGGGCAAACGCACCAAGGACCTCTTGATGTGGATGCTGTCGACGAAGATGATGCCGGCGGTTGGAGCGCTGGTGCCGATCTATTTGATATTCCGTAATTTGCACCTGCTCGATAGCCTGTTTGGCGTTGGCGTCGTGTTGATGCTGATCAATCTGCCGCTTCTGATCTGGATGCTCTACACCTATTTCAAGGAAATTCCGGTCGACATCCTCGAGGCGGCGCGCATGGACGGAGCTTCGCTCTTGAACGAGATCGTTTACGTGCTGACGCCGATGGCCGTGCCGGGCATCGCTTCGACCATGCTGCTCGCCGTCATCCTGTCGTGGAACGAAGCGTTCTGGACGCTCAATCTGACGACTTCCAACGCCGCTCCGCTGCCGGCCTTCATTGCTTCCTATTCGGCGCCGGAGGGCTTCTTCTGGGCGAAGCTCTCGGCGGCGTCTACGCTCGCCATCGCGCCGATCCTCATCCTCGGCTGGTTCTCGCAGAAGCAGCTGGTCCGCGGTCTGACGTTCGGCGCCGTGAAATAGGCCGGCAAAAAGGAGAATGCGACTATGGGCAGCATCCAGCTGAAGTCGGTCAGAAAAGAGTTCGGCCCCGTCAGCGTCATCAACGGCGTCGATCTCGGCATCGAAAACGGCGAGTTCGCGGTGTTCGTCGGACCGTCTGGCTGCGGCAAGTCGACGCTCCTGCGGCTCATCGCGGAACTCGAGGACGTCACTTCCGGGCAGGTCCTCATCGACGGCAAGGACGCAACCAACATCGGCCCGTCGAAGCGCGGACTTGCGATGGTGTTCCAGTCGTACGCGCTTTATCCGCACATGAGCGTGCGCGGCAACATCGCCTTCGCGCTCAAGATGGCCGGGCAGAGCACCGACGTCATCGACCAGAAGGTGAAGAAGGCGGCGGCAACGCTGAACCTGACCGATTATCTCGACCGCAAGCCGCGTCAGCTCTCCGGCGGGCAGCGCCAGCGCGTTGCGATCGGCCGCGCGATCGTGCGCGAACCGAAGGCGTTCCTGTTCGACGAGCCGCTCTCCAATCTCGACGCGGCTCTCAGGGTGCAGATGCGCGTCGAGATCGGCGAACTTCACAATGTGCTGAAGACGACGATGATCTACGTCACCCACGACCAGGTCGAGGCGATGACGATGGCCGACAAGATCGTCGTGCTCGACCGGGGGTCAGTCGCCCAGGTCGGCTCGCCGCTCGAACTCTACAACAGGCCGAACGGCCTCTTCGTCGCCGGCTTCATCGGCTCTCCGACGATGAATCTGATCCGCGGGCCGAGCGCCGAGAAGCGCGGGGCGGCGACGATCGGAATCCGCCCCGAACACTGTGACGTTTCGACCACCGCGGGCGAATGGCCAGCGACGGTTCGCCTCGCCGAGCATCTTGGCTCCGATACCTTCGTCCATGCGGAGGCCGACGGGATCGGCCCGATGACGCTCCGGCTCGAGGGCGAGGCGCCGCTCCACCCGGGTCAGCGCATTTTCGTCACGCCGCGAGAGGCGCACCTGCACAAGTTCGACAAGGACGGCAAGAGGATCAGTTGACGGCTCGGCCCGCTGGGCCGGGCCGCGGCGCAGGGCGACATCTCGACGGGTGGACATGAACAGATGACCGTCAAACTTTCCTCCGCCGCCTTGACGCGATTGCCGCCGGGCGTCAGCGGTCCGAACTACAAACGCTCCGATCTCAGCGCCGGCATGGTCCACATCGGCGTCGGCAATTTCCATCGGGCGCATCAAGCGGTCTATCTCGACGATCTCTTCAACGCCGGGGTCGATCGCGACTGGGCTATCGTCGGCGCCGGCGTGCGCGAAGCCGATATCTCAATGCGCGAAAAACTGGCCGAGCAGGACTGGCTCACGACCGTGGTCGAGCAGGAGGCGCATACTACGAGTGTGCGAGTTACCGGACCGATGGTCGATTTCGTGAAGCCGTTCGACATCGCGACGACGCTCGACCTGCTCGCCCGGCCCGCGATCCGCATTGTTTCGCTGACCGTCACCGAGGGCGGCTACTACATCTCGCCCGCGACCCAGCAATTCGATCCGACCCATCCCGATATCGTCCATGACGCGACGCATGCCGATGCTCCGAAGACGGCGTTCGGGCTCATCGTCGCCGGACTGAGGAACCGCCGCCGCGCGGGCGTTGCGCCGTTCACCGTGATGTCCTGCGACAACATTCCCGGCAACGGCCACGTGACCGAGAACGCCGTCGCCGGTCTCGCCGAACTCGCCGATCCAGGGCTCGCGCGATGGATCCGCGCGCATGTCGCGTTCCCCAACTCGATGGTCGACCGGATCACGCCCGCCACGACCGAGCGCGAGCGCACGATCCTTCGCGATCGATACGGCCTCGAGGACAATTGGCCGGTGTTCTGCGAAGAGTTTCGCCAGTGGGTGGTGGAGGACAATTTCCCCGCTGGACGGCCAGCGCTCGAGAAGGTCGGCGTCACCTTCACCTCGGACGTCGCGCCCTACGAATTGATGAAGATCCGCATCCTCAACGGCGGCCATGCAGCGATCGCGTACCCCGCCGGACTGCTCGACATCCATTTCGCGCACGAGGCGATGGAGGACGCGCAGATCGCGGCTTTCCTCGCGGCGCTGACCAAGCGCGAAGTCATCCCCGTCGTCCCGCCGCCGCCGAAGGTCGATCTCGAAGCCTATCGGACGAAGGTCGCCGAGCGCTTCGCCAATCCGAAGATCGGCGACACAATTTCTCGGCTCTGCTTCGACGGCTCGAACCGGCAGCCGAAGTTCGTTCTTCCGACCGTCCGGGATCGCCTCAAGGTTGGCGCGAGCGTCAAAGGCCTGGCGCTCGTGTCGGCGCTGTGGTGCCGCTATTGCTACGGCGAAACGGAGAGCGGAAAGACCCTTCCGCCGAACGATCCGAATTGGGAGCGTCTGCAGGCGGCGGCAAAGCCCGCTCGCCAGCAACCGCTGGCGTTTCTGGCGATGCGCGACATCTTCGGAGAGCTCGCAGAGACTCCGGCCTACACCGAGGCGTTTTCGCGAGCTCTCTCCGCGCTGTGGGCGACGGGCGTGCGCGCGACGCTCGCCGATTATCTTCAGGGCGGCGCGTAAGCCGCGCGGCCGGCCCGGCGCGAGGCGGAAAGGAACCGACCACAGCCGCGGTCAAGGACAAGAGCGCACTCGGACGCCAGAGAGGAAGATAGGCGATGGCGGGAATTTTGGACGGCAAGGTCGCCGCCGTGACCGGGGCGGCGTCGGGCATCGGACTGGCCAGCGCCGAGGCAATGCTGGCCGCGGGCGCCAGCGTTGTGATGATCGACCGCGACGCGGCGGCCCTGAAGACGCTGTCCCAGAAACACGGCGCGGCCGTGACGCCGCTGGTCGTCGACCTGCTCGACCCAAAAGACTGCGCGACGCTGCTGCCGAGAATCCTCGAGGCGGCGCGCCGCCTCGATATCCTGCACGCCAACGCTGGCGCTTATGTCGGCGGCGATCTCGTCGACGCCGACACGGGCTCGATCGACCGCATGCTGAACCTGAACGTCAACGTGGTGATGAAGAACGTCCACGACGTGCTGCCTCACATGATCGAGCGCCGGACAGGCGACATCATCGTGACGAGCTCCTTGGCGGCTCACTTTCCGACGCCGTGGGAACCCGTCTATGCATCCTCCAAATGGGCGATCAACTGTTTTGTTCAGACGGTTCGGCGACAGGTGTTCAAGCACGGCGTTCGTGTGGGCTCGATCTCGCCCGGTCCCGTCGCGACTGGGCTGCTCGCGGATTGGCCGCCGGAGAAGCTGAAAGAGGCAAAGGAGTCAGGGAGTCTCTTGGAGGCGAGCGAGGTCGCCAACGTGGTGATGTTCATGCTGACGCGGCCGCGCGGGATGACGATCCGAGATGTCGTGATGCTGCCGACCAATTTCGATCTCTAAGCAGCGAAGATGATCGGACGACGCCGCATAACTGGCGGCCGGCTCGATCGCACCGTCGGACGGCGGACCTTATGGCGAAAAGAGGACATCCATGGACATCGGACTGAATGGCAAAGTCGCCGGCGCCAGTACGTCGTCGCGCAGACCCTCAACGTCGAGGGCGGCAACTGGATGAGCTGACCGCGTCATCCGGAGTCTGGGCGATGTATCTCGATCAATTCAATCTCAAGGGCCGCGTCGCGGTCGTCACCGGCGGCGGGCAGGGGATCGGGCTCGCCTGCGTCGAGGCGCTCGCGGAGGCCGGAGCGCATGTCTATATCGCCGATCACAATCCGAAGGGGGCGGCTGAAGCGCGGGCGGCGATGAAGGCGAAGGGCTACGCGGCCGACGTCATCGACATGGACGTGACGAACTCCGTGGCGGTCGATAGCGGCGCGCAGCGGGTGATGGCGGAGAAGGGCCGGATCGACATTCTCGTCTGCAACGCCGGCATCGCGCGCTCCGAGGTTGCGGCGGAGGATGCGACTGACGAGCGCTGGCTCAATGTCATCGACGTCAATCTCAATGGGGTCTACTGGTGCTGCCGCGCATTCGGCCGGCATATGCTTGCGGCCGGGCGCGGCTCGATCGTCAACATCGGTTCGATGTCGGGAATCATCGTCAACAAGCCGCAGCCGCAGTCCTATTACAACGCCTCGAAGGCCGCTGTGCATCACCTGACGAAGTCGCTCGCAGCCGAATGGGGCGCGCGCGGGGTGCGCGTCAACGCGGTCGCGCCGACCTATATCAATACGCCGCTGACCGCGTTCGCCAAGACCAACAAGGCGATGTTCGACGCCTGGATCGAAGGCACGCCGATGGCGCGCATCGGCGAACCGGACGAGATCGCCGCTGTCGTGTTGTTCCTTGCTTCCGACGCCGCGAGCCTGATGACCGGCTCGATCGTCGTGGCGGACGGCGGCTATACCTGCTGGTGAGAGGAAGGGCGGATTTCGTGGATCTAGGGCTGAAGGGTAGGGTCGCCGTAATTACCGGCGGCAGCGTCGGCATCGGGCTCGCGGTAGCGGAAGGGCTCGCGGCGGAGGGCGTCAATCTCGTCCTCGCCGCGCGAGGCTTCGAACGCCTCCACGAGGAGGCGAGCCGCATCGCCGGCAAATACCGCATCCGTGCGGATGGCGTGTCCTGCGACGTCGCGACGCGCGAGGGAACCGACACGCTGATCGCGACGGTCAAACAAGCGCACGGCGGAGCGGACATCCTCATCAACAACGCCGGCACCGGCAGCAACGAGACGGTGATGGAGGCGCCGGACGAGAAATGGCAGGCCTACTGGGAGCTCCATGTGATGGCGGCGGTACGGCTCGCGCGCGGCCTCGCGCCGCTGATGAAGGCGCGCGGCGGCGGCGTCATTCTGCACAACGCCTCAATCTGCGCGGTCCAGCCGCTCTGGTATGAGCCGATCTACAATGTGACCAAGGCCGCGCTGATGATGTTCTCGAAATGTCTCGCGACAGAACTTGTCGGCGACAACATCCGGGTCAATTGCGTCAACCCCGGCCTCATCCTGACGCCGGACTGGATCAAGACCGCCAAGCAACTCACCGCAGAGAAAGGCGGCGACTGGGAGGCCTATCTCGACGGCGTCGCACGGGAGCATGCGCCGATCAAGCGCTTCGCGGGTCCCGCCGAACTCGCGAACTTCTTCGTCTTTCTCTGCTCCGACCGCGCGAGCTATTCCGTCGGCTCGACCTACTTCGTCGATGGCGGCATGCTGAAGACCGTATGACCGCCCTTCGACGAGTTCGCCGCGCGATGAGGCTCAGCTGAGGTCAGTGGCGCTCTGCGGAAATGGGATCCGCGTCTTTCGCCGCTAGCCGGATGTGATTGACGACCCCGACGACGCCCGCAACATTGCGCACGTCGAATTCGGCGCAGGAGCGCTGATAGGGCAAGTCAACCATTCCGGACAACGTCACCTGGCCATCTTCGATATCGACTTTAAGCCGGTTGCGCGGCACGGCAAGGTCCCAATGCAGAGCGTTGAGGACTCGCGTCCGCACGTCTTCGCTGTGCGATTGCATAATTCTCCTCCTCCCCACACAACTTAAGTCTTTTTTGCTGCGTTTTCTCTGTGACCTAATGACGCGGTCACTGCGTCAGAGACGTAGCGGATCCTTTAAGCGGAATTGAGGCCTTATCGGTCCCGACATCTGGAATCCGCGCGGGTGGGCCGGCGCCTCACATTTGCTGCGGGGGCCCCGATGCTGCTTCGCCAAGCACCGTTTCGTCGACGCTCATCGCATTGCCGCGCCAGACGACCGCATGCCCGGTCCAGGCCCCGCACCAGAGGACGGGCAGCATCGCGTCGCGGACGGTCCAGGCCAGAGGGCTTCGCCAGCTCAGCGGCCAGCCGGCGATGACCGCCAGGAAGGCCTCGGCGGCGTACCAGAAGATGGCGGCCAACCCGACGCTCGACCAGACGCTCAAGCCGAACTCCGGCGCCGCCAACGCGGCCGCGCCGATCGTCAGCAGGCCTGTCGTCAGGATTTCCGGCACGAAATGGAGCGGGAATGTCGCTCGCCGCAGCCGCGCCCAGCGAAGCTGCCGCGACCAGACGTCCCTCACTCGGCGCGCGCCGAGCGGTTGTTGGAACGGCCGGCTGACGAGATGGGCGTGGAAACCCTGGGCCTCGATGAGTTTGGTCGCCGCCGCGTCCTCAGCAATCTCGGCGCCCAGCGCCTCGATGCCGCCGCCGGCTTCGACGATTGCGCGCCGAAAGAGCATCGTCTTGCCTTGCGCGAACCCGAAACCGGCCGCCTCTCCCGCATATTGCCAGCGGGCCTCGTAGGTGTTGAGAAAGGCGCACTCGATCTCGGCGCCGAAATTCTTCGGCTGCGACCCGATCGGCGGCGCGCAGACGATGCCGGTGTTGGGACGCCAGCGCGCGAGCAGGCGCTGGATATAGTCGGGCGGCATCAGAACGTTGGAATCGGCCATGATCACCCACTCATGCCGAGCGGCCTTCCACCCTTTCACGACATTGTTGAGCTTTGGATTGGCGCTGACCCGGTCGTCGCCGATCAGGAGCCGCGCCGGGCGCCGCGGATTGGCGTCGATGGCGCCGCGCACGAGGGGCGCAATCGGATCGTCGGCGCTGGCGAGGCAAAAGATGATCTCGTAGTTCGGATAGTCGAGCGCGAAAATCGATCGCAGGGTCTCGCGCGAGAAGGCCTCGACCCCGCAGAGCGGCTGTACAATGCTGACGGCGGGAGCGTCCTTCGGCGGCAGCGTCCGGCGATCCCCTCGCATGCAGCGCGGGATTGCCAGCGCGACGCTGAGTGCATGAATCCCGCCGCTCGAAACGCAAATCCCGGCGGCCAAAGCGCTTATCGTCATTGCCCGATTGTACTCAATTCGCGAATCAATTCCACCGATATTGTCCATGTAGCGCGACGCTTCTATGAAGGCGAATGACTTCAGGCCCGATCGTCCGTTTTGCGCCGTCGCCGACCGGGCGCATGCATATCGGCAACGCCCGCACCGCCCTGCTCAACTGGCTCTACGTCCGGCCTCGCGGCGGCCGCTTCATTCTGCGCTTCGACGACACCGACCTCGAGCGCTCGAAAGCGGAGTATGCCGAGGCGATCGAGAAGGATCTGGCCTGGCTCGGCGTCGCCCCCGACCTCGTGCGCCGCCAGTCGGAGCGGATGGCGGCATACGACGCTGCGGCCGAAAGACTCAAAGCCCAGGGCCGTCTCTACCCCGCCTACGAGATGGCGGAAGAGCTCGACCGGCGCCGTAGGCGCCAGCAGGCGCTGGGCCGTCCGCCGATCTATGATCGTGCGGCGCTGCGCCTGACCGACGCCGACCGGGCGGCGCTCGAAGCGTCCGGCCGCAAGCCGCACTGGCGCTTTCGCCTCGAGCCGACGACCGTGCGGTGGGATGACATGGTGCGCGGCGAAAGTCGCGTCGACTGCGAATCGCTCTCCGATCCGGTGCTGCGGCGCGAGGACGGGAGCTACCTCTATACGCTGCCGTCGGTGGTCGACGACATCGAGTTTGGGGTGACCCATGTCATCCGCGGCGAGGACCACGTCACCAACACGGGACCGCAGATCCAGATATTCGAGGCGCTTGCGGGCGCCGCGCCGCGATTCGGCCATCACAATCTCCTGACCGACGCCGGCGGCGAAGGCCTCTCCAAGCGCACCGGCGCGCTCTCGATCGCATCGCTGCGCGAGAACGGCGTCGAGCCGCTTGCGGTCGCCGCGCTCGCCGTGCTCGTGGGGTCGGCGGAAGCCGTGCGCCCGGTCGCTTCGCTCGACGAACTCGCCGCGATGGTCGACCTCGCCCATCTTTCGCATGGCGCGGCCCGCTTCGACGAGGCCGAACTCGACGCCCTCTCGGCGCGCACGCTCCATCATATGCCGTACGGGGCGGTTGCAGACCGGCTCGAGGCGCTCGGGATTGCGGGGCCTGGCGCTGAGGCCTTCTGGCTCGCCGTGCGGGGCAATCTCGCCCGCCTCGAGGAGGCGGCGATCTGGCGACAGGTGGTCGAAGGCGAGATCGCGCCTATTGTCGAGGATCGGGAGTTTCTCCAACTCGCCGCTTCGCGCCTGCCCGATGGCGCGTGGGACCGGTCGACCTGGGCCGTCTGGACGAAGGAGCTCAAGACCCTGACCGGCCGCAAGGGCCGAGAGCTGTTCCACCCCCTACGCCTGGCTTTGACTGGCCGCGAGTCGGGTCCGGAACTCGCAGCGCTGCTGCCGCTGATCGGTCGGGCTAAAGCGTTGGCCCGACTATCCGCACCTTCCGCTTGACCCCGTCGGGGCCGGTCTCGATCACCGTCTGCCCCTGGCTCTCGCTGTAGCGGGTTCCGCCCTGCGCGTCCCCGCCGGCGATGCCCGAGGCCTCGCGGCTGACAGTCGCAGCGGCGGCGCTCAGGGCCGTGTTGGCGCCGTTGGCGTCGAGGACCGGAGTGGTGGGGTCGGGCGCGGACGTCGTCGTGGTCGCAGCCGAGGCCGTGGTCGCAGTGGCGGTCGCGGACTCCGTCGTCGACGCCGTTGCGTCGGGCGTCTTGGTGCCCGTCTTCGAAGGCTTGGCTTTGGGATCCGCGGCGCTCCTTGGCGCGATCGGCCGCGACATCTCGGCCGACTTCTCCGGCGTCACCAGAATATCGTGCGATTCATGGCCGTACCTGGCTTCGGCGTTGGCGAGCGCCTGCGCCCAGCTTTCGCCTTTGCGGCGGCAGGAGCAGCTCGAATCGAAGGTCTGCTGGAATTTGAGCGCGTTGGGCATGTCGACGTAGCGTTCGCCGGTCGACGACACTGCTTGGTCGATCGTCCCCCCGAGCGGGAACGAGTAGAGCGCGACGTCCGCGTTGGGGCAGAGCGACCGGCAGACCTCCTCCAGGCTGTCGGCCCGGCTGCCGGCGCCGGAATAGGAGACGGGGAAGAAACTGCCGTCGCAGGTCCTCACGCAGACCGCATAGGAGCCCGCCTGCGCATTGGCGCCCTTTTTCTCCTTCTCGATCGAGTTCTCGATCGTCTCTTGCTGCTCGTCAGGCGACATGGGGATCGAGGCCGGGGTCGTCAACTCGAATGGATTGGGCACTCGCGCTCCGCCGCCGAACAGGGCTTCGAGAAAGTTGGTCGGCTGCTTCGGCGCGTTGACGCATTCGGCGTTGTAGCGCGCGACGAGATCGCCCCGGCCGCCGCCGCCCGAGCGCGCCTGCAGGTCGGCGAGATTGGCCTGCATGCGCGCGAGCTGCCCCTTGATCTCGCCGCATTGGGCGGGAGGCTCTGAGCCGAAGAACAGGAATTTCTGGTTGTCGCAGCCGATCGAATGGGCGTAGGCGCTGGTGCGCGAGAGCTCGGCGCGCTGGCGATCGGCCGCCGCCTGAAGCTGTCCGCCGCCGTGCGGCGCCGATGCGATCGCTGCCTGGAGACGCGCGCAGTCGGCGCTTTGGGCAAGCGCGCCGGCGGCGGCGAGAATGCCGGCCAGAGCCGCCGCGGCCGCCATGAAGGTCCTTTGCGCGAGAAGTTTCCGCCAGCCGAGGCCGCCCGCCCCGCGCATCGTCGCCGAGTTCATATCGTCAAATAATCCCTTTTCAGCAATGACCCGCAGGCCGGTCCGATTACCGCGGCGGTCACATCCCAAATCGCGACTCGATCCTGCGCGATGCCGGACGGCCTTTTAAGGCCTTTTGCGCCAGGACGCCATAGGCCCTGGGCCCCTCACTAGCGCCGCGTGGGCTGACCGCAATCGGGAAAGGTGATCGAAAGGAGACCGCCGATCCGAAGGCTGCGATACGATCTTTGCGGCGCCGACGATTGCCGCCGGACGCACCTGCCACCTGAATCTCCACTTCTTTCAAAGTTGTAGGTCCGCGATGCGAAGGCGAGAAGCTAAAACCTTGCAGATCTCCATGGGAATGTCAGGACGCTGATAGGCCAAGCTGCGAAAATGCTCTCGGTCGAGCGCGAGAAGTTCTGATTCCCTCACGGCCACCACCGTAGCTGAGCGGCGTTCGCGATCGTCAAAAAGCGCCATTTCTCCGAAAATTTGCCCGGATGTCAGGCGCGCGAGCTCGTGGTCCTCGGTTTCAGATACTCGCTTGCGTATCGCCAGTTCACCTCTGTAGACAATATAAAGCTTGTTCCCATGATCGCCCTCAGAAATCACCTGTTCATTTTGTAAATATGTTTCTCGGGTCATGGCGGCGTCCACCGCCATCAAGGGATCGAGAGTCATCTCAGAGAACAGGGGCACGGATTTCAGGAATGCCAAGCAATTCATCGGGAATTCCTCATCATAGCTGCGGAGGGAGGCTCTTTTTGCCAATGCCTGAACAGTTGCAGTGACCAAAGGGGAAGGAACGGAACGACTTAAGTCAGGACGAGCGCCAAATTCCGCACTCCACACTGTTATCGCCCCTGCTCGAACGAATGGATCTTGGTCCGCCATAAGCTCGGTAAGCAGGGCGCTGGCGTCTTCAGCATCGAAAGCGACATCCCCGGCTCCGTCACTTTCCTCGGCTTCGAGTAATGGAAGCAGTGGCAATACGTAGCGCCGATGAGCGAGGGAAGAAAGCGTCTCAATCGCATTGGCGCGGGTTCGCGGATCACTGGCCATCATTGTAGTCTTGACCATGGTAAGAACCCGTTTGTAACCCAACACCTCAAGGGCATGCAGAACGGATTGAAGGGCGTGGGCGTTGGAATCGGCAATTGCAATCTCGAGAGCCCGCCAAGCCAAACGTCCTGACGGCAGACGACTAGAAATGTGCAAATTCCGCGTCACAGCAGGAAACACGACGTCCGACAGAAAGGCGAAAAGAATGCCGTCGGCTGTCTCGGTTCCGGACATTCCGATCCCATCCATGATTTCACTGGCGACGTTATAGTCGGCGCTACGCAATTGCTCGGCGAGAACAGACAACGCCAAGCCCCCTCGCCGCCCGAGCGCCAGCGCGCTGGAGCGCCGAATTTCCGCCCCCGGCGCCGCGAAGAGGTCCCGGCAAATGCGCGTTAAGTCGTCATCCGCGGCTACACGCACCAACAGGGCAGCAGCGGCGGCGCGAACCGAGCCCTCTGGATCGTTGTAAGCTCGCCGCCCCCAATTCAATAATTCAGCATCCCCCACCGCGCCAGCAACTGCGGCCATCGACAGCGCCTCCGCCCGCACGGCAGCCGACGCGTGAGCGCCCAATGCTTCCAGGACCGATGATAAGCGAGAACAGTCAACGGCGCGCAGGACGTAGAGCGCAGCGAGTGCGGAAACTTCCAACTCCAAGGATGAAAGCAACTCACGCAATTTTGGGGTCGCAGCGGACCCAGAGGCCACCAAACCTGCGGCTGCCACCGCTCGCATGTGTTCATCCTTGTCGTCGAGCAGAGGCTCCAGTTGCTCTACCCCTAGGCGACGGATCACGAGCGCCTCTAACGCGAGTGCGCGCACCAGAGAAACCGACGATCCGATCAACATCCGCAACTGGCGGCCAGCCAGCAGCGGGCTATTCTTCCCAATGACGGCAAGGGTCGAGCGAGCGACCTTGATCGGCGCCATCGGCAGAATGCGCTCGAAATCCGGCACGGAGAGCGCAATATCACATCTCAAGGCTAGTCCAATCCCTAGAACCACAAATTCGCGGTCATTACTTTTAAGCATTGCAAGAATGTCATCGAAATACTCTCTAGGCAGCTTGAACCCTTCGCCGACTTGATCCAGGTCGATGGCGCCGCTGCGTAATATTTCCAAAAGGCCACGCAAGTACTGACGTCCGATCCCCCACTGCGCCAGCAGATACAGCACTGCGCCGCCCGCACCCACTATCGCGACCTGCGACAGGGACAGGAGATTCTCGATCATCAAAAGCACCAGACCAGCGGAGGCGAGTGCAATCGGATAGATGACGCCATCGTTGATCACGCGGACGCGGCCAATGAACCGGTGCGGCAGTGCATTGTAGGTCAGTGTAAACACCGGCACGTTGAGGCTATGCTCCAAAGGATAGTAGTTGAGGTGAGCAAGAATACCTGCGGGCAGGCTTGAAGACGCGGCCAGAATCAGAAATGAAGCGAAATTGATTGCCGGAGCGACCATGCTCGTGGCTGCGACGCCCAGGCGTGGAATCATCGGATTGGTTACAAAGAAGACGATCAATATGCCAACAAAATCTACCGCGGCGGTCATCTTGCCAAGAAATGACGCCAATTCCCTCTCAACCGGAAAAGTATTGGCGTAGATCGAAAACGCCTCGAACTCCATAAAGCATTGGCCGGCAATGTTCGTGAGCGTCGCCACGGCCATGAGCAAGACGATCGGATATCGACGGGATAGCTTCGGAAGAGCCTTCAGGCTCTCCACAATACCTTCCTCCGGGGCGGACTCTGTCTCGTTCAGCGGCTGCTCGCGCCGCGTCAACCATACCAGCTGCGCCAATGTAATTCCCACAAGCAGCGGCAAAGCCAGAAACAGGCGGCGAGCCTCGACGAATCTGGTGAGAAGAGAAATCAACAGCGATCCGGTCATGGCGCCTACGCCAAGAGCAATCGTCATGGCTCCGCCGTAGCGCTTTTCTTCGACTACGGTAAAATAATCGGAGAACATTATAAAATAAATGCTATACATCAAAAGCTCACAAACACTTATGGCAATGTATACTGTATAGTATCCAACTGCGTTTTTGCCAACGAATAGGGACATAAGCGTCGCGCTTGCCATATAAGCGAGAAGCAGATATGCCATGGTAGTACGCCGCGGCCGTCGATCTATAGTCCCCGAAAACCCAACGGAAATGGGGATAGAAACCATGGCAAGTAGCATATAATAAATAGGAATTGCATTGGCGCCGGCGTTAGTCAAAAATATCGACGCCGCCAAAGTCGAGCCGAACGCGGCGCACATAGCGACGAGCGCCCCCTAAATCATAAACTGCGAAGGGCGGGAAAGCGCCCGGCCAGCCCATCGTTCCAATTAAATCTCGTGCTCGGGAGCGAATTGTCGGTAGTCGCAGACCAATTCTTCACCGGCGCCAATATCGCGGATCGCGATCGTATCGAACTCTGGAATCCGTATTCGGCTCATCGCTGTGATTCATGAATCGGGCATGATCTCCATCCAGGATATATACGTCACTTCCCACAAACTCGGGATATGTATAGGTGGCGATAAACGCGCGGGCCGGCTCAGGCATATCTTCCCGCTCTTTTTTCGTATACTTCCGGTCGACACGTTCGTTATAACGCCATATCACTGTCCCCTTCGTGACAGGCTCACCGGCGAACAATCCTATCCCGTGGATTGGACTGGCCGCGAGATAGGTCTTAATCAAAAGCATCGTAAATACTCCCCCCGATTGGCTCGGCAGTGTGGCCTATAGAACGATCGACTAAGCCGATGCCGCAGATTTTCGCTCCTAGGGTCCGCGTGATTGTATAGAGGTTTCCTTCAAGTGATCAATCGCAACCAAGTCCAAATTCCCGAGAGCTTTCAGCGCCCGCGGCTCGGCAGCAACTCGTGAGGCCGCCGCCGAACAAGCATCCAACCAGCCATAGAGCGAATCCTTGACTCCGTCAGTCGGGCAGGCGCGCTTTTCTGCCCACCACGGCCGCCATTGGGGCATAATCATCCGATGGCCGAGTCCGACCTTCGCGCGAGCAACGCGCCCGAAATCACCGTCAGCGAGCTGTCGAACGCACTCAAGCGCGCCATCGAGGACCGGTTCGGCTATGTGCGGGTGCGCGGCGAGATTTCCGGCTATCGCGGACCTCATTCCTCGGGCCACGCCTATTTCTCGCTCAAGGACGCGAACGCCAGGCTCGATGCGGTCATCTGGCGGAGCGCTTTCTTACGCATGCGGGTCAAGCCCGAGGAGGGGCTCGAGGTCGTCGCGAACGGAAAGCTGACGACCTTCCCCGGCAAGTCGAGCTACCAGATCGTCATCGAGTCCCTCGAGCTCGCGGGCTTAGGCGCGCTGATGGCGCTCTTCGAGGCGCGCCGCAGGAAGCTTGCCGAGGAGGGGCTTTTCGACGCGGCGCGCAAGCGCAAGATTCCGTTCCTGCCCAAGGTCGTCGGCGTCGTGACCTCGCCCACGGGTGCCGTCATTCGCGACATTCTGCACAGGCTTTCGGACCGCTTTCCGGTCCGGGTCATCGTCTGGCCGGTGCGCGTGCAGGGGGAAACATCGGCCGCGGAGGTCGCAGCGGCGATCGAGGGCTTCAATGCGCTTGCATCGAGCGGCCCGGTTCCGCGGCCGGATGTGCTGATTGTCGCGCGCGGCGGCGGCTCGCTCGAAGACCTGTGGAGCTTTAACGAGGAGATTGCGGTCCGCGCGGCGGCTGAGAGCGCGATCCCGCTGATCGCCGCGGTCGGCCACGAAACGGACTGGACGCTGATCGACCATGCCGCGGACCTCCGCGCCCCGACCCCGACCGCGGCCGCCGAATTCGCCGTGCCAGTGCGCTCTGAACTCATCGCGACGCTTGCGGATCTCGAGGCGCGGAAACGGGGCGCGATCCTGCGCCTCGCCCAGCGCCGGCGAGCCGAGCTTCGTTCGCTCGTCCGCGTGTTGCCGGGCGGCGAGGCGCTGGTCGAGGCCTTGCGCCAGCGGCTCGACCGGGCCGGCGATACGCTGGCGGCGCGGACGCGCGCTGCGCTCGATTTGCTCGCGCTGAGGCTCGCCGGGCTGGCGCGGGGCCTCGCGCGACACTCGCCCCGCGCTCATTTCGCGGGCTTGCGGGAGCGCGTCCGAGGACTCGTCGGCCGCCTCGAACGCATCGCTCCCATGCTGATCGAACGCCCGCGCCGCGCCGTCGACGCGGCGGGCAGGGCTCTTGCGCGCGAGAGAGCGGTTCTCGCGAGGCGGCGAAGCGAGCGGGCGCAGACCTTGCTCGCGCTCGAGGCGCGCCTGAACCGGACCTATGACGAACGATTGCAAAGCCGCCGAGCGCAGCTTGTCTCTGCTTGGCAATTGCTTGGCGCCATGAGCTATCGCGGGGTGCTGGCGCGGGGCTTCGCGCTGGTGCGCGACGAGGCCGACCGGCCGCTGCGCCGCGCGGCAGAGGTTCGTCAAGCCCAGCGCCTCCAGATTGAATTCGCCGACGGGAAGGTCGCGGCGGTCGCTGGCGGACGGGTCGGACCGCCTTTAACGCCGCCCGCGCTCCTCCCGCGCAAGCGTGCGAAGGCAGACAAAGGCTCAGAGGGGCAGGGCTCGCTCTTCTGAAACCGTTCGGTGTCAGGCCTGCGGAAATCGGGCATCCCAGGACGCACGCCCGCGGCGCAGACCAGCGCTGAAACTGATCTTTCTTCGACGCCTTGTGGAGACTGGACCCCCGCGTTCGCGGGGGTGACACGGGTGCTAGAGGGGCTACGAGGCGAGTTCGGCCAGCGAAGGCCGCTGTCCGGCCGGCGCCTGGGGCTGCATGCCGGCCAGATGCCGCGGCGTCTCGACCGGCTTCGGGCGTTTGACCGCGAGGCGGAGCGGCCCGGTCGAACTCGCCGAGCCGCCCTTCGATCCAGGCGGGAAGGAACGCCTCGAGCCATGCCGCCACCCGTCCGTCGTGCTGGTACCAGCCGCCGAGATGCGCCGGCCGGCTTTGCGCGCCCGGGCGCGTCAGGCGCTCGGCGCCGCGGATCGTCCACCGGCACATCATGTGATAGGTCACTTCTGGATGGAACTGGAGGCCGACCGCGCCTCTGCCGTATCGATAGGCTTGATTGGGAAAATCCGCGCCGCCGGTGGCGATGAGTTCGGCGCCGTCAGGCAGGTCGAACCCGTCGGCGTGCCACTGATAGGCGCAGCGCGGAAAGGGTTCCGCGCAGAGCCCGTCCGCGGCGGGAGTGGGCGAAATCGGGAAATAGCCGATCTCGCTGCGCTTGTCCTCGAAAGTGAACACGCGGGCGCCGAGCGCGCGCGCCAGCATCTGCGCCCCGAGGCAGATGCCAAGAAAAGGCTTCTCCTCTGCGAGCGGGACCTCGAGCCAGTCGATCTCGCGCTTGAGCCATTCGTGCGAGTCGTTCGCGCCCATCGGACCGCCGAAGATGACAACGCCGTCGTGCCCGGCGAGGGTTTTCGGCAGCGGCTCGTCGAGGCTTGGCCGGCGGATGTCGAGGCGCACGCCCATCTCGCGAAGCGTCCGGCCGACGCGCCCGGGCGTCGAATGCTCCTGATGCAACACGATCAGAACGGTCGGCCGACGAGCGAGGCCCGGCATCGCTTATATCTCCAATATCCGCCTCGGCCCGAGGCCGCGGGCGCCGCCGCCAACTCGAGGTTATCACTATGCAACTTCCGCGCCGAAAGGTTAACCGATGATGAACCAGAGCGCGCGGACGGCGCCGCGCGGCTCTCTTGCGCAGGTTCCGCGCCGCCGATATAGAGAACCGCTTCAGCCGCCGCAAGCATTGGCTCCCATCGTCTAGCGGTCCAGGACGTCGCCCTCTCACGGCGAAAACAGGGGTTCGAGTCCCCTTGGGAGCGCCAGTCAAGCGCACGGTGGGAGTGAGATTACTTTCTCGAGATCGCCGTGAACTGGGAGGAGGAGTCGATAGTTCGCCGTGGCTCGAAAATCGAAGTGATCCGCGGCGCCGCAGGCGCCGAACCCGGCTTCTAACTCACCGGAGACTTCGTCAAGTGCGCAGTTTCGACCTGTTCCTCCTGAAGCTGGAGGTGAACTGCCTCGAGCGGCCTGTCCCGGTATGCCCGGGGTAATCGGGCCGCCGGTTGCGGCTTCTGATTGCTGTCGGTCTCGAGTTCCTGACCATCCGCGACCGCCGGCTCTGCAGCGGCTGCAATTCTGTACACACTCGCATTTGTTGGGGTATGCCTGAGCGGTTTGTCATCGACGTCCGGCAGGCTGCCGTTTGCCGGAAGACCGCAAAACTGACTGAGCCTCGCCGTCGCTGACACTTCGAGCTCCAACCCACGAGCCGAAGCTTTCTCCATGAACGATGCCAGCGCCGCCTCACTGCGTTGAGCGTAGACGCCCATCGCCTTGGACAACTCTTCCGCCGTGGCCGTGAGCTCGTTATGGAACGCGTCACGGAGTTTTTTCAGATCGCTTACATAGTTTTGAATCAAATCCTGCATCGGATTGTCCTCATCGCGTTTCGCTGCCCTCCATCCCCTGATCTTACTTCCTTAGAGCAATGCTATGAAAACCCTTACAGATCGTCAAGATATTGATGTTACGTTGTTAACTTAATCTTCGATGGTATCACAATCACTCGGGTTCAGCTGATTCTCCGGTTTCGCGGTTCTGTCGTGCGGCCCTGCGGCGAAGCGGCGTTTGGCGCCCCGCTGGTTGCAAGAAAGCTGGCGTGAGGCTTCTGGCTTTCTGATCCCTGCTTCTGCTAGAGGCTAACAGAGGTCGCGGCGCTTATCCGGGTGTCTGACCTTGTGTGCAGGAAATGCGCTTCCGCTGTCGAGAGGATGAATGCGGCGGCGCTCTCTCTCTCTCTCTGGAGGCAATCGCATGAAAGTAAAGGCTCTTTTGCTGACTGCGGCCGTTGGCCTGTACGGGGGGATGGCGCATGTAGCCTCGCCGGCCCTGGCCGACCCATTGGCGTGGGACGCGCTTTTGAACGACGACTTTGGCAAGCTCGATCTTGCGAGCGGCGCTCTAGCACAGATCGGCGTTTTGGCGGTTGGCGCCTCCGGGCCTGCCGGTCTGGGTGAAATTGGATCGACGGTCTACACCGCGAGTATTTTTGGAACCGGATTTTACACAGTCAATACAGCAACAGCCGGAGTCGCTCTGATCAGCAACGTCGGGCTTGACGGCAACAATTACTACAACATCGGCTCAACGACGTCGGGTCTTTACGGTCTCGACGGTTCCTACAATCTCTACAGTATCAATCCCCATACCGGCGTCGCGACGCTGATCGGTTCGACCGGCCTGAGCTTTGAAAGCGACGCCGCCTATTCGTTGTCAAATGGGTCATCGACGCTATATTTGACGAATGGCCAGTCGCTTTACACGCTCAATACGAGCACCGGCGCTCCGACTTACGTCGGCGACGCCGGCGCGCCGCCGATCGGATTCGGGGCGGACGTCTACGAGAATGGCGAACTCTACGCCGTCGACTACAGCAGTCCCGGCGACACGATTTACGCCTTGAACACGGCCACCGGCGCGGGGACGTTACTTACAGGCACGTCCTACACAAGCCCAGGGCAATCGCATTTCAAAACAGGGTCAGTAGCCGGGCGAGGTAGACTTCGTCCCAACCGGCTCGCTTGAACTTGCCCCGGAGTGAGGCTTTTTCGCCATCTTTTTGCATGACGTTCAAGGCCATGTGGCGGAGAACGGCGAGATTGTGGGGACCGTTTCCCAGACGGCTGCGGTCCTGATCCTCGTTCATGACGACATCGAGCCGCCAGTGCAGCCGATTTTCGACGCCCCAATGCGAGCGGACGACGTCGTTGAAGCGTTCGGGCGTCAAAGGCGTGCTGAGCAGATAATAGGCGGTTTCGGACGTTGTCTTGCCGGCGGTTTGGCGGAGGCGCTCGACCTTGCCGACCGCGGCCAGGCCCGGCCAATGATGGTCTTTGTTCAGCCACGCGATGTCGGTCGAGACCGTGGCCGTGCGGGTTTCGATGCGGCCATGATCGGCCTCGACGACCGGCCCGGCGGTGATCGGCTTGCTGGCGGGATCGTCGAGATACAGCACAACGTCATCATGAAGCGTTCCCTGATTTCCCTTCAGGGCGAGGGCATAGTCGCCGCCCTGATCGACGATCTGCTGGGCGATGGCGCGCTGGCAATTGAGCGCGTCGGCGGTCACGATCGTCCCTTTCAGCCTCAGCATCTCCAATAGCTTCGGCACGGCGGTAATTTCGTTTGATTTCGCGTCGGTGGCGATCTGCGCCAGCACAAGGCGTTGCTCGCAGCCCCAGGCGGAGACCATGTGCAACGGCGACTTGCCGCTGGCGCTGTCGAACGAGCGGCGCAGAACCTTGCCGTCAATCGCCACAACCCCTTCGCATTGCTCGGAGAAACCCGCCATGAACCGCTGAAACGCCGCCCGGAACTGCTCCGCATCGAGCATGCGGAAAAGCCGGCTGAACGTGTCGTGGCTGGGAACGCCATTCTCGAGCTTGAGAAATCCGCGCAGGAACGGCTCCTTCGCCTTGGCGAACAGGCCCATGTCCACCGAGCCTTGCCCGCCGCACAGAACCGCGCACATCGCAATCGCCAAAATCTCATGAAAGTCGTGCAGCGCGGCATTGCCAGTGCGCGGGTCATCCAAACCGTCCCAGCATTCGATAAAGCGATCCAAGACATTCTCCCGCGCCACGAATCATCCGCGACCCGGTAAATCCATCCCATCCGAAACGCAAAACCCGGCCAACGCAGCCGAAGAATTCCAAGTGCGATTCCCCTGACACAAGCCAATCTTATGGGCTCGCCCCCGTCCCTGAACCCCCGACCTGGGCGATGCTGCTTGCGGGCTTCGCAGGCCTCGGCTTTGCGGGCTACCGGTCGCGCAAGGGCGTCTCAATCGCTGCCTAACCATCAAGCGCTGTAAGACGTCGGAAGGACCGCCGCGAGGCGGTCTTTCTGATTGCCCGCGGTCGGTCGCCCCTGTTTGCCCGCGATTGATCGTCGTCACGTCTCAAAGTTAGCCAGTCGGCAGTGGTAAGAAGAGCGTGATCCGGCTCACGGCGTGCTGACCCGTGATGCTGTATGTTTATAGTTTGGCCGGGGTCGTTTCCAGGGACAGGACCGACGCCCCGGCCTGGACAGCGCTGGGCGGGGAGATTCCCTGGCTCGCCTTGGGGAAGACTTGCGGGGGCAATCATGACACGCCATTTCGACCAGCGCGCGATCGAACGCGCCGCGGTCATCCTGCGGATCGCCGGGCGCTATTCCGGCGACGAACTCGACGCCGCGCTCAAGGCGGCGCGCCGCGCCATCGAAATCTGCCTCAAGGAAACCTGCGCTGGGGTCAAGTCGGCTGCGCTCTGTTCGATCAACGTCGGCTGCGCTCTGTTCGAAGCGATCGACGCCGCTCGCTTCGTCGCGCGCAACAGAGCCTGACTGGCAGCGCGGCGCGCTGCTGGCGACGGCGCCGCGAGCCCCGCGACGCGGCGCACACATTCCGGGGACACGCGCAAGGGATGGGAGCGCCGGCGCAAGGAGTTGTCCACCGAATGACAATTATGTGGACAACTGGCCGAGGCTGGGCCCAGATCGTGTGGAAATGCGTCGCGAGCTTCCCGGCAAGCTCCCTTTCGTCGGGTTCCGGAGGGTGAGGTCGGGGCGCCCGGATTGACCGGTTGGCCTTGAGATCAACGGGCAGCAAGCTCAAAAGGCCGAACATGACTTGGCGAACGCCATTTCCCGAACTCTCCGGGATTGTCATCCAGAAATACATGATTGATATGGTGGCCCCCGTGCATGATATGGAGGAGCCGGGACGCTAGCGTGATGCCCGTCACAGTCGAGGCTTTTGGACATCGACGCCGCGCGGCGCCGGCGACTATTGGCGATAGCTGCGGCGGCCAAGCGCTCGTCCCGTTGAGGTTTATTTCATGAAGCCCGAAACGTTCCTTCGCGTCGCCAATCTCTGCGAACTCAAGGGCGCAGGTCCGTTCGCTCTGTCCGCGAACGGCGTAGACGTCGTCCTGGCGCGAACCGGCGGCGGATGGCGCGCCTTCGGAGGCCGCTGCCCACATCAGGGCGCGCTGCTAGGCGAGGGAGAACTCGACGACGACGTTCTTGTCTGCCGAAACCATCGCTGGAGATTCGCGCTCGAACTCAGGACAGCGCGAGGGAGGGCCGGAATGTCTCGCGTCCTTTCCTGTCGCCGAGCGGGATGGCGCGTTGTGCGTCGACATCACGGGCCTCAAGCCGTCTGCCGCTCGGATCGCTGCGACGCGCTCGTTGGATGACTTGCCGGGCCCGAAACGGTTGCCGCTGATCGGCAACCTTCACCAGCTCGTCCCGACCAAAGCTCATCTCATTCTGGAGGAATGGGCGGCTCGATATGGCCCGATATACCAGTTCTCGATGGGCGCGAGACGAATCGTTGCGACGACCGACCCGGCATCGATCGACGACGTTCTGCGTGCGAGACCCGAAACCTTTCGCCGCCCCGAGAATCTCGACCGCATCATCAGCGAACTCGGGGTCAAGGGCGTGTTCAACGCCGAGGGTGAGGCCTGGCGCCCACAGCGCAAGCTTTCCGTCGCGGCCCTTGCCCAGCGCAACCAGCATCGGCTCTCTCCAAGCATCGAAAGGGTCGCCAGGCGGCTGAAGACACGCTGGGATAGGTCGGCGAGCGCCGGCGAAACGCTCGACGTGGTCGAGGAACTCAAGCGCTTTGCGGCCGACGTCACCATGCTGATTGTCTTCGGCCATGACGTCAACACGGTCGAGCAGGGGGGCGACGTCATCCAGAGCGAGCTCGACGTGATCCTGCCGGCGATTAACCGTCGGCTTTTCGCGCTCATTCCGACTTGGCGTTACATTCGCACGCCGTCTGACAGGCAACTCGATCGCGCCTTTGTCAACGTGCGGGCGTGGCTCGACGGATTGCTGGCCAAGGCCCGCACCCGTTTGAAGGTCGAGCCGGAGCGGACGCAGAAGCCCTCCAACTTCGTCGAGGCCATGGTCACCGCCAGCGACGGGAATGGCAAGCCTTTCTCCGACGACGCGATCATGTCGAACCTCTTAACCATGCTTGTCGCCGGCGAGGATACGATTGCATTCACGGTCGCCTGGGCGATCCACCACCTTTGCGACAGCCCGCGATGGGCGTCGGAGATCCGGCGCGAGGCCGACAAAATCCTTGGCGCGTCCATTTTGGCCGGCAGCCACGACGTCGCGAGCCAGCTCGTCTGCGCCGGCGCGGTCGCCAGCGAAACGATGCGTCTGCGCCCGGTGGTGCCGATCAGCTTCCACGATGCGAACGTCGACACGTCCCTCGATCAGTATTTCGTTCCCAAAGGGACAACCGTCGCGCCTCTCTTGCGCCCGGCGGCTGTCGATCCGGCCAATTTCCTAGATCCGCGTGCATTCCGGCCGGAGCGGTGGCTCGAGGATTCAATCCGACCGCACAACGTCTCCGCCTACATGCCTTTCGGCACTGGTCCGCGGATGTGCCCCGGCCGTTCGCTCGCGCATCTCGAGATGAAGACCCTCCTTTCGATGCTCTACAAGAACTTCGACGTCGCCCGCGTCGGCGCCTCCGCCGACGTCTCGGAGCTGTTCCGCGGGCTCACGATGGCGCCCGCAGGGCTCAGGGTGCGCCTGCGCTCCCGATCGCAAGAAGCCGCCGCCTAGGCTTCTGACCCATCAACTCGCCAGATTATGACGGCTGCGATCGTGACGGTTGCGGCGGAGCTTGTGACGAGCTTGCTGGTGCGGGTCGCGGCGCTGCCCAGTCCGGCCCCATCGTTGACGTATGCGTCGTCGTCGGGCGGGCGGCCGGGCGGACAGCGCCAATCAAGGATATTGCGCTTCGAACATCGCCGAGTCGGCCGGGCGTCGGTTCGAGCGCGATGGAACGTCCGCGCAAATCAACCGTCGCATGGATTTCGTGATGCGCCTCGCCGGCCGCCGGCGTTCACGACGCAGCCCTCAGAAAATTGGCGAAGAGTTCGATCGACAGCCCGTTGACGGCGTCAAGGAAGAGCCCGAGGGTCACGAGGCTGACCGGCAAGGCGGGGATACTCGGGACCCGAGGGCGAACGCGATGATGATGGCGACGAGCAAAGCTGCGGCGATCAGCAGCAGACGGCTCGATGAGGTTCACTTTGACTTTCCTCTCGGGGGGTTCAAGAACTTCAATGTCACGCGGGCGGACTCAACGCGCGACGACAATTACCGCTTCCCTAAGGAAAGGAAATGTTGACATGCTAAAGGTAATCGAAGGTTCGTACGCATCCGAGTTTCCCTACGAAATGGATGCAATGTTCCGGAATAGGGCGCAAATCTTCTCGGAGCGCCTCGGGTGGAACGTCTCTGTCAGGAATGGACGCGAACGCGATATATTTGATGACGCGAATCCACTGTATCTCGTTTCGGTTGATCCCTTGACAAAAAAATACAGGGGATCGGTGAGACTTCTGCCGACGACTGGTCCAAACATGCTGCGGGATGTGTTTCCGTTCTTGCTCCAGCAGGGTGATTTCGTTGAGAGTCCGACAATTTGGGAAATCTCGCGGATCTGCGTTGCTCCGTCGGAATGCCAGCCCGAACGAAGCAACTGCGGGTTGAACCCGGTGCTCACAGAGCTGATCGTCGGTATCGTCGAGGTCGGACTGATGGCCGGACTTACTCAGATCGTCGCGGTGTTCGACGCTCGGATTTACCGCGTTGTGAAAGCGGCCGGTTGCAATCCGCAGCTGATCGGAACACCTCAGCGGATTGGAGACACGATGAGCTATGTCGGGGTCTTCGATACCGGCAACAGTCCACTCGAGGCAATCCGTCGCGCGGTCGGAATCCGAGGGTCGGTGCTGACCCTTGAAACCCCAGAGCTTGTTGCGGCTTAGGCAATTCGCGCCTCTTGCGACCGGGAGACGCAAGAGGCGCGCATTTCTTTGCCAATCTGTCGGAAAGCAGGCCGCGGGGATGAACCAGGACCGCCCGGCGCAAACCACTAGCGACCAGGAAAGACGCCGACGATTGCCTGGGCTACGCTATGAAAGGGCTAATCCTTGAACGAGCTTTTATCTCTCAACGCGGTGGTCGGGATAACGCCGGTCGCCACCGCGACGCCTACGGCGTGGGTCAAATTTATGCAGTGCAGCTTGTGGCGCGCGGTATCCAAGTGCGTCTTCACGCTCCCCAAGCTTAAGCTCAATATATCGGCAATCTCCTGGAATGTCTTTCCCCTCGCAGCCCAGACTAGGCATTGTTCCTCGCGCGGCGACAGCTGAACGGTGCTCGGGGGTGGCTTTGAAATCGATGCCGGCTGCAGAATCGATCAAAGCGGACAGTTGTTGGAGATAAGTCATATTCGACTGTTTGAATATACCCCACTCTTGTTTTGGAATATCGCTGGTAAACGAAATCAGCGAGTGAGTGTTCTTACGGTTTCGGACCGGAATTGATAGTCCATTTCGTCCGACGCCGTGACGGGCGGCGTCCGCAAAGAACTTCACAGTCGCCGGCTCATCGCTATGAAGGGTCTCCCAATCAAACGGCAGAACCGCCACGCTGCCGCGTTTGATAACCGGGTCGATTGCGCCATATCGTCTTAAAAAGTAACGAATTTGCCACAATTTTGAATAGGTGGCGACAGCCAAAAGCAAACTGACGTCCCAACTCCTATTGGAGGCAAAGCGAACGAACGAAACGTGCGACAGACCGATCTCTGAAGCCACGGCTTTCAGGATGTCGACCAAATCATCGGAATTATTACCAAGTATTTTATCAGTTAATCTGTTGGCCGCTTCGCCAACGCCTGCCATTCCAGCCCAGCCGGGGCTTGGGACGCGCAAGTCGAAAGCGGCGAACGACGGCGAAATCGAACTCTGCGAGCTTTCCATTGCATCATCCTACGCTATCAGCGAGGTCAACGCAACACTATGTCCGGGCTCAGGACATATGGGACGGCATGGGTGTCCTGGCTGATTGGCGAGCCAGATACTGGGCTGGGGTTCTTCCGGCAAGGGCTCCGTGGGGTCGGTGATGGTTGTAGAGGTGCTGATAGCTGTCGAGGATGGGGTTGAGCTGGTCGACGCCTGATGGGAGGTCATAGGTTTCGTAGAACTCGTATCGCCAGGCGCCGTTGCAGCGTTCGACGGCGCCGTTCATTTGCGGGCTTCGCGGCGGCAGGACGTAGAGAGCGATATCCTTTGTCTGACAGGCGAGCTCGAACTCGGCCATGAACTCCGAGCCGCCGTCGACCTGGATAGCCTTCACGGGGAAAGGCATGTCGGCGACGATTTTGTCGAGGAAGGCTGCGGCGGCCTGTGCGGAGGCGCGGTTGAAGGCTTTGCCGACGGTCCATTTCGCGATCGGATCATAGGCGGTGAAGTGCTTGATCGCTTTGGTGGGGGTGAGATTGACGAAGACGGTGTCGAGCTGGACGAGGCCGCCGGGCTCCGTTGCGGCGAGACCGCGGGGCAAGCGGCGGGCGAAGCGGCGCTTGGCCGTCCAGCGGCGCGCATGGGGGCGTCGGAGCAGGGTCGGCACGGCCTGAACGACGCCGCGCGCCACGAGTTGGGCGAGCATGCGCCCGACGGTGGCGTCGGAGACCTCGAAGCCTTCGGCGCGCAGGAGCGGGCCGATCTTGGCGCGGCCCCACATGGGAAAGTCCCGGCGCAGCCGCTCCACCGCTTGCCGCAAGGCGGGCGTCCATGTCTTCGGCCGGACCCGATGCGGCCGCCGGCTTTTCGGCGCGGCGTCCTTCGCCCAGCGATAGAGCGTCGAACGGGGAACGCCGACCGCTCTCGCCGCCTGCTCGGCGTTCAGGCCGTCGGCGCGCGCTCGCAACCATCGCGCCACGGCGTCGCGTCTTCTCGCGGCTTCGATATCGGGGGTCTGCGCCGCGAGAAGACGCGACGCCGCCCGGCCGTTTTTGATAATCTGACCGGGCAGGCCAAAAACCTGCATGGGGGGTCTCCTGAGGTTGGTTGATTCGCAACTCTCAGCTTCGGAGACCCCTTTCCTCTACTCAACTCCCCGTCTCACTTCTGTCTGAGCCCGGACACACTACATTACGTTGACCCGACATGCTTGTGGGCGCCGCCACGGAACTCCCACGGGTGGCGCGCCCCTTCCCATATGTTCATCGTATTATCCAGTTTTGTTCACGTTACAATCTAGCCACATTTGGGTCTTGGCAGCGATGCGTCGCTTGGTTACCTTGGCGACCGCAAGCGCTCCCTCAAGCTAATGCGAAGCGAGGAGCCCGTGTCAAGGTCGGAGATGCTACAGTTAATTGAAATAGAATTGACCAGAGCGCGCAAGCTGGCCGAACGCCCGGGTGATGAGGTTCTCTGTTATCTGATCGACATGGCCATCTTAGAGGCGAGAAGCAAGGATCGTTTTCAAGGCGGGGCCGGAGACGATAGAAAAGAGTTCTCTACACCGATTGATCGCAACAAAGCGTAGCAGTGTAGGAACCGGGCTATCCATTTTTTTGGAGTCGTGATAGCTCCGTTACGAACTTGATGATTGTGTCCCGTAGTTCAGATTGCCTGATCTCCAAAAAAGCATGCATCAGCCGAAGACCCTCTTCCGGCCTTGGCCGCGAAGGGCTTCCGGTCCCGTCGTCGTGTTCCCCCTGAGCCAACGCATTGTCATTTCCAGTCGAATGCGCGTCTTTCTTCGCCATCGCGGATCGCCCTGACTTACCAGAAGTTACACTACGAGTACGATCAATACCAAGCTCATCTCCTACACGCTATTGGATGAGACGACATGGTGTTCGCATCCAGTAGGCTCCACATCCAAACACGGATCCAAGTCTCGCGCTACTGACTATACGGAAGCGACGGGGTCGCGATTACGCCGGCAAGGACACCCACACCTCGATGGTCATCAACGGAAAATTCTGTCCTCAGGAAGCTTGGGTAGCCGAACGCCGTCAGCTCGTCGAGCGGGTCAGATCGCCCAAAAGAAGGCTGCTATCGAGATAGTCTTTGGTTTGCAATCCTTCGGTGAACCAGTCGTGGACCGGCTTCAGGACCGCGACGGCCTCGTCGCGGTCCCCTCGGCCGGCCAGCAGGCGCGCGAGGGTGGTGGCGGCGCGAAGCTCCCAGGATTTGGCCTGCTGTGCGCGCGCCACGTCGATCGCTTTGCGCAGCCTCGCCTCGGCGGCTTTGGGCTCGCCCTTCTGGATCGAAAGCCAACCGCTGAGGCGAAGCACTTCGGCGTGATGCGCGCGCTCCTCGCCCTCCTCGATTCTCGCGACCAATTCTTCCATCAGCGCCGAGGCCTTGTCGAGGTCGCCAGTCCGGGCCAGGCCTTCGGCCTGCAGCGCCCGGAGGTACCAGATCCAGATTTGATGGCCCGTTTGTCTTAAGAGCTCGATCGCTTCGCCGAGCTGCTGGGCGCCGTCGGCCGTATGGCCGGCGCCGAGCCAGGCGACCCCGCGGGTGATCTCGGCCATGATCTCGCCGAGCAACGTGATGCCGTGTTCCTTGCCGATGCGCTCGGCCTCCTGGGAGCGGCGGAACAAAGCGTCGTATTCGTGCAAATAGGCGTAGACTTGCGCCCCGAGTGTGAGCGCGAAGGCGAGGTCGAACGGATGGTCCCGGCGGCGAGCATTGGCTTCCGTCGCCTCGTTCGCCGCCTTCGCCTGATCGGGGTACCCCAAAATCCAGAGAAACTGCGAGCGATAGATGCCTTCGCCGGTGAACGGGTCGCTGTTGGTGAGCAGAGCCAGCCGCCAGTGCCGCTCAGCGTTGTAAAGCTCGTGGATCCGATCGCCCGAGCGGCGCGCAGCGAGGAAGTCGCCCCGCCAATAGTTGGTGGCGACAGCCGAACGATGCCCGACGATTTCGAGACTGTCGTCGCCGGCTTCCGCGGCGGCCTTCAGGAGCTCGTCGGCGCGGCGTAGCGACTCCTTCAGCGCGCCGGCCGACATATAGTGCACGGCGAGCGAGCTCAGGATCGGCAAATAGGCCGGCAGATGCTTGCGCGCCTGGGCGCGCTTCCAGGCGGGCTCGAGGACCTCTCGCACTTCGCTGTGGGCCCAACCCCGCTGGGCCACCAGCGCAGGTCCGAGCGCGGTCCTCAGTGAAAGCTCCATCAGATCGCGGGTTTTCGACGGCCGAAATTTTGTCAGCGTCGACATGCCTGTTTTGAGATGGGTGATTCCTTCCGCCAAGGCGAAGCGCTGAATCGCGATCTCGCCGGCACGCAGCCAAAGCG
This sequence comes from uncultured Alphaproteobacteria bacterium, assembly GCA_963721905.1. GTDB lineage: Bacteria > Pseudomonadota > Alphaproteobacteria > Rhizobiales > Beijerinckiaceae > Roseiarcus. The sequence continues at coordinate 198,099 of CAVRMF010000008.1, forward strand.
GCGCCGCGAGATTGTGCTGTTCTGCGGCTGTATGGTGATAGGCCAGCAACTCGGGCGCGGCGTCGCGCGTCTCGGGCCAACGCTCGTTCAACAGGCGCGCGATCTCGCCGTGCAACTGTTTGCGCCGGCTCTTCAGAATCGAGTCGTAGGCCGCGTCCTGGACCAGCGCATGCGAGAATGCGTAGACCGCGCTCGGAATTTCGCCGTGAGAGGTCGCGATCCCCGACGCGGTCAGAAGCCTGAGCGCGACGCCGAGCGATTCCTCGCCCATCAAATCCAGGCCCGCGATCAACTCGTACATGAATTCGCGGCCGATGACCGAACCCACCTGGGCGACCTCTTTGGCCGCCGGAACGCGATCGAGCCGAGCCATCAGCGAGTCGCGCAGCGTTTCGGGGATGGAAACGTTGGCGGCCGATCCGGCGTAACGGAAATGATCGCCATCGACGATCAGGTCGCCCAATTCAAGGATCGTCTTGGTCAGCTCTTCGACGAACAAGGGCACCCCGTCGGTTCGAGCGATGATCTGAGCCGCGAGGCCGTCCGGCAGCGATTTTCCGCCGGCGACCCTGTCGAGAAGGGAGCGGGTTTGCATCGGAGTGAATCTCGCCAGTTGGATTTCACCGACGCCGGGTCCCTGTTTCCATAGCGGCTTGAATTCCGGCCGCGCGGTGATGACCAGCAGCGCCGGGATGTCGGCGAGCTTGTCGACGATCCGCCCGAACACGTCGAGCGTGGACGGGTCAGCCCAATGGGCGTCTTCGAACAGCACCAGCGTGGGCTCCGAGCGCGCCTGGGCGCGCACGACCTCGACCAGAGTTCGCATCGTGTCTTCTCTGGCGAGCTTGGGCGAAATCAGGATGGCCCCGTAGCGCTCGTGGAACGGAATCGACAGCATCGCGGCGATGAAGCGCAAATCGTCCTTGGCGAGTCCGAGCTTGCCGACCATCAGCGCCTCGAGTTTGTCGAGGCGCGCGTTCGCGTCCTCGTCTTGACCGAGACCCAACGTTCGCTCGAACCAGGTCCTGATCGGATAGAACGCGCTGTTGACAAAAAAAGGCGAGCCCTGAAACAGCAGCGTGCGGCTGACCTCCCGCCCGAGACGCTCGCGCAGCGTGTCGACGATTCGGCTTTTGCCGATACCGGGCTCCCCCCGCAGAAGCACAACCCGTCCGGCGCCGCCCTCGCCCACGCTTTTCCAGGCTTCGAGAAGCGTCCCGACCTCGCTGTCACGTCCGACCAGCGGCGTCAGGCCGCGATGGGCCGCGGCGCCGAACCGGCTTTCCGCTTCGGTGACGCCGATGACGCGATAGACATGCGTCGGAGCGGTGACGCCTTTCAGCTCCCGCTCGCCGAGGTCCTCGTATTCGAACAGGCCGTCCGCCAGCCGCCTCGCGCGCTCGCTGACGATCACCGTGCCCGGTTTCGCGATCGTCTGCAGCCGCGATGCGAGATTCATGGTCTCCCCAACCGCGTTGCGCTCGCCCGAAGCAACCACCACCATGCCGGTGGCGATCCCGATGCGGACCTGCAGCCGGCCAGCGTCGCGAATTTGCAGACCGGCCAGGGCCTCGATGATGTCCAGCGCTGCGCGAATGGCCCGCTCCGCTTCGCCTTCATGGGCCAGCGGGTAGCCGAAGAAGGCGACGACCCCGTCTCCCAGGGTCGTGAACACGTAACCGTCGTAGCGATTGACGCAGGTTGCGCAGGCGTCCTCGTAGGCGCGGACGACGACTTGGAGCGTCTCCGGATCGAGTTTGTGCGCGAGTTTGGTGAAGCCGACCATGTCGCAAAATAGCACGGTCAACTGGCGCCTCTCGCCGGCGGGAGCGCCGGCGACGGCGGAAGGAGGAGACGACTTTTCGATTTGCCGCTCCTCTGCGATAAGATTCAGGATTCGCTTGCGCGGCCCAAAGGGCAGTCCCAGCTCCTTCAGATCGTCGTCGGTCAGGAGCCGCAGCGTCTGCAGATCGACTTCGTTCTGCTCGAACAGCGAAGCGAAGCGCTCAAGCCCGTGCAGCTTCAGCCAGTCGGCCAGCGTCGAGATCAGCACAGCCGGCCTCCATCGCTGTCCGCCGTTCTCACCAGCACGCCGTGATTGACGAGCCAGCCTGCGATGGCGAGGCCGGATTCGAGCGGCATCCGGTTCGACCACGCGTGCGCGATCTGCAACGGCGTGCGGCCGGGAGGCAAATCCTTAAGCAGCGGCGCCAACGCCCGACCCCCGAGATAAGCGACCGGGGTCTCGAGGCGAGGATGGTGCAAGGCCGGAGCGACGTCGACGAATTCGCCGTCCAGACAGGGCGCCTCCACCAACGCCGCTTGCGCTGACAGCTCGACTGACATGGCCGCCATCGCGCGCGCGTCGACAGGTTCGAGCGCCGGGGCCGATTCAGCGGCCTCACGTCCCGTCGAGCGCTCGACCCAGAACTGGCCGCCGCGGTTCGCGGCGACCGTCCCGTAATGATCCGCCGCCCACCGGCGATGCCGCTCCGAGGCGTTGCTCAGCTGGGCGCGATAGAAATCGATCGAAGGATCGGCCGTATCAGGCCTGCGCAGCAGGGTGTTGGCGACGACGGCGCCCGAGAGCGCGCTCTGAATCGCTTTTTGAACGCCGCTCGATGAGATCGGGTCGATGGCCAGCGCCGCGTCTCCCAGGCGGATTGCGTTTCTGCCGACGCAGTCGCTCGCGAGATAGGGGGTCGCGTCGATCGCCTGCACTGGTCCGATGCGCTCTGACTCGCGGCAATCCTCCAGGACCATGGATCCCGCTAGGCGCTCGAGGAAGCGCCGCTCGAGCGCCCCGCGCGCGGCCCGGAACGCCTTGGGATCGACGAAGGCGAGCGCATTGTAGGTTCCGTTCGGCAACGGCACGCCCCAGAACCAGGCTTCCTCTCCCGCCTCGATCCGCGGCGTCGTCGGCAGGCGCGCCCCCCGCCAATAGGCGTAGATCGCGAGCGTCGGCGCTCCCGTTGAAACACGGGGCCTGCCGGAAGCGGCGCTGCGTCCGCCGGCGTCGGCCAGAAAGTCGGCCTCGAGCGTCTCCCTGCGCCCGTCGATGTCGATGGCAAGACGCCAGCGTCCGCCGCTTTGCCGCCGGCCGACGACGCGCGCGGGCTGCAGGACCTTGACGCCATGGGAGCGCGCGCCTTCGACAAGCCCGAGATCGAAAGCGCCGCGGTCGACGATCAGTCCCTGCTCGCGCGGGTCTTCGCGCAATCTCAGTCCGTCCCCCCAGTTGACCCAGACGTTGCGCACACGCGTGAGCGCTTGCGCGTCGAGCGCCGTTTCGAGGCGCGCCGATCTGAGCAGGGGCTCGACTCCGGGGCTCAAGGACTCGCCGAGGCGGCTGCGTGGAAAGCGCTCCCGTTCGATCAGCCGGACCTCGTGCCCGAGTTGCGCCATCCGCGCTGCGAACACTGAGCCCGCGGGACCGGCGCCGACGACGCAGACCTCAGCCATACGACGTCCCGATCGGTTCGAATCCATTCTCGCCCGGCTGCGGCGATAGCCTCAGATAGGCTTCGAGGCAATAGTGCAGCCAGCCCCGGATATAATCGCAGGCCGGCCGCCCGCGCCGCAAGACCTCATGGTGGCAGCCGCCGCCGCAGAGATAGCGCGCCCAGCAGGACCGGCACGGCTCCTGCCGATGCACATGCCGTTCAGCCAGCCATTCCGCTTGTCGCGCCCGGTCAACGCCCTCCGCGAGCGAGCCCATCGCCCCGTCCTCGTCGCCGACGAAGCGATGGCAGGCGGAGAGTTCGCCATCCGCCGACACGCCGAGATAGCCCGCGCCGGCGCCGCAGGGATAAGGCCGGTGCGTGCCCCGGTGGATCTCCCGCATGGCGTTGACCATGTTGGCGAAGGGATAGCGCTCGCCGAGCCTCGAGCGGCGCTCGTATTCGCGTCCGCAGTCGATCATCTCACCCAGCATGAATTCAAGGTCGTCCGACTGCAATTCGCCCTGACCAACTGGCGCGCTCAGCATCGGCGAAAAGCCGACGCTATGAAAGCCCGCAGCGACGAATGTGTCCAGCGTTCGCTTGAGCGACAGGTTCATCGGCGTCACCGTCACTCGCGCCGAAACCTGCATTTTGCGCTGCAGACGCAGAAGAGGAGCGGCGCGCCGCATGATGGCGTCGAAGCTGCCGCCGCCGCCCTTATATGGTCTCAGCGCGTCGTGAACCTCCCGGGAACCGTCCAGGCTGATGGTCACGGCGAAGCCGAACTCCTCGAAGAAGCACGCGTCGTCTTCGGTCAGCAATGTGCCGTTGGTGGTGATCGAATAATTGACGGTTGCGCCGCGCGCCTCGCCAAGTTCGCGCGCGCGCCGGGCGGCGGCCCGCAGCGTTGGCCGGTTGACGAGCGGCTCTCCGCCGAGGAACGCGAGATTGAGGCGCTCGCCCGGCTCCGCCTCGCCAACCAACAGTTCGACGGCGCTGAGCGCGTCCGCCAACGACATGTTCTTGGGCGGCGCTCCGAATTCGCCCTGTTGGGCGTAGCAATAGGCGCAGCCGAGATTGCACTTCTGGGCGATCGCCAGCGAGAGCGCGCGAATCTTCGGCGGCGGCAGCGGCTCGTCGTCGATCAACGGCGGGCCGCCGAGTCCGACCTGCTGCAGCAGACCGTCGATTTCGTCGCTGTCGCCGCGAGCCATGGCGGCGCCGCAGCGCTGGAAGAGCTCTTCCTCCGCGTCGAACAGCCGGCTGCCGTCGGCGACAAAGAGATGGCGCCCGAGAGCGCTTTCGATCAGATGGGCTTGCGGCGTCCTCGGCGCCGAAGCACTCATGTAATGACGTGCGTCTTGAAGGCTCACGCTTTCTTACCCGTCGCCCCTTCGCCGGGCGAATCCGGCGCGTCCCGTCCCTCGATCTGGAACTTCAGCGCGTCCTCCCAATCGCGGAACAGTTCGTCGTACATGATCAAGCGCCCATCGGCGTAGTCGTCCGGGACGTAGGAGCCGGTGCGTGTTCGCTGGAACCAGTTGTCGCCCGCGCTGAGTCCGTTGCCGTCGATTGTCACGTTGACAAAGTCCGGCCGGGCCGAAGCCCAGTAGTAGCACGAACACTCGCGATAGTCGTTCTGCCACGGCGAACAGAGGCCCTGCGTAAGTTCGCCGGCTTTGGCCAACGCCCTCGATATGACCGCGGTATCGTCCTCGAAGAACGGCCGCACCTCCAGATCGAAGCTGACGTAATTCGCGGGATCCTCGACGAGCGGCTGCTGCTGGTCCCAGCCATCGTCCCTGCTGAAGTCGCAGCGCACCAGCTTGCCCGGGTGACGCAGGACGTGCGCCAGCGCGTTCGACCATTCCAGCGGCGCCAGCCCGAAAGGGTTCGCGTCCGTCGTCAGCTGAATCCGACCGTCGGGATCCGAGGACGCCGGCCCGCTGATGTGGGTCATCATGCGGTATTCTTCCTTGCCGACGACCACGCGCAGGAAACGTTTTCCCTGAAGTTTGTCGAGCGTCATCGTGCCGTCGCGGCTCGCAATCGCATGCATCGCCTTGTCGGGATCAAGGCGGACGACAAGATTGTCGTATTCACGCAGCTCGATTCCCTTGAAGAGCCTGCGCCAGACGGCGCGAAAGTCCACCTCGAGCCCCGGACAGCAATTGGCGACCGACGTGATCGGGCGCGAGCTGATTGGATTGCCCTTCGCCTCATGATGAATTTGAGCCGACAGGTTGCGAGGGGTCAGGCGATGCGAAACAGCGGCAGGTTTGGCGCCGGCCCTGGGATGGGGATCGCTCGCCGCCTTTTCGATGGTGTGGATCTGGCGCCAGGTGAGGGCGAGATAATTGTTGTCGGCGCCGCACATGAGCGCCGGCATCTTGCGCCGTCCGTGGTCGGTGAAGTCGGCGGCTTTGTCGGGGCGCCGCAACAGCCGCGCGAACCAAGGGGCCGTCCCGGCCCGAAGCGCGGCGTAGGCCTGCTGATGCAACGCCGTGATCGCTTTGGTGTCGACGGAGCCGGGATGCATCACCGGGCGGATAGCGCGTTCGGTGTCGGCCGCTTCCTCCTCGGGCATGGAATTGAGCGAGAGAGACGGCCGGCCCTTGAAGTTGTTGCCGTTCATGACCGTCACGTTCATGAACCGGACCGTCTCGAAAGCGCGGCGGATGATATCCTGAGCGCGCTTCCTCGTTATCTCCGGATCCTCCGGATGCGCGTCCTGGTCAACGTTCGGACCGAACACGACCTGATCGAGATCGTCGGCGAGGGTGCGCACGAACAACGAGTTTGGAGCCGCCGCCGGCGGCCCAGAGCAGATTCTGGCCCTGGCCTTGAGCTTGTTGTGGTCCGGATCCTCGCCTTGCCTGGCGATGCGCACCTCGACAAAACCGTCGCAGGCGTCGTCGAGATAGCCTCGACTGATCGCGACATTGTCGTAGAGCCATGACGGCGCGGGCGGGTTGATCGCGTAGAGCCCCGGCGGCAATGTTTCGTTGTCGAACTTGTCCGGCGTCGGCCAGCCGTTATCTTTCCAGATCTGTTCGCGCCTGGCCTTCCAATGGGCTTTGAATTTGTTGGCGGCCGTCTCGTCCGAAACGCCCGGCGGAGGCGGGGGATCGGGATATCCGATCCAGATCCCTTTGTCCCGGCCATAGACCGAGCGTTCAACGTCGTCGACGCTGAAGACAAAAGCCCCGTCGGCGCCGCTGGCTGATCCGTCGACCGCCTGTCCGCCTTTCGCTCCCGGTCCGTAAATCAGCCCACGGGCCGGGGTGAAGCGCAGGCGAATTTCTGGGTGTTTGGTGTTGGGCTTGATGAAGCGCACCTGACCAAAATCGACGGTATCGGTCTCGGGCGACTCGAAATTGATGCAATACCCATGCAGGGCGTGGATGTCGTGGTCGGCGACGACCACCTCGCCTTTTGTCGCGACAACGTCGTTTTCGTCGCCGGTGCGGCGGGCCACCTTGCGATTGGCGACGCTGACCGTCCAGGAGATATCTTTGACGCTCAAGCCGTTGTGACCCAGGAGTTCCGCCGTCAGCGGCACGAGCTCGTTCTCTTTCTTCTCGCTTCCAACCTCGGTCTTGTCGCTTTCAACGACGGCGTAGACTTCAAGGAACGGCGCCACTGGGCGGATCCTGCCGCCGATCTTGAACCGCAAAGGGAACGGCGGGGTTTTGACATCTTCGATTTCGCCCGAACGTTCGCCGACGATGAGCGTGTCGAGGGGCTTGAGCGCGCGGTAACCGAGCGGCTGATCCTGATTTGCCGGGGCGTCGAGCTCGATCGTGTAATTGTCCATCGGGTCGTCCGCCGAACCCAACCGTGCGATGGCGAACGGCGGCAAGATCCTGAGCTCTTTGATCGTGCGCGTCATGATCGAGCCGCCCCCTTCGCACCCGCGCCAAGCCGCTGGGCCTGAGCCGCCCCCTTCGCGCCCTCGCCGGCGAGGATCGCTTCGAACCAATCCCGGGTCTGATGGTCGAGATCCTGCAGCGCGCGCAGATAGGCCTCAGCGCCGGTCGCGGCGGCGAGGTGATCCTTCACCGTGCGGCCGACCGGGCCAGGCGTTGACGCGGCCTCGAACAGCTTTTGGCAGGCGTCGAGCGACGTCCCGATCAGTTCGTGATGTTGGCGCCAGACGTCGGCGTCAGCGTCCGGCAGGGTGAACGAGTACGGCATTTCAAACGGCGGCCCCGCCCAGGGGCTGTCGGGTTCTTCGTTGATCGGCGTGCGCACGAGCAGTCCGGCGAGCGTCTTGATGTTGTACATCTCGCCAAAGACGCGGTGCATCAATAGCGCGCGGACGTTCGGTCGGTCCACCGGCTGCGTCTTGGCGAGCTGGAAAAAATGGCCAAGATAGTTGAGCAGCAGCCGGTAACGGATGTTGAACATCTGGCCGAGACGCTTGGCGACCACGGACTCGAGCTGGGAGTATTTGGGTTCCAGCGGCGGCGGCGCGTGTCGTGTCGTGGGATTTGAGCAGACCCCCTTCGCGGGCGACCACTCCCGATTCTTGTCGATCTCGGCCTTCAGTTCCTTGTAGACCGCGATAAACCGGTCGAAGTGGGAGAGCTCGGGTTCGGGGGAACTCTTCAGGCGCTTGTTGAGGCCCAGATGCTGCGCTTCGCCCTGTTTCGCGATTCGATGAAGGGCTTCGACCGCTTCGGTGCGGGTCGCCGCCCGGTCGACGCGTACGAAAGCCTCGGCAAGGGCCTGCGATGAACCCAGCCGGACGACGTACGGACTGTCGTCGTCGCCGACTTCGATTTTGCGGGCGGCCTCGCTCCCATGCGCTTTCATTTTGTGGAGCGGGGCAGGTTCGTCGGGATCGTCGTCTTCGGCCTTGTTGCCCTCGGCGTCGAGCCGATAGGGCGGTGGCCGATATCCGCGGCCCCATTCGTCCCATGACGCCTGAAATTCGTAGCTCGACTCGTCGAACGCGGCGTCCGGAATCAACTCTGGCTTCTCGATGACGTCGATGATCTGCTGGTAGAGAACGCCGACCCGATGCGCATCGACCAGCATCACCCCGCCGTCGGGAAGGCGGTGATGCGGGTCGTTGAAACGCTTTTCGACTCTCGTGATCACGTCGTTCAGCAACGTCTTCAATTCGGGGTCATCGATGTCCGTGTCAGGGTCGATGTCCGGCATTTCGGCGTAGACGAAACAGGCGAGCGTATCGAGGGTGAGGGGGTCCAGCGAAAACGGGTAGGGGTAATAGTTTTGCGCCCAAACCGAGCTGTCCCGAGCGAGCGCGGCGGGCGCCCCGAGCAGGAGCAGCAAATTCTGAACCGTCAGGAGGTGGCCCATCTCCTCTCTCGCGACCGCAAGCAGATTGTGGCGCCAGCTTTCGATCATCTTCCGCAGTTTGGGGGTTTCGTCGCTCTCAACCTTCAGCGAATAGGCGGCGTAGAGATATTGCACCATCAGGCAATGCTCTGCGGTGGCGCCGAACGTCAGCAGCATGACCAAATGATCGCGCCAGGACATGTCCGGGCGCTTTTCCGGGAGCTTTGCGCCGGACGGGTCACCCTCGTCCCTGTGCGTGTACGTCTTGTTGACGATCTTCCAGGCGCCGTCGATCCGAGACAGCGAGAAAATCTCGACGAACGAAAATTCGCCCCAGCATCCGTCTTCCTCGACGACCGCGGTCGCCGACTGCCCCACCTGGTTCACCGACACCAGACGCGCCCTGTATTTGCCGTCCTTGTTGAGTGGCTCCTCTTCCTGCATCTTAAGGTATTCGTCCATGTCCAAGTCCCAGCGCTTTCCGGAAGGAGGCCCCTCGCCGAACGATCGCGCTTTCTCATGAAAGATGTGGAACAGAAGCCCGACGTTGCCGGTCTTGGCGCCTTCGATATAGGTCGCAATGACCTTGGCGATCTCGTCATAGTCGTCGGTTGCGGCCATCATTCAACTTCCATTTGGCGCGTTACGGCCACTCCCAATTCTTCAGCACGAAACTTGGAGCCGATCGGGGTCACTCCCCGCCGCCCGTCCAGGTGTATGTCTTGTTCACAATCTTCCACTGGCCACCAATCTTGGACATCGAGAAGATATCGACGAACGACACGTTTTGGGGCCCCCAGCAGCCGTCTTCCTCGACAATGCCGATCGCGGAGGGCCCGAGCTGCTGCACCGAAACCAGACGCGCCCTGTATTTGCCGTCCGGGTTCAGCGGCGCCGCCGCCTGATCCTTAAAATATGCCTCCCTGTCCAGATCGTACCGTTTCCCCTTCGGAGGTCCTTCGCCAAACAACCTAGCCATCTCGTGAAAAATGGGAGACAGAAGCTTGACGTCGCCTTTCCCCGCGCCCTCGATGTATTGATTGATCACCCTGGCGATCGCGTCAAAGTCGTCGATCTCGGCCATTGTTGCGCTCCTGCCCGTGTGGAATCGCATCAAAACACGTCTCTCTCTCGCCGTAAACGACAAGTTTGATCGTAACGTCATCGGCGCGGGGTCCGGCCCTGCGACAGTGCGCGGCCCGCCCAAGGATCATCCGATGCGGTCGGGGGAGCGAAGTGCAGGTGCAAGCACGCACTGACGGGCCGCCGGACTGGCGAGCCCCTGGACCGGGCGATTGGCTCAGTATTTGTGTGCGACCCAGCTGTTGACGACCGCGCCGGCGTCGGTCGGAGCCAGATATACATCCAGCTGGTTATTGCTGAACGTTCCGAACTTCATAAGTTCGCATGGGAATCCGTAGCCGGCCAGCACGCCGCAGGTCATGACCTCGGACGATACGGGCGTCCATCCCACCCGCAGGATCGCCACATCGCGCGGCATTCCGACCGCCAGTCGCATGCCGGCCTGAAACGCGTCGAATGGAGGCGGCGACGCGCCTTGGACTGCGGGAAATCCTCCTGCGCTGCATCCCGCAACGAGCCAGACGGCGGCGAGGCTCGGAACCAGAGAACGCATCGTGTCACCCCGGCAAAGTGAGCGGCGATACGAGGCCGCGTCGGCGGCCACCGCGTTCTGGGCTTCGCCAACAATCAAGAAGACCGCTTATTTTCCGGTTAAGCGGAACGGCCCTGGGGAGAATAGTGTCCTATTCTCTGCTTGCCGCTCCCCATCGAACCACGCCTCGAAGGCTCGGCGCTCGTTGGGGGTCAGGCGCAAATGGTGCTTCGTGCGCCGCTCGAGAACATCCTCCGCTGCAACCGCGAATTCTTGCGACGCGAGAAATCGCGCTTCGCGCTCATATAACCTCCCCCCAAAACGCCGGCCGAGGTCGTCAAGCGCCGTCGCGCCAAGCAGGAGATCATCGATCCGCGTCCCGTATCGTCTCGCGTAATCGAACGCGATCGGGGCCGGCAGCCACGGATAGCGCGCTTCGAGCGCGCGGAGAAAGCCCGAAAAATCCAGCCCCCTGAGCGCGCCGCCGGACAGCGCGGCGCTATTCGTCCAGGCAGGCTTCATCGACGGGAAGAACCGCTGAAGACGGTCGAGCGCCTGTTCGGCAAGACGTCGATAGGTGGTGATCTTGCCGCCGAAGATCGTGAGCAGCGGCGCGGCGCCGTGAGGCGCGTCCAGATCGAAGGCGTAGTCGCGCGTAACCGCGCTCGCATCGTCCGCTCCGTCGTCGAACAGCGGCCGAACGCCGGAAACGCTGTGCAGGATGTCGGAGCGCGCCGGTGGGCTGGAGAAGTAGCGGCCGACGACGCCGATGAGGTCGTCGATCTCGGCCTCCTCGATGGCGGCGTCCTCGGGCGCCCCCGCGAAGGGAACGTCGGTCGTGCCGATCAGGGCGAAATCGTCTTCGTAGGGACTGACGAAGACGACCCGCTTGTCGATATTTTGCAAGAGATACGCCTGCTCGCCCTGCCAGAACTTGCGGGTGATGAGATGGCTGCCCTTGACCAGCCGGACGCGCTTTGTGGAGCTTGCGCCCACCGCGCTCAGGACCGTCTCCACCCAGGGACCAGACGCGTTGACGAGCGCTCGCGCGCTCGCGCTCATCCGGCGGCCGCCGCTCAGAAGGGCGAGCTTCCAGACGCCTTGCTCGCGGCGCGCGCCGACGAGTGGGGTGCGCGCGAGCGCGCAGGCGCCAAGTCGGCTCGCATCGAGGACATTGAGGATGACGAGACGCGCATCGTCGACCCAACAGTCCGAATAGGCGAAGCCGCGCGAGAATTCGCGGCGAAGCGGCGCGCCCTCCGGCGCGCGCCTAAGATCGAGCGCCCGGCCCGGCGGCAAAAGCTCGCGTCCGCCGAGATGGTCGTAGAGGATGAGGCCTAGCCGGATCAGCCAGGCCGGGCGCTGCTCTGGGCTATGCGGCAACACGAACCGCATCGGCCGGACGATGTGCGGCGCGGCCCTCAAGAGGACCTCCCGCTCAATCAGAGCTTCGCGGACCAGCCGGAATTCATAGTGCTCGAGATAGCGTAAGCCGCCGTGGACGAGCTTGCTGGAGCGCGACGACGTGCCTTGCGCGAAATCGTCCTTCTCGACCAGCAGGACCGAGAGTCCGCGCCCGGCCGCGTCGCGGGCGATCCCGGCGCCATTGACGCCTCCGCCGACGACCGCGAGGTCGAAGTCTCCGAGGTCGGTCATGACGACGGCCTCGCCATTCGACGGCGAGGGACGAAGAGCCCAATGAAGCGGCTGAGATGTCGTCGTCCAGTCAAGGCGCGGGAACGCAAGGGTTGAGGGGACCTTCGCCCGACAGATAGCGCCGCACCTCCTCGGCCGCCGCGTCCGCAGCGTGCTGGATGGTCTTGAGCGATGCGCCGGCGATATGCGGCGTCAAGGTGACGTTTTCCAGCCTGAGCAGTTCGAGATCCGCCGGAGTTGGCTCCGCCGCGAATGTCTCGAGCGCCGCGCCCCTGAGATGGCCGGATTTCAGCGCTCCCGTCAGCGCGTCGTAGTCGACCATCGGCCCGCGGGCGCTGTTGACGAAGGTGGCGCCCTTGCGCATCGCGGCGAATTCGGCGCGCCCGATGAAGCCGCGCGTCTCGGACGTCACGCGCGCATGAAGCGTCACGACGTCGCTCTCGCGAAGCAGCGTATCGAGGCTTACTTGCCGGACGCCATCGCGCGCGTCGGCGGCCGAGAGCTGGACATAGGGGTCGGCGACCAGGACGCGGCAGCCGAACGCCTTGAGCAAGCGCACGACTCTCGTCCCGATATGGCCGTAGCCGATGACGCCGACAGCAAGCTCAGAGAGTTCCGGGCCAACGAGATCGGCGCGATATAGGTCGCCCCGCCAGCGGCCCTTGCGCAAGGCGTCGTGCCCGCGCGTGATGAGCCTCGTCTCCGCGATGATCACGCCGATCGTGAACTCCGCGACCGCAGAGGCGTTTCGCCCGGGCGTGTTGACGACGAGAATCTTTTGTCGGCGTGCGGCGTCCAAGTCGATGTTCACCGGACCGCCGCGGGCGACGACAATCAGTCTGAGCGTCGGGAGGCGCTCGAGCATTGTCGCGGAAAACGGCGCGAGCTGCGTCACCACGATCTCCGCATCTGCGACCCAGCGGATAATGGCGTCCGGGTCGCCCTGGTACTCTTTCAGTCCCTCCATGCCGGGTTCGCAATAGCCGTGGCGCATCGGCTCGTCGGGCCAAGGCAGTTCTGCAGTTTCGATGTCGAGGACGTCGCCGCATCGTCCGCGAATAGCCGCCTCGAGCACAGGCGGCGATAAGAAGCGATCGCCGATGATAACGAGCTTTGACCTTCGATCGGGCAACTTCACTCGCGCGCCGCCTCGGCGATCCAGACCTGCATCGACCCCGGCTCACGATTGGCCCAAAGATGATAGGGGAGCGCGGTCAGCTCAGCCTCTCGAGTCGCGGGAGGCGTCGTCGAATAGAGCGCCTCGTTGGTGTCGCCGGGAGCAAGTCGCTTCGCGCTTGCCGCCAAGGTCATCACCCCGCCGAACAGATCCTCGCGCCACTTGGCCTCGATTGACGCCGAGCGCGGCAACGCGAGAGTCTGGACCGGATCGCCCGGATTGTCGGCCTCCTCGACGCAGTAGATGAGCGGGCCCCGCCTCAGCGCGACGCGCCCGACATCCATGCGCACGCTCGGATGGGCAAAGAGGCGCTCGGCCGGCATCGGCAGACGGAGCGCAACGACATCGCCGGCGTTCCAGATTCGATGGATGGTCGCATAGCCGCGCACGAGGTCAGGCGCGATCGGCTCGCCATTGACCGCCACGGTCGCGCCCTTCGTCCAGCCCGGAATCCGCAGCTTCAGATCGAAGGCCGCCGGCGTTTCAGGGTCGATCGCGATCCGGATGTCGCCGGACCACGGATACTCGCTGGTTTCGCGAATACTGACCTTCTCATCGCCGACCGCGACCGTGGCTTCAATGCCGCCATAGAGATGGATGGCGAGGCCGTCCTCGCACGCCGACAGAAAGTAGCCGCCCGCCGACGCGACGAGGCGCGAGACGTTCATGGTGCAGCAAGGGCAAGCGTGCCAGGCCCAGCGCCGGTGTTGGCCTCTGCTCTCGAGCGGATTCGAGTAGAAGTAGTGTGCGCCGTCACGCGACAAGCCGCTGAGCGCCCCATTATAGAGCGCGCGCTCCATCACGTCGGCATAGCTCGCGTCGAGATCGAGGTGCAGCATGCGATGGGCCCAGAATGCGAGGGCGACCGATGCGCAGGTCTCTGCGTAGGCCGTTTCATTCGGCAAATCGTATGGCTCGGTGAAGCCCTCGTTCGTTTCTTTAGGTCCGAGGCCCGCGGTCACGTACATTTGCGCCGTCGTGACGTCGCGCCAGAGAGCCTCACAGGCGCTCTTGAGGGCATGGTCGTCAAGCTCGGCCGCAAGATCGGCCATGGCCGAGGCCATGTACATCGCTCGTACCGCATGCCCGACCATTTTCGTCTGCTCGCGCACCGGGATGTGGGACTGGTTATATTCGTAGGTGCCGGCCCAATAGCTCGCCGGGTCGTCTCCGCGCGCGAGCGCTTCTTCTGTGAAATAGTGGGGCTGACGGCCACGTTCGTCGATGAAATAGGCGGCGAGATCGAGGCGGCGGCGGTCGCCTGTGAGGCGGTAGAGCTTGATCAGCGCGAGTTCGGTTTCCTGGTGCCCGGGATAGCCGCGCTTCTGTCCCGGCCGCGGGCCGAAGATCGCAGCGATATGATCGACGTAGCGCTCCATGGCGTCGAGCAGCCGCCGCCGGCCTGTGGCGCGAAAGTAGGCGATCGCGCCTTCGAGCAGATGCCCGGCGTTGTAGAGTTCGTGGTTGTCACGCAGGTTCGTCCAGCGGTTTTCCGGCTCGCGCCCATTGTACCAGCAGTTCAGATAGCCGTCCGGCGATTGCGCCTTGACGAGATCGTCGACAATGCCTTCGATCTTCGATTCGATGTCAGGATCGCGCCGGTGCGACAGCGCGTAGCTCGCCGCCTCGATCCACTTGCCGACGTCCGAGTCCCAAGCCACCTGAATCGTGAAACCGTGATTGTTGCGCGGAATCTTGAGAGGCGGGACCGGCTTCGGCAGTTTCAGCGACTCGAGGAAGCCGACCTCCGCCATCTTGAGGTGCTGGCTCGGAATCGTGCGCTTGAGCACGACCTCGAGCCGCTCGCGCCAGAACGGGCCCGTCATGTGGACGTCCGCGAACGGAACTGGGGAATAGGAAGACTTTGTCATGACTGCCTCTCTTTTCCGTCCGCCCCGTCCTTGCGAGCGGAAGGCGAAGCAATCCATGTCGCCGCTCCCTGCGATCTTGGATTGCTTCGTCGCTCCGCTCCTCGCAATGACGGGTCCGCCGAAGGAATTGCGCCGCAAGAGCCCCGGATGACGAGGGAGCACGGCAGCCGTCGCACGCCTGCAAGCTTGCCTCCCGCCATCATTTCGAGGAGAGCCGCGCCGGCTTCGCGTCCGAGCGCGTCGAGATTCATGTCGACGCTGGTGAGCGGCGGCCGCGCCGCTTCCGCCATCACCTCCCAATTATCGAACCCGACGACGGCGACGTCCACCGGCGCCGGGCGGCCGAGTTCGCGCAGGGCGTCGACAGCCCCTCGCGCGATCTGGTCGTTGCCGCAAAACAGCGCGTCCGGTGTGCCCTTCCGCCGCGAGAAGAGCATCTGTGCGGCCTCGCGGCCCCAGGCCTCCGACCAGCGACCGGGCAACGAGGGCTGCGCCGGTAGGCCGGCTTCGGCGAGCGCGACGCGATAGCCCGCTTCGCGCAGGCGCACGGACTCGAACCGTTCCGGGCCGGTGATGTGGGCGATCCGTCTGCGGCCCAGGCCGGCGAGGTGACGGACGGCGAGCATCGCGCCGCCCTCGTCGTCGGGCAGAAGACAAAGCGCGTCGGGATTCTCGACCCGCGAAAAAACGTAGACCACCGGCAGACCGCGCGCAGCTGACTCGATCGGCTCGCGCCGGTCGGCGCGGCGCGCGGTGACGACGAGTCCATCAATGCGCTTGCCGAGCAGCTGATCGATATGCCGGCGCTCGCGCAGCGGGTCGTCGGTAGCGTTACACATGAAGACGGCGATGCCCTGATCGGAGAGGCGCCGCTCGAGCGCTGCCACGATCGGGAATGTGAAGCGGCCAAAACTGTCGTTCGACAGAATGCCGACCGTCATCGACCGCGCCCGGTGCAGGCTCTGCGCGAGATCGTTGGGCCGGTAGTCGATAGCCTTGGCGACGGCGATGATGCGCTCTCGGGTTTCCGGGCGCAGCCTGCCCTTGTTGTTGAGCGCCTTGGACACGGTCCCGACGCTGACCTTCGCCCGCCGCGCGACGTCGTGAATGGTGCGTTGTTCATGTCGACCGCGAATGCCGTCATCGGTCGGCTCGGCGCGGGGAGGCGCATCGATGCGCTCTTCGCATGTGCTCATGTTGCTCACGTCATCCCTTGACCGCGCCAGACATGAAACCGCGAACGAAATGGCGCTGGAGAAACAGAAACAGGATTAGGCACGGCAGCGCCATCACGACGACGCCGGCTTCCGTCGCGCCATAATCGATTGCCCCCATCGTCTGTTGGCGGATGTTGGCGATGGCGAGCGGAAGGGTCTGCTGCGTCGGGTCGTTGAGCAGGATGAGCGGGGCGAAGAAATCGTTCCACGCCGCGAGGAAAGCAAACAGGCCGACTGTGATGAGGCCGGGGCGCACGGAGGGGAGCAGAATGCGCCAGAGCGCGCTGAAGGCGCCGCAGCCGTCCATCAGCGCGGATTCATCAAGTTCGCGGGGCACGGCTTCGAACGAGATGCGCATCATGTAGGTGGCGAAGGGAAGCTGGAACACGGCCAGTACGAGGCTGAGGCCGACCAGCGAGTTTTGCAGACCGACGCCGTGCAGCATCACGTAGAGCGGAATGAGGACGGTGGCGTAGGGCACCATGAGAATCGCGAGTGTCAGCAGGAAGAGCAGGTCACGGCCGGGGAAATTGAAACGAGCGAATGCGTAGCCGCCAAGGCCAGACACGAAAAGCGTGATCGCGACAACCAGGAAGGCGACCAATACGCTGTTGAACAGGAAGCGCGGCAGGCCCGCCCCATAGTTGAAAAGCGTGATGTAGTTGCCAAGGCCCACTCCGACCGTCTGGCCGGTTGCGGCTTGCGGGCTGACCGAGGCGACTGCGGCCCACAGGATCGGAAACAAGAAGATGATCGCAAGGCCGCCCGTCAGCACATAGTAAGGGGTCCGGCCAAGGACGTTGCCCCCGGTCAGGCCCATCGCGTCAACTCCTCTCCGGATCGCGGAGCAGCCGGAACTGGACTGCATTCAGAGCAAGCAGGGCGAATAATACAAGGACGGAGACGGCCGCAGCGGTGCCGAGGTTCTGCCGCTGAAATGCTTCTCGATAGATCACTTGGACCACAGTCACCGTCGCGTTGTCGGGACCGCCCTTGGTCAGGATATAGAACTGATCGAAGGCCAGCAGCGAGCCCGTCACGCACAGGATGAGAGCCAGCGCCAGCGACGGGCGGAGCAGCGGCAAAGTGATGTAGCGGAACGTCTGGCCGCGGCTGGCTCCGTCAAGCGCGCTCGCTTCGTAGACGTCGTCCGGAATACCCTGCATTCCGACGAGCAGAATGAGCATGTAGAGGCCGGCAAACTTCCACACGATGAGAAAAGTCGTCGAGAGCAGCGCGCTCGTCGGGGTCGCCAGGAACGAGATCGGCTGATGGATGACGCCGACCGCCTCGAGGATCGGACTGATTGGGCCTATCGAGGGCGAGTAGAAGCCCCAAAAGAGCAGCGAAGCCGACGCCAGACCGACCGCGACGGGGAGGAGAAAGATCGTGCGCAGGGCGCCAACCCATCGCCCGGCCTCCTGCACGAGAAGCGCCATGCCAAGCCCGAGACCGATCAGAAGGATGGTGACGAGGACGGTATATTCGATCGTAAAGCCGACCGCGGGCCAGAACAGTTGGCTATTCAAAATGCCGACAAAATTCTTGGGAAAGTTCAGTCCCCTGTACCCGGTGAGCAGCGGCCAGGAACTGAGCGACATTCGCGCCACCAGAACCAGCGGTGTCAGGAAGAACACGGCGACGAAGGCGATGGTGGGTGTCGCGTAGACGAGGCCCAACAGCTCGTGTCGTCGCCGCCAGCCTGCCCCCGGCGAGGTTGTGTCCGCTGCGGGCGTGATAGAAGTCGTGGCCAAGCCGCTATGCCTTGAATGCCGAGACAAACGAGGCGTGGCGGGCGCGCGCTTGTCCCACCACGCCGAGCTTTCGCAATTCCTACTGATTCAACGAGCTGTTTATAGCCTTGTTGTCAGCGTCGATCTTGCTGGCGTCGCCGAACACCGCGTCGCGCAGCAACACCAGCCACGGCCCTTGCGGGTCGTTAAACGTTGCGCCGAAGTTCTTGGCGAAGGGGGTTTGACCGTTCTTCGCGACTGAGTTGAACAACACAAGGCGGGGGTCCGTCGCGCTGTACTTGTTGTTGGCGAGGTCGGGTCGGGACAGCACGTTGCCGCCCTTGGCGACGACGTTGATCTGGGCGTCGTCGCTTTCCACCCAAGCCAAGAAGTTCCAGGCGGCGTCGGCAACCTTGCTATCGCGGGAAATGCCGATCGCATCGCCGCCGATGAACGTCGAGGTCCCACCCTTCACGCCGGCGATCGGAGCAACACCGATATCCGCGTCGGCGAGATTCGCGTTGGCCATGCCTTGCATGCTTGCCGGCATCGGCATGATGCCAATCTTCCCTTTCGGGAAATAGCCGGTCCAGGTCGGTCCGGTCTCCGTCTTGGAGTCCGGCATCAAAGCAGTTCCGTCATCGACCATACCGCGAAAGGTAGCGTAGATCGCCTTGTTCTCCGCGCTGTTGAGATATGACTCGGTGCCCTCGGAGTTCATGACCTTCTCGCCGTCGGCCCAGGCAATCGGCCACCAGGTGAAGACATTGCAGCCGGGGCAGTCGCCGCCGAAGAAGGTTCCGTGGATGTCGCCGCCCAGCTTCGCGACCGCGCGGGCGTCCGCCGCGAATTCAGGCAGCGATTTTGGCGGTTTCTCCGGATCGAGGCCCGCTTCCTTGAATAGCTTCTTATTGTACATCCAGACCGACAGATCGACGACAAACGGCAGGCCATATTTCTTGCCGTCCCAAGTCGAGGCGCTTATGCCGCCCTGCGCGATGTTCGCGGCGAAGGGCAGGGTGGCGATGCGAGCGGTGAGATCCTGGAACAATCCCGCCGAGGTCCAATTGGGCATAAACACGACGTCGGCCGAGAACAGATCCGGTAGCGAGTTGGCGGCTGCCGCGGCGCCGACCTTCGTCTGATAGTCGTCGGTCGGTACGAAAGTGACGTCGATGTGGTTCTTGTGGGACGCGTTATAGGCTTGAACCAGCGCCTCCGCGCGCGCCTGCGTCGCGGCGCGCGACCACATCGTGATATGGGTTCCGTTGTCGACGCCAAAGGTCTGGTCGGCGGCGCTCGCCACCGTTGGGAGCGTCGTGAGGGCGGCGACTGCCACTCCCATGGCGAACCCGATTGTTCTGTTCGAAAGTCGCAACCCAGCGGCGAGCGCGCCGCACGTCTTCCGTCTGGTCATGAATTTCCTCCCGGGCTAGTTCGTCGTGGCCGTCTTCTGCTTTGCGGAAGAGATTTCTTTCACACAGCGTCGCACGCGCTGTGTTGAGAAAAGCTTTTCCCTGCCTCTTTTATGTCCGTCACAGATCGCGAGCAAGCGGCGGAGCCTCATCGACAAATAGCGGGCGCTGTCCGCGCTTGCTCAGTTGCCGGCAAGCGCCGCCAGAAGATGCGCCGCGAGCGGGTTTTCCGCCGCGCCGCTCGACGTCAAATCGAAGGTCGAGACCGTGAGCCAGGCTTTGCCAAGAAAGCTACGCTTGGCGAAAGCCGCGGCCAGATGCAGCCATCCGACCGCCATGCCGGAGTCGATCAGTCCGCCGAAGGCCGTCGACGGAAAACCGGTCAGGACGAATTTCGGCACGAGGCCGGCCCAATGTTCGTCGAGCATGGGGCCGTTGGGCAGGCCAGCCCAGGGACCGTCGACGCGCCGCCAGCTGAACGCCCCCATCCATTGACCGTCCCACGGCGTTCCATCGCGTGCGCTCAGCAGCATCGATGGAAAATTGTGGTGATCATCCAGCGGCAGGCTACGCTCCGGGTCGACGAGCGCATCGGCCGTATTGGCGATCAGCAGGACTTTGCGTCCGGCGATCAGCGTCTCGCGGACTGGAGAAGTGAGACGGGTCGCGAGCGCGATCTCCGCCTCCTCCGGCGAGGCGGCGGAATTCGGCCAGCCGACCGCGCCGAGCAGGGCTCGAGCCGCCGGGTCCATTGCGCAGAGCGACGGCGTAGCGCCAGCCAGCGGCGGGACGACGCAGAATTCGAGCGCGTTGCGCGACAAAAGGCGCCCCTTGGCGTCGCGCGCTTCGAGTTCGAGCGCGGCGATTGCGATCGATTCGGCAGCGGCGCCGACAAGCCTGATCGTCGTTGGTTCGGCGCCAAGCGCAGCTGCCCCGGCCTGATCCCCGAAGCGCCAGATGAGCGTGGCGCCCTCAGGCGTTTCATCCGCCCCGGCGAGCCGGACCGAAACCTCAAGCCTCTCGCCGACACGGATCGCAGTCCGCGAAGCTCGCGCGATGACGAGCCATGGGCGCTGCAGGTCGGCGAGGCGTTCAGCGAAGGCGCGGGGACGATTGCGAACGTCCATGAGTCCGTTCGATTCCCAATGGGTGTCGTTGAGCTCAGTGATCACATAACCGCAGATCGATCGCTCGCAGCGAAGGGTCTCGATCTGGTATTTGAGCGCGCGGTATTGGAGCTCCTGCGCCGCGTTCACGAAGCCGTCGACATCGCCGAAAATCGGCGCGAGTTGCGCATCGCGAAAGCGCGTCTCAATCCCATGCGGATAGGCTGCGCCCCGATTCCAGTCATGCCCGCTCTCGAACCACCACGGCTCGCTGCCGTCCGCCTCCAGAATGTCGCGAGGGTGAGGCAGCCCCCAGACGCCGAACTCGGAGCAGATCAGTGGCTCGTCGCCTCGCCTTTCAGCGTCACCGTGCGGCGACCAGGCCCAGGGCGCGCGGCTCGCGAAAGCGCGCGCCGTCGCGGCGAAGGCCTCGTTCTGATGCGGAAAGCCGTTGTACCAGTGAAAATCCTCGATATCGGTCTTCAGATGATAGTTGCGCGGGAAACAGGGCGAGTTGTCGACCACGAGGCCATTCGGGACCAACGCCTTCGCGGCGTCGAAAGTCTCGATCAGCCAGCGCCGGTCGTCAGGGTTGTCGTCGAGATCGATCCCCCATCCCTCGTTGAACAGGGTCCAGATTGCGATCGAGGGATGATGCCCATGTGTCGCGACGGATTTCTCGAAGACATGGCGCAACGCCTTGCGCGTCTCGGGAGCGAGGAACTGCATGTAGGGCATATCGAGCCAAACGATCAGGCCGAGGCGGTCGGCCAGATCGAAATAGAGCCGGTCCGGAATCTTGACATGACAGCGCAACGTGTTGAGGCCCATCGCCTTGGCGTTGACGAAGCGTTGCTCGAGAAACTGCGGATCGGGCGCGCGGCACTCTTCTCCGGGATGCCAGTCCTGATCGAGCGCGCCGAACATGGTAAAGGGCCGTCCATTGAGGACGAGACGTCCCTCCTTCGCCTCGAACAGCCGGAACCCGACAGTGCGCTCGATGGCGTCGACCACCGCTCCATCGCGGATCAGTTCGATCGCGACATCATAAAGATTCGGCGCGGTCGGCGACCATGGGTCCGGGTTGGGCGCCGCGAGCCTTTCTACGAATCCGGCGCCGTCGACCGAAAATTCGCCATGCGCCACGGCGTCGCCGCCGCGCCCAAGGACGACGCGGACCGCGTCCGCCCCCGGCTGCGAGAGCCTTCCCTTTACCGTGACGGTCCCCGTCGCGAGGTCGTGGGAACTTTGAACCTCGACTTCGCTGAGGTGAAGGGGATCGCGCGCTTCGAGCCGGGCGGGCTTCCAGATTCCGCC
The DNA here is from genome assembly GCA_963721905.1 of uncultured Alphaproteobacteria bacterium. Classification (GTDB taxonomy): domain Bacteria; phylum Pseudomonadota; class Alphaproteobacteria; order Rhizobiales; family Beijerinckiaceae; genus Roseiarcus. The sequence goes on from CAVRMF010000008.1 coordinate 219,956, forward strand.
TTGAACCCCGTACCAGTCCTGCTTGCCGGCGAGCGAGCGGCTGAAGCGCCCGCCATCGCGATCGTCGGGCGTCCGGGCCTCAACCGTGAGAACGAACGAGGCCTTGCCGTCGAACGCATCGGTCAGGTCGACTTCGATCGGGGTCCACCCGTCGGCATGAACGGCAACGGGGATGTCGTCGACCAGGATCACCGATTCGTGGAACACCCCTTCCATCACAAGGACGATGCGCTGACCCGCCCATTCGCGGGGGATTTCGATCCTCCGGCGGTAGCGTCCGGTTCCCTGGGCGTTGCGCAGCGCCGGAAATTGCGTTTGCCAGATCCCGGGGGAACGAATGGCGTGACCGTCGCCGGCCAGTCGAGCGGTCGGACCCTCGAAGGAAAAGTCCCAGAGGCCGTCGAGCGTGAGCCAAGCGCGGCGGCGCCCGGGCGCATCGGGCAAGGCGGTCATCGGCGGCTCATCCCGACGCCCGGAGACGGAATGGCCGGCGCGTTACCAAAACATCCGAAAAGCTGATACAAATCCGTGGGGGGCGAGTCGGGGCAGGGCGGAGAATGTCGCGCAATTTTCTTGTGATCGATCCCGAGGAGCGTCCGGAGGTGCTCCGGGGCCTCGCTTCGCTGGTGCGCGCGCGCATCCTGAGGCTGTTGCACCGGCGACAGGGCGTCAATGTCAACGACATTGCCGCCGCTCTTGATCTCCCTCAGTCGACGGTCTCCTCCAATCTCCAGGTTCTCGAAACCGCCGGTCTTATCCGAACGGAGACGCAAAAGGGACGGAAGGGCAATCAGAAGCTCTGCTTCTCCGCCTTCGACGAAGTGCTGGTGATGTTTCGCGACGATCTCGACGTCGTGCAGGCCAACGCGATCGAGGTCGCGATGCCTATCGGGCTCTATACGAGTTGCGAAGTCAGCGCCCCCTGCGGTCTCTGCTCGCCCGAGGGGATCATCGGGTTGCTCGACGTGCCCGGAACCTTTCTCAACCCCGACAGGATGAATGCAGGGCTGATGTGGTTTACCCGCGGCTTCGTCGAATATCAGTTTCCCAACAATGCGCGCCTCGTCGGCAAGGCCGTCGTCGCACTCGAATTCTCGTTTGAGCTGTCGTCCGAGGTGCCCGGCACGTCGGCCGACTGGCCATCCGACATCACGATCGCGATCAACGGAAAGGAGATTGGGGTGTGGACCAGCCCCGGCGATTTTGGCGATCAGCGAGGTGTCTATACGCCAGACTGGTGGAAGCTCAAGGGCAGCCAATACGGGATGCTGAAGAGCTGGCGCGTGACCCCGCAGGGCGCATTCGTCGACGGGTTGAGGATTTCCGCGATCACGCCCCAGGATCTCGACATCTCGGCCCATCATTCCATCCGCCTGAAAATCGAGGTCAAGCCCGATGCGCGTCATCCCGGCGGGGTCAACATCTTCGGCCGCGGCTTCGGCAACTATGATCAGGACATCGTGCTGAGGTTGATGACCGAGCCCTGATCCATCTGGCGTCACCATCGCACGCGCCCGGCTTCAGAGCGTCGCGCCGGCGGCGCCGAAGAGATGCGCATGGGGCTCGCTGATGGTGAGGCCGATGGGCTCTCCCGTCTTCGCCTCGAGGTTGCCCTCTCCCTCGACAATCAGCTGACCGGCCGGCGTGTCGACATAGAGGAGCGTCGAATTGCCGAGGCGCTCGATGAGCGCCACCACGCCGCTCAGCGCGGCTCTCGCGTCCTGCGGATCGACGACGGAAAGGTGTTCCGGCCGCACGCCCAGCTCAACGGCGCCAGCGTCCGCGGACGAGGCGCCGACGCGGACCCGCGCCGTCCTTTTTCCCGGCAAAACGACGGTTGCCTGGCCGCCCTCGACGCCGGCTATCTCCACACCGAAGACATTCATGCTCGGCGAACCGATGAAGGACGCGACGAACTTGTTCGCCGGGGCGTTGTAAAGGTCGAGCGGCGAGCCGACCTGCGAAATGTTTCCCTTGTCCAGGACAACAATCCTGTCCGCCAGCGTCATCGCCTCGGTCTGGTCGTGCGTCACATAGATCATCGTCGTGCCGAGATCCGCGTGGAGCTTGGCGAGCTCGAGGCGCATCTGCACCCTGAGCTTCGCGTCCAGGTTGGACAGCGGCTCATCGAACAGAAAGACCTCCGGCTTGCGCACGAGCGCGCGGCCGATCGCGACCCGCTGGCGCTGCCCGCCCGAGAGTTCGGCAGGGCGGCGATCGAGATAGGGCTCGAGCTGCAGGATGCGCGCGACTTCGAGCGCGCGCGCGTCTTGAACTTTTCTCGGAGCCCCGGCGACGGACAGGGAAAAGGCGATGTTCTGCCTGACCGTCATGTGCGGGTAAAGCGCGTAGGACTGGAACACCATCGCGATGCGCCGCTTGACCGGCGGCACATCGGTCACGTCCACGTTGTCGATGAAGCATTGCCCGGCGGTGATCTGCTCGAGCCCGGCGATCATTCTGAGGAGCGTCGATTTTCCGCAGCCGGACGGACCGAGCAGAGCGGTGAAGGAGCCCTTTTCGACCGTGAGACTCAGATCGCTGATCGCGGTTATCGAGCCGTAGCGTTTGGTCACGCGTCTTAGCTCGACATGGGGCGCGCTTGCGCTTTTTGCTGGCAGGCTCACCCCTTGATCCCCGCGGACAACATGATCGCTTGCGTGACCTGGCGCTGGAAGACCAGATAGACGATCGCGACGGGGAGCGCCGCCAGCATCGCGACGGCGAGATCGCGGCCGTAAGAGACGCCGAAGGCGTCGTGGACCTGTGTAATGCCGACGGTGATGTTCATCATGTCGTCGGTCGTTACCGCAACAAACGGCCATAGGAAGAGATTCCAGGCGGCGATGAAGGTGATGATCGCGAGCGCGGCGGTGATGCCCCAGTTCATCGGCAGGTAGATGCGGAAGAGCAGCTGGAACTCGTTGGCGCCATCGATCGCGGCGGCCTCGCGGAAATCCTTCGGCACCGAGTCGAAGAACTGCTTGTAGATGATGACCGTGATCGGCGCGATAAGTTGCGGCGCGATGACGCCCGCCCAGGTGTTGATCCAGTGGAACTGGCTCATCAGCACGAAATGGGTGACGATGAGGGCGGGGATCGGCACCATGAAGCTCGCCAGGATCAAGCCCCAGAAAATGCGCCGGCCGGGAAAGTTGAGCTGCGAGATCGCATAGCCCGCTCCGGCGGAAATGCCGACGACGATCACGGTGACCGCTGCGGAGGTGACGAGCGAATTGACGTACCAGACGCCGATCTTCGTCGTCGTCAGCACATGGAGGTAGTTCTGGAAGGTGAAATGTTCCGGCCAGAGTTGAACGCCCGGGCGAACGATCTCGTCCTCGGGCTTGAAGGTGGTGATGAGGCCCCAATAGAGCGGAAAGGCGCAGATGACTGCGGCCAGGACGGTCGCAGTCGTTGCGATGAGGCCGAACACGCTGAAATTGCGGAGCCGGGAAAGCCGACGCGCGCGCCGGGCGGCGAGCCCGTTAGCGATGTCGGCGGCGGCGCTCAACGTTCGCCTCTCGCGCGCAGGAGCTGGAACTGCAGGACCGACACCAGGACGATCAGGATGAACAGCACCATCGACGCCGCAGCCCCAAGTCCGCCCTTGTTCATCTGGAACGCCTGCTTGAGAATGTACTGGACCATGACCATCGTCGCGTCGGTGCGCACGTTGGCGGCGAACAGATAGACCTGGTCGAAGATTTTCAGCTGCAGGATGAGCTGGATCGTCATGACCAGCACGGTGATCGGCCATATGAGCGGCCATGTGATGCGGCGGAATGTCGTCCAGGAGCCTGCTCCGTCGAGTTCCGCCGCTTCGTAGATCTCGCGCGAAATGTTGCGCAGGCCGGCGATAAACAACAGCGCGTTGAAGCCGACGAACCACCAGACGGTGACGAAGGCGACCGCTGGCATGAACAGCGGCAGGGTGCGAAACACCGAGACATGCTCGCCGCCTGTGAAGGGCGTTATGACGGTCTGGGCGATCCCGAAATCCTTGTCGAACATCCAGACCCAGATGCGATAGACCACCGAAACAGGCAGGATGTAAGGAAGGAAGAAGGCCGCGAGCACGAGGCTCTGAAGCCAGCCGGTCAGGCGGTTGACCGCAATGGCGACGACGAGTCCAAGCACCGTGCTTGGAATGACGCTGAGAATGACGAAATATATGGTGTTCCAGATCGACGTCCAGAACAGGCGGTCCGACCAAAGTCTTTGGAAGTTCTTAAAGCCGACCCAGTCGCCCGAGCCGATGAGCGGCGCGTTGGTGAAGGCGAGGACGAACAATTTCAGCGACGGGTAGACGAACAGGACAGCGTAGATAAGGATGAACGGCGCCAACAGGGCATAAGCGACGAGAATCTCGTTGCGTCTGCTTCTGATCATCGCTCCATGCGCCTCCCGCTCGAACAAAGCAAGCCGGCCGCGCCCCCTTCTGCGGCGGAGCGGCCGGTCTTCCGAAACGCTCGAACCCTACTTGGTCTGGCCCTGCAGGTCGTCGCGCATCTGTTTGGCGGCGTCGGCCGGAGCGATCTCGCCGCTCATCGCCGGCACGACGTAATTGCCGGCGGCGTCATAGACTGGCGAAGCGACGCCGGCCAGCGTCGAGACCGGATCGAAGACCGCGGTCTTGGCGAGCGAAACATAGTCGGAGTTGGGCTTCAGCGCCTTGAACTCCGCGCTCTCTTGCACCGGCAGGAAGGCCGGGACATGTCCGCCGCCGGCCCATTCTAGCGAGTGCTGGTTGAACCAATGAACAGCGTCCAGCACCAGCTTGCGCTTCTCCGGGGAGACTGGGTTGCCCTTGCGGTCGGGGATGGCGAAGGAATGGGAATCCGCCCAGGTCGCTGGTTGGTCGAAAATCACTGGGATCTGGATCGCGCCCCAGTCGAAGAGCTTGCCGTTCTTGGCGAGGTCGACCATCGTCGGCACTTCCCAGACGCCGTTGATGTGCATCGCCGCCTTGCCGGAGGTGAAGAGGGCGATCGAGGCCGGATATTCGGTCTTGGCGGGCGCCCAGCCGTTCTTCACCCATTTGTTCATCTCGGTGAGTGCGGCCGTCGCCTTATCGAGATTGGTGCCGTCGAGGAACTTGCCGTCCTTCAGGAAGTCGCCGCCCTGCTGGTTGAGCAGCGTGTAGAAAATGCGCCAGCCCGAAGCGTTGTCGGCGGGAACAGAGAGGCCGGAGACGCCGTTGGCGGTGAGCTTGGCGAGAGCCGCGTCCCAGTTCGCGGCGCCGTCGAGGCCTTTCGGCTTGCCGTCGTCGCCGAGGAGGCCGGCCTTCTTGAGAAGATCCTTGTTGTAGTAGAGGATGATCGAGTGGATATCGAGCGGCACCGCATATTGCTTGCCGTCCGGTCCTTGCGCCGCTTTCCAGTTGGCCGGGCCGAAGTCGCTCGCCTTGATGTCGGAGGCGGCGAGCTCATCGGGCGAGAGCGGGCTCAGCGTGCCCGTCGAGACACCGAGCGGCATGCGGAACTCGTGATAGGTCATGACGTCGGGGCCTTGTCCGACCGCCGCGGACGTCTGCACCTTGCTGTAGAAGGGCACGCCCCATTCAAACGTCGTGGCGTCAATGTGCACCTTGCCCTCGTGCTCCTTGTTGAACTCGTCGAGCATCGCCTTCATGCGGACTCCGTCGCCGCCGCTGAGGAAGTCCCACCAGACGATGGTCTCGGTCGCGTGCGCGGCGCCGATCATGAGCGCGGCCGTCGCGATGCCGGCGTAGAAGATTTTGCGGATCATCTTGAATTCCTCCCAGATTTGTCGCCCGGCGGGTTCACCCGCTGATCGAGCACGCTTCGCGAAATGGCGTCAGGAAGCTGAACAGCAGGGATGCTAGCGAGGAAACGTTTCGGCGCCAAGCGGTATAAATCCATAATTTTGATATTGACTGTCATCCGCGCATTCGCGCCGGCGGCCGATCTTGGGCCTTCGACAGCGAATTGGCCCCAAAAACTGCAGTTGATCAGGCAGGATTTGGGTAAAGTGGCGGCTTGACGCGGTTGGCGAAAGCGCGTTTTATGTATCCAACAATCTGATATAGAGTCAGGGGAGGAAACATGAAGGCGTCGGTCACCGCTCATCGCGACTACCGGATCGCGAAAATCGACGACCGGGTGTACGGCGCGTTTCTGGAACACATTGGACGAGCGATTTACACCGGCATTTACGAGCCTGAGCATCCGAGCGCCAACGCCGAGGGGATGCGGGGTGATGTTCTTCAGCTGGTGCGGGACCTCAAAGTCCCGATTGTGCGCTATCCCGGCGGCAATTTCGTTTCAGCCTACAATTGGGAGGACGGCGTCGGCCCCCGCGAGCAGCGCCCGACGCGGCTCGACCTTGCGTGGCACACGTCTGAGTCCAACGCGGTCGGCGTGCACGAATTCGCGCAATGGTGCGAAGCCGCAGGAACGGAAATGATGCTCGCGATCAACCTTGGCTCGCGCGGGCTCGACGAGGCGCGCAATTTCGTCGAATACGTCAATGGGCCGACCGGCAGCTACTGGGGCGATCTTCGCAAGAAAAACGGCCATGCCGAGCCGTTCCGCGTCAAGCACTGGTGCCTCGGCAACGAGATGGACGGCCCATGGCAGGTCGGCCACAAGACCGCGCACGAATACGGGCGCCTCGCCAATGAGGTCGCCAAGACGCTCCGAGCCTTCGACAACTCGCTCGAGCTCATTGTCTGCGGCTCATCCAATTCGGACATGAAGACCTATCCTGAATGGGAGCGGGTGGTTCTCGAACATTGCTACGAGGCCGTCAACCACATCTCACTGCACATGTATTTCGCCAACCGGGCTAAAAACACTGCGGAATACCTTGCCCTCAACGCCAAGCTCGACGCCTATATCAAGACGATCGGCTCGACGATCGAAGTCGTCGGCGCCATGAAGCGCAGCCGCAAGAAGGTAACGATTTCCTTCGACGAATGGAATGTCTGGTACCATTCCAACGTCCAGGACCGCGAGATTCTCGACGGCGCCAAGGGCTGGCCGCACGCGCCGAGGCTGCTCGAGGACATCTACAATTTCGAGGACGCGCTCCAGGTCGGCTGCATCCTCAACACGTTCATCCGCCGCTCCGACGTCGTGAAGATCGCCTGCATCGCGCAGCTGGTGAATGTCATCGCGCCAGTCATGACCGAACCCATGGGCGCTGCGTGGCGGCAGACGACCTACTACCCCTATTATTTCGCTTCCCGCTATGGACGCGGCGAGGCGCTGCACCTCGGTGTCAAGTCGCCCGGCTACCAGGCCGAAGTCGCCGACAACGTGCCCTACCTCGACGTATCGGGCGTCTACGACGAGGAAGGCGGGACACTGACCTTCTTCGCGGTCAACCGACACGGGGAGAAATCGATCGATCTCGAGGCGAGCCTGCACGGCTTCGGCGAGGCGAGGATCGTCGATCATCAGGTGATGGCAAGCGCCGATCTCGAGGCCGCGAACACCCTCAAAAATCCCAAAGCCGTGACCCCGGCAAAGGGGAAAGGCGCCAAGATCAAAGACGGCCTCCTGACAGCGGCGCTGCCGCCCTATTCATACCAAATGCTGCGGCTGAGCCAGGCGGCGCGATAGGGCGCGAAAGTCGTTGTCAGGGGCGGGAGCACAGCTTCGCTTCGTTTGGCTCGACCAATCGACGAGAAGGCAGGCGTCGGGGTCGGGCTCATGGCATGGCGGGAGGGCCGGTGCAGGCCCTGCGACGCGTCCGTCGTCCATCCGTCCGGAAAGCCGATCGCCAGTCGAATCGAAGCCACACTGTATCCATTAGGACACACCCGAGCTTATTCCGCTCGACCTCAGGGGGAGTCGCAGAACGGCCGTTTTCCTGACGGGAAAGGGCCGTTTTCCTAATCGGATATGGACTTGCCGAACGGGATTCAGGAAACAGGAATCTTCGGAGCGATTTGTCTTCCAAGGGGTTTGAATATGAAAGGCCTAACGGATGCGCCGCGACGTACCCGTAACAATCTGCCGAACGCCCTGCGCGCGGCGGCGCGGGCCATGCTGGATGAAGCCGGCCCAGACGACGTTGGCTTGCAAGAGACGGCGCGTCGCGTCGGAGTGTCCGCTAGAGCCGCCTATCGCCATTTTACCAACAAGGAAGATCTTCTCGCGTCGGTGGCCGCCGAAGGGTTCAGAGAGCTCGCCGCAGCGATGGACACGAGCGCGAGCGGGCGCGATCCGCTCGGCGGAATCGGTCTCGCCTATTTCGATTTCGCCTTGCAGAAGCGTGGTCTCTTTGGACTGATGTTCGGACCCATCTTGGTTGAGCGGGCGAAATACCCGGAGCTGAATGAGGCCGCGAGCGCGGTCTTCGGTTTGCTTCAACACGTCGCAGTCAGAGCCGATGAGGAGCCGCGCGAAAGCGATGCGGTGGGGATGGGGCTCGCGATGGCCAGTCCTCCCTGATCATCGAACGCCTCCCCTGAGACGCGCGCGAGAGGTCCGGCGAACGAGTTACGTCCGCGCTTCTTGAGTCAGGCGCGATATTGTGAAAACGCGACGGCTACGTCGAGCGCCTCAAAAAAGGCCTGTCCCGCGTCGATGTCGAGGCCAGCTTCCTCAAGACTGTACAAGAACGCCCGCCGGGCCGCGGCGAGGGCTGCGTTGAGTTCGTCCCGCGAATAGTGAGCCGCGATCTTGAGGATGACGCCCGCTCGTTGTGTTGCCTGTTGGTCAAAATGTCGCGCCATCAGGCCACCGAACAGGCTGGCGGCAATTGCGGCGAGTGCCGATGCCCGGCGAAAAAGCCAATCATGTGTGTCCCCCCAGAATATCGCTCCGCGGTCTTTCGCAAGCTACGTTGGTTGGATGTCCCCAAAACCTTTGCGAGAATGCTATTCGTATAGTTGTGAACAATTCATGTGCGAAGCACCAAGCCATGTTAGGAGTCAAGGAGCGCGCCGTCAAATATGAAGATTTTTTTACGCTCTCAACCCGGCCCGGCGCTTTGTTATCAACGTTTTGGACGCTGGTCTGCCCGGTCAGTTCGAATTAAGCTTGAGGGCCCGCCTGAACGGCGCCTTGTGAAGGGACCCAATCATGTCCGACATTGTCCTCTGGGGTTTTGACGGCTCGACCTATGTCCGCACGGTCAAGATGCTCCTCGCCGAAAAGGGCGTGACTCAGTTCAAACAAGTGCAACTCAACGTGCTCAAGGGTGAGCCGAAAACGCCCGAGCATCTGCAGCGTCATCCTTTCGGCAAAGTGCCGGTCCTCGACTATGACGGGATGCGCATTCTGGAAACCTCCGCGATTGCGCGCTACCTCAACGATGTCCTCCCCGGCAAGTCACTGATGCCGCCGACCCCCAAGGATCGGGCGCGGATGGATATGATCATTGGTATGGTCGACTCTTACGGCTACGGCGCCTTACTCGGCGGCGTCGTCGCCTATCACCTTTTTCCAGACTTCGTCGGCGGAAAGAACGACGCAATGCGAAAGGGCGGCCTTGAGAATGGCCGCAAGATGATCGATTTCGCCATGAAAACGAGGGGCTCCTCGCCCTTCATCGCCGGTGACTTAAGCCTTGCCGACCTATATCTCGCGCCGATCGTCTTTTACGTCTCGCTGACGCCGGACAAGGAGGCGCTTTTCGATGTCGATGGCTTTGCGGACTGGTGGACAAAGACGCAAGCCTTGCAAAGCTACAAAGATACACAACCAAAGCTTGGCTAGACCAATATAAGCTTTGGCTGGGGCGGGAGGATTTCGAACCTCCGTATGGCGGAATCAAAATCCGCTGCCTTACCGCTTGGCTACGCCCCAATCCGCCGCGGCGCCCGAGGGACCGGCGGAAAGCGGGCGGACCATAGTTCGCGCGCTTGAGCGCCGCAATGGTCTCGAGCGCGATTTTGCGCCTTCGCCGACCAGGCGAGCAGCCTGGAGCGAATTGGACGGGAGCAAGACCGTCGTCTGCGGTTATAGCCGCCGTCGGCAACCGCGACGGAGACGCGTCCGAACGAAAAAGACCGAACAAGTCCAGCCCCTCGCCGCGGCAAAATCCGCCGTGATTATATACGCTTGCGCGCATCGCCGCGCGGCAACCGCGAGATTGCATCAAACAAACCTTAGGCGATTTCGCGATATTCTCGTAGAATTCGTTGCATGGCAATGAGAGAGCAAGACGGATGGCTCAGCATCGAAGGGCCAGTTTGGGTGGCCCGCGTTGGACGCATGTCCTCCGTTGATCGCGGCCTAAGGGAAGGCGGGCTCTCAGTCGCCGCAACCCTTTGAAAAGTCTCGTTTTCGAAAAGAGAAAGAAAGAAGAAGAAAGGCAATGAAAGCAATTCGCCCCCTTCACGGAGTTTCACGGCGCATCCGTAGTCGTCTTTAAAAGAGGCGGGTTCCGTCGCCGGATCGGGCGCACAGTAAAACGGATATGATTTGTTAACAAAATCGAACGACCACCAGGCCCTCTAGAAAAGCCCGGCGAAGCTCGCGAGATCGGCGTTCGCGCCGCAGATGAGTACGCCCACCCGCTCGCCACTCTTCGGCCGATAGGCGCCGCTTGCGAGCGCCGCGAAGGCCGCCGCGCCGCCCGCCTCGGCGACGATCGAGGCCTCGGTCCAGAGGCGGCGCTGCGCCGTGAGGATGGCCTCGTCCGGAATGAGCGCGACCTCGCTCACGAACCGCCGGCAGACGTCGAAGTTGAGACCGCCGACGCGTCTCGCGCCGAGCGAATCGGCGGCGATCGACCTGACCGCGACGTCGACCGGCGCGCCGGCCTCGATCGCGGCATGGAGGGCGCACGATCCTTCCGGCTCGACGCCGACGATCCTGATCCGGCCAGCGAACCAGGCGGCGAGGCCGGAAATCAGTCCGCCGCCGCCGACCGCGACGAGCACCGTATCGAGCTGCGGCAGGTCGAGCCGCCGAAGGTCCTCCTCCCATTCTAGCGCGACCGTCCCAGCGCCAGCGATCGTCTCGGGCGCGTCATAGGGATGGATTAGGAGCCCGCCGGTTTCGGCGACATAGGCGTCGCAGCGTTCCTGCGCCTCTGCATAGGTGGCGCCGCCGATCACGGCCTCCGCACCGTAGGCCCTGATCTTGGCGACCTTGGCGGCCGCGGCGATCTCCGGCACGAAGATGCGCGCCCTGACGCCGAGCTCGCCCGCAGCGTAGGCGACCGCCGCGCCGTGATTGCCGCCGGAGGCGGCGGCGCAGCCGGCCGGCGAAGCAGGGCGGGTGAGAAGATTGTGGAATGCCCCGCGCGCCTTGAACGAACCCGAGTGCTGGAGGCACTCGAGCTTCATCGAGACCGGCGGCGCGCCTGCGATCGGCGAGGGGGTCTCAAGGAGCGGCGTGCGGCGGATATGCGGCGCGATCAGCGCGTGCGCGGCGCGAATGTGCGCGGGCGTCACTGCCCCCTTCAGAGATGGCTCATGATGGCTCAAGTCCGAGTTCACGTCGCGCCTTTCTGGTCAGCACCGCGGCGACGAGCGCGTAGCTTTGGCGCAGATAGTCCTTGAGCTCTTCATCGGCGAGCGACCGGTCGTCCGTTCGTTGCAGCCATAACAGACCGCGCGACGCAAGATAGGGCGCAGGCCGAATTCCGGGTAGGTCCTTCAGTATCGCGAAGCTCACTTCGGAACACTTGAAGGTCACGGCGAACTCGGGCGAGTCCGACCATCCGCCGATGGCGAAGACCTTGCCGCCGACTTTCCATACGCTCGCATCGCCCCATTGAACGATATGGGCCGCGTGGGGTAGGCAGGCGCAGAACGCATCGTACTCCTCGTGGGTCACGGCGCCGCCTCGCGAGGCCAGGGCGCCGCGACTTCACCGCCCTCAGAGCTTGACCGCGTGCTTGAGCTCGCGCAGGCGGTCGAGTCTCTCCTGCGCGAGGCGCTTCTGGTCGTCGTTCGCGTCGGCGACGTCTTCTTCGGCGTTCTTGATTTCCTGGCCGAGTTCCTCCGCGCTGAGCTCTTCGAACGGGATCGCCGTTTCGGCAAGAAGAATGAGGCCATTCTTGCTGGCGTCGGCGAAGCCGCCGCGCACATAGACGCGAAGATGCTTCCCCAGCGCGTCGTCGATGCCCACGACGCCCGGCCGCACGGCCGTCATGACAGGCGCGTGATCGCTCAGCACCTGGAAGTCGCCTTCGTTGCCCGGCACGAGCACGGCCTGAGCTAGGCCATTGAACAGCACCTTGGCGGGCGACACGAGTTCGAAGTGGAATGTGGCCATGGCGACCCCCGCTCGTGTCTGCGTTAGGCGGCTTCGGCCGCGAGCCGTTTCGCTTTGTCGACTGCCTGCTCGATCGTGCCGACCATATAGAAGGCGGCCTCCGGGAGGTTGTCGTACTTGCCTTCGACGATGCCCTTGAAGCCCTTGACCGTGTCTTCAATCTTGACCTGGACCCCGGGCGTGCCGGTAAACACGGCCGCAACGTCAAAGGGCTGCGAAAGAAAGCGCTCGATCTTCCGGGCGCGTGCGACGATCAGCTTGTCCTCTTCGCTGAGTTCGTCCATGCCGAGGATCGCGATGATGTCCTGCAGCGCCTTATAGCGCTGGAGCACCTGCTGCACCTGGCGGGCGACGTTGTAATGCGCTTCGCCGACGACGGCCGCCGTCAGCATGCGCGAGGTCGAGTCGAGCGGATCGACCGCCGGATAGATGCCCTTTTCCGAGATTGCGCGCGACAGCACGGTCGTCGCGTCGAGGTGGGCGAACGAGGTCGCAGGCGCCGGGTCGGTCAGGTCGTCGGCGGGGACATAGATCGCCTGCACCGAAGTGATCGAGCCCTTGGTCGTGGTCGTGATTCGCTCCTGCAGTGCGCCCATGTCGGTGGCGAGCGTCGGCTGGTAGCCGACCGCCGAAGGGATACGGCCGAGCAGCGCCGACACTTCCGAGCCGGCCTGGGTGAAGCGGAAGATGTTGTCGATGAAGAGGAGCACGTCCTGGCCCTGGTCGCGGAAATGCTCGGCCACGGTGACGCCGGCCAAACCGACGCGCATGCGCGCGCCCGGCGGCTCGTTCATCTGGCCGAACACGAGGGCGCATTTCGACTTCACGGTCGAATTGGGATCATGCGGATCGGCGTTGACGTTGGACTCGATGAACTCGTGATAGAGGTCGTTGCCTTCGCGTGTGCGCTCGCCGACGCCTGCGAACACCGAATTCCCGCCGTGGGTCTTGGCGACGTTGTTGATGAGCTCCTGAATGAGCACGGTCTTGCCGACGCCCGCGCCGCCGAAAAGGCCGATTTTGCCGCCCTTGGCGTAGGGCGCGAGCAGGTCGACGACCTTGATTCCGGTGATGAGGATCTGCGCTTCCGTCGACTGTTCGACATAGGCCGGGGTCGGCTGATGGATGGCGCGGCGGCCCTCCATCTTGATCGGGCCCGCTTCGTCGACCGGCTCGCCGATCACGTTCATGATACGCCCGAGCGTTCCCTCGCCGACCGGAACCGAGATCGGCTCGCCGGTGTCCGTGACCTCCTGGCCGCGCACGAGGCCTTCAGAGGTGTCCATCGCGATGCAGCGCACGGTGTTCTCGCCGAGCTGTTGGGCGACTTCGAGCACGAGGCGATTGCCGTTGTTGATTGTCTCGAGCGCATTGAGAATCGGCGGCAGGTAGCTGTCGAATTTCACATCGACGACAGCCCCGATCACCTGGGTGACCCGACCAGTGGCATTTGCAGTATTCGCCATTTTGACGTCCTCGTTCTTCGGTCTTCAGGTCGCTCAAGCCGCGACGTTGGCTAGAGCGCCTCTGCGCCCGAGATGATCTCGATGAGTTCCTTGGTGATCATCGCCTGGCGCGTGCGGTTGTAGCGAAGAGTGTACTTCTTCACCATATCGCCGGCGTTGCGGGTCGCGTTATCCATCGCGCTCATCTGCGCGCCGAAGAACGAGGCGGCATTCTCGAGCAGCGCGCGGTAGATGCGCACTGCCACCGCCCGCGGCAGAAGCTGGGCCAGGATCTCGCCCTCATCCGGCTCGTAGTCGTAGACCGGCGCCCTTTCATCCTTCGCGCCGAGTTCCGGCGGGATCAGTTGCTGGGCGGTCGGGATTTGCGAAATGACCGATCGGAAGCGCGAGTAAAACAACGTGCAGACATCGAACTCGGCGTTATCGAACAGAGCGATGACCTTTTCCGCAATCGGCCGGGCGGTCTCATAGGTGATCGTGCGCACGGCGCGCAGGTCGATCATTTCGAGAATCTGTTTTTCGTGCGTGCGGCGAAGCTGGTCGTAGCCCTTCTTGCCGACGCAGATGATTTTGACGGTCTTGCCCTCGGCCGCGAGCTCGTTGGCTTTTTCGCGCGCGAGACGGACGATCGCAGTATTGAACGCGCCGCAAAGGCCGCGCTCGCCGGTGCAGACAACGAGCAGATGCGTCTGGCCGGAGCCGCTGCCGACGAGGAGACGCGGACCCTGCCCATCAGTGGCCGCTCCAGCAAGATTGGTCAGCACTGACTCGACCCGCTCGGCGTAGGGGCGCGCCGCTTCGACCGCAGCCTGCGCTCGGCGCAGCTTCGAGACGGCGACCATCTGCATCGCCTTGGTGATCTTCTGCGTCGACTTGACGGAGGCGATCCGGTTTCTAAGGTCCTTGAGGGACGGCATCGCTTGGCGTCTCCGCCCTGCGCCTCATCTCGGGCGCGGGTCCGATTGGGGTCCGTGGGTCAAGCGAAGCTGGCGGAAAACGCCTCAATCGCAGACTTGAGCTTGGCTTCGACGTCGCTCGACAGGTCAGTGGACGAGCGGATTGACTCCAGAATATCCGGGCTCTTCGAGCGCAGCGAGGCCAGGAGCCCGTCTTCGAAGGCGCGAACCTTGTCGAGCGCCAGCTTGTCAAGAAAGCCGTTGACGCCGGCGTAAATCACGCAGACCTGCTCCTCCATTTTGAGGGGCGAGAACTGCGGCTGCTTCAGGAGCTCGGTCAAGCGCGCTCCGCGGTTGAGCAGCCGTTGGGTAACCGCGTCGAGGTCGGAGCCGAACTGGGCGAAGGCGGCCATCTCGCGGTACTGCGCGAGCTCGCCTTTGATCTTGCCCGCGACCTTCTTGGTCGCTTTGGTCTGCGCGGAGGAGCCCACCCGCGACACCGAAAGACCGACGTTCACCGCCGGGCGGACGCCCTGATAGAAGAGGTCGGTCTCGAGGAAGATCTGGCCGTCGGTGATCGAAATCACGTTGGTTGGAATGTAGGCCGAGACGTCGTTGGCCTGGGTTTCGATGATCGGAAGCGCGGTCAAGGAGCCCGAACCGTTGTCCTTGTTGAGCTTGGCGGCGCGCTCGAGCAGGCGGGAATGGAGATAGAAAACGTCGCCCGGATAGGCCTCTCGGCCCGGCGGGCGGCGCAGGAGCAGCGACATCTGGCGGTAGGCGACGGCCTGCTTCGACAGGTCGTCATAGATGATGACCGCGTGCATGCCGTTGTCGCGGAAGTACTCGCCCATCGTGCAGCCCGAAAACGGCGCGAGGAACTGCATCGGCGCCGGATCGGAGGCGGTGGCGGCGACGATGATCGAATATTCGAGCGCGCCGTTCTCCTCCAGCACCTTGACGAACTGGGCGACCGTCGAGCGCTTCTGGCCGACCGCGACGTAGACGCAATAGAGCTTCTTGCTCTCGTCGTCACCCTGGTTCAAAGGCTTCTGATTGAGGATCGTGTCCAGCGCGATCGCGGTCTTGCCGGTCTGGCGGTCGCCGATGATGAGTTCGCGCTGGCCGCGGCCGATCGGAATCATCGCATCGATCGCCTTGAGGCCGGTCGCCATCGGCTCGCTGACGGACTTCCGCGGAATGATGCCTGGCGCCTTGACGTCGACGCGGGCGCGGCGGGCGGAACGGATCGGTCCCTTGCCGTCGATCGGGTTGCCGAGCGCGTCGACGACCCGGCCCAGCAGCTCCTTGCCGATCGGCACATCGACGATCGCGCCGGTGCGCTTGACCGTCTGACCTTCCTTGATCTCACGGTCGGCGCCGAAGATGACGATGCCGACGTTGTCGGCCTCGAGGTTCAGCGCCATTCCCCGCGTGCCGTTCTCGAATTCGACCATCTCGCCGGCCTGGACCTTGTCGAGGCCGTAGGCCCGGGCGATGCCGTCGCCGACGCTCAAGACCTGGCCGACTTCGGTGACTTCGGCCTCGGCGCCGAAATTGGCGATCTGACTCTTGAGAATCGAGGAGATTTCTGCGGCGCGGATATCCATCAGCCGACCTCTTTCATGGCTATGCGAATTGCGTTGAGCTTGGTCCTGAGCGAGCCGTCGACCATGCGCGAGCCGAGCCTGACGATGAGGCCGCCGATGATCGACGGATCAGTCTTGGTTTCGAGTTCGACGTCCCGTCCACCGGATGCGGCGCGGAGCTGCTCTTTGAGCGCGGCGAGATTCTCATCCGTCAGAACCGTCGCGCTGGTCACTTCGGCGCGCGTCACGCCGCGGCCCGCGTCATAGAGCTTGCGATAGGCCGCAATCATGTCGCGGACATAGAAGAGGCGCCGCTTGACCGTTATGAGCCGGACGAAATTGGCCGCGATCCCGCCGATGTCTTCCCTGGCGAGGATGGCGTCGAGCGCCTTCAGCTGATCGCGCGCGGAAAAGACCGGGCTGCGAACCAGCCGCTCGAGATCCGGGCTTTCGACGATCAGCGCGTCGAGCTTCGAGAGCGACTGGGCCACGGCCTCGGTCTGGCGATCGTCCTGGGCGAGGGAGAAGAGGGCGGAGGCGTAGCGGTCGGCGACGCCGGAAACGAGTGTGTCCTCTTGTGCCAAAGCCCGTCACCTCGTCAAGGCGCCGCATGCGTGCGGCGAAGCCTGTCGACCGTCGCCAACCCTAAGGAATTCGTGATGAATCCGCTTCGCGAAATAAGAGCGCGCGGGCCGCTAGGACCCCAAAGGCGGGCGTTGCCTAACATAGGCCTTTTCGGCGCGCAACCCGCGAAGCTGCGAGAGGCCAGGACCTCGGCCAAAGGCGAAAAGGCGCCTCGCGGGATGGCGGTTTAGCCCAGCGTCGAACTCCAGCCGGCCGCCGGGTCTCCGCCGCGACAGGCGACGCAATGAACGCTGAGGCCTGCCGGGTTGACGAGTATCAGAGCGCTTCCGGTTCCCTTCGCCGGCTCGCCCTGCTATCCCCGCGCCATGACGGCCCACCGAATAGATAACATCCGCAACTTCGCCATTATCGCGCATATCGACCACGGCAAGTCGACGCTCGCCGATCGGCTCATCCAGCAGACCGGAACGATGCCCGAGCGCGAGATGGTCGAGCAGGTGCTCGATTCGATGGACATCGAGCGCGAGCGCGGGATCACCATCAAGGCGCAGACGGTCCGGCTCGAATACAAGGCGAGCGACGGCAAAACCTATATCCTCAACCTCATGGACACTCCCGGCCATGTCGACTTCGCCTACGAGGTCTCGCGCTCGCTCGCCGCCTGCGAGGGCTCGCTCCTCGTCGTCGACGCGAGCCAGGGGGTCGAGGCGCAGACGCTCGCCAACGTCTATCACGCGCTCGACGCGGGGCACGAGATCGTGCCGGTCCTGAACAAGATCGACCTGCCGGCCGCCGAGCCCGAGCGCATCAAGGAGCAGATCGAGGACGTGATCGGGCTCGACGCCTCGGAGGCCGTGCCGATCTCGGCCAAGACGGGCTTGAACATCGACCTCGTGCTCGAGGCGATCGTCAACCGCCTGCCGCCGCCGAAAGGCGACGAGACGGCGCCGCTGAAGGCGCTCTTGGTCGACAGCTGGTACAATTCCTATCTCGGCGTCGTCGTACTCGTTCGGGTGATCGACGGGACGATCAAAAAGGGCATGCGCATTCGCATGATGGGCTCGGGCGCGGCTTACGAGGTCGACCGCATCGGGATCTTCCGCCCCAAGATGGCCGAGACCGCCGAGCTCGGCCCCGGCGAGATCGGCTACATCACCGCCCAGATCAAGCAGGTCGCGGACACCCGCGTCGGCGACACGATCACCGATGATAAGCGCCCGACGGCCGAGGCGCTGCCCGGCTTCAAGCCGGCCCAGCCGGTGGTGTTCTGCGGCCTCTTTCCGGTCGACGCGGCCGACTTCGAGGCGCTGCGCGCCGCGATGGGCAGGCTCCGCCTCAATGACGCGAGCTTTTCCTATGAGATGGAGACCTCGGCCGCGCTCGGCTTCGGCTTCCGCTGCGGCTTCCTCGGGCTCCTTCACCTCGAGATCATTCAGGAGCGGCTCGAGCGCGAGTTCGACCTCGACCTCATCGCGACCGCGCCCTCGGTCATCTACCGGATCGCCCTCACCGACAGGACCGAGATCGAGCTCCACAACCCGGCCGACATGCCGGACGTAGTCAAGATCGCCGAGATCAGGGAGCCCTGGATCAAGGCGACGATCCTCACTCCCGACGACTACCTCGGCGCGATCCTCAAGCTCTGCCAGGACCGGCGAGGCGAGCAGGTCGATCTCAACTACGTCGGCAAGCGGGCGATGGTGGTCTATGCACTACCGCTGAACGAGGTGGTGTTCGACTTCTACGACCGCCTCAAATCGATCTCCAAGGGCTACGCCTCATTCGACTATCAGCTCACCGACTATCGGCCGGGCGACCTCGTCAAGATGTCGATCCTGGTCAACGGCGAGCCGGTCGACGCGCTCTCGATGCTGGTCCATCGCGACCGGGCAGAATTGAGAGGCCGGGCGATGGTCGAGAAGCTCCGGGAGCTCATCCCGCCGCACATGTTCCAGATCCCGATTCAGGCGGCGATCGGGGGCAAGATCATCGCCCGCGAGACGATCCGGGCGCTTCGCAAGGATGTCACCGCCAAGTGCTACGGCGGCGACGCCACCCGCAAGCGCAAGCTGCTCGAGAAGCAGAAGGCCGGCAAGAAGAAGATGCGCCAGTTCGGCAAGGTCGAGATCCCGCAGGAAGCGTTCATCGCGGCGCTGAAGATGGATAGCTGAGCGGGCGTGCAGATTCGTGAGCGGGCGGGCGATTTCAACGGGATAGGCGTCATTTTCTGTAGCTTTGTAACTCCCTACCACTCCCTCATCCTGAGGAGCGGCGCCGCAGGCGACGCTTCTCGAAGGATGCTCCAGAGCGCACGAACAGGGCCTCCTTCTGGATAATCCTTCGACACGCGATGCTTCGCATCGCGGCTCAGGATGAGGATCGGAGGGTCGGCTGGGGAGTTACGCAGCTTTTGGAGGCAGGGTCTTTTGGCGATCTTTATAACATAATAAAGATGGTATTTCGATGGGGTTTGGGTAGAAGACGATAATCCCGATTTGCGCAAGACATTGTTGATGGAGGCTTTCAAGTCGCTGGAGATTACCCAGATTTATGAATGAGTTGAGCGGAGATTGCTTGGGCGCAGGCCCCGCCAATCAAGCCTATCTGGCCAGGGCACAGGACGGCTCCGCCACGCGCGGATCCGCCGCAGCCTCACACGCGCGGCGGCAGGTCGGCGAAGCGGATCTTCCCTTCGCGACCGCGTCGGGCTCGGCGTGCGTTGCTTCTTCCATCGCGGGTTATGCCGAACGGGCGACGCCGAGCGCTCGGGCCAGTTCCGCGCCGCTCATGCCGGTATTGTAGACCGGCGTTCCCGGATCGAACGAGAGCGCGCGGGCGAGCGGCCCAACGACGACCGGCTCGAACCCCGCGTCCCGGACGAGACGCGCGGCAACGTCGAGCGCCGCGACGTCGTCGCTGGCGAGCGGGATCCCGACGCGGTCTCCGGCGCGATGCGCCTCCGTCTGCAACGTCTTGAAGTAGACCGAGTTGAAGGCCCGCGCCAACCGGGCGCCGGGCAGAAGCCGCGCCACAGGGACGCCAGAGCCTTCGCCGGCGGCGATCGCGGCCCTGGCAAAATCGCCGTCGCGCCCGGGATAGGGATTGGCGGAATCGAGCACGACCTTGCCCGAGACGAGCGGCTGAAGCGCAGGCGCCAGCGATTGCCAGGCGCCGTAGGGGACCGAGCAGAAGACGACCTCGCCGAAACGCGCGGCCTCCTCCGGCGAGCCCGCCGACGCATTCGGCCCCGCCTCGGCAAGGAGCGATCCCAGGCTTTCCGGATGGCGCGTCCCGAACCGGATCCGATGCCCCGCCTTCGCCCAGAGCACGCCGACCGTCCCTCCGATCTTGCCTGCGCCGATAACGCCGATGTTCATGATGATCCTCTCCAGGGTGCAGCGAGATGATTTTATGTCGACTGGGACGAGTCCTTCCCCAGCTCTGCTGGGGAAGGTGGCGCGCAGCGCCGGATGGGGTATGGCCCGCTGATGCGACGCCGCCGCTAGGCTTGCACGACCGTCGTCGGGAACCCGCGTCGAACCATCCCTGCTTTCCACACCCCATCCGGCCCTTCGGGCCACCTTCCCCGCTTCGCGGAGAAGGGGGCGCGCGACCGCGCGGGTCGATTGAGCTCACACGCGCGGCGGCAGATCGGCGAAGCGGCTCTTGCCCGTCGCGACCGCGTCGAGCTCGGCAAGCTCCGCGTCGCGCCGATGATATCCGCAATCCGCGATGAGCTTGCGCGCCGCGTCGAGCCCTTTGCGCGCTTCCTTGAGGAGCTGCGCGGCCTCGGCCGCGTCGGGCGAAGCGGGCGGCGGTGGGCTCGGCTCGACGAGGCCGTTCAGCGGCGCGAAGGCTTCGCGCCGCGTCAGCGCGAGCCGCGCGCGCTCGAGCGCGCAATCGCAGAGATAGAGCCGCATCGGCCCCGGCTCGGCGATCTCCTGCACATCGTCGAGGTTGCGCGCGGCGCCGGCCCAGTCGCCGACGGCGCGTCGGAAGGCGGCGCGGGCGAGCAGGCCGCGAGGCAGATGATGATCAGTGCCAGCTGAATGCAGGCCTTCGACGGCCTCGTCGAGCCTGGCCGCAGCAGTGCGCGCATCGTCGCGTAGTCTCGGCGAAGGCACGCTCGCCAGGTTCTTCAGCGCCAGCGCGAGATGAGCGCGGGCAAGGGTCAGAGCATCGAGCGCGACGTCGAGAATCGAGTTTTGCGTTCGCGCCACCTGCAACGTCTGAGCAGCGCGGTCGCACGCCTCGCTGGCTCGCCCCTGCGACAGCAGCAGGTCACAGTACCGATACCCCCACAACGAATACAGCAAGGGGTGTTCGGGCTGCCGCTCCCGCTGCCGCCGATCAGCGTCGGCGAAAAGACCCGCGGCCTTTTCCCATTCGCCGTCGGCGTGCAGCGCGTCGGCCTGGGTCGTTCGATGCGCCATCATCCGAAATGTGTCGCTCGCGCGGTCTGCAAGGGCCAAGGCCTTTTCCGCCGTCGTCACGGCGGAGACGTCGCCGAACAGCAGCTCCGCCTCACTCAGATTCGACGCGGCGACCGCCGCGTTTAGCCAATCCTGAGCTTCTTCTGACATGCGTACCGTCGCGCGCATCGCGAGCAGCGTCTCCTGGAGGCGGCCTTGCGCGCGCAACCCGATACTGGCCTCGGCCAGAACAAAAACGCGGGCCGACAGAGTCAGCGCGGTGGCCGGCGTTTCATATGGCCCGTCGAAGAACCAGGAGATCGCCGCGAGATTGCTCCCCACAGCGCCCAATTTCCTCCCTGCATAGAATTCGAATTCGCCGTCTGGCAGTCGGCGGCAAATGCGTTTCGCATAGACTTCGTCCAGCGCCTGCTGCTGCCGCCCAGCGCGGCAGCCGTGGGCGACGGCGTGATAGAGCGGGGCGAGATCGGCGAGCGTCGGGCTTTGGCCTTCGCGCGTCGTGCGGCGCAGATGGTCGTAGAGACGGCTGTGCGCGGCTTTCCACGCCGCTTCGTTCGTCTGGCGCAGCCGTTCGCCGAACCATTCGCGCACCAGTGGATGGGCGTCGAGCGCTTCAGGATCGGACGGGTCGACCGGCGCCAGCAGCCGCGCCTCGCGCAAGCGCGCCACGGCGCGCCGCCATTGGTCATCGCCGAGGCCGACAAGCGCGTCGGTGAGGCCGGGAATCGCGGGCCTGGCGCGCAGCGCCGTCAGGCAGTCGCCGCTCGCCGGGCGATCGAACAAGCCGACGCAATGGAGGATGGCGAACAGGATCGGCTGTCCGGCGAGCCATTCTTTCTCGTAGGACTCCATCACCCGCCGCGCCTGATCATGGCGCGGATCGTCGGCATCGGCGAGCAGACTGCGGATATGGTCGCGCCGGCGCACGTCGCCGTTCTGCGTTTCCTTGATCAGGCTCGCGAGCAGCGTCAGCGCGAGGGGATGGCCGCCGAAATCATGCGAGGCGCGCTTGAGGTCGCGGTCCACGCCCCAGACGTCATTGTCGCGCAAAAGCTCCGCGCCCGCCTCGTCCGACAGCCTTTCGACATCGACAACCGGCGCCGCGCCGTTCCTGAAGCGTTGGATGTCGGCAACAGCGAGGCGGCTGGTCAGCAGGATCAGGCTGTGATCCGCTTTGGGCGGCGCGGCGCCGAAGCGGCGCAAGAGCGCCCGCAGGCCCTGATCCTTGAGCTGGCCTATTTGCGGACCCGGCCCATGCTGCAACGGCTCGACACCGTCGAGCACAAGGAGCGCGCGCCGCGTCATCAGCGCCTCGGCGATCGCCTCGCCCTTGGCGGATGCGCTGGTCGTCTCGAGTTTCACGCCGAGCCTTGCCAGCGCCCAGCTGAGAAACGCGTCCGCAGCCGTCGCGCGCTCCTTCGAGCCCTGGCTGAAGAACGACCAACCGAGCACGCAATCGGCGCCGCGATAGCTATCAGCCTGGAGACGCGTCAGCCATTCGTTGACCAAAGCCGACTTGCCCGCGCCGCCCTCGGCGACGAGCGAGAGGATGTTGGTCTTTTCGTCGCTCCAGGCCGAGTCGAGGCGCGCCAGTTCCGCATCGCGCCCGACCAAGCGCTCGTAGAAAGTCTCGGGCAGGCCGCTGATCGCGACAGAGATTGGAGGCGCCGTAGCCGGTCGATTTGGAACTTTTCCGTCGATGTCGAGGCTCAGCGGGACAGCGGCTTGCCATCCCGGCATGGCCGCTGCGATCCTCGCAGTCTCTGCGAGCTTTGAAATCTGCGCCTGTTCGGCGGCCGCCGCGGCCTTCTTTTCCGCTATGCCCTTTGCAACGTCGGCGATTTCGTCGGCGGCGTCGCTCATGTGCTGTTCAAGATCGTTTAGCGAATAGCTCGAGAAAGGTTTCGCGTCGCGCGGGCGCAGATTGAACTCGCGCACTCTGTCGACGCCCGCTCTCGGGGTCGGCCTAATGAGCAGCGGATAAATATATAATTCGCCCGCCGCGCGGCGCACGCGGGCGATCTCAAGTTCCTTATCGATGATGTAGTCGGAACCCATCGAGCTGGCGGAAACGAGCAAAACGAACACGTCGCAGGCGCGCAGTTCGCGGTCGATATCCTCGTCCCATTCCGTCCCGCCGGGCATTTGGCGGTCCACCCACATCGTGAATGCGCCGCTCTTCACCGCCGGCCGTAGAAACCGCATCACGAAGCTCAGCCACTGGACTTCCTCGCCCCGCGGCTTCTCCGGCTCGTCGGCGTGAGCGTAGCTGATGAAGATGATCGGCTTGGCCGAAGACATGTAGGGGCGCTTTCGACCTCGGCAGATTTGCCGCGCGCGCCCTGCCCGTCAAGCCGGATTGACACGGCTTTTTGCGCTCACACCCTCTCGACTCGCGCGCCACGCCGGTGACGAAGGATAAGTGGCGCGAGGCGGCGGGCGCGCTCAGCGTGCATGTCCGCCCCGCGATGTCTTGCGCGCCCTCGAAACGCTGACGCCGAACCCCTCACCTCAAGCCCTCCCCCGCAAGGGCGAGCGGATTCACATTAAGTCATTTCTTTATCGAGTTGCGCGCGGCCGGCGAGTCTCCCCCTTCTCCGCGAAGCGGGGAAGGTGCCGCGTAGCGGCGGATGGGGTGTGGAAAGCAGGTCTGGATCGACGCAGGTTCGCAGTAAAGATCGTGCAATGCGACTTGGGTCGAAGCAGCGGGCCACACCCCATCCGGCGCTTCGCGCCACCTTCCCCAGCAAAGCTGGGGAAGGGTCACGCTTGTGATAGGTGGACAAGATGGATGAGCCGCCGCGTTTCCGTCAGTCCTCGCGTAAGTTCGCTCGGGCGCAGCGTCAGAACATGACGAGGGCGGAGACCATGCTTTGGCGCGCGGTGCGGAATCATCAGATCGACGGACACGGCTTTCGCAGGCAAAGCCCGATCGGACCCTATTTCGCGGATTTCGTGTGTCTTGCGCGAAAAATCATCGAAGCGGACGGCCGCACGCACGAGACGGCGGGTGCGAAGATCAAGGATGCCGAGAGGGACGCATGGTTTCGACGCGCGGGATTTCGCGTTCTTCGATTTCCAGACGAGCTCATCATCGGCGGACTGCCGATCGTCATCGAGCGCATTCGCGCGGCGTTGCGCGAGACATGAACTCCCCTTCTGAGAAGCGGGGAGGTGGCGGACTGGGGTGCGGAGAACAGGGACGCGTCGAGGAAAGGTCTGCGGTGACGTTCGTGCAATCGGACTGAAGTTTACGCAGCGGGCCACACCCCATCCGGCGCTTCGCGCCACCTTCCCCAGCAAAGCTGGGGAAGGGACCCGCGCCGCGATTTTAGCCCGCAAGGGAGAGGGGAGAGGCTGCTCGGCCGGCCGGCGCGGCCGTGCGGCGGGACGCCGCGATCCGCGAGGCAGGCGTCAGCGGCGGCGTCCCTGTCGCGGATCGCCCGGTTCAGACGTTGGTCGGCAGGACGCCCATCAGCTCGCCGATGCGCTGGGTGGATTTGAGACCGGCGCCGGTCAGGACGACGACCGTCGTTTCCTCCGGCCCGATCACGCCTCGCCGAATGAGGCCGCTTAAAGCCGCGGCGGCGCTTGCGGAGGTCGGCTCGACGTAAAGACCGGACCTTGCGAGATCGACCATCGCCTCGACGATCTCTTCTTCGGACACCGGGACGGCCGCGCCGCCGGAGCGCCGGATGGCGGCCAGGACCTCGCGCGCCCGCACGGGGCTCGCGATGGCGGTTCCTTCGGCGATCGTCGGAAGGGTCTTCACGGGAATGATGTCTTCAGCGCCAGCGGCGAAGCTCGCGCAGATCGGAGCGCAATTTTCGGGCTGGACGGCGAAGAGCCGGGGAAGCCGCTCGATCTCACCGCGTCGCAGGAGTTCGCTAAAGCCAATATCGCAGCCGAGGACGTTGCTGCCGGCGCCGGTGGGGATGAGGACGTTGTCGGGCGCCCGGAAACCCAGGTCCTCCCAAACCTCGTAAGCCAGCGTCTTCGTCCCCTGGAGAAAGAAGGCCTGCCAATTGTGGCTGGCGTAGAACATCCGTCCGGCCTGGCGCGCGGCCTCGTCGGCCGTATCCTGACGGCTCCCCGGGATCAGTTGGACCTCCGCGCCGTAGGCCCTCATCTGAACGGTCTTGCCAGGCTGGGTCGCGGCAGGAACCAGGATCTTCGCCTTGATTCCCGCGGCGGCCGCATAGGCCGCGATGGCCGCGCCGCCGTTTCCTGAACTGTCCTCGAGGATCTCGGTCATTCCCTGCTGGCGCAGGATCGAGATCATGACCGATGCGCCGCGGTCCTTGAAGCTGCCGGTTGGGGCGAACCATTCGAGCTTGAAGAGCGCCCGGGCGCCTCTCCATCGGCGCTCCACCAGAGGCGTGCAGCCCTCGCCCATCGACACCGGGTCGGCGACGGGAATGGGGAAGGACGCGGCATATCGCCAAAGCGAGCGCGTGCCTGCGCGAATGTCGCCGCGTCGGATGCCGGGGAGCGGCGAGATCATGAGCGGCGGACCCTCGTCAGAACGCCAACGCGGCTCGGTAAGCGGGTAGGTCCGGCCGCTGCGAGGCTCTACGTAGGCCGGGGCGGAAGGGGCGTGGTCGTTTTCCATTTCGAGATCCATCCACCGTCGCGTTGGCGCGCACGTCGCCATGCAGCCGCGCGCGGACGCGCGCTCTCGCTGAGAGCCTATCCGGTTTGAATGGATTTCTCGCCAAGACCTCGACGGCGAGGTCTGCTCCGCTTCCCGGCCGGTCTCGCGCCGGGCGGACGAGCAAAGGCCGCCCGACGCCGAACCCCTCACCCCCGACCCCCTCCCGCGGGGGAAAGGGGAGAGGCGCGTCAGCCGGCCGGCGCGGCCGCGCGGCGGCGGGCGGCGAAGGCGAGGCCGCCGAAGCCGATCAGCATCATCGCCCAGGTCGACGGCTCCGGCGTCCCGGCGGCAACCGGGATAGGGCCGATGCCGGACTTGCTAAGCCCAGCGCTCGGAATCGAGACGTCGATAAATATGTCGAAGAAGCTGCTGATCCGGAACTCCCCGCTCGCGTTTGAGCCGCCAGATATTGGCTTTATCGATACGGTTCCGGTCGACGCCTCCGAAGGGTCCAGAGTTGCCAAGAGCGTGGCCCCTTCGAGTGGGTTGGGCGACAGAAACATCAGCTGGCCCGTCAGGTCCAGCGAGGTAAGCTGGGCGGGGAAGGTCCCGGTTTCGGTGTTGGACATCCGCCCGAACACCGTCTCGTCGACCGTTCCGGTCAAGGCGACCGACCCGATAGTCGTGGGGGGCAGCGACGGCAGTGGCGTCAGCGTCGCCCCGTAAGTGGCTTGCGCAACAATCTCCTGATTGCCGCCCGGGAAAGTCGACATGGCGGAGGTCAAAGTGAACGTCCCCGGCGTCACGCATACCATCGCGATGTCAAAGCAGCCGGCGCCGGTCGGCGATGTGGATGTGAAGGTAAGCGGGATCGGCGGAAAGTTCGGCGAACTTTCGATGACGTCGGCGTGAGCCGATCCCGTCAATGCCCAGGCGACCGCGAGCCCGGCAGCAACGATGGCCGAACGACCTTGCTTCGATATGGCGTTGCGCATGATGTCACCTCCCTCGTCAGCGGCAAACGATCCTTATGCCGCGGCGGCCTCAGCTCGCGAAAAACCGAATATCCGCAAAGGAAAGCCGGGCCTCAACCCCGATATTCCCCGGATACACAGTAAAACCCCCCGGGAGCAGGCGACATCTCGCCTGCTTGCGAATATGGCAAGCTTAGACCAAGGAAAAGGCAAGATTAAGGCGCGCGACAACACAACCTGCTGGTTGCTTTGACTTGGGTTGCGGCCCCTCTCTGCTCTGCCTTGATGTTCGCGGCCGGCGGTCGCGCACCGACGGGCAGGGGGTTCTTTGAATACGAGGCGGCGGCCTGAAGCACAGCTACAACCACGAGATTGCAAGTAAACGGCGCTAATATAATCGTGTTCTGCGTATTTTAGTTTACGCCGTCATGAACACAACCGAGAGATTGCAAGTTAACAGCGCCAATATATCGTGCCTCACGCTTTTGGTTTACGCCGTGAGATCAGGTGTTAGCAGTCATCGATGATTTATAGTTCGGACTCAGCTTGACTCCGAACGATTTATCTTTAACATATACTCAGCCTCGGAAGTCCAAGGCTCGCTTGTGATGCAGCGAAAGGGGTATAGGTATGCTCAAGACTCCAGGCGTCGTCCGCGGCGCGAAACCGTTCGCGGCCGCAGTGTTGGCGGCCTATGCAATGGCGGCCGTCGCCGCCCATGCGACCGTGACTTTATCCAATGCGGCTGACCTCACGCCCCCAAGCGGCGATCCCGCTCCCTATTCCAAGCCGCTCGATTCGTTCGGCGCCAATGCGCTTCCGGGCCCTTACAACGACCCGCCCCCCGTCGGCGCGGGCGTGCCCGAGCCGGCCGCCTGGGCGCTGATGGCGCTCGGCTTCGCCAGTCTTGGCCTTGCCGCATACCGCGCGAAGAGAAGGCCGGCCCTGGTCTGATCGCCAGAGAAGCGAACTTGAAAGGCCGCCGAGGGGCGGTCTTTTTTTCAAGTGAGGGGGCGCGCGCCGAGCGACGCTGCGTTCAGCGCCGTCAGCCTGTGGGAAGTCGCCGTCAAGGCCGGCCTGAACCGCAGCGACATCGACGTCGGCTCGCTTCGTCGGCGTCTTTTCGATAACGGCTAGGCCGAGCTCGTGATGACCGGGGCCCGCGTGGGGCTTGCGAGCCTGCCTACGCTCCACCAGGACCACTCGGGTCCGACGCCTCGATGGTGTAGGCGCTGACCGATCTCGTCGCCGCCGCCGGGTTGAATCATCCGCACGAACTCAAGCCCGAGCATCTCTCGCGCCGCGTCAATGTCCGCGAATCGATGACCTTCGCCGAGCTCCATCAGGGCTCGAGCGGGGCGAATTGATCAGCGGCTCGCGCGACGGGATCTGGCCGAAGGCCTGGGACATTCCTGGGACATGGCGCGCGCGGACTCCTTCGCGCCGGCGTGATAAGATCATCCGCGGCGATCGCGCTGGGACAATGGCGAACAAATTCCCAATCGGCCTCAAATCGGGCCGACGCGACGCAAGGGAGGAGATGACAATGGGCGACGTCCAAACCTATTCGGTGGCGCTCCCACAAGACTTGGCCCAATACTGGGGATGGTTTCTCGTGTTCGGGATCGCATTGGTGGCGCTTGGCGTCGCTGCGGTCGCGCGAGCATTCACGGCCACAATTGCCTCGATGCTGTTCTTCGGATGGCTCCTGGTGATCGCGTCCGGAATCGAAATCGCCCAGGCGGTCATGGTCGGGCATTGGGCCGGCTTCTTCCACCATCTGCTGGCCGCGATCCTGTTCGGCGTCGTTGGCCTGTTGCTGGTGACGAGACCGCTGATCAGCGCCGAGGCGGTGACCTTCGTCATAGGCGTATTCTTTCTGATTGGCGGGCTCTTTCAACTGATCGGCTCGTTCGTAGTCTCACTCCCCGGCTGGGGCTGGCAGGCGCTCGACGGAATCATCACCATTATCCTCGGCGCGCTGGTTCTCGCGCAGTGGCCCGCCTCAGGCCTCTGGGTGATCGGGCTCTTCATCGGGATTGATCTCATTTTCTACGGCTTCGCCTGGATCGCGCTGGCGCTGGGTCTGCGGTCGGTGTGAGACTGGCGGCGATCGGCAATGCGACTCGTCGCGTGCTGGGCTGATGAGAATAGGCGCGCTGAACTCTCCCCTTGCGGGAGAAGGTGGACGCACGGAACGCGCGGCCGGATGAGGGGTCCGGCGCCGTAAGGCGCGCAGCCGGCGCGCCGACCCCTCACCCCTGCCCCTCTCCCGCAAGGGGAGAGGGGAGCGCCAACGGGAGAAGGGCTATGCTTCCCTCAACCGCTGCGCCGCCGCCTCGGGCGTGAGATCCCGCTGGGGCGAGCCCAGCATCTCGAAGCCGACCATGAATTTCTTCACCGTCGCCGAGCGCAGGAGCGGCGGGTAGAAATGGGCGTGCATCTGCCATTCGGCGTGCACCGCGCCGTCGGTCGGCTTCTGGTGGAAGCCCATCGAATAGGGAAACGACACGTCGAACAGCCGGTCGTAGCGCTGCGTCAGTTCCGAGAGCGCCGCGGCGAGCGCCGTCTTTTCCTCGGCTCGCATCTCGTCGAAGCCGCCGATCCGCCGCCTCGGCAAGATCATTGTTTCGAACGGCCAGACCGCCCAGAAGGGCGCGAGCACGACGAAATGCGCGTTCATCAACACGATGCGCTCGGCGCGTTCGAGCTCCTGCGCCAGATAGTCGACGAGCAACGGCCGTCCGTGCTTGAGCAGATAGTCGGTCTGATGATGCGTCTCCTTCTCGAGTTCGTTCGGCAGATGGCGGGTCGCCCAGATCTGCCCGTGCGGATGCGGATTCGAGCAGCCCATGATCTCGCCGCGGTTCTCGAAAATCTGCACGGACGCGATGTCGGATCGGCCGCCGAGGCTGACTGTCTCCTCAACCCAGGCGTCGACGATCCGTTCGATGTCGCGGACGGCCATGCCGGCCAGGGTCAGATCGTGGCGGGGCGAGAAGCAGAGCACCCGGCAGACGCCCGATTCCCCCTCTGCGACCAGGAGCCCGTCCGCGACCTGCTCCGGCGGCGAGTCAGGCTGCAGCGACGGGAAGTCGTTGTCGAACACGAAGGTATGCGTATAGGGCGGGTTGCGCGCGCCGTTCGCGCGCGCGTTTCCGGCGCAGAGATAGCAGGCCGGGTCGTACGCAAGCCCACCCTCCGTTGCGACCGCCTCGCGCTTGCCATGCCACGGCCGCTGCATGCGGTGGGGCGAGACAAGCGTCCATTCGCCGGTGAGCGGATTGAGGCGGCGGTGCGACGCCTCGCGGAAATCGAGCTTCGACAATTCCGGCTTCGTCATGCGCAGCGCCTCTCAGAGCGGAATGAGGCCCGCGCCGTCCGACGGCGAGCAGTCGAAGACCTCGGCGTCGCGGCCGCAGCCGACCCGGTAGCCGTCGATTAGGATCTGCGAGACCCGCTTGACCGCGCCGGCTTCGACGAGGCTCACCGTGCAGCCGCCAAAGCCGCCGCCCGTCATGCGCGAGCCGAAGACGCCGGGCATCGCCTGCGCCAGCACGGCCAGAAAATCGACCTCCGGACAGGTGATCTCGAAGTCGTCGCGCATGGAGGCGTGCGAAGCGTTCATCGCCGCCCCGCAGGCGGCGAAGTCGCCGGCGATCAGCGCGCGCTCGGCCTCGAGCACCCGGGCGTTCTCGGTGACGATGTGGCGGCAGCGGCGATAGACGAGGTCCGGCAGAAGCTTGCGATTGGCTTCGAGCGCTTCCGGCGTAACGTCGCGTAGCGCTTTGATCGGCCCAAGCGCGGGCTTCAAGAGCCGCACGCCCTCCTCGCAAGCTTCGCGCCTTGCGTTGTATTCGCCGCCGGCGTGCTGGTGGCGCACCCCCGAATTGGCGACCAATAGCTTGAGGTTCGGGGCGATCAGGACGTTGCGCGATTCAAGCGTGCGGCAGTCGATCAGGAGCGCGGCGCCGGCGACGCCGCAGGCCGAGACATATTGATCCATGATGCCGCAACGCATCCCGACATAGTCGTTCTCCGCGCGCTGGCAGATCTTGGCGACGGCGATCGGCTCGAAGGGCAAGCCCGAGGCGGTGAGCAGGGCATGCGCCGAGCTCACTTCGAGCGCCGCCGAGGAGCTGAGGCCCGAACCCAGCGGCACATCGGTCGAGACGACGAGATCGGCGCCCGTGAGGCGCCGCCCGCTTCGCTCCAGCATCAGGGCGACGCCGAAGACATAGTCGGACCAGTCGTGACGGCCGGTTTCCGCCGGTGCGTCGAAGTCGAACTCCCGCGTCTGGTCCATGATGATCGAATAGACGCGGAGGCGCCGGTCGGGCCGCGGGGAGGCCGCGACCAGGGTGGCGAATTCGAGCGCCGCCGGCATGACGAAGCCGTCGTTATAGTCGGTGTGCTCGCCGATCAGATTGACCCGTCCCGGCGCGCGGCTGACGGTCGGCCGCCGGCCGAAGCGACAGCCGAACTCCTGCGCTATGTCGCGCGCCAGAACGCTCATTGAAGACCTCTCCCGTAAGAGCGAAGAGGAAGCCTTGCGCGCGCGCGCGTCAAGCTCTGGCATTTGACGCCCGCCAGAATCTGGCTATAGTCTAGCCAGAATGAGTTTCGCCATTGTACTCGCCCCCGAAGCGGTTGACGACCTGAAGGGGCTGAAGGCGAATGTTCGCGCGACTGTGCGGGCCTTGCTCGAAACGCATCTGCGACACGAGCCGGAGAAAACAAGCCGCACTCGCATCAAACGGTTGCGAGGACTGCGCCGTCCACAGTATCGGCTGCGCGTGGGCGACATTCGGGTGTTCTACGACGTTTCCGGCGCGACCGTTGAGGTTCTAGCGATCGTAGCCAAATCGGAGGCCAAGTCATGGCTCGCACGGTTCGCAAGTCCGGAATGAGGGAAGTTCCGCTTTCCGAGGTCAAGGACGATCTGTCTCGATTTCTTCGACAGGCTGAAACGGAGGAGATTGTCATCACGCGTCACGGCAAACCGGCGGGCGTGCTGATCGGCTTCGAATCGGAAGAGGATTGGTTCGAATACCGTCTCGAACATGACCCGCGATTTTTGCGTCGAATCGAACAGGCGCGGATGAGCCTGCGCGAAGGACGCGGGGTCAGGTTGGAGGACGTAGAATCGGAATAGCGACGCAGGGATCAACGGGCAAGCCGGAGCGTGCGCGCTGCCCGGCCAAGCAGGCCGTCGGGCGTCGCGCCGGTCAGCCAGAGCCCCGCGGCCAGCGTCGGGAAATAGACCGCGACACCGATGACGGCGAGGATCGCGAGCCGCGCCTCGCGGGCGAAGCGGGGAAGCGCGGTCAACGCGGACATGAGCGGCGCATCCGAGAGAGTGAGCGCGAGGGCGAGCGCGCCGCTGGCGAAGAGGGTCGCGGCCGCGGTCGCGATGAGACGCCAGTCCGGCGCCGTCCAGCCGCGCCGGCGCGCAAGCGCATAGACGCCGACGACTTTGACCCATAAGCCCGCTGCGGTCGCAAGTGCGAGGCCCGGCGCGCCGAGGGGCCGATAGAGCGCGATCTTCAGGGCGACATTGAGCGCGACGCCGACGAGCGTCACTTTCAACGGCGTCGCGGTGTCGCCACGCGCGAGAAAGCTCGAGGCGACGATCCGGTCGACGAAGAGCGCCGGCATGCCGAGCGAGTAGGCGGCCAGCACGCCCGCCGCCTGATGGGTGGCGCTCTCCTTGAAAGCGCCGTGCTCGAAGGCGGCGGCGATGATGAGATCGGGGATCATGAGGAAGACGACGACGAAGGGCGCGCCGAGCGCCAGCGTCAGCGAAGCGGCGCGGTTCTGGGCGTGAAGGGCCGCCTGCTCGTCGCCTCGGGCGACGAGCATCGACATTTCCCTCAGCAGCACTGAACTGGTCGCGATGACGATGACTCCGCCCGGCAATTGATAGAGCCGGTCGGCGTAGCTGATCGCCGACAAGCCGCCTGTCGGCAGGAGCGAGCCCACGATCTGGTCGGCGAGCGCGCCGATCTGATAGCTCGCCGAAATGCCGATCGCGGGCCCGAGCATCCAGAAGAATCGCCTCACTTCCGGCGTCCAGCGCGGCCAGGTCAATCGCTCGAGGAGCCCGCGCCGGCGCGCATCCGCCATCGCGATCAGGAGCTGCGCTGCGCCCGAGGCGAGAAAGCCCCAGCTGGCCATGCTTGCGACGCCCGGTGAGATTTTCGGGAAAAAGGCGGCGAAGGCGAGGAAAGCGATCATACAGACATTGGCCGCTGCGGGCGCAGCGGCCGGGACGCTCCAGGAATTGTTGGCGTTGAGCGTGCCCTGGTGCAGCGCGAAGACGGCGATGAAGGCGATGTAGGGGAACATGATCCGCGACATCTCGACCGCATTGGCGAACTTCTCGGGCTGGCTTACGAAGCCCGGCGAGGTCAACCGCACAAGCAGCGGCATGTCGAGATAGACGAGCGCCAGCAGCACGATCTGCGACAGGATGAGCAGCGTGAACACTTGGCTCGCGAACCGTCCGGCGTCCTCGCGCCCTTTCTTTTCGAGCACGCTCGTATAGGTCGGCAGATAGGCCGCGTTGAACGAGCCTTCGCCGAAAATCTGGCGGAACTGGTTGGGCAGCTTGATCGCCGCGACATAAGCGTCGTTGAGGGCGCCCCCGCCGAGCAGCGCGGCTAGCGCCATGTCGCGCAGGAACCCCGTCAGGCGCGAGACGATGGTCCATCCGCCGACGGAAAAAATATTGCGAACCATGCCCGACACGCGTCCCGTTTAGCCGGATTCGGCTACGGACGGCAAAAAAGGTTCGAGCCTTCCAGCGCCGCGCCCGGCGCGGGGTTAGAGCGGCGAGAGCCGAAGCCCTCGCCTTAACTCTTCACTTCGGGCACGGCGGCAGGCCGGGCTTTCCACAGAGCTCGGGCTTGCCGCCTGGTTGAGGCGCGCCAGGCCTCTGGACCGCGCGCTGCTTTTCCTGCTCCTGTTGCCGCAGCAACTGCTGTTGCTGTTGCAGGTTCTGTTGCTGTTGCAGTTGCCGCTGCTTTTCCTGCTCCTGTTGCCTCTGCTGGCCCTGCTGCTTCTGCAACTCCTGCTGCCGCTGCAGCTCCTGTTGGCGCTGCAAGTCCGCAGGAGCGTGGTTCGGCGTGGGGGCGCCTAGCGGCTTCTCCTCGGTCTTCGGAACGGTAAGCGGCTCCGCCTTGATCGGCTTCTCGCCGGCCGGCAGCTTCTCCTGCGCCTTCGGGGCGGTCAGCGGCTCCGTCTTGACCGGCTTCTCGCCGGCCGGAAGCTTTGGCTCTCCCGTCGGCGCCAGCGGCTGGCCGTTCGGTCCGGTCGCGGGCGCAGTCTGAGCTGAACCCGCAGCTTTCGCCGGGACCACGTCCTTGCCCTTAAATTCGCCTGGGCGAGGGGTCGCGGCGATGGCGGGCTTGCCCTTGTTTGTGGCGTTGAACTGTTCCGGCGTCACGCTGGCTTCGCGCGCGTGGCTCACCTGAAGCGGGGTCGGCCGGACATGCTCCTCCGTCGCAAGCCGCTCCTGCTCGGGGGTGGGTTTGAGGAGGATTCCGCCCGGGCCGCCGTTGAAGCTCGCCCGCCCAACGCCGGGCGGAACCGTGACCGGCTGGGCATAGACGTTGGTCACGCGCGCCGAGCCGAAATTGTTGACCGTCGAATTGTAGAAGAACCGCCCGTTGTCCCAGCGGCCGCCCTCGTAGCCGAGCCCGTTATAGCCGTAGCCGTAATTGACGCCGCCGTAGAATCCCACGTGCGGTCCCCAGTAGCCCTGCCGGAAGGCATAGACGCCGCCGACGAATGCCCAATATCCCGGCGTCCACAGGAGACCAGGCTGCGGCGGCTCGACCCAGACGCCCGGCACCCAGTAGTAATCGTAGGTGTTCCAGGCCCAGTAGCCGGGCGTCCAGTAATAGCCGGGCGCCGGCATCGGCGGCTGGTCGTAGTCCGGCAGGGGCGGGGGCGCCTGGTCGGCCTCAATGATCGGTCCCCCGCTGAGCGCCGCGGTGGGACATTCGCAGGTCTGGGCAAGGCCCGGCGCGATAAGCGCCAGCGGCGCAGAGCCGCCGATTACAAGTGCGGCGATCGCGGGTCGCAACAATCGCATGGAATATCCTTTCCGGTTGTCCGTCTTACGGCGATCGGTGGGGAAGCATGACCAAGACCCGCCAGGGACGGGCTGTCCTGGTCGCATATGATGTCTGGAAGAAAGCGCAGTCGTTGCGCTTCGCGTCGTCGCTCCTCCCTTGGCTAACGCGAATCAACCACGGCATCACTGAACGCAACTTGAATGCGCGCGCGTGACTGGCTTTTGTTTTCGTCGAGAGTGTGGCTCGCGCGGGGCGGATTGGGCCCGCGCCCTCAGCGCTATCCGGCAAGCGCCCGATCGATGTCGCGCCAGAGATCCTCGACGTCCTCGATTCCGGCGGAAAAGCGCAGGAGGTCGGGCGGGCAGGGGGAGCCGGGACCTTCGATCGAGGCGCGGTGCTCGATCAGCGATTCGACGCCGCCGAGCGAGGTCGCCCGCTTCCACAGCTTGACCCGCGCGGCCGCGGCGACCGCGGCGTCCGCCCCGTCGCGCGCCCGGATCGACAGCATGCCGCCAAAT
Source organism: uncultured Alphaproteobacteria bacterium (assembly GCA_963721905.1). Taxonomy (GTDB): domain Bacteria; phylum Pseudomonadota; class Alphaproteobacteria; order Rhizobiales; family Beijerinckiaceae; genus Roseiarcus. Next base: position 255,295 of record CAVRMF010000008.1, read on the forward strand.
CCGCCCTGCATCTGCCGGCGCGCGAGTTCGTGGCCGGGATGATGCGGCAGTCCGGGATAGAGCACCTGGGCGACGGCGGCGTGATTGGAGAGGCGGATCGCAAGCTCCATCGCATTCGCGGCTGATGCCCGCACGCGCAGGTCGAGCGTCCTCATGCCGCGTGTCAGGAGGAAGGCCTCGAACGGATGGAGGATGAGGCCATGCGTCGTTCGGACGGCGCGCACGCGCTCGCACAGCGCGTCGTCGCGGGCGAAGCCGAGCGCCCCCGCCACCACGTCGGAATGGCCGTTCAGATATTTGGTCGCCGAATGCATCACGACGTCCGCGCCGAGCGCGAGCGGGCGGGTGAAGACGGGCGTCGCGCAGGTGGAGTCGACCGCAAGCCGGGCTCCCGCCGCATGGGCGATCCGCGCCGCGCCGGCGATGTCGCTGACGCCCCAGAGCGGATTGCTCGGCGTCTCGAGCCAGATCAGTGTCGTCGCGCCGGGCTTCACCGCGCGCTCGAGCGCCGCCAGATCCTCGGTGTCGACGAAATCGACGTGAAGCCTGAAGGCCGGCCCGTCCTTGGCGAGCCATCCGCGCAGCGCCCAGTACATCACCCGCGGCGCGACGACATGGGCGTCCGGGCCGAGGCTCAGAAAGAGCGCCACCGCCGCCGACATGCCCGAGCCGAAGACGAGCGTTGCGGCGGCGCCTTCGAGCGCGCCGATCACCGCCTCCGCCTCGCGCACGGTCGCGTTGTCGGGCCGGCCGTAGACGTCGCCGGCGCGGTACTGGTTGTCCGGGTCGCGGATGAAGGTCGTCGACAGATGGATGGGGGGCACAAGAGCGCGCGTCGCCTCGTCGATCCTGCCCAGCGCCTGGGCGGCAAGCGTGCGGGCGCTTAGATCGCTGCTCATAGCGCGAGGCCACGCAGCAGTTTCGGCGCGCCGCGCCCCGCGCCGCCGGCTTCGAGGATAAAGAGGTTCTTCAGCAGCGGCGCGCGATCGACCAGGCGAAGGCCGAGATCGCGCAGGAAGCGCAGCGGCGCGACGTCGTTGGAGAAGAGCCGGTTCATCGCGTCCATGCCCATGCCGCTCGCCGCGATGTCGAAGCGACGGGCGCGCTCGTAAGACCCGAGCGGTGCGGGCGCGCCCGGATCGAGGCCGAGCCGCATTTCGCCAACGATCATCTCTGCAAGCGCCGCGACGTCGCGGAGGCCGAGATTGAGGCCCTGGCCTGCGAGCGGGTGGACGAGATGGGCCGCGTCGCCGACGAGCGCCAGCCGCTGGCCAATGAAGCGGCGGGCGATCTGGAAGCGGAACGGGAACGCCTCGACGCGCGAGGCGAGCCGGATCTCGCCGAGCTTTGGGGTGAAGCGCAATTCGAGTTCGCGCAGGAGGTCGTCAGGGGCGAGCGCGAGCAGCGCGTGTGCGTCGGCGCGCCGTTCGTTCCACACGATGCTCGACTGTCGCCCGGGCAGCGGCAGAATGGCGAAGGGGCCCGCGGGCAGGAAGTGCTGCTCGGCGCGGCCCTCATGGTCGCGTTCGTGCGCGATCGTGGCGACGAGGCCGGATTGGTCGTAGTCCCAGCCGACGGTCTGGATCTCCGCGAGCGTGCGCTGCTTCGAGCGCGCTCCATCCGCCGCGACCGCAAGACGGGCGCGGATCGCGCCGCCGTCCGAGAGCGAGAGTTCGGCGATATGCTTGCCCGGGCGCCAGCGCGCGACCGAGGCGGCGATGCGTGTGACCCCGAGCCGCTCGCAAAGATCAGACAGGGCGCGGAGGATATCGTCGTTGAAGCCCATGTGGGCGAGGGGCTCGCTGTCCTCCTTCGGATCGAAATGGAGATGCGGGAGGCGCACCGCGTCGCGCACGTCCCCGTCCATGATGTCCATCGCCAAGATGGCTTGCGCTTTCGGTTCGATCGCCTCCCAGGCGCCGATGCGCTCGAAGAGCAGCCGGGGGCCCTTGGCGATCGCGACGGTGCGCAGCGGCGGCTCCGCGCTCTCTCCGGCCGGCGCGGGCGCCGGATCGATGACCGCGACCGAAGCGCCGGCGCCCATAGCCTGCTTTAGCGCGGCGGCGAGCGACAAGCCCGCCGCGCCCCCGCCGGCGATGGCGACGTCGAAAACGGGCATGGAATTGGTCAAGTTGCGCGGGTCTCCTGAGGCCCGCATTGTCGGACGAATGGGCAGAAGGCGCAATCCGACGGCCTCAAGCGGGAGGGATCGCGGCCATTTGGGGGGAGGTTGGCCGCTCCCCGTCGACCGACTTGACTTATGATTGAGATCTGATAAAAGTCATAAATCATCACTCGTCACTCGTCAGGACCCATGGTCGCCGTCGAACGCCGCACCGCCGAAGAGACCCGCAGCTGCATCATGCAGGTCGCCTGGGACCTCTTCCGCCAGCTCGGGCCGCGAACCACCATCGCCGATGTCGCCGACAAGGCGGGCATGTCGAGCGCGAACGTCTATCGCTTTTTCGCCTCGAAGCAGGCCCTGACTGAAGCGGTCTGCGAGAGCCTGCTCGGCGAAACGCTGAAAGCCGCGCGCGCGGCGATCGATTCGGCGGGGTCGCCGTCCGAGCGGATCGCGGCGATGATGCTGACGCTGCATCGGCTAATGCGCGATCAGATGACCGCCGAGAGCCGCGCCTATGAGATCGTCGAGGTCGCGGCCACCGAAAATTGGCCGCCGATCATCGACTATCTCGGCCGATGCGCGGCGATGCTCGCCGAGGCGATCGCGGATGGCCAGGCGTCCGGAGAATTCGGCCCCGGCGATCCGCTCGAACTCGGCTGGATGACGATGCAAGCCTGCGTCGTGATCCACGATCCGACCCTGATCCCTTCCTGCACGGTCATCCGGCCCGAGGCGCGGCCGGAAGAAGCAATCCATTTCGCGCTTCGCGCCCTCGCCAACCCCAATCCGCCGCCGCTACTCGCCGGGAGCTAGCCCGATGCCGTCGCTTGCGCCTCTCGCCGCGCTCGCTGCGGCGCTTCTCCTCTCAGCCTGCAACCAGACGCATGAGGCTGCGAGGGAAGCGCCGCCCCGGCCGGTGCTGGTGGTGGCAGCGCATTATGCGCCGCGCGAGCAGGCGCAGGTCCTCTCGGGGGTCGTCAAGGCGCGCACCGAGAGCGATCTTGCTTTCCGCGTCGCCGGCAAGATGGCGACCCGGCTCGTGGATGCGGGCGCCCTGGTGAAGCCCGGCGAAGCGCTGGCGCATCTCGACGAGACGGATTTCCGTCTTCAGCTCGAAGAGGCCCAGGCCGAACAGGCCTCCGCCAACGCCGCGCTGAGCCAGGCGGAAGCCGAAGAGCGCCGCCTGGCGACGCTCTCCAAGCAGGGCTGGACGGCGAACGCCGACTTCGACAAGGCGCGCTCCGCCGCCGATCAGGCGCGCGCCGCGGTCGTGCGCGCGGACCGTGCGGCCTCGCTGGCGCAGAACGCCATCGACTATGCGACGCTGCGCGCCGACGCGGCCGGCGTCATCAGCGCGGTCGAGGCCGAGCCCGGCCAGGTCGTCGCCGCCGGCGCGTCGATCGTGCGGCTCGCGCATTCCGCCGAAACGGAGGCGGCCGTCTCCGTCCCCGAGACGCTGATCGAGCGCGCTCGTCAATCGAAGGCGACCGTCGAGTTCTGGGCGCTCCCGGGCGTCACGGTCGCGGCGATTTTACGCGAACTGTCGCCGAACTCCGATCCCGCCACCCGCACCTATCCGGCGCGCTTCACCCTGATCGACGCGCCGAAGGACGTGCGGCTCGGCATGAGCGTTACCGTCACGCTCGCCGACGAGGCGGCGAGGGTCGCCCGCGTGCCGGTCGCGGCCGTGTTCGATTCAGGCGCGGGGCCGACAGTCTGGGTGGTCAATTCCTCCGGCGCCGTGAGCGCGGTGCGCGTTAAGCTCGCGGGCCTTGACGCGGAACAGGCCTTCATCGGCGCGGGCGTGCCCGAAGGGGCGAGGATCGTCGCGCTGGGCGTGCATAAGCTCAGCGAGGGCGACAAGGTGCGCCCCGTCGAGACGCTGGCGGGCCTGTGATGGGTGGCTTCAATCTCTCCGCCTGGGGGATCAGGCATCCCCAGCTGATCGCCTTTCTCATTCTCGCGATCAGCCTCGCCGGCGCCTTCGCCTATTCGCGGCTCGGCCGCGCCGAGGATCCCGCCTTCACCATCAAGGTCGCGGTCGTCACCGCCGAATGGCCGGGCGCGACCACGACGGAAATGCAGTCGCAGGTCGCCGACCGCATCGAGAAAAAGCTTGAGGAGCTGCCCTGGATCGACAAGATCGACACCTATTGCAAGCCCTCGTTCTCCGCGATCAGCGTCTCGTTTCGCAACTCGACGCCCCCGCGCGAAGTGCCGCTCCTGTTCCTGCAATTGCGCAAGAAGATGGCGGACGTTCTCCCCGATCTTCCCGCAGGCGTGATCGGCCCCCTGATCAACGACGATTTCGGCGACGTCAATTCGGTGCTTTATACGATTGCTGGCGACGGCGCCTCCTACGCGCAGCTCAAGGACGTGGCTGAGGCGTTCCGCAAACGGCTGCAGCGCATTTCCGACGTCACCAAGGTCGATCTCTACGGCGATCAGGCCGAGCGCATCTTTGTCGAGTTCAGCCACGCCAAGCTCGCGACCCTCGGGGTTCCGCTGCAGGCCCTGTTCGATTCGATCGGCCGACAGAACGCGCTGACGCCTGCGGGCGAATTCCAGACCGACGCGCAACGCGTGCCTCTGAGGGTGACCGGGGCGCAGCAGGGCGCGGACGCGGTCGCGGAAACGCCGGTCTATGCGAATGGCCAGACCTTCCGCCTCGGCGACGTCGCGACCGTCACGCACGGCTACGAGGACCCGCCATCCTGGCTGATCCGCGCTGAAGGCCTGCCCGCGCTCGAGGTCGGCGTCGTCATGGCCAAAGGCGGCAACATTCTCGCGCTCGGCAAGGCGCTCGACGCGACGCTCGCCGAGTTCGAGTCCGAGCTGCCGCGCGGGGTGACGATCGCGCGCATCGCCGACCAGCCCGAAGTGGTCGACAGGGCGGTCAACGAATTCACCCGCTCCTTCGTCGAGGCCCTGGCGATCGTGCTCGCCGTGAGCTTCCTTTCGCTCGGATGGCGGGCGGGCTTCGTCGTCGCGACTTCAGTCCCGCTCGTGCTCGCGATCGTCTTCATCGCGATGGCCCTCATCGGCCTCGACCTGCAGCGGGTGACGCTGGGCGCGCTCATCATCGCGCTCGGACTTCTCGTCGACGACGCGATCATCGCGACCGAGATGATCGTGGTGAAGCTCGAGCAGGGCTGGAGCCGCGAGCGCGCGGCGTCCTTCGCCTGGACCTCGACCGCCTTCCCGATGCTGACCGGAACGCTGGTCACCGCGGCGGGCTTCATGCCGATCGGCCTCGCCAATTCGGCCGTGGGCGAATACACCGGCGGCATCTTCTGGGTGGTCGGCATCGCGCTCGCAGCGTCGTGGTTCGTCGCCGTGCTGTTCACGCCCTATCTCGGCTTCAAGCTCCTGCCGAACTATGGCGGCCATCTTCGCGACGAGACCGCGATCTATGCGACGCCGTTCTATCGCGCGTTTCGCCGAGCGCTCGAATTCTGCGTGGCGCGCCCGATCGTGGTCATCACCGTCGCGGCGGCGCTGCTTGGACTGGGGTTCAGCCAGTTTAGCAAGGTCCAGCATCAGTTCTTTCCCCTCTCCGAGCGGCCGGAGCTCTTCTTCGAGCTGAGGCTCGCGGAAGGCTCCTCGATCCAGGCGACCGCGGCCGCGGTGCGCGAAGCCGAGCGCCTCATCGCAGGCGACCCCGACGCGCGCTCGTATACCTCCTACATCGGCAAGAGCTCGCCGCGCTTCTGGCTTGGGCTCCAGCCGGTTCAGCCGAACAAATCCTTCGCCCAGATCGTGATCGTCGCGCGCGACGTCGAGGCGCGCGAGCGGATCAAGGCGCGCATCGAGGCCGCGGTCGCCAAGGGCGCGCTCGGCGCGGCCCGCGTGCGGCTCGACCGGTTCAATTTCGGCCCGCCGGTCGGCTTCCCCGTCCAGTTCCGCGTCGTCGGCCAGGCGACGGACGAGGTGCGCGCGGCGGCGCAGCGGGTACGCGAGGCGATGCGCGCCGACCCGCGGCTCATCGACCCGCATCTCAACTGGGGCGAGAAAATGCCCTCGATCCGGCTCGAGGTCGATCAGGCGCGCGCCCGCGCGCTCGGCCTCACGCCGCAGGATATCGCTCAGACGCTGCAGACGCTGGTCGGCGGCGCGACGGTCACGACGCTGAGGGTCGGCGAGCAGCGCGTCGACGTGGTGGCCCGCGCGACGCCTGCCGAGCGCGCGGCGCTCGACAAAATCGAGGATCTGACGATCGCCTCCCGCGACGGCGCGTCCGTGCCGGTCGGACAGGTCGCCCGCGTCGTCCGCACGACGGAAGAGCCGATCATCTGGCGCAAGGATCGTGAGGTCGTCGTCACCGCTGTCGCCGACGTTGTCGACGGCGTCCAGCCGCCGGACGTCTCGCGGTCGCTTTGGACCGCGCTCGCGCCGATCCGCGCATCGCTGCCGCCGGGAACGCGCATCGAAATGGGCGGAGCGATCGAGGAGTTCGCAGAAGGGCAACAGCTCGATCTTCGTCCTGTTCCCGATCATGATCCTCGCCATGCTGACGCTGCTGATGATCCAGATGCAGAGCTTCTCGCGGCTCGCGATGGTGTTTTTCACGGCGCCGCTCGGCATCGTCGGCGCCTCGATCGCGCTCAATCTTGCGGGAAAGCCGTTCGGCTTCGTCGCGCTGCTCGGTCTCATCGCGCTCGCCGGCATGGACATGCGCAACACAGTGATTCTCATCGACCAGATCGAAACCGACGTCAGCGAGCGGGGCTTCACCCTCCGGGAAGCGATCGTCTACTCGACCATGCGCCGCGCCCGCCCCGTCGCGCTGACTGCGCTCGCGGCGATCCTGGCGATGATTCCGCTCAGCGAAAGCGCCTTCTGGGGGCCGATGGCTTATACGATCATGGGCGGCCTCTCGGTCGCGACCTTCCTCACGCTGTTCCTCCTGCCGTCGATCTACGCCCTCTGGCGCCGCCGCTCGCTTGGACGCGCAGGCGCGAGCCCCAGGCCCGAGCGCGCGCCAAACCTCAACGCGATCGGCGCCGCGACGGCGGCGGAGTAGATTGACCCGGTATCTGTAGACGCGGTCGCTAGCCCGTCGGAAGACGGGCGTCCTTCCGGACGCCCTATGGACCGCGTCAGCCGCGATCAGCGATCGCGGCTACAACGGCGGAGCCGCCTCGGCCGGCGAGCCGGCATCAAGCGGCCCGCGGAGCGATCAGTTCGAGGTCGGCGCCGAGTTCGCGGCGGCGCTCCATCAGGTCGTGATCGGCCTGCAAGCCGAGGAAGAAGCCAGGGGTAAGGCCGAAATACCGGGTCAAACGCAGATCCGTGTCGGCCGTGACTGCCCGCTTGCCGAGCACGATTTCGTTGATCCGGCGCGGCGGGACCCGCAGGGCGCGAGCGAGCGCCGTCTGGCTCAGGTCGAGCGGCCGCAGAAATTCCTCCAGCAGGATTTCGCCGGGGGTCGGATTCAGAAGCCAATCGGGGTCAGTGGTAATCGACGATTTCGACATCGGCCGGACCTCCTTCACGCCAGTTGAAACAGATGCGCCATTGGTCGTTGACGCGGATCGAGTATTGCCCCGCCCGCTCACCCTTCAACGCCTCCAGCCGAGTCGTCTCGCAATTTCACTGCTGCTGGCATGGCGCGAATCCTCCAACTCCCAAAGAGTCAGAAACTTCGCGCCAAGGGAATCCCCCATGAGTCTGACCGTCAGGCCTTTGGTATTATTCGTCAAAGCCTCGCAAGCGACGGAAGCCGCCGGCTTTGATTGACGTCCTTGGAGCGGCGATCTTCGGGCGCCGCCCGCGAATCGTATTCGGCTGAAGAGTTTCGGGCGCTGGCCCCGCGACTGCCTGAATGTCGTTGGGGAGCCGCCAACTCCGCCCGCCATTCCGTCGCGAACCGCCGCATTGAGAAAGCTGCGCCTCATCAATCAGGCTCGGGCGTTGAGCGGGCTAGCAGGTGGGGAGCGGGCCTTCGCACGACGATGCCGCCGCCGCTGATGACTCGGGCTGCATGGCGCAAGGATATTGGAGGTCGACTGCGACGCCCAGTCAAAGAGTCGAGCATCATTGTGCGCGTCATGCGTCATGGTCGGCTGTCGCCAAGCGCACCCCGCCGCATGGCGAAGGGATGCCACCTATTTCCGCTCCGAACCGCGCGGTCAGGCGGCCGTCACGGCTTTGCGCGCGGCGCGATAGCCAGCGAAGCCAAGGCCCGCGAAGCCGAGCAACAGCATCGCCCATGTCGAGGGTTCGGGAACGGAAGTCGGCAGGGTTGTAGTCGGCGACAGAACGAAGGTAATGAGTTGATCCGAGGGTCCAGGGGGGTCGACAAGGTAAGCAAGGCCCGTGAGAAGGCGCTCGCCGCAAAAGTTTCCGCCCGACGGGCAGATAAACTCGTTGGACGCTCCGGGGAGACCGAAGCCGGGCGCGTATTCGTGGTCGGTCGTTTCGAGCAGGAACGCAGACCCGGGGGGCAAAGTGCCGTCTACATCGAACCGGAAGGAGTTGAGGTCGAGGGTGGGGCCGGAGGGGGCAGTGCTCTCAAAGTAGAATGAAAAGGCCTCATTGCCGAAGGCGATGCTGAACGAGGCTGTCGAGTCGGTTGGCAGGTAGGTATAGCCGGGCGCAAGACCCCGCTGCCCCGGCAGGAGGGATGTCCCCGGGGCCGTCGTCATCACCCAATCGGTGATGGTCTGCGTGGTAACGTCATAAGTGAACTGCCCCTCTAGCGTGCCTCCATCATTGAAATCCAGGGGCAGGTGAGGAGTGGTGACCGTGGCGCGAACGGCTGAGGGATACGAGAGGAGGACGGCGAAGAGCCCGATCACCCATACTGGATGGGATTTGATGGAGCCCATGGCAGATGCCCCAATGCGGATCGCTACATCGAACACTCGGTCGATCCGGCGGGTGTTGTTGAAAGTTGTCGACCAACTTACGGGTTTGACGGTCATGACTGGGCCTGCTCAAAGGCGTCGCGAACCTTGCTTTTCGACCGGGATTTCCCCGCCCCCTCGTCGCTCGCGCGGCAAGTGCAGTCCCCCGGTTGTATATAAAAGTCAAGCATATTTTGGACATCCCCGAGGACAATGCGGCTCAATTGCTCAATTGTTTGGAAATTGTCATGACGATGCCGAAGGCGCCCAAAACGGCCATCGCACAGGGCGTTCGGCAATTTGCCCCAGTCACGGCAGGCCCGCCTTCGCCAGACCCTCGCGGAGGTGCTCGTTATCGGACGGGCGCGGATAGTGAAGCGTCTCGAGGAAGGTCTGGGCGGAAATAGCCGGCTCCCGCTGCAGCATCTCGCGAGCATGGGCGCCGGCGGCCGTGCGGGTCCCTGACCGCGGCCAGCGACAGCAGCCGCCGACTTTGATGGGCGTCCTTCGAACGCTTGGCCAGGGCACGAAGCTCCTCGGCCGAATAGTCCTCTCGCAATCTGACTGCACCCGGCATGACGCGAATCCTCCGCGCCGCCCAATGAATCAGCAAAACTGAGTTGACGGAATCCTCGCGAGTCAGGAAGCGGGGCCTTTGGTATTACGATCGAACAAGTGCGCGCCCGGGAGCAGGCGCGCAACCAACCAGTAGGCGGGGTGCGCGCCTACCTGACCATGATTGACGCGGACCATAAGGGGGTCGCGAGGCTCCTCGAGTCCACCCGCAAAACGAGGGCCGCATAAACCCCTTGCCCGGGCCGCCTCAATGGTAGCCGATGTCCGCCCTCACCTTGCCGCGGAACACCCAGTAGGACCAGGCGGTGTACATGAGGATGACCGGCAGCAGGAACAGCGTTCCGACCGCCAGAAACGCCTGCGTCAACTCCGAGGACGCGGCTTCCCACAGCGTATATTTATAGGGCACGATCATTGGCCACATGCTGATCGCGATGCCCAAATAGGACATGACAAAGAGCAGGACCGCGCCGACGAAGGGCGCGGCTTCCGACCGGTCGTTGAGCGAGCGCCATTCCCAATAGGCGATCACCGCGGTTGCGATCGGCACCGGCGAGAGGAGCGCGACATTGGGCCAGGAGAACCAGCGGCTGGCGATGCTGGGTTGCAGCAACGGCGTCCATAGGCTCACCGCGGCGATCGCCACAAGCACGCCGATGAACGCGAAGCGCCCGAGCCGCCGCGCCCAGTCCTGGAGCGGCGCTTCGGTCTTGAGGACGAGCCAACCCGCGCCGAGCAGCGCATAGCCGAACACGAGCGCGACGCCGGTCAGAAACGTGAACGGGGTGAAGCAGTCGATCGAGCTGCCGGCGAAATGGCGCCCGTCGATCTCGAAACCCTCGATGAATGCGCCGAGCACCACCCCTTGAGCGAAGGCGCCGAGCATCGAGCCGTAGCAGAACGCATGGTCCCAGAAGGTGCGGTGCTCGGCGTCGCGGTAGCGGAACTCGAAGGCGACGCCGCGGAAGATGAGCGAGAGCAGCATGATCAGCAGCGGGAAATAGACGGCGGGCAGGATGATGGCGAAGGCGAGCGGAAAGGCGGCGAGCAGCGCCAGGCCGCCGAGCACGAGCCATGTCTCGTTGCCGTCCCAGATCGGAGCGATCGAGTTCATCACCAGATTGCGCGCGTCGCGGTCCGGCGCGAATCCATAGAGAATGCCGACGCCGAGATCGAAGCCGTCGAGCAGCACGTAGAGAAAAACGCCGACGCCGAGAATGAGCGTCCAGATCGGAACGAAGTCGAAAACCAGCGCGCTCATCCCCGGCTCCCGGCTTGACCCACGGGAAGCGCGCGGACCGGCTGTCGCGGGCGGCCGCTTTCGATTTCGTCTTCTGGCTCCGCATCCGCGGCGGCCGGGCCGCCCCGCACGATCCTCAGCATCAGCGCGAGCCCGGTCGCGAACACCAGAATGTAGACGAGGCTATAGCCGGCGAGCGACAGCGCGACATCCAGGCCGGTCAGCGAAGGCGACACGGAATTGGCGGTGCGCAGAAGACCGTAGACGGTCCACGGCTGGCGCCCGACTTCGGTCGTCGCCCAGCCGGCGAGCACCGCGATAAAGCCGAGGGGCGAGGCCAGCACGCAGAGCCGCAGGAACCAGCGCTCATCGAACAGCTCTCCCTTCCAGCGCAGCCACCAGCTGATCGCGACCAGCGCGAGCATCAGAAGCCCAATCCCGACCATGATGCGGAAGGCGAAGAAAGGAATGGCGACCGGCGGACGCTGATCGGCGGGGAAGTCCTTGAGGCCGCGCACTGTTCCGTTCGGGTCGTGAGTGAGGATCAGGCTGCCGAGGTCGGGGATGGCGATGACGTAATGATCCGTCTCGGCCTTTTCGTCGGGAATGGCGAAGAGATTCAGCGGCACGCGGCTCTCGGTCGTCCAGATCGCCTCGATCGCCGCGAGCTTCGCCGGCTGGTGCTCGAGCGTATTGAGGCCGTGCTGATCGCCGAGAAACATCTGCAGCGGGACGAGCACGCTGAGCAGCCAGAGCGCCATCGACAGCATAGTCCGCGCCTCCTCGACGAAGCGCTCACGCAACAGATAGAAGGCCGCGACGCCGCCGACGACGAAGCCGGTTGTGATGTAGACGGCGTCGACGGTGTGGGCCAGGCGATAGGGGAAGGACGGGCTGAAGATGATCTGAAGCCAGTCCTGCGGCATGAAGCGGCCGTCGACCATCGTGTAGCCCGCCGGTGTCTGCATCCAGCTGTTGGTCGCGAGAATCCAGAAGGTCGAGGCGAGCGTGCCGAGCGCGACCATCAGCGCGGCGAAGAAATGCGCCCAGCGCGGCACGAGATTGCGGCCGAACAGCAGCACGCCTAGGAAGGCCGCTTCGAGAAAAAAGGCCACCAGCGCTTCGTAGGCGAAAAGCGGCGAGAGGACGTTGGAGACTGCGTCCGAATAGCGGCTCCAGTTCGTGCCGAGCTGGAAGGGCATCACAATGCCCGACACGACGCCCATGCCGAACGACACGGCGAAAATCCTGATCCAGAAGGTCGAGATGCGGAAAAAGATCTCGCGCCCGGTCGCCAGATGCAGACCTTCGAGAACCGCGATGAACGAGGCGAGGCCGACGGTGAAAGCGGGCAGAAGGAAGTGCCACGCTATGACCCAGGCGAACTGGATTCGCGAGAGGAGAAGAGGATCGAGGCTCACTGCGCTCGGTCTCCTTGCCAGGCGGAACCGGTATCCAAGCGCGCCCCGATACGCGCGCGTAGATCTACGCTAGCATGCACTGCCGCCGTTTGCATGACAACGCTGAGCCGGAGGCGTCGCGTTATGGGCAACTTTGCCGGGCGCGGCGCGCGCCCTTGACAGCGTCAACACGTCGCCGGGCGCGCCTAGCGACCCTCCGGCAGGATGTTGGCGACTGCGCTCGCGACGGGTCTGCTCGAAATCTGCAGCAGTCCTTGAAAGGGACGATCGAGTTCGAGGATCAGGAAGATTGCGCTGCCCATGGCGAGCGCGCAAATCAGCAGCGCCGCATAGACCGTCGGATTTCTAGGCGCATTCATGCCGAAGCTGACGAAAATCGCGATGATCCAGGCAACCAGAATGGCGATGACAGTGACGTGCACGCTCGGCCCGGATTGCTCGATCAGGAGCCACCTTTGGCGTAGAAGCCCCGTGCTCGTTGTGAGGGCCGCGTCCACAAGCCGTCGCTGGTCCTCATTCGCGACTTTCAGGGCCCGGATCTCCTCCCACGCGCGCTGCAACAATTCGAAGCCGAGTTCGTTTGCGGTGATGTATGGACTCGCGGGCTTGTCTGGCCAGACGTCATGGAGCAGCTTCGTTGCGTAGTCGCGGAGCGCGCGACGGGCCGCGAGCGCGTCGTCCTCGTCAAGCACGATGATATCGGCGGCAAACGTGCGCACGCTCGTGTCCTTGTCGTCGTACGCGCTTTTTGCTGTCGCGATCAGGAGCCCGAGCACCAGCGAAGCGAGAACCGAGAGCATTCCGGTTCCCAGCATTACGACGTCTCGCGACTCCTAGGACATGTGTTCGGGCGGCAGGAAGCGGTGCAATTGCGTTCCCAAGACGCCTCCGGCAAACACCAACGCAGCCACGGCAAGGCCGATCGCCGCCGCACTCATTCGCGCCCCTTTCGCCCGCTCACGCACGCAGCCTTCCGGCGCATTGCGCTTCATGCGCAATGTCTTGCATGTCTAGCAGGAGCTCGAAAAGGGTTCCGACTGGATTCGACGTTTAGCCCGCGTATTCGTCGTGCAGCTTCACCCAGGCCATGGGATATGGCAGGTCCTCCTCATGGCGGCCGAGCGGGGTGAGGTCGAGTATTTGATAGGCCGGGTTCAGCATGTCGAGGCCGCGCGCATAGGCCGAGTAGGTGCGGTAGACCGCCCCGTCCGGCTCCCTGATGAAAGCGGTATTCCCGGCAGGTCGGACATTTTCGTCTGGGTCGGGGCGAAGTTGTAGCGGATCGCACCGTCGGCCGGCCTGTCACGCCGGCGGCGTTGCGTCGGATCGTCGCTTTCACTCGGCGGGCGCGCACAAAAAGGAAAGCCGCCTTGCGGCGGCTTTCGAGAGGCTTCTTTTGGTTTTCTGATCAGGTGGTGATCGCCGCCGTCGGGCGCGCTCTCCGATAGGCCGCGAAGCCGAGGCCCGCGAAGCCTAGCAGCATCATCGCCCAGGTGGATGGCTCCGGAGCGGAGATGGAGATCGAGACGCCTGCCGGGAGAAAGAAGTCGGTCTGGTCCACGAGCTGGATGGTGTTGGTTCCGGCGACAACGTGCCCAATGAACGTGGCCGCGCTGTTGGGGAACCCGGAAGCCGACCCGTATTCCGGCTCAAAGGGAGTCGTGCCGATATTGACGCCGTTGAGCCAGGTCGCATAATAGTCGCCGACAACGCAGCAGTCGACTACCGTAACCTCGACGGGAAAGGCCGCGGTGGTCGTGAAGCTGAGGACGGGAGTCAATCCAGACGGAGACGCCGCCGTGGTGTCGGCCGAGAAGATAACGTGCTCGCCTGCGCTCGCCGGCGCCGAAACCGCCGCAAGCCCCACCAAGGCGGTGCTGACCAATAAAGCTTTCTTCAACATGTCGTACTCCCCTATTGCTGGGTGACCACTCCCGCAGAGATATTCCGCATGGTGTCAACATTACCAAATGTTCACATAAAGGTAATCGCGTCAACTTATTTTTTTTAAAACAGGTTTCGGCTGCGCATTTATGATTCCCTTTTCGCTTTTCTCGCGGCTGCCGCCCGTTCCCATGAGGAGTTGGGGAGAGACCGTTGTGAACGCTTGGCGGCCCGACCGGGATCAACGTCACCGGGCAGTCGCCTCATCGCCCGGTGGAAGGCGCCGACGGTTACAATGATTGCCTGATGCGTGGACGGTCTTTCTGCTGCGCGATATGCTCACGCCTGGTCGGGGGAGAAGAGATCGGGGTCGATGAGCGGAACGGGCGCTGCCGCCAACGCGACGGCCAAGGTCGGTCGTAACGAATCCTGCCCCTGTGGCAGCGGCCGGAAATACAAGCACTGTTGCCAATCGAAGGCGTCGGGGGCCGAGTTTGTCGAAATCGGCCCGCAGCCGCCGTCCGGGGCGAAGGCGAAGGCGCAGGCGATGAAAAAGACGGCCGGCAAGCATTGGGCCGCGGGACGGCGAGCCGACGCGATTGCGGCGTTCCAGGAAGTTGTGCGGCTCGATCCCCGCAACCCGGACGCTCATCACGATCTCGGCGTCGCGCTTTTTCGTGAAGGACGCTTAACCGAAGCGATGGGCAGCTTCCGCCGCGCGGTGGAACTGCGGCCGAGCTTCGACAAGTCGCTGCGCCCGCTCGCCTATGTCCTGGAGCACCTCGGGATGGACCGCGAGGCGTCCCTGGCCTATCGCAGGTTGAGCCGGGCAGCCGGCGACATACTCGAGCGCCGTCTCCTGCTTACCCAGGCGCTGATGTTGGAGGGCGAGCTTGAGGAAGCCGAAAGAGAGCTTCGGCGCGTGATCGCGGCCGCGCCTGGAAATGCGGCTGCGCGAAGCCTGCTCGGACAACTGCTGATGGAGCAGGGATCGTTCGAGGAGGGAGAGCGTCAGCTGATCCAGGTCGTCGATTCTGCGCCCGACGTATTCCTCCGCCTGAGCCGGGCGAGACGGATGACGGAGGCCGACCGTCCGCTGATCGAGCGGATGAGTGACCTCGCGGTGCGAGCGGACCTTGATCCGATCCCGCGCGGCTCGGTTCATTTCGGCCTCGGCAAGGCCTTCGACGATCTCGGGGACACGGCGGAGGCGATGGCTCACTTCGACGAGGGCAACAGGCTCAAGTCTATGTCCGCACGACTCAACCGCGGGGGTCTTGCCGCGCACTACGACGGGCTCATGGCGGACTTTTCCGCCGAAGCGCTCGAGCGGGCGGAACAACAACCGACACGACCCGGCGACGACCTTCCGGTGCTGATCGTCGGCATGCCGCGCTCGGGTACGACGCTGGTCGAGCAGATCCTCTCGTCGCATCCTTCGGTCGCCGCCGGCGGCGAACTGTCATTCTGGAGCGAGAGGGTCAGGCAATGGCTGGCTCGCTCCGCCCAGACGGACGGCCCCGCCGGCCCTCCCTTGTCGGCCGAACGGATCCAGCCGCCGTATCCATCTGTCGCCGCGGGCGGGGACGCAGGCGTCCGGAGCGGCGGGAGCAGCGACTGGCTCCCTACGAGGTTTGGCCAACTGGAGGCGGATGCGCTCGCCCAGGCGGCCGAGGATTATCTGGCCGGACTATGCGCCATCGGGCCCGACGCCCTCCGGGTGACCGACAAGGCGCCCACCAATTTTGAGCGGCTGGGGCCGATCGTGCTGGCCGTGCCGAAAGCGCGCGTCATTCACTGCCGCCGGCACCCGGTCGACACGTGCCTGTCGATATTCTTCACCAGTTTGAAGTCGCGTCTGGCCTGGAACCGGGCCGATCTGGTGTTCCAGTACCGTCAGTACGAGCGCCTGATGGAGCACTGGCGCAGCGTATTGCCTGCCCATCGATTCACCGAGGTCGAGTATGAGACGCTGGTCGCCGACCGGGAGGCCGAGACGCGACGGCTGATTGCTTTCTGCGGGCTTGAGTGGAACGAGGCGTGCCTAGCCCCCGAGCGGAACGCGCGGGTGGTGACGACGGCCAGTGTCTGGCAGGCTCGGCAGCCGGTCTACAAAACCTCGCTGCAGCGTTGGCGTCGCTACGAGCCGTGGCTCGGCGAGCTTCGCGAGCTGTTGCCGGCGACGGAAATGGTCTCCTGAGGGAACGGGATGCGTCGCGAGACGAACATCGGACAACGCGATAGGATTGCTGTTGTCTGGACCGGAGGGGATCGGGGCCGATGAGCGGAAAAGGCGCGGCAATCAACACCACGAGCAAAGCCGGTCGAAACGATCCTTGCCCTTGTGGCAGCGGCCGAAAATACAAACATTGCTGCCAGCCGAAAGAGTTGGCGGCGGAATCCGCGTCGAAAGGGAAGGTGCAGGCGTTGGCTGAGGCAGGCAAGAGGCGCCTGGACGCCGGAAGACTTGCTGATGCGATCGCCGCGTTCCGGGAGGTGGTGCGGCTTGATCCTGCCAGTGCGGACGCGCATTGCAACCTTGGCGTCGCCTATTCCGTGAGCGCCCGCTGGAGGGAGGCGGCGACGAGCCTTCGGCGGGCTGTAGAGCTGCGGCATGGCTTCGACAAGGCGTTGCGCTTGCTTGCGGAGGTCCTGGAGCATGTGGGGCAAAACCTTGAGGCGGCGAACGCCTATCGCCGGTTGAGCCGCACGGCGGAGGACGGCGCCGAAGGCCGTTTGCTCACCGCTAGGGCGCACCTTCTGGAGGGCAAGCAGGAGGAGGCGGAAAAGGAGCTTCGTCGCGCGATTGCGGCCGCCCCCGGGAACGCAGGCGCGCGAGTCCTGCTTGGGCAGCTGCTGTTGGAACAGGGTGCGTTCGAGGAGGGGGAGCGCCAGCTGATGGAGGTCCTGGAGGTTTTGCCGGACGCCTTCCACCGCCTGAGCGGGGCGAGACGGATGACGGAAGCCGACCGTCCGCTGGTGGAGCGGATGCGGCGCCTGGTCGAGCGGGCGGACCTCAACGCGATCCAGCGCGGTTCCGTTCATTTTGGGCTCGGCAAAGCCTTTGACGATCTTGGCGACGCTGCGGAGGCGATGCGGCACTTCGAGGCGGGTAACCGTCTCGCCTCCGGCTTCCGGCGCCTCAATCGCGCGGGCCTCGTCGAGCACTACGACAGCCTGATCGCGGACTTCTCGGCCGAAGCGCTCGCGCGGGCCGAACGGCCAGCGACGACCGCCTGGCCCGGTGGCGACCTGCCGGTATTGATCGTCGGCATGCCGCGTTCGGGCACCACGCTCACCGAGCAGATCCTGTCGTCGCACCCTTCGGTCGCAGCCGGCGGCGAACTCCGGTTCTGGGGCCGCCAGGTCAGCGAGTGGCGGTTTCCCCCTGGGGCGGACCCTTCCGGGAGAGCCGAACGGCTTCCTTTGAGACTTGGCTCGGTCGGAGCGGATGAGCTCTCGCGCGCCGCCGGGGAGTATAGGGCCGTGCTTCGCGCCATTGGACCCGAGGCGCTGCGGGTAACCGACAAGGAACCCCACAATTTCGAGCAGCTCGGGGTGATTTGGAAGGCTTTGCGGGACGCCCGCGTCATTCACTGCCGTCGGCGCCCGATCGACATCTGCTTGTCGATATACTTCAACTTTTTCAATGGAAAAATGGCTTGGGATCGTGCCGACCTGGTGTTCCAATATCGTCAGTACGAGCGACTGATGGAGCACTGGCGAAGCGTGCTGCCGGCCGATTTCTTCACCGAGGTCGAATACGAGACGCTGATCGCCGACCGGGAGGTCGAGACCCGGCGTCTGATCGCCTTCTGCGGCCTGGAATGGGACGACGCCTGCCTGGCGCCCGAGCGAAACGCGCGCAGAATCAAGACCGCGAGCCTATGGCAGGCGCGGCAGCCGGTCTATCGGACGTCGCTCGAGCGCTGGCGTCGCTATGAACCCTGGCTCGGCGAGTTGAGGGAGCTCGCGCCGGAGGCTTGAGGCGCTGCGGCTTTCTGGAGCTCTATCCGGCGGTCGCCTCGTCGGGGTTCACAAAAGCGCGTAACTCGGAGAGATCGGCGCGTAGGGGATGCCGACATGCAGCGCGGCGAGGACCAGGAGAGCGTGTTCAATATTGTTCTCGGACAGGATCGCGATCGGGCGCTCGAAAGAGAGGTCGCGCCGCAGCAGGCTTGTCGCAATCCTGAAAACCCGGTCCAGGATCTCGCGACAGTTCATCTCCACGACGCCGCCCGCGGCGGTGCGCATGCGCAGAAACGTCTGATCCGGTTTTGAGCGCGCCCATTCGACGAGACGATCGGTCAGCATTCCCGGATAGGAGCCCAACGCCTCCTCGACGCGCAGGATGATCGAGCGGTCGAGCCTTATCTCCGCGACGCCTTTGTCGGGACCCAAACGAACCAGCCGGATCGGCGCCCTCATCACTGCCTCGGAATCGCGCTCGGACATCGCGCGATCAAATCGCCTTTCGAGCGCGGTTGACAGTCGCCGACGCGATAAGCCTCAAACTTGACACATGCGTGTCGCGATCGAAATCCGCCTGGTCGGCTTCCCGCCACTCTTCGCTCTGATAGGCGAGCAGCACGCAGCCGCCGGCCGAACAATACATCGGCCGGCTGATGCCGGCGGGAACCGCGGAACGAACGAGATTCTTGCTCTCGATGACGTTGATATATGTGACCAGATCCATTGCGCGGTCGATCGAGGCGAGGATGACGGTTTCGCCGCATTCCTCAGCGAGCTTGTTCATGACGCTCTGCAGCCTCGGAGGCTCAAGATGACGTATCTCGCTTGCCCTGACACGCCCGCCGTGAGTGAGTATGCCACGGTGCATATCGCCTGGGAACTGAGCAAAGGCCGATTGGAAGCTCGGGGTGTTTCTCCCCGGCGCCAAGACGATCAGCCGCTACGCGATCGGTGACCTTCGGTCAGGCTCGACCGCGGCTGCGCCCGGCGCATCCGAAAACTGCGCTCGGGACGAAGAAACCCCCTGCGCTCGAACAAAGAAACAGAAGCCCGCCAATCACCCCCAATCCCCTCCCCTTGACCCAAAGCCGCATACAAGGATGAGGCCAATCGACAGTCTTGCGCCGCAAGAGTAGGTTGAATGTCATGCCGACGCGACCAAATTTGCACGACAGCGATTTCTACGCCTGGAGCCTCGAACAGGCGGCGCTCTTGCGCGCCGGACGGGTGCAGGAGGCTGATCTCGCGGCGATCGCCGAGGAAATCGAGAGCATGGGCAAGACCGAGAAGCGCGAACTCGTCAGCCGCCTCACGGTCCTCCTGCTGCATCTCTTGAAATGGCAACTGCAGCCGGCGGGACGCGGCAATTCGTGGCGGCTGTCGATCGCCAATGCGCGCGACGAAATCGCCGATCTCCTCGCCGACAACCCGAGCCTGAAGACCGTCATCGACGAGGTCACTGCCTCCGCCTACCGCTACGCGCGCCGCAAGGCGGCGATCGAAAGGGAGATGGGCGAGGAGGCTTTTCCACCGAGATGCCTGTGGAGTTTCGCGGAAGCTGTGGATGCGCGGTTCTGGCCGGAGCGTGGAGATGGCAATTGACGCTTGCATCGTTGAGCAGCGGGCCTCGCCAAGTCGCAATGTATTACGACACAACTTCCGATATTTACTTAAAGTATATCGGAAGAACCTGTCAGGCCGGCCTCATCCATGGTCACGACCCGGACCCTTACCGTTCAACTGTGATCTATACGATCAAGGAAGCCAAGATCAAAGAGGGAGACCACATCCTCGACGCGGGCAGTGGATTCAGCGGGCCCGCGATGGACATCTGCACGTTGTATCCCACGGTCACAGTAGACTGTGTTACGATATCCAATAGACAAGCTGATATCGCAAGAGAACTTGTCCAGGCGGCCGGTTTATCTGAGCGTATTAAAATTTCTGTCGTTGATTTCCACTCCTTACCATTTCCAGAGGGGCATTTTGACGTAGTTTTGTTCCTCGAGTCTTCTGGACATAGCGACGCCCCTAGGCAATTATACAAAGAATGTAATCGTGTTCTAGTAGAAAAAGGTATATTGTACATAAAAGATGTTTTTTGCTTGGATGGGTATTTTTCTAAGGAACAAACCCAAGATATCCAAGAGTTCAACCGGTTGTTTTCCTACCACGTCCTCCCAATGGCGCGGGTCGTTGAGTATTTATCTGGAAGTAATTTCAGGGCAATTGAATACAAAAGCTTAGCGTCGCTCGTATCTACTTCTGAGTTCAGTGCGGCTTTATGGACCGAGCGGCAAGGTAGACGCACGTTATCAGAGTTGGGTAAGGCGCATTACCCCCATCATCCTTTTCGAGAGTTACCGTTGACCTTTGGTCAAATTTCCGCAACGAAGGTCGCGACGAAGGAGTGACAGATAACGATCACCGCAATTAAACTTTGTCCTGCCTCTCACGCTACGCTGCGAGCAACAGTGAGAGCGGTAAACTCTCTAATCTTACCCATATTTTCTGAGGTGACGCCTCGTACCTTTTTTTTCGTCATACTCACTAGCCTACGGACAATTGTATCGATACTGTGACGATATCTATGGTCGAGTGGTGCTGGATCGAACTCAAGTTCATGGAGCAAAAGTAGTGTATTGGGATGTCCGAGAAGGTAGTCGCCCGCGGCATCGACGATATCGTCAACGAGCAAAAAGACCTGGCCGAGGTGGCGGGCTACGAGGCGCGCGGATTTAGATTTGACGCCAATTAGGGTCATGACGCGCCATAAAATCTCCAATGTTAGAGGGCCTTGGGCAGCGCGAGCTTTAGCTCGGGTTCTTGCCTCATCTATCGCCTCTGACGGCGACGCGCGGGTAAGGTATTGCTCCTTGGCATACAGCCCTTGCATTGCGTCGCCGAGTCGCGCCCAACTAGTCATCTTGCCGGTGCGCGTCGCCAGCGCCTTCCCCCGTTCGGCAAACTCGCAAAGCAAGCCAAGAACCAGCTTCAGCCGATAATCCTGATCGGCACGCCCCACGAGCTCGGGCCCTCGCAAGTCCTCTTCGTTCAAAAAATCGAGAAACCCGTCTGGTGCAATACAGTGGAAAATTCGCCTCCCGGATTCGGTTTCGTCTATTAGATAGTCGATTGCACCTATAACGGCAAAAACCAGTGCGCCCAAGCGTTTGACCTCATCCTGCTCAAGGTGCGGGTCCACAGTTGAGATTTCAAACAAAAGAGAACTGATGAGCCAGCCGAAGCCAGCAGACTGCATCAGACGCTGAAACAAAGATTGATCCACAGCGCCCGCTGCTTTGAAATCTCTTGAAGACAATAGGGGCCTAGCCCGATTAAAAAAATCCGTAACAATAAGCCGGTGGCCGATTTCCCCTATTTGTTTGATAAACTCCGCGTACTTGGTTTGATTTACCTGGAAACCATGCTCCTTCAACGCAAGCCGCACCGCCGTTGCGTGCTCTGACAGGAAGGCAGATTGACTCTTCTCATCCAAACCAGGGACCCGACCCACCTCCGGTCACCGTAATAGTTTTTAATTGAATAGTGAAACTAAACGGTCCTCCAGGGTTTTGCAGAAATCCAGTTGTTGTTGACGCGTCATTATAAGCATCACCTCCATCGGCGTAAACAGTATAGGCGCTACCTACTTGGACTACAATTTGGTAAACCTGCGGTGCCGGTGCCCATCCTGTCGGTTCTTCGAGAAATAATGCGCCGGGTGGGTCCGGATAGATGGTAATAAATGGCCATGATAGAGGATTATCCTGTGGATCCAACACTGTTAGCCAAATCAAGCAGTTTCTAAATCCCAATGAAATAGGATAGACTGAATTGCTATCTGTATTATATTGAATTACACCAGGGAGGTAGCAAGTTCCTCCAAAGGAATTTGTAGACACAACGAGAGTACCAGATGCCGCTTGCACCTCAACTGTATAGCTATTGCTGGAAAATGCAGTTGCTACGTCTACTATATCGCCCTCGGAAAATAGACAATTCGTGACCCCAAGCCCATTAGTATCAGTGACCGTGACGAAGATGTTAGGCATCACGCTCCCCTTTGGCTTCTTTCGTGGCAATCGCATGTTGATAATAATAGCGAACGATTTTCTTGATTAGATCGTCTTCAGAGAGGATGGGGAAAGAGCCGTCAGGAACGGAAGCTCTAGAGCGCGCGATCGGCCTTTGAGCGCCTTCTGAGACAATTGCTCCATTGGCTCCGCCAAAGCCCTCGAGTAGTTTATCAAAGCTTTCGATGGGATATTTGCATTTGCCCGATATCTGGTCTACGACCAATAGTAGGTTGGTTGCCAAGCGAATAGCGTGATTTCGACCGAGGGCTCCAATTGTCGGATCGCGACGTAACTGCAAACTGATACGTTCGAAAACCGAGTTACTGGAGATTTGATCAAGTTCGGGGGGAGGTCGCCCGCGACCGGTACTGGGCGTCGACCCCGAACCGGTTGCACGTACATTCGATGCAGATTGCACCTTTGGCATATCAAAACCCCTACAGGCTTGTATAGTTCAAGGCGTCCGCAAATGAGTTGCTTTCCACCCGACGATATACGCGATCAGGTGGGAGGGAGCAGGGATAGATTGGATTATGCCACGGTTGCTTCTCCCTGGCAATTCTGCTAACGCGCCGCCTTCCTGAAACCCGTGGGAGAACGCCCGGTCGCCAGCCGGGGTAAGCGTTCGGACCACGAAACTGCAACCTGGCGCGAGCCTTCGGGGCAACCCCAACGGCCGCGTCCCATGCATGGAGCAGCCAAATGGCAAAGAAAATAACCGGCTACATCAAACTGCAAGTGCCGGCGGGCGCGGCCAATCCGGCGCCGCCGATCGGTCCCGCGCTCGGCCAGCGCGGCCTCAACATCATGGAGTTCTGCAAGGCCTTCAATGCGCGCACCGCGCAGTTGGAGAAGGGCGCGCCGATACCCGTCGTCATCACCGCCTATCAGGACCGGTCGTTCACCTTCGAGATGCGCCAGCCGCCGGTGACCTTCTTCCTCAAGAAGGCGGCGAACCTGAAGCTCGGCAAGAAGCCCGCTTCCGGCGCCAAGACGCCCGGCCGCGGCTTCGTCGGCAAGGTGACGAGAGAGCAGGTGCGCGAGATCGCGGAGAAGAAGATCGTCGACCTCAACTGCGACACGATCGAATCCGCGATGAAGATGATCGAAGGCTCCGCCCGTTCGATGGGCCTGCAGGTGGTGGGGTAAGCCATGTCCAAGCACGGCAAGAGAATCAAGAACGCCCGCGAGACGGTCGAGCGCACCAAGCTCTACAAGCTCGACGAGGCGGTGAAGATGGTGAAGACCAACGCTGTCGCCAAGTTCGACGAGACGGTCGAACTGGCGCTGAACCTCGGCGTTGATCCGAAGCACGCGGACCAGATGGTGCGCGGCGTCGTCAATCTGCCGAACGGCACGGGCCGGACGCTCCGCGTCGCGGTGTTCGCGCGCGGGGCCAAGGCTGACGAAGCCCGCGCCGCCGGCGCCGACATCGTCGGCGCGGAAGACCTGGTCGCGGCCGTTCAGGGCGGCGAGATCAACTTCGACCGCTGCATCGCCACCCCCGACCTGATGCCGCTCGTCGGCCGTCTCGGCAAGGTGCTCGGCCCTCGCGGCCTGATGCCGAACCCGAAGGTCGGCACGGTGACGATGGACGTGAAGGCGGCGGTCGCGGCCTCCAAGGGCGGCGCTGTCGAGTTCCGCGCCGAGAAGGCCGGCATCGTCCAGGGCTCGGTCGGCAAGGCCTCATTCGCCGAGGACAAGCTCGCCGAGAACATCAAGGCCTTTGTCGACGCGGTGAACAAGGCGAAGCCCGCCGGCGCGAAGGGGCACTATCTTTTGAAGGCCGCCGTCTCCTCGACCATGGGCCCGGGCGTGCGGCTCGACCTTTCGACGCTGCAGACTGCGGTGTCGGTCGGGACGTAAAACTGTCTCGGCTCGGCCCACTGTCGCCCCCGCGAAAGCGGGGGCCCAGTTCGCCGCCGAAACAGCGGGAGACCCTCCGATCCCCTGGGTGCCCGCTTGCGCGGGGACGACACAATAGGCCTCGGATGATGAGCTTCACCGAGCCCCTGCCGATCGACGACGCGCTCGGCCCGCTCAAAGCCGCGCTCGCCGGGAGCGCGTGCGCAGTCCTGGTCGCGCCGCCCGGCGCGGGCAAGACGACGCGTGCGCCGCTCGCCCTTCTCGACGAGCCCTGGGCCAGGGGCAAGCGCCTTCTCCTGCTCGAGCCGCGCCGCCTCGCTGCGCGCGCCGCGGCCTCGCGGATGGCCGCGACCTTGGGCGAGAAGGTCGGCGAGACGATTGGCCTCCGCGTGCGGTTCGAGAGCCTTGCGTCCGCGCTGACGCGCATCGAGGTCGTCACCGAGGGCGTGTTCACCCGCATGATCCTCGACGATCCGTCGCTCGAAGGCGTCGGCGCAGTTCTGTTCGACGAGTTCCACGAGCGCTCGCTCGACGCCGATCTCGGCCTTGCGCTGGCGCTCGACGCGCAAGCCGGCTTTCGCGAAGACCTGCGCATTCTGGTGATGTCGGCGACGCTCGACGGCGCGCGGGTTCGCGCCCTCCTCGGCGGTGCGCCGCTGATCGAAAGCGAAGGCCGCGCCTGGCCCGTCGCGACGCGCTACGTCGGGCGAAACCCGGGCGCGCGCATCGAGGACGAGGTCGCGCGCGTGACGCTTGCTGCGCTCGACGAGGAGACCGGCTCGGTGCTCGTCTTCCTGCCCGGACAGGGCGAGATCCGCCGCGTCGCCGAAACGCTCGAGGCGCGGATCAAACGGCCGGACGTCGACGTCGCGCCGCTCTATAGCGCATTGGACGCGCGCGCCCAGGATCTTGCCGTCGCGCCTGCGCCGGCTGGCCGGCGCAAGGTCGTGCTTGCGACGTCGATCGCGGAGACCTCGCTCACCATCGAGGGGGTGCGGGTGGTCATCGACTGCGGCCTCATGCGCGTGTCGCGCTACGAGCCCGACATCGGCCTCACGCGGCTCGAGACCGTACGAGTTTCGCGCGCCAACGCCGATCAGCGTCGCGGGCGGGCCGGCCGCGTCGAGCCTGGCGTCTGCTACCGCCTGTGGGAAGAGGCGGCGAACGGCGGGCTTCAACCCTACGCGGCCCCGGAAATCCTTTCGGCGGATCTGTCGGGATTCTTGCTCGACTGCGCCGCCTGGGGCGTCGTCGATCCTTTGCGGCTCGCGTTTCTCGACCCGCCGCCGCGCGACGCGATTCAGGAGGCGCGCACTCTCTTGACCGCGATCGGCGCTCTTGACGGCGAGGGCCGCATCACCGATGAGGGCCGCGCGATTGCGAACCTTGCGCTGCCGCCACGCCTCGCGCGCATGGTGGTGGACGCCGCGCGCGCAGGCGATGCGCGAACGGCGTCCGAACTCGCGGTCGTCGTGACAGAGCGCGGGCTCGGCGGCGAGGCGGTTGACCTAACGAGCCGGCTCGAGGCCTTCCGCCGCGACCGGTCGCAGCGGGCCGAGGAGGCGAGGCGGCTGGCGAGAGGGTTGGCGCGAAGGGCGGAGCAAGCCCTCACCCCCGACCCCTCTCCCAAAGGGAGAGGGGAGCGCGCCCCTTCTCCCTCTGGGAGAAGGTGGGCCGAAGGGCCGGATGAGGGGACGCCGCACGCTCATCCCGGCGCGCTCCTCGCCTCTGCCTATCCCGACCGGATCGCGATCGCCCGCGGAAGGCGCGGCGAGTTTTTGATGGCGAACGGACGGGCGGCTGCGCTCGAGCCGCACGACGCTCTCGCACGCGAACAGTTTTTGGCGATCGGGGAGATCGCCGGGCGGGCGGCCTCGGCGCGCATTCTCCTCGCTGCGCCGCTGACCCTCGAGGATGTCGAGGCCGTCGCCTCCGCTTCGATCGAGGTGGCGGACGAACTCGCCTTCGACCGCGCATCCGCATCGTTGAGGGCGAGGCGGCGCCGCCGGCTCGGCGCGCTCATCCTCGCCGAGCAGACGCTCGCCGTCCCGCAGGACGATGAAGCAGCGCTTGCGCTTGCGCGCGGCGTTCTCTCCCTCGGCGTCGAGCGCCTGCCCTGGAACAAGGCGCTCCGGCAATGGCGCGACCGGGTGATGTTTCTGCGCCGGGCAGAGGGTGACGTGTGGCCGGACCTTTCCGACGCCGCGCTCGCTCAAGGTCCCGCATGGCTGGCGCCGTTTCTTCTGGGCAAGACGCGTCTCGACGAAATCGCCGCCGAGGACATGTCGGAGGCGCTGCATGCTGCGATCCCTCATGACCTGGTTCGGCGACTGGATGCGGACGCCCCGACTTCGTTCCGTGCGCCGACCGGCACGGAAGCGCCGATCGATTACGACGCTGAGGGTGGTCCTGCGATCGCCTTGCGCGTGCAGGAGTTGTTCGGCCTCTCCGAGCACCCGTCGGTCGCCGGCGGACGCATTCCGCTGACCCTTCGCCTGCTTTCGCCGGCCCACCGGCCGATCCAGATCACTCGCGACCTGCCGGGCTTCTGGCGCGGTTCCTGGGCCGCCGTCCGGTCTGATCTCCGCGGCCGCTACCCCCGCCACATCTGGCCGGAAGATCCCGCGAGCGCCCCACCGACCGCCCGGGCGAAGCCGCGAGGAATATAAAGGAGCGCATCGGCGCCAAGCCGTCACGCCCGCCCTTCTGCTCCTGTCCGTTCGACGTACTTCCTCCAGTTATGCGCCTCCTTGAACCCCAGAATCTCGCGCGCCTTTCGATTCGAGAGCGGCGCCTCGAACTCGCCCACCTCGCGAGTGAACGGCGTGTTCGGGCAGAGTTTTTTCATCGCTTCGCGGGTCCGCGTGTCGAGGGTGATGGTGTCGTTGGTCGCATTGAACACCTGGAAGCCAAGGCCGTCCTTTTCGAGGCAAAGCCGGACGATCTCGCCGAGATCGCGCGCGTCGATGTAGCTCCAGGCGTTGCGCTTGCGCGACGGAGGGTCGGCGAGAAAGCGCTGAAACTGGCCGTACTCGTGCGGCTCGATCACGTTGCCGATGCGCAGCGCATAGACGTCCGCGCCATAGCGCATTGCGAAGGCGCGGGCGGTCTTTTCGTTACAGACCTTGGAGAGACCGTAGGAGTCCACCGGATCGACGTCGTAGTCCTCTTCGAGCGGGAACGCGTGGAAATCCTTGTCGCCCTCGGCGAAGCAGACGCCGTAAGTCGTCTCACTGGAAGCGATGACGACCTTGCGCACGCCGAGCTTCATCGCGGCTTCGATGACGTTGTATGTGCTGATCACGTTCGTAGCGAAGGTCGTGTTGTCGGGTTCGATCAGCACCCGGGGGATCGCGGCGAAATGCACCACCGCGTCCGGGGGGCGCGGCGGGTGGCCGAGCGTGAAGCCGGCGAAGGTCGGATGCGTCGTCAGCGCGTTGAAGGCCTGGCCGCTGTCGGTGAGATCCGCGATCAAGGTCGGCACGCCCGGCAGGTCGAGCGGCTTCAAATCGACGTTGAGCACCGAATAGCCATGGGCGACGAGATGCGGAACGGCGTGGCGGCCGGCTTTGCCGGACCCGCCGGTGAATACGATGCGCTTGCCGGACATGGGACCCTCGCGAGTGAGACGGTCGCATTCATAACGCCTGTCGCCGGAGGCCGTCGATACCGCACCCGGCGTTCGGTTTGATTTCAACCCCTCGGGTGGGCGGCGCGATAGGCGGCCAGCAGCCGCGCGCTGTCGACGCCGGTATAGACCTGGGTGGTGGACAGCGAAGCGTGGCCGAGCAGGTCCTGAATCGTGCGCAGGTCGCCGCCGCGCGCCAGAAGATGCGTGGCGAAGGAGTGGCGCAACGCATGCGGCGTGGCGCTGTCGGGCAGTCCGAGCGCGCCGCGGATACGCTCCATCGCCAATTGGACGATGCGCGGCGACAAGGGGCCGCCCTTCGCGCCGACGAACAGAGGTCCCTCGGACTTGAGCGCATAGGGGCAGAGGGCGAGATAGTCTTCGATCGCCTTGCGGACCGGCGCGATAACCGGCGTGGAACGGGTCTTTTTTCCCTTGCCGACGACAGTGATCGCCTCGGCGGCGCCGACCGGCGCCTCGACGCGGCGGATCGAAAGCGCCTCGGAAATCCGCAGCCCCGCGCCATAACAGAGCGCAAGCACCGCCGCGTCGCGGGCGAGAACCCACGGCTCGCGCGCCTCGCCCTCGCGCGGCGCCGTCGTCGCGACGGCTCTTGCGTCGGCCGCGCTCAGGGGCCGCGGCAGGCGCCGGGCGGCCTTCGGCGCCCGGATTGCGCCGAGCGCGGATGCCGCATCGCCCCCATCGCGGGCGACATGGCGCGCGAGCGAGCGCAAGGCCGAGAGCGCGCGCTGAAGCGAGCGAGCATCGATTCCTGCCGCGCGGCGGCGGGCGAGAAAGGCGCGCAAATCCGCCGGCGCGCAATCGGTGAAGTCGGCGATCGAAGGCTGGGCCCCGAAGCGCTCGCTGAGGAACGCCAGAAACTGCCTCACGTCGCGGCCATAGGCTTCGACGGTGCGCGCGGACAATTGCCGCTCCATCGCGAGTCGCCGGAGCCAGGCGACGACCGCCGCGGTGAGGTCGGGGGCGGCGGGAAGAGCGGCGGGTTCGGCGGAATCGACTGTCGTCGGCATGGGAAAATGATGATCGTCAAGCCTTAAGGTCCAGTTTCGGCTATGCGATGTGCTTTGGCAAACGCAACTCGATTTATTTCGTTGAAAAACCCTATGTTCAGGCGACCACGAGATGCGTGAGCGGCGGCTGTCAGCGAGGCAAGCCGGGCCTCTCCGCCTCACGCGGCGAAGACTGGCGCCGGGAAGGGGATGAGCTTCGCCAGTTTCCGCAGATTTTGGGCTGTGGCGGCTAATAGGAACTCGTCTTTGGCTCCACTCGGCCCACGCAGACGCAATCGATCAAGCCTGAGGATGCGCTTCAGGTGAGCAAAGAGCATCTCGACCTTCTTTCGCTCCCGGCGCGAAACGGCGTAGGCCTCGGTCTTGGCGATAGCGCGCGCCTTGTCGCGGGCGGCTTCGTGAATGGAGCGCGCGATCTTGCGCGCGGGCGTGTTGGGGCAGCATTTTGGCTTGAGCGCGCAGGCCTCGCAGTCCTGCTTGCGCGCGAAGTAGATCATCGTGCCGTCTTTCGTCAGCCCGTCGCGTGGCTTGGCGAAAGCGCGATGGTATTTCCTTAGCTCTTTCCCGCTGGGGCAGACATAAAGGTTGCTCTCCGGATCGAAGGCGAAGTCGCTGCGGGAGAAGGTTCCGTCCGTGCGCTCGGCCTTGTCGATCAGTTTCACATGCGGCTCGATCCCGCGCTCGTCCACCAGCCACCCAACCATCTCGGCCGAGCCGTAGCCCCCATCCGCGACCAGGCGCGACGGGGTGACATCGAACTGTTCAGCCGTGCGGTCGAGCATTGCTTTAGCCGCGCCGACTTCGGCTTGGCGAATGGCGGTCGTCGCCTCGACATCCATAATCACCGCATGCTTCAGATCGATGAGATAGTTGTCGGAGTAGGCATAAGCGGCGACGGAGTTGGCCGAAGCGGTGTAGCGGGCCGCCGGATCGGTTGGCGAGATCGCCTTCGGCTCGACCGGCGTCGCCCCGCCGAAGGCCGCGTCATCGAGGACCGACAGATATTCCGCGACTGCGCGACTGGAGGTCGGATCGAGATCCTCGACCTTGGCGACGCCTCGTCGTCGATGCGCGTCCGCCACGATTATGCTGGCGTCAACTGCGAAAGCTTCGCCTCCCACGATCCGTTCCTTGATGCAGCGCGCAACCACGGTCTCAAACAGTTTCCGCAACAGATCGCTCTCGCGAAAACGACCGTGGCGGTTCTTGGAAAAGGTCGAATGGTCGGGAACCTCGCCGTCGAGCTCCAAGCGACAGAACCAGCGATAGGCCAGATTGAGGTGGACCTCCTCGCACAACCGCCGCTCAGAACGAATGCCGAAGCAGTAGCCGACGATCAGCATGCGCATCATCAGCTCGGGATCGATCGAAGGGCGGCCCGTCTCGCTGTAGTACGGCTCGAGATGCGTCCGGACCTCCGAAAGGTCGACAAACCGGTCAATCTTGCGAAGCAGGTGACTGTCCGGGACATGCCGTTCCAGGCTAAAGCCATAAAACAGCGCCCCCTGCATAACCCGCCGTTCGCCCATCATCGCGAGAGCCCCAGATTCATTGAGAAAACTGAATCAGAGCCGAGTCGGCGACGCAAGTGAGTTTTTCAACATCGGGTAATGGGCGGGAGCTCTTCCGCGAAGGCCGGTACGATCGGCCGGGATTTGGAAGAGGAGATCCGACATGGACTATTTTGCTGGCCTCGATATCTCGATGGACGAGACGCATGTTTGCGTTCTCGACCGCGAAGGCGTGGTGGTTTACGAGAGCAAGGCGGCGTCGACGGCGCAAGCGATCGCGGACGAATTGGCGAAAGCGCCAAGCTGTCGGCGGATCGTATTCGAGACCGGACGCATGGCGCCGATCCTGTTTCACGGGTTGAGCCAACTCGGCCTTCCCGTGGTCTGCGTCGAAAGCCGGCAGGCCTACCAGGCGCTCAAGTCGCTGGCGACCCACAAGACCGATCGCAACGACGCGCGAGGTCTGGCGCATTTGGCCCGCACCGGGTTCTTCAAGCCCGTGCATGTCAAGTCTCTATGCGCTCACGCTCTCCGCTCACTCATAACCGCGCGCAAGAAGCTGGTGGGCCAGCGAGTGACCTTGGAAAATCAGATCCGAGGTTTGGCGATCGTGTTTGGGATCAGGCTGCCTCGCGCGCTCACCGCAGCCTTCATCGACAAGGCTCTTCAAGCAAGCGAGGGGATCGCCGGCCTCTCTGCCGCCATGCGGGGTCTGATTGCCGCGCGAACTGCCGTGATGACGGCGGTCGCCGCGATCGACGCGGATATGAGACGTATGGCGAGGGCCTCGGCAGCCTGCAGCCGGCTGATGACAATCCCGGGCGTCGGCCAACTGACGGCGCTGGCTTTTGTGGCCGCAATCGACGATCCTTCGCGCATTCGCCGATCGCGAGACGTTGGCGCCTATCTGGGCCTGGTCCCAAGACGGTATCAGTCCGGCGAGGTGGACTACGTCGGCAGCATCTCGAAATGCGGGGACCGGCGGGTGCGGACGCTTCTGTACGAGGCCGCCAACGTCATGCTGACGCGCTATAAGGGCCAGCTCAAGCTCAAGGACTGGGCCTTTGCGATCGCCAAGCGGTCAACGATGCGCAAGGCCAAGGTCGCTCTGGCCCGCCGCCTCGCGATCATCATGCACGCGATGCTGCGAGACGGGACCGAGTTCACATCGGCCTAGCCCCCGCACAATCCACGAGACAGGAGGCCGAATCTAGCTCCCAAGAGGAGCGACGCCCTAGGGAGGGAGTAGACGACGGCGCGGATTCTGTTGCAGGGGCCAACCGTTGGCCGACTGCGATTTCAACCTAGCCGCCCTGCACCCAGCTGACCCCATCAAGTGCCGAACGAGCACGCAGAGAACACAGGCACCCGAAAGCGTCGACATCCGGAAGGCCCCGCCCTTGAAACTCACTTGCGTCGCCGACTCGGCTCTGATTCAGTTTTCTCAATGAATCTGGGGCTCTCGCGATGATGGGCGAACGGCGGGTTATGCAGGGGGCGCTGTTTTATGGCTTTAGCC
The DNA here is from genome assembly GCA_963721905.1 of uncultured Alphaproteobacteria bacterium. Classification (GTDB taxonomy): domain Bacteria; phylum Pseudomonadota; class Alphaproteobacteria; order Rhizobiales; family Beijerinckiaceae; genus Roseiarcus. The sequence goes on from CAVRMF010000008.1 coordinate 286,995, forward strand.
TGGAACGGCATGTCCCGGACAGTCACCTGCTTCGCAAGATTGACCGGTTTGTCGACCTTTCGGAGGTCCGGACGCATCTCGAGCCGTACTACAGCGAGACGGGCCGCCCTTCGATCGATCCCGAGCTGATGATGCGCATGCTGATCGTCGGCTACTGCTTCGGCATTCGTTCTGAGCGGCGGTTGTGCGAGGAGGTCCACCTCAATCTGGCCTATCGCTGGTTCTGTCGCTTGGAGCTCGACGGCGAGGTTCCCGACCATTCGACCTTTTCCAAGAACCGCCACGGTCGTTTTCGCGAGAGCGATCTGTTGCGGAAACTGTTTGAGACCGTGGTTGCGCGCTGCATCAAGGAACGGATCGTGGGAGGCGAAGCTTTCGCAGTTGACGCCAGCATAATCGTGGCGGACGCGCATCGACGACGAGGCGTCGCCAAGGTCGAGGATCTCGATCCGACCTCCAGTCGCGCAGTCGCGGAATATCTGTCGGTCCTCGATGACGCGGCCTTCGGCGGGGCGACGCCGGTCGAGCCGAAGGCGATCTCGCCAACCGATCCGGCGGCCCGCTACACCGCTTCGGCCAACTCCGTCGCCGCTTATGCCTACTCCGACAACTATCTCATCGATCTGAAGCATGCGGTGATTATGGATGTCGAGGCGACGACCGCCATTCGCCAAGCCGAAGTCGGCGCGGCTAAAGCAATGCTCGACCGCACGGCTGAACAGTTCGATGTCACCCCGTCGCGCCTGGTCGCGGATGGGGGCTACGGCTCGGCCGAGATGGTTGGGTGGCTGGTGGACGAGCGCGGGATCGAGCCGCATGTGAAACTGATCGACAAGGCCGAGCGCACGGACGGAACCTTCTCCCGCAGCGACTTCGCCTTCGATCCGGAGAGCAACCTTTATGTCTGCCCCAGCGGGAAAGAGCTAAGGAAATACCATCGCGCTTTCGCCAAGCCACGCGACGGGCTGACGAAAGACGGCACGATGATCTACTTCGCGCGCAAGCAGGACTGCGAGGCCTGCGCGCTCAAGCCAAAATGCTGCCCCAACACGCCCGCGCGCAAGATCGCGCGCTCCATTCACGAAGCCGCCCGCGACAAGGCGCGCGCTATCGCCAAGACCGAGGCCTACGCCGTTTCGCGCCGGGAGCGAAAGAAGGTCGAGATGCTCTTTGCTCACCTGAAGCGCATCCTCAGGCTTGATCGATTGCGTCTGCGTGGGCCGAGTGGAGCCAAAGACGAGTTCCTATTAGCCGCCACAGCCCAAAATCTGCGGAAACTGGCGAAGCTCATCCCCTTCCCGGCGCCAGTCTTCGCCGCGTGAGGCGGAGAGGCCCGGCTTGCCTCGCTGACAGCCGCCGCTCACGCATCTCGTGGTCGCCTGAACATAGGGTTTTTCAACGAAATAGATTGCCAGCGTGCATTCGCCCTCGTGCCGATGTCTGAAGGCCGCGGCTCGAGGAAAACCGCTTGAATTCCCTAGCCGAATTGAGTGAACTGCATAGGTCAACGCGCCGCCGCGGTCTCGATGACCTGGCAATCGACGAAGACGGGAGAAGGCTCATGCAAATCCTGGCCCTCATCGGCGCCCTTGCGATCATTGTCGCCATCGGCGCGGCGGTCTTCTTCTTCGGCGGCTTCTACAGCGTGGCCGAAAACGAGGACGATCCCGCGATCGTCAGCTGGGCGCTGGCGACCGTCCGGTCGGCCTCGGTCGCAGGACACGCAACCGAGACCCCACCCGCGTCGCTCGACGACCCCGTGACGGTGAAAGCTGGCGCTCGCGCCTACGCCACGATCGGCTGCGTCAATTGTCACGGAGGCCCGCCGGACGCCAATTGGGCCAAGTGGTCTGAGGGGCTGAAGCCGGTCCCCGCCGATCTCAAGGTGATGGCGAAAGAGCGCACCGCCCCGCAACTCTTCTGGGCCATCAAGCACGGGATCAAGATGACCGGCATGCCGAGCTTCGGCCTCGCCGGGGCGTCCGACGAGCAAATCTGGACGATCGTGGCTTTCATCAAGGCATTGCCGAAAACATCGGACGAGGACTACAAAGCTTGGACAAGTACCCCCTAAGCCTACGCCTTAGGCTCACCCCAGCAAGTCCTCGAGGTGGGGGATCAGCGGCGCATCCGCCGGCGGCATCGGATAGCCGCGCAGGTCCTTCGGACGCACCCATTTGAGCGCCTGGCCGTCGAGTGGCTCGACGAAACCTTCCCACCGTCGGCAGACGTAGAGCGGCATCAGGAGGTGGAAGTCGTCATAGGAATGGCTGGCGAAGGTGAGCGGCGCGAGACAAGCCGTCTTGACGACGATCCCGAGCTCTTCCCGAAGTTCGCGGATCAGCGCATCCTCCGGCCGCTCGTTCGCGTCGATCTTGCCGCCGGGAAACTCCCACAGGCCCTCGAGCGCCTTGCCTTTGGGCCTCCGGGAGAGAAGCACGCGGCCGTCGGCGTCGACGAGAGCCGCCGCGACCACCAGCAGAAGTTTCACGAACGATAGTCGCCGTTGATCGCGACGTATTCCTTGGTGAGATCGCAGGTCCAGACCGTGGCGCGTCCGCGTCCAATGCCGAGATCGGCGGTGATCGCGATCGTGTCGCGCTTCATATAGGCCGAGGTTGTGGCCTCGTCGTAGGCTGGGTCGCGTAAGCCCTGATGGGCCACACGAATTCTTGCCGAACCAGATGTCGAGCTTGTCGCGCTCGGCCTTCTCGCCCGCCTTGCCGACCGCCATGACAACGCGGCCCCAATTGGCGTCCTCGCCGCCGCAGGCGGTCTTGACCAGCGGCGAATTGGCGATCGACATCGCGACGCGCTTGGCGGCCTTCCGAGTCGCCGCGCCCTCGACATTGACCTCAATGAACTTTCGGGCGCCCTCACCGTCGCGCACCACCTGCTGGGCGAGGTTGCGCAGGAGCTTGTCCAACGCGCGACGAAAAGGCGCGGCGCGCGGATCGGCAGCGTCCTCAATAGGCGGCGCGTCCTTGGCGGCGCCCGTGGCGAAAACCATCAACGTGTCCGAAGTCGACGTGTCGCTATCGACGGTGATCGCGTTGAATGAGCGCTCGACCGATTTCGACAGCATCGTTTGCAGCGCGCCGGAGGCGATCGGCGCGTCAGTGAACACATAGGACAGCATCGTGGCCATGTCCGGTGCTATCATCCCCGCGCCCTTGGCGATGCCGTTGATCGTCACGTCCGCGCCTCCGAGCTTGACGCGCGCTGTGGCGATCTTGGGATAGGTGTCGGTCGTCATGATCGCCTTGGCGGCGTCCATCAGCCGGTCCGCTTTGGCCTCCGAAGCGAGTTGCCCGAGCACGCGGGCGATGCGGGCTCCATCGAGCGGCTCGCCGATCACGCCGGTCGAGGCCATGAAGATTTCGTTCGGCGTTGCGCCGATGGTCTCCCCCGCAGCCTCGGCGACGAGCTCGACGGCGCTGATTCCGGCGTGGCCGGTGAAGGCGTTGGCGTTGCCCGAATTGACGATCAGCGCCCGCGCCTTGCCGCCCTTGAGGTGGGCCCGACACCAGTCGACGGGCGCGGACGGGCACTTCGAGCGGGTGAACACGCCGGCGACCGCAGCCGGCTCGTCGAACAGCGCCATCATGACGTCGGTCCGACCGGCATAGCGCACGCCCGCGGCGATGGTGGCGAAGCGGACGCCGCCGATGGGCGGAAGAGCAGGGTACTTCTTCGGCGCAAGCGGGGAGAGCGGAGCAGGAGCGGCCATGCGTGATCCCAGTCGATGGTCGGGAGCAGGCCGGCAGGTCAGCTCTCGAGAGAATTGACGTCAGGGCGTCTTGGGCTTGTCGCCGCCAGGAGACGCATCCTTGCCTTGCGCGTCCGCGCCGCCCTTGTCCGGCGCGGCTTCGGGTTGAGCCGGCATCGGCTTGCCGTCCGCGTCGAACAATTGGATCTTCGCCGCGTTGTGCAGTTGGGCAATCGTCTCGCTTTCCGCCTTCTGGGCGACGTAACGCGCGGCCTGCTCCTTGACCTGTTCGAACGGCGGGAAGGACTTGGTGCGAACGTCCTCCACCTTGATGATATGCCAGCCAAACTGGGTCTTGACGGGCTCGGACACCTCGCCCTTCTTCAGCTTGAAAGCGGCTTCGGAAAATTCCGGCACCATGCGGTCCTTGGTGAACCATCCGAGATCGCCCCCGTCGCCGGACGGATCCTTGGACAGTTCGGTCGCCACCTTGGCGAAGTCCTCGCCGCCCTTGATCCGGGCGAGCGCCGCTTTCGCCTCATCCTCTGTCGGGACGAGGATATGTCGCGCGTGAATCTCTTCCTGGGGCGGCTCGGCCTTGGCGGCCTCATCATAAGCTTTGTGCTCCGCTTCGTCCGTGGTCGCCGCTTTGGCGACCGAGCCGAGCAGTTCTTCCATCGACAGCTTGTCGCGGTAATAGGCGAGCTTGCGCGCGAACTCGGGCGTCCGTTCGAGCTTCTCTGCTTGAGCCTTTTTGGCCGCCAGCTTGAGGTCAATCAAATAGTCGAGCACGTATTTCTGCCGCGCCGCGCCTTCGAGCTTCTGCGGCAGACCGGGGCCGATGTCGGTCATCGCATCGTTGAGATCGTCCTCGGTGATCGGCGACCCGTCGACTGTCGCCAACACCTTTGGATCGGCCGAAGCCGCGCCGGCGAAGGCCAGAATTGCGCCAAAACCGAGCGCGAAGGCGGCAGCAGTCGAGCGCAGCTGCGCGGGAATGATCCTTGTCATTGGGGCTCCTTTGAGCATCCCTCGCCGTTTCGCCGGCGGGCGGCGGTGGCGCTATAAAGGGATTCCGGCGAATTTGCGAGGGGCTGGCGTTCGATCGCAGGGGAATCGCTTCAGGTAAATTCGCGTTAGTAAACGCCGAAATTGGCGCCGCGACGTGGAATTTATTGCCGCCAAAAAGCATTCGTGTTGGCAAATTCGGGGGTTGGGACCAAGGCCGGATTGGCTTGCGCGGCAGCAAGAGTACGGCCGGAGAACCATTCTTAACCTCTGGCTAACCTGAAGCGATTGCCCTGGTTCGATCGGCGGCGAGGTTGCTCTCCGCTCAGAAGTCGGTCTCAACTCGCCGGCAGCGATTTTTGCTTGACAAGCGCTGCGAAATGACTACATCCGCGTCATCCCGAACGTGTTCTGGGTCCCGGCGCCATTTCGAGCGCATGGGACTTTTTGCGTTTTGAAGGGATTTTCGGCATGGGCCGGCCTCCACCGGACGCCGAGACGGTCAGTCCCGCGACGCTTCAGCATAATGCGGAAGCGCCGCCGATATGGAGCGTGAGCGAATGGCTCGTATAGCCGGCGTCAATATTCCCACAAACAAGCGCGTCATCATCGCGCTTCAGTATATTCACGGGATCGGACCCAAGAAGGCCGAGGAAATTTGCGAGAAGGTGCATATTCCTTCCGAGCGCCGCGTCGCCCAGCTGTCGGACGCGGAAGTGATGCAGATCCGCGAGACCATCGATCGCGATTACCTCGTGGAAGGCGATCTTCGCCGCGAGGTCGCGATCAACATCAAGCGCCTCATGGATCTTGGGACCTACCGCGGCCTCCGGCACCGCAAGCAGTTGCCGGTGCGCGGACAGCGCACCCACACCAACGCGCGCACCCGCAAGGGCAAGGCGAAGCCCATCGCGGGCAAGAAGAAGTGATCTCGGTTTCGTTCTCCAAAATCAGGAATTGACTCGCCGAAGCGCGATTGAAGGACCAACTTAATGGCAAAAGAAGCGACCCGGGTTCGCCGTCGCGAACGCAAGAACATCGTGTCGGGCGTCGCCCACGTAAACTCGACGTTCAACAATACGATGATCACCATCACCGACGCCCAGGGCAATACGATCTCCTGGTCGTCCGCCGGCACCATGGGGTTCAAGGGGTCCCGCAAATCGACCCCATTCGCGGCGCAGATCGCGGCGGAGGACGCCGTTCGCAAGGCGTCCGAGCATGGCATGCGCACGCTCGAGGTCGAGGTGTCCGGTCCCGGTTCGGGACGCGAGTCGGCGCTGCGCGCAATTCAGGCGGCCGGCTTCAACGTCACCTCGATCCGCGACGTGACGCCCATTCCGCACAACGGCTGCCGTCCGCGAAAACGGCGCCGCGTATGAACTTGTGCGCGCCGGCGCTTGCTGGGCGCGCCTTTGCGGACCTCGCGCGCCCCGACGCGCTCTAAGCCGCGCATCCGTCCAATGGAAGGCCTCGCCGTGATTCAGAAGAACTGGCAAGAACTCATCAAGCCGAAAAAGCTCGAAGTCGCTCTGAGCGAAGACCCGCGCCGCACCGCGACGGTCGTCGCCGAGCCGCTCGAGCGCGGCTTCGGCCAGACCCTCGGCAACTCTCTGCGCCGCGTTCTCTTGTCCTCCCTGCAGGGGGCGGCGATCACCTCGATCCACATCGATGGCGTATTGCACGAGTTCTCGTCGATCCCGGGGGTCCGCGAGGACGTTGTCGACATTGTGCTCAACGTCAAGGACATCGCGGTCAAGATGCAGGGCGAGGGCGTCAAGCGCCTCGTGCTCAAGCGACGCGGCCCAGGCGCCGTCACCGCCAGCGATATCCAGACGACAGGCGATATCCAGATCCTCAATCCGAACCTCGTCATCTGCACGCTCGATGAAGGTGCGGATCTGCGGATCGAATTCACCGTGACCACCGGCAAGGGCTACGTTCCGGCCGACCGCAATCGGGCCGAGGATTCGCCGATCGGACTCCTGCCGATCGACAGCATGTTCTCGCCGGTCAAAAAGGTCTCCTACCGGGTCGAGAACACCCGCGAAGGCCAGGACCTCGACAAGGACAAGCTGACGATGACGATCGAGACCAACGGCGCCATGTCGCCGGAGGACGCGCTCGCCTACGCGGCCCGCATCCTGCAGGACCAGCTCGCCGTATTCGTCAACTTCGAGGAACCGCGGCGCGAAGAGGCTCAGCACGCGATCCCCGAACTTGCATTCAATCCGGCGCTGCTCAAGAAGGTGGACGAGCTCGAGCTTTCTGTCCGCTCAGCCAATTGTCTCAAGAACGACAACATCACCTACATCGGCGACCTCATCCAGAAAACCGAGGGCGAAATGCTGCGGACGCCGAACTTCGGCCGCAAGTCGCTCAACGAGATCAAGGAAGTGCTAGCGCAGATGGGCCTGCACCTGGGCATGGAAGTCTCGGGCTGGCCGCCCGACAACATCGAGGACCTGGCAAAGCGGTTCGAGGAGCACTACTGAAGATCCCTTCTCCCGCTTGCGGGAGAAGGGCCTGCCCCCGGGCTTGACCCCGGGGGTGGCCCGAGGGGCCGGATGAGGGTTTTCGACGCTTGCCCTCACCCCGACCCTCTCCCGCACAGCGGGAGAGGGAGATAATGAACGGCCGTTCCGTGGCACGGCGGCCGTGAGACCCGATAAGGAGAGAGCCAAATGTATCACGGACACGCGAAGCGGCGTTTCAACCGAACCGCCGAACATCGCCAGGCGATGTTCGCCAATATGGCTCAGGCCCTGATCAAGCACGAGCAGATCATGACGACGCTGCCGAAGGCGAAGGACCTTCGGCCGGTGGTCGAGAAACTGGTGACCCTTGGCAAGCGCGGCGATCTGCACGCGCGGCGCATTGCGATTTCAAGGCTGCACGACGCCGATCTGGTCAAGAAACTGATCGATGTGCTCGGTCCCCGCTACAAAGGCAGGAACGGCGGGTACACCCGCATCATGAAGGCTGGCTTCCGGCCGGGCGACAACGCCGCTATGGCGGTCATTGAGTTTGTCGACCGCGACGTCGAGGCCAAAGGCAAGGACTCGGGTCCTGTTCAGGCGGCCGAGAGTTGAAGCGCGCGTTTGGAGCCGCGATCGCTGATCGCGGCCGACGCGGTCCGCCGGCCGGCAACCGCTTGACAGCGCTTGGCCGGTTTCACAATCATCCGCGATGACGCGGGCCGAGACTGAGTGTCCTCACGGCCGCAGTCTGATCCCCTCGGCCCCGGACAACTCCACCGTCCGCGTCTCGTCGTCGGGCAAGATCACGCGCATCTCGAGATAGGGCAGGGGGTAATTCCCGCTCGCCCCGACCGCGACCCGCACGCGACTGGCGGTCCAACTCAGTGCGATCGTCACGCGGGTCGACGGGCCGTCGAGGGTAGCGCCGTCGTCTTCGTAGAGAACGGCGCTGGACTCGCCCTCGCCTGCGCCTGGAAAAACGCGCAGCGCCCGCGAGGGCTCGTCGTGCAGGCGCGAATAATCGTCGCCGCTGTCGGTCATCGCGACGATCGCTCCGGCCCGCGCGAGCAGCGGCAGCCGATCCAGCGGTGCCGGAATCGTCGCGCTCTGGCCGGCCGCGTAGACGCGCCCTGTCCAGAAATCGCGCCAGCTTTCGACCCCCGCCGGGAGATAGACCTCGACTTCGCGCGCGCCTTCGCGCATGGCTGGCGCGGCGAGCAGTGAGGGGCCGAACATCGCCGTGTCGGCCTCGGCGAAACAGACGGGGTCGTCCTCGAAGGCCACGAAGGTCGGCGCCAGCACAGGGATATGCGCCTCGTGCGCCCAAAACATCGCGCTGTAGAGATAGGGCATGAGCCGCAACCGCAACCTGAGCGCGTCGCGGATCGCCGGCAGCGCCCCCGGGTGCAGCCAGGGCGAGGTCGTGACGCCATCGTCCTTCCAGCTGTTCATGAGAAAGCGCGGATGCAATAGCCCCGCCTGCGTCCAGCGGATCAAGAGTTCGGGCTCGGGCGGCGGGCCCGCGAAGCCGCCGACGTCATGGCCGATGTTGAACATGCCGGAAAGCGACATGCCGAGGCCAGTGCGCAGGTTCCACCTCAGCGAGTTCCAACTCGTCGTGTTGTCGCCGCTCCAGGTCTGGGCATAACGCTGCAGGCCGGGCCCGCCGGCGCGCGTGACGGTGAAGGGGCGGACGTTCGGCTTCGAGGCGAGCTGGGCCTCGCGCGTCGCTCGCGTCATCAACAGGGCTTGCACGGGGCGCAACAGCGCGAGCGGCGTCGGCTCGCCGAAGCCCGCGCAGGTCGCGTCGTCGTCCCACAACCCGTATTCATTGTTGTCATTCCACCCCGCGTCGACGCCGTAGTCGAGCACCTGTCGAGTAAGGCCCTCCTTCCACCACGCGACTCCAGCGGGATTGGTGAAGTCGACATGCGCGCCCTCGCCGTCCCAGAACTGAGATCTTAGAGGCGCGCGATCGTCGCCGCCGGCGATGAAGCCGCCGGCCGCCGCGGCCTCTCCATAGCGGGGATGGTCGTCAAGCAGACACGGCTTGACGTTGGCGACCAGCTTCATACCCGCATCGGCGAACGCGCGCGTCAGCGCCTTCGGCTCCGGGAATTTTTCGCGGTTCCAGGTGAAAACGTAGCGCTTTCTGCCGATCGAGGTGTAGCCCGAGCCGAAATGAAACGAGGAGATCGGGACGTCGAACGCCTTCTCGGCGTCGATCACGCCCTGGATCTGCGCCTGCGCGTCGGGCGCGTCAGCGAGCGCCATCGCGGTCTGCGCGAAACCGAGCGACCAGCGCGGCGGCAGCGCCGTGCGGCCGGTGAGCGCAACGAACTTGGCGGTGACGTCCGCCAGGCGAGGGCCGAGGATCAGGTAGAAATCGAGGTCACCGTCCTCGGCCTCATAAGCGCGATAGCGGCCGAAGTAATTGTCGTGCTCGCAGCCGAGATCGAATGAGCCCTCGGCGCAATTGTCGTAGAAAACGCCATGCGAGACGCCGCTCGCCGCGTCGCGCACGATCAGGAATGGCCAGTTCTTATAGAGGAGATCGCCGCGCTCGGGGTCGAAGCCGAGCGAATCGCGCATCGCGCATCTGAGCCGTCGCCCGGTCAGGTCGAGTGGGCCAGTTTTGTCGCCCAAGCCATAGTGACGATCGCCGGGATCGCGGGCCATCGCGTGCTTGAACGCATGCGTCATCTGCCCGAGAAAATAGGGCTGCGTCTCGCGGTCGTGCGCGAAGACCGTTCCGTCGGGTAGCGCCCAGTCCATGCGAAAGCCATCGAGCGTTATGGTCAAGCGCAGCGCCCGCGTCGTCAGCATGACATGCGTTGGCGACCCGGTGATCTCGGTCGCCACGGCCGGCCACGAACTGTCGTCGAGCCGCGCTCGGCCCGCCCAGTCCGTGTCGCCGTGGCCGAACCCGGGCACCCATGTGCGCTTCTGACGGACCTCGCCCCCGCGCAGAGCCGTGACCCGCACGAGATCGTCGGCAAGCGCGACGATCCGCATCGCGGCGCCGTCGCCGCAATCCAGCGTGAGAGAACGCGAGTCGCGTGAGTTCAGGCGGGCGCGAAGGATCGGCTTCATCTCAGTCGCCGCGCTCGGATCCATCAACGAAGAGGGTGATGGTGGAGGCCTCCCCTCGAATGATGGGGACATCATGGAGCCTGATGCGCTCGAGGTGACCCGTGATTACAACTCCGGTCAAGAGCACGGAAGGAGCTGGCCCCGCCAAAACGTCTCTCGCGATTCAACTCAATAGTGATACCGGCATTGCGCGATCAAGAGCCCATCATTCGACGGCTTATAGACAAGACGATGCTCCTGCGTCAGTCGCCGAGACCACCAGCCGGACAGGCGCCCGCGGAGCGGCTCGGGCTTTCCGGTCCCGGAGAACGGCGTGCGCGCACATTCCTTGATGAGTCCGTTCAGGCGCGCGAGCAACCTGGGATCATTCGCCTGCCAGTAGAGGTAGTCCTCCCAGGCGCGCTCGCTGAAGACGAGCTTCACTCGGGGATCGTCCGCTCCGTTCCGCCCCCGCCCTCAAGCTCTGCGATCGCCTCCATGAGGCGCTCGGCGTTCCTGGCGCTGCGCAGCAGATGCCGCGTCTCCTCATACGACGCAAAGTCCTCCAGCGACATTAGCACAGCCATCGGCTTGCCCCGGTCGCGCGTGATGATGAGCGGCTCGTGGTCCTCGTTCACACGGTCGATGGCGTCAGCGAGTTTGCGCCGGAATTCGGAGTAGGAAGAAATGCGCATAGATGATTGTACCTGATTGGGTACGCAAAGCAAGCGGAGCATGGATATTGTGTCGAGACACTATCCGAGCGTGAACGAGTTGCATGAGCTCATGACCCAGCAGCCCGGCGCTCTGGCGCCGGACCACGCTTGACACCGACGAGCGGCTCTCACAATTTCAGCGCATGTCGGAGACCCTAGCCGATCAAGCTGCCGTTCGCCGCAGCCCACGACCCGTGAGCGATGAAGCCGTCCAGAAGGAAATTAAATACTTCCGGGACTTTGCCGCCGTCTACACCGACGCCATCCGGTCGAGCGACTTCAAGGCCAATATCACGCTCCTTTTTCTGCCGCTGCTGATGGTGCCGATCTTAAGCGCGCACGAGAAAAACCTGGCCCACATTCCACTCGCGCTCATTTTGGCGCCCTTTCTCATCGCGTATTTCTTTCTGATTCTCGCGATTTTTCCCCGCTATCTTCGTACCGACAAGAGCAACTTCCATCTTTCGCGCAACGCCGCCGCGCATCATTTTACCTACATCCACGATCCCGATGTCGAACTGGAAGAGGCGAAGCATCGCATCGCGCTCTTGTCGCGCATCCTGTTCTGGAAGACGGTCTATCTTAGATTAAGTCTGACCGTGTGCCTTGTCGCGATCCCGGTGTTCGGCGTCCTGCTTGCGGTCTACGGCATGTAACCGAAGCGACACGGGCGCATTCGTTTCAGAACGTGATCGCGCCGAGCCGCGCCGCCTGGGCCACGGCCTCGGTCCTTCCCTCAGCATCGAGCTTGTCAAAGAGGGATGCGATATGGAATTTCACCGTGTGAACCGAGATGGCGAGCGTTCGGGCGATTGCCTTGTTGGAAGCGCCCTCCGCCAGCAACGCGAGCACATCGAGCTCTCGGGGAGTCAAGGCGACTTCGAGATCGGGGGTCCTTTCTCGCCCAGCCACCAGCGCCGCGTCCGCGGGTTCCCCCGGCGCAGCGAGACGCAGACCCGGTACATCGGCCAGAATCGCCGCCAGCCGATCGGTGAGCGCGGGCTCGCCGATCTCGATCGCAATCACGATGGGGCCGGACGGCTCGTCCGTCATTGGGCTTGAGGCCTTTCGCCGACAATCAGCGAGAGTTCGAGCGGTTCGCCGGCCCGGGTGAGCGAAAGCCTGACGGTCCTCCCGACGCTGTCGGGCCCGAGCGCGCGCAGGAGGTGGTGGACGCCGCGAACCGCTTCCCCGTTCCAGGCGACGATGACGTCGCCCTGCTTGACGCCTGCGGCCGCGCCCGGGCCCTTGGCGTCGACACTGATAGCCATCAGTCCGAGGCCCCCGCCTTCGAGTTTCACCGGCTGCAGGCCGAGACCCAGATAGCCGCGGGCGATCCTGCCCTTCGACGCGAGCGTCGCCGCGACGCGGTCGATTGTCGCTGAGGGAATGACCAGGGTGCGCCGTCTCGGGCCGAAGACCGCCATGCCGAAGGGGCGGCCTTCGGCGTCAAGCGCGAGCCCGCCCTCACTCGATCGTCGCAAGGCCGCGCTGAGTTCGATCCTGGCGTCGATGAGCCCGCCGCGCATGCTGCGCCATTGCGGGCCGGCGTAGGAGACGACTCCGAGCGACGCCGCGGGAGCCCCCTCCCGCGCGGCGACGACGAGCGCGAGCGCGCCGGCCGCCGCGGCGCCGGCGGACGCAGGCGCCTGCGGCAGGTCCGTGCGCTGGACGCGTAAGAGCGCAACGTCGCTTGACGGATCGCGGCCGACAAGCTCTGCCCGGGCGGAGGCGCCGTCGTGGGCGACGATCTCGATCTCCCCGTCGTCGGCGAGGGCGTTCTCCGCCGCAACGACGAGGCCCGGGCGCCAGACGAAACCGCTCGATTGGGCGCGCTGCGACTTCACCGAGACGACGCCAGGCGCCGCGGCGCGGACAAGCTCCGCGACGGCGGTGGAGAAGGCGGTCAAAGGCGAAGGGTTGGATGTGTCGGACATGATAATGCTCCTTTCCGCCCATAGATGCCGCCAGGACGGCGCGCCGTCACCCTCCCCAGATGGGCGGGCAGCTCGGAATATGGGCGGCTGTCGACGTCATTTGCAGCCCATTCGCGCCCGAAGGCGATGGCGATCACGCTTCGCAGGCGCCCGAGGCGCGCTTGCCCGAAAAGCAAGAACGGGCGAACGTCGTCATCGGTTCGGCGGCCGTCCAGGGAATGTCAGCCCAATTGACGACCCTGTTTGACCACCGCTTGCGCGGGCGCCAATTCGTGGCGCGTGCGAAAACGGCGGCGGCAGTCGGTCAGCAACGTGACCGCGCGACGCGGAGGGAACATGCCCTTGAGACGCATTGGCGTGGCGATCGCCGTCATCGTCGCCATCTTCGCGCTCGGGCGCATCAGCAGCGTCGTGGTCGATTGGGCGTGGTTCTCGACGATCGGCTATGTCGGGGTGTTTTGGACGGCGTTGGCCACCAAGGCCGCCCTCTTCGCGGTTGTCTTCGCCGTCTCGACCCTCATTCTCTGGGCGAACGCAACCTTGGCGCTTCGATTTGCCTCAAGGCCGGGGCTGCGGCTTCCGGCAGTCTTCAGTCCAAGCTTCGCGACCTTTCAGGCGTCGCCGGGGCCATGGGCGGGGTCGCACGAACTTCAGCCCTCGCCGCGAGTGTGGCGTTTCATCATATTGGCCGTCTCGATCATCCTCGGACTTATGATCGCCTTGGGCGAGACCGGCAGGTGGGACCTCATCCTCCGGTTCATCTACCAGGCGCCCTACGGCCGCAACGATCCGCTGTTCGACAAGGACATCGGCTTCTATCTTTTCTCGCTGCCGGTCTACGTCGCAGTCAAGAACTTGCTGCTGTGGATCCTCCTCATGGCCACGCTCATGGCCGGCGCAATTTATTACCTGCACGACGACATCAGTCTGGAAACTTGGATCGTTTCACCCGCGGCAATCGCGCATGGCTCCGCGCTGCTCGGCCTCTTTTTCGCGATTAAGGCTTGGGCTTACGCCTTGGATCGCTACCTCCTGCTCTACAACGACAACGGCGTTGTCGTCGGCGCCGGCTACACCGATGTTCATGTCGAGCTGCCGGCGCTCTGGCTGCTCATCGTGCTTGCCGTCGTTGCGGCCGTCGGCGCCTTCGCCAACGTGCGGCTCCGCAGCGTCCGCTTCTTCCTCGCAGCGGCTTTGCTGGTGTTCGGCGGCTCGCTTTTCTTTGCCGAGGCAGTCCCTGCGCTGTTCGAGCGCTTCTATGTCAAGCCGAACGAGTTGCAGTTGGAGACGCCGTCCATTGAGCGCAACATCGCGCTCACGCGGGAAGCCTACAACCTCGGTGAGATCACGGTGAAACCATTCCCCGCGGAACAGGATCTCACCTTTCAGTCGCTCAAGGCCGACAGCGGGACCGTCGAGAACATCCGGCTATGGGACTGGCGACCGCTCTTGGACACCTACGCGCAACTGCAGGAGATCCGAACCTACTACCGGTTCCTCGATGTCGACGTCGATCGCTACCATCTCGACAACTCCTATCAGCAGGTCATGCTCTCGCCGCGCGAGCTTTACCCTTCGTTGCTGTCCGCCAACGCTCAAACCTGGGTCAACCTGCATCTCCTGTTCACTCACGGCAATGGGGTGGTGATGTCCCCGGTCACCCAGAAGTCCGCCGAGGGCTTGCCGATCTTTTACCTGAAGGACATCCCGCCGGTGGCGACCGGCGGTCCGCCGATAACCGAGCCGCGCATCTATTTTGGACAAAGCGGCGCCGGCTACGTGATCGTCAAAGGCGCCACGCCCGAGTTCGACTATCCCAAGGGAACGGACAACGCCTATACGCGTTACGACGGCGCGGACGGCGTCCCGATCGGCGGGATCGGCTGGAGGTCCCTGTTCGCCTGGTATTTCGGCGATGTGAACATCCTGCTCAGCGGCTACATCGCCGGCGAGAGCAAGGTCATGCTTCATCGAAACATCAAGGATCGGGTGGAGACGATCGCGCCGTTTCTGCAACTCGACCGCGACCCTTACATGGCGATCAGCGAGGGGCGGCTCTACTGGATTCAGGACGCCTACGTCACGAGCGACTGGTTCCCCTACGCCAAGCCGGAACCCGGCAGCGGCGACATCAACTACATTCGTAATTCAGTGAAGATCGTCATCGACGCCTACAACGGGACGGTCACATTCTATGTCATGGATGCAGCCGAGCCGATCGTCGCGACCTACCGTCGGATCTTCCCCTCGCTGTTCAAGCCGTTCGCTGCGATGCCGCCGGATCTGCAAGCGCACATTCGCTACCCCGAGGACCTCTTCACTATTCAAGCCCTACAGTACCGCGCCTATCACATGGACGCGCCTGAGGTGTTCTACAATCGCGAGGACCTTTGGCAATTTCCCCGCGAGCCGACAGCGCTTGATGAGGTGGATGTCGGCGGCGAGACCAGGATGGCGCCCTACTACATCATGATGCGCTTGCCCGGCGAATCGCGCACCGAGTTCTTCCTCATGCTGCCCATGTCGCCGAGCCAGCGGGAGAACATGATCGCCTGGCTGGCCGCGCGCTGCGACCTGCCTGAATACGGCAAGCTCATCGTCTATGAGTTCCCGAAGGAAAAGCTGGTGTACGGGCCGTTCCAGATCGAGGCCCGCATCAACCAGAACACCGAGATCTCGCAGCAAATCTCGCTGTGGAATCAGATGGGCTCGCGGGTCATTCGCGGCAATCTGCTGGTCGTGCCGATCGGGAACTCGATCCTGTACGTGTCGCCGCTCTATCTGCGCGCGCAGTCCGGCCAGCTTCCGGAACTCAAGCGGGTGATTGCGGCCTACGGCGAGCGCGTGGTGATGGAGGAGACGCTGCCAGCGGCGCTCGCCGCATTGTTCAAAGAATCCGCCCCAGCCGCGGGCTTGCCGGCTGTCGTCGGTTCCTCGCCTTCAGGCCCAGCGGATGAGCGAGCCCGGCAGGCGCTCGCAGACTTTGATCGCGCCATGGATCGGCTAAAGGCCGGAGACTGGGCCGGTTTCGGCGCCGAGCTCGACGCTCTGCGCCCGCTGCTCGAGGAGCTAAGCCGGCAGCCGGCTGCACATTAGGGGGCGCAGCGCCGCGATCCCCGCAAGTTCGAAGCGCGACGCCGCAAGGGGGACACGCCATGACCGTTTCGCCGCCCGCCTATGCCCTCATACCCTTGCCCGGCGAGGGGCCGGAGGACGTCGTGGTCGGACCGGACGGTGTGATCTACACCGGGCTACGGGACGGGCGCGTTCTCGCTGTCGCGCCAGAGGACGGGGCGGTGCGCGAGGTCGCCAACACGGGCGGGCGGCCTTTAGGTCTCGAAGCGACGGACGACGGGCGGCTCCTGATCTGCGACAGTCCGAAAGGTCTCATGGAGCTGGATCTCAAGTCCGGCGCGCTCAAGACGCTCGTCACCCACGATCGCGCGGAGCAGCTCATCTTTTGCAGCAACGTCGTCGCCGCGCCCGACGGCGATCTCTTCTTCACCGTCTCGTCGATGCGCTACGACATCCATGACTGGAAAAAGGACATCGTCGAGAACGTGCCGACCGGACGCGTTTATCGGCGCGCGGCGGACGGCGCATTGACAAAGGTGATGGAGGGCCTGCGCTTCGCCAATGGCCTCGTGCGGACGCGCGACGGAAAAAGCCTCATCGTCGCCGAGACCGCCGGACGTCGTCTGCTTCGTCTCTCGCTCGCCGGCGACCGGGCGGGGTCGAGCGACGTGATCGCGGAGCTTCCCGGCTTTCCCGACAATCTCGGCGCCGACGACGGCATCGTCTGGGTCGCGTTCGCCTCGGAACCGAACCCGGCGCTCGAAAGCCTGCACAAGCTGCCGCTCTTTCTGCGCCGGTTGGCGGCGCGCCTGCCGGAGAGCGTGCTGCCCAAGCCGTCGCGCGTCGCCTGGATCGCGGCGTACGACGAGCGCGGCGACTGCGTGCATGACTTCAAATGGACGGACGGCGGCTATGCGATGGTGACCGGCGTCTGCCGCGTCGGTCGCCGCATGTGGTGCGCCGGCCTGCAAGAGCGCGCGCTGATGCGCTTCGACTTGCCGGGCTGAGAAGGCGCGAGCGGGGGCTCATTTCATCACCAACGGCTTTGAAAGCCGGCGTTCAGAACCCATCTCATGGGGCGCAGACCGCGTCATGGAGCGGGGCGGGATGGCGGTGTCGCGGTCAACGAACGGGCCCTCTAGGGCTGGGTCGGCGACCAGCCGCCGCGCGGTCGGAGGTCGCGACCTACAGCCCATCGAACACAGGAGTGATACCAAGAGTCATGAGGTCTGACCGATGTGGGCCCATTCGCGCATTCCGATTGAGGTGATGGTTTCTGGCTGGGCGACGAGTTTGCGCCAGGCGTCGCAGGCGGCGTCGATGATGTCGTCGTAGGTTTCGAAGACGAGGTTTGAGAGCCAGTTGCCGCGCAGAAACTGCCAGATGTTTTCGACCGGGTTCAGCTCCGGCGCACGGGACGGCAGGAAGATCGGTGTGATGTTGCTCGGCACGTCGAGCTTCGCGGTGGTGTGCCATCCGGCGCGGTCGAGCAAGAGGACGGCGTGGGCGCCCTCGGCGACGTGGCGGGAGATTTCCTCGAGGTGAAGCTGCATCGCCTCGGTGTCGGCGAAGGGCAGCGCGAGCGCGGCCCCGACACCTCGGGCGGGACAAATGGCGCCGAAGAGATAGGCGCTCTCATAGCGCTGATCGGCAGGTTGGCGAGGCCGCGTTCCTCGCCTGGCCCACTGGCGCACCAGCCCGTTCTTCTGGCCGATGCGGGCTTCGTCCTGAAACCAGATCTCGATCGGCGTTGTCGCCGGCAGGCCGTCGAGATGAGCGCTCAGCGCGCGCGGGAAGTTTTTTTATATGCTTCGACAATCCGCTCGTCTTGAGCCGGATGGCGAGGCCGGGCGCTCATGTGGGAAAAGCCGAGCTTCTTGAGAAGCTTGCCGACATAGCGCTGGTGATAGTCGACGCCGAAGCGCTGGGCGATGACGCACTTAAGATCAATCCGCCGCCAGCGCACGACGCCGTCGACTTTCCGGTCCGGCCCCCTCTCGACGATCTTCGCCAACTCATCCAGTTGTTCCGGCGACAGGCGCGGCGTCGGACCGTCCGTCCAGTTGTCGAAGAGCCCATCCGGACCAGTGGCGTTGAACCGGTGCACCCAGTCCCGCAAGGTCTGGCGATCCATGCCCCCGATCTTGGCCGCCTCGCCGCGATCCATTCCGTCGCGAACCGCCGCAAGCGACAAGAGCCGCCGGCTCTGATTGACGTCCTTCGAGCGCCGGGCCAGCGCCCGAAGCTCCTCAGCCGAATAGTCGTCTCGCAATTTCACCGCTGCTGGCATGGCGCGAATCCTCCGACCTCAAAGAGTCAGAAATTACGCGCCAAGGGAATCCCCCCCAATGAGTTAGACCGTGAGGCCTTTGGTATGAGAGCCATGAAGGCAGTGCGGTTCGACAGATATGGCGGGATCGACGTGCTCAATGTGGAGGACGTTCCGGTCCCCGAGCCAGTCCAGGGAGAGGCGCAGGTCAAGGTCAAGGCCGCCTCGATCAATCCGGGTGAAGCGAAGATCCGCGAGGGCCTGCTTCACGCTTTGTGGCCGGCGACCTTTCCCTCGGGCGAAGGGAGCGATCTCGCCGGCATCGTCACGAAGACCGGACCAGGCGTTTCAGGAATTGCGGTCGGCGATGAGGTCGTTGGATCTACCGACAAGCGCGCAAGCCACGCGGAATATGCGGTCGTGGAGGCGAAGAACCTCACGGCGAAGCCCAAGAATCTGTCTTGGGAAGTCGCCGGATCGCTGGCCGTCGCCGGAAGTGCGGCCTATGCCGCTGTGCGGGCGGTCGCGCTCAAAGCCGGCGACACGGTTGCCGTTTCGGGCGCGGCGGGCGGCGTCGGGTCGATCGCCGTGCAGCTCGCCAGGGACGCGGGCGCGAACGTCATCGGGATTGCGAGCCTGGCCAACCACGACTGGCTGAGGGCGCACGGGGTCAAGCCGGTGGCTTACGCCGAGGGCCTGGCCGAACGGCTGCGCGGAGAGAAGATCGATGCGTTCATCGACTGCCACGGCGACGGCTATGTGAAGCTTGCGATCGAACTCGGCGTGCCGAGGGAGCGGATCAACACGATCATCGATTTCGCCGCCGCGCAGCAATACGGCGTGAAGGCCGAGGGCAGCGCGGCCGCGAAGAACGCCGAGGTTCTGGCCGAGCTCGCCGAGCTCGCCGCTTCGGGCAAGCTGGACGTGCCGATCGCCAAGACCTTCCCGCTCGGCGAGGTCCGCGCCGCGTACATGGAGCTCGAGAAGGGCCACACGCGGGGAAAGATCGTCCTCGCGCCGTGCGAGGCGGCGCGCCTGCCGGAGAGCATCCTGCCCAAGCCGTCGCGTGTCGCCTGGATCGCGGCGTACGACGAGCGCGGCGCGTGCGTGCATGACTTCAAATGGACGGACGGCGGCTATGCGATGGTGACCGGGGTCTGCCGCGTCGGCCGCCGCATGTGGTGCGCCGGCCTGCAAGAGCGCGCGCTGATGCGCTTCGACTTGCCGGGCTGAGAATGCGCGGAGGGCGGCGGAACGATCTTGCCACGGCTTGCCGCGCTCCGCTAATGTCGCGGCGACCCGAAACTTCGTGAACCCGGAGGTCGCCGCAGGCAAAAATCGCGAGCCGGCGCCTTCGAGGTCCCCCAACTCTGCCGCCCCATTTCAACAGGAAATCGCCATGTATATCGCCATGAATCGCTTCAAGGTCATGAAGGGCGCCGAGAGTGCGTTCGAACAGGTGTGGCTCTCGCGCGACACACATCTCGACCGCGTGCCCGGGTTCCTGGAGTTCCATCTCTTGCGTGGGCCCGACCGCGATGATCACGTGCTCTATTCGTCGCACACGGTCTGGGCGAGCAAAGCGGCCTTTACCGCGTGGACGCAGTCCGAACATTTTCGAGCTGCCCATCGTGACGCCGGCGCCAACAAGCCGCTCTATCTCGGCCATCCGGAGTTCGAGGGCTTCGAGGTAATCCAGACGATCAAGAATCGAAATGCGCGGGATCACGCCGCCTGAACGGCGAACTGGCAGATTCGCCCGCGCGATGATGGGGCGAGATCATTAGCTGCGCGTCCGCGCAAATCGATTTGGCCAAACACTTGCTCATTTGTCGGTATGGCGCTCATCAGAGCCCTCCCGTGTGACGTCGTTCCTTAAACGGGGAATGACCTACCGGCCGACGCGCGCCAAGCTATAGCGACAAGCCGATCGCCGCAACGCGATAGCTCTCTCGGGCCGCGCGCGCGATCCCGATCAGTCTTCTGCGTCTTCCCAATAGCGGCGCCAGCTTTCGGCGGTGATCCGCTCGATTGCCGCATTATAGGCTTCCTTCTGGAAGGCCTTCGCCTCCGGGTCCTTCAACGCTTCGTTCAGGCGCTCAGTGAGCACCGTGCCCACGGCGTGAATTGCTTCACGCCGATCCAGGCCTTCACGCATCAACCGATCCACCGCCCGCCGCACCGGCAGCTCGTCGCCCATCGCGATCTGATTCTCGATGGCGACATGGAGGACGGCATGCAATGTTTCATTCGGCAGCGAAACGCCGGCGCGTCGGTGGCAGTCCTCCACCCGGCGCATCCGCTCATCCTCATCGAGGGCAAGCCATTGCGCCGGATCCGGAGCGATGGCGGGATCGTAGGCCGCGTCGATGTCGACGTCCTCGTCCTCATCCATTTCGGCGAGAGCGTCCTCGGCGTCCACAGCCTCGACAAAATCAAAACCGCCAGCGCCGAGCCGTCGGTGCAGGAGGTCGAGCCGCCGGCGCACCTGGGTTGGAGACTCGAACGGCCCGGGGATGTAACGGGGCTTTCCTTCACAACCGAATTGGAATTGGGCGTCACAGGCGTCGGGGGCGACCTCGGCGAACAGCGGCTCCACTGCGGCATAGTCGGCGTGAGGCGCCAATCCGAGGGATTGCGCGTAGGCGACCGCGTCGCGCAGCAGCTTTCGCGCATATGGAGGATCGACATGCGCCAGCGGCGCGCCTGCCTCGACCGTCTCGAGGAAGAATTTCATTTCCGTTTCGTCGGTTTCGCGGAACAGGACATTCTTGACGCCGAGGCAGTAGACGTCGACCAGGAAGCTGGCGGTGGCAAACCTGTCCCCGCCGGTCTTGCGGGTCAGGATCACCATTCCGAGGCCGGACTCGAACAGCCCGTCTTGCGCGAAGCAGGAGTGAAGAGGCGCCGCCGCCGCACGGCGCACGTCCTTGGCCAGGGTCCCATTTGGACCGGCCGCCTCGAGCCGGCGTCTTTGCGCCAGCAGCTTCTTCCGGTGTACGGCCTTCTGGTGTCGGCGCTGAAGGTTTCCTGACGCCATGGCCTACCTCTTTGCGGAAGCGGACGAGACTGATCGCGTTCGAGCGCGCGCTCGCGGAACCCATAGCCGACGAACCCGCCGGCAGCCAAGCCGGGCTTACGGTGAGTGTGCATTTTTCCCCTTATTTCGCCGTCGCCTCCGTCGTCGCCGCAGACGCCGAAGGCAGCGCCGAATATTGTAAACATGTATGCATCACCGTTTCCCGGTCGCCGCGGCCCTGGCGGGCTTAAAGCGGACCGCTGAGCCGCCCCTCGCCAAGCCCGGCCTTAAGGTGTCGCGCGCCGCGGCGGAGTCGGCATATTTACAAATGTATTGACACAGCGAGCCGGTCCACCACATATTCAGGCGATGGACTTTGAGTGGGACGAACAGAAGCGGGAAGCCAATCTCGCCAAGCACGGAGTCGATTTTCGGCGCATGCCCCAGCTTTTTGGCGGACCGACGATCGAGATCATCGACGGCCGCAAGGACTACGGAGAAACCCGCATCAACTGTTTGGGCGAAATCGAGGGCCGAGTCTACGCCGTCGCCTACACTTGGCGCGGCGCGACTCGCAGGATCATCAGCGCGAGGAAAGCGAATGAGAGAGAACAGAAAAAATGTCACGCGCATTTCGGCTGACAAGGCGTACCGGCTGAATGACGAGACCGACGACGCGCGCTTGGACGCGATGACGGACGCCGACATCGCCAAGGCGGTGGCGGAAGACCCCGACGCGCCGCCGCTCAAACACGATTGGACGCAGGCGCGGCTTAGCCTGCCGCCACGCAAGGACATCGTCACGCTGCGGCTCGACCGCGACGTGCTTGATTGGTTCCGCGCCCAGGGCAAGGGCTACCAGAACTCGGATCAACCAGGCGCTGCGCGCGTTCTATGAAGCTAGGCGCGACCAATTGGCGGCGGACGCCGTTGAGGGCGTCAAGACTTCCGGCCGCGGCTCCAACGCCCGCGTCGAGCAAGCGCCGGGCGAGGCCGGGGCCGGCGCGAGGGAACAGCGGCAGGCGTCTCGGAAGAAAGCCTATGCAGCGGAAAAGCGACGCGCTGCGAAGCAGGCGGCGAAGGTGACGGTCGCCAAACGAAGAGCATAATCGCCGGTGAGCTCGGCCGCCAAACCAGGAGCTCGGGCGCGATCAGTCTCGATCGCTTAAGAACCTCAACGCCTTAGTGTCCCTTCCTCCTCGACAACCCATTTGACGGCGATGTTGGCGTCAGTGACGAGCGTTCTCACCGCTCGTCGCGTTTTGACTCTGGCTTAGGCGGCCACTAGCGCGCCCGCCGGTAGGCGCCGCTGCCGGCGCCAGAAGAGCCAGGCGACGATAACGAAATTGAATGCGTTCCAAACCACTCCGTTCAGGAACGCCAGGCGATACGAGCTGGTGAGATCGAAGATGACGCCAGAGAAGTAGCCGCCGAACGCCATGCCGAAGATGGTCGCGGACACGACGAGGCCGATCGCCGCGCCCGCCTGTCGAGGAGGCAATAGCTCGCGGCAGATGACGGCATACATCGGAACAATTCCGCCCTGGAACAGGCCGAATATTCCCGATACGACGAACAGCGACGTCAGGCCATCGAAATAGAGATAGAGCAGGAGCGCGACCCCCTGCATGAAGGACCCGATCATCAGAGTGGCCGAGCCGCCAATAAAGTCTGATACAATTCCTGAGCCGATGCGCGAGACGATGCCGAGCAGCATCATCAGCGACAGCATTTCGGCGCCGCGCGCCACGCCATAGCCGAGATCGCCGCAATAGGCGACGAGATGAACCTGCGGCATCGACATCGCGACGCAGCAGGAAAAGCCGGCAAGAACCAGGAGGACGAGCAGCATTCGGGGCGATATGCCGACATCGGCGCGCGCGGCCGCGGTCGCCGCCTCCGCTGTGTCGAACACGCCGGCGGACGGACGTCGACGCATGACCAGGGCCATCGGCGCCACCGTCGCGGCGATGACGAGGCCGATGCCGGCATAGGTGGCCCGCCAACCGGCCAGTGGCATCGTCAAGTTCATCAGCAATGGCCAGATCGTGCCGGCGAGGTAATTGCCCGACGCCACGACGACCACCGCGAGCCCGCGCCGCTTGACGAACCAATGCGAAATATCGGCCATCATCGGCCCGAAACCCGTCCCCGCGCCGACGCCGATCAGCACGTGGGCGCCCGAGAACACCATGAGGTTCGGGGCGTAGCCTGCGAGAACAAAACCAAGGCCCAAACTCGTGCCGGAGATGACCATGGGCAGCGCGATGCCGCGGCGATCCGTCATCCGCCCGAGTGCGATCGTGCTGAAGGCGAGCGTGCACATCATCAGCGTGTAGGGCAGCGAGGCCGCCGCACGATCGACGCCGAAGTCACGCTGCGCCTGCGGGAGGACCACGATAATCGCCCACATTCCCGCCCCGACCAACGTCGAGATGAGCAGCGACAAGGCCAGCCGGGCAAAGGCATAGGCGCCGTCGGGCGCGTAGCCGTCGACGTTCTCGGTGGATTCGGCCGGAGAAAAGGTCATCGCGCGAAATTGAGGCATGCACTCCGAGATCGCAAGCCGGTGCGCGGCGGTGCAACAATCAAAGCGCGTCGTCCCATTCCTGGGGAGCCTGCACCTCTCACAAATTAAACATTCTCTTGTCAAAGGCCGGAATATGTTCTATCTTTGTTCTCACGCCGCCGTGTTGAATATCGGGTGTCCGATTTCGCAGAATCCGCGCGGCATGCGGAACTCCTCGCCGGGCCGTTCGCTGCCTCAGCGAGGCGCTTCGTGCCTCCTTGGCCGCGATGTCGGTGGGACCCTTCCGCCGGTCGGACGCGTCGTCACGGCGCGCCGCGCCGCGCCGGCGATAAACTCGCGCGCCTTCACGCGCCGCCGGCCAGCCGCCCGGAAATGACGCCTCGAGCGATTGAAAAGGCTCGATTCGCGCCGAAAACGGCGTCCGCTCTTGGCGTGATGGGGAGCCTGCCCCAGGAAGGCCATTTGCCTTCATGGCGCCGTCGGGCGTCCGGCCCGAAATGGCGCCGCAAGCGCTTGAAAACGCCCAAAACGCGCCCGGAAATGGCGCCCCTCGCCGCCCACGCTTTGCAGCGCGCCCGTCGCCCACCTATATCAGCGCCGCTCTCGCCGGTTTGGAGGATCGATTGATACGGTTCGCGTTCGCTGCGATCTTTGCACTCTTTTGCGGCTCGGCCTTCGCCGACACGGTTCAGAAGATCGCGCCGCAAAGCCCGGCTGAGGTGCGTCTCTCCTTCGCGCCGGTCGTCAAGAAGGTCGCCCCCGCAGTCGTCAATGTCTATGCGTCGCGGGTCGATACGATGCCGCGCAATCCTCTGTTTGACGACCCGATTTTCCAGCGGTTCTTCGGCGGCGGCGTGGGCGAGGGCCAGCGGGTGCAGAAGGCGCTCGGCTCGGGCGTCATCGTCGATCCATCGGGCCTGGTTGTGACCAACTATCACGTGATCGAAAACATGACGGACGTGCGGGTCGCGCTGGCCGACAAGCGCGAGTTCGACGCCGAGATCGCGCTGCGTGATCCGCGCACCGACCTTGCGATCCTGCGCCTCAAGGGAGGAGGAAATTTCCCGACGCTCGAACTCGGCGATTCGGACGCGCTCGAGGTCGGCGATTTCGTCATCGCGATCGGCGATCCGTTCGGCGTCGGCCAGACGGTGACGCAGGGGATCGTTTCGGCGCTCGCGCGCACGCAGGTCGGGGCCAGCGACTACGGCTTCTTCATCCAGACGGACGCCGCCATCAATCCGGGCAATTCGGGCGGCGCGCTGGTCGATCTCGACGGCAGGCTCGTCGGCATCAATTCGATGATCTATTCGCGGTCCGGCGGCAGCATGGGCCTCGGCTTCGCCATTCCGGTCAACATGGTCAAGGGCGTGGTCGAAGTGGCGCTGCACGGAGGCAAGACCGTCAAGCGGCCATGGCTCGGGGCGACGCTGCAGAACGTCTCGAAGGACATCGCCGAGAACCTCGGCCTCGCACGCCCGGCCGGCGCGCTGGTCGTCGATGTCGCGGACGTCGGCCCCGCGGCCGAGGCAGGCCTGAAGCGCGGCGACCTCATCTCGGCCATCGACAGTCAGAGCGTCGATGACGCCGAGAGCGTCGGATTCCGGCTCGGCGTCAAGCCGCTTGGGGGCGTGACGAAGATGACGGTGCTGCGCAACGGTCGAACGCTCGATCTGTCGTTGAAGCTCGCCTCGGCGCCGGAAGTCCCGCCGCGCGATGCGCTCGTCATTCACGCCGCGTCCCCCTTCGAAGGCGCGCAGGTGATGAATTTGTCGCCGGCGGTGACGGAGGAACTGTCGCTCGAGGGCGTGCGCGAAGGCGTCGTCGTGGCCGCCGTCGGGGACGGGTCGACCGCCGCGCAGGTCGGAGTGCAGAAGGGCGACGTTGTCGTCGCGGTCAACGGACAGAAAATCGCGACGACCCGAGACCTCGAAAAGGCCTGTTCGGAGCGGTCACGCTGGTGGGACCTGACGATCCGACGCGGCGGTGAAACGATCCGCACCCGGCTCGGGGGCTAAAGCCCGTCCAAAAAAAGAAGCGGGGCGCCCGGGGAGAGCGTCCTGCCGAAATTCGCGAAAGGGCGGGATCCTCGCGTTGAGTTCACGCCGCCTTGCGCGCGGCGGATCGAGGTCTGGCGCGGGCGAGCCGGCGCCGGATCGACGCCCAGAGACTGCGCATTTCCTCGGCCGCGGCGCCGTTGGGATTAAGTTCGGTGACGCCCCACCCGTGCCGGACCGCTTCCTGATAGTCGACCCGCGCGAGGATCAGCGGTGAAATGAGTCCGCCCATTTCCTCCAGCGTCTCCACTCCGTCCTGGACCCGGGCCGTCTGTTGGGCAGGCGGACATTGATTGAGCAGGAAAACGAAGTCGCCGCCGACATCCTTCAAGGCGGCTCGCGTCTTGGCGCTCGCCCACAAATCGAACATGCTCGGACGCGAGGGGATGATGTTGAGGTCGGCGACCACCATCGCGGCCGCCGACGCGGGCCCCTCCGCGCCCGGCGTGTCGATGATTGCGAGCGTGAAGCCCTTCGCCTTGAGTTGAGCCAGAAGAGCCGGAAGCCGCGCGGCGCCCGAGGCGACGACTTCGATGTCGCGCGTTTCGCGCGTCTTGGCCCAGTTGGTCAGCGACCCTTGTGGGTCGGTGTCGATGACGCAGACTTTTTCTTTCATTTCCCGCGCCGCTACGGCCAGCGACGAGGCCAATGTGCTTTTCCCGGATCCGCCCTTCTGGGTCACAAACGCAATGGTTCGCATGATTGTTTTCGCCTCGAGTTTCTTTGCGCGCCCAGGTTTTGCGGTTCGCAATGCATGGGCAGGGGTTAACGAACCCTTACGAGATGAGGGTGATTTGGTTAACAGTGCGTTACGGAATTGACGCCGTTCGCGGAATTGTCACAAAACGACATAAATCTTTGAGATTCCCGGGCGAGCGGCGAGTCACGGGCGCTCCGCGGCAGGTTCGCGGGGTCGCAATTGCAGCCGGTCAATCGCCGTCGAGCGGGGCGACGCCCTTCGGCTTGCCGGCGGCGGTGAGCGTAATCTTCTCGATCCGCATCTCGGCGCTCTTGAGCAAGTCGTCGCAACGGGTCTTCAAAGCCTCGCCGCGCTCGTAGAGCTTGATCGAATCCTCCAGCGACACGGCGCCCTTTTCGAGTTGATCGACGATCTGCTCAAGCTCCGCGAGCGCTGCCTCGAACGGCATCTCGGCAATGTCCGGCTTCGGCTCCGTCACGCGTTTCTCCTGGCCGCCAATCGCGGAAGACGACTCATTCCGGCAGCGCGGAAACGAGGTAGAGCGTCTTCAGCGTGTCGCTCGGCTGCATTTGCGCGCCGAACGTGTTGGCGAAGACGGCGGCGATCTCCCCGGATTTGTAGATGCGGCTCAGAGCGCGGTCCACCGCAAGGCGAAAGTCGCTGTCGCCGCGCGGCAGCGCCAGCGCATAGGGCTCGAGGGAGAAATAGTTGTTGGCGAGGCGCAGCTTGTCGACCTCCCCGCTCTTGGAGGCAAGGTAGGCAAGAATCGCCCGGTCGGCGAAATAGGCGGCGACAGCCCCCTCGTCGAGCATCTTCAGGCCGTCCTCATGAGTTCTTAGCCGCGACGACCTCGGCCGAAATATTGGCGCTCGCTAGGGTGTCGCGCAGGCTCTGCTCGGTGGTGGTGCCAGCAAGGACGCCGACCTTCTTGCCGGCCAGCGCGCCAAAGTCGGCAGGTCCGTCGCCGCGAACCAGCAGACTTGCGCCGTCGACGAAGGTCGCGATCGAGAAGTCGACATGCTCCCTGCGCGACAGCGTGTCGGACGTCGGCTCGCACAGAAGGTCTGCTTTGCCGGCTTCGATCGCTTCGAACCTGTCGGCCGCGGTAACCGGGACATAGGCGACGCTCAGTTCGCTCAGATTGAGCTGGGCCGCCAGGTTTCTCGCGACTGCCCGGCAGAGATCGACGATGAATCCGGCGGGCTGGCCGTTGGAGTCCTTGAACGAGAATGGCGGAGCGTCGTCGCGAACCGCGAGGCGGATCGTCTTGTCCTGACGCAGTTTGTCGATGGTTCCCGCCGCAGCCGATGCAAGACCGAGCGCGACCAGGGCGGCAACCGCGGGCGCGATCCGCAGACGCCGAGAGACTGACAAAGCCATCCGTTTCCCCTCGTAAGCTGTCTGCCGTCCTTATCAGAACTCCGGACTGCAAGCCAAAGCGCGCGCGTCATCAGACCGGCGACGCGGTCGCTTCTTGGCCCTTGCGCGGGGTCCGCGTCGTCTGGACGTGCGAGACGCCGCGGAATTGCGTAGTCGATCTCGACGCGCACGAACATTCGACAATCCCGGGATTTCGCGCAACATTCCGGCAAGAGACGCCAATCCGGGTCAAATCCGGCGGCAATTGATTCGAAAACGTTGGATGATCGCGCGCGCAGGCCAAGGAGGCGCATCCATGCTCGTCGGCGTTCCCAAGGAGATCAAGGACAACGAGTTCCGCGTCGGCATGACGCCGGCTGCGGTCGCCGAACTCGTCCATCACGGCCATAGCGCGATCGTCGAGAAAGCGGCCGGCCTCGGGTCGGGATCGCCGGACGAGGAATATGCGCGCGCCGGCGCCGAGCTGGTCGAGCGGCCGACCGAAATCTTCGCGCGCGCGGACATGATCGTGAAGGTGAAGGAGCCGCTGGCGCAGGAGCGCAAGCTCCTGCGCCGAGGGCAGATTCTGTTCACCTACCTGCATCTCGCTCCCGATCTCCCCCAAACCCTGGATCTCATCGCTTCCGGCGCGACCTGCATCGCTTACGAGACCGTGACCGACCCGCAAGGCCACCTGCCGCTCCTGACGCCGATGTCGGAAGTCGCGGGCCGCCTCGCGCCGCAGGTCGGAGCGCATTCGCTCGAAAAGGGGCAGGGGGGCCGCGGCGTTCTGCTCGGCGGCGTGCCGGGGGTCGCGGCCGCCAACGTGCTCATTCTCGGCGGCGGCGTCTCGGGAACCCATGCCGCGACGATCGCAGTCGGCATGGGCGCGTCCGTCACCGTCGTCGACCGGTCGCACGAAGCCTTGCGCCGGCTCTCGGCCCAGTTTGGCTCGGCTTTGCGCACCGTCTATTCGACCCGCGCCTCGATCGCCGATCTTGTGCGGCATGCCGATCTCGTCATTGGCGCGGTGCTGCTGCCAGGCGCCGCGGCCCCGAAGCTCATTACCCGGGCGATGCTGGCGACGATGCGTCCCGGCGCCGTCATCGTCGATGTTGCGATCGATCAGGGCGGTTGCTGCGAAACCTCGAGGCCAACGACCCATTCGGACCCGACCTATGTCGTCGACGGCATCGTGCACTATTGCGTCGCCAACATGCCGGGCGCGGTCGCCCGGACCTCAACCTTCGCGCTGAACCACGCGACGCTGCCCTTCACCCTCGCGCTCGCGGACAAGGGATGGCGCAAGGCGATGCAGGACGATCCGCACCTGCTTGCGGGGCTTAACGTGCATGACGGGAAGGTGACCTGCGAACCCGTCGCGGCGGCGCATGGGCTCAAGTGGGTCAGCGCGGAAAGCCTGCTCGCCTGATCGAAAACAACAGCGGCGTCGGACGTGCCGCTATGGCCGGTCGCCGTGGCCGTTGAGCGCGCCCGGCGCCCAGTTCACGCCGTCGCGCATCGCGTAGAAGATATGGTTGCCGATCCGGTCGACCTTGCGCAAGTACCCGATCCAGAACGGCGAGACGTAGTTCGCGTGGTAATTCACCGCTTCCTCGACGCCCGCGTTGTAGTTCGATCCGCTGACCACTTCCTGGGCGATGCGGGTCGCCACCGCCCACGGGCCGGGCTCCTCGATCCGGAGCGACCTGCCTTCGCAGGCGAAGGAGAACTGGCAGGCGAACGGCCGGTTGCGGTCCTGATAGACGACGCCGCAGACGGTCGTCGGATAGATGCCGCTGCGCACGCGGTTCAGCACCACCTGCGCCACCGCCGCCTGGCCCTGCTCGGGCTCGCCGCGCGACTCGAAATAGATCGCCTCGGCGAGGCAGCGCATCTGGCGGGCGCCGTCCTTGGGATCGATGAGCGAAGCGTAGTTCGGCTGGCCGCCGTCCGCCAGGGACTTCGTCACAACCGTTGTTTGCGACTGGGAGGGATCGACTTCGACGATCACGAGCACGCCGTCGCTCGGCGTCGGCGTCGAGGAGTTGAGCGCCATGTCTAGCGGCAGGGCGGGGGTCGCGCCGTCGCTGAAGCTCGGGCCCTCCGTGCTGGGGGCGGGGCTCATCGTGCGGCTCTGGTCGGATTCGGCGTCGCGAGGGTCCTGCGGCCCGGACAGGAGCGCGTCCGCGTCGGCGCCAGGGCGGGTGCGCGCGTCGAAGCCGGGACGAAGGCCGATGAAGGGGTCGCCCTTGGCGCGCCGGTCGACCGCCGGAAGCGGCGAAACGGGATCCTTCAGCGTGCGGTTCGGCTCGATCTCGTCGGGGCCGGCAAGGTCGCCCGGTTCGCCAACCGCAAGGCGCGCCGCGACGATCGGCGTCGGCATGCCGTCCTCGTCGACCGCGCGGATCTGATCCGAGAGCGCAATGGCCTTCTGCACCGGATCGCTGGCCTCGATGAGCGCGTTGCGGTCGGCCGCGTTGCCGTACTGAGGGGGCTCCTGCCCGGCCTCGGCGGTGATCGTGAGGAGGACGCCGACCGCGATGCACCAGGGCGCGACGACCGATCCGGCCCAACCTAGACGCGAACGACCCATACGCCTTCCACGCGATGTTTCCGGTTCCCGATGGCATGGCGCGGTCCCGCAAGCCCCGCGCAATGTGAAGGGTTCTGTTTATGGGCGCTTAAGGTTGCGGGCCGGTTACCGAGCCTGATCGCCCTCCGTCCCGGATTGGGGCACGGGATGCGGAATCGCGCATTATGCCGGTCTTTGCCGCGATTACACCCTGACAGGCTCGACCGGCTGTTCGAATCCGACCGGCTATTCATGTTTTCAACGGCTTAGGCACCTTTTTCTGCAGCTTTCGGCGACCGTCGCGCGCTGATGCCTAAAGGTCTTGCTTAACTGTCCGAGGCGTGATACTAAAGCAAATGCTTAACCAATCGCGGGCGCTGGACCGCGCTTTTCAGGCGCTCGCCGATCCGACGCGGCGCCGAATCGTCGAGCGGCTGACGCGGGCGCCGGTTTCGGTCAGCGAACTGGCGCGGCCGCTCGCGATGTCGCTTCCGGCGGTGATGCAGCACCTGGCGGTGCTGGAGGCGTCCGGCCTCGTGCGCTCGGCAAAGTCCGGCCGCGTGCGCACCTGCCGCATCAATCCCGAGGCGTTGAGCCTGGCCGAGCAATGGATCAACGCGAGGCGGAGCGAATGGGAGCGCCGCCTCGACCAACTCGGGGACTATCTCGCAACCTTGCAAACAGAAGGAAACGTCGATGGCCAAGACAGCTGAGACAAGCCTGCCGCTCGAGCCGCCGCCAGTGCGGATTTCGCGCACGCTGCACGCTCCGCGCGAACTGGTTTTCAAGGCCTGGAGTACCGCCGACCATGTGAAGCGCTGGTTCGCGCCGGCCGGGTTCACCGTGCCGGAGGCAAAGGTGGAAATGCGCGTCGGCGGACCGTTCGAAGTCCTCATGCGCGCGCCCGACGGCGTCGAGCACCGGGCGCGCGGCAAGTTCGTCGAGGTCTCGAAGTTCGACCGGCTCGCGCTCGATCTCACAGTCGAAGACGTCAAGGGCCACGCGCTCTTCCGCGCATTGACCGAGGTCACTTTTTCCGAAGCGCTCGGCGGAACGCGGATCGACGTCACTCAGACCTACACTGTTCTCGATCCGGACGCGGCCTGGATGGCGACCGGCGCGCCGCAGGGATGGGCCGAGACGCTCGACAATCTTTCAACGGAGCTTCGGCGCATGCACGAGCCTGCCGAGACCGGCCGCTCAGTCGTCCACGCGGCCTTCACGCTGGAGCGCACCTATGACGCGCCGGTCGAGCGGGTCTATCGTGCGCTGTCGGATGAGGCGGCGAAGGCCAAATGGTTCGGCGGCGCGGAAGGTCAGTGGCAGGAGATTGAGCGTACCATGGATTTCCGCGTCGGCGGGCGCGAGCGAGTGAAAGGCCGCTGGGAAGGCGGCGTGGTCTCGACCTTCGACGCGGTCTATCACGACATCGTGCCGAACGAGCGCATCGTCTACGCCTACGAAATGCACCTCGACGTCAGGAAGATCTCCGTCTCGCTCGCCACGATGCAGATCAAATCCGCTGGCCCCGGCCGCGCGACGCTGCAGGTGACCGAGCAGGGCGCCTTCCTCGACGGCTACGACGACGCCGGATCGAGGGAACAGGGAACCGGCTTCCTGCTCGACAAGCTGGGCGCATCGCTGGAAGTTTAAGAGGGCCGCCTCGATGCAGTCGGGCGCCCTCTACCCATCACCGGTGTCCGGCGGCCAATGGAAGACGCAACGTGCAATGTTAATGGCGACCGCCTTGACTGCAATTTGCGCGCTCGCAGGATTCCGGGTCGCAAAAAATGCATTCGCTCTTGGCGAGCGCGTTGCTCTTATCGCGCTCGTCGCAATTTCAGCGCTCGCGGGCGAAGCCGATGCTCAGTCCGTCGCGCCCGGGAGAAAAACTCTGCCCCAGGATGCGAGATTCTGCCTGTCCTGGGCGGAGGCGCACGAGCGCACATTGGCGAGCCTCAACAACGGCCGCCCTCCCTATGCAGTGCATTGGAAGGGGTGCGTTCTGCTGAAGAAGGGCGCGCAAGTCGACGTTGTCGGCAGCGACGATGAAGGGACAGAGATCGTCTACCAGGGCAAGCACTGGTTCGCAGACGATCCTCTGTTTTAACCTGCGCGCGCCCCGTGAGGTCGAGGACTTCTACTGAGGAGGCGCTGGCGCGGCGGAAGGGGTTGGCGCGGGCGAAGCCGCGCCGTCGGTCGCGTTCTGAGAGGGCGCCGCATCGGCCGCGACTGGCTTTGCCGGCGGCAGAGGCGCATGCAGCGCCAGATGCGCCGGCTTTTCGCCCTGCCCGACGGAAGCGTCGCGGCGCGGCGGCAGCGGAACGTCAGACGGAATCGGCTGATCCGGAACATAGGCCGTGACCGCTGGCTGCGCCGGGTCCTGGCCGCCGAGGTGCAGCCACTTCTTCATTGTCGAGGTGCTTGCGCCCCAGACGCCGCCCGAACTGTCCGGCGGGGAGGTCGACGCCAGCGCGACCGTCTGGGTCTGCGGCTGCGGCGCGGAAACGGGAACGGCCGGCGCCGATTCGCCGCCCTCCGTCGCAACTCGCGTCCTTTTCTCGTCCCTTTTGGCGACCTTGTCCGCTGGTGCGCCGGCGACTTCGGCGGTCGCAACCGCCGCGTCGGCAGGAAGCCCGGCCGGAGCGGCGGGCGGCGCCGTGCCATTGATCCGCGCCATGATGCTGGCGTGCTCTCGTTTGGCGTCGGCCCGCGCTGCAGCGATCCTGACGGCGGGGGAAACCCGCTCCGCCAGCACGATATCCTGCGGACCCGAAACCAGCGCCTCGGGGTCGCTTTCGTCCTTGTAGCCGGCGAAGACGGGGTTCTGCCCGCCGTCCGCATAGACCGTCCGGATCGGCTTCACGCCGGAGGCGACGAGTTCAGCGACCTTGGCCTCGTCCTGGTCAGCCTTCTCGGCGACCGCCGCCTCGACGTCGTCGTCGCGATGGAGCGAGGGACACGACCCGGTCGCGGAAACCGGCTTGTCCGCGGTCGCGCCGAACACGTAATGCTTGCCGCAGACGACGACTGGCGGTTCCGCCTGTGTGACCTCGAAATGATCGGAGCCGTTTTTGAGCTCCTTCCAGAAGGCGATGTTGGGGTCGAGCCGGTACTTGGCCAGATTCTGCGCGGTCATATGGAACGGGTAGGACTGAAGCTGGATTTCCTGCTGACCGCCGCGGAACGCGTCGCGCGCGATCGTATAGATGTCGGCGACCTGTTCGTCGGTCATCGAGAAGCAGCCGGCGGAGGAACAGACGCCGTGCACCATCACCGAGCCACCGGTGCGCCCAAGCGCGCGGTCGTAGGCGTTGGGATAGCCGACGTTGAAGGCAAGATAATAGTGCGAGTTCGGGTTCATCTGCCCGGGCGCGATCGTGTAGAAGCCCTCGGGCACCTGCATGTCGCCCTCGCGCGTCTTCGGGCCGAGCTGACCCGACCAGCGGCACATCGGATAGGTCTTGAGCAGCGCATAATGCCCATCCGACCTCATCTTCCAGATTTCGAGCTCGGCCTCTTTTTTGTAGGTGCGGATCACCACCGGCGACGCCGGTGTCGTATCGATCTTCGTCATCTCGGCGAGCGTGGCGCTCGAGATCGGCTGCTCGGAACGGTTGGGACCGTTGTCGAGATAGGAATCGTCGCAACCGGCGAGCATCGCCCCCGCAGCGCCCAAGAGGGCGAAAGCAGCCAGGCGCCCGAACGGTAAGGTCATTCATCACCCCGCGTTTGCCGGCCAAGCTAGGCCAGCCGACTGCAAAAGTCTACGCCACGAAAGGAAGCGCCCCAGAGCTTACCAACTCGTTAACGTTAAACGTCCGCCCCGATATTTTCATAGCTCCTGAAATCAAACTATTGGGGTGAAAATGCGGCGCATCGCCCACGTCCTGCCGCATTATCTCACCAATGGTCCCGAATGGGAGCGGCGTCGAGGATCTCGGCCAGGCGCGCCCGCGTCCCTGCAGTGATTCCTTCGGGCAGCGCCGCCCTCGGAAAAAAGCGCGCCTCCTCGATCTCCCAGTCGGGCGCGCGCCCGCCCAACACCACGAAATTGCGGACCACATAGACGGCGACATGGTCGCGGCGCGACGGCTTCGCGTTGAAAAAAAGGCCGTGGAGAACCGGCGCGCCGATGAGCGCGACCCGCGCCTCCTCTTCGAGTTCGCGCGCCAACGCTTGCGTGCAGGTCTCGCCGACTTCGACACCGCCGCCGGGAAAGTGCCAGCCCGAAACATAACCATGTCGCACGAGTAGCACCCGGTCGCTGTCGTCGATGACGACCGCGCGCACGCCGAGCGTCATCGGACGCATGAGCAGGAAGCTCAGATGCGCCGCGCGCGATCGCAGTCGGGTTCGAAACGACGCCATGCCGGTGGGACAAGCCTCTCGTTCCGGCGCCCTGGCCGGGGTTGTGTTTGCGTTGAAGCGCCCTTATTGCCGCCCGGTCAATCGCGGCGCGAGGCCGCATGGGCGCCGGAATCAGGGCGGGGCATGGGCTTCACGATCGCGCATATCACCGACCCGCATCTTGCGCCTGCGCCGTTGCCCGGCTTCGCCGATTTTCGCCTCAAGCGCTTCATGGGCTACGTCAATTGGAAGCGCGGCCGCGAGGGGCTCAACGACATGGGCGTGCTGCTCCGCCTCGTCGAGGATTTGCGATCGCAGGCGCCGAATCATGTCGCGGCCACCGGCGATCTCGTCAATATCGGCATGCCGTCCGAGTTTCGCCGCGCCGCCCTTTGGTTGAGGACGCTTGGCGATCCTCACGACGTGAGCTTCGTTCCCGGCAATCACGACGCCTATGTGCGCGCCTCGATGCCGACGCTGAGTGCGACGTTCGAACCCTGGACGACGGGCGACTCGGGCGCGAGCGGCTTCCCGTTCTTAAGGGTGCGCGGCGAGGTCGCGATCATCGGCCTCTCGTCGGGCGTGCCGACGGCGCCTTTGATGGCGACGGGCCGGCTCGGCCGCGAGCAGCTTCAAGCTTTCGCGGCGCTGCTCGACGGGAACGGTGTGCGGGGGCTCGCCCGCGTCGTCCTCATTCATCATCCGCCACTCGCGAGAGGCGCGCCGCCGTTCCGTGGCCTCACCGATGGGGCGGCGTTCGAGCGGGTGATCGAAGAGCACGGCGCCGAGGCGATCCTGCACGGCCACTCCCACAAGCAGCTCGTCCGCTTCTTGCCGTCGCGGGCCACGCGCACCGTCGGCGGAAGAGTGCCCGTCCTTGGCGCGCCCGCAGCCTCCGCCGCGACCCGCGACCCCCGCACCCGCGCCGGCTATCATCTCGTGAGGCTCGAACGCGAAGAGAGCCTCTGGCGCGTCAGCGCGCGCGTGAGGGGGCTCGCGCTCGATAGCCAAGCTATCGGCGAGCGCGAGGCGCTGGCGGTGTAACGGGGGGGGCGCGGGTGGGCGGGGCGGAGGGGTCAGGCGCATCTGAAAGTCCTCACGCCATTGCCGTCGGCTCGTAGGATGGCTACTTCCGTTCCTCGTCCCCCAAAGGAAACGAACATGACCGACCTCTCCGCCTTTTCCATCACGAAGCGCTGGCCCGCCGCCCACCCCGACCGGCTGCAGCTCTATTCGCTGCCGACCCCGAACGGAGTGAAAGCGTCGATCATGCTGGAGGAGATTGGCCTGCCTTACGAGCCGCATCTGGTTGATTTCGGTAAGGGCGACCAGAAGACGCCCGAATTCCTCTCGCTCAATCCTTACGGCAAGATCCCCGCCATCCTCGACCCCGATGGGCCGGGCGGGAAGCCGCTGCCGCTGTTCGAATCTGGCGCCATCCTGCTCTATCTCGCCGAGAAGACCGGCAAGCTCCTGCCTGCCGATCCGATCCGGCGCTACGAGACCATTGAGTGGGTCTTCTTCCAGATGGGCGCAATCGGGCCGATGTTCGGGCAGGTCGGCTTCTTCCATAAATTCGCCGGCCGCGAATATGAGGACAAGCGCCCGCTCCACCGCTATCGCGACGAGGCCAAGCGGGTGCTCGCTGTCCTCGAAGGCCGTTTCGCCGACCGGACCTGGGTTATGGGCGACGACTATACGATCGCTGACGTCTCCATGCTCGGCTGGGTCAGGGGCCTCGTGGGCTTCTACGACGCAGGCGACCTCGTCGGCTATCACGAACTCAAGCACGTCCCGGCCTGGCTCGAGCGCGGCCTCGCCCGGCCCGCGGTGAAGCGGGGGCTGGAGATACCCAAGCGCGGGTGAGGTGAGGCGCGGGAGCACATTCGCGCAAACAGTTCGCCCAATCGCGCGATGTCCGGGAACTCCGGCAATGTAACGTTGCAAATCGCACAGATATGTGCGATATTGCCCGATGCTCGGCAGCGAATTCGAGAGGCGAATCAGGAAAGTCGGGCGCAAGCGTGGTGTGCCCGTCTCTTTTGATAGCAGTCACGGCAAGGGCAGTCACGGAAGGCTTTACTACGGCGACCGGTTCACGACCCTGAAGGATCGTAAGAAAGAGATCGGCCCGGGGCTCCTCAAAGCGATGCTCGATCAGCTGGGCATGACCAAAGAGGACTTGGAGGCATGATGATGGCGTTCGGATATCGATACACGTTGGAGCGGCAGGAAAATGGTTGGTGGCTTGTCCGCTTTCCCGGAATCCCGGAGGCGCTGACCGAGGGCGAGACGAAAGAGGAAGCTCGGGCAAATGCTCTCGACAGCGTCATTGCGGCTCTCGAAGGATACATGAAGGCCGGGAAGCCGATGCCGAGAGAGGGCGCGGGACACTCCGGACCTGAGCGGGCGGTACTGCCGTCGCTCGTCACCGCAAAGCTCGCCGTTTACGAGACGATGCGGTCCCGCGGCTGGTCCAAAGTCAGGCTCGCCAAGGAACTCGGCATGTCCGAGAACTC
Organism: uncultured Alphaproteobacteria bacterium; assembly: GCA_963721905.1. Taxonomy (GTDB): domain Bacteria; phylum Pseudomonadota; class Alphaproteobacteria; order Rhizobiales; family Beijerinckiaceae; genus Roseiarcus. Next base: position 324,370 of record CAVRMF010000008.1, read on the forward strand.
CGTGCGTCGACTACTCGACCTTCATCACAGTTCGCATATGTGGATAATTGACGATGCGCTGGCGAAGATGAACGCCGAGCTATCCATCGACTTGCCCAAGGCGCGCTCGAGTGGAAAGGCGGCATAAGTCCCCTCGTGGCGCGCTTCCGCGCCCTCGTCCGCACTGTGACGCGCATCACAGCGATGCGCCGCGTATCATGGTCTTATCTGATGGTGAGATGAAGCGCCGCCCAAAAACGATGCGGCGGTTTGACCGGAGACGCGGCCATGTTCAATGTCAGGCAATCCAGTTCCTTCGACGGAATCGTGATCGACGATCGCAATGAGCGGCCTTTGACGATCGCTCTTGCGACAATCGTGATGGTTTGGTCGTTCGCTTTTGCGCTCACCTTCGCCTCGGGTCACGCCCGCGCGCCTTCCGCTTCCTGGCTCGGCGCCGCAGCGGCGGTCATGTCGTCGACGGTGAAGTGAGGTCATTGCGAGCGACCCCGCGGGTCAGGCCAGGTCAGGCCCGGGGGGAAGCAATCGCGGAGAACGTAGGGACCGCGGCGGCGGCTCTGGATCGCCGCGTCGCCATTGCCCATAGAAAGACGGGCCTCTTTTGACGCGCTATCGCTTCTCGCGATGACGAGTTGGCTGGATCGCAATTTGCCCTAAAACGTCCGCAATGTTGCTCTGGACGGCGCCGCGTGCGCAGTGGGAGATTGGGGCGATTGACTGCCTGACCCAAAGCCCCGCTCCAAGCGCAGTTATCGCGGCGGGCGCGCGGGCCATGCCAAGTTGGACCATGAGCGCAGCGAATGAGGTGGCGCGCTTTTGACCGTCCTACCCTCGGTCGCTCGAACTCCAGGAATATTGGCATGTTTCGTTTCTTCGCCGCCCTGTTTGGCGCGCTCGCGATGGCGGCGCCTGCCTGTGCGATCACGCCGTTTCCGGACGGCTTTCGCACCGAAGAGATCGCTACGAATGGAACCACCTTGCATGTGCGGGTCGGGGGCCATGGCCCCGCGGTCGTGATGCTGCACGGGTTCGGCGACACCGGCGACATGTGGGCGCCGGTCGCGTCGGCGCTGGCGCCCGATCACACCGTCATCGTGCCCGATCTCCGCGGCATGGGCCTCTCGGCGCATCCCGATGACGGATACACGAAGAAGAACGAGGCCGCGGACATCGCGGGCGTGATGGACGCGCTCAACATCAAAGCCGCCGATCTCGTCAGCCACGACATCGGTAACATGGTCGGATATGCGCTGGCGGCCGGGTATCCGGGGCGGATTACGAAATGGGTCGTGATCGACGCGCCGCTGCCAGGCGTCGGCAACTGGGCGGCGCAGCTCAGCAATCCGAAGTCCTGGCACTTCAATTTCTACGGACCTGACGAGGAGCGGCTTGTGGCCGGCCGCGAGCGCATCTATCTCGATCGCTTCTGGGACGAATTGTCAGCCGACCCGAGCGTGATCGACGAGGCGACCCGGGAGCATTACGCCGAGCTCTACGCTGAACCGCACGCGATGCACGACGCCTTCGAGCAGTTCAAGGCGTTCCCCCAGGACGGCGTCGACAACCGGGCGTTCCTGGCTGCGGGGACGCTCAAGATGCCGGTGCTGGCGCTCGGGGGCGAGAAATCCTACGGCGCCGACATGGCGACCGAGCTCGAGTTCGTCGCCAGCGACGTGAAGGGCGGAGTCATCCCGAATTCAGGCCACTGGATCATGGAGGAAAACCCGGCGGCGACGACAACAATGATCGTCGACTTTTTGACGAAGTAGCGGCCGGGCGCCGCTTACGGCAGTGAGTGCACGATCACCGGTCCAGCGGTCGCGGTCGCCTGCCCGACGACGATCGGGCCAAGATTCTCTTCGATCCAGGCGAGGGCGCGCTTGTTCGACTCCTCCGCCTCAGCGACGGTGTTGAAGATGCTGATCGCCGTCACCGTGTCGTCCGGCGCGTAGATCACGTAATAGCCCATGAACCCGGAGACGCTGCTGATGAGGGAGATCGCGTCCTTGATCCGGGCGCCGAGTTCGTCGGCCATGCCCGGCTTCGATTTATACTGACGAATTGCGGCGTACATGGCGTTCCTCCCTTATTGCAGCTGCGATCGCCGATCGCGGCAACCGCGGTCATCGTTGTAGCCGCGATCGCTGATCGCGGCTGGCGCGGTCATCGACCGCGCCCACAAGCGGCCCCCTCAAGCCCCCGGCGCGGGCAGCGCGGGCGCGGACGTCCGGGCCCTGGCGCTGGGCAGGAGTTTCTTTGCCGCGCTCGAGGCCGCCACTACGCCCTGGTTGGCGAAGGCCTCGTGATTGCGCTCGATCTCGGCGAGATCGTAGAGATAGTTGACCATCACGCCGTACAACTCGAAGAGGCCCTTGACCGAGAGGTCGCCCATCCAGTTGATGCGCTCGAGCCGCGCGCCGTTGCCGAGATGGAAACGCGCGACAGAGTTCGATCACCCGGCCGTCCGGGCGGCGGGCCTTCAGGAGATAATAGGCCGCGAGCGGCTCCAAGGCTTTGCGTGCGCGCGCGGCGCTTTCGGGATTGGCCGCCCAGCTCTCGTCCTGCGCCAGCCGGCGCGCCTCGGCGGCGAGCGCCTCCACCGCCGGATCGTCGGTCGTCTCGAGCCAGGCGCGAAATCCGGGCATGGGCGAAAGCGTGACGAAACTCTCAATTCGCGGCAGGTCGCGGCGGATTTCCTCCACCACCTGCTTGATGAGAAAATTGCCGAAGCTCACGCTCGACAGGCCCTGCTGGCAATTCGAGATCGAATAGAACGCCGCAACCCGCGCCTTGTCCGCCGCGATATGCGCCCGCCTCTCCGCCAGCAGCGGCGCGATCGCGTCGGGCGGCGACGCCGTCAGCGCGACCTCGACGAAGATCAGCGGCTCGTCGACCAGCGCAGGGTGGAAAAACGCGTAGCAGCGCCGGTCGGCGGGATCGATGCGCCGGCGCAGGTCGTCCCAGTCGCGGATTTCGTGCACCGCCTCGTAGCGAATGAGTTTTTCGAGGATCGCGGCCGGCGACGACCAGTCGATCCGGCGCAGGACGAGAAAGCCGCGATTGAACCACGAGCCGAGGAGATGGTGGAAATCGCGATCGACGACCGCAAGGCCGCGGTCCTCGCGAATGCATTCGAAGAGGTCCGCACGCATGGCGACCAGGGCCGCCGTGCCGCCCGGCGCGCGGTTGAGGCGGCGGAAGAGCACCTGCCGGCGAGGCTCGCTGGCGTAGTGGATTTCGCTCGCCGCGGCTTCATCGCCAGTCGCCCCCCAGCGCGCGACCGCATCCTGCACGCGCTTCGGATCGGGACCGAATCCGTCCGCCAGCGCGCGGAAGAACACTGGCCTTTCGGCGTCGGAAAGCGCGCGGTAGCGCGCGAGAATCTCACTCGCAAGCGCGAGGCCCGAGGCTTCGCCGCGCCCCGTCAGCAGCGCGGCGCACATGTCGGCGAGCGAGTCGGCGCGGTTCGCCGCGTCTCTCGGCCAGGCCGTGAGCTTGAGGACCGACCGCCCGCGTTCGGCGATCGAGGCCATAAGGTCGGAAAAGAAGGCGCTGTCCATGCTTTCCCTCGCCGTCCGCGCATGCCCGCGCGGTCAGTCGGGGAAGGATTGTCAACGCTGAGCGTAACGGAATCAAGTCTGCCTAACGAGCGTCACTTATCAGGGGGGCGGCATGGTTCCGTTGGACGCCTCAACGCACAAGAACCGGTACGAGGCGTTTGGCGATCCGTTGCCGTTTTTTGACATCGCCTCTTTTGCTGCGTTGGCGCACGCGTCGAAACTCGGGAAATTGCCGACATGCAGGGCGTTCGACGGAACATTGGAGCCGCCGGTCGGATTGCTGCCAAACCCGATCACAACGAGTATCAGCCAATAGGTCATGAACGTCCTCCTCCGCGGGGCGATCGGCTCTGACCTTACTGCTTAACGTGTGGCGAGGCTCCAACCGACTGCGGCGCCTTGTCGGAACGCAACCTCAAAACGGCGGGTGGCCGATATAGTGCGACCAGAGGTCCCGCGCCCGGATCGTCCAGGCGACATAGCCGGCCAGCGCCAGGAGCAGGATCAGCGTGATCGAGCCCAATGTCATCAGGAGGAAGCTGAGCGCGTGGCTGAGGCGCTGCGCCCAGCCCCGCCGCGGCCGCCCGGCTGGCTCGGCCGTTACGGCCGGGGCCGGCGCCGCGCTCTGGGCGGGAGCGGCGGCAGGCAGTTGCGGCCCGCGCCCGGCTTCGGCCGCCGCCCTGGCGGTCCGCATCCACCAGGCGGCCGGCGCTCGCGTCTCATCGACCGCGCATCCCGACGCGAGGGCGCGCTCGCGCTCGACGAGGCGGCGCGCGACGTAGTTGGTAACCGCGGCCACGATCCGGTCGATCTGCTGGCTCTCCGCGATCAAGACGCGCCCATGCAGCGTGTCCTGGAAGAAGCGATAGGTCCGCCGGTCGCGCCCCATGTCGACGAAGGCCACCATATCGATAAAGACGCGCGGATGCTCGCCCTGCGTCAGCGTCAGATCGAACATGTCGACGCCCGGTGGCGCCTGCCGCACGACGGCTTTGAGCGCGCTTTCGATCAGCGCGAGGCGGCCCGCCTCGATCTCGCGCAGATCCGCGATTGCCTCCGAGCGTTCGGCGTTCTCCACTCGCGCGCGCCTCACCGCCGCCGCAAGGTCCGGCTTCGGCGTCTGAGGACCCTCTGGCTTGTCGTCCATGACGTCGGTTCCCAAACTCGCTCGCTCTCCTGCCGCGATCCCGACCCTGGCCGCAGACCCCAAGGCTTTGCCAGCGAAACTAGCGCATTCGTCTCACCAACTTCAAACCACGGCGGTTTGACGCGAGGGAAAGCGCCGGGACGGTTAGCGTATGCTTGACACGCGCGCGGGCGCGCACGCCATTGATCCGGCCGCCTCAAATCCCGATAATCGCCAAAGCCGGTCGCGGCCGGATGGAGATTCTTCGATGAGCGCCGCCGATTTGATGGATTTCTCGCCCGAGATCGCCGAGGCGCGGGCTGAGCGCAAACCCATCGTCGCGCTCGAATCGACCATCATCACCCACGGCATGCCCTTTCCGCGCAACGTCGAGACGGCGCGCATGGTCGAGGACGCGGTGCGGGCGGCGGGCGCGACGCCGGCGACCATCGCCGTCATCGGCGGGCGCTTCCGGGTCGGGCTCGATCGGAACGAGATCGAAAGCCTTGGCCAGCTTTCGGGCGGCGTGGTCAAGGCCTCGCGACGCGATCTCGCGCCCGTCGCGGCGCGCCACGGCGCGGCCGGCACTACGGTCGCCGCGACGATGTTCATCGCTGGCCTCGCCGGAATCGAGATCTTCGCGACGGGCGGCATCGGCGGCGTCCACCGCGGCGCCGAGGAGACCTTCGACATCTCCGCTGATCTGGTGGAACTCTCCCGCACGCGCGTCGCCGTCGTTTGCGCCGGGGCGAAGTCGATCCTCGACATCGAAAAGACGCTCGAATTCTTGGAGACGCAGGGCGTGGCGATTGTCGGCTACCGCTGCGATGAATTCCCCGCCTTCTACGCCCGCTCGTCGGGCTTCAAGCTGGAGCACCGCTGCGACGGGTTGCGCGACCTCGCCCGCATGATCCGCCTCCAGCGCGACATTGGCCCGGGCGGCCTTCTCATCGCCAACCCCGTCCCCGAGGATCACGCGCTCGAGGAAGCGATGATCGAGGGGCGCATCGCCGAGGCGGTCGCGGAGGCGAAGGCGCAGGGCGTGGCGAAAAAGGAGGCGACGCCGTTCCTGCTCCAGCGCGTGGTGGAGCTGACCGGCGGCAGGAGCCTCGAGGCCAATATCGCGCTCATCAAGAACAACGCCATCCTCGCCGCGCAGACGGCGGCGGAGCTCGCCAAAGCATAGCGGCTATTTGCCCGCCGACCGAAAAGGCCGTGGAATGCATGCCCACTTTGTGCTGGCGCACCCCGAACCGCAGTCCTTCAATGCGCATCTCGTCCGCTCAGGAGCGGCGGCGCTCGAGGCTGAAGGCTGGACCGTCTCGGCGACCGACCTCTACGCGATCGGATTCGATCCGTGCGAGCGTCCCGCGCATTTCGCCGATCGAGCCAATCCCGCCCGCTTCGATCCGCAGGTCGAACAGCGCCACGCTTCTGATACCGGCAGTCTGCCGAAAGTTGTGACGGACGAGTTGGCGCTGATGGATCGCGCTGACCTCATTGTCCTGCAATATCCGATGTGGTGGCACCTGCCGCCGGCGATGCTGAAAGGCTGGTTCGACCGGGTGCTCGCTTACGGCGCCGTCTATACGAGCAAGAAGCGGTTCGAGAACGGCCGCTTCGCCGGCAAGCGCGCCATGCTGTCGGTGACGGTCGGCACCAGCCGCGCCACCTACGAACATGACGGCCGCAGCGGCGACATCGATCTCCTCCTCTGGCCGGTAAACTTCACGCTGGCTTATGTGGGGTATGAGATCCTTGCCCCTTACGTGTCTTTTGGCGTCGAGGCCGGACTGCGCTATTCCGATCCCGCTGCGATCGAAGAGAGGTTGAGGGCGGTCGTCGCGGACTTCCGTTCTGCGCTCCCGCGCCTCGCCGAGCGGGAGACGATCCCGTTCAACCGCATGGAAGAGTGGGGGCCGGACGGCCGCATCGCGCCGGGCGCCCCGGTCCATTCGCCGTTTGTGCGGCGAAAGCGGCGACTGGCGTTGGAGTGACCGGGTGGGCTCTAATCGCGGTGAGCCGTTCTCCGAGGTCGCGCTTGACCCTTGACTGCCCTACGGCTAAGCCGTAGATGGATGAGGGATGGAACATTCGAGTGGGATGACGCAAAAGCCGTTGCGAATGTCGAGCGCCACGGCGTCACGTTCGAAGCGGCTCGCGAAACGTTCAAGGATCCCTTCGCCCTCGACTGGCTCGACGGGAGCGAGGATTACGGCGAGGAACGGTTCGCCGTCATTGGCATGGCCGAAGGCCGTCTGCTCTATGTCGCTTACACGATGAGAGGCGAGTCCATTCGGATGATCTCGGCGCGACTGGCGGAGCCGTTCGAGCGAAGGCGATACTATGAAGAAAACAAGGAATGACTGGCGGCGCGCGGACGCGATGTCTGAGGATGACGTCCATGCCGCGGCGCTCGCCGATCCCGACGCACAGCCGCTGACGCCAGAACGACTGGCGCATATGAAACGGACGCCTCAGGTGAAGGTCATCCGCAGGGCGCTCGGCTTGTCGCAGGAAGAATTCGCGGCGCGGTTTCGGATTCCGCTCGGCACGTTGCGGGACTGGGAACAGGGACGCAAAGATCCCGACGCCGCCGCCCGCGCTTATCTTGTGGTGATCGGGCGCAACCCTTCCGCAGTGAGCGAAGCGCTGCGCCGGACGCCGTGAACCTGCCAGCCATGCGCCGGCAGGCGCCAAACGTCCGGGCGGCGCGGCGGGCGCTCGAATCGCTTTGCGATGCCGACTTCTGAGGGCAAAGCGGGGACCTGCGCAAACCCCCGCATCCTCCTCATCGGCGACGTGATGACCGACGTGATCGTCCGCCCCGAGGGACCGCTGGCGCGCGGCTCGGACCGGCGGGCGTCGATCGCCGTCGAGCCCGGCGGGTCGGCGGCCAATCAGGCAACGTGGCTCGCCTCCTTCGGCGTCGCGGTCGATTTCGTCGCTCGCGTCGGAGCGGCGGACGTCGAGGCCGAGGCCGCGCGGCTGAGCCAAGCGGGTGTGACGTCGCATCTCATCGGCGATCCGGGGCGCCCGACCGGGCGGCTGGTCGCGTTGATCGCCCCGAGCGGCGAGCGCAGCTTCTTCACCGACCGCGGCGCCAACGAGGCGCTCCGCGCCGCCGACATCCGGGACGAGCTGATCGCCAGAGCGGCGCTCATCCATCTCTCCGGCTACTCCTTCTTCGCCCCCTCCTCGCGCGAGGCCGTCCTCGACGTCGTGCGGCGCGCCGGCGCGACGCCGGTCAGCATCGATCCCGCCTCGGCCGAGTTTTTGCGCGAGGTCGGGCCGCAAGAATTTCTCGAATGGACGAAGGGCGCAGCGATCCTCTTTCCCAACGAAGAGGAGGCGGCCGTCCTCGCGGGCTCGGACGATCTCGAGACGCAATGCGCGCGCCTCGCCGCGGTGTATCCGCTCGTCGTCGTCAAGCGCGGCGCAAGCGGCTGCCAAGCGGCGGCAGGCGCGCAGCGTTGGCGGATCGCCGCGCCCAAGGTCAAGGCGGTGGATGCGACCGGGGCCGGCGACGCCTTCGTCGCCGCCTTTCTCGCCGCGCGGCTGAAAGGAGCGGAGGTCGAGGCGGCTCTGAAGCGCGCCGTCGCGGCCGGGGCGGAAGCCGCGACCCGCGTCGGGGGAAGGCCCGCAGTGTAAGCGGGCCGACTTTCCGGGATCGCTTGGGAACCCTATGCTCAGGCGATGGCCGATGACTTCGAAGCCCCGCGTTCCGCTCCCTGCCGGCTATCGCCAGGGCGTGATCTCTGCGATCTCCGTCATTCTCGGCTTCTCCCTCCTGTTGCTGCGCTACTGGAGCTTCGAGGTGTCCGGCGAGGTGACGCGCGCCGCGGTCGTCGCCTGGCTCGCGTTGCTGATTGCGCTTCTCCTCGAGTTCTACGCGCTCTGGCGTTCGCTGCAGATCGAGGACGACGACGAGCGGGAGTATCGCACAACGCTCCGCTGGTTCCTGACCTCAATCTTCACGCTTCTTGCGAGCCTCGTCCTTGCGGCGCTGGCGGCGGCGAAGCTGGTCAATTTCTAGCTCAGGCGGCCTTTGGGTCCTGCCGGGCCTACGGCTAAGCGCGATCCTTCGCCCCGGCTGATGGAACGGTTCACTCCGGCTGATATACTTGCGCAAGGCGGCGCCTATTCCTATCTTTGCGGCCAACACGGTTTCCGGCCAAAGAATTTGTGCGCGTTTGTCGTTTCCAAGCAGGGAATGGCGCGAGTATTCCGGGGACCGGATCCATCTGTCTCATCGATCTGGAGGCTTCATGTCCATTCGTCCTGTCAAGCGCGTCGAGCAGTCGCGACCGACCATGGAGGGCGCGGGCGTAAAACTGCGGCGCGCCTTCGGCTTCGGCGACACGTCCGATTTCGATCCGTTCCTGATGATGGACGATTTCCGCGGCGATAACCCTGCGGATTATCAGGCCGGCTTCCCGTGGCATCCCCATCGCGGCATCGAGACGATCACCTATGTGCTCGCGGGCGCGGTCGATCACGGCGACAGCCTCGGCAATCGCGGCAAGCTTGGCGCCGGCGACGTGCAGTGGATGACCGCCGGCAGCGGCATCATGCATCAGGAAATGCCGACCGGCGACGCCAAGGGGCGCATGCACGGCTTCCAGCTCTGGGCGAACCTGCCCGCAAAACTCAAGATGACGAAGCCGCGCTACCAGGACGTGCCCGCGACCGCGATTCCCGAGGTCGCGGACGACGACGGCACGACGGTCCGCGTCATCTGCGGCGAGTTTTGGGGCAAGGCGGGGCCGGTCGACGGCGTCGCCGCCGAGCCGCGCTATCTCGATGTGACCGTGCCCGCGGGCAAGAAGAAGCGCCTCAAGGTCGAGGATTTCCGCCAGGCCTTCGCCTATATCTTCGAGGGCTCGGCCGACTTCTCCGACGCCTCGGCGCCGTTCGGGGTGCTGCGCGAGGCTCAGGTCAATGGCGAGGAGACGCTGGTGCGCGACCGCGTCGGCAACCGCTCGCTGGTGGTGTTTGGCGCGGGTGACGAGATCAGCGTCCAGGCGGGCGAGGAGGGCGTGCGCTTCCTGCTCGTCTCCGGCCGGCCTTTACGCGAGCCGATCGCGTGGCACGGTCCGATCGTGATGAATACGCAAGACCAAATCCGTCAGGCGTTGATGGATCTGCGCGACGGCTCGTTCATCAGGCGGTAGTGCGCTCTCCTCTCCCCGCTTGCGGGGGAGAGGTCGGGTGAGGGGCGTTGGAGATTGTCCGCCGCTACTCGCCCGAGCCCTTCATCCCGACCTTCTCCCCGCGAACGGGGAGAAGGAGACTTCACCGCATCGGCCGCATCATGCGCGTCATCACGTCGTCGCGCACGAAGATCCAGTGCCACAGCGCGCCGCCGACATGCAGCGCGAACAGCACCAACAGGATCGGGCGGACCATCAGACGGTGCAGTCCGGCGAGCTCAGGCAGCCAGAAATAGGCGACGAGGCCAACCAGGGCGGCGCCGATGAGATCGATGTAGAGCCCGACATGCACAGCAGCCGCGAGCGCCTGCAGCGCCGGATGCTGTCTTGCGGCGGGCGGCGCGCCGACCGTGCGGCGAAGCATGACCCGCCACAGCATCGTCGCCAGAATGGCAAGCCCGACGGCGATATGAATCGGCGCCCAGATTGAGCTCGTGTCGGTCGCCGGTCCCCCGTGCGCGCCGCGGAAGAGATGGGTCATATTGGCGCCCATCACGAACTGGAAGGCGACCAGCACAAGGACGATCCAGTGCAGCGCGATCTGCCGCGCGCTGTAGCCGACGGAAACCATCTAAAAACTCCGCAGCTCGAGCGCCTCGGCGTAGACGCCTAACGTGTCGCGCATCATGCGCTCGAGCGAATAGAATTTGGCGATGCGCTCGCGCGACCGCTGCCGGATCGCCTCCCGCGCCGAGGCGCCGAGCGTGAAGGCCGCCTCGATCGCATCCGCCAGCGCCGCTGCGTCACCGGGCGGAACGAGCCAGCCCGAGCGCTCCTCGGCCGGGCAATGCGGCGGCGCAGCGACGATCTCGTTCGCGGTTCCGACGTCCGAGACGACGATCAGCGCTCCCATCGCCGCGGCCTCGAGGGTCGTGCGCGTCACGCCCTCCGCCTCGTTCGCCGGAAAGACGACGGCGCCTGCAGCGACGAAAGCCGCCGGCCGGTCAGTCGGGGCGCCGACCCGGGCGACGACGGATTTGACCCCGCGCTCAGCCGCGAGCGCGTCGAGCTCGCGCGCGAACGCCGGTTTCGCGGCGTCGCCCGCGAGGACGAACCGGACGTCCTCGAGCCCGCGCGCCTTAAGGAGCGCAGCGGCCTCGATGACAAGCTTCTGGCCGCGGGCGGGCGCCAGACGTGCGGGCGCGAGCACGACCCGCTCATGCGGCGATGCGCCCCAGCCTTCGCGCACTTTGGCGACCCGCTGCCGACCGACCGCGTCCGGCGCGAGCTTCGCAAGGTCCAGTCCGGGGCGCACGATCCTTAGTCGCGTCGCGGCGGCCGGGAAAATCCTGGCGGCGCGGTCGGCCGCATATTGCGACGAGACGATCGCGAGGTCGCCGTCGGCGACGGCGGATTCGAAGCTGGTGCGCGGCGAGGAGCCGGCGCCCTCGCCCGGAAAGGTCGTGACCAGCGGACGCTTCAGCTTGCGGCAGGCGCCGAGCGCGACCCAGGCCGCGCCGCGCGAGCGCGCATGAACGAGATCGACGCGCTCTGAGGTGAGGATTTGCATGAGCCGCCGCACGTTGAGCGTCATCGCCAGCGGATTCCTGGTCGACGCCGGAAACGGCACGTGAAGGCCGCCGAGCGCCTGGACCTCGCTCGCGAGCTCGCCGGGATCGGAGGCGACAAGGGCGCGGGCGCCTGCATCGATCAGCGCCGCCGCGACGGCGAGCGTCGAGCGCTCGTCGCCTCCCGCCGAGAGCGGCGGAACGATCTGCAGAATGGTCCGTCCGGCGAGCGGCGCGTTCACTCCGCGCCCGAAGGGAGAGAGCGCGTTGACGGTCACCAGCGGCTTCGCATCGGGGTCCGCGCGCCCGCGCGGTTGACAGCGGCGCCGGGCTCGGCCAAGCCCCCGCGGCCGGCGAAGCCAGCGCGGGTCTCAGCCCATGTCGAGGCGCGGGCGTTCAGTCGCATCGTCGGGACGGAGCAGGCGTGTCGAACGAAGAGCCGCGGACGTTCATAGTCGGGAATCCCCCGAATCAACGAGGTATCGCTTTTCGCCGGCGCTGGCCAGCGCGAAGCGACGCCCCCGGCCTCGTCTGGCTCTGCGGCTATCGCTCCGACATGGACTCGACCAAGGCGAGCGCGCTCGAGGCCGAGGCGGACCGGCTGGGCCTCGGCCTTTTGCGTTTCGACTATTCCGGTCACGGAAGCTCAGAGGGCAGCCTCGAAGACGGGACGATCTCGCGCTGGCTCGAGGAGGCGCTGGCGATCATCCGGGCCGAGAGTGAGGGTCCCCAGATCCTTCTCGGCTCGTCGATGGGCGGCTGGCTCGCGCTCTTGGCGGCGCGCGCGTTTCATCAGGCCGGCGAGGGCGGACGCGTCGCGGGCCTCATCCTCATCGCGCCCGCCGTCGATTTCACCGAGGCGCTCCTCTGGGAGCGTCTCCCGGAGGAGGCGCGGCGCGCGATCATGGAAGAGGGCGCATGGCGGCGCCCCTCGGCCTACTCGGACGAGCCCGACTGTTTCACCCGGGCGCTGATCGAGGACGGGCGCAAGCATCTCCTCTTCGGCGGGATGATCCGCACCGGCTGCCCGACCGTGGTGCTGCAGGGCATGCGCGACGAGGACGTGCCCTACGCGCACGCGCTCAAGCTGATGGAGCGCCTCGGCGGCGATCCGGCGACGCTGACGCTGATCAAGGACGGCGATCACCGGCTGTCGCGTCCGCAGGACCTCGAACTTCTATTCGCGGCGTTGGGGCGGATGACCGAGGCGCGCTGACCTCATCGGGCAATGCCAGGGCAATTACAATGGGGCCGGATATAATTCGATGGAGGACAAACTTTTTGACCTCGTTGGACTCGGTGTCCCCTTCTACCTGGCCGCACAGTCTTTACCTTCTACCTTTCACCGTTTTTGTTAAAGCTGTGGATCAGGAAGCCCGCGAGAAAACTGCAAAGGCAGACACCGAATGAACCAGCTCGCGCTCCTTTCCTCGTCGGACCTACCTGTCAAATCAAAGAGCCCTTGCTCTCATCAGGCGACGGTGGAAGAACGCAAGCGAGCGATTTGTTGACGCCCCGGTTCGTTGTCGATCCCCCATGATCGTCACGCTTCGCTTTTTCGTTCTCCTTGTAGTCAGCGTGATCCGATGGGTGATGACAGCCTGATCCCAATAAGTGATGAGCAGGCCAAATGGCATGGCCCCCGAAAGCCTGGCGCCCCCAAGATCTGGCGCCCCCAGCAATGCGAAGGGCTTATCGTCAGCCCGCCTCGGCCGTCGCGTAGCGCCCTGCTTGGGCGTTGCGACGTTGCGACGTTGCAGAAAAAGGCGCCCAAGCCTTTGAAAAACAATCGACGGCGTACAATGCTGCGGCCGTCTTTTGGCCCGCAAGGGGAGGGCGGGTTATTCCCAGGGCAATCGCTTCAGGTTAGCGAGAGGTTAAGAATTGGTCTCCGGCCATACACTTACGGCCGCGTAAGCCAATCCGGCCTTGGTCCGAACCGCCGAATTCGCCAACTCGAATGCTTTTGGCGGCAATAAATTCCACGTCGAGGCACCAATTTCGACGTTTGCTAACGCGAATTTACCTGAAGCGATCCCCCTGGGGTTATTCCGCCCCGTAGCGATGCAGGTTCGCGCCATGCGCCTTGAGCCAGGCTTCGGCGCGGTTCGTCTCCGGGCACGTGCGGCGCAGGAGGCTCCAGAACTTCGGCGAATGGTTGAGGTGGACGAGATGGGCGACCTCGTGCGCCGCGAGATAGTCGAGCACGAACGGCGGCGCGAGGATCAGGCGCCAGGAGAAGCTGAGCCCGCCGGTCGCCGAGCACGAGCCCCAGCGGCTCACCGTGTCGCGCACCGCGATTCGCTTCGGCTTGACCCCGATGCTCCTCGCGTGCCGCGCGACCGCAGCCTCGATGTCCCTGTGCGCCTCGCGCTTGAGGAAATCAACGACGCGGCGCGACACGTGCGGGCGTTCGCCGGCGACGCAGATGAACGGCCCATCCTCGCCCCTCTCGATCCAGACGACGCCGCGGGCGGCCGGCCTATGAACGATGCGATGGTCGACCCCGCGCAGCGGCGCAATCGCCGAGGGTTCGAAGGGGACGAGAAGGGGCAGGCGCGCGAGCCTGACGCCGATCCAGGCGGAATGGCGCTCGGCGAATTCCCGCGCCGCCTTCAAGGACGCGCGCGCCGGCGCGGTGAGGAGCACGTCGCGAGTGGCGGTCCTGATCCGCAGCGTGAAACGGTTCGAGCGAGGCGAGCGCTTCAGCGCGACCCGGTAGACTTCGCCGCCATGCGAGACCTCGATATGCGCCGGCTCCGGCTGGGGGCGCTCGAACAGGCGCAGCATGCCGGGCGTCTTCATCGCGGCCTCGCCATGAGGAGCCGCCGACAGGCAGCGGAGGCGCGCGCCAAGGCGTCCCGCTCACGGCGGAAACGCGCGGCGGGCGCGGCCCGCCCGATAGGGGTGACGATCCCGCGCAAGTGCGACATGGGAGAATGCTTAGTCTACTCGCGCCCTGAGTCGCCAGCGGTTTTCATCGCAATCTGAGCGCCGGCGGGGGGGTCGGCTTGATCAGGGTCGGCAGGCCGGCGGCGACCAGCACGACCGCGTCGCAGGCGCGCGCGACCTCGCGATTGGCCCGGCCCTGGGCGTCGCGAAAATCCCGTCCGAGCTTCGTTTCGGGCACGAGTCCGAGCCCGACCTCGTTGGAGACGATCACCGCCGGTCCTTCGAGCGCCGAGATCGCCTGCGCGAGACGGTCAATTTCGGCCTCGACGCTGCGGCCGGCGAACATGAGGTTCGAAATCCACAGCGTCAGACAGTCGACAAGGACCGCCCGGCCGGGCCGCGCCTCCGCGCCGAGCGCCTCGGCAAGCGCCAGCGGCTCCTCCCGCGTCGTCCAGCCGGCGCCCCGCTCGGCCTGGTGGCGGGCGATCCGCGCCGCCATTTCCGCGTCGCCCGCCTCCGCGGTGGCTAGGTAGAGCCGTTCCGCCGCGGCGCCCTCAGCAAGCCTTTGGCCATAAGCGCTTTTTCCCGACCGCGCGCCGCCGAGCACAAGCAGGCTGCGGGCGGCGATGGCGTTCGGCTCCATCTGCGGCAAGCCCCTACCCGGCGAAGTCGAGCGGGCGGACGCCCGGACCGCAAATCAGAAGGCGCTCGTTAGGCATCCACCAGACCTCGTCGGGGTGAAAACGGTCGATCGCCTTCCAGTCGAAGGCGCAGTGGTCGTGGTACAACCACACGACGCGTCCGGCGTGCTGCAGGAGCAGAGGCGCGAAATCCGCCCCGGTAAACAAATCGCCGATGATCATGATGGTGGGGCCCGGCCTGCCCGACGCCTGAACGTAGTCGCCGTAGGGGTCGGACGTCAGCAACTCCTTCGGCCCGGCCTGAAGCGCCAGGTATTCCGTCTCTTCGGTCACATTGTCCTGGACGCCGAGCATGCGCGCGAGATCGCCGCCCTTGCGCTCCGAGAGCGGGGTCAGCGCCGCGCCGGGGTCGAGACGCCAGTCCGAGCGCCCGTCCGCCTCGACGATGGCGTTATAGGCCGCAAGCGCGCCGCGCGCCGTCCAGTGGGTGTCGTGGCGGTAATAGGCCGGCCCCTCGACCCGGGCCGCTGTCATGACGGGACGCAGATCGACGGTCTTGATCCCACCGGCGGCGAGCCCCTCGAGAAAGAGATCGTATTCGGTCACCTTCCCGGCGTTCTGCGCCCAGTTCGGCAGATCATCCTGATAGACGGTCGCGGCGTTTGGCGGCGAGGCGACGAGAAAGCCCACGCCCCGCAACCTGAGTTCGTCCCGCATCGCTTTGATGAGCGCGACCGTGTCGGCGACGCGCTGGTCGCGCAGGACGAGGCCGGCGCTCTGCCGCACCGTCTCCTCACCGAGATAGAACATCCGTCCGTCGCGGCCGACGAGGACCGAATCGTCGCCCATCCCGAGCATGGGCTTGGTCAGATCCTTGTGCGCCCGGATGAGCGCCTGCCTGAGCCCGAAATGATCGCTGAGATAGGCGTCGAGCGCTGCGGGCAGCCCGAGCCAGTCCTTGCCGGACCCTGGCGGTCCGGGAGCAGGGGCAAGTCTCCGCCCTTCTTTGAGGACCGCGGCCGGACTGTCCGGCCAGACGAACCCCACGACGAGCGGCGCGGCCAGAAGCAGAAAGGCTGCAGGAGCGAAATATCGCCGCCAGCTCATCAGCATGCGCGGTCAGAACTTGGCGGCGCTGGACACGCGGTCATCGCCATCATCCCGCAAAATCGATCGGGCGGACGCCGGGATCGCAGACGAGGAATCGCTCGGTCGGCGCCCACCAGACCTCGTCCGGGTGGAACCGGTCGATCAGCTTCCAGTCGAAACCGCACTGATGATGATGGACCCAGATCGCGCGCCCGGCATGCTGCGCCAACATCAGCGGAAAATAACCGGCAGTGAAGGAGTCGCCGATCACCATGATCGTAGGGCCTGGCTTGCCCGTCGTGATGACATGATCGGGCATGACGTCCTGGGACAAAGTCACGTCCTTTCCGGGCGACGCCAGGGCCAGCGTCTCGGCTTTTTCGGACACGTCGTCCTGGACCCCAAGCATGCGTGCAACATCACCGCCCTTTCGCTCCACCCGGGGTCCGATAGCCGTCGCCGGATCGAGGCGCCAGTCGGGGCGCCCGTCCGCCTCGACGACCGCGTTGAACCCCGCCAGCGCCCCGCGCGCGGTCCAATGCGCGTCGTAGAAGAGATACGCTTCCTCGCCCTCGGCCCGGACCGCCTTCAGCGCCGGGCGTAAGTCGACCGTCTTGACGCCGTGCAGCGTGAGGTCCTCTAGGAAGAGGTCGTATTCCGTTTTCCGGCCGTGGGCTTGCGCCCAGATCGGAAGATCGTCCTGGTAGATCGTGGACGTATTGGGGGGGACTGCGACAAGAAGATCGATGCCGCGCCTGGCCAACGCATCGCGCATCGCGGCGATCATGTCGGCCGCCTCGGCCACTTTCTGATCTCGTAGCACCAGCCCCGCGCTCTGGCGCACCATTTCATTGCCGAGGTAGAACATGCGCCCGTCGCGGCCGATCAGCGCGCCGATGTCGACCTTGAAAAGCACGGGATGAGTCAGATCCTTGTGCAGCTTGATCATCGCATGCCTAAGGCCGAAACGGTCCTTCAAATAGGCGTCCACCTGGCCCGGAAGCTTGATCCATCCCGCGAGGTCATCCGGCGCAGCGGGCGGCGGAGCGAGTCTGCGGCCCTCTTTGTATATGAGGTCAGGGCCGTCGGGCAGGAGAATTCCCCATACCAGCGGCGTCGCAATGAGGAGGAAACTCAGCACGGCGAAGAAGCGACGGTGGCGAAGCAACATCCCGGACCGAGACCTGACGACCAGCCACGCGTCGCGCGACGCTACCAGTTGGAGATCTTCATCGTGCAGTTGGGGCGCGCGCGAGCCCGTGGAAAGCTCTGTCACGATTCAGCCTGTCCCTTCAGGATCAGGTCGGGGCTGTCGGGCAGGACCATTCCCCAGATGAGCGGCGTCGCGATGAGGAGGAAGCCCAGGAGGGCGAAGAAGCGGCGATGGCGACGCAGCATTTCGCGTCAGAACTTGAAATAGAGAAACGGGCTATAGGCGCCCGAGGCCACCGTGATCATCGAGAAGATCAGGAGGGCGAAGGTCCAGCCCGCGTCGGCAGCGGCGCGCAGAACGATGGGCGTAGACAGTCGCGGCAGCCAACGCGGCAAGACGGCGAGCGCGCAACCGATGATCAGCGTCACGATCGCCCGCTCGCTCAGCGCGTCATGCATGTCGAAGCTGATGTCGCCGACGCCGTTCCGGCCGACGAGGCTCGCGAAGTAATCGAGCGCGGTTGGGAGATCCGCGGCTCGGAACAAGACCCATCCGCCCATCACCGCGAGCAGCGCATAGGCCCAGCGCAGCCACACGGGGATGCGGTTGAGAAGCGATCCGAGCCCCAGCCGTTCGAGGACCAGGAAGGCGCCGTGCCACACGCCCCAGAGGACGAACGTCCAGTTCGCGCCATGCCATGCGCCGCAGAGCACGAATACGGTCACGAGGTTGCGGTAGGTCTGAAGGTCGGTCCCGCGGTTGCCGCCGAGGGGGATGTAGAGATAGTCGCGCAGCCACGATGACAGCGACATGTGCCAGCGACGCCAGAATTCAGTGATTGAGAGCGACGTATAGGGCAGGCGGAAATTGCGCGGGAAAGTGAAGCCGAGGACGATGCCGAGCCCGATCGCCATGTTCGAATAGCCGGCAAAGTCGAAATAGATCTGCACGGTATAGGCCAGGAGGCCGATCCACGCCTCTGCGAGCTCGCGGTGAGGACTCTGGTCGAACGCGACCCGCGCCAGCGGCGCGACGACGTCGGCGACCAGCACCTTCTGCGCGAGGCCGACGATGAAGATGCGCGCTCCGACCGAGGCGCGGCCGATCGTTTGCCGGCGCTTGTCGAGCTGGCGGGCTACGGTCTTGTAGCGGACAATCGGGCCGGCGACGAGCTGAGGGAAGAGCGAGATGTAGAGCGCCACGTCGACCGGATCGCGGTTGGCGCGGAACCGTCGCCGGTACACGTCAATGATGTAGGAAAGGCAGTGAAAGGTGAAGAACGAGATCCCGAGCGGCAACTCGATGTTGGTATGGCCGAAGTCGTAACCCAGCGGTTTCAGGATTGCGGCGAAATTGGCGGTGATGAAATTCGCGTACTTGAAGATTCCGAGCACTGCAAGATTGACGGCGACGGCGAGGCCGAGCGCCCATTTGCGTTCGGACCCGTTGCGGCGGTCGATCAAAATCGCCGCCACATAATTGAAGGCAATGGCGAACAGCAGGATCAGCAGGAAGCGCGGCTCGCCCCAGGCGTAGAAGACGAGCGAGAACAGGAGCGTGACGACGTTCTTCCCGACGACGGTCGGGGTCAGGACGTAACAGGCGATGAAAATCGGCAGGAAATAGAAAAGGAACGTGACGGAGGAAAACACCATTGCCGGATCGCCTTCGCCTCGCTCGCTCGACTCGCTCTCGCCGCATGCGGGGAGCGAGTCGGGGTTGGGGGTTCCGCCGAACTGAGGCGCCGCCCCTCATCCGCCCTTCGGGCCACCTTCTCCCCACAAGCGGGGAGAAGGGACGGGAGGCTCTATACCTTCCCCTGCGCCGGCCGCAAAGAATCCAGTTGCATGGCGAAAATCCGGACATACGCGCGGATCACCGCCATTCCCGCGCCGAAGGCGACATGAGCACCGAGACCGAGGGGCGCGACTAGGAGCCCGATCTTCGCCCCTTCGGAGGGGCGAACGCCAGCGAACTCCACATCCATCGGCAGTCAACTCGGGCCCGATTCCCGAAACCCCAGAGCGGGCGAGACCTCCGTCCCTCCCAGAGGCTGGGTGGAGAGGAAACGAGCGCAGGCGCATCAGAAGCAGGAACGCCACCGAGATAGCGGATTCGCCGATCCTGCATCGCCAATTAGCCAGCGGGGTCGGAGGGAAGCGCGTTGGGCATGCAATTGAGAAACCTTTCAGTCGGCATCCACCACACCTCGTCTGGGTGGAACCGATCGATCGACTGCCAATCGAAACCGCACAAGCTGTGATGCGCCCAGACGACTTTCCTGACGTGCGCCAAAAGCAACTGTGGGAACAGTGACGCCGTGAACGAGTCTCCGACAACCATCACGGTACCCACTGGTTTGTCGCCGGTCTTAGCGAAAGTCGAATAGGGCGCGGAGGTCCACTTATCTCCTGAGCCTCCAGGCAGCATTAGCTCCTGAACCGTCTCCGTCACATTGTCCTGCTCGCCAAGCATGCGGGCGAGGTCGCCGCCCTTCCGCACGGTCGGCGCGCCCAAGACTACGGCCGAATCCGTAAGCCAATCAGGATGCCCTCCCGCCTCGACGATGGCGTTAAACGCCGCCAATGCTCCACGGGGAGTCCAATGCGAGTCATATTTTAGGTAGACCTCTCCTTCTGCTCGCGCTGCGCGCAATGCAGGCCGGAGATCGACGGCGCGGACGCCCCGCCTCGAAAGCTCCGCAAGAAGGACGTCGTATTCGGTTGCTTTACCGTCGTTTCGTGCCCATGACGGAAGGTCTTCCGGATAGATCGTCGCGGCATTTGGCGGCGAAGCGACCAAGAAGCGGATCCCTCGCCGCGCCAAGGCGTCGTCCTTTGAGGCCAAAAATTCGGCGGTGCGCGTTACGCTCCGGTCATGCATGACGAGGCCGGCGCTCTGCCGCACCGCTTCGTACTGCAGGGTATACAAACGGCCATCGCGCCCCACCAAAACGTCGCTGTTGCTGCTAACCGTAAACAGATTCGTAATCTGCAAGCTCAAGCGTATCAATTCCTTCCTCAAACCGAATCGGTCCTCGAGGTACGCGTCCAGTCGCCCGGGAAGCGCAATGCCGTCGTTCCAGGTTCGCGGAACTTTCGGCGCGTCAGCCGGCGTTCGTCCTTCTGTCAGAATCGACGCCATCTGGTCCGGGCCGAATACGCCGACGACGAGCGGCGTGGCGAGCAGGACAAAGGCGATCGCCCCGAAGTATCGCTTGTATCTGGATGTCAGGCCGAGCGGCGCCGCGGAGAGAGCTGAAACCCGCATTGCCTTGATTATTGCCGGGAGGCGGTAAGGCCGGATGAAGCCAAAGGCGGGAGGCGTCGCCGACAGCAGACGGCCTAGTGCGGTGAAAAGACGAGGATCTCGACCCAGCATTATGAAGATCGGAAGTTGAAGTAGAGGAACGGGCCGTAAGCGCCGGCGGCGGCGGTGATCATGGAGATGACAAGCGGCACAAAGGTCCGGCAAAACCGCCTGTGGCGGGCAGCATGAAAGGCGCGGCTAGGCGCGGCAACAAGACGCGACGGCAGGCGGCGTCGATAATCGGACTCATGCGCCAACAGCTGAACTCATGGATCGAAATCAACGTTTGGCGCGTCTGACGACGGGGATTGCAGAGCACCCGCATGTGGATAGTTTGTTCCGCTCGTCATAGGCAAAGCGCCAAAGTCGAGGGGCGAAACAGGCGCCGCGCAAACTCGGTTATTGAGGATCGCTGAACTGACGCTCGGGCGATGCGCGCTCGGTTTCGCCGCAGTGCGCGCCATCCGCGCGACCACTAGGATCAGGAGAAGCGTCCCCGTTCCAATCCACAAGCTGCTTAACCGAAGGAAGCCGCTTTTGAACGCTTCCACCCATGTGTGAGGCGGCTCGATCGAAAGCAACACTGGCGGCAGAGTTGAGCGAATCTCTGGGGTGTCCAGCAACTCGCGCAAGCGCTCAGGAAAGAACGACGGGACCTCCGCTGCCGGAGCGCCGGAAAGAAATGATCTTTCTCCAGTAGCAAGATACCTCTGTACGTTCCTCGATCCGGTCGCAAAGACCGTCCGCCACTCCTCTATCTGACTCGGCAGATGGCGCTGTGGATGCGTAAGCGAGAGCGTGAGTGCGAAAAGCCACGCTGCAAGAACGAAAGAGCGCCAGGTCATCGGGTTGCGTTTGCCCGCGTTCAACTGAAAGAGCCAAAAGGCGCTCACGAGATTGATCGTCAGTCCGACGAGGAGGATATCGAAATAGCGGTTCTGAAGGGGATGCAAAGCCCGCCCGGCGGCAAGCGCGAGTGTTTGGCTCGCCACCCAACTTACCATCATGACATTAAACCAGCGCGGATCGCTCAACGCCGGACGATCTGCGACCGTGCGCAAGAGAAACAATGCCGTCGGCAATATGAAGATCACTCCGAGGCTCGAGTGGGCCGGCCAGCTGGCCAGTGCCAGAAGGGCAGACAGGAATTGTCCGATGGAATGCGCTTTTTCTGGCTCAGCCTCCGGCACATGAGGAACCACGCTCGCCAGAACGACGGTCATCGCGACGAGAGTGGCAATCCCGAGTCCTTCTCGAAGACCGGCTCTCCGGCCGCACGCCATTTGCAAGAGCTGCGCGCCGCCCGCCGCGGCAAAGGTCAACGCCCCTGAGGCCAGGCAGAGAGACGAGCCAACTGCGCATAGGGCTCCCGCGGCCCAGCGCCATGACCATGCTCGACTATCAAACAAGAACCATAGACCCGCGAACGAAAATGAGAGGAGCAAATAGAAATGCGTGTTGAACCCGAGGACCGCGTTATCGTATCCGAAAGGCACCGCGTTGATCAGCGTCGAGAGGATAACTGCCGCAACCGCCCAGCCTCCACAAAGGACGCGCGACAACGCGTAGGCGATCGCAACGACCGTTGCAGAGTCGAGGATCGAGTTGACGATCATTTGCAAGACGACGTCCCAGTATCCGGAAACGTTGAAGATCAACAGGATCAGCAGTTTCGTGAAAAAGATCCGATGTTCGTTGAGCGGAATAAACAAGTCTGAGATCGTGAGGTTTCCCTGGACATAGGGCTTCAAGAGGCGGGCCCCGTCCGCCTCCCATTCGTCCGTGAAGGGCGTTGGGCTTCCCGCGTAGCTGATGAGAGCAGCCCGCGTCCCCAGGAGTATTAGGAAGAGCGAAGCCAGCAGGATCGGTGTGCGGTTCTGGTCGAGCGCGCCGAGCAGTTTTCGCCATACCCGCATTCCGAGGTGCATTGAAGATCGTCCGCCCGCGCCCCTTTGAACTGGGCAACACTACAAAATCGGATCAACGTCAGCGTCAAGAGGCATCGGGCCGGAAACAATCCGAATTGCATAGCGAAATTGGGATGGCCGCCGGGATCACCGCCACGCGACTTTCAATGCCTCCAGCCCGTGGAAATGATAGGCGTCGCGATACCGGGGGTGCTTGGCCAGTCTGAGGCCGGGCAGACGGGCGAACAGGATCGGCAGCGCAATCGCCATTTCGAGGCGCGCCAGCGGCGCACCGACGCAGAAGTGGATACCCGCGCCAAAGGCGAGATGCGGATTGGGATCCCGCATGGCTTCGAACGCGTCGGGCCGGGGAAAGCGTTCGGGATCGTGGTTGGCGGCGCCGAGCAGAAGGCCAATCTTCTCGCCTTTCTTGAGTTTGACGCCGGCGAACTCGACATCTTCCAGCGCGTAGCGCTGAAAGAGATGCAGCGGCGCGTCGAACCTCAGCATTTCCTCGATCGTCGCGGCCCGGCTCGCCTCGGTCGCGAATGCGCTCCGTGCATCGACGCCATGCTCCAGAGCCGCCTTGACGCCGTTGCCGATCGCGTGAACGGTCGCCTCGTGGCCGGCATTGAGCAGGAGAATTAGGATCGTGACGAGTTCGTCTTCGCTGAGCCTGACGCCGTCGCTTTCGGCGCGCAGCAGTTGGCTGATCAGATCGTCGCGAAGGTCCGATCGCCGCGCGCGGGCATGAGCGCGCATGAAGTCGGCGAACTCGTTGGCGGCCTCAGCGGCGCTCTCCTCGACCACGCGCGTGACGCCGAACTGGTACATGGCCACCATGCGATGCGACCAGTCGAGCATCTGCGGACCCATCTCGCGCGGGACGCCGATGAGGTCCGCGATGACTGCGACCGGAATCGGCGTCGCGAAGTCGGCGATGAGGTCGGTCGAGCCTTGTCGCTCGAAAGCGTCGATCCGCTCATGCGCGAGCGCGGCGATCCGCGGCGCGAGCGTCTCGATGCGACGCGAGACAAAGGCCCGGTTGACGAGACCCCGCAGCCTTGTGTGCTCCGGCGGCTCAAGCTCCAGGATCGAATGGCGCTCGAGCGCGTCGAACGGCGCGAGATGGGCTTTGGGCGCCCGCCAGCCGAGCGCCTCGCGGCTCATCACGTGCAGGATCTGGCGGCCGAAGCGCTTGTCGCGCAGGAGCGCCGAGACGTCTTTATGAGCAGCAAAGCACCAGAAGCCGTAATCCTCCCAGAAGAAGGCGGGCGCCGCCGCGCGGATCGCGGCGTAGGCCGGATAGGGATCGGCGAAGAAATCGGCGTCGCGCGGGTCGAGGCGGATGCGGCGGCGTGCGGCGTCGATGGTCAAAGTCATGAGCGGAAGCCTTACCCGAGCGGATAGGCCGCCTCAACGATGTAAGGGCCGCCGCCTGACCCTTCGCGCGCCGAATACAGGACGAACCGCCCGGCGGTAAAGGCCTCGATCGCGAGCGCGCCGCGCGAGGCGAGATAGTCCGCGACGGCGGGCGGCCCGACGCGGCGCAGCCGCGCCAGCGTCACATGCGGCGTAAACTTTCGCGTCTCGGGCGGAAGGCCTACGCGCCTCAAGCGCCGCTCCTGGTCGGCCTGAAGCTCGGCCAGCGCCGGGTCCGCCATCACCTTCACCACGATCGCGCGGGGCTTGTCTCCGCCGAACCAGCTCAACCCCTCGAAGCGCACGGAGGCCACCGGACGGCGGATTTCGCCAAGGGTCTCGGCGATGTCATGCGCCGTCCGCGGGTCGACGTCGCCGACGAAGCGCAGGGTGATGTGATAGTCCTCGGGCTCGAGCCACCGCGCGCCGATCACCCCGCCGCGTGCGAGCGCCACCTGGGTCGCGACGGCCTCAGGCAGCTCCAGTCCCGTGAACAGACGAGGCAAGAGGCGCCCTCATCCCAGTTTGATTTCGACGCCGTTAACGCGGAATTTGCCAGCGTTTCTTCTGCAGGGCGAGACGACCGGTAGAAGATGCGCCGGCGCCGGCTTCGGCCCGTGCGAGCTTACCTAGCGTCGCTTTCCCTCATGCCGGAGGGCGGCCTTACGCCGCCGCCTTGATCGACGCAGCAGTCTTCTCCATGACCTCGCCGATCTGACTTTCGCTGATGATGAGAGGCGGGGTCAGTTCGATCGTGTCGCCGGACATGCGCAGCATGATGCCCGCCTCGTGGAACGAATGCTCGAGCACATGGTAGCCGCGTAGGCCCGGGCTGCCGGCGATCGGCGCGAGGTCTATCGCGCCGGTGAGACCCACGCAGCGGATGTCGACCACGTTCGGCAGGCCCCTAAGGGTCATGATCGCATCGCACCATTTGGGCTCCAGCGTCTTCGCGCGTTCGAAGAGCCGCTCGTCGCGATAGACGTCGAGGCTCGCCAGCGCCGCGGCGCAGGCGAGCGGGTGCCCCGAATAGGTGTAGCCGTGGAAGAGCTCGATCGCGTGCTCGGGCCCGTGCATGAACGCGTCGTGGACGCCCTTGCGCACGATGACGCCGCCCATCGGCACTGTCCCCGAGGTCACGCCCTTGGCGAAGCTGATCATGTCGGGGACGACGCCGTAGCGCTCGGCGGCGAACGGCGCGCCGAGGCGGCCGAAGCCGGTGATCACCTCGTCGAAGATGAGCAGGATGCCGTATTTGTCGCAGATCTCGCGCAGGCGCCTGAGATAGCCCTTCGGCGGCGGCAGCACCCCGGTCGAGCCGGCCATCGGCTCGACGATGACGGCAGCGATGGTCGAGGCGTCTTGCAGGCCGACGATGCCCTCCAGCGCATCGGCGAAATGACCGCCCCATTCCGGTTCGCCCTTGGTGAAGGCCTGACGCTCACGATCGTAGGTCGCCGGCAAATGGTCGACGCCGGCAAGGAGCATGCCGAAAAACTTCCGGTTATTGACCATGCCGCCGACCGAAATGCCGCCGAAGCCGACGCCGTGATAGCCGCGCTCGCGTCCGATCAGACGCTGGCGCGAGCCGTGACCGCGCACATTGTGATAGGCGATGGCGATTTTGAGCGCGGTGTCGGCCGCTTCGGAGCCGGAGTTGCAGAAGAACACGTGATCGAGGTCGGCCGGCGCGAGATCGGCGAGGCGCGAGGAGAGCTGGAACGCCAGCGGATGGGCGAACTGGAAGGTCGGCGTGAAATCGAGCTCGGCCGCCTGTCGCTGGATCGCCGCCACGATCGGCGCGCGATTGTGGCCGGCGTTGCAGCACCAGAGCGCAGCGCTCGCGTCGAGAATCTCGCGGCCCTCAGGCGTGAAGTAATGCATGTCCTTCGAGCGCGAGACGAGGCGCGGGCGTTTCTTGAAGGCGCGGTTCGGGGTGAACGGCATCCAGAAGGCAGCGAGATCGTTCGGGACCTCCGCGCGCACGGCGGGACTGGGGCTGGCGGCGGTGGTCATGCGGGCGGTTCCTTCGGCAAGCGCGTTTGACGGCCGCGGACGATGCCAGCCGGTCCCCCTCTTGTCCAGTTGTCGCCAGTTTTGCCTCGAACCGGCTCCGGCGAGGCAAAGGAGCGCGCGTTGACAATTCGCGGAGCCTTGAGGATGCTGTTAGCGGTCGCACGCGGGGCGACAACCAAGGCTTCGCGAAACAACACGGCCGGCTCCCGGAAACGCCGGGCGGGGTATCCACAGGCGCCCGATACCCGGGTCGGAAGGACTTCAATGACTGCTGAAAGGCTCGCTCTCTTCGTCGCGCTCGCCGTTTTCGCCGGGGGCGCCCTTGGGCTTCTACTTCAGCGCAGCCTCCCGGAACGCTTCACCACCGGCGGTCCCCGCGACATGATCGGCGCCGTCTCCGGGTTGCTCACCCTGCTGCTGGCGCTCGTCCTTGGCCTTCTGATCTGGACCGCCTATGGCGTCTTTGCGACCCAGAACGTCGCGGTCCAGACCCTCGCGGCCAAGCTACTGCAACTGGATCTCGCCCTGAGCGATTACGGGTCGGAGGCGGATGGCGGGCGCGCGCAGCTTCGCCAGGACCTCGCCAAGACACTCGAACAGATATGGAGCGCCGAGCAGGGAGACCAGGAGTTCGCGGCGCGAAACTTTTCCGCAGCCATCGCCAATCTGCGGCACAAAGAGGGCTACCTTCAGACGCTTTCGCCGTCGACCGACGAGCAAAGACAGGCGCTGGCTTCGGCCAGCCAGACGGTTGACGCTATCGGTCAGTCGCGCTTGCAGATGTCCTTCGCTCTCCTGAGCCCCGTTTCGTATCCGCTCCTGTTCATGGTGGTCGGCTGGGCGGTCATTCTGTTCTGCGCTTACGGGCTGATGTCGAAGACGAGCCCGATGTCGTTCATCGCGCTTCTCTGCGGCTCGCTGGCGGTCGCTACTGCCGTCTATCTGATCCTCGATCTGAGCTCGCCCTATTCGGGCATCTTTCGCGTATCGCCGGCGCCGCTGGAACAGGTGCTCTCTTACATGGGTCAGGGCCAGGGAGCGGTCGGCGGCAGCCGGTAGCGAGACGCCGCGCGTTGACCCGACCGATCGGATTGTGCGATGCGTCCGAAGAAAGCTGCTGCCTCGGCGATGACGGAAACGCCCACCAAGACTCAAATTCGCCTGGCTCAGGCGGCTGTCGCGCTGATGATCGCGTTCATCCTGCTCGGCGCGGTCTGGTACGGCTTCTCGGCGGAGGTGCGGGAGCGCGTCTGGCGCCAGCTGGCCGAGCGTCCCGGCGGCCCGATGACCTTCCGCTTCATTCTCCAGCCCTGCATGGCGGCGCTCGCCGCGTTGCGGGACGGCGTAAAGGACGCCCGGACTGGCCGCAAGCCTTATGCCCAGGCGCTCCTGACTGATGCGGAGGAGCGCGGGGGCCGCCTTGCCGAAGGGTTCATCGCAACCGCGCGGGTCATCCTACTGGGCCTCGTCATGGACACGGTCTATCAGCTTGTCGTGTTGAAGACTTTCTATCCGGGGGAGGCCGTGATTGTAGCGCTCGCGCTCGCCTTTGTTCCCTATTTGCTGTTACGTGGCCCGATCGAGCGAATCGCGCGCCTGTGGCTTCGAAGGCCTTCAGCGAGTGAAGGCCTATGAAAGCCGCCAGATGGGAAGGCCGCGAGCATGACGAACCCGAGCGATGATCGGGCCTCACACCGGTTCGAGGTCAGGCCGACCGCGTCGGACCATTTCGCCTGGCTGCGCACCCGGCTCAGCATCGAGCGGACGATGATGGCCTGGGTGCGTACTGCGGTCGCCCTGATCGGATTCGGCTTCACCATCGTCCAGTTCTTCGCTCGCATCCAGGAGACTCCGGGGGTCGCTCCCCCGTATTTTCCGCACGCGCCACGCTACCTCGGCCTTTCCTTGATCTTCTGCGGCGTAATGGCCCTTGTGATTTCGATTTGGGAATACCACTGGGGGCTTCGCTATCTTTGGAGCGGAAACTTTGCGGCGATCGCGGGGGTGACGCCGGAGGGAAGGCAAACGCCGATGCTTGCGGTAGCGGTCGTCCTTGCCCTCATCGGGGCATTCGCATTCTTCGCCGTGCTGTTTCGTCTCGTATAGCGACGCAAGGGGAGAAGACGTCGACTGAACAGGCAATTTGGAATGGGCAAATCAATCAAAGGAGGGTCGCATGGCCAAGTCTGACAAACCAAATATCCTCATCATTTGGGGAGACGATATCGGATATTGGAACATCAGCCACTACAGCAAAGGCATGATGGGCTATCAAACGCCCAACATCGATCGCATCGCGCAAGAAGGGGCGACGTTCACCGATTGGTACGGCCAGCAGAGCTGCACGGCCGGCCGTGCGTGCTTCATCACCGGTCAGAACCCGATCCGCACCGGCCTGACCAAGGTCGGCATGCCCGGCGCGACGGTCGGATTACATGCGGACGATCCGACCATCGCCGAGCTGCTGAAACCGCTTGGCTACGCCACCGGCCAGTTCGGAAAGAATCACCTCGGCGATCGCGACGAATATCTGCCGACCGTGCATGGGTTCGACGAATTTTTCGGCAATCTCTACCACCTCAATGCCGAGGAAGAACCGGAACTGCCGGACTATCCCAAGAACCCGGAATTCAAGAAGAAGTTTGGACCGCGCGGCGTGCTCCACTGCTTGGCCGACGGCAAGGGCGGGCAGTCGATTGAGGACACCGGTCCGTTGACCAAGAAGCGCATGGAAACGGTCGACGAGGAGATCACCGCGCGCGCTTTGGCCTGGATCGAGAAGCAGGCCAAAGCGGAACAGCCATTCTTCCTTTGGTACAATTCGACCGCGATGCATTTCAGAACCCACCTCGCCGACAAGAACCGCGGCAAGAGCGGGCAGGACGACTACAGCGATCGGATGGTCACCCACGACGAGCAGGTCGGCGAGTTGCTCAAGAAACTCGATGAGCTTGGCATCGCCGACAACACCATTGTCATGTACTCCACCGACAACGGCCCGGAGAACGACACCTGGCCGGACGGCGCCAACACGCCCTTCCGTTCACAGAAGAACACCAACTGGGAAGGCGGCTGGCGCGTTCCGGCGTTCCTGCGCTGGCCCGGCAAGATCAAGGCCGGTTCTGTTTTCAATGGCATCCTCTCTCACATCGACATGTTCCCGACCTTGCTCGCCGCCGCCGGCGATCCGGACGTGACGCAAAAGCTGCTCAATGGCCATACGGCGGGAAGCAAGACCTACAAGGTCCACTTGGACGGCTACAACATCATTCCTTACGTGACCGGCGCGGCGAAGGAGAGCCCGAGAAACGCCATCATGTATTTCAGCGACGACGGCGATGTCATGGCGGTCAGGGTCGGCGATTATAAGTTCAACTTGGCGGTGCAACGCGCCAACAAGATGCAGGCTTGGGCGGAGCCGCTGGTGAAGCTGAGGGTCCCGCTGATCTACAATCTGCGCCGCGACCCGTTCGAGCGCGCGGATATCAACTCGAATACCTACTTTGACTGGATGGTCGATCACATCCCTCAGATGTATCTGATGCAGGCTGTCGTCGCGTCGCAGATCGACAACTTCATCAAGTTCCCGCCGCGCCAGAAGCCTGCCTCATTCAATCTTGATGCAGTGCTGGCGCAGGTGTCGACTCACGGCGGGAATGCCTGATCTCGGTGGTCTCCTGCGAGGATGACCGCGAACGACGCCCGGTGCATTCGCCGGGCGTTGAACTTTTGGATAGAGGCGCTTTGCGTCGACGGCAAAGGCTCGATCTCGCTTGATGAGCGCGTTGCAAATGGTGCGCGCCGCAAAAGCGGGTCAACCGGGTTCGGCGGAATAGCCGGCGCCTGCACCCGACATCCCAGGAGGGCGGTGTGGACCGCAGCGAGGAAGTCCGCGACTTCTACGAAAGGATGCCCTATCCGGCCCCATTGACGAGTCTCGACGCACACCGCGACCTCTACAAGAACCGGGACCGTCTCCGGGTCGAGTTTCATCTGGTGTGGCCCGCTAGGCGCCCACAGGCAAATCAAGAGATCCTGGTCGCTGGGTGTGGCACGTCGCAGGCCGCGAGGTACGCGCTTCGCGAGGCCGAGGCGCGAATCACCGGGATCGACGTTAGCGAGACGAGCCTTCGTCACACCCGAGAGCTACAACGCAAGTACAAGCTAGAAAATCTCGAACTGCATCAACTTCCGATCGAGCGCGTCCGAGAGATTGGGCGCTCTTTCGACCTGGTGGTCTGTACGGGAGTGCTGCATCACTTGCCCGACCCGGATTACGGACTTCGGGCCCTTCGCGACGTCCTGCGGCCGAGCGGCGCGATGCGCATGATGGTCTACGCCCGCTACGGCCGGGCTGGAATCTATATGATGCAGGAGTATTGCCACCTGCTCGAAATTGGCGCGTCGGCGACCGATCTGCGAACTCTCCGCGCTGCGCTTGAAGCGTTGCCGGCGGGCCATCCGATCTCGGACCTGTTGCGCCGGTCCAAGGATTTCTGGCGGCCGGAAGCGATGGCGGACGCACTCCTTCATCCCCAGGATCGCGCCTACACCGTTCCGGAGATCTACGCTTGGCTTGACCGATGCGGCATGTCCTTCGGCCGTTGGATCGAACAGGCGCCCTACCTCGCGCAATGTGGGATGGTTGGGCGCAGCCCGCATGCGTCGCGCCTGGCCGCGCTGCCCTCCCGGCTGCAGCACGCCGCCGTCGAGCTTTTCCGCGGAACAATGGTGTCGCACAGCTTTATTGCGTACCGGGATGACAGCGCCGATGAGAGGCAGCCGATCACCTTTGCCGGTGACCATTGGCGCGACTACATCCCGATTGCCTTGCCGTGGACGGTGCGCGTTCGGGAGCGTCTGCCGCCCGGTAGCGCGGCAGTGCTGATCAACCGGTCACACACATTCACTGATCTCATTCTCACCGTCGACGCTTTTGAGGATCGGCTTCTCGGCGCCATCGACGGGGCCCGGACCATCGCCGAAATTGTGCAAATGGCGGCTCGCGAGCGCGATTTCGAGCGCCGGGCCCTGAGTTTCTTCGAGCGCCTTTGGCAATACGACCAAGTTGTCTTCGATGCATCAAGCTCGCACAAACCTTCGAGCGCCTGAGCCGTTTCTGATACGGGAGTCGGGGCGGATCGTCTTCCACTCGACAACAATTCGCTCGGAGGATCGATGAAGGAATGGATCGCGTTCCTTACTGACAACGCGGTCGTTGCGATCGACGCGATGGCGGTGCTGCTCACGCCATCGCCTTCGAGGGCGCCCTGTCGCCGTGGCAGAACTTGAACTTGCGTCCCCCGCCGCACGGACAGGGCGCATAAGGGTCGCGCTTCGCGTCCTCGGCCTTGACCCAATGCATCACGTCGGCCGGCGCGCGGCCGCGCTTGAGGAGCTGGCCCATCACGCTCATCAGCGGGCGCGTGTGGGTGAAGAAAAGCTCGAGCCCGGCGCAGAGGTAGTTCTGGCCCGTTTCGCCGTCTTTCGACAGCGCGAAGCGGTCCTTCGGGCAGCCGCCATTACAAAGGAATCGCACGTCGCATTCCCTGCACTGTCTGGTTAGCGTATCGCGCTTGTCGTTGCCGAACTTGCGCATCTGCGGCGAGGCGACGAGATCGATCAGCGGCGTCGTCGTGATGTTGCCGAGCTTCTGCCCCGGCTCGACGAAATGATCGCAGGTGTAGAGATCGCCGTTGTGTTCGAGCGCCGGCCCATAGCCGCAGGTCGGCGCGTGGATGCAGAGCAGATGGCGTCCGAAATAGGCTTCGAGCGTGACGTCGAAGAGCTGGACGAACACGCGCCCCACGTCGCGTCGCACCCATTCCTCGAAAATGTCGATGAGGAATCGGCCGTATTGCTCGCTCCCCACCGTGCGGTCGGTGACGAGATCGCCGGTCTGGGTATAGAGGAGGCGCTTGCCCGCGCCGGGCCGGTCGCTCCAGCCCTGGTTGGCGATGGCGAGCGTCTCGACTGTCGCCCGCTCGACGATCGGAATGAACTGCACCCATTTCGCGCCAAGTTCGTCGCGGAAGAAGCGGTAGACCCTTCGGCCGTGCTTCTCATTGGCGGCGTTGACGGTGCAGAGAATATTGAACTCGACGCCGTGACTCTTGAGGAAGCGCCAGCCGCGCATGACGAGGTCGAACGTGCCCTGGCCCTTCCGGTCGCGCCGGTAGGCGTCGTGCAAGTCGCGCGGCCCGTCTACGCTTAAGCCAACGAGAAAATTATGCTTCTTGAAGAAGGCGCACCAGGCGTCGTCGAGGAGGAGGCCGTTGGTCTGAAAAGTCTGCTGAACCGCTTGGCTGGGCTTACGGTATTTCTCGACGAGTTCGACCGCGCGCTCGAAGAATTCGAGCTTCATCAGCGTCGGCTCGCCCCCCTGCCAGGCGACCGTCACCTCGGGCGTGCGGTGGGCTTCGAGCAGCTGTTGGATATAGCTCTCGAGCGTCGCCTGCGACATGCGGTGCTTGTCATTGGGATAGAGCGCTTCCTTCGACAGGAAGAAGCAATAGGCGCAGTCGATGTTGCAGGTCGAGCCGCTGGGCTTGGCGAGCAGGTGAAAGCTCGGCGGCGCACTGAGCAGCCGCGCCTGAACGGCCGGCCCCGTTTCACCATCCATGAGAAGCCGCCTTCATGTTGGGCATTCGCACCCGCCCGCCAACCTCCCGCTCAAACTAACGGCATTCGCCGCACAACGCCACTCCATAGCGCAGGTCGATCAGCGGCCCTCGGCCCGCTTCCGTTTCAGTGCGGCAAGACAGCATCGATGCGCGGTTGATAGCTGTTTCTAAGGCATCCTCTATCGGGCCTACCGCGACGAGCTTCAGCCAGTGATCCCGATCCTGGAGCCGGTCATCCGACGCCCAGGATATGCGGTCGACTGACCTGGGAAGCGGCTAGCCCGCATTTCTCAGACTGCGGGCGCATTGCAGACTGGCTGACGGGGATGTGCGCAGCGTCTGTGTGACCGACGAGCGCACGCTTTGCGCCGTTTGCGCAGTTGGATCGGGGTGTTTTGGTTCTCCTGTGGGCCGAGGGGTGGATTGCCGCGATTTGTCGGCGTCGCGGCGACGCCTCAGGCGAGGCGGACGGCGGCGAGGCGCCATTCGTCGGCGTAAGGACAAGCCGAGGCGAGCGCGAATTTGATGCGGCGCGCGCTGATGCGGACGAGGCCTGCGAGCTTGAGGAGCTTGAGCCTGATCGTGCCGCAGGTTGCCTCGGCGAACTGGGTGTGTGCGAGGCCGACGCGCCTGAGCGCGCAGATCAGAACATAGGCGAACGAGGCCAGCCAGAGCCTGAGCTGGTTGGCGCGCATGGTGGCGGTCGAGGTGCGGTCGGCGAACAGGTCGCCCTGGCACTCCTTGATCCGGTTCTCCATGTCGCCGCGGGCGCAGTAGACCGTCTCGTAGAGGAAGCGGCCGTTGATCTCGCCCTGCTTGAGCGAGGTGACGATGAAGCGCGGATTGACCTCGCCCTTTGTCCATTCCGCCTTGCCGATCACCCGGCGCCGGCGCGACCAGCTGTCGAGCGTCGCATAGCGGAAGTCCTTGAAGCGGCGGGCGGGTTTGCCGGTCGCGGCGGCTTCCGCCTCGGCCTGCGCGAGTTCGGCGGCGATCTCCTCGACGAGCCGGGGGTTGCGCGCCAGGCCGAACACGAAGTCGACCCGGTTCTGTTCGCACCAGGCCATCAGCGCCTCGCGGGCGAAGCCCGAGTCGGCGCGCAACAGGATGCGCGTCTTCGGCCAGCGCGCCCGAATTTGCCTGACGATCCGCGCCGCCTCCTCGACCGATCCGGCGCTGGCGTCGATGTTCGAGGGCCTGAGCTTGGCCGCCAGGAGATGGCGGCCGCAGAACACATACAGCGGCAGATAGAGCATGACTTGGTTACACGGAAACGTAGCCTGAGTTTTTGAGGTAGTTGTCGCACTCATCTTGGGCGAAATCGGCGAGGGTTTTGCCAACCATTCGCCAGGTGTCTTCGAAGGTTCGGGTGCGGGCCTTTCGCATCAAGTGTTTGAGTTTGGCAAAGACCTGCTCGATCGGGTTGAGGTCGGGGCTGTATGGA
Organism: uncultured Alphaproteobacteria bacterium; assembly: GCA_963721905.1. Classification (GTDB taxonomy): domain Bacteria; phylum Pseudomonadota; class Alphaproteobacteria; order Rhizobiales; family Beijerinckiaceae; genus Roseiarcus. Next base: position 358,273 of record CAVRMF010000008.1, read on the forward strand.
GGCAGGAACAGGAGGTGGGCGCCTGCGGCTCGAATGGCCGCGCGCGCCGGCTTTCCCTTGTGGCTGCCCAGATTGTCGAGCACGACAATGTCGCCTTGGGCGAGAGTGGGGACCAAGACCTTCTCGACATAGGCGCTGAAGACCTTGCCGTTGATCGGTCCATCGATCACCCAAGGCGCGTCGATACGATCGTGACGAAGGGCGGCGAGGAAGGTCATGGTCTTCCAATGGCCGTGCGGGACATGGGCCTTCAGGCGCTCCTTTCGCGGACCCCAGCCGCGCAAGGGCTCCATATTCGTCTTCACCCAGGTTTCGTCGATGAAAACCAGACGCTTACGATCGACGCTGGCTTGCCGGGCCTTCCACCGCGTTCGCTTGCGCGCGACGTCCGGACGCGTCTGCTCCGAGGCCACGAGTGTTTTTTTTGAAACTGAGCCCCTCGGCGTGGGCGAAAACCCAGACCGCCCGCGCGTGCGTCTTCACGCCCCGCTCGGCCAACTCCACCACGAGGCCGCGCAGCGTGAACGCCGACCCCCGCATGCGCGCGCGCAGCCAGTCGGCGATCTCCCCAGAAAGGGTCCGCTTCTTGTGGCCGCCGATCTTGCCAGGCGCGACACTGCCTGTCCGCCGCTTCCGCGCCCACCACTTCGAAACGCACGACGGGCTCACCGCCAATGCGGCCGCCACGGAGCGGATCGTCTCGCCATTCTCAACCCGAGCCAAAGCCCGCTCCCGAAGATCGTTCGAATAGGGTCGCGTCATGCTTGCCGGCCTCGCTCCCCGGCAAACAGGTTGAATCAGAACTCAACCGATTCGGAAATCCTAGATTCCGTCAATTCGCGTCATGCTCTAGCAGTAGCCGTCGTAATAGCCGTGGAAGAACCGGCCCTCCTGATGGCCGTACAGCGGGTCGTCGGTCGCGTCGAGGTCGAGGATGATCTCTCTGGGCGCCCGATCGTGCGCCTCGAGGAACAGGTCGACGAACAGGGCCTCGATCGCCGCCGGGTCGTGGCTGATCTTCTTGTAGCGGGTGGCGATCTCGCGCGACAGTTCCAGCCGGTTCAGCGTCGACTTGCCGGCCACCGGCGCGCAATCCTCGCGCCTGGCCTCAAGCTTGCCCGCCAGCACCGCCATCAAAGGATCGTGGCGAAGCTCGTCATGGTCGTTCAGGTCCTCATAGCCGAGCGCGATGCCGTACACGCGCTGCCCGATGAGCGTGGCGACGGAATGCTCAATGAACCTCGGGTCTCTGGCGTCGCGGAAACATCCCGCAAGCCGTCGAACCAGATTGAGCCTTCGGTCGGCTGCGCCCAGCAGTAGACCGCCGGCGTCGGAGGTCAGCGCGCCGCCGTCGAACGCTGCCATCACAGGCCGCCCTTCGACCCGTCCAAACGCGCTCGGTTCTGCGCTACACTCCGTCTGCATCGGGCCACTCCTCCGAACCGGCTCAAGTCGTTCTCACAAAACAACTTTTGCCTGATTCGGCGGCCCGATGCGCCCCTAATTTGAGATATGCGGGCTAGACCCGGTTGCTCCCCATCCGCCCCCTGATCCGCGCCAAGAGCCGCGCCGCCTCGCCCGGACGAAGCGCGCGCGTCGGCAGGACGATGGGCGAGCCTTCGCGCGGCCAGAGATAGATGAGCCCGCCGGCGTCCTCGGCGTCCTCGCAATCGACATAGTCGAGACGGACATGCCGGCCGGCGCCCGCCTGCGTCACGCCGTCATCGTCGATCGTCGTCGTCAGCGCCCCGTCGCCCTCGAGCCGGCCGATCGCCGCCTGCCCGCCCTGGCGGGCGCGCCAGATGCGCCAATGGGTCGCCAGGCGCTGGATCATGAAGGCCGCGGCGGCGAGGATGAATGTGAGTTCGCCTGCTCGCCGGCTGATGAAGCCAGTCAGCGCCAAGATGGACGCGAACAGAAGGACGAGAACGAAGGTCGCGAGCGGCGCGTGATGGCTCAGGGTCAGCCCGCCGCGCAGCGCAGCGCGCAGCCCGACCCGCGCGGCCGCAGCCTCGGCTTCCGCCGGCGCGAGGGTGAAGGCGTAAGGCCCGAACGGATCGGGGGATCCCCCTGCCGTCATGGCTCCCCCGGAGCCTTCGCGTCGAGCGCCAGCGCGTGGAGGCCGTCGGCGAATTCGGCGGGCAGCAGGCCGTAGACGAGACGGTGACGCTGGACGCGGGTGAGACCGGCAAACCGCCCGGAGACGATTCGCACCCGATAATGCGTGCCCCCGCCGGGACGGGCGCCCGAGTGACCGGCGTGCCGCTCGGATTCGTCAGCGATGTCGAGACGTTGCGGCTCAAGCCCGGCCGTCAAACGCGCGACAATTCTTTCCTGCATAGTCAACGGCCGCTCTCCCGTTCGGCGTCCTCAAACACCAGATAGCCTATCAGGGGTCTTTCGCTGAACGCGTTTTTCATTTGCGCCGATGCCGGACGAGGTCCCGGCGTCAGCGGCGTCAACCGTTTGGGGCTTGCCCGTCGGCGACGGCGCTCATAAACGTCAGGACATGAATTTGAATTCTCGTCTGTTCGATCGTATCCGGGTGAAGCCGACCGAGCGCCCGGTGGAGAAGGCGGCGGTGAAGACGCCGTGCAGCCATCCGGGCTGCCAGGCCGAGGGCGTGTTCCGCGCTCCCAAGGGGCGCGAGCGCGAGGGCGAGTATTTCACCTTCTGCAAGGACCACGTTCGCCAATATAACGCGACCTACGATTATTTTCGCGGCATGGACGACGAATCCATGGCGAAGTTCCGTCAGGCCGATGCGATTGGCCACCGACCGACCTGGAAGCTCGGCGCGCGAGCGGCCGCAGCGAGCCATGTGGATGAGACGGTGTTCGCCGAGGCCCGGGCGGCCCGCCGCCGCGGCGTGCGCGGCGCCAAGCAGCCCGAGGCCGCGCCGCGTTATAACGCGCTCGCGCTGAAGGCGCTGATGACGCTCGACCTCAACGGCGACGCCACCCAGGCGAGAATCAAGGCCCGCTACAAGGACCTGGTCAAACGGCACCATCCGGACGCCAATGGCGGCGACCGGTCTTCCGAAGACAAATTGTGCGAGATCATTCAGGCCTATAACTATCTCCGCGCCAACAAGCTGGTCTGAAGCGCAACCATTCCGGCTTTCCGCGCATTGACGGGCCGGCGGCTTTTGCCTCGGACGGGAATTCGAGTAAGAGAGAGCCGCTCCTTTCCGCGGGGAGAGAAGCGCGGAGGATCCATGAATTCGAGAGAGACGCCGACTGCGGCCGAACCCACCCCGGGTCTTCCCGACACGCGCATTTCCGTGCGCAAGGCGTTCGCCATCGATTCCGACATGGAGGCGCCGGCCTATTCGCAGCCGGATGAACACGTGCCGGATATCGACCCGGACTATCTGTTCGACCGAGAGACGACGCTCGCCATTCTCGCCGGGTTCGCCTTCAACCGCCGGGTTCTCATCACCGGCTATCACGGCACCGGCAAGTCGACCCACATCGAACAGGTGGCCGCGCGCCTCAACTGGCCCTTGGTGCGCATCAATCTCGACAGCCATGTGTCGCGGATCGATCTCGTCGGCAAGGACGCGATCGTCCTCAAAGACGGCAAGCAGGTCACTGAATTCCGCGACGGCATGCTGCCGTGGGCGCTGCAGAGCAACATTGCGCTTTGCTTCGACGAGTACGACGCCGGCCGCCCGGATGTGATGTTCGTCATCCAGCGCGTGCTCGAAGTGTCCGGGCGCCTCACCCTTCTCGACCAGCGGCGAGTCATACGCCCGCATCCGGCCTTTCGCCTGTTCGCCACCGCCAACACTGTCGGCCTCGGCGACACGTCGGGCCTCTATCACGGCACCCAGCAGATCAATCAGGGCCAGATGGACCGCTGGTCGATCGTGGCGACCCTCAACTATCTGCCGCACGACAAGGAAGTCGACATCGTGCTCGCCAAGTCCCCGGCGCACCGGGTGCGCAAGGACGGGCGCGACATCGTCAACAAGATGGTGCGCGTCGCCGACCTCACGCGCAACGCCTTCATCAATGGCGATCTTTCGACCGTCATGAGCCCGCGCACAGTGATCACCTGGGCCGAGAACGCCGAGATCTTCAAGGACATCGGCTTCGCCTTCCGCCTCACCTTCCTCAACAAGTGCGACGAGCTTGAACGCGCGCTGGTGGCCGAATTCTATCAGCGCTGCTTCGGGCAGGAGCTTCCGGAAAGCGCCCTCAACGTCGCCTTGAGCTGACGGCCGCAAAGGACGGAGCCGATGGGCCGCAACGCTGCACGGGACAAGGCGCCAGCGCCGGTGATGAAAGAGGCCGACCTCTATTCCTGGGCCCTGCGCCAGGCGGAGTTGCTGCGCGCCGGCCGGCTTTCTGAGATCGACCCCGTCGGGATCGCGGAGGAGATCGATGACGTCGGCGATGAGCAATATGACAAGCTCGAAAGCGCGCTTCGCGTGTTGATGCTTCACCTTCTGAAGTGGGATCATCAGCACGACAAGCGCAGCCGGTCATGGACGCTCACAGTATTGGAGCAGAGACGTCGCGTGCAGCGCCAGCTGCGAAAGAATCCAGGCCTGAAGTCGCGTCTCGACGAGGCGCTGACCGACGCTTACGACGACTCGCGCATCGAGGCGTCGAGCGAGACGGGCTTGCCGCTGCGCGCGTTTCCCGCGACACGCCCGTTTGAGTATGCCGAGATCATGGAGCGCGCGGTTATCTGGCCGGGCGACGAGGCGTAGCCGGATTGCTGAACTTCGATGGCTGACCTCGTCCCTCCCGCGAAAGCCTCCTTCCGCGTGCTCGCGATCTCCGGCAGCCTGCGGCGCGCCTCGATCAATACGGCCGCGCTCGAGGCGCTGGCGCGGCTTGCGCCCGAGGGTGTGAATGTCCTCGTCTATCGCGATCTCGCGAAGCTGCCGCCGTTCAGCCCCGACGACGACATCGAGGACGAGCCGAAGCCAGAGCCGGTCGAGACCTTTCGCCAGCTGGTCGGGGCCAGCGACGCCATTGTCATCGCCGCACCCGAATACGCCCACGGTCTTCCCGGAGTCCTGAAGAACGCGCTCGACTGGCTGGTCGCGAGCGAGACCTTCGCGGGCAAGCGCGTCGTGCTCGTCAACGCCTCGCCGCGCGCCTTTCATGCGCAGGCGTCGTTGCGCGAGATCCTCTCCACCATGGCGGCGCGCCTCGTGCCCGAGGCCTTCGCCACCCTGCCGCTGACGGGCAAGACCGTCACGCCCGCCGGCGTGCTCGCGGACGCGACCTGCGTGCGGCGGCTGAAGGAGTCGCTGGAGACGCTGGTCGGAGCGCTGCAGCAGGCCTGAGGCGCTTCGAGCGCCCGCTGCGCACTTTTGCGGGATTATCCCCTTGACACAGGTAACCGGCTGACCTATGCAGTCTGCGCGTGACAGGCCGACTCTTTCAGCGCACAGTTCTGATGACCGCATCTCCTATTTCAACAAACATGCGTCGATCGGCATTGTTCGCGCCGTAATCCCATTCGTGTTCGATAAGTGACATGGCTTGAGTGATCCGGGCCGCAGCCTTGGCTTCTCGGCACGTAAGTTTGACGAGACTCAATTTGCGAAAACGAAGCTGTAGGCGCAAAGTTAAAATGTCCCACCGTGGCAAATTAGGAATGTCACACTCCCTTGGACTGCGGTCCGCGGGAGTTTGGCATGGGCTGGGTGGAGATGAGCGAACAAGAACTTCGTCGCGCCGAGGTGCTGGCGTCGGTTGTTGCGGGCCGAATGACTATGACGGCTGCGGCGGCTCTGATGGGCGTAACGAGGCGACAGGCTCACCGTCTGGCGCGAGTGTTTGAAAGCGACGGCGCCGCCGGTCTTCGCCATCGGGCTCGTGGACGGCCTTCCAATCGTCTGCTGGGGCCGCACGTACGACAGATGGCGATCGCCTATGTCACGGAGCGCTATCGGGACTTTGGGCCGACCTTTGCGAGCCAGATGCTTCTGGAACGCCATGGTCTCGCGGTTTCGCGGGAGACGCTCCGCAAGTGGATGACTGAGGACGGGCTATGGTTGTCCCGCAAGCAGCGGCGGCAATTTCATCAGCCGCGCCTTCGGCGCGAACATTTTGGCGAATTGATTCAGATCGACGGGAGCGAACATCGCTGGTTCGAAGACCGTGGTCAGCGATGCACGCTGATCGTGTTCATCGACGATGCGACCAGCCGTCTGGTGGCGCTTCGTTTCGTCCCGTCGGAGAGCGCCTTCGCGTATTTCGAGACGCTGAAGGACTATCTGGCGAGCCACGGACGTCCCCTCGCCTTCTATTCCGACAAGCACTCGATCTTCCGCGTCTCGAAGCCGCAGGCTGAGGGCGGCCAAGGCATGACGCAGTTCGGGCGGGCGCTGAGCGAACTGGGGATCGAGATTCTGTGTGCGAACTCAAGCCAGGCGAAAGGCCGGGTGGAACGGGTGAACCGCACCCTGCAGGACCGTCTGGTGAAGGAGCTCCGGCTTGAGGCGATCTCGACGCTCGAAGCGGCCAATGCGTACCTTCCAGGTTTCGTGGTGCGCTTCAACGATCGCTTTGCGACGGCTCCGGCTCGACCGGAGAATTTTCACCGTCCGTTGCAGCGCGCGCCAGCCGATCTCGACGCGATACTTGCCTGGCGAGAGCAGCGCTATGTCACGCAGCAGCTGGCGCTGTCGTACGACAACAAGCGGATTATTCTTGAAGAGACGCCGCTGACGGCCGGATTGGTCGGCAAGTATGTCGAGACTTACGAGTTTCCTGACGGCCGGCTTGAGGTGCGCTGGAAAGGCGCGGCTCTGGCGCATCGCGTGTTCGACAAGAAGCAGCGCGTGACGCACGCGGCGATCGTCGAGAACAAGCGCCTTTCAGAAGTTCTTGCCTGGGTGAAAGCGCGCCAGGACGAGATCAGACCTGTGCGGGTCAAGACGGCCAGCGAAGCCCAGGGGTACGTGCTCCGCGCCAGGACGCGTCATGGCGCAATCTCTTTCATAGACAGGCGCATTGCGGCGAAAAGCGCCAACTCTGCCGCCGCTGTCGGGGCTGCTGCGATATGTAGGGTCTCCGCAGCCCCGACAGCGGCTCCGTAGCGCCCCGTGACATTTCTAAATTGCCGACGCCTGTGACATTTCAAAACGGTTGCAACACGAAGCTGCCCAACGCCACGTCGTCTGGCCAGTTGCTTCATATCACTGTCATGGCTTACGAGAATTGCGTCATTCGCCTCCGCAACGGCGCAGACGAGAGGGTCTGGGGAATCGGGGGCGATCTTCTCTCTGAGCAAGAGCACTTCATGTCCGGCGTCGGCGAGGGCTTTGGCTACCGAATCGGGGACGCACTGATCAATAAAGAACCTCAGAAGTGCCCCCGCCCGACTCACGCCGCGACATTGGATTTCCCATGTTTGAGCGCGGCCTCTACGTCTTCTGGCCGCAGATCGGGATACTCTGCAATAATTTGATCGACAGTGTACCCGTCCTCACTCAGCCTGGTAATCGCTTTCACTGGAAATCCTAGTGCCCGCAACGACCGACGCATTTCGCAGCACTGACCGGCTTCGGCTGATTTGCCCGACAGCGGTTTCTGGACGGCTCCGAAATGCAACGATGTCCGATCGAGTCTCGTTAATGACCTTCTCTAGCGCGATGCCTAGGAGATATTGTCGTGAGATGACTTCATAAGGCGTATTATTTTCTGGATTAACAATCACGACTTTCTTTTTCGTAATTGCTCAGGTCCCCGTTTGCGTTTTCAAGCTGCGCAAGGGAGGGGGCGGCCTTCGAGGGTGAGGCGGATGGCGTCGATGGCTCGGATTGATCTTCGCCGTGCGGTCTCGACGACGGATCGGATATCGGCGTAGAGCGCGGCGCCCATTGGCTGCGAAAGCCGTTGGTGATTTTGCGGTAGACCGCGCAGGGGCGCAGGGCGCGCTCCGAGCCGTTGTTGGTCGTGGTGAGGTCGCGGTTGGTCATGAAGACGAACAGATGGCGGCGGACCTTCTTGATGATTTTCTGAAGCTTGCCGCCGGCTTTGTGGGTCGGGATTAGGCTCATTAGGCGGTCGAGGCGTCGGTTCAGATCGGTCTCGTAGATTTTGAGCGTGCTGTCGGCCAGAGCGTCGCGTCGGCGCCCAATGGCGCAGGCGCGTTTGAGCAGGCCCTTCATGCCCGGGGCGAACACCAAGTCACCGGTGTCGATGGCGTATTGGACGTCGCGGATGAGATGCGCAAGACAGACCTGATGCTCGCGCTTGGCCCAACCCATCTGGCCGCCGTAGCGGTCCGATGTCCAGAAATCGGGACGCCATCCGCCCAGGAAACCCTCGACGACCGCCTTGGAGCGATGGTTGTCGGCGACAAAGACGGCGCTGTCGCGATGATGGAACACCCAGAGCCACCAGTTCGCCTTGCCGACCCTCATGCCGGTTTCATCCGAGGCCAGCGCCGTGCCGGCCATCAGCCGCGCCTTGATCAGGCTGGTCTGCGCCGCGAAGGGCTTCCGGCTGGCGGAAAGAATGTTGACCAGCGCGCCCTCGCTGATCTCCAGACCGAACAAGTCGCGCAGCACATGGCTCAATCGCGCCAGCGGAATCCCCTGAACGGAGCGCAGATAAACCACAAAGGCGCGCAGGTTCGGCCCGAACGGCGACCCCGGCTCCAATCCCTCCGGCGGCTCGGCCTTGAAGCGCCTGGTGCAGCATGGGCAGACGCCGCCATATAAAGAAACCCGCGTCACGTCGGGCTGGATCTCGGGGATTTCGACCCGATCATAACTCTCGCATAGGCTTTGCGCGACGTCGGACACATCCGTCCCGCAGCCTTGGCAGCGGCAGGCCAAGACTTCGCGCCTGGACGTCGGGTTCGGATCAAGCGGACGATGCGCCCCGGCGTGCGGCTTGGCCTTGTCCTTGGGCGCCGAAGATTCCGACGGCTTCTGACCCTTCGACGGCGGAACGCTGGAATTATCAGGCGTCTTGGGCGGCAGGCCCAGCTTCGCCTCAAGCTCGGCGACCCGAGCCGTCAGAGACGCGACCTGCGCCATCAATGCGGCGATCAACGCGTCCTTCTGCGCGTGCGAGAGGCTCGAAAGGTCGGGGTCCGCGGACATGAACCCAACGATTCAAATTCGTCCCAGCCACGCCAGTCGCTAGACCTCCCATGAGTCAATTCGCCGCACCCATCACGCGGAAATGGGGTGAGCAATTACTCTTTTTTTCCACAAACAAGGTCGTCTTGGTCCACAGATCATCCTTAAGATGCGATAGACGCTCCGCGACAATCCTTAGTTGCTGTAGAGGTACGTTGTTTTGAACGCGAAGAATTTCTAAGGTGCGTAGCGCAACCACATCCTTGAACGAATAGAACTTGCTATATGGTAGACGCGGATTATCCTCGACAAAGCTTGGCTTAAAAAAGTCCGTCTTTGCCCAATACCGCAGCCGACCAATCGTCAGGCCGGTCATGCGCTGAACCTGTTCCTCAGAGAAGGCGGCGACCACATTGCTGATGTCCAGCGATGGCGCGTCCTCTCGATCTTGTCGTTTTGCAACCATCAGGATATGCTGTCCATATGACCGGCTTGTATATCACCTTACGCGAGGCTTTGGAATCCGCCAGATTGCCGGAATTTGTGGCGCAGGAGGAAGCGCGTGGCGTCGGCCCCATTGATCGAGCCGCATTTGATGCGGCTTCGGCTTCGCTGATTAAAGCGAAGCCACGAGCAGATCGAACATCGCATTCCGCATCTGGCGGTGGTTTGACCGGAAAGAAAACTCGCCGAGATAGCGGTCCAGATGCCTCGCGCTGATATGGATATGCGTGCCGTTGATCGAGTCCTTGAACAGCTTCCAGAACAATTCAGTTCCGTTCGTTGAAAAGGTCGTTCCCGTAACGCGATCCGTCCAAGCCCATTCGTTGCGCGAATGATCAACCGCGCCGTGAATGTAGCCATCGCGCTTTAGTAAATTGTAAGCCGCCAGTTCATCGGTTGAGACGGTCGCGCCTTTCTCGACGCTTTCGAGCACGATAGGGCGCAGCGTCGCAGTTTTCACGTCGGGAATGATCTGGGTCTCGATCCGACCGCCACGCTCTTTCATACCCATGATGATCGTCTTGGTTTCCTTTCCGCCTTGTGAGCGCGGGCGGTAGCCGCCGAAATAGGTCTCATCGATCTCGACGTGGCCTTTCAGGACTTGGAAACTGTCGACCTTGCCCATGAGATCGCGGATTTGCATGCCAATGCGATAGGCGGTCTTGTAGGTGACGCCGAGCGTGCGCTGAAGCTCCTTGCCGCTCACGCCGTGGCGCGTCGCGATAAAGAGATAGATCGCATAGAACCACGTTTGCAGCGGCGTCCGGCTGTCTTGAAAGATCGTCCCGGCGCATGGATAGAGATTATCGCCACAGTGCGAGCAAGCAAACGCACGACGGTTGGCCAGCTTGTGAAAGCTTGAATCCTTTTTGCATTCTCCACAAACGTGGCGCAGCCCGTAGCGGACCTGCATAACCCGCGTGAGACAAGCATCGTCATTCGGAAACTCTGCGAAAAACTCGCGAACTGAATACGCCTGAACGTTGCTTTCGCGCTGTCCGGCTTTTGAAGGGCGCGTTCGCTTGCGGGGAGGCTTGATCGGCATGGCCTTAAACTCCAATGCCGAAAAACATACCTCAATCGCGTACCTGTGTCAAGGGGATAATCCCGCACTTTTGGCTCCGGTGAAGCCTTTTCAAAGGCTTAGGCGCCAAAAACTGTCGCTCTCAACGCGCCGGTCGTTCGGTTGTTGTCATGCCCGCGCGGGCGCCATTTCCCATCCCCGTTTTGGGCGATTTCAAAGACTTGTGGCGCCTTTCCGTTCCACCGACACGCTTCGTCTGCCAGGCCGGCCTAGCCCGCATATCTCAAATTAGGGGCGCATCGGGCCGCCGAATCAGGCAAAAGTTGTTTTGTGAGAACGACTTGAGCCGGTTCGGAGGAGTGGCCCGATGCAGACGGAGTGTAGCGCAGAACCGAGCGCGTTTGGACGGGTCGAAGGGCGGCCTGTGATGGCAGCGTTCGACGGCGGCGCGCTGACCTCCGACGCCGGCGGTCTACTGCTGGGCGCAGCCGACCGAAGGCTCAATCTGGTTCGATGGCTTGCGGGATGTTTCCGCGACGCCAGAGACCCGAGGTTCATTGAGCATTCCGTCGCCACGCTCATCGGGCAGCGCGTGTACGGCATCGCGCTCGGCTATGAGGACCTGAACGACCATGACGAGCTTCGCCACGATCCTTTGATGGCGGTGCTGGCGGGCAAGCTTGAGGCCAGGCGCGAGGATTGCGCGCCGGTGGCCGGCAAGTCGACGCTGAACCGGCTGGAACTGTCGCGCGAGATCGCCACCCGCTACAAGAAGATCAGCCACGACCCGGCGGCGATCGAGGCCCTGTTCGTCGACCTGTTCCTCGAGGCGCACGATCGGGCGCCCAGAGAGATCATCCTCGACCTCGACGCGACCGACGACCCGCTGTACGGCCATCAGGAGGGCCGGTTCTTCCACGGCTATTACGACGGCTACTGCTATCTGCCGCTGTATGTGTTCTGCGGCCGCCATCTCCTGGCGGCCAAGCTCAGGCCCTCGAACATCGACGCCAGCGCCGGATCGGTCGAGGAGGCGGCGCGGATCGTCAGGCAAATTCGGGCGCGCTGGCCGAAGACGCGCATCCTGTTGCGCGCCGACTCGGGCTTCGCCCGCGAGGCGCTGATGGCCTGGTGCGAACAGAACCGGGTCGACTTCGTGTTCGGCCTGGCGCGCAACCCCCGGCTCGTCGAGGAGATCGCCGCCGAACTCGCGCAGGCCGAGGCGGAAGCCGCCGCGACCGGCAAACCCGCCCGCCGCTTCAAGGACTTCCGCTATGCGACGCTCGACAGCTGGTCGCGCCGGCGCCGGGTGATCGGCAAGGCGGAATGGACAAAGGGCGAGGTCAATCCGCGCTTCATCGTCACCTCGCTCAAGCAGGGCGAGATCAACGGCCGCTTCCTCTACGAGACGGTCTACTGCGCCCGCGGCGACATGGAGAACCGGATCAAGGAGTGCCAGGGCGACCTGTTCGCCGACCGCACCTCGACCGCCACCATGCGCGCCAACCAGCTCAGGCTCTGGCTGGCCTCGTTCGCCTATGTTCTGATCTGCGCGCTCAGGCGCGTCGGCCTCGCACACACCCAGTTCGCCGAGGCAACCTGCGGCACGATCAGGCTCAAGCTCCTCAAGCTCGCAGGCCTCGTCCGCATCAGCGCGCGCCGCATCAAATTCGCGCTCGCCTCGGCTTGTCCTTACGCCGACGAATGGCGCCTCGCCGCCGTCCGCCTCGCCTGAGGCGTCGCCGCGACGCCGACAAATCGCGGCAATCCACCCCTCGGCCCACAGGAGAACCAAAACACCCCGATCCAACTGCGCAAACGGCGCAAAGCGTGCGCTCGTCGGTCACACAGACGCTGCGCACATCCCCGTCAGCCAGTCTGCAATGCGCCCGCAGTCTGAGAAATGCGGGCTAGCCGGCGTTGCCGGCCATGACACCTTGGAAAAGCAAAACACGACTGCGGGCGCTCGGCAAGAAAATGTCGACTTTCCAGAAATCATGGTTAACAACTGAGCTCAAGCGTCAATTCCAGAGAGTCATCCCTGGGTCGCGCCCCGGAGCGGCGCCGCGCCGAGTCGACGCCGCAGACCAGCCGAAGTGACAGGCGCAGGAGCCGCGTTGGGGTCGAGGTTTGTCTTGGTGGTAAAAGAGACTGATGGCGGAGGTCACGCGCGACGGGTTGCGCTTTGAGCGAAGGCGGCGGCTATGCAGCTCCATCGAGCCTCTCCGGCAGCGGCGCTTCGCAACCGCGTCCGCTGCTTTGAGCAACGAAAAGCGAGCATTGGCGGCGCCGCGGTCGTCTACCCGCTTGCCGCGCGCCCGGATATGTTCCTGGAATTCTATCTTCGACAGCGATACCTCGTTCGCGAGCGCCAATCTGGCGTCCACGACCTCGCTCCATGCTCGGTTGTGGTGGGCCCTTGCACATATCACCGAGTCGAACTCGTGTTGTGCGGTCACTTCGACGTATTCACCATCCAATTCAATGCGTCGGGTTTTCACCGGCTCTTTGGCGCGCCGATGACCGAACTCGCGGACCGCGCTTACGACGCACGGTCGGTCATCGGTCCATGCCTGTCGGAGATCGAACAAAAGCTCAGCGACGCGGCGAGTTTTGAGGCACGAGTCGAGATCGCCAATGACTTCCTGCTGCGCAGGCCGGAAGCGGACGTGGTCGATGTCGTAGCCGTGGTCGCAAACCGGTTATTCCGGGACCCCACAGGGTTTCGCGTCAGTGATGCGGCGAGGAGCGCCGGATTGAGCGTCCGGCAATTCGAGCGACGGTTTGCCGGGCAGGTTGGTCTCCCGCCCAAACAATACGCAAGCATTATCAGAATTCGATGCGGCGCTCCGGGCGAAAACGATCGCGCCACAGCGCCTCTGGACAGAGATCGCGCACGAGTTCGGATATTACGACCAGATGCACATGATACGGGACTTCGAACGCTTTGCCGGCGACAGTCCCGCGGCGCTCGTGCGCCGGATCGCCGGGAGCAGCCAATCCTGGATGTGATGTCGCGTCTTTACTATCGAGCGCCACCCGTCCCCCGATAGCCTCGCGCCGTCATTTCCTAAAGAGCGAAGGGCTCACATGGCGAGTCACGCAGCGAGCGTCGGCGGTTCTTCGGCGACGAACTTGGACGAACAAGCGATCAAGGACGTGCTTCACGGGTATGGCGATGCCTGGAATCGCCATGACATGAAAGCGTTGGCGGAACTTTTCACAGACGACGCCCATTGGGTCAATATCGTCGGCATGCACTGGTCCGGGAAGGCGGCGGTCGTCCGAGGCCACGAGGCGTATCACCGCACGTTCTTTCAAACGACGGACATCGAGCTGGGTGAAATTCAAATCAGGGCGCTGGCCCCGGGCGTTGCGGCGGCCGTTGTCCTGCTGAAAGTGGGGCCGTTCACGCCGCCCGACGGGATCCCGCGTCCGAGGGCCGACAATCGCCTTTCGCTCGTTCTGACAAAGCTCGGCGCGCAATGGCGCATCGCACAGGGACACAACACGGTCATCGATCCAGGCGCTCAGCGCTTCGATCCGGTGAAGACTGGCTGGCCTGACGCCTGACCCCACGCCGCAGCCGATGTTGCGCCCACCCGCGCTTTCCGCCAAACGAAGCGCATGCGGCACGACATCGTCCTCATCGTCGACTTCGGCTCCCAGGTGACGCAGCTGATCGCGCGGCGGGTGCGCGAGGCCGGCGTCTATTGCGAGATCCACCCGTTCTTGAGAGCCGCCGAGGCGTTCGAGCGGCTGAAGCCCAAGGCGGTGATCCTCTCCGGCGGGCCGGCCTCGGTTCCGGAAGCCGGCAGCCCGCGCGCGCCGGAGGCGATCTTTAAGAGCGGCGTTCCGATCCTCGCCATCTGCTATGGCCAACAGACGCTCGCAGAGCAGCTCGGCGGCAAGGTCGAGAGCGGGCATGGGGCGGAATTCGGCCGCGCCGAAGTCGAAATCGTCGCGCCTTGCGCTTTATTCGACGGCGTCTGGCAGGCTGGCGGGCGCTATCCGGTATGGATGAGCCACGGCGACCGGGTGACGCGGCTTCCACAAGGTTTTCGCGTCTACGCGGTGTCGGAGAACGCGCCTTACGCGGTCGCGGCGGACGAGGAGCGCCGCTACTACACCACCATGTTCCACCCCGAGGTGGTCCATACGCCCGACGGCGCGAAGCTCATCGCCAATTTCCTCCATAAGATCGCGGGCCTCAAGGGCGACTGGACGATGGCCGCCTTCCGCGCCGAGGAGATCGCCCGCATGCGGGCGCAGGTCGGCAAATCGCGGGTCATCTGCGGCCTCTCGGGCGGCGTCGATTCGGCGGTTGCCGCCGTCCTGATCCACGAGGCGATCGGCGACCAGCTTACTTGCGTCTTCGTCGACCACGGCCTCCTCCGCCAGGGCGAGGCGGAGGAGGTGGTCGGCCTCTTTCGCGGCCACTTCAACATCCCGCTCGTCCATGTCGACGCGTCGGAGGAGTTCCTCGGCGCGCTCGAAGGGCTCGACGATCCGGAGGCAAAGCGCAAGACCATCGGAAAACTCTTCATCGACGCGTTCGAGGCCGAGGCGCGCCGCATCGCGACCGACGGCAAGGGGTCGGTCGAATTTTTGGCTCAAGGCACGCTCTATCCCGACGTGATCGAGAGCGTGTCGTTCACCGGCGGCCCGTCGGTGACGATCAAGAGCCACCACAATGTCGGCGGCCTGCCCGAGCGCATGCGGATGAAGCTCGTTGAGCCGTTGCGCGAGCTCTTCAAGGACGAGGTGCGCGCGCTCGGGCGCGAGCTCGGCCTTCCCGAACGCTTCGTCGGCCGCCACCCATTCCCCGGCCCCGGCCTCGCCATCCGCTGCCCCGGCGCGGTGACGCGCGAAAAACTCGAAATTTTGCGTAAAAGCGACGCGGTCTATCTCGACGAGATCCGCAAAGCCGGCCTCTACGGCAGGATCTGGCAGGCCTTCGCGGTCCTGCTGCCGGTGCGCACCGTCGGCGTGATGGGCGACGGTCGGACTTATGACAGCGTGGTGGCGCTCCGCGCCGTGACCTCGGTCGACGGCATGACCGCCGACTTCTATCCCTTCGACATGAGCTTCCTCGCCCGCGCCGCGACCCGCATCATCAACGAGGTCAAGGGCGTCAACCGGGTGGTCTACGACGTGACGTCGAAGCCGCCGGGGACGATCGAGTGGGAGTAAGGGGGAAGCATGACGTAGGGAGTGGAGGGCTGTTTGGGGGATGGCGCGCAGCGTTCGGGCGCAGTGGCCGCCAAGCCTCGCATTTTGACGCTCGTCGGTTGCAATATTCCTATGGGCTCACTTTTTGCGCACCGGACTCGACAAATTCAAAGAATGTACTGATCGCTTGCGACAGCGCCTCGCGCAGCACGTCAGCGTTACCCGGCCATTCCGAGGCTTTGAATCTGGTATGTTGGTTCAAGTCGCTTGAAAACGACAGCGTAATTGGCTCCACGCGATATTGCACGATTCCGAGCCCACGCTGCCCGCGCGCGGGCTGCTTTTGTTGAAGCCGTCCGCGGCCCGTTCCGATCAGTGCCGGTTGCGCGAGAAACCCCACGACGCCGGAGGCTGTCGGGGGTCGGTTCGGCAACGTGCTTCGGTAGTAAGGTATCATCGCCAAATCGGCGTCGCGAACCGGAACCGTTTGCGGGGCGGCCCTCTTCGGTGGTCCCACACTGACGCTTACGGTGACTAGGGGCCCCGAATCCTGGCAAAGGCGGACTTGCAAAATGTGCTGTCGTGCATCGCCGGGCTGCGAGAACTGAATCTCTAGGCCCGCGAACGGCGAATACATCCGATTATGTGCGTATGCAGCCCGCCAATCGTGACTAGCCGAGAACGTCACCTCGCTGACCAAACACTTCAAAACGCCTCCGTTTGATACGAGGGCGGCAGCTTTTTCAAGTTCGGTCCTCAGCCAGTCGGTAAATGTTGTCTTTATACTCTCAAACGTCCGACGCTCTTGATCGCGAGCGGATGCGTTTACATCGGCGACGCGCACCGACTCCAACGCTTGGCGCTGCAACTTCTCAATACTCGACAGAGCACCAGGTTTCATAGGAACGAGCCGCGCGTTCCGCTCCCATTCCTCGATTTGCTGCAAACGTCGCAGGGCTTCGTCCATGCTCCGGATGCGCGACTCGACCGGACAGATCATCTGATGGAGAAGTGATCCAAGGAGCCGGGGACGTTCCCCTGTATTCAATATCCTCATATATGTGTCTTCGTGCAGTCTTTCGCGGGGCAATATCACACCACCAGAATACATGAAATAGATGACCTTGCCGAGCGAGTACACGTCGGCCGCTGGCGTTACGTCGAGCTGGCCACCCTCTTCCAGTTCCGGGGCCATAAATGCGCGGGGCCCGACGATTTCGTCGGCGGGCGTGGTGCGTGGGGCGTCGCGCAGTAAGCATATTCCAAAATCCGTAATCCAAATCTCATGTCCGTCCCCTGTGAATAGAATGTTTTGAGGTTTGACGTCCCGGTGAATCACGTTAGCCGCGTGTGCTTCTGCAAGCGCGGCAGCTATCTGCTTCGCAACCTGGAGAGCTGAACTCGATGGAATCTTTGTAAAAGCTTAGTCGCCCGGGGCGGCTCAAATCCCCGTCCTTTGCGATCGGCATGACCAGAAACTGTCTTTCCTCCGCAATGTCGGTTTCGCTCAAAGCAGAATGGTCGATAAGCGTGACTATGTTCGGATGCGACAATCGCTTGATCGCTTCGACCTCCGAACGAAAGCGATCATGCCGTTTCGGATTCTTGACGCGCTTCGGGGCGAATTCGCCGGCGAACTCGCCTTTCGTGTCGATGACGCGAAAAACGTCACTCTGACCGCCTTGCCCCAAAGGCGGCGCGTTTAGCAGTTTCCATCGATTACCATAAAGCTTTGACATTGAGATTTTGCCTTCTCAAACGCGCGGCGTTTCACGCCGCCACTTTGGAGCAAGGCCGCCGCTTCCTGGAACATAGGGAGTTTGACGAAACGGGCAAGGAGAAGTCGGCCAATAGAGGTTGAGCAACCACAGCCAATGTTCTGACCAACCTCATGAGTAACATGGCGACGGGTCGACGGCATGACCGCCTACGTCTATCCCTTCGACATGAGCTTTCTGGCCCGCGCCCGACCCGCATCATCAATGAGGTCAACTGCGTCAGCCGGTTGGTCTATGATGTGACGTCGAAGCCGCCGGGGACGATCGAGTGGAGTGAGGGACGGCGACGTATCCAGACAATGTCATGCTTCGAACACTGATTTTAGTTGACAATGTTGGGGCGATGCGCCATTCCAGTTACATGCGAGATGACCTCTATAGGGGGAACGTCGCTCCTGAGACCGGTACGGAAGCTCTGTCGTATGGCCGAGCGCGAAGCATTCGGGAAATCGTAGGCCAGGTATGAGCAACCTCACGCCCTCCGAATTAGGCGAGCGGCTCCGTGGCGCCCGCTCCGGGGCTAACCTCACCCAAGATGCTGCGGCCGCCTCTATTGGCATGGCTCGGACGACTCTCGTGGCGATCGAGAAGGGGCTGCGATCTGTCAGGGCCGAGGAGCTCTTGGCATTCGCGCGGCTCTATGGCGTCAGTGCAGGCAAACTTACCTCTCCCGACGCGATTCATGTTGATCTTTCAGCGAAGTTTCGGCGCGCCGAAGGAAAGGAGGCGTCCAAGGCCGTCACCGAGGCGCTTAGCCTACTCAACCGACTCACCACTGGAGCGGTGCAGTTGGAGCGGTTGCTCGGTCAAGAGTTGCGGACCGACTACCCGCCACCGATCCGCATCAATCCTCAAAACGTCAATCAACAGGCGGAGGATGCCGCCAACAACCTGCGGACGCGGCTCGGCGTTGGCTTGGGACCAATACCCGATCTGATCGGCTTGCTGGAGCTTGAACTCGGGTTGCGAATTTTCTTTCGACCGCTCCCGTCGCAGATTGCTGGCCTCTATGCGTATGACCCGGTGATAGGCGCCTGCGTACTTATCAACGCGAGCCATCACTGGAAGCGTCGGATCCAGACGGCGATCCATGAGGCCGGGCATTTTGTGTCTGACCGTGGGCACGCGGATATACTCGAACGAGAGGACGTCTCCCCCTCGATCGAAGAGCGTTTCGCCAAGCGTTTTGGATCGGCGTTTCTGATGCCCGCGTCGGGCGTGCGGGCGCGCTTTGATCAAATCGTCGGCTCGGAGAATCGTTTCGATGTGCGGGAGTTGATCCTGTTGGCTCATCAGTTCGGCGTATCAACCGAGGCCATGTGTCGGCGCTTAGAGGAATTGACCGGTTTGCCGCATGGAACTTGGGATTCCATTAGGGATCGCGGTTTTGCCGGCGATCTCGAACGTAGCGTCGTTGGCGAGGTGAGCCGACAGCCAAAGCCGCCGCTCATACCGCCTCGTCTTGCCTATTTAGCGGCGATTGCCTTGGAGCGCGAACTGCTTTCGGAGGGACAATTGTGTGACTTGCTGGCCGTTGATCGGCTGGAGCTAAGAGAGGCTCTGACGCCGTTCGAGGCCAAGGAGGTCATTTCGTTGCATGCCTGATCCGGCTGAAAGCGTCGGCCTCGTACTCGACACGAGCGTATGGATAAATCTTCTGGCGACCGATGCGATGGAGGCGATACTCGGCGCCTTGGCTGTTCCTTGTTACGCACCAGAACAAGTTGTGACGGAGGTCCGGCGCCACCCTGCCACGGGCACGGCGTTCCCGATGGAGAGCCACCCCCTGCGACAGATGTCGCCCAGAGTCTCGATCCTCTCGCTCGAAGGTAATGAACTGGATTTGTTTCTCGAGATCGTGGGCGCGCCGTCCGGCGACGCACTTGGGGATGGTGAAGCAGCGGCCATCGTCGTGGCGGCGTCGCGCGGATTGGATTTGATCGTCGATGACAGGAAGGCGCGGCGAATCCTAAGGGAGAGATTTCAGCCAACTACGCATCTACTGGACGGTCGATCTGCTGCGAGCGAGTTCGGTTGTCGCCGCTCTTGGTCGCCTGCAGGTCGACGCATGTTTCGCAAGGGCGTGCCGCTTTGGACGGATGCATGTGCCTCGCTCCTAACTTTCGTTGCAAGCAAGGCCCTCGCGGTGTTGCTGCCCGTGCGCACCGTCGGCGTGATGGGCGACGGGCGAACTTACGACAGCGTGGTGGCGCTCCGCGCCGTGACCTCGGTCGACGGCATGACCGCCGACTTCTATCCCTTCGACATGAGTTTTTTAGCCCGCGCCGCGACCCGCATCATCAACGAGGTCAAGGGGGTGACCAGCAAGCCTCCGGGCAGGATCGAGTGGGAGTAGGGGCGCGACGCTCCGCTCTTGACCCCTCGACCGCCTGCCCTTTGGCCTCAAGCGAAAACATGTCGCGGCTATCGGCGACGCCAAAAGCCCGGAAGTCCGACATAGACGGATCCACAAGCTGGTCACGTCGATGAATTCGGACTCGCCTGCCCGATCTCACGCAGCGCCGGCGCTGCAGGGTCTGACGCCTCAGGCGTGCAACCCGATCCGCTGGCCGCGACAGCGCAACGCCCCGCCGACGTCGAAAACGCCAAGCAGCAGCATCACCCAGGTCGCCGGTTCGGGTACGCCGCCGGGTATCGGCCGGTCCCAGATGGGCTGAGGCGTGAATGGCGAAAACCGGGAGTTGGTCGGCGGCTCGTCCGTAAGTAGGCGCGACGCTTCGCTCTTGACCGAGAGATAGGCAGATGATATCAATGATATCATTCCGCCTAGAGAGCACAAACATGCCTGATCTTTTGGTCCGCGGGGTCGACGAGGAACTTGTGCGGGCGCTGAAGGAACGCGCAGGCGCGCATGGCCGGAGCGCGGAGGCGGAGCATCGGGCGATTCTCGCCGCAGCGCTCGCGCGTCCCAAGCGGCGAAGTTTCGCCGAGGTTCTGGCGTCGATGCCCCCGGTCGGCCTCGACGCGGATTTCGAGCGGGTCGAGGCGGGCGGGGGCGCGCGCGGTGTATTTGATTGACACGAATGTCATCAGCGAGGCGCGAAAGGGCGACAGGGCGAACCGGGGCGTCGTCGCATTTTTGAAAGAGCTCGCCGACTCCGACCACCTTGTCTTTCTCGCCTCGGTCACCATCGGCGAATTGCGGCGGGGCGTTGAGCTCATCCGTCGGCGCGGCGACGCCGATCAGGCGGAGCGTCTCGAGGCGTGGCTGGGGAGTGTGGTCGATGAGTTCGGCGAACGCATCCTGCCTCTCGACGCGGACGCCGCGCAGGTCTGGGGCCGTCTCGAGAGTCCCCAATCCCGAACACGCGCTCGACAAGCAGATCGCCGCCATCGCGCTGGTCAACGACCTCACTCTGGCGACTCGCAATGTCGCAGATTTCCAAGGACTGAGGGTCAGGCTGAGGAATCCGTTCGTTTCCGCAGAGCGCGGCGAGTAGGACGCGATTGTTCTCGCCCGCACCGGGGCAGCGGCGCAACGGATCGTCGCACCGCTGCACTCACTCGTTGACACTGCGATCTATGCAGGAATGTCCCGCACCACCTCGATCAACTTGCCGGAACTGATTTCGTAGAAGAAGCCGTAGAGCTTGATGTGCTTCGGCACGGCCGCGCTCGAACGAAGCAACGCGATATCATACTGGATCGACGTCTCGAAATCCATGATGGCAAGGCTATCGTGATCAAACATCGGCGAGATATCAGCGTGATAATGATCATGGAACTCCTCGATGAGCAGCTCGGGCGTCAGAGTCGTCGTGCCGCAGAACGAGTGGTGAACCACAACGACATTCTGAACGCTGAATATATAGTCCATGGCCGCCACGGACTCTAGAGCGAAGGCGGCGCGTCCACCCGTGTTAGTCTCGGTAAAGAGTGTCCGTGTGTGGCCAACCCGATTGCGAGATTTGTCGAGAATGTTTTCCCCCGGATAGACCTCGTCCCCAAAATACTCGGCGACCGCCTGCGGGATTTCGGCCGCGCGGGGGTCTAAGCAGTAGATCACCAGGGTCTTCATCGGGATGGCCTGGTTCGCGCCCTCGAAGGTGTTCATATCGAACCCGGGTTGTTTCCTGTACTCGTAAGCGCTGAACTTGCTCATGTTCTTTCTCCACAGGCGTTTGACTGCGCGCAGATCCACCAACTCGGCGACTTGCCGATCTCGGAAAGGCATTGAGCTACGGGGCTAGGTTCGGGTCCCATCTTTAGCTATCGGCGCACCGGCGCGATAGAAGGATTTGAGCAGAAGTTGCCGCTTGCTGGTAGGGGCGCGCCATCGCCCCAATCAACGCATTACGATCGCTCAGAACAATCGAATGGGAGTAGACGATAGGGATGCGCCGGAGGGAAGATACGGCGTCCTTGGACCTGGTGGAGAGCGGCGATGGCGGGTCGGCAAGTCGGGTTGTATATTGCTTGGAGCCGTCCGGATGAGGTCGCGGCGCCGCTTGGCGTTTTGGAGGATCGGTTTGCGGCGTTGTTCGAGTTCCGCCGGGTGTACTGGCCGTGGTTCGAGCAATTCGCCGATCCGGCGAAATTCGATCAGGGCGTCGGGGGTTTTCTCGACAACATAGAGCTGGCCAATTACAAGCTATTCGCCGATTTGGCGGCCTCGTGGACTGGAAATCCCGTCCGGCGCGCCGAACGCAGGACGGATGCCGGGCTGCGCCCGCTCGATGCCGAATTTCTTGCCGGCGTCGATAGGCTCGTCGTCATCAGCTTCGACTCGTCCCGAACGGGGCAGCATGCGAGCGACGCGGAGATCGGCGCCATCCGGTCGTTTCTCGACGATCCCGACCACATGCTTTTCATCTGCCCCCACCACGACATCGGCAATGCCGACGAACTGCCCGAGAGCGAACGACTGGCGCGGCGGGAACTTGAATTCCATCACCATGGCGATCGCATCATCCCCGCGAGGCAGGGCTTCGGCGATTTCGGCATTTCGCTTCTGAACGGACTGGGCCTCTCGGTCAGGAACCGCTTCGGCCTTCGACCGGCAAAACTGCCGGACGGTTCGCCGGCGCCGCTCGAGATCGCCGAAGAGCTCGATCGCGCCGGGCTGATGGAGGGGGTTACGACATTCAATCTCCATCCGCACCTGCCGCATTTCGAGAGGCTCGGCGACAGTGTGGCGAAGCTCGACGTGCTGGCTCGCCAATCGATCGATCTCGGCGCCCCGCCGCATCCCTTTACAGCAGGGGGACGACGCGATTTCGACGCCTTGCTGCAAACAAAACCCGAAATATTTCCAGGCCGCCTGCTGATTTGCGACGCAACAACCTGGAGCTCCACCGCGGGCGGCGTCGACAGTCTCAAGCGCTTCTGGCGGAACGTCGTGCTGCCGAAACGCGTCAACGAATAGGTTCTTCGCGCACCAGAGGTGTCAGGCGCCGGGCGCCGCCGATTCGACGGCATGACCGCCGACGTCTATCCCTTCGACATGAGCTTCCTCGCCTGCGCCGCGACGCGCATCATCAACGAGGTCAGAGGCGTCAACCGGGTGGTCTATGACGTGACCTCGAAGCCGCCGGGGACGATCGAGTGGGAATGAGGGGCGCGGGATACCGTGGCGATCCAGGGTTGACGGCGGTGTCGTCGATGATCGGCTCAGCATCATCAATCGCAACTCCGATTTTGTTAAGTCGCGGTTTTGGCTAGGTTCATGGCAATGCCCGGAAACGGCGAACGCATCCACGAAAACTAGCGAATTCCCATGGGGCGCGGCAAACTCCCGCGCCTCCCGGATCGCGCAGTCAGGAAGGAGAAGCTCATGCTCACGCTCGTCCACGCGCCACGCTCGCGCTCATCACGCTTTCTGTGGCTCCTCGAGGAGATCGGGGAACCATATCACATCCAATATGTCTCGATCCGCCGCCGCGATGGGTCGGGCGCGCTCGATCCTGCCAATCCGCACCCTCACGGCAAGGTCCCGGTCCTGAAGGACGGCGCATCGATGGTTTTCGAGCAGACGGCCATTGCGCTCTACCTCACGGACAAATTCCCTGACGCCCGTCTCGGGCCGGCGATTGGCGATCCCGCGCGAGGGGTGTTTCTCTCCATGCTCGCCTATTATTCAGGCGTGCTCGAGCCGGCATTCACGTCGAAATTCATGAAGTTCGTTGTGCCGCGCGGCACGGCAGGCTGGGTCGATTCCGATGAGGCGATGACTTTCGTCAACGCGCGCCTCGCTGCACAGCCCTATATCGCGGGCGAGACGTTCACCGCTGCGGACGCACTCTATGCCGACGCCTTCGCTCTGTTCATGGACTCGCCCTTGCTGGGCGACAAGAAAACGAAAGCGCTTGAGGATTACGTCGCGCGCTGCGTCTCGCGCCCGGCGCGCGCGCGGGCCGCGGCAAAGGATCAGAATCCTGCTTAGCCCATTTGCAGGAACACCCGCGTAGCGGCATCGACAACGGCCCGCCGTTTCCGAGCGCGATTCATTCGTTTCCGTAGAGCGCAGCGAGTTGGACGCGATCATTCCCGATGGCGCCCCGGCCCGCATCCATCAAGGAGGTCAAGGGCGTCAACCGGGTGGTCTGTGACGCGACCTCGAAGGACCGGCGCACGTAGCAGCTATCGCGCTCGGACTGTGTAGGGCAGAATGCGGTCTCTTCGACGATCTCCTCGCGCCGCCCAACGTTCGCCGAGCCGTCCAGGAGCCGCCAATGACCCAGCGACCGCCTGTTCCGCCGTTCACGCGCGAGAGCGCCATTCAGAAAGTGCGCGCGGCGGAGAACGCGTGGAACACGCGCGATCCCGCGCGTGTTCCCAACGCCTACACGCAGGATAGCCGCTGGCGAAACCGCGACGAATTCTTCTCAGGCCGCGAGGCGATCGCTCTGTTTCTCGCCCGCAAATGGGCGAGAGAACTCGATTATCGATTGATCAAGGAGCTGTGGGCGTTCACCGAGAATCGCATCGCGGTGCGCTTCGTCTACGAATCGCACGACGCCGCCGGGCAGTGGTGGCGCAGTCACGGCAATGAGAATTGGCTGTTCGACGCCGACGGCACTATGGCCGAGCGCCACGCCAGCATCAACGACGTGCGGATCGCCGAGTCCGAACGCCTGTTTCGTTGGCCGCAGGGCCGTCGACCGGATGACCATCCGGGCCTGACCGAGCTGAGGCTGTGAGGCTTTCCACGCCTGGACGGGTGTCGCCAATCTCAAAGCCCCCAAACCTGAGGAGCTAGAACATGAGCAATACCGAAGCGCGCAGCGAAACTGCAATCGAGACCCCGACAGCGCAGGGGGTCGACATGAAGCTCGAGGTCGTCGTCATCCCTGTTTCGGAGGTCAATCGCGCCAAGCGCTTTTACGGCGCCCTGGGTTGGAGGCTCGACGCCGACTTGGCCGTGAGCGACCACTTTCGGATCGTACAGTTCACGCCTCCAGGCTCGCCGTGCTCAATCCAGTTCGGCACGGGCCTCACGTCGGCCACGCCGGGCTCGGCAGAGGTGCTCTATCTTGTCGTGTCCGACATCGAGGCCGCGCGCGCCGAGCTTGTCGATCGCGGCGTCGAGGTGAGCGAATTGTTCCACCGCGGCGGCAGCGAAGGCCGTCTCAGCGGTCCGGATCCGCAGCGGCGCAGTTACGGCTCGTTCGCCTCGTTCAGCGATCCGGACGGCAACGGCTGGCTGCTGCAGGAGGTCACCGCGCGGTTGCCGGGACGCGTGGACGCCCACGACACGGCCTTCACCTCGCCGACTGAGCTCGCGGGCGCGCTCCGGCGTGCGGAGGCCGCGCACGGTGAGCACGAGAAGCGGACCGGCCAGCGAGATGCGGACTGGCCGGACTGGTACGCCCAGTACATCGTCCAGGAGCAGGCCGGGAAGCCGCTGCCGTCGTGAGCGGCGGCTGCGACGTCATCGTCATCGGCGGCTCAACCGTGCCAGGCATGGGCCTGAAACTGCGCCTCGAGAGGAGTTCTTCGTGATGCTGCCGGTGTAGTTCGTGATCGTGGACGCGGCGACGATGGCGATGACCTCGAGCGCATGATCTTTGCCGAAGCCGGTCGCGATGAACCGATCGACATCCTCATCGTCGAGACGCCCGCGTTCTTCGATCATCGTTTTTGCCAGAGCCGACAGCGCAGCGAGCTTACTATCCTTCGGCAAACGGCGTTCGCGGATGGCCTGGACATCCGCCGGATCGATCCCCTCCTTGAGCGCCAGAGCGGTATGGAACGCGACGGCCCAAGCGCTCGCATTGGTCACCGCGTCGGTGAGCAGAACGGTCTGGACCTGCGCTTCCGTGAAGCTGCCGCCGTGCACGTTTCCGAACAGACCGACGAGGCTGTTGATCAGAACCGGCGAGGTCGCCATTACCCCGACGATGTTCGGGATCATGCCGAAAGCCGCCTGCAATTGCTGCAGCGCCGGCCTGGAACGTTCGGGCGCGGATTCCATCGTGAGAACTGGAAAGTCTGTCATGTGAGTCAGCCTTTGTTGATGTTGCGGTAGGGTCAACGCGGCGAATGCCTC
Source organism: uncultured Alphaproteobacteria bacterium (assembly GCA_963721905.1). GTDB lineage: Bacteria > Pseudomonadota > Alphaproteobacteria > Rhizobiales > Beijerinckiaceae > Roseiarcus. Next base: position 384,321 of record CAVRMF010000008.1, read on the forward strand.
GACTGATCCCGCTGCAATCCAATTTAGGACCGCGACATTTGGCTGGCGCGCCAATAAGCCCTCGTTTCTCGCCAACCGGACTTGCGCTGGCGAGGTTATTCACCGCCCGCGGCCGGAACGGCGATGCCGAGTTTGGCCGCAATACGTCGCGCCGTTTGCTCGCGCTGCGCCGTGATCGGCTTCATCGACGTGCTGACCTACCCGGCGGTGCAGTTGCTCGATGTCACGGGGCCGATTCAGGTGTTCGCCTCCGCCAACGATCTGATCGCCGGCGCCGGAGGAGCGCGGCCCTACGCGCTCAGGGTCGTGTCGCAAGGCGGCGAGGGTGTTACAGCCTCGGCCGGGCTGGCGCTTGCGGCGGGTCCGCTCACGCCTCTGGGCGAGGACCTGGATACCTTACTCGTCGCCGGTGGCGAGGGGGCCGAGGCAGCGGCTGAGAACCCGGTATTGGTCGACTGGGTGCGGGAGCGGGCGACGCAGGCGCGTCGCGTCGCCTCCGTCTGCACTGGAGCATTCCTGCTCGCTGCGGCAGGGGTGCTAGACGGGCGCCGCGCAGCCACCCACTGGATGTATTGCGCCAGGCTCGCCCGGCGGTTTCCGGCCGTGCGCGTCGAGCCCGATCCGATTTTTGTATGTGACGGTCCAGTCTGGACTTCGGCAGGGGTGACGGCCGGAATCGATCTGGCCCTGGCGCTCGTGGAAGAAGACCTGGGGCTTTCGGTGGCGCTCGCCGTGGCCCGTTACCTTGTGGTTTTCCTCAAGCGTCCCGGCGGACAGGCGCAATTCAGCGCCGCCCTGGCCTTGCAAGCGGCAGAGGATAAATTCGGAGCGCTTCATGACTGGATCAACGGCCATCTGGCCGACGATCTTTCACTCTCGGTTCTGGCCAATCAGGCCGGAATGAGCGAGCGCAGTTTCAGCCGTCACTACGCGGAGGCGACCGGGCAAACGCCGGCCCGCGCCATCGAGCGGCTGAGGGTGGAAGCAGCGCAGCGCCAGCTTTCGGAGTCGCGCACGCCGGTCAAACGGATCGCGCAGCGTTGCGGCTTCGGCTCGGAGGAAACACTGCGCCGCAGCTTCCTACGCCTGCTTAGCCGTCACGCCGCAAGACTACCGTTCTCGGTTCACTTTTTGAATGTCGCCTTCGGTTGCGTATCGATCCGCGACCGCGCTTGCGCCGGGTTATTATGGAGACGGTTGCATATTTCGTCGGGCGTCGCGCTCCCGAAGAGAAATCGAGAAAGCACGCGGCCCCCGTTTCTCCCTCTTGACTCATATAACTCACCGGTTATAGGTCTCGTCGATAACCAACGAGTTATCGATTGCGATGCCAGCCCACGACATTCTTTTCAGAACGCTCTCCGATCCGACCCGGCGGGCTCTCTTCGAACGACTGTGCCGTGAAGGAGAGCAGACGGTCGGGGCCCTGACGGCTCGGGCCGGGGTCTCGCAACCGGCGGTCTCCAAACATCTCGGGGTCCTGAGGCAGGCGGGGCTGGTGCGCGACCGCCACGAAGGTCGTCAGACGCACTATCGCGCGCAGCTCGGCGCCTTGGCCCCACTGATCGACTGGACAAGCCAAATGGCCGGCTTCTGGCAAAGCCGGTTCGACCACCTCGAAGATCTACTCAAAAGGATGGACCAATGAACGAAACATCGACCGAAACCCTCTCCGTCGTTGTCGAACGTGAGATCCCTTGTCCGGCGGAAAAGATCTGGCGCGCGCTGACGCAACCACACCTGATCGAGGAGTGGCTGATGAAGAACGACTTCAAGCCTGTCGTGGACCACCGCTTCAATCTGCGCGCAGACTGGGGCGCTGTCGACTGTCAGGTCATGGCGGTCGAGCCGATGAAAACGCTGTCTTACACGTGGGCGGCCTATGGTCTCGAGAGTGTCGTCACTTGGACCCTCACCCCTACGAACACGGGGACCCGCCTGCGCATGGAGCAGTCCGGCTTCCGGCCGGATCAGCCGCAGTTCTACCAGGGCGCCAAGGGCGGATGGCAGCAGTTCTTTGCGGCCCTGGAGCAGGTCTTGGCGCGGATAGACTGAAGCTCTCAAGCCGCCTGACGGCGCGAGTTAGCGAGCCAAGAACTCGCGGATCGCGTCGGCGATCTCCTTCGCATGGGTCTCCAGTGCGAAGTGGCCGGTGTCGAAGAAGCGCACGTCCGCCTCGGGAATGTCGCGCTTGAACGCCTGCGCGCCGGGCGGCAGGAAAAACGGGTCGTTCTTGCCCCACACGGCCAGGAGGCGTGGCTTGCGGGTGCGGAAGTATTCGTGGAAAGCGGGATAGAGCGCGATGTTGCTCTTGTAGTCGCCAAAGAGGTCGAGCTGGACTTCGGCCGCGCCGGGACGCGCGAGATAGAAGTTGTCGAGGGACTGGCCGTCCGGCGAGACGACTGCAAGGTCGCTGACCCCATGGGTGTACTGCCAGTGGGTCGTCTCCGGCTTGAGAAAGGCGCGCAGCGCGTCGCGGTTGGTCTGAGACGGCTCCTGCCAGTAGGCGCGGATGGGGCTCCATCCGTCGCTGAGCCCCTCCTCGTAGGCGTTGCCGTTCTGGGAGATGATCGCGGTTATGCGCTCCGGGCGTCGCGTCGCGAGCCTGAAGCCGGTCGGAGCGCCATAGTCGAACACGTAGACCGCGAAACGGTCGAAGCCGACGACTTCGGTGAAGCGCTCGATGATATTGGCGAGGTTGTCGAACGTATAGGCGAACTTGTCCCGCGCCGGCATATCTGACTGGCCGAAGCCGGGCAGGTCCGGCGCGATGATGCGGAAGCGATCCATGAGGAGCGGGATCAGATTGCGAAACATGTGCCCGGCGCTTGGAAAGCCGTGGAGCAAGAGCAGCTTCGGCGCATCGGCAGGCCCAGCTTCCCGATAGAAGACCTTGAAGCCATCCACGTCGGCCGTTTGGTACTTGATGTCAGCCATGGCGTTTCTCCTTTGGGTAGGGGAGTAACCTTTCCAGCGTCTGTTCAGGGGTTATAAATCGGGCTTAGTAACCTGTCAATAGCACTTAATCAGGTTACACACAGGCAACGTGCCGTTGCGGGTAAGAGGCGGAGATACGCGGGAAACGGCCGCTATCCTTTGTGAAGGCCGAAGGCCGCTAACCTGGAGCCGAGGATCGGCCTAGAGCCGGCCCTTGTGTCGGGCGATGAGCTGATCGGCGACGTCGTTCAAGTCATTGCCGACGATTTGCGGCTGAGGGCCAACCCCGAGCACGTCATTGCCGATTCGCCTGATCAACGCCGCTTCCCAGCCAGCCGCGACAGCGCCAAGCGTGTCCCATGTATGACAGGCGATAAGACAGAGCTGGGACGGTTTCACCCCGAGCTCCTTTTCGACGTAGCCGTAGGCTTGAGGCGACGGCTTGTGATGCTTCACGCCGTCCGCGCTGAAGCGTCGCTCGAAGAGATCGACAATGCCGCCGTGCTCGAGCTGGCGGGTTTGAACCTCCAGCAGATTATCGGTGAGAGTAAAAAGCCGGAACCCCGCATCGCGCAGCCTGCGTAAGGATGCCGGGACCTCAGGGTACGGCGGCATCGTCGAGAACTTCTCCGTCAGCTCCTTCTTGTCGGCATCATCGATCTTGATGCGCTGCGCATCCGCCAGCATCTTCATCACCGCCGCGCCGATATCGGTGAACGGGACGTAGCAGCCGGCCACAGTGAGAGCCGCGGAGTACAAGATCAAGTTCGCGAACCAGAGGCGCATGGCGTTCCTGTCGCCAAAGATACGCTCGAAGGTTGGCTCCATCGTTCCGAGATCGAGGAGTGTTTCGTTGACATCAAAAACGATGAGAGGAAGCGTGGCCATGGAATGAACCTCCGGTCGTCGAGATCAGTGAGCCGCTTTCTGCCGGTTCCGGTGTGTCGCCTGCTTGGCGCGATTGCCGCAGACCGCCATGCTGCACCATCTCCGCGCGCGACCACGGGTGTGGTCGACGAACATTAGCGTGCAGATATGGCCTTCGCATGCCTTAACGTTCGAGAAGTCTTCTGTGCAGACAAACCGCGCCAGGGCCTCGCCAATTGGCAGCAGCAGGGACTCGGGCGAGCGCCATCTGCGCATGCTCCGCAACTCGAGCGAGGCCTCCCGGCGATCAGCGTCGGCGTGGGGCGCAAGCTGGCTGAAGGTCTCGTCCCGTTCCAGGAGCCGGTTCAGCGGCTCGAGCTCACGGAGATCGTCGGCCGTCAAGGGCCTTCCCTGGTGATCGCGGACGAAGCCTCTGAACCACTCGCGCAACGCCCGCGCTTGGTCCGCCACCTTGTCGAGTTCGCCCGGACGAGCCCGCGCCCGAAGCGCTTGCAGGGCGTCGTTAGGGACAAGCCTGGCCTGGTCCAACCAGTTCAGGAGTCCATCGCCATTGTCGATCCATTCAACGACGGAATCGACCGGCGTGGCGATCGAGTTCAGGAAATCCAGGCCGGGCGAGTCGGCAATGAATATGGCAGGGGGGAGTTGATCCATCTCGGCTTTCTTCCCGCTGCGACCGAATCATTGTTGGAAACCGGCAAGAGCGGTGTTGACAAGTTACTCATTAAGCGTAACCTGTCAATCATTGTCAATATGGTTACGGCCTTTCGCCTTTTGGAAGGAGAGATGGAATGTCCCGCAAGGATGTGAGCATAGTGCTTGTGCATGGCGCCTGGGCGGATGGGTCGAGCTGGGCCAAGGTTATCGGGCCGCTCGCGGCCGAGGGCTTCAAGGTCGTCGCGGCCCCGTTGCCGCTGACCTCTTTCGCCGATGATGTGGCGGCGCTCGATCGCACGCTGGAGCGCGCCACTGGTCCGGTCGTTCTCGCCGGTCATGCTTACGCCGGCGCCGTCATCGCGGCGACGCGCGACCAGAAGGTGAAAGCGCTCGTCTATGTGTCCGCGCTCGCTCCGGATGAGGGCGAAACCGTCGCCGATGTGTTCTACCGCGCCGCCCCGCACCCTGAGGCCCCTAAGCTCGCGCCCGACGGTCACGGCCTGATCTACCTGCCCGAGGAAGCCTTCGCTGCGGCCTTCGCACAGCACGCGTCCGCCGATGAGCGGGCGCTGCTGTCGGCCGTCCAGCGGCCGATTTCGCCGGCTTGCATCACGGTTAAAGTCAATCGACCGCTCTGGAAGGATCGGCCGGCCTGGTTCCTGGTCGCGGAGCAGGACCGCATGATCGTTCTCGAAACGCAACGCTTCATGGCGGAACGGATGAAGGCGAGAGTGAGATCGCATCCCGTTGATCATTTACCGCTGGTCACCGCGCCCGGCGCAGTCATGGACATTATCCATGAAGCGGTCGCCGAGGCGGCCGCCGGCTGACGCACCGGCTTGCAGGAAGCGAGACCGGAGCGATGCAAGGCGCGCATTTCGACGGCGTCAACCCCCAAGGATCAAGACGGGTTCAGTCCATCACCGCGAGTTCGGCCCCGTCCATGGCGTAGCGGGCGAAGACGAAGTCGCGGATGCCGACGACCCTCTCGTCGGCCCAAGTCAGGAGCACAAAGTATTTCAGCCGCTGATCCGGATCGTCGGCGTCATAGACCAGCATCGCCGGGCGCCGATCGACGAAGCCCGGAACGAACCGCCAGTGCGGCCGCGTAGCGTAGTTGCTGAAATAGGGCGCAACACTTTTCTTCCCGTCGAGGCGCACCCGGTTGACGATCTCAAGGCGCACGTCCTCGGCGAGCATGGCCCTCACCGCGTCGAAGTCATGCGCGTTGAAGCGCGCGACGTAGGTTTTGAGCCGCGTCCGTTCCGGCTCCGCCAAGGCCGGAACCGGGGCATCGTCGGCCTCCTCGGCCAGCGCGCGAAGGCGGACCCGCCCTCGCTGCAGGGCTGCCTTGACCGCGGGGACGCTGCCGCCAACCATTTCACAGGTCTCCTGCAAGGAATAGCCGAGCACGTCGCTGAAGATGACGCTGCTCCGTTGAGACGCGGGGAGCCGCATGAGAGTCCGAAGGCTGGCCGCAGCGATCTGCCGCTCTTCGATGGGGTTCTTTGGAGACGCGATCAAGTCCAGCTCCTCGTTCGAATGCTGGGCCTCCTCGCGCGCCCGTCGTCGCAGGAAGTCCAAGGCCGCGTGGTGGGCGATGCGGAACAGCCAGCCCTCAGGATTGGCGATCGGCTGTGCCGCCGCCTCCATCGCCTTCAGCATGGTTTCCTGAACCACGTCCTCGCCATCGACGACGGACCCGGTCATCCGCGCGCAATAGCGGTGCAGCCTCGGCCTGAGCTCGCCCAAGAGCTGTTCTACGGGCTTTTGCGGCGCGGCCGATTGCCCGTCGTTACTTGCGTCATCCGACAAGGCCGATCCTCCTCAAGAATTGTCCTCTCTACTCAGGCGTGGAGGCTGTAGGAGACGTCGCAGGTGAACGCCTGGTGCTTCGCCAAAGCGCTGAAGCGCTGGAAATAAGACTTCATCCGAGGATCCTGGCGGAACGCGTCGATATCCTTCTCGTCCCGCCATTGCGAATAGACAACGACCTGGTTGCCGTCCCTGCTCCTCAGGAGGGTGGTCGAGATCCACCCCGGCATCTTGCAGAACATGGTCTCGATGCCTTCCTGGAGGAAGGCCAGCACCTTCGGCTGATTGTCCGGCTCGACCGAGAAGACGTTGACGAGGGTGGTGACGGCGCTATCGACGCGAATGGCAGTTTCCATGGGGCGCTCCCGGATTGGCGTGGTGCCGAAAGGGCGCGAGGATTCCGATGTCGGAGCCGCTGGCGACCTTCAACATCAAGACGAACCAGAAAGGTCAAACGGACCGGCGCGTTACGCGATAAATTCAGGTGAAGCCGTGATCGCCAACAGAGGGCGTCGAAAAGCGCCTGTTTTTCGACGGGCTATGGCGAAGGGAATCCCGGGGGCTATGCGCGGCGGTCTTCCAGTCAGTTCTCGAGCGGGGTGTAGCTCGGAATCGACGCATGCCACCCTCCATTGCTCGCGACCGCGTTGACGAAGCTCTTGAACTCCGGCCACGACCTGCCGGGGATCGAGAAATGAGTGAGGCCGCTGTACAGGAGGAACGTCGGCGAGGCCCATTGTCGGCCCGTGACCTCGTCAGGAAGGAGCTGCCCCTTCCTCCACGGCATCGAATAGGCGGAGCACTCTTTGGGCGCCGCCCAGTAGACGCCCGGAGGGCTGATGCCGGAATAGAGGTAGTAGTTCGCGCTTCCCGGGAGCTGCGAGACGAGCTCGCAGGCCTGAACGGGAGGGACGACCGTGTCGCCTTCTGCGTGAATGCGGAGGAACTTCACGTTGGCGAGTGAGGCCGGGTTATTCCCCGCAAACGCGGACGAGCGCGCCTGCTGATCGGCGACGGTCGGGGCGAGGACCAGATTGTTGCCGGCCCAGGCGGTGAAATCGGTCGGACCGTCGAGCGAAACCGCGACCTGAACCTTGGCGCCGCGCTCGATCGCGCGTTCGGTGACGCACGAGCCCAGGGAATGGCCCCACATCAGCACCTGGTTTGCATTGGCGTTTGGCAACGCCGTCACGGCGGAGAGGAGGTTGAGGACGTCATCGACTTCGCCAAGGCAGAGCTCGAGCCCGCCGTCGGACGTTGCAACGAATGTCGTGTAGGGCGCGGGAAAGCCGCTGTTCGTCGGATCGCCGACGTTCTCGCCCCGGTACGTCGTGATCGCGGTCAGCCAGCCATTGCCGGCCATGTTCGTGCAGCCCACCCAGCCGTCCCCTTCGATTGCTTTGTAATAGAAAAAAGGAAACGGAGGAAAGATTTGCACGGGCTCAAGCCCATGGTTGAGAATCGCCACGGGGCGCGGACCGGAGAGCGAGGTCGGGGTGCAGAGAAGCCCGTAGATCCGCAGGCCGTCGGACATATAGTTCCCGACCTGCCACGTGACCGTCACATGATTGACGGTAACCGTGCCGGAGGGGAGCGGGACGCCTGAGCGAAGATCCGTCGCAGACCATGTGGCGGCGCGCGCGAAAGTCGCAACGCCGCTGAAGACGAGAAGCGCCAGCGCGAGCAGGGCAAGGATGCGTCCTCGCTGATAAAGCTTCATCCGACATCCCCCAGACGGCTGCATGGTCCGACGGGAAATCTGCGCTCGCCGACTGGTTTTGGCAAGGCGGGCGCCGGATGCGCCTTGTGGCGAAACGCCGCGCCAAGCGCCCAGGAAATATTGAGATTGCCGTCTTCACGATGACGTGGGCGGTCGAAATCGAGCCTCAGCGCCTCGTCGCTCGATCGCCTCGTCCGGCGAATGCGGGTGGATATGAGTTCGGCGGCTAAGTCGCAAATTTCTTGATCGCTTCCGCGCTGACCGGCGTGAAGAAATTGATCAAATTCCCGTCGGGGTCGCGAAAGAGCAAGGAGCGGTTTCCCCATGGCTGGGTCGTCGGCCGCTGGACAAAGTCGCTGACCACCGCCCCCAATTTTTCATACTCCTTGTCGACGTCATCGACGCGGAACTCGATGATCGCGGTATGGTTGTCGGCGGCGTGAGCCGCCCCCGCCCCGAACATGTCCATGGTGCGCTTGCTGCCGATCGCCAGGGTGCAGGAAGGCGTCACGAATTCGGCGAATTCCTCGGTCAGCCACCTCGGCGACAGACCCGTGACCTTTTCATAGAATCGAACCAGGCGCTTGATGTCGTCGGTGATGACGCGCGTCGAAACGTAGTCCATCTTGTCTTCCTTTGCGGGCTGTGCGGCTCAGGATGCCGCGTTCATCGCTTGTGCCTGAGGCCTGCTGACAGCATGGTGTCAGCAGGGAGACCGCCATGCGCAGAGCCGACCGCCTGTTTCAGATCATTCAGATCCTGCGGCGCTCCACCCAGCCGGTCACCGCCAGCGCGCTGGCCGAAGAGCTGGAGGTGTCGCAGCGATCCGTCTACCGCGATATCGCCGATCTGATCGGGCAAAGGGCGCCGATCGAGGGCGTCGCCGGGCTGGGTTATGTCCTCGACAGCGACTTCGACATGCCGCCGCTGATGCTGACGCCCGATGAGATCGAAGCCGCGGTGCTTGGCGCGCAATGGGTCGCCGAGCGGGGAGATCCTGTGCTGGCGCGCGCGGCGCTCGACCTGATCGCCAAGATCGCGACGGCCGTGCCCGAACGTCTGCGGCCTTTCATCGCCGAGCCGACCATTGGCGCGCCGCCGAGCAGTCGGCTGGCGCTTGACGGCCTGGATATTTCGAAGACCCGCTTATGGATCCGCAGCGGGCGCAAGATTCGGATCCGCTATCGAAACCAGGAGACGCGGGAGAGTGAGCGCACCATCTGGCCGGTGATCATCGGTTACGCCGAGACGGTGCGGTTGCTCGCGGCCTGGTGCGAGCTGCGTCAGGCGTTTCGGCACTTCAGGACCGATCGCATCCTCGCCGCCGAATTTCTTGACGACAGCCATGGCTGTCGTCTTCGCGACTTGAGGGCTCGGTGGAAACGCGATGTGGAGACCGAGCGCGGCGTGCGCTTGTCGTGACGGCCCCGGGCCGCGCTGGGCTGCGACAATCGCGTTGCGCTGCGAGGAGCGGCGGGTTATTCTTACCGCGTACGGTAAGAACGAGGCTCCCCATGAGAATCACCGCCAAAGGGCAGGTGACCATTCCCCAGGACGTTCGTGAGCGCGCCGGCCTGATGCCGGGCACCGATGTCGAGTTTGAAATCAAAGCGGGCGTGGTGCGCCTCGTCAAGACGACCCGCGGCGGCCGTCGCAAGACCCGCGGTCAGAAACTCGCCGACCGTCTGCGAGGCGGAGGCGAGTTTAAGATGACCACCGACGAAATTCTCGCGCTCATGCGCGGCCCGCCGGCTGACGAGGACGCGCCTCCCCGCCGATGATTCTCGTCAATTCCAATGTCATCATCGACGTTCTCACTGAGGACGCGACCTGGTTCGCGTGGTCGGAGGCCGCCTTGATCGATGCGGCCAACCGCGACGAGATCGCCATCAACCCCATCATCTATGCCGAGATCGCCTCGGGTTTCGCGACGATGGCGGCGCTCGATCTTCATCTCGGCGACGGGGAGTTTCGCCGGCTCGCTCTCCCCTACGAGGCCGGCTTTGTCGCCGGACGGGCGTTTGTCGAATATCGCCGTCGCGGCGGCCTGCGGACGTCTCCGCTCCCGGATTTCTATATCGGCGCTCACGCGGCTGTCGCAGGCCTTGCGCTGCTGACGCGCGACGCGAGGCGGTACGCGAGCTATTTTCCCAGGGTCGAGTTGATTGCGCCGGATTGACGATCGAGCGGGAGCAGGGGGCGCTTATCTTCCCGCGAGCCTGTCGGCGAACAGCGCGACGGTTCTGGCGTAGATCGGCGCGGCGTTCCATTGGAGGATGGCGGCGAAGTTCGGCTCGCCCTCGTCCCATCCCGCGCCGGGCTGCCAGCCGTGCGCCTGCAGGAATTTCGCGGTCGAAGCGAGCGCGTCGGCGGAATTGTGGATGAGGTCCGCGGGGCCGTCGCCGTCAGGCGTCGTCGCAAACATGAGGACCGCCGAGGGCATCAGCTGCGTTTGGCCGATCTCGCCCGCCCAGGCGCCCCGCAATTGTCCGGGGCGCTGTTGAACGACGCCGCGCTGGACCATCATCATCGCGTCGATCAGCTCGGCGCGAAAACGCTCCGGGCGACGGCAATCCCAGGCCAGGGTGGCGAGCGACCTGAATGTCGGAAACGAGCCGCTGTCGGCGCCAAAACTCGTTTCAAGCCCCCAGATCGCCACCAGCACCGGTCCGGGAACGCCGAAGCGCTGCTCGATCTTCGCCAGCGGGCCGGCGTACGTCCTCAGGAGCGCCTTGCCCCGCGCGACCCCGCCCGCGGTGATGTGGCTCGCGGCGAATCCTGCGAAGTTGTGGCCGAATGCGGCGACCCCCCCATCATGGGCCTTCACGGAAGGGTCATACGCGAGGCCGGAGAGCGCGGCGTCGACGACCTCGGGCGAGACGCCGTCGTTGATCGCCACTTGCCGAAAGGATTTCAGCCAGGCGTCGAACCCCTCGCCGCTCCTGCCGCATTCCGTGGCGTGCGCGGACGCCGCCACGAAGGCGACCGCCACTGCGGCGGGCAATAGGGCTCGCAAAAGTCTTCCTCGCATCGACAGCTCCGGGGTTGGCCCAAACCCAAACATAGGCGACTCATCGCAAGCCGTTCGAAGTCCTACCTAATGCAAGCAAAACGGCCAATAGACGCCTCTGGGTCGGTTCTTTCGAAGGCCTGACGACCACAACTCCCGTGCGGAGGCCTCCGACGCGGATCCAATCTTGGCAGAATTGTGAAAGTTCTCCATGCTAATTTTCTAGTATTGTTGGCTCTTGACTGTGTCGTCACGAAATGGCAAGGGACAAGTTCGGCGAACGCTGCAGCGTCAAGGTTGCACCGTCGCGACACACGACAATCGAGTTGCTTCTTACGATGCATGTCCAAACGGAGGCTTCGATGAGAAAAATCTGTCTGCTTACAGCCGTTGCTGCGGCCTCGATCCTGGCGGCGCCGGCGGCGTTCGCGGGTAACGTGGTCCTCGACGGCGATTTTAACACTTCGGATCCTGTATACACCACTTATTTCAGCGGCTCCAGCTTCGGCCCGTGGGCGGTCACCAGCGGTAGCGTCGATCTGGTAGGCGGCTATTGGCAATCGCCGTCCGGACCGAACCCCCCGACCGGCACAAATGGCAGCGTCGATATGGATGGCGACGCCCCCGGCGGAATCGCGCAGGGGATCAGTGGCCTGACGGCCGGCAAAACCTACACGCTGACATTCTGGCTCTCCGGCAACCCCGATGGTCCGCCGGCCACCAAGAGCCTTGATGTGTCGATCGGAAGCGCTGTCGACGATAACTTCACCTATACCATCGGAACCAATTCCCGCACGGACATGATGTATTCCATGGAAAGCGTGACGTTTACCGCCGACGCCACCAACACGCTGTCGTTCGTCAGTCAGGATACGAATTCGCCATACGGGCCGGTCGTTGGCGGCGTAAGCATCATCACAGTCCCTGAGCCTGCGACCTGGGCAATGATGGTGCTTGGGTTTGCGGGGCTCGGCTTCGCGGGCTATCGAAAGGCCTGACCGGCGCTCCCTCCGGCGTAGCCCGAAAAGCGAAACCCAAACTCGCAAGGCCGCACCGTGCGGCCTTTTTCTTTTTGGCGGGAGACGAAGCGACAAAAGGGCCCGGCATGTTCCCCGCAGACGCTGGGCTTCCCCTGGTTCTATTTTCGATGCGGAAGTCCGAATGGCCCGTGTCGGCGCGCGGAAGAGTCCGGCCGGAGGTGCGGCGGCTGAACACCCATGATGGCTTCTTTGAACCCGCCGGCCGCACGATCCTGAAGTTCGAGAATGCCTCGGATAGCGAACCGGCAGAAATTGTCTGCTTCTACCTTGGCCGACGCGGCGGAACGACCGGCGATCGAGATGCTTGAAGGCGGTTTGGACAGCCAGACCTCTTCCAGCCAGACCGTGCGCTCGCCGCGCTCGTTGTGGTAGGGCTCGACGGCCACAGAGCCCACTGGGAGCGTCCGGGCACAATCGCCTTGAATGCCTCGACGCTGATCGCGATGCGGACCCATGCGGTTAGGCCGTGGCGTCGGCGGCGTCGCCACGTTGCTCACCCCGCATTCACTTCGCGTCCCGCGTCGGCGAGCGTAGCGGCGCGAGTCGGGCTGTCATCGCTTCACCACGGTTAGCGTCCACAGACCGTCTTTCGACATGTAGCGCTTGGTCGAGACGAGTTGCCTGATGATCTCGGCTTGCTCGGCGTCGTCGATGGCGTGCACCTCGAAGAAATAAGCGAGCGAGCTTTTCCAAAAGCGCGCGTCGTCTTGATGAATGCAGCGTACGTGGATCATGTCGACGTCGATCATGCGACGTCTCGCGGCTCGCAGTCGGAGATGCATTGGCAGGCTCATCCAGTAGTCGAACAGGGTCGTGCGGCGTAGGTATCGGCCCCCTTGAGCTACCCGGTTTGCAATCTCCAGCGACCTCATGCTCGCATCTCCATCGCGACCAGCCTGAGAGTGGCGGCCGAACAGCTCTCGCCCGCTCTGCGCATCGCGCCGAGCCTATTGACCCAGACCTCCTCCACCCAGACGGTGCGCTCGCCGCGCTCGTTGTAGTAGGGCCCGACGGCCACAGAGCCCAGCGGAAGCGTGGCGCAGATCGCATCATCCGCCTTCACAACCGATTACGCTGGGCCGCCACACGCTTCAGTGTACAGATCAAGAATTTCTTTTGCCAAAGTCTTCGCCTTCTTAGGGGATATGTGCCTACGCGGCAGCCGATGATCCTCAATCTGGAGGGGCTCTTTCGTCAGTCCGTCAGCGATAGAACTGACCCTTTCCGCAATTGAAGAGGACGCCTTGGGAACCGTCCACACCGTCCTGAGAAGAGATAGGTGATGGTGGGCTGCACGGGTTAGGCGGAGCCTAAGCGGGCCTTCGTCCAGAAGGCACTGAACCGGCTCCCCGAGCCTCTGTCTTGCGTAGCTGTTGCCATCGCTTTCGATAGACATTTTTCGCTCCTCCGGTCGACAGACTTGGCGGCAGGGCTGATCGTGATGCGAATCATGTCCGGCCAAGCCAAGATCACAGGGCGCTCGGCGTCATAGTGCTGCCGGACGCGCTCTCTCCACTATGCCCCACCTGTCCACAATTTACCCGGCTCTAGCATGGTATCGCTGTCTCCAGCCCCGCGAACGCCGACACTTGACGGGGATACGGACGCGGAAGTGGTCGCCCGTCGGGGCGACCCGGCGGCCTTTTTGTTGGCGGCGCAGCGTGCAATAATCAACCGGTTCAGGAACTTGCGCTCGATCGAGCGCAAGTTTTCGAGCATGTTACCCCAACTCTTACCCCGCGATCCTGCACCACCTTGGCGTCTCCGGGGCGACAAATATACTCAAGCCCTTGATAATCTGGACATAACTCTTGTGAGGCTCAAGGAGTGTCATGCTATCCAACCATCAGCGCAACTTCTCTGCACCGATCGACCCGACGAAACTTGAGCGCCTTGCCGAGACGGCGGTCAAGGTCGGATTGCGGCTGCAGCCGGGCCAGGACCTCTACCTCACCGCGCCGGTTGCGGCGCTGCCTTTGGCGCGGGCGATCGCGGATGAGGCTTACAAGGCCGGCGCCGGCCTGGTGACGCCGATCTTCTCCGACGAGGAGATGGCGCTCTCGCGCTTCCGCTTCGCTGCCGACGGGAGCTTCGACCGCGCGGCCGGCTGGCTCTACGAGGGCGTCGCCAAGGCTTTCGACGCCAATACGGCGCGGCTCGCCATTGTCGGCGAAGATCCCATGCTGCTGGCTGAGGCGGACCCCGCCAAAGTCGCGCGCGCCAACAAGGCGAACTCGATCGCCTATCGGCCTGCTTTGGAAAAGATCGCCGGCTTCGACATCAATTGGAACATCGTGGCCTATCCGACCGCGTCCTGGGCGAAGCGGGTCTTTCCCGGAGACGATGAGGACGTCGCCGTCGGCAAGCTGGCGGAGGCGATTTTCGCCGCCTCGCGTGTCGATAACGACAATCCGGTCGCGGCCTGGACCGCGCATAATTCGGCTCTCAGCCGCCGGACGGAATGGTTGAACGGCAAGACGTTTCGCGCGCTGCATTATTCAGGGCCGGGCACGGATTTGACCATCGGACTCGCGGACGGCCACGACTGGCAGGGGGGCGCTGCGACGGCGAAGAACGGAATCACCTGCAATCCGAACATTCCGACCGAGGAGGTCTTCACCACGCCGCACGCGCGTCGCGTCGAAGGGCGCGTGGTCAGCACCAAGCCGCTCTCCTATCAGGGCACGCTGATCGACGGCATTGCGGTCAGATTCGAGGCGGGGCGAATCGTCGAGGCGAAGGCTCAGCGCGGCGAAGAGGTGCTGAAAAAGGTGCTCGACACCGACGACGGCGCTGGCCGCCTTGGCGAAGTCGCGCTCGTGCCGCACTCCTCGCCGATCTCGAAAAGCGGCCTCATGTTCTTCAACACGCTGTTTGATGAGAACGCCGCCTGCCACATCGCAATCGGACAATGCTATGCGAAATGCTTCGTCGACGGCGACAAGCTCACGTCCGAGGAAATCGCGGCGCGGGGCGGCAACAAGAGCATGATCCATATCGACTGGATGATCGGGTCGGACAAGATCGACATCGACGGGCTCGGCGCCAACGGCGACCGCACGCCGGTCTTCCGCAAAGGCGAATGGGCTTGAACATGCCGCGCGCGGGCTGCATGCGAGCGTGACGGCGTGATTGCGCTTTTCACGGATTTCGGGTTGCACGGGCCGTACACCGGCCAGATGAAAGCGGTGCTCGGCGACATGGCGCCGGGCATACAAGTTATCGACCTCTTCGCCGATGCGCCGGCCGGCGATCCCAGGGCGTCGGCCTATCTGTTGGCCGCTTACGCTGCATGGTTTCCCCAGCGAACCGTCTTTCTCTGCGTCGTCGATCCTGGCGTCGGCGGAGCGCGGCCGGCGGTCTTTCTTGAAGCCGACGGCCGGTGGTATGTCGGCCCTGGCAATGGGTTATTTGAGCTCGTCCAGCGTCGCGCGCGCGAGACGCGCTGCTTTGAGATTGAATGGAGGCCGAAGCGCCTCTCGGCTTCCTTTCACGGCCGCGACCTCTTCGCCCCAGTCGCAGCCATGCTGGCCCGCGGCGACGCGCCGCCTAGCCGGTCATGCGAGGACGCCGGTCGCCGCGCCGACTGGCCCGACGAACTTTCCGAGATCGCTTACATCGACCATTACGGCAACGCGATGACGGGCTTAAGGGCGACCGCGCTGCCGCCCGACGCGCGACTTTCGGCGGTCGGACGCGTCTTGGAGCGTGCGAGGACTTTTGGCGATCGGCCGCCGGGCGCGGCGTTCTGGTACGAGAATTCGAACGGGCTGGCCGAAATCGCCGTCAATCAGGGGCGCGCGGACCGCGATCTCGGCCTATCAGTCGGGGTTCCGGTCGAAATCGTCGCTTGAAGGAGGGCGAGCGCCTCACCGGCGCTCACGCTCGCCCGCCTCGCGGTCCCGCGAAACCGTGCATGCGCAGCGCCCATTGATAGCCGACGACCGCGCCCTTAATCCGTGGCAGAACCAGGAGGCTCGTGACCGCGGTCACCACCAGCCAAAAGAGAACGACAAGGAGAATTGGCGTTTGCGACGAAGCGTCGTCCGACAGGAGAACGCCGGCGCAGCCGACGAAGCAGGCGATGAGCAGAGTGAGAAAGGCGGGCGCGTCGTCGGCGCGCTCACCGCTCAAATCCTCGTCGCAGACCGGGCAGCGCCGATTGACGCTGAGATAGGCGCGAAACATCGCGCCCTTCCCGCAATTGGGACAGCGTCCAATCAGGCCGCGTCCCATCGCGACGGCGAGGTTGCGGTTCATGGGTCTATCGATGCCGCCTCACGCCGCAGCCTGCTCCGCCGACATTGCCGCCGCCAGGTTCGCCATAGCGGTCAGCGGCAGATGATCGGAGGCTCGCCGGGCGAGCGGGGTGTCGTGGACCGCGAGATCGGTAATCAAGCCGGCTGGCCAGCCAAGAATCCGGTCGAGCGCGAAAAGCGGCCGTCGAGACGGAAAGCTCAGAATTGACGGCGCAACGCCAAAGGTGGGTTCAAGCCCGAGCAGCGCCGAGCGTCCGCGCCGGCGCCACTCATTGAAATCGCCGAGCAGGATCGTCGGCATCGGAGGCAGATCGCGGAAGGCCGTCATCAGGGCGCCGACTTGGTCGACCCTGGACAGACGAAAGAGGCCGAGGTGGGCCGCAATGACCCGAAACTCCCCGTCGCCGAGATCCAGTTCGGCGACGATGGCTCCGCGCGGCTCGCGCCCCGGCAGCTTGAGGCGCGAACGCCTGTAGGATGACGGCTCTCCGCGCACGAGCAGCGCGTTGCCGTGCCAGCCGTGGCGGTGCGACACATCCGACTGCACCAGAAGGCGCATTCCGGTCTCGCGCTCGATCGCCGGCGGATCGAGGAGCCCGCCCCGGCGGCCGAAGCGGCGATCGACCTCCTGAAGGGCGACGACGTCGGTGCCGAGCTCGCGGATCACTTCGATGATGCGATCCGGCCGGGTGACTCCATCGAGGCCCCGGCATTTATGGATGTTGTAGGATGCAACCTTCAAGGGAGGCCTCACTTCAATCGTTTCATATATAGGGCATCGAGAGCCGCGCCGCCGCATCCCGAAGCTTAACCGGAAACGGGCGGTTGTCGATTTCCTCCAAAGTGATCGGCTGAATGCGGCGGGCATCGATGATCCCGGCGAGCCGGGCGGCGAGATCCTTATCGTAGATCTCGACGGTCAGTTCGAAATTGAGGCGAAGGCTTCGCATATCCCAGTTCGCGCTGCCGATGAGGCTCCACTCGCCATCGATTGTCATCAATTTCGAGTGATCGAACGGCGGCGGACTGCGCCAGAGATGACAACCGGTCTCCAGCAACGGCCGGATATGCGTCTGGGCGGCCCAGGCGACGAGGGCATGGTTGTTGTGCGCGGGTAAAACCACATGCACGTCCACGCCGCGCAAGACAGCCAATTGGAGCGCGGTAATCAGTTGCTCGTCCGGCAGGAAATAGGGCGTCGCGATCCTGATCGAACGCCGCGCGAGGTTGATTGCCGACAAGAGGACGAGAACGAGCTGATCGACCTCCTGGTCCGGCCCGGAGGCGATGGCGCGCGCCCCCGATCCGCCGCCGCCCGGCCCCTGACTCGCCGGGCCTGTCCGGATCGGCTCTTCCCCGGTCGTGAACGACCAGTCGTCGTCGAACGCTTGCTCGATCTGCCTGACAATCGTCCCCTCGACGCGAAAATGGGTGTCGCGGACCGGCGCCTTCGGCCGCTTCGCCATCAGGTTCTCGGCCCCGATATTGAGGCCGCCGACGAACGCCGTCCCCCCGTCGACGATGAGGCTCTTCTTGTGCAAGCGCAGGTCCAGAAACGGCATCTTCCACGGCAGGGTCGAATGCAGGAAGCGGGCGGCGGGAACGCCCTGGCGGCGCAAGGCATGATAGGCGGAAGAGCGCAAGAATCCGCCGCCGAAACCATCAATCAGGACGCGGATCGTCACTCCTCTGCCATGGGCCCTGGCCAGCGCCTTGATGAATTTTAGACCAAGTTCGTCGGTGCGGAAGATGTAGGTGGAAAGCCGAACGTGAGATTTGGCGCTCTCGATGGCGGCGAGCATCTGCGGATAAGCCTGATCGCCGCCGTCGAGAATTGCGACGACCTTGCCGGCCGCCATGTCGTGGCCGGTGATCTTTCCGATTGCCGTCTTGAGGCGTTCGAGCGGATCGTCCGAAGCCATGTTGCCCGTGAGGCAAGGGTCGGCGCTCCTAATGGGTCCTTTCAGCCGCCGCGCCCGGCGCTTCACCCGGTTGATGCCGAAGCCGACATAGAGGAGCGTGCCAAGAACGGGCGCCAGCCACGCCATCCCGATCCATCCGATCGCCGCCGGCACATCGCGCTTGGTCATCAATGCGTGCGCGGTGACCGCTCCGGCCATGACGACATGGAGCGCGCCGACCAGAAGCGCCTGAGTCTCAAGCAGCGCCTGTGCTTCGGCAAGATGATCCAACTAGCGGTCCGCCATAATTGTCTCGGGCCCCCGTCGACGCGGGGCGTCGACATGCGCCGGCGGCGCTGCCAGCAAGCGCTTTCGGTCGTCTCTCGGCCCCGGTCCCATCCCGGCCGATTTTGATACAGTCGCGTGCGATAACAAGCGGCGAGACCGACCATGCCCGAAATGCCGAGTCAACGATCTTCCGCGCCGAGACCCGAAGACTATCTTGTCGTCGAAGGCTCTGACGGCCCGCGTCGCGATTTTCGCATCAGCGTCGGCCTGCGCGAGGGCTGGGACGCCGAGGGCCGCGTCTTCGACGTCTCCGAGGCGGTGCGCACCGCGCGCGCCTGGATGAAGCGTCGCGTCGAGGCGGGCCAGCCCGCGCTTTCGGGCATGTTCACCCGCGCGGAAGTGACCTATGCTTGGCCGCGCGCGGACGGCTCTGTCGGGTCGGACCGGGAGCCCGTCGCCTTGTTCACGGGAGAGGCGGTGCATGCATATCTCGGTCAACTGCCGGACGTCGCGATCGAAGCGATGCTGAATGAGCTCGCGGCCGAACTCGGCGCCGCACTGGGGCAAGAGCGCATCTACGTCGCGTTCGCCGACCGGACCTGGATCCTGGATGCGGGGGAACGCGACCATGGCGCCTGAGTGAGTCGATGGGCGGCGCCCCCGTCACCCGACGATCGCGTGATACGTCTTCGTTATCAGTTCATCGACCAGCGGCGGCGGCGGCTCTCCCTGCCGAAGGTGCGATTTGACGGCAGCCAGTGGAACCTCGGCGAGCACGAACGCGGCTCGACGAACTTGTGCGGGGCCGGCGCGGCCGAAGGCGCGTCGGGCAAAGCGCTTGAGGCAGGATTCGAATACCTGCGCCTGGTCGCTGACGCCGCGTTTAAGCGTCGCGGGCCAATCTCCTTGCACGAAGTCGTGGCGGCTATAGAGCAAAAGCAGCCGCGCATCCTCGAGATTGCGGCGCGCCCAGGCGGGCGTATGAAGCGCGGCGGCGAGCCCGTCGCCGGCTTCGATGGCCGCGACGAATCCCTCTTGATAGGCGAGCGCCGTCTCCAGCCACAGTTCGCCGAGCAGCGCGTCGCGCGATGCGAAGCGGTAGTAGAACGAGCCCTTCGGAGCTTTCAGGCGCCGGGTGACGGAGTCGATCGTCACTGCGGCGGGACCCCGCTCGCTGGCGAGCGCGCGGGCCGCAGCGAGGAAGCCTGCATTGTCGAAAAGCGCTCGTCCCATTATTGTAGACTGTGTGGTCTAGACCATTTAGTCAAGATATGGCATTGTGAGCCCCGGCGGGTGCGGAAACGGAGGGTCTCCATGTCTCGAGCGGAAGATGAGCGCGATCGAGTCGAAGTGAGCCGGCTGCTCGCCGGCGCGATGAGGGCGATCGCCAGCGTGCGTTATTGCTGGCTCGCGACCGAAGCCAAGGCTGGCGGGCCCAACCCCATGCGCCCAATGGGACGGCTGCCGCCCGAGCCCGGCGACAACGACTGGACCATCCGCTTCGTCACCGACGGACGATCGCGCAAGGCGTCGGACATTCGGCGCGCAAGCAAGGTCGCGCTGATCTTTCAGCACGACGCGGACGACGCCTACGTCGCCGTGACTGGCGTAGCCACGTTGCGCGAGAACGCGTCTGAGGCCCGCCGGCGCTGGAAGGACGCCTACAACCGATATTTCCCCACCGAGGCGGACCGCGCGGCCGCAGCTTTCATCGAGGTTGAGGCCGAACGGATGGAGCTTTGGATCCGCGGCGTCACGCCGGAGCCGTTCGGACTGCGCGCGACGACGCTCGAGCGGGACACAGCGGGCCAATGGCGGCTGACCGGCGGCGATCGCAACGCTCAGTGAGCAAGTTCGCCGGTCGATGGATGCGCAGGCGGAGGCGGCCATTGTGTCATCCTTTCTTGGCGGCGGCGCTCAAGCCGACTTGCCAAGCGATCGAAAGCGGGCGGGGTCCGGACGCAGTGAAAAATGCGAGCAGGCGCCTCCCGAAGACCGCCCCCTTGACTGGGCGCGGAGCAACCTCCGCGCTCGGACAGGATCATCTAGCGGCTCTTGCCGCCATCGACGTTGAGGACATGGCCGGTGATGAATGACGCTTCGTCCGATGCGATGAAGACAATCGCGTTGGCAAGTTCCTCCGTGAGGCCGAGGCGATCCATCGGAACAGTCGCCACCAGAGCCGCCTTGTTCTCTGGCGTGCCGGTAAAGCGTTTCAACATGCCGGTGTCGGTAGGACCAGGCGCCACGGCGTTCACGCGGATTCCCGACTTTGCGACCTCGAGCGCCACCGACTTGGTGATGCCTTCGACGGCGTGTTTGCTGCCGACATAGATGGAGGCCCCCGCCGCCCCCTCGTGCCCATAGGTCGAGGAGATGTTGATGATGCTGCCGCTGCCCTGTCCCTGCATGACGCGCACTTCGTGCTTCATGCTCAGGATCACGCCGAGAACATTTGTATCGAATGTTGCGGCGTAGCTTTCCGCGGTCTGGTCGGTGATCGGGCCAACGTGACCTTCAGTGCCGGCATTGTTCACCGCGACATCGAGACGACCAAACCGCGCGACGGTCTTATCGACCAGAGCGCGGACGTCGTCTTCCTTGCGGACGTCGGCGCTGATGAACTCGGCCTCTGAACCGAGAGAGCGCAACTCCTTAGCGAGCGCTTGGCCGACCTCGTCACGCCGACCAGCGACAACCACCTTCGCGCCCTTCTTGGCGAAGGCGACGGCGGCGGCGCGCCCGATGCCGGTCAATCCACCGGTGATCAAGACAACTGGGTTGCTCATATTCTCATCCTTGCGATTTGCTCCGCCTTGCCGGCAGAGCATGGCCAAACGGAAACTCTGGCAGCGGTTTTAGAGACCGCAGACTGGTTCCATGCCCGTTGCTGTTGAAGCCGCATATGGGGCGCGCTGGCGCTCTCGAAAAAGACTTTGTAAGCTGAGGGGCATGCCTTGCAGATATGACAGGCCGCCATGGAGCTACGGCATCTTCGCTATTTCGTCGCGGTCGCGGAGGCAGGAAGCCTCACAGTCGCGGCCAAGAAAAAGCTGCACACGGCGCAGCCGTCGCTGAGCCGCCAGATCCGGGACCTCGAATACGAGGTCGGCGCGCAGTTGCTTACCCGCAGCGCGCGCGGCGTCGAACTCACTGACTCCGGACGAACCTTTCTCGATCATGCGCGCTTGGCGCTGGCGCAGGTCGAAGCCGCCATCGAAGCGGCGCGACGGGCCGCTCATCCTGCCAAGCCGACCTTCGCCCTCGGATTTCTGACCGGACAGGAGGTGAACTGGCTTCCGGAAGCCATGCGCATCCTTCGGGACGAACTGCCCAACATCGAAGTGACCATTTCCAGCCAGTATTCGCCCGATCTCGCCCAAGCTCTGCTACGCGGCAAACTCGATTTGGCTTTCATGCGCCCGGAGGCGCAGATGCCGGATCTGGACTACAAGGTGATCGTCAAGGAGCGACTGATCGTCGCTCTACCAAGCGATCATCGCCTCGCGTCGCAAGACGCGATCGCGCTCCAGGATATCGCCGGCGAGACGTTTATCGGCATGTCGAACACGGCGCCGACGCTCCGTGTGATCATAGACGAATACTTGGAGCAGTCCGGGCTCGGCCTCCAGCCAACGCACAGGGTCGATAATCTGGCGATGGCCATGTCGTTCATCGCCTCAACGAGGGGCGTGGCGCTCGCGCCCGAATATGCGAAGAACTTCCTGCCGTGGTCCGTGACCAGCCGTCCCCTGAAAGGCGAGCCGCCGACGATCGATCTCGTCATTGGCTACAACAAGACCAACACCTCGCCAATTCTCGCACTCTTCCTGTCGCGCGTCGACCAGCTGAAGAAGGCGGCTCCGCAAACGCATCGGCGGGCTGAGCCGGACGGGCGGCGATCTGCGTCACGGTCCAGCGCGCCTACCTCGCTTTGAGGCCGCCGGACGCGATTTTGTCAGTCGCGATCTTGGCCGGTTGCCGATAGCCTTTCCGCGTCAGGGGCATTCAGCCTCCCATCAGCGAAAAGGGACCGAAGGACATGCCAACGATCACCACCAGGGATGGAGTCGAGATTTTCTACAAGGACTGGGGCTCGGGTCAGCCCATCGTGTTCAGCCACGGCTGGCCGCTCTCGGCGGACGATTGGGACGCGCAAATGCTCTTCTTTCTCGGCAAGGGCTTCCGCGTGATCGCCCATGATCGCCGAGGACATGGCCGGTCCAGTCAGATCGGAAGCGGCCACGACATGGATCATTACGCCGACGACCTCGCGGCTTTGACCGCACACCTCGACCTGAAGAATGCGATCCACGTCGGCCATTCCACCGGCGGCGGCGAGGTGACCCACTATCTGGCGCGGCACGGCGAAAGCCGGGTGGCGAAAGCGGCGTTGATCAGCGCGGTGCCGCCGCTGATGGTCAAGACCGAAGCCAATCCCAAGGGCTTGCCCAAGAAGGTGTTCGACGATTTCCAGGCGGCGCTCGCGGCGAACCGTTCCGGCTTTTATCGCGACGTCGCGGCCGGGCCGTTCTACGGCTACAATCGGCCTGGCGCGAAGCCGTCGGAAGCAATCATCCAGAACTGGTGGCGCCAGGGCATAATGGGGGGCGCAAAAGCGCATTACGACGGCATTGTGGCCTTCTCGTAGACCGACTTCACCGAGGATCTCAAGAAGATCATGGTTCCGGTGCTGGTCATGCACAGTGAGGATGACCAGATTGTGCCTTATGTCGCCGCCGGCCCGCTGTCGGCGAAGCTCCTGAGGAACAGTACATTCAAGACCTACAAGGACTTTCCGCACGGCATGCCGACGACCCAGGCTGAGACGATCAATGCCGACCTGCTGGCTTTCCTCAAAGGCTAGAAAAATGCGCGGCGCCGGGGCTTCGGTTCCGGCGCCGAGCAATGCGGACCGCGCTCGACAAACGGACGCAATTTCGCCAAAAAAACGCTCCACCATTGAAAGCCATTCACCTGATCCGGGACGTGTTCATCGTCCTTGTGGATGTAAGAATGCTGTAGTCGTTGAACCGATAATGTTCGGCGACGAACCTCATCAAGATCTCCAAAGAATTCAACTCTCATCGCCGCCGCTCTTACCTTCATCGTTATTGGTCACGCGCAACGGCCAAGTACGCTTTCCAGTGAGGAGAACGGTCATGTCCACAATGTCGTCATCGACCACTCGACGCGGCGTTCTTGCCGGCTCAGCAGCCGTGGGCGCCGCCAGCCTGCTCCCCGCGCATCTGGCTGGCGCGGCCGCGGCGGGCGACGCGCCCGGCCAGCCGTCAAAACAAGGAGATTCGCCGATGAGCACGACTGAAGACGCGGCAATCCGCCCCTTCCAATTCAAGGCGCCCGAAGATGCGCTCGTCGACCTCCGCCGCCGCATCGCGGCGACACGCCGGCCCGACAAGGAGACCATCGCTGATCAAACCGAGGGCGTGGAGCTCGCGACCATGCAGGAACTCGCTCGCTATTGGGGGACGGACTACGACTGGCGGAAGGTCGAGGCGCGGCTCAGCGCGCTGCCGCAGTTCATCACCGAGATCGACGGGCTCGACATTCATTTCATCCACGTTCGTTCGAAAGATGAAAATGCGTTGCCGATGATCGTCACGCATGGGTGGCCCGGCTCGATCATCGAGCAGCTGAAGATCATCGATCCTCTGACCAACCCAACCGCGCATGGCGCGAGCGCATCGGACGCGTTTGATGTGGTGATCCCGTCGCTACCGGGCTACGGCTTCTCCCGCAAGCCTACGGCGCCCGGGTGGACCCCCGACCGCATCGCCCGTGCGTGGGCGACGCTGATGCAGCGCCTCGGCTACACGAAGTTCGTCGCGCAGGGCGGCGATTGGGGGAATGCCATCTCGGAGACGATGGCCCTGCAGGAGCCGCCGGGATTGCTCGGCATTAACACCAACATGGCCGCCACAGTTCCGCCCAACATCTCAAAAGCGCTCGCGTTCCACGAGCCGCCGCCCGCGGATCTCACGGCCGAGGAACGCAACGCGTGGAACCAACTGGATTTCTTCTACACGAAAGGACTGGGGTACGCGATCGAGATGAGCAATCGGCCGCAAACGCTATACGCGCTCGTCGATTCGCCGATTGGCCTTGCAGCCTGGATGCTCGACCATGATGACCGCAGCGAGAAAATGATCGCCCGCGCTTTTGCCGGTCAGTCCGAGGGCCTTACGCGGGACGACGTCCTCGACAACGTCACGCTCTACTGGTTGACGAACACCGCGATCTCATCGGCGCGCCTCTACTGGGACACCGCGCGGGCGTCCTCGGCCGGCTTCTTTGACGCGAGGGGCGTCAAGATTCCGGTCGCCGTGAGCGTCTTCCCCGACGAGATCTATGCCGCTCCGCAGAGCTGGGCAGAGCGGGCGTACCCGAAGCTGATCCACTACAACAGGCTCGACAAAGGCGGTCACTTTGCAGCGTGGGAACAGCCGCAACTCTTCGTTGAGGAGATGCGAGCTTCGTTCAAGTCGCTGCGCTCGTAGAGACGGGACGGATGGCGCGCGCGTAGTGTCGCGCGCCGTTCCAGGGCGGCCGGAAAAGCGCCGTTTTCGCAGCCTCTGATAGCCGCCCGAACGTTGACCTTTTCTCTCCTGGCTGAAGGTCGAAGCCGAACTCCTGAACTTGGTCGCATAGCATTCGATGGTTACACCGGAGCAACAGCCATGGCCTTCGCCATCAAAGTCAATGGTTACACGCACAGCGTCGACGTCGACGGCGACACTCCGCTCCTCTGGGTGCTGCGCGACGTTCTGGGCATGACCGGCACGAAGTTTGGCTGCGGGATGGCGCTGTGCGGCGCCTGCACTGTTCACATTGACGGCGCCGCCACCCGTTCCTGTGTCACACCCGTCGACAGCGTCGGCGAATCTCAGATCACAACGATCGAGGCGATCGGAGCGACAGCCGCCGGCGCCAAGATTCAGAAGGCCTGGCTCGATAACGAAGTTGTTCAGTGCGGTTACTGCCAGTCCGGCCAGATCATGTCCGCTTCGGCGCTCCTGGCAAGCAAACCACATCCGACGGATTCCGATATCGATGATGCGATGTTCGGCAACATCTGCCGCTGTGGGACTTACGTCCGAATTCGCGAAGCGATTAAACAGGCCGCGAAATCGACCCGGCAGGAGGGCTGACTATGATCCTCGATCGCTTCGATTCCCGATCCGCCGACCAAGCAAACGGCCTCTCCCGGCGCAGCTTTCTGCAGGTCGGAGCGGCGGCCGGCGGCGGCCTTATGCTCAGCCTGAGCTTGCCGTTCGCTAAAGGCGAAGCCGAGGACGCGGAAAGTTTTGCGCAAAACGCCTTCATTCGCATCGACGGCGATGGACAGATCGTCTTGACCATGCCCTATGTCGAGATGGGCCAGGGCGACTACACCGCGATCCCGATGCTGATCGCCGAAGAACTGGAGGTGGGTCTGAATCAAGTGCGGCTGGAGCATGCGCCGCCCAATGAAAAGCTTTACGGCAATCCCCTCCTCGCCGGAGTTCAGGCGACAGGCGGCTCGACCGCGATCCCCGCGGCGTGGGAGCCGATGCGGCAAGCCGGCGCGACCGCAAGAACAATGCTCGTGTCAGTGGCGGCAAAGCGCTGGGATGTCGATCCAAAGTCCTGCCGCGCTTATGGCGGCGAAGTGCTCCACGCGCCGACGGGGAGACGCCTCAAATATGGCGAGCTTGCCGCGGACGCCGCCAGCATGCCGATCCCCGCAAGCGTCGTCCTCAAGCGTCCGGAGGATTTCAATCTCATCGGCACGCCTGCCAAACGGCTCGATACTCCAGCCAAGGTCAATGGATCAGCCGTCTATGGCATCGACGCTCGACCGCCGGGCGTGAAGATCGCTACGCTCGCGCAGTCGCCCGTCTTCGGCGGCCGTGTGAAGAATGTCGATGACGCGGCGGCCAAGGTCGTCAACGGCGTGCGACAGATCGTGCGGCTCGACGATGCCGTCGCTGTCGTCGCCGACCATATGGGCGCCGCCAAGAAGGGACTTGCCGCGCTCAAGATCGAATGGGACGAAGGGCCGCATGCCCGGCTCACGACCGACGAGATCGCGAGCGAGCTCGAAAGAGCGACGCTCGAATTCGGGGCGGTCGCGCAGAATGTTGGCGATGTCGAAAAGGCGATGGCGAGCGCCACCGCCAGGATCGAGGCGATCTACCAGGTTCCGTTTCTGGCGCACGCGACGATGGAGCCGATGAACTGCACGGTCCATGTCCGCCCGGACAGCTGCGAGGTCTGGGTCGGCAGCCAAGCCCTCGCGCGAGCCCAGGCGGCGGCGGCGAAGGTTACGGGTCTGCCGTCGGAAAAAGTCGTGGTCCACAATCACCTGCTCGGCGGCGGGTTCGGCCGGCGCTTGGAGGTCGACGGCGTCGCGCGCGCCGTTGAGATCGCCACACACGTCGACGGCCCCGTCAAGGTCGTCTGGACGCGCGAGGAAGATATCCAGCACGATATGTATCGGCCCTATTGGTTCGACCGAATTTCCGCCGGTCTCGACGAGAAGGGGATGCCGATCGCTTGGAACCATCGCTTCGCAGGCTCCTCGATTCTTGCGAGATGGCTCCCCCCAGCGTTCAACAATGGACTTGACCCCGACACCACCGAGGGTGCGATCGATCTGATCTACGCCCTCCCGAATATGCGCGTCGAGTATCTGCGGGTCGAACCCCCCGGCATTCCGACTGCCTTCTGGCGTAGCGTCGGACCGTCGCACAATGTGTTCGTGACCGAGAGCTTCATCGACGAACTGGCGGCTGCGTCGAAGCAGGATGCGGTCGCCTATCGGAGGGCTCTACTCGACAAGTCACCGCGCGCAAGAGCTGTCCTCGAGCTTGCCGCGCAAGAGGCCGGCTGGGGACAGCCGTTGCCCGAGAGGATCGGCCGCGGCGTCGCGGTCCAGTTCGTCTTCGGGACCTATTTGGCGCTGATCGCCGAGGTTGAAGTGTCGAAGGATGGCGCGGTTCGTGTCCGGCGCGTCGTCGGCGCCGTGGACTGCGGCGTCGTGGTCAATCCCGACATTGTCCGGGCCCAGATCGAGGGTGCAGTCATTTTTGGCATCACCGCCGCGCTCTATGGCGAGATTACGCTGAAAGACGGCCGGGTCGAGCAAGCCAACTTCGACACCTATCAGATGCTGCGCATAACCGAGGCGCCGGCGATCGAGGTCCAAATCGTCCAGAGTTGGGAGCCGCCGGGCGGGATGGGCGAACCCGGGACCTCGGCGATCGTCCCGGCGGTCGCCAACGCGATCTTTGCCGCGACGGGCAAGCGGCTGCGAAAGATGCCGGTCGACGTCAACGCGCTCAAACAGCCGGCGTGACCGGACGGGTGTCGCAACAATCGCGAAGCTTCAAATGATGAGGTCTGAACACACACGACAGGAAGGAGGCGTCATATGATACGCAAGGCGAAAGCGGTATGGGGCGGCACGGGCCGAGACGGCAGCGGCAATCTTTCCACCGATTCCGGCGTGCTCGCAAAGACGCCGTATTCTTTCAAGACCCGGTTCGAGAACGAGAAGGGCACCAACCCGGAAGAGTTGATCGCCGCCGCCCATGCCGGATGCTTCGCCATGGCGCTGGCCTTTCAGCTGCAGGGCGCAGGCTTTACGCCGACCGAACTCACGACCGAGGCTGCGGTCACTTTGGAACCCGAGGGCCAGGGATTCCGCATTAGCCGGTCGGCTCTGACCTTGCGCGCGAAAGTGCCGAACCTGGACGAAGCTGCGTTTACCCGGATGGCGGGCGATGCCGAGAAGAACTGTCCGGTCTCCAAGGTGCTCAACGCGGCGATCACATTGGACGCCAAACTGATCTGAGGAGCCGACCAAAACTTCCGGATAAGGAGGACAACAATGGTTCGAACCCATCAGCCGGGCGAAGCCGTCTTCACGTCGATCCTGCCCGAACAGATCGAATGGAAGCCGTTCCCCGCTTTCCCGCCTTCGGCCCGTCTCGCCGTGCTCGTCGGTGAGCCGTCAAAGCCTGGCCCCTATGTGATCAGAGTCAAAGTGCCCTCCGGGGTGAAGCTGATGCCGCACAAACACCCGGAGGACCGAATCTACACGGTCATGTCCGGCGTTTTCTACATCGGCCTCGGCGATCGGTTCGACGGCGACAAGGTCAAGGCGTATCCGCCCGGCAGCGTCATCGTTCTGCCGGGTGACACGGCCCACTTCCACTGGGCGAAGTCGGGCGAGTACGTCACCCAAGTGTCGGCCATCGGTCCCTTGGGTCTCGACTACCTGGATCCGGGCGACGATCCGCGTCAGCAAAATCGCTAAGGCGCCGCTTCGCAAGAAATTAAGTCGCGTGCGCGGTCAGGGACTGGTGCGGCTCCGGGCGCGCTTGGCAGCCAACCATCGTACCGGGGAGGCTAAGCATGCATGGGAAAAAAACGCCCGATGAAATCGACCATCGTCGACGCCGCTTCCTTGGCGCCGCGGCCATGACGGTCGCCGCTGCGCAGCTCGGAATGAGCGGCTCTGCGGACGCGCAAACGAGCGGAACAAATGCGACGCAGTTGCCCGCGATCAAGCCGGGGACGACCACTTCGTTCGCCTCACTGAAACAGATCGACGCCGGCCTGCTCAACGTCGGATACGCGGAGGCTGGTCCCGCCGACGGTCCTGCGGTCGTTCTTCTGCACGGCTGGCCCTACGACATCCATAGCTTCGTCGACGTCGCGCCGCTGCTGGCGTCGGCGGGCTACCGGGTGATCGTCCCCTATCTGCGCGGCTATGGCTCGACGCGCTTTCTTTCCAGCGACACGCTCCGGAACGGCCAGCAATCGGTGGTCGCTGTCGACGCCATCGCCTTGATGGATGCGCTCAAGATCGAGAAGGCGACCATCGGCGGTTTCGATTGGGGCGCGCGGACGGCCGACATCGTCGCGGCCCTCTGGCCGGAGCGCTGCAACGCGCTCGTCTCCGTGAGCGGTTATCTGATCGGCAGCCAGGAAGCGGGCGCGACGCCGTTGCCGCCAGCCGCTGAACTCCAATGGTGGTACCAATATTATTTCGCCACGGAACGCGGCCGGGTGGGCTACGATAAATATCGGCACGACTTTTCGAAGCTCATTTGGCAGCTCGCGTCGCCGAAGTGGAACTTCGATGACGCCACGTTCGATCGTACGGCGGCGTCCTTCGACAACCCGGACCATGTCGCGATCGTCATCCACAATTATCGATGGCGGCTCGGACTGGCCGAAGGCGAGCCGAAATACGACGATCTGGAAAAGCGCCTTGCCGAAGGTCCGGTCATCACCGTGCCGACCATCACCCTTGAAGGCGACGCCAATGGCGCGCCGCACCCGGAGCCCGCTTCTTACGCCAAGAAATTCTCCGGCAAATATGAGCACCGCACCATCACGGGCGGCATCGGGCACAATCTGCCTCAGGAGGCCCCGCAAGCCTTTGCACAAGCGATCGTGGACGCCGCCTAAGTTTGATGAAACCCACCCGGCGACGCAAAATCAACAGTTGAGGACCTCAAATGCGATCTGACATTGTTCCGGGGGCCATCTTTCCCGACTACGAACTTTCCGACCACACAGCCAAACACCGGAAGCTGTCCGAGCTTCAAGGACCACATCCGATGGTTCTTGTCCTCAGCCGTGGAAGTTTCTGCCCCAAGGATCGCCGGCAGGCTGAGGGTCTTCTCGAGCTCCATCGAGAGCTTGAAGTCGCCTATTGCCGGCTTGTGACGATCAGCACCGACAATATCACCCAGACGAATGAATATCGCGGCGGAGTCGGCGCTCATTGGCCTTTCCTCTCCGATGTGAGGCGTGTCGTCCAAAAAGACCTCGACATCGCCGAATACACCGATCCGGTCAACAACCCCATGATTCCCCACGTGATTGTCCTCGAGCCCGGTCTCGTCATATACAAGATTTACAACGGCTACTGGTTCTTTGGCCGGCCCACTGTCGAAGATCTCCGTCAGGACCTGCGCGCCGTCACCAAAAAATGCCGGCCGGACTGGGACATCACGACGCCGGAACTCAAAGCGGCGTGGAAGGAAGGCCGTAAGGAGCTCTTCTATCCGTATGGCAAAACGTACGTCCAAACTCTCGGTGAACAGGATTAGGAGCGAGGAGACATCGCCATGATCAGTCGTCGTACATTCGCTTCCGCACTCGCGGTCGGCGCCGTAGCTGCGCTGGCGCCGCGCCTGACGCAGGCTGCGAATGTCCCCGCGGCTCGAAACATCGTTCTTGTCCACGGGCTGTTCGCGGACGGATCCTGCTGGTCCGAAGTGATCCTGCGATTGCAGGCCGCCGGGCTGAACGTAACGTCCGTGCAAAACCCGCTGACAACGCTGGACGATGCGGTGGCGGAGACCCAACGTGTGATGGACCGGCAGGATGGGCCGACCGTGCTGGTCGGACATTCCTTCTCCGGCATGATCGTGACGGAGGTCGGCGTCGATCCAAAGGTCTCGGCTGTCGTCTACGTCGCGGCGCGGGCGCCGGACGCGGGAGAGGATTACACGGCGCTGGCCAAGACGTTCCCGACGCCGCCCGCCTCGGCCGGCATCGTCTTCGACGGCGACGAAGGACGACTGACCGAGGCTGCGTTCTTGCGCGATTTCGCCGGCGACCTGCCAGAGGCCCAGGCGAGGGCGCTCTATGCGGTTCAGGAGCCGTTTCACAAGGCGCTTCTGACCGGCAAGACCAATCACGCCGCGTGGCGTTCTAAGCCGAGCTTCTATGCAGTTTCGACGGAAGATCGGACGATCAATCCCGATCTTGAGCGGTTCATGGCCAAACGCATGGGCGCGACGACGATCGAAGTGAAGTCGAGCCATCTGTCGCTCATCTCGCATCCGCAGGAGATCACCGACCTCATCCTGCAAGCCGCCGGCCGTACGTGAGCGCGGAGTTGCAGTGACGGAATCCCCGCTGGACGCTCTGACCTCAGAAGCGCCAGCCCATCTTGATCGTCGCGCTCGCCGTCCATGATCAAAACCTGCGCCAGGCGAATTCGACCAGAGCTTCTGATACGACCCCTGGAAATCGAGCGCCGGCCGCCCAAGCATGTTCGCGGCTCTCTCGCCGCCGAATATGGAGGCCGGTAACACGTATTCGACGGTCCCGACGGGAATCGCCTCCCAGTCCCGCCTGGAAGATCCTGCGCTGTTCGCATCAAACGAGCGTCCCAAGAATTCGACGGCAAGGCTCGCGTTCCAGCTCTTTGAGATGACATAGGAGACAGAAGGAATGACGAACAACGCGGAGGACGAGAGCTGCGGCTCCCGGAGCCGTCGCTGAACGAAAGCCGTTAGTCCGAAGGACCAGACGGTTGCGCCCGATGTGTCGCCGGCGATCGGTACGGGCGCGAGGCTGCCGTCGAAGTTGAACCTCTTGTTGAAGCCGAGATTGAAATTCTGTCGCGCCGAGATCTGATCCGAAAACGTCGGAAGGTAGTCCCACCTTGGGGCGATGGCGACATAGGGCGAGAACGCCTGATCATTGGCCGGATCGACATATTGCAGTCGGCCGGATACGCCAAACTTGTCGAGATCGGCGTCGGAAGCGCGAAAGTAGCGGTCGCTCTCGCCATTCGCGTTGACGGTGACTCGCAGCGGAAGGCCCGCCACCGGCGCCGCCCAGGAGAGATTGCCGAAAGGCGAGATCGCCAGCGTTTGCGTTCCGCCGTGATTGAGCTCTTCCGGATTCGAATCGTAACCAAACGGAGCCAGCAGATTGAATCGCCACTGGGGCGCAGGCGCCTGCTGCTCGAGGCCCGGGGCGGTCGAATACAGGTTCGATAGCGGCTCCGGCGTCGCCAGATTTGGCGTGGCCAGGAGCGCGTCGTTGCGGGCGTCCTGCGCGTCGCTCTGCGCGTGCAGCCGGTCGGCGACTTGAGCGAAGAGAGGGGCCGGGAGCAACGCGCAAAGCGACGCCACGACCGTCCAAAGGACGAATGGGCGCGGGCGGCTCACCGCACCATGAATCCAATCGCCAGGGCGTTCGCAATGTCGATGAAAAAGGCCGAAACCAGCGGCAGGATAATAAACGCCCGCGCGCAGGCGCCGTGGAGTTTTGTCACCGCCGTCATATTGGCGATGGCTGTCGGCGTCGCGCCGAGGCTGATGCCGGTGAAACCAGCCGAGATCACTGCGGCCTCATAATTTCGGCCCATAACCGGAAAGACGACAAAGAAGATGTAAGCCACCGCCGCTATCGTCTGGGCCGCCAAAACAACGACGAGCGCCAGCCCAAGCCCGCCAAGCGCCCAGAGCTGCATGTTCATCAACGACATCGCCAGGAAGACATTGAGCGACAGATCGGAGACCAGCGCCAACGCTCGCGTCCGCGTCGGCCATTCGATCCCCGGAAGCACGCGCGGAATCGTATTGGTGGCGATGATGCCGACCAGCATGCAAACGACGAACAATGGCAGCTTGACGCCAGTTTCGGCGACCACCTCATCGAGAGCGTAGCCGATGAGGATGACCACATTGAGCACCAGTAGCGTGTGCAGGAGCCTGACATGGCTGATGTCGTCGACGGGCCTGTCGGCGGGGTCGTCGGGCAAGCCGACGACCGGATCGGGCGCCGATGGTCCGGCGAGATGGTGACGCGCGATGAGAACGCCGGCGATTGGACCGCCGACCAGGCTCGCGATGACCAAGCCGAGCGTCGCGGTTGCGATGCCGATTTCGAGCGCATTGGAGAGCCCGAAGCGCTCAGTGATTGTAGGCGCCCAGGCAATCGTCGTTCCATGCCCGCCGATGAGCGATGCTGAACCGACGAAGGCGGTGATGCCCTTGGGCAGTCCGAGCGCGGCGACGCTGCCGGCGGCGATGAGATTCTGGATGACCAGATAGACGAGGGTTAGAGCGAGCAGCAAGACAAGCGGACGCCCGCCCGAAGCCAGGTCGTCGAGCTTGGCGTTGAGGCCTATGCCGGTAAAAAAGTAGAGCAGCAGCAGGTCGCGCGCGTCGAGCGAGAAGCTGACCTCAATTCCGAGCGCTTTATACGCGAGCAACGTCACAATGGCTGCGAGGGGCATTCGCGCACTCACGGTCTCCACAGCCACACTTGGCTCATCGGGGTCGGCGGTCTCGCAGTTGGACTCGCGCTCCTGCTCTATGTTCCGTCGCTTCAGGCAGTCTCTCGATCCATTTTGCTTTTTGCTGTATTTCACCTGATCGGCAGCCTGATACTTGTTGCTTCCGCTTATTCCTTGTTTCTGAGGGATTTCCTGCGACGTTGGAAGCGCAAGGCCGAGCCGTCCGGGCTCGATTTTGGCTGGCGGCCGGAATGGATGAATGGCCTCGCTCTCGCTGCTCTCGCAGTGTTTGCTGCCGCTGTAGCGATCGTCGTTGCAGCGCCTGCATTTTGGCCAGCCGCCTTCGCCCTTGTCCTGCTAGCCGCGTCGTTCCTGGTGGGGAACGCGATCATGCGATCGTTTCAGAGCCGCGATAGCGTCGTGTTGCCGATGGTCCGGCTGCTTTCTTCCAATCACGATCTTGTTCTCGATGCGGGCTGCGGGGCCGGCCGCACGACGATTGCGGTTAGCCGGGTCATTGGCGAAGGCCGTGTGACCGCCTTCGACCGCTTCGACGCCGACTATATCGACGACGGCGGCCGCGCCCTCCTCGAACACAATTTAGCGGTCGCGGGCCTCGTCGACCGCGTAAGCATTGTCACGGGCGACCTGACTTCCCTGCCGTTCGACAGCAATCATTTTGACGCCGCAATCTCAACCAACGCTTTTGATCATTTGGGCACAGGTAAGCAGGCCGCGCTCATGGAAATTAACCGCGTCTTAAAGCCGGGGGGCCGCTTCCTGATGGCCGTTTGGACTCCAAGCTGGTCGATGTTCGCCGTCGCAAATGTGTTCTCTATGTTTTTGACCACAAGGGCGCAATGGCGATCAATGGCCGAGCAAACAGGCCTGAAAGTTATTGACGAGGGGTGTTCAATTTCGCGTGGTTCGTGTTGCTTGAAAAAGGCGCGACGCTTTACAGGAGCCCGGCGTGAAGCACTCCTGCCATCCTGAAATTGCGAAGCGGCTCAAGCGCGCGGAGGGCCATTTGCGCGCCGTTATCACGATGATCGAGGACGCCAAGTCCTGCGTTGAGATCGCCCAGCAACTCTTCGCGGTCGAGAGCGCCGTCGGCAACGCCAAACGTGAACTGATCCACGACCATCTCGAGCATTGTCTTGAAGGGCCCGAGGCCGACACCAAGACCGCCATGCGCGAACTGAAGCAGCTCGCCAAGTATCTCTGAGGCGCGCCCGCCTTGACTTTCAGTTCTGGGCTTCTCCTCATTGTGTCTGTCGGCGTGGTCGGCGTCCCGCACACGATTGTTCCCGACCATTGGGTTCCGATCACCCTCATTGCGCGGCAACGAGGCTGGTCGAAAGGCGAAACCGCCCGAGCGGTGTTTCAGGCCGGTATCGGCCATGCGGTCTCGACGCTGATGGGATTCCCGCCTTCTTCGCCGCCGGCAAGTATGGCGTCGGCGTCATTAGCGCGATGGCCATAGTGTTCGCGCTCAGCACGATCGTCACGTACGTCGTGCTTTGTGTCTACTCGACGGCAGGCTTGCAACGCGTCAATCTCAGCGCGTTCGAGCGCTATGGCGAAGTCTTGAGTGGCGCTTTCATCGTGCTTGTGGGCGTTGCGTTTTGGCTTTGGCCAGTCGTGTAGGCGATCGCCGATCGTGGCTGGCAGCACCTGAGTAGGGACTGCTTGCGATGACGCCCGTTCCGAAACCTGATTGGAGGAGGCGCCGTTATGAAACAGATTGTTTTCCTGCTCGTTGCAGTTGGCGCGTCGGCCGGCGTGGTCGGCGCCATGGCCCCCGCATCTGGACAGTCGGATGAAGAGGCCGCCCAGATTTTCGGAGGCAAAATCCCGCCGGGATACCGCGACTGGAGGTTGATCTCCGTCGCCCACGAGGCAGGCAGCCTCGACGATTTGCGCGCCGTTCTGGGCAATGACGTGGCGATCAAGGCCTACCGGGAGGGGACGCTTCCGTTCCCGTATGGCACGATCATTGCCCGGCTCGCCTGGAGTTACGTCCCGTCGGAAGAAAACAACAAAGCCTTTGGCCACCCCCAATCTTTCGTGGCTGGGCCGCCCAAGGAAGGGGTTCAGTTCATGGTCAAGGACTCAAAAAAATACGCTACGACCAACGGCTGGGGGTTCGCTCAATTTATCGACGGCAAACCTGTCGACGAGGCGGCGCTCAAGGGCTGCTCTCCCTGCCACGAGCCCGCCAAAGCTAGCGACTTTGTCTTCACCCGTTATGCGCCCTGAGGCCTCGCCGCTCAACTCGATCTCCATCGCGCAGAGCGGCCAATTGATCGCCGACAGCTCTGCCGACATTTTCTTGCTGAAAATCGGAATGCCGGCTACAATCCGCGTGTTCTTCGGAAAGGGCGAAGAGGCGCGAGACTTTGACAGATCGGCGCTGGTTTGGTTTTGACGAAGGATCGCGAAAACAATTTCCGCCGCTGAGCGCCCGTAACCCGTTGATAAGTCCAGATTCGGATGAGAGAAAGCAAGGAAAGCAAGATAATTGAAAGCGCCAATCCAAGCAAAAACTAGCAGACCCTAGAAAATTCTAGACGCCGATCGGCGATTGTGGTCGGACGCCGCGAAACCAACGCTCGCCTCCGTCGTATCATATTCGTGTCAGAACCCTCCTATATGAGCTTCAGCCAAACGCTATGGAGATTCCCATGTGCCGCCTGCAGAACCGCGACACCACGCGCACGGCCTCGGTCCTCGCGCGTCGCGACCTCGACGCCCGGCTCGCGCCACTCGACCGCTACGGCCTTGGGGGTCTGAGCTCGGCTCTCGTCCTCGGCCTGATCGCCCTCGTGGGAGCGTCAAGGAGCGCGCTTTTCCCAATCACGAGCTGCGCGGGGCGCTGAATAGACCGCTCCGGAACGGCCGCCTCGAGTTATCCCGCCCGCTCGATCAGCGCCATCGCGGCCAGGGGATTACGCACCTTGAAGCCGCTGATCACATAGAGGAAGACGTCGCGCGCCGACGCCTGCGGCTGCGGCGCGAGCGTCTCGAGGTCCGGCGGGGCGCCGCCGCTCGCCCAGGCCTCGGCGCGCTTCGCCCAGAGATCGAGCGCCTCGGCCGGATAGCCGGCGTCTTCGGCGTCGGTCGTTCCCATGATGCGCGCATAGACGAACGGCGCGGTGACGTCAGCGATCTGCGGGTATTTGCTGTCCCCAGCGATCACGACCCCGACCCCATGCTCGCGTGCGAGCGCGATGAACTCGGGGACACGAAAACTGGCGTTGCGAACCTCGACCGCATGGCGGATCGTGAGCCCGTCCACCGAGCGGGGGAGGAGCTTGAGGAACGCGCCGAAATCGTCCGGATCGAAGCGCTTCGTCGTCGCGAATTGCCAGTTGACCGGACCGAGCTTCGCCTTGAGCTCGGTCACGCCGCTCTTAAAGAACCGTTCGATCGACGGGGCCGCTTCCGCCAGCACCCGGCGATTGGTGGCGAAGCGCGTGCCCTTGACCGAGAAGACGAAGTCGTCGGGCGTCGCGTCGCGCCACTTGATGAAGCTCTCCGGCTTCTTGGAGCCGTAGTAGGTGCTGTCGATCTCGATCGAGGTGAGCTTGCGGCTCGCGTATTCCAGCTCGCTGCGCTGCGGCAGGCCTTTGGGGTAAAAGACGCCGCGCCAGGCCTCGTAATTCCAGCCGCCGACGCCGATCCTGATCTTCAACGACGCGTCTCGAGCCATGCTCGCCTCCCACGGTCCGTCCCTTATAGGACAAGCCGCGCCGTCTCGGCGACCAGTCCGTTCATTGACCGCGGGCGGGGTCAGACGCAGCTTTGTACAATGTCCGTCGGCATTGAAATTATAGGTCGGAACCCTATCTGTGAAACCATGAACATCCACATTGAAAAGAACTTACACCTCGCTGCGGAGGCCAACATGGTAGGCTCGCACACAGTCCTTCGCGGCGGCGAGCGCCCGGTTCCGTCGCTCATTGTCAACGACCTATGCGCGCAGATGGCGACGCTGAACCGCTACGGTCTCCCGAGCGTCGGCGCCGCTCTGGCCGACGGGCTTCGCGCGCTCGTGGGCGCGTCGCGCACCGCGGTCCGCTCGACCGTCGGCTGCGACGACGAGGCCTGACCTCACTTTCGCCCGACGGCTGCGACGCGGCCGCCGGTCAGCTCGATAAGATCAGCGGGGGAAAGGCGGAAGACCGCGTTCGGCGTGCCCGCCGCGGCCCAGATGTCGCCGAAGGTCATGAGCGCCTCATCGATCAGCACGACCGGCGCGGTTCTGTGGCCGACCGGCGGAACGCCTCCGATCGAAAAGCCTGTCGTCTCCCGGACGAAATCGGCGTCGGCGCGCGCGGTCGGCTCGCCGACCAGAGCCGCGATCCTTTCCTCGTCGACCCGGTGCGCGCCCGAAGCGACGACCAGCACGGGCCGGCCGCTTTGCGCGCGAAACAGCAGCGATTTCGCAATCTGCGCCACCGTGCAACCGATCGCAGCCGCGGCAGCCTCGGCGGTGCGGGTGCTGGCGTCGAACTCGAGGACTTCAAAGCGCTCGCCGAGCGTAGCCTGAACCTTGAGAGCGGAGGGGGCGCGAGCGGGCTTCATTTGGCGGGTCCAAACGCGGTCGTCGCTGGAGTCAACAAATACTGGATCCACTCAATTGATATTTGATACGGCGTATTCGACGTTTTAAACCATGACGCTGCAGCCTCCGAATGGGCCCCGCTGCGCCTGCAGGGCGGCGCGCGCGAACGGCGCCAGTTGTGCCTTGCGCTCGACACGTAGGGACGGTTTGATCTTCAAGTGGGCGCGAGCCGAAGCTCGTCCCTCCCCAAAATGAAAAAAGGGGAAACGTCCGCATGCTACGCCTGATCGCGCATCGGCTGGCGATGTCCGTGCCGCTGATCCTCGTCGTGACATTCCTGACCTTCTTTCTCAACTCGCTTGCCCCCGGCGATCTTGCGCGGTCGCTGATGCAAGGCGGCGGGACGGAAGAGCAATATCAGCAGCTGCGCGCGCAATTGGGCCTCGATCAACCTGTCCTGGTGCAATATTGGCATTGGCTCGAGCGAGCGGCGACCGGCGATCTTGGCGTTTCGTTCTTCACCGGCGAACGCGTGACGACCCTGCTCAACGGCCGGGTCGGCGTGACGCTGACGTTGATGATCGGTGTACTAATCGTCTGTCTGGCCGCGGGGCTGACGCTCGGCATCGCGAGTGCGCTTCGCGGCGGCTTCGTTGGCCGCGCCATCGACGTCTTGTCTATGCTCGGTCTGGTCTTCCCGTCGTTCTGGATCGCGCTCGTCTT
Source organism: uncultured Alphaproteobacteria bacterium (assembly GCA_963721905.1). Lineage (GTDB taxonomy): Bacteria > Pseudomonadota > Alphaproteobacteria > Rhizobiales > Beijerinckiaceae > Roseiarcus. Next base: position 423,184 of record CAVRMF010000008.1, read on the forward strand.
CATCGCAGTCTTCGCCGTTTGGCTGGGCTGGTTTCCGGCGACCGGATATACGCCGTTTCGCGACGATCCCCGTCTGTGGTTTCTCGGCATGGTCCTGCCGGTGATGTCGGTCGCGCTGCATTCGATCACCAATGTCGCCAAGCAGACGCGCGATTCGATGATCGACGTGATGGGCCGCGACTTCATCCGCGCCTTGCGCGCGAGCGGACTCTCGGAAACCTCCGTCATTTTGAAGCATGCGCTGCGCAACGCGGCGCTGCCCGTCGTCACCGTGCTCGGCGCGATCATGGTCGCCGCGATCGGCGGCGCCGTCTTCGTCGAGCGCGTCTTCGTCTTGCCGGGACTTGGAAGTCTGGCGACACAGGCGGCGGATCAAAGCGACATTGCACTCTTGCAGGGGGCGACGCTCTATTTCACCCTCATCACGGTCGCGATCAATCTTCTCGTCGATCTCAGCTACGGCTGGCTCAATCCGAAAGTGCGGATCCAATGAGCGACATCGCGATCGACACGGCCGCTGCTCCGGGCGCTGCCGCCCGCGAGCCGACCCCCTTCCTTTGGCACCTACTGCGGAAGCCGCTGGCTTTGGCCGCGCTCGCATGGCTCGCTGTCGTGGCCCTGTGCGCGCTGTTCGCCGCCAGATTCGCGCCCTACGACCCGCTGGACCAGGACCTGCTCGGCGTCAAACAATGGCCGTCGCACGAGCATTGGCTCGGCACGGACGCGCTGGGCCGCGACGTCCTGAGCATGCTCATTTACGGCGGCGCTCCGACGCTCATCGGCGTCGTCCAAGCGGTTGTCGTCGCTGGGGGCATCGGGATCGGGCTCGGCGTGACCTCGGGCTATTACGGCGGCCGGTTCGACGCCATCGTCAATCAGATCGTCGATCTCGTCCTGTCGCTGCCGACGATCGTCGTCCTGCTGGCGGTGCTGGCGGTGTTCCATCACAACATGCTGGCCGCGATGGTCACGGTCGGCCTGCTCGGCTCGGCCAGCATCACCCGCGTCATCCGCAGCGTCGCGCTCGGCGTGCGACACGAGCTTTATATCGAGGCTGCGCGGATCGGCGGGCTCAGCGACGCGGCGATCATGACCCGCCATGTGATCCCGCGCATTCTCGGGCCCGTGCTCGTGCAGATCTCGCTGTTCGGGGCGGTCACCGTGCTGATCGAGACAGGGATCAGTTTCCTCGGGCTCGGCGTTCCGCCGCCCGATCCGAGCTGGGGGAATATGATCGCTGACGCCTCCGTCAACGTGAACGACTTTCCCTGGTTGCTTGTCCCTTCCGGCGGTGCGGCGGCCCTGACCATCCTCGCATTCGGCTTGCTCGGCGATTCCGCACGCGACGCCGCTGCGGAGGGCTGGTCGCGTCCGGCGTCGGGGCCGAAACGCGCGAAAGTCGCAGCGATCGCAATCAAGCCCACAAGCGCCTTCGATCCGCAAGCCGTCCTGTCGCTCCGTGGACTGACCATCACCGCGAGCGGGGTCGCCCGACCGATCGTCAACGGCTTCGATCTCGACTTGAAACCGGGCGAGACGCTCGGCGTCGTCGGCGAATCCGGCAGCGGCAAGACGATGACGATCCTGTCGCTGATCGGCCTCTTGCCCCATGGCTTGCATGTCGAGAGCGGCGCCGTGCGCCTCGACGGCGAAACGATCGACCTCAGGGACGAGAAGCGGCTTCGTCAATTGCGCGGCCACACGCTGGGCATGATTTTCCAGGAGCCGATGAGCGCGCTCGATCCATGCTTCACAGTCGAGCATCACATCGCGGAAGTGCTTGATCGCTTCGAGACGTTGTCACGCCAACAGGCGCATGAACGGGTGATCGAGCTCCTGCGCCAGGTGCAGATACCCAACCCGGAGGATGTGGCGCGTCGCTATCCGCATCAGATCTCCGGCGGCATGGCCCAGCGCGTCTCTATCGCCCGGGCGCTTGCGCCGAAGCCAAAAGTGTTGCTGGCGGACGAGCCGACGACCGCTCTCGACGTCACGGTGCAGAGCGAAATCCTGGAGCTTCTGAGAGGCTTGAGCATATCGCGAGGCATGGCGATCATTTTGGTCACGCACGACTGGGGCGTGGTCGCCGATATTTGCGACCGCGCGGCGGTGCTCTACCGCGGTGATCTGCTCGAATGCGCCGACGTCGTCGACCTCTTCAACAAGCCGCAGCACCCCTATACCCGCGCGCTGCTCAAATCGAACCCGCACAGCGCGCCGGTCGGCGAGCCGCTGCCCACCATTCAGGACACGTTGGCTCGCATGCGGGAGGGCGACGCATGAACGCGCCCGCGGCCCTCCTCGACGTCGAGAACCTGCATGTCGTCTATCGGTCCCGCGGACGCGACGCGCATGTGCTCAACGGCGTCAGCCTGAGCATTGCGCCGGGCGAGACCCTCGGCCTCGTAGGCGAGTCCGGCTCCGGCAAGACCACGATCGGAAAGACCATCCTCGGGCAGGTCGTCGCGACGAGCGGACGAATCGTGTTCGACGGCGAGGACATCACGCACGCTTCGCGCTCGCGCCGGCGCGAACTCGGGCGCGACATTCAGGTTGTCTTCCAGGATCCCTACGGCTCGCTCAATCCAGCGCGCACGATCGGCCAGACTCTGGCGGAGCCGCTGTTGAACGATCGCAGCCTGACGCGCACGCAAATTCGTGAGCGCATTCGCGACATTCTAGAGAAGGTCGGCATGCCCGCCGATACTGCGGTACGCTATCCGAGCCAGTTCTCGGGCGGGCAGCGCCAGCGCATCGCGATCGCCCGCGCCGTGATTGGTCGGCCGCGGCTTGTTGTCTGCGACGAGCCGGTGAGCGCGCTCGATCTCTCCGTGCAGGCGCAGATCCTCAACCTGCTCAATCGACTGCAGCTAGAGATGGGCCTGAGCCTGTTGTTCATCTCGCACGATCTCGCGGTCGTTCGCCATGTCTCGCGCCGGACGGCGGTGCTCTACCGCGGGGAAATCGTCGAGGAGGGTCTCGCGGTCGAGGTCCACGACAATCCTCGCCATCCCTATACGAAGGCGCTGGTGGCGGCGTCGCCGGTTCCCGATCCGGTCATGCAGCGTGCGCGCCGCGCACGAATGCGGGCCGATCGGGCCGTCGACGTCGGCGCCTTGGTGGCGTCAAGCTGAGTTTGTTCGGCGCGGAAATCGATGCGCCTTACGGGAGGAGTCGAGTTCATGAGGTCTATCGGTTCGGCGGTTCTTCTGGCGCTTGCCAGCGCGATCCTCTGCTTCGGCCCGCCGGCTGAGGCCGCCGGCGTGCTCACCGTCGGCAATCCGTTCGCGCCGGTCAGCATGGATCCAGCCTTGTCCGGCAATGGCCGGGCCGGAACCTTCCTGATGCCTGCCTACGAACCGCTCTTGCGCACACGTCCCGATGGAAGTTTCGAGCCTGCGCTCGCCGAGTCCTGGAGCGTTTCGCCCGACAACAAGGTCGTGACGTTCAGGCTGCGCAAGGATGCGAAGTTCAGCGACGGCGAGCCCGTCACCGCGGCTGCGGCGAAGAAATCGATTGAATATTGGGTCGGCAAGAAAGGGCCGTTCTCGACCAATCTCGCGACGCTGACGTCGATCGACGTCGTCGACGATCAGACCTTCAAGATCACGCTGAGCTCGGGCAACCCCAACGTGCTTTCGCTGTTCGATACGTATTGGCTGAGCGGCGACCTCATCAGCCCGAAGGCGATCGACGCCGGCGTCAATCTTGGCGCGCAGACCTACGGCGCCGGGCCCTATATGCTCGACGCCGCCAGCACGATCGCCAGCAAATCGTACGTCTACGTGCCCAACCCCTATTATTACGACAAGTCGAAGATCTATTGGGACAAGGTCGTCATCGGCGTCTTCGAGGATCAGAATTCCGCCATCCAGGCGATGAAGACCGGGCAGCTCAAAGTGCTCGTCAGCGACCCGCTAACGGGCCATGCCAACGAAGCCAATCTGCCCGCGAATATCCATATCGTGTCCGATCCCGTGCAATGGCTTGGCCTGTTCCTCAGCGATCGCGACGGCGTCGTGAATCCTGCGCTGAAGGACATTCGGGTTCGCCAGGCTCTCAATTTCGGGATCGACCGGGCGCTGGTCACCAAGGCGTTGTTCGGAAAGCTCGGGGATCCCACCGACCAATTGCAGGGAAGGGGTTTCGTCGGTCATGATGACGCGATCGAGGCCAAATACTTCTACGACCCCGCCAAGGCCAAGGCCCTGCTGTCGGAGGCGAGCTACGGCAACGGGTTGGAGCTCAAAGTCGCCTATGTCCACAACACGCTCAGCAGCGTCTTCTTTCAGGCCATGGCCGGCCAATATCGGAAAATCGGCGTAACGCTGAAGGGGGTGGAATTGCAGAACCTCGGCGCCATCGCGCCAGGGGCCGCAGAGAAGCAATTCAACTCGCTGATCGCAAACACCAACTCTGGCGTTCCCTATCTCGCCAAATTCCAGGTGCTCGACCCCAAGGGCAGCTACAACAATTACAACTCCATCGACCCCAAGCTGACGCAACTGACCGACGCCGCTTCGGCGCTGCCTGCCGACAAATCGGAGGACGCGTGGAAGGCGGTCTATGCTTATGTCGCCGATATTGCATGGTTCGTGCCGGTCTCAGCGACCCACGTCGTCTATTTCGTGACCAGCGACGTCGAGGCGCCGAAACCCGGCGCTTCGACCGTGATCGATCTCGTGCGGATGAAGCCCGCGCAATAGCCCGCCATCGATCCCAATCTCGGAAGGTTCTCTCGATGCTCGATCCCGACCTGCAGGAAATCGACCGCAAATGGAAGGCCTCCGGCCTTCCCGATCTCTATTCCGCGCCGACCTGCGCCGAGTGCCGCGAGCGGGCCAAAATCGCGCGTCGCGATTTCTATCCCAAGCCCCATATCGAGGTGGGCTCGATCGAAGAGGCGGCGATACCCCGCGCCGGTGGGTCAATTCCCGTCGAAGTGATCCGCCCAAAGGGCGGACCGGCGACCGGGACTGTCGTCTATTTCCACGGTGGGGGTTGGATCGTCGGAGATCTGGACTCGCCCCGGGCCCACGCCGCCCGCATCGCCAATCAGACACATTCCGTGGTCATCAATGTGGGGTATCGGTTGGCGCCCGAGGATCCGTTCCCGGCGGGCGTCGACGACGCGGAAGTTGCGACGCGATGGGTCCACGATCATATCGCCGATTACGGCGGCGATCGCGCCAAGCTCGCAATCGGCGGCGACAGCGCAGGCGGCAATCTCGCCGCGGTGGTTGCGGTTTATTGCCGCGATCACGGCGTCAGGCTCGCGGCGCAACTGCTTATCTATCCCGCGACCAATCTGAGCAACCGCGGCAATGCGGATGTCGAAGGCAAGTATCTCGGCCCCGACGCCGCCCGGCTCGCGCGCGACCCGCGCGTATCGCCCGCCCTGACGCCCGACTTGACCGGTCTCGCGCCGGCCATTCTCGGCGTCGGCGTCTACGACTTCCTCTATCGGGACAACATGGTCTATGCGGATCTCCTCAGGAAGGCCGGGAACAAGCTGACGCTGCGCGAATTCCCGAGGCTCAATCATGGCTTCTTCAGCTACACAAAGGTCTCCAAGGCCTCGCTCGAAGCGGCCAATCTTCTGTGCGACGACCTGCGCCGGCATCTGCACGGATGAGCGCTGAGGCCGATCTCGCGACCGGGATCGCGCTCGTTCCGCCGCGTGCGGAGTTTCTCTATGAGGCGATTGCCGATATCGGCCAGACGATCTCGCTCGGCGCCTCGCCGCTCGGCGAACGGCGGATGGTCAACATCCTGGGCGGCCGCTTCGCTGGACCAGGGCTCAAGGGTGTCGTGCTTGCAGGAGGCGCCGACCGCCAGCTCGTTCGGGCCGACGGGGTCACGGAGCTCGACGCGCTTTACGAGATGCAGACCGACGACGGCGCTGTTTTAACCGTCAACAATCGCGTGCTGGTCGACTCGAACGCGCCGTCGGCGCCGCGCTACTCAAAGATTTCGATCCAGGCGCCAGATGGCCCCTACGCCTGGCTGAACCGGCTCGTGATCATCGGCTCCCTGGCGAGCCTGCGGCCGCAGCGCGAAGGGGTGCTGATCCGGGCGTTCAAGCTGGTCTGAGAGCAAACTCCGCCGGGCGCCGGCAATGAAGCCGCGTCTCATCGTCCGAGCACGCCCCTCCGCCAGGCGACGATCGTGGCGTTCACTTCGTCGGGCTTTTCTTCCTGCGTCCAGTGGCCGCACTCGCGCACCAGATGCTTTGTCAGATTGGGGACGAGAGCGTCCATGCCGGACGGAGGAAGCTGCGTCGGGTCGAGCTCGGCCGTGATCATGAGTGCCGGCGCGCGCACGGTCCGGTCGCGACCGGCTGCGTTTTCCCAGTTGCGGGTAATGTTGCGATACCAGTTAATCCCGCCGGTGAAGCCGCTCCGCCTGAAGGCCTCGACGAACACCTGCCGCTCCGCCTCGGACATGATCGGCGTCCGGCGGTCTTGAGCCGCGTCGTAGGCCTGAGCGAAGCTGATGAAATCCTGGTCGGCGCCCGGCCCCGCGCCGCCGGCTTCTTCGCCCGGCGGGAGGGGACGGCGAAGAAACGCGTCGAAAACTTTCTCAACGTTTTCGGCGAGGATTCGGTCCGGTTCGCGGCTGTCCTGGAACTTGACGATATACATGCGCTCGCCGAACCTCGCGCGAAGCATCGATATGGGATCGACCGGCGCGCGCTTCACATGCGGCGTGTTGAGCGAGACGACGCCAGCGACCCGGTCCGGATAGCGCAGGGCCGTCTCCCACACGACATAGCCGCCCCAGTCGTGGCCAACGACGATCGCCTTGTCGATCTTGAGATGGTCGAGGAGCCTGATGACATCCGCGGCCAGACGGTCGACGGAATAATCATCGACCTTTGGCGGACAGTCGCTCGCGCCGTAACCGCGCTGGTCGAGCGCGACGGCGCGAAATCCGGCTTCGCTCAGCCCCTTGATCTGGCGGCGCCAAGTGAAGGCGATCTCTGGCCAGCCGTGGCAGAGCAAGAAAGGGGTCGGATCGCCCCGCGTCCCAGCATCGTAGAAAGCCAGCCGGACTCCCTTCGTCTGAGCGAACTGAAGGGGCGGCATCTCCATCATCGCGAGCGTTCCTAGCGCTCATCCAGCATGGGCGCGCGCTTCGTACTCGCGCAAGTCTTTCTTCGAGATCTTGCCGACCGGGGTCTTCGGCAGTTCGTCGCGCAGTTCCAGCGCGCCGATCATTTCGTGCTTGCCAAGGCGGTCTTTCAGGAACGCCTTTAGTTCGTCGAGCGTCAGCGGCGGCGCGCCCGCTTTCAGCTTGACGAAGGCCTTGGGGGTCTCTCCGCGATAGGCGTCGGGGACGCCGATGACGCTGACCTCCTCGACTGAAGGGTGCTGGTAGATCGCCTCCTCGATGTTGCGGGGATAAACATTGAAGCCGCCACAGAGCAGCATGTCCTTGGTGCGGTCGACGATATAGACAAAACCGTCCTCGTCCATGAACCCGACGTCGCCGGTGCGGAAGAAGCCGTCCGCTGTCATCGCGTTCGCAGTTTCTTCCGGTTTCTTCCAGTATCCCTTCGTCACGTTCGGGCCCTTGACGCAGATTTCGCCGCGCTCGCCACGGGCGACCTCGCGATCGGGGTTCGCGACGTCGATGAATTTCATCTGAATGCCGGGGATTGGAATCCCGCAAGAGCCGGGCTTCACCGGCCCGGTGCGCGGCGTGAACGTGCCGGTCGGCGACGTCTCGGTCATGCCCCAGCCCTCAGTCAGCCGGCAGCCGGTCAGCTTTTCGAAGCCTTGCTGGACGGCAAGCGGCAGGGGCGCGCCGCCAGAAGAGCATAATTTGAGCGAGGAGAAATCCATCGTCGCCACGCCGGGCAGGTTGAGGATTGCGACATGCATAGTCGGCACGCCGGCGAAGACGGTGATCTTCTTGAGGACGATGTCTTTCGCCGCCGCGGCCGGATCGAAACGCGGATGAAGGACAAGTTCGGCGCCAACGCGAAACCCGAGAATGAGGATCACCGAGAGCGCGTAGATATGGAAGAGCGGCAGGACGCAGAGCGTACGCTCCTTGCCTTCCTCCAGCGCGGCCGTCTCGGTGTGCGCCGTCGTCTCCATATATTGCGCGCAGGCGGCGGTCAGATTGGCGTGGGTCAGCATCGCACCCTTGGGCGAGCCGGTGGTGCCGCCGGTATATTGGATCACCGCCAGCGCGTCCTTAAGGTCGCCGAGCGGATGGGCCTCGAAGCGCCCGTCGTTGTCGAGGAGATCGCGGAACGCGATCCGGGTCTCGTCGTATTTGACCTCGGACAACATGCCTGCCGCGGTCATATGCGCCTTGACCGGACCCGGCGCGAGCGCCCATTCGGCGAACTCGCCGACGATGAGCCTCTTCAGCCGGGTCGAAGCGAGCAGCTTCTCCGCCTGCGGATAGAGCGAGGCGACGTCGAGGGTCACGAGCGTGTCGGTCTCGCTGTCCTCGATCTTGAACTCGAGCCCGCGCAGCGCCTCGAGCGGCGAATTATTGACGACCGTCCCGCCGGCCTTCAGTACGCCGAAGAACGCGATCACATAGTGCGGGGTGTTCGGCAGATAGAGGCCGACATGCACGCCCGGCCCGACGCCGAGCTTCTGGAAGCCCTTGGCGGCGCGGTTGGCCAGCGCCTCGAGTTCAGAATAGCTGATGCGCCTGTCCATGAACTGCAGGGCCGGAAGCGGTCCGAAACGCTCGGCGGCCGTGTCGAGCACGCTCTGCACGGATGAGATGTCGAGCGGCGCGTCCCAGCGCACGCCGGGCGGATAGGACTTCACCCAGGTCTCAGCGTTCATCGGCTCCTCGCGTTTCCTGCCAATTCTGACGGGCGCTTATCGCCGGATTGCCGGAGCGAGGCAATGGCCCGCCGGATTCGTTGCGTCGGCCCCTCGCCGCGTGCAGGATCGCCCTTAAGGCGGGACGGTGTCCCCTGGAGGATTGAGCGATGACAAACGACAAAGCTCCGGTTTGCGCTGTCGTCGGAATCGGTCCCGGCAACGGCGAGGCGTTCGCCCGGCGGTTCGCGGCGGACGGCTACGCCGTCGCGCTGCTCGCGCGCCGCGTGGACCTGAGCGAGCGGTTGGCGAAGGAACTGCCGCGCGCCAGGGCCTATGGCTGCGACGTCGCCGACGCGGCTTCGGTCGCGGCGGCGTTCGAGCGGATTCGCGCCGATCTCGGCGACGTCGACGTGCTTATTTTCAACGCCGGATCGGGTGTCTGGGGCACGATCGAGGACGTGTCGCCGGAGGATTTCGAGCGGGCGTGGCGGGTCAATTCGCTCGGCCTCTTTCTCGCCGCCCGGCAGACAATTCCCTCGATGCGCCGGCGCGGGCAGGGGGCGATCATTGTCGTCGGCGCGACTGCATCGCGCCGCGGTGTCGCCGGGACGGCGGCCTTCGCCCCTGCAAAGATGGCGCAGAAAGCGCTCGCCAAATCGATGGCCCGGCATCTGTGGCCTATTGGAATCCACGTCGCGATCATCATTGTCGACGGCGGGGTTCGGTCTCCGGCCGCGCGGGCGCGCTCGCCCGGCCGGCCGGAAGACGCCTTCATCGCGCCCTCGGGCGTCGCCGACACCGCCGCTGCTCTCGTCAGGCAGGACCGCTCGGCCTGGAGTTTTGAGGTCGAGGCGCGGCCCTACGCCGAGAAATGGTGAAGAAGACGCAGAGCAACGCGGCCGGGCGCGTGAGTTGCCGGGCGTCGGCTTGACTCTCCGTTGATTCACGGCCACCATCTGATGTTTCAAGATCCTCGATTTGAACGATCATCGGGAGGGAAGCTATGAGCACGAAACTCTTTCTGACGATCACCGCCGTCCTTGGAATTTTGTACGGGCTGGCGTTTGTGTTCATCCCTTCGTAGATCGCGCCGATCTATGGCGTTCCAGCCGACCCTCATACGGTCCTCGAAGTCCAGTTTTTCGGGTCCGCGCTGATATGGGTTGGTGTCGTGTCCTGGCTCGCCAGGGATTTTCGTGATTGGGACGCGGTCAGGGGCGTGCTGATCGCCACTGTGATCGGTTGCATTGTCGGCGGCGGCGTCAATCTCCTCGGCACGTTCCAGGGGCTGATGAACGGCATGGCGTGGAGCTCCACCTTGATTTACGCCTTGCTGCTGGTCGGGGCTCTCTATTGCCTCTCGGCGGGACCCGAAGCGAGCAGGCTCGCGGCCGGGCCTGCGCGATGACCGCATAGCCGGCGGCCGCCCGCTTTTCACGTACTCAACGCAAGCAGCCCCGGCAGTTCGGCGAGCGTCCGGATCTCGAAGTCCGGCGACCCGGGCAGGCGTTCGGGCCGCTGGCCGTAGCGGTTGCACCAGACCACACGCATGCCGAAATCGGACGCGGCGAAAGCATCCCAGGCGTTGGAGGACTGGAATGTCACCGCGGTTGCCGGCAAGCCGAGCGCATCGAGCGCATATTGATAGACTTTGGGATGGGTCTTGAAGACGCCGACGGCGTCGACCGAAAGAACCGCGTCGAAGGCGTCCGCGAGCCCGGCTCGGGAGACAAGCGCGTCCAGCATCGCGGGCGACCCGTTGGAGAGAATGGCGGTCCTGAACCCGCTCGCACGCAAGGCGCGGAGGACCTCGGGAACTTCCGGAAACGGCGCGAGCTCGAGATAGAGGTCCATCAAGCTTTCGCGCGACGAAGGATTGAGCCCTAGCGTCTCGATCGCGAAATCGAGGGCGTCGCCGGTGACCTGCCAGAAGTCGGCGTAGCGGTTCTGCAAGCTGCGAAGCCAGGTGTACTGAAGCTGCCTGTCGCGCCAAAGCGCCGTCAGCGCCGCGCGCTTATCTTCGGGGACATCGGCTGCGCGCGATGCGGCGGAGGCGAAGTCGAAGAGGGTCCCGTAGGCGTCGAAGACGCAGGCGCGAACGCCTTCGAGACGGCGCCGCGGCTCGGTCATGAGCGCCTCACGACCGCTGCCGATTCGCGGGCGCGGGTTGAGCCGCGGCCAACTTTGGCGTGTGTCGCGTTTTGGTGGCTGAATGATTGTAGCCGCGATCGCTGATCGCGGCCGACGCGGTCCGTAGGGCGTCCGATTGGACGACCGTCTGTCGTGGGGCTTTGGACCGCGTCTACAGTTTTCACGGCAATCTGGATCGAACACGGCATTAGCGTTGCGCCGAAGCATGCGCGAGCCGCCCCTCCAGCGCCTCGATCCGCTTCTGAAGGGTCTCGCGATCGACGGAGGCATAGGCAATCTCTGCATCGCGGGCCAGTTTCGTCAAGAGTTCGCGCTCGTCGCTATTGAGGTCGGTTCCGATCACATGGCCGCCGTAGAGCACGACGGCGAAGCAGCGCCGTGGATTGCTGACTGGCACGCCGAGAACGGGTCTCGCCAGATCGCTCGGAAAACCCGGGTCGGACGGATCGATGCCGCCAATTCCATCGAGCGCGAAAGCGCCGCCGTGGACCCTGCCGGCGATCAGCCGGCCGGCGCCCGAGAGCGTGTCGGTGTTCGCCGCCTCCCATCCCTCGCTGACGCGCCGCCGGAAGACGCCGCTCTCTTCGCGAAAGACCGCCGCCGAAGCGAGGCCGAGGGCATGCATCGGCTCCCCCGCCAGCAGGCGCTCGATTTCGGCGAGGCTGTCGGCGCGCTGGATCGTCCGGCTGACAGCCTCGAGCTGCTGCTTGGCGTGGTGAAAGTTCCGGTCGAAGAGCCGGTCCACCAGCTCCGTCGCGTACTCGTGCAGGCGCGAGATCGCGAAGATGAGAACTGAGGCGACCAGTACCCACGCCCATTCCGGCAGCTGCGTCAATTCGTTGATCGTGCCCATTTCTTCATGGATGAAGTAGGCCGGCACGCTGAGCAGCAGTCCCAGCGCAGTCGCGCGGCGGAGCGGGATCCAGACGCTGACCACCGTCGGCCGCCGCACCGCCTCCACCACGAACAGGCACAAGATCCCGTTGATGAGATAGAAGAGGCCCGAGACGTCCTCAGAGATTGCATCGACGCCAAAGAGACCGTTGGGCAGCGAAGTTTCCTGGGTGAGCTCGGCGATGAGATAGGCCGGCAGGCCGATCAGGCAGCCCCAGATCACCCAGCGGATCCGCTGGTAGTCACGAGGGCTCAGGTCTTTGCGGCGTCCGATCAGGATCGCGAGCGCGGCGACGCTGACAAGGAAGCCGAGCAGTATCGAGGCCCTCATCGCGAACTCGGTGGGGTAGCCGAATACGCTTCCGAGACTCGTGAGCGACACCAGGAGAAGGATGATGAAAATCGCCGGCAGCGCGCGCTCGATCCAGCGCCACCCGGCTTCCGTCTGATCGACCGGGACACGCAGCGCAAACAGGAGGAGCCCGGTATAGCCCGCAGCCTGCAATAGGCAGCTCATGGCTGCCTGTGTCAGCATCGCCTGCGGCCACTGCTGCCACCAGGCGTAGAACTGGAACGACTGGCCGGGATTGAACCCCATCGCATACGCGAAAAAGCCCCAGGTCATGGCGCCCGGGCGCAGCCACACGAGGTATGCCGCGCCGAGCACCACGAGAATCCCGCCCACCTGAGTGAGCAGCAGCACGAGGTCGACCGCGATGCTGAGCGGGCGCTGCTGCGCAATTAACGTCACCTGACGAGCCGGGCGATCGGGCGTCGGCTCTAAGAGCAGCGTCCCCTCGCGGCCCGGCATAACGTAGGTGTACCCGCCCCAGAGCGCGAGATTGGTGGCGCAGATCTCTGTGTCGATCGGGATGCAGCGCATCGCCGCGATGTCGAGGCGATCGCCGGAGCGCAGGCCCGCCCGCCATGCGGGCGAATCCTCGTCGCCTTCGAACTGAGCGCGCACGTCGTAGATGAGCCCGTCGGCGTTCGTCGCCAGGCCGAACCCGCCGAGCGGGCGCACGATCCGGATGAGATCGGGCGCGATCATCGTGAGCGCATAAAGCGTCAGCAGCGCCAGCAGGATGCGACCGCCGAGGCTGGCGCCCTTCCTATCGTTCATCGGCCGATTTCACCTCCGCCACGAGAGCAGAATGCTAACCGCGGCGCAGGTCCTTGTACATGAGCCGGGTCGCGTCGTAGCGGTCCTCGAACGTGTCGCGGGCGTAGGAAGGAATCGCGCCGGCGAGGGTGTAACCGAGCGAGCGGTAGAGCGCCTCGGCGGCGTCGCCCGCCGTGTCGAGGGTCAGGAGCCAGCGGCCCGCCGCATGCGCGCGTCTTTCGATCTCCCCCATCAGCGCACGCGCTACCCCGGCCCGGCGAAACGGCGGGTCGACCAGAACCTTGGACACCTCGGCGTGATGGCGCTTGCTCGGCATCGAGTCGAGATCGAGCTGCGCCGTTCCGGCGATGTCGCCGTCGAGGCTCGCGGTAAGGACGAGCCGGCTCCCGGCGGCATGCGACGGCGCGACCCTGTCGCGCCAGAAGGCGCGCGCCTCACGAATTTCGAAGGGTAAGACGAAGCCGACGCTCGCGCCCTCGTGCACGCAGGCGTGCAGGATTTCGGCGAGGCGCCCGGTCGCTTCAGCGAAAGAGGTCGGGTCAAGCGGAGCGACGACGATAGGGCGCGAGGCGGGCATGATGCATTCTCACCATGCGCCTGCGGTCCGCGTCCAGGGCTCCAACGCCAGGCGCCAGACATTCAGGCGGTCGGCGACGGGGAGCGTCTCTCGCGTCACGGCGCAAAACAATTCCTTGTCGACGGGGTAGGTGTCGAGCCAGTCCGAATGGATCAGGAGGCCTTGAACGACGTTAATCAGCAGGCCGACGCCGGACGGGAGATCGGCGACAAGCGGCGCATGCTCGCCGGGATCGGTCATGTGGCCATGATCCGCCCATCGACCCGGATGGTCGGCAGTGTCCCAGTTTCCCGGACTGAACGTTTTTTCTTCAAGCTCGCCCGTGGCGATCTTGGCGACCATGACGGCTCGCAAATTCACGTCGACGGGGCGCTTCTCGCCTCTGGGACCACGGGGCATCGCTAGATCCTGGGGAAGCCTGGAGGAGGAGAGGTAGCGGATCCATGCTGTCCACACCAAGGCGTCAACTGGTGTAGGTACCAGCTCTCAACCTGTTGTTTTTGGGTGTCTGACAGGAGATGAGCGATCCCAGAGATCGCCTCAATGGTGCCCTGAGCGTAGCCGCGTCTATAAGCTTTCTCTACTTCAACTCCGATCTCGTCTCTCATCGAACGGCTCCCGCTCTCCGCCAACCATAGCACGGGACAGGAGGCCGGAGCGAGGAGCGTGAACCCCCTCAAAGTTCTAACTGAGACACGACCGATGGTCCGTCGAATATTTGGCGCGCGTCATCTGAGCCTCACCGGAACGATCTCGACCGTCAGCTGCACCTCGTCGCCGAGCCCATAATAGGAATAGGCGGGTCGCGAAACCTGCCTGAGGAACAGGAACAGATTGAGCCGCATGCGCTTGAAGACATTGCTCCTGCGCCGCGGAAGGAGGTTCTCCTGCATGACGTGCACGACCCACTGGCGCGGGTCGCTCGGCAAGTCGATCTCGTGATGTCGCGCCAGCTCCTCGAGAGTGCGCTCGACATTCGGCTCCTCGAGAAAGCCGAAGGAGAGTTCGACGCCGATCACGTTGCCCTTGTGGTCGTTCCGGTCGAATACGGTCACCCGGTAACGGCTGCCGTGGATATAGGGCGTCTTCTTGTGCGCGACCTCGACGAAGACGAGGTTTCGCGGCAGCACGCCGCTGCGCTCGGCGATGAGGCGAATGAGCAACGGCGCGCGGTCGCGCAGCGAACGCAACGGGCGCGGCGACATGATGAGCGCGTTGCGTTCGAGGTACCGGCCGCTCGACCGGTGCAGCGAGACGACCTCGCTCATCGTCATCGTCGCCTTGGCGTTCTGCGCGGCGTAGGTCGCCTTGCGGCCCCAGCGCCAGGTCGCCATCGCGGCGAAAGCGACGCTTCCGACCGCGATCGGCACAAAACCACCCTCGAACAGCTTCAGCAAGCTCGCAGCGAAGAACGCCGCGTTGAGCGCCGTCAGCGGCCCCCAGACAAGCGCCGTCGCTGGTGCGCTCCAGCGCCATTTACGCAGCGCGATCGGGATCATCGCGATCGAGGTGATCACCATCACCCCCGAGACCGCCAGCCCATAGGCCGCCGCCAGCGACGCTGCCGAGCCGAACGTCCAGACGAGCGCCGCGCAGCCGATGAGCAGCGTCCAGTTAACGACCGGAATGTAGACTTGGCCCTCCTGCGCGTGATGGGTGTGTTCGATGTCGAGCCGTGGGAAGAGGCCGAGACGGATCGCCTGGGACACGAGCGAGAACGCGCCGGAAATGAGGGCCTGCGAGGCGATGACGGTTGCGGCGGTGGCGAGGACGACCATCGGAGCCACGAGCCAATGCGGCGCGAGTGCAAAGAAGAGCTTGTCGTCGGTGATCGGGGCGCCGCCCATCCGGTACGCGCCCTGTCCGAGGTAGTTCAGCAAAAGAGCCGGATAGACGACGGCGAACCAGGAGAGACGGATCGGCAGCGCGCCGAAATGCCCGACGTCGGCGTACATCGCCTCGCCCCCGGTGACGACCAGCATCAGCGCGCCGAGGATCAGGAGCGCTCCGAAGAGATGCGCGCGCCCGAGAAAGGCCAGCCCATGGGCCGGGTTGAAGGCGGAGAGAATTTCGGGGTGCGCTTCGATCTGGACGGCGCCCAGTGCGGCGATGCCCACGAACCAGACGAGAACGACCGGCCCGAACACGGCGCCGATGCCGGATGCGCCCTTGAACTGGATGGCGAAGAGCGCAACAAGCAGCCCGAGCGTGATTGGGACCGCAAGGCCCGAGAAGCCGGGCGCGACGACCCCGAGGCCCTCGACCGCCGAGAGCACGCTGATGGCGGGCGTGATCATGCCGTCGCCAATCAGGAGGCCTGCGCCCGCCATCAGCGCCCAGAGCAGTATGCGCGCGCGGCGGTCGGTGCGATCGTGCAGCAGGCCGTAGAGCGCGAACACACCGCCCTCGCCATCGTTCTGCGCGCGTAAGACCAACACGGCGTATTTGAGCGCGACGGTCAGCGTCAGCGTCCAGACAACGAGCGAAACGGCCCCGAGCGCGTTCTCGGGCTCGCGTGACGGGGCAACGCGAAAAATCTGGTCCATCGCATAGAGGGGCGACGTGCCGATGTCGCCATAAACGACGCCGAGGGCGCCGAGCGCCAGCGCCCCAACGCCGCCGCGCGGCGCGCGATCGCTGGCCTGCTGGGCGGCGTGGCGGTGAGGGGAGCGATCGGCGATGAGCGACATGGCACGGAGTGTATTTTCGCGATCCTGCAATGGGAATGCGCGGGGGGCAACGCGACACATGCGCCCAGGTCAGACCTTCCTGCCCCTTCGTGTCCTTTATGGTGAAAGGATCGACCTCAAAGGACACGAAGGGGCACAAAGACAGGGGCGCGAGCGCGTGGATAGGCTTGCGGCGCGGGCGCCGGGCACGCTCCTTGACCTGAAGCTATCTCCCTACGCCGCCGGACTTGCGCCGGAGAACGCGTTGGTATATCCGCGGGCGCTTCCCAAATGGAGAAAGCCTTTGGCCGAGGCCGTGCCACTCAAGCCGATCAACTGGACCAACGCGGCGACGCTGATCAGCGTCGCCATTCTGGTCGGCACCGAGCTTATCGGCGCCGGCGCCGCCGCCGGCTGGGCGATCGGCGGCCTCTTCCAGCTCGGCGAGACGATCACCCACGCGCTCGAGGGCGTCCTCATCCTAGCGGCCTTGACCGGGCTCTATTACTTTCTGCGCGCCGCGCTCGCGCATGAGCCGATCCGGGGGTAGCGGACAAAATCTGGCGCCTGATCCTCAAGCCTAATACGCGGCCGGAGAGCGGCCACGTCGTTGGGAACCAAGCGTTTGATCCTACCCATGCGGTGACTGCCCGGCGGCCGCGAGCGCTCAGCGCCACATTCGGTCTTGTCCCAGCCGTGACTTGGGCGAGCCTCATGGGTCATCAAGCTGTCATCCGGCGAATGTCGGCAAAGGCGGCGCCCGAAAGGCTGCGACGCTCGGCGCCAGTCGGGACTGGGTCAAGCGCGCCAGCGCGTTCGATACGCTCTTTTGCTCGGGGAGGCCGCCCGGCGGCAATGGCGACCTCGGCCTTCGTCTTCATCCCTCGGCCCTGGCGCCCGCGCCGCAAGCCTATCCACCCGCTCGCGCCCCTCGCTCGAGATCAGTGAAGTCGATCTGGACGGGCGTCGCAACGGCGAAGTCCTCGTCGAGATCAAGGCGACCGGCATCTGTCATACTGACGAGTTCACGCTATCGGGCGCCGATCCGGAGGGGCTCTTTCCCGCCATTCTCGGTCATGAGGGCGCGGGCGTGGTGATCGACGTCGGCGCCGGCGTGACTAGCGTCAAGAAGGGCGATCACGTCATTCCGCTTTACACGCCCGAATGCCGCCAGTGCCCGTCCTGCCTCTCGCGCAAGACCAATCTCTGCACCGCGATCCGCGCCACCCAAGGGCAGGGCGTAATGCCGGACGGGACCTCGCGGTTCTCCCGCGGAGGCGACAAGATCTTCCACTATATGGGCTGTTCGACCTTCTCGAACTTCACCGTCCTGCCCGAGATCGCGGTCGCGAAAGTCGATCCCGCCGCGCCGTTCGACAAGATCTGCTACATCGGCTGTGGCGTCACGACGGGCGTCGGCGCCGTCCTCAATACGGCGAAGGTCGAGGCGGGCGCAACGGCGATCGTGTTCGGCCTCGGGGGCATCGGACTCAATGTCATCCAGGGCCTGAGGCTCGCCGGCGCCGACATGATCATCGGCGTCGACGTCAACGACGACAAGAAGGCCTGGGGCGAGCGCTTCGGCATGACGCATTTCGTCAATCCGAGGGAAGCCGGCAAGGACCTCGTGCCCCATCTCGTCAACATGACCAAGCGCGGCGCCGACCAGATCGGCGGCGCCGACTACACGTTCGACTGCACCGGCAACGTCGCGGTCATGCGCCAGGCGCTGGAGGCCTGCCATCGCGGCTGGGGCCAGTCGATCATCATCGGCGTCGCCGGCGCAGGCCAGGAAATCTCGACCCGTCCGTTCCAACTCGTCACCGGTCGTGTCTGGAAGGGCACCGCCTTCGGCGGCGCGCGCGGCCGCACCGACGTGCCGAAGATCGTCGACTGGTACATGGCGGGAAAGATCGAGATCGACCCGATGATCACCCACACGCTGAAGCTCGAGGAGATCAACAAGGGGTTCGAGCTGATGCACGAAGGAAAGTCGATTAGAAGCGTCGTCGTATATTGATTAGAACACGAGGAGGAGGAAACGATGCCAGAAGCGGAAAACTTCATCCCGCCATTGATGCAGGCGTGAAGCCGACGGACCCGAACTTCGCCGGCGGAACATTGGTCTGCCTCTGCGCGACGAGGCCGGTCAAAGTTCGAATCGAGGGCCAGGTCGCTCACAATCACGCTTGCGGATGCACGAAATGCTGGAAGCCGGCGGGCGCCGTGTTCTCGGTGGTCGCGGTTGCGCCGCACGACAAGGTGACGGTCGTCGAGAACGGCGACAAGCTGAAGGTCGTCGATCCAAGCGCGCTCATACAACGCCATGCCTGCGTCGAGTGCGGCGTTCACATGTACGGACCGGTCGAGCGCGACCACCCGTTCAAAGGGCTGGACTTCGTCCACCCCGAGCGTTTTCAGGAGTCCGGCTGGGCGGCGCCGGGCTTTGCAGCTTTCGTGTCTTCAGCGATCGAATCGGGCGTCGACCCGGGCCGGATGGACGGGATTCGCGCGCGCTTCCGAGAGTTGAAGCTCGAGCCTTACGATTGCTTGTCGCCTGGGCTGATGGACTATATTGCGACCTGGACCGCACAGCGATCGGGCGCCCTGAAGGCCTGATTTTTTCAGCGCATTAGCGGGCGGCCTGTAGCCGCGGTCGATGACCGCGGCGCCGCGCTCGGCGAGCGCGGCTACAACAACTCCGCCCTACACGCAATTAGGAAGTCGCGAACCATCGGATTGACGAGGTCGGGACGGGTCAGCGGCGCCATGTGGCCGAGACCCGGGGTCGCTGCGACCGCCCAGCGAGGATTGGCGTCGCGGAGAAGGTCCGTGACTTCACGAATCGGCCGCACCGCGGCCGGGTCGCAAATGAGCAGCGTCGCATCGGGCAGGCTCTCGGCCCATTCGGCAAGCGGCGTCGTCTCGTTCATGACCGCGTCCCACTCGTGGGCGTTGGGACGCAGTGCGACCGCAAACGCCGCGCGCCGGTCGGGGGTCATGGCGCTCCAGGCTCCGGCGCCGCCCCAATAGTCGGCGAAAGTCTCGGCAGCCGGCTCCCAGTCTCCGCTCGCGGCCGCCGCTTTGATGCAGTCGCGCAAGGCGGCCGCTTCGGCGAACGCTTCGTGCCGGCCAGCTTGCCGCAAGAGATAAACGGGATTTGCCTCGATGAGCACGAGCTTGCCGACGCGGGCGCCGAGGCGCGCCGCAGTTTTCATCGCGACCGCTCCGCCGAGCGAATGGCCGACGAGAAACACTTCGTCCTCGCCCGGCGGAATGGCCGCTTCGACGAGGCGGGCCTGATCTTCGAGCGATTGCGGCGCGCTCGCGGTCCAGGGAGGGGTGTTCCCGTAGCCGTAGAGATTGACGGCGCGAAGCCGAAAGCGGTCCTGACAATCCTCCATCAGCCGCCGCCACATGCGCGCGCCCGAGACGCTTGAGTGGATGAGGACGACGAGCGGTCCCGAAGACCCCGCCTCGACAAAGTCGACCACCGGGCCCGGCCCCTATTCGCCTGCCTTCGGCGCGAGCGACGCGCCGTTCCACTCCGCCACGCAGTCCGAGAGCATCGGCACGTAGTCGTCGCCGTGGCCCGTCGCAACGGCTTGCGCGAACGAATTGCGCACCGCCGCACCGACCGGATTGGCGACGCCCAGCGCCTGGGCGAATCCAGCGAGGTAGCTCACGTCCTTCAGCGCGTTCGCCAGCGTGAAGCGGTGCGCGTTGCGGTCGTGCTCGATCACGTATTTGCGGAAGGTCTGATAGAAGGGGCAATCCATCCGCCCGCCGCTGATCACGCTGTCGAACACGGCCGGCGCGAGGCCGGCCTTGGCGCCAACCATGAGGGCTTCCGAATAGATCGCCGCGTAGCCCATCGACAGGAAATTGTTGAGAAGCTTCATCGTGTGGCCGGTGCCGACCGGTCCGGTCTCGACGATTCGGCCGGCGAAGGCCTCGAGCACCGGCCGGGCGCGCTTGACCGCGTCGGGGTCGCCGCCGACCATGACGTCGAGCGTGCCCTCCCAGGCGTCTTTTGGCGTGCGGCTCAGCGGCGCGTCGATCAATGTGACGCCCTTGCGCGCGAGCGTCCCGGCAAGGCGGCGCGTCGACGCGGGCTCGGACGTCGAGCAGTCGACGATCAAGAGCGGCTTGCCAGCCGAGGCCAGCCCGTCCGGCCCGTCGACGACAGCCTCGACCTGCGGCGAGCCCGTCACGCAGAGGATGACAATGTCGCTGACTTCCGCGAGCGCGCGCGGGGACTCCGCTTCCTTCGCGCCACGCGCCTTGAGCTCGTCAATGGCCTGGCGCTTTCGGTGGCCGAGGACGGTGAGCGGCCAGCCCTTCTCGACGATGTTCTTGGCCATGCCGTGGCCCATGAGCCCGACGCCGATAAAGCCGATCCGCTCTTTCATGCAACCTCCCATCCGCCTGCGCCCCCGTCTTTGTGCTCCTTCGTGTGCTTTGTGGTCAAACTTTTCACCACGAAGGACACGAAGGGATACGAAGGTCAGGCGCGCGCCCGCGCTCAGTCGGCTTTCGCGCTCATAAAAGGTTCCACGCGCGGGCCGACTTTTGTGGTCACTGCGTAAACCGATCGGCTGGCGGCAAGGAACAGCGCGCGGAAACCGTCGCCGCCCCAGGCGAGATTGGCCACGGGCTCGGGAACGCCGAGTTTGCCCACGAGCTGGCCGGACGGCGCATAGACCCAGACGCCGCCGGGCGCCGTCACCCAGACGTTGCCGGCGGCATCGCATTTCATGCCGTCGGGACCGCCCGGCTCCGAATCTGAACGAATGCCTGAGGCGAAAACTTCATCCTTCGAAAGCGAGCCGTCGGCGGCGACGGCGAATACGCGGATCAGCGCCCGTGCGCTGTCGTTGACATAGAGCCTCGTTTCGTCGGGCGAGAAACAGAGACCGTTCGGCTGATCGAACAGGTCACGCTCGACCAGGAGCTGCAGCGCGCCGTCTGTCTTCACCCGATAGACGCCCTGAAATCCGAGCTGCCGCGGCCGCTCGACACCGAAGCCCTGCATCCGCCCGTACCAGGGATCGGTGAAATAGATCGAGCCGTCGGAGCGCACACAGACGTCATTGGGGCTGTTGAGCTCCTTGCCTTCGAAATGGGAGGCGAGACTCTCGCGCCGCCCGTCCCGCCATTCGCGCACCAGCAGAGACGTCGCATGTTCGCAAACGATGAGATTGAGGTCGGCGTCGTAGGTCATGCCGTTGCATTTGTTCGACGGGCGCCGCACCTCGGCGACTCCATGCGCCGCGTCCCACCGCCGGCGGACGTCGCCCGGCATGTCGGAGAAAAGCAGGTGCTTGCCGCTCGGATGCCAGACCGGGCCCTCGGTGAACTTGAATCCGGTCGCGATCCGCGTCACCGGCGCGTCAAGATCGATAAGGCCCCCGAACGCCGAATTGATCGCGACATGAACCATGGCGGGGGTTCATGCACCCGGCGCGGGGACGAGTCCGTAGCGCAACATGGTCTCTTTGAACTTGGCGGGGTCCGACGCGCCGCCGTCGAGCAGCGCGGCTATTTCGCGGAAGTAGCCGGTTCCTAGAGCGCCAAGCGTCAGAATGCAGAGATAGCTCGCGGCCTCCCCAGAGTCGTTGCGGAAGCCGTGCACCATCCCGCGCTTGATGAACAAGCTTTCGCCGGGCGGGAGCTCGATGTCCTTGCCATCGACCCGCCAGGTCGTCACGCCCATCTGGCCAATGATCGTCTCGTCCCAGCTCTCATGATAGTGCGGCACGGGCACGCGCGCGTTCGGTCTGACGATCATCTCGAAAGCGTCGAGACTTTCCCCCGTGTCTTCCTTGGTCTGCAGAAACCGCAGTTGCAATCCGCCTGCGACGATTGTCTCGGCCATAGGTCCGCACGCCTCCCCGTTTGGCCCGATCCTATGCCGGAACCTTGCGCTTCGCGAGGGCTTCGTTCACCGCGGGCTTGACGACCCTGCCCAGAAGCTCGATCGAGCGCAGGATGGCGGCTTGCGGCTGCGCGCCGACGGCCATCTGCATCAGGTATCGATTGTGGCCGAAGACCTCGTACTGAGCGAGGATCTTGGCGATCGCCTCGTCGGGCGTACCGACCATCAGATGCCCGCGCGGACCGCGGCCGATGTCGAACTGCGCCCGCGTGAGCGGCGACCAGCCGCGTTCGCGGCCGACGCGGCTCATCACCTCGGCGTAGGGCGCGAAGAAGGCCTCGACCGCGGCCTCGGCCGTATCGGCGAGAAAGCCGTGGCCATTGATGCCGAGCTCCAGGTGCTGAGGCGCAATGCCAGCCCTGCGCCCCGCTTCGCGATAAAGAGCCGCGAGCGGCGCGAACCGGGCCGGTTCGCCGCCGATGATCGCAATCGCAAGCGGCAGACCAAGCGCGCCGGCGCGCGCGACCGACTGGGGCGTGCCGCCGGACGCGATCCAGACGGGCAGGGGGTCTTGCAGCGCGCGCGGAAAGACGCCCTCGCCGTTCAGCGGCGCACGATGCTCGCCTCGCCAGACCGGATGAGCGTTCGCACGGATCGCGAGCAGGAGGTCGAGCTTCTCGGCGAAGAGCGCGTCGTAGTCGTCGAGGTTCAAACCGAAGAGGGGAAAGGATTCGATGAACGAGCCGCGCCCGGCCATGATCTCCGCCCGTCCGCCGGAGAGGAGATCGAGGGTGGCGAACTGCTGATAGACGCGCACTGGATCGTCGGACGAGAGCACCGAGACGGCGCTGGTCAGCCGGATGCGCTTCGTGCGCGCCGCCCCGGCGGCCAGCATGACGGCGGGCGCCGAGACGGCGTAATCGGTCCGATGATGCTCGCCGAGTCCGAACACGTCGAGCCCGACGCGGTCGGCAAGCTCCATCTGCTCGAGGATATCAGCGAAGGTCTTGTCGACCCCAGTCGGCTCGCCGGTCAGCGGGTCGCGCCTGGTCTCGACGAAGGTGTAGACGCCAAATTCCATTCAAGGCCTCGATTATGTCTCGCGGCCTTGTTCCGGCCGAGCGGCCGCAATGATAGCATGGCGCATGCGAACGAGAGCACTGAAGCCCGCCACCAAGCCGCCGATCAGCCGATTTTCCGCGCCCGATCTCGCCGATGTTCCGAAGGACGTCCGCGAGCGGATCGAGACGGTGCAGGAAAAGTCTGGCTTCGTGCCCAATGTCTTTCTCGCGCTGGCGCGGCGCCCAGACGAGTTCCGCGCCTTCTTCGCCTATCATGACGCGCTGATGGAAAAGCCCGGAGGCTTGAGCAAGGCCGAGCGCGAGATGATCGTGGTCGCGACCTCGGGCCTCAATAATTGCCACTATTGCGTCGTTGCGCACGGCGCTATTTTACGCATCCGCGCGAAGAATCCGCTCGTCGCCGACCAGGTCGCGATCAATTATCGCAAGGCCGATCTCACGCCGCGTCAGAAGACCATGCTCGACTTCGCGCTCAAAGTTGCTGCGCGTGCGCACGAGATCGACGAGGCGGACTACGCGGCCCTCGGCGCCCAAGGTTTTACCGAGGACGACGCCTGGGACATCGCCGCAATCGCCGCCTTCTTTGCCATGTCGAACCGGCTCGCGAACGCGTTCGCCATCCGGCCTAACGATGAATTCTACGTGATGGGGCGTGAGCCCCGCAGCTGAAAGGCGTATGCCCTTAACCCCGGCGGCTTTTCGCCCGAGAAGGGATCGTCAACGATCCGGCGGCGTCGCCCCTGCGTAGGCAAAGAGACAACCCTCTGACAAGGCAATCACCATGAGACTTTTCGGCGCCCTCTTCATTCTCGCAGCCTTGATCGCATCGTCCGCGACGGCCATCGCCGCCGGCACGTTTCCGCAAAGCGGCGCAGCGAAGCTCGCCGCCTATGCGGTCTGCCGCTCGCTCGCGATCGTCGACATGGGCCCCGTGGGCTCCAACTCCTCGGCGGAGTGTATCGGCATCGTGAAGACCCGGGACGGCTCGAAGCTCCTGGACAACCTCGCGATCCGCTGCCTGGAGGAAGCCAAGGCGCGGCCCGAGGGCTATGCGTTCACCGGCACCTGCGTTCAGACGGACGGCGATGGCGACAAGCTCTTCATGACCTACGAGGGCCCGGAAGGCGGTACGGTCGAATGGATCGGCGGAACCGGCAAGTACAAGGACGTGGCAGGTTCGGGGACCTGGAGCGTCGCGGACGCGCCGGGCAACAACGCAAGCCTTTTCGCGTTCACGCTCACTTACGACGCGACCTGGACGCAAAAGGAGAAGTGATTCCGGCCATTGGGAACCGCCGCCGGTCGGGTTGCGTTTGGCTTCTTTGAGGTCAACGCAACTCCGCGATGAAAGCCCTGCGAGACAATTTTCGAAGGATGTTTTTCCTCTCACGCGCCTCAAGCCGGCGCGCTCGAGGGCGGCTGCTGTTCGTTCCACCAATAGTGCTGGCAATATCGCTATTCGCTGCGCAAAAACCGGCGATCGGCGGCCTCGCAGAAAACACGAAGTTGGACGCAGGAGTTGCAACGGAACGGTATGCGTTGCCAATTTCGCCGCCTCTCGACCAAGGGGACTCCGATCTCTGCTGGGTTTTCGCGACGCTCAGCATGCTGGAGACGAACTACATGGTTCGGCATCCGGGCTCGCGAATTGAACTGTCGCGCCGGGCGTTGCAGGTCGAACTCGATCGCCGATCGGTTCCGGCGGGTCATTCGTGGCGAAGCGGGACGTCCGGAGGACGGCGGCCTCGCGGTCGAAGCGATCGCTCTCATTCGACAGGATGGCCTCCTCGACGAGAGCGATTTCCACGGCGTCGTGGATTCCGATCCGATTTTCTCGTCGATCGAAAAGAAGCTTGAGCGCCTTTCCAGCCCCGCGGAGAAGGAAAAGGCGTTGGACCAGGGGCTGAAAGCAAGTCTCGGCACTAAGCCGCGCACCACTCATCTCGACGGTGAGGCGGTAAGCCCCGAGCAGCTGGCCCGAACCGTTCTCGGCGGCGAGGAATGGACCGAATTCGATCTGTCGCGCGACGGCTCCGAGGGTTGGGGACCCTCGCACGACCCGGACGCCCGCCCCGAGACGCGAGTTCAATATGTCCCGTTGAATGTGATGATTAACCTCATTCACCAATCCCTGGCGCGCGGCGAAGCGGTAGTCTGGGGCTCGGTAGATCATGCGCTTCTCATCTACGGCGGCGACTACGATCAGAACGGCAAGCCTCTGTCCTATCTGATCAAGGACAGTTTTCCGCCCTACACCTATCGCGCGGCCGCCGAGACCATCCACCGCATGCTCAATGATGTCACCGTGACGCTGCCGGATGCCGTCGCGCGAACGACGTCCACGCGTCCCAATACGGGGGCTTCACCCAAACCATAAACTGCCTTGGAAATGATGCTCGCCTTGCATATTCGATCCGGGTTGGATGTCTTGTGCTTATTCCCGACAAGGAGCGTGGCATGCGGGTCCTGGCAGTCCTCGCCGCGATCGTTGCCGCCGGCGCCGCATTCGCAGCCGACGGCCTGCGGACCGGCCCGGCAGCCTACGGCGACTGGCGCACTGATGCTCCGGGCGTGAGGCGGCTCATCACGGCCGCCGATCTTCCTCCGCCGTTTGCGACGCTGTTGGCCGCCAATCCGTCGCGCCGCGCCGCGCGCACGCCATCCGACGTTCCGAAGGCGCCCGAGGGGTTCTCGGTCGATCTCTTCGCCGAGGGCCTTGCAGTCCCGCGCGTCGTTCGCACGGCGCCAAACGGCGACATTTTCGTCGCCGAGAGCGGCGCTGGGCGCATCCGCGTCTTCCGGCCGGACGGCGCAGCCGCGACGCCCGTTCAGGGCGCGGTGTTTGCGGAAGGCCTGGAGCGGCCGTTCGGCATCGCGTTCTACCCGTCTGCCGACCCTCACTGGGTCTATGTCGCGACGCCTGGCTCCGTCGTGCGTTATCCCTATCGCAGCGGCGAAATGAAGGCATCGGGCCCGCCCGAGACCATCGCCGAATTGCCGAGCGGAGGTTCGCACTGGACGCGCGACCTCGCTTTCTCGCTTGACGAAAAGATCCTGTTCGTCTCGGTCGGCTCGGCGACGAATGTCGACGAAGGCGTGCGTCCCGATCTCAAGGCCCAGCCGGTCGGCGCCTCGGGGGGCGCGGAGCAGGACCGCGCCGACGTGCTGGCCTTCGATCCCGACGGAAGCCACAGGCGCGTCGTCGCGACCGGCATCCGCATCTGCTCGGGCCTCACGGTGCAGCCCGCGACCGGCGCGCTCTGGTGCGCGGTCAACGAGCGCGACGGGCTCGGCGATGATCTTCCGCCCGACTATGCCACGCGCGTCGTCGACGGCGCGTTCTATGGCTGGCCCTGGTATTACATCGGCGCGCACGAGGACCCGCGCCATGAAGGGCAGCGCCCCGACCTTGCCGGACGCGTGACGACGCCGGACGTTCTGTTCCAGCCGCATTCGGCCCCGCTCGGAATCACTTTCTATGAGGCCGATGCGTTTCCACCGGAGTACAAGGGCGACGCCTTCGTCGCCTTCCACGGCTCGTGGAACCGGGCGAAGCGCACGGGCTACAAGGTCGTGCGGCTCCTGATGAAGGACGGTAAGCCGACAGGGGTTTACGAGGATTTCCTGGTGGGCTTCGTCGCCAGCGACGAAAGCGTCTGGGGCCGCCCCGTCGATGTGGCGGTGACGAAGGACGGCGCGCTGCTCGTCACCGACGATGAGGGCGGCGCAATCTGGCGGGTGACGTACAGCGGCGGGAAGTAGGCTTCGCGCCGCGCCTCCTGTAGCCACGCTCAGTGAGTTGACCGCGCGCTACAACGTCCCCCATCCCCCTCCAGTCGGGGTGACGATCTCGATCGCTTCGCCCGCCTCGACCTCAGCCTGGGCGCAGCCGGGGAGGGTCTCGATCCGGCCGTCGTTGCGGCGGATCGAATTGCGGCCGAGCTCGCCCGGCTCGCCGCCCATCGCGCCCGGATTGGGCGCGGCGCGATGG
Organism: uncultured Alphaproteobacteria bacterium; assembly: GCA_963721905.1. Taxonomy (GTDB): domain Bacteria; phylum Pseudomonadota; class Alphaproteobacteria; order Rhizobiales; family Beijerinckiaceae; genus Roseiarcus. The sequence continues at coordinate 450,347 of CAVRMF010000008.1, forward strand.
CCGCTCAGCACGGCGACGTTCATGTCCTTGAGAAAGCGGATGCGGCGCAGCGTCCCGTCGCCGGCCTTCCAGCGTCCCTTGCCGCCGGAGCCGCGGCGGATGTGAAAATCCTCGAGCACGACCGGAAAGCGGCTCTCCAGCACTTCCGGGTCGGTCAGGCGCGAATTCGTCATATGCGTATGGACCGCGCTCGCGCCGTCGAAGCCGGGGCCGGCCGGCGCGCCCGAGCAGATCGTCTCGTAGTACTGGTAATGTGCGTCGCCGAAGGTGAGGTTGTTCATCGTTCCCTGCGCGGAGCCGAGCGCTCGAAGGGCGGCGAAGAGCGTGTCGGTCACCGCCTGCGACACCTCGACATTGCCCGCCACCACCGCGGCAGGATAGCGCGGCGACAGCATCGAGCCTTCAGGCAGAATGACCCGGATCGGCCTCAGACAGCCGGCGTTCATCGGGATGTCGTCGTCGACCATCACGCGAAACACATAGAGCACGGCGGCGCGCGTGACCGGCTCGGGCGCGTTGAAATTGTCCGGCTGCTGCGGCGACGTGCCGGTGAAATCGACCGTCGCCTCGCGCTTCAGCTTGTCGACGCTGATCCGGACCTTGATGACCGCGCCCTGGTCGGAGACGGACGAGGCCTCGCTGTCGACGAGCCGGTCGATCACCCGCCGCACGCTCTCGGCGGCGTTGTCCTGCACGTGGCCCATATAGGCCTCGACCGTCTCGAGGCCGAACGCCTCGACCATCCGCCTCAGTTCATGCACGCCCTTCTCGTTGGCAGCGATCTGCGCCTTGAGGTCGTTGACGTTCTGGAGCGGATTGCGCGCGGGCCAGGGTCCGCTTGCGAGCAGGTCGTAAAGCTCGCGCTCGCGGAAGCGTCCGCGCTCGATCAAGAGGAAATTGTCGATATAGACGCCCTCCTCGTGGATCGAAGTCGCGAGCGGGCTCATCGAACCCGGCGCGACGCCGCCGATGTCGGCGTGGTGGCCTCGCGAAGCGGTCCAGAAGAGAATGGTCTCGCCGGCCTCGTCGAAGACGGGCGTGCAGACGGTGATGTCGGGCAGGTGCGTGCCCCCGTTATAGGGCGCGTTCAGCGCGAACACGTCGCCGGAGCGGATGCGGCCCTCGTTGTCACGGATGATCGTCTCAACCGACCGGTCCATCGAGCCCAAATGCACCGGCATATGCGGCGCGTTGGCGACGAGCCGGCCGTGGCGGTCGAACACCGCGCAGGAGAAGTCGAGCCGCTCCTTGATGTTGACCGAATACGCTGTGTTTTGAAGCGTCACGCCCATCTGCTCGGCGATCGACATGAAGAGATTATTGAAGATCTCGAGCATCACCGGATCGGCCTTCGAGCCGATCGCCTCGCGTCGCGGAAGAGGCTCGACGCGCCGCATCACGACATGGTTTTTCGGCGTGATCGAAGCGCGCCAGCCCGGTTCGACGACGATCGTCTGATTGGGATCGATGATGAGCGCCGGCCCGTTGAGGCCCGCGCCGATCGGCAGCGCCTCGCGCAGGTAGACGCTAGCCTTCCGCCATGCGCCCTTGGAGAAGATCTGGGTCATGCGCACGGGGACGACCCGCCCCCCTGCCCACGCGGGCCGCGCCCGCTCGGCGAAGCGCGCCGCGCCGCCGACCGCCTCCGCCGACACGGCCTCGATGACGAGCGCCTTGGCGCGGTCGATGAAGCCGAAGCGCTGTTTATGGGCGCGCTCGAACGCGCGCCGCATCCCGGCCGGCGAGCGAAGCGGGACTTCGATCGGCGTGTCCGAGCCCGCATAACGCAAATGCGCGCGGCGATGGGCCGTGATCGCCTCCCGCTCGACGCCTTGCCCCTCGACCTCCGCGACCGCTGCGTCGGCAAGCGCGTCGGCGACCAGGCCGACGCGGGCGAGCGCCCCGGCGTCGAGCGGCTCCTCGACCCCTTGCGCGCGCTGGGCGCTGATGTCGGCGAGACCCATGCCGTAAGCCGAAAGCAGCGACGACAGCGGATGGACGAGGATGGTCGTGATCGCGAGCGCGTCGGCGACGTCGCAGGCGTGCTGGCCGCCAGCGCCGCCGAACGAGTTCAAGGCGTAGCGCGTCACGTCGTAGCCGCGCGCGACCGAAATTGTCTTGATCGCTTCGGCCATCTTGCCGACCGCGACGGCGAGAAACCCTTCCGCGACCGCTTCCGCGCTCCGCCCGTCGCCGATCTCGCGCGCAAGACTTTCGAAGCGCTTGCGCACGATTTCAGCGTCCAGCGGTCCGTCGCTGTTCGGGCCGAATACCTTGGGGAAGAAATCGGGGATGAGCCTGCCCGTCATCAGGTTGGCGTCGGTGACGGCGAGCGGGCCGCCGCGCCGGTAGCAGGCGGGGCCGGGGTCGGCGCCGGCGGAATCGGGGCCGACGCGAAACCGCGCCCCGTCGAAATGCAGCACCGAGCCGCCACCCGCCGCGACGGTGTGGATCTTCATCATCGGCGCGCGCATCCTGACGCCCGCCACTTCCGTTTCGAAAGCGCGCTCGAATTCGCCGTCGTAATGGGCGACGTCGGTCGAGGTGCCGCCCATGTCGAAGCCGATGACGCGCTTGAACCCTGCGCTCAAGCCCGTCCGCGCCATCGCGACCACGCCGCCCGCCGGACCGGACAGAATCGCGTCCTTGCCGGCGAAGAGGCTGGCCGAAGTGAGGCCCCCCGAGGACATCATGAACATCACCCGCGCGCCCGTGCGCTCAACATCGAGCGCCTGCGACACCTTCCCGACGTAACGGGCGAGAATCGGCGACAGATAGGCGTCGACCACCGTCGTGTCGCCGCGCCCGACGAGCTTGATCAGCGCCGACGAGACATGGCTTTCGGAGACTTGGCGAAAGCCGAGTTCGCGCGCGATCTCGCCGACCGTGCGCTCATGCGCCGGATAGCGATAGGCGTGCATGAAGACGATCGCGACCGCGTCGAAGCCTTGCGTCCTCGCTTCGCCGAGCGCCGCGCGCACGGCCACGGGGTCGGGCGCAGCCTCGACCGTTCCGTCGGCGAGCACGCGCTCGTCGATCTCGATCACGTGCGAGTACAGCAGCTCGGGCTTCTCGATCGCACGGGCGAAAATCTTCGGGCGCGCCTGATAGCCGATCTCGAGCGCGTCGCGAAAGCCGCGCGTCGTGACCAGGAGCGTGCGCTCGCCCTGCCGCTCGAGCAGCGCGTTGGTCGCGACCGTCGTGCCCATCTTGACGACGCGGATCGCGCCCGCCGGGATAGGCTCGCCCGCGGCGAGGCCGATGAGCCGGCGGATCGCCTCGACCGCGGCGTCGTCGTAAGCGGGGCTTTCGGAGAGGAGCTTTCGCGCATGCAGGCGCCCGGCGGGATCGCGCCCGATCACGTCGGTGAAGGTGCCGCCGCGATCGATCCAGAAGTCCCAGCTGCGCTTCGTTTTCACAATCGCCTGTCCCGTATTCCCGGCCCTTTCGAGGAGCCTGGGAAAGGTCTTATGATGCGCGCAATCAGGCGAAAAGGGGATATCCGATGGAGATGGTCAGGTTCGGCAAGACGGGCATGCAGGTGTCAAAGGTCTGCCTCGGCTGCATGACCTACGGCTCGACCAAATGGCGCGAGTGGGTGCTGGAGGAGGAGGCGTCGCGCCCGTTCATCCGCGAAGCGCTGGAGCGGGGCGTCAATTTTTTCGACACCGCGGACGTCTATTCGCAAGGCGCGAGCGAGGAGATCCTCGGCCGCGCGCTCAAGGATTTCGCGCGCCGCAGCGAGGTCGTCATTGCGACCAAGGTGCATGGCGCGATGGGGCCTGGCGCCAACGCCAAGGGCCTCTCGCGCAAGCACGTCATGGAAGGAATCGACGCGTCGCTGAAGCGCCTCGGCACGGACTATGTCGACCTCTACCAGATCCATCGCTTCGATCCGGCGACGCCGATGGAGGAAACGTTGGAGGCCCTGAACGATGTCGTGCGGGCGGGCAAGGCGCTCTATATCGGCGCCTCGAGCATGTACGCCTGGCAGTTCGTCCGCATGATCGACATCGCGCGCGCCAAGGGTCACGCCGAATTCGTCTCGATGCAGAACTATTACAATCTCGTCTATCGCGAGGAAGAGCGCGAGATGATGAGGTTCTGCGCGTGCGACGGGATCGCAGTCATCCCGTGGTCGCCGATGGCGCGCGGCTATCTCGCGGGCTCCGGCCTTGGCGAAAATGCTTCGACGGTGCGTGGCCGCACCGATCCGTTCAGCAAGATGCTCGGCCTCGGCTCACGCCAGGACGAGGCGATCCGCAAGCGCGTCGTGGAGACGGCCGAGAAGCTCGGAACGAAGCCCGCGGTGGTGGCGCTCGCCTGGGTGCTGTCGAAGCCCTACGTGACCGCCCCGATCGTCGGCGCTTCGAAGCTGCACCATCTCGCCGATGCAGTCGCCGCAACGGAGCTCAAGCTCGACGCCCGCACAATCGCCAAACTCGAGGAGCCCTATCACCCGAAGGCGGTCGCGGGGCATGCGTAGGGAGAAAGGACGAGGTAAGTTTATGCGATCACAATAGAAATCCTCATCCTGAGGAGCGGCCGCAAGGCCGCGTCTCGAAGGACGGGGATCGATGAACGATAGGAATTAACATGACCCAAGCCGGAACCCGGGACCATCCGATCACCATCGCTCCCATCGCCGTGCGCGTGCGCGTCGTCTGGCGTGGGCGCGCGATCGGCGACAGCCGAGGCGCGCTCGAGCTCGCCGAAGCGGGCTATAAGCCCGTCGCCTATATCCCGCGCGAAGACGTCGACATGAACCTGCTCGAGCGCACCGACCGCGTCACGACCTGCCCGTACAAGGGCGAGGCGAATTACTATTCGATCGCCGACGGGGCGGACCGCGACGACAACGCGGTCTGGACCTACGAGACGCCGATCGCAGGCGTCGCCGAGATCGCCGCGTATCTCGCCTTCTATCCGAACCGGGTCGAGATTTTGCGCGGATGAGCCTCGCCGGCAAAACCATCCTCGTCACCGGCTCGACCGATGGCGTCGGCCGTTTCGTCGCCGAGCGGCTTGCGGCGGACGGCGCCAGCGTGATCGTGCACGGACGCGATCGCGCCCGGGGCGAAGCGCTCGTCGAAAGGATCGAAAAGAGCGGCGGGACGGCGTGCTTTCTGCGCGCCGACCTCGCCTCGCTCGCCGGGGTGTGTTCGCTCGCCGACGCCGTTCGCTACGAGACGGACGGCCTCGACGTGCTCGTCAACAATGCGGGGATCGGCACGAGCGGCGGCGGCGGGCGGCGCGAGGTCAGCGCCAACGGCTTCGAGCTGCGCTTCGCGGTCAATTATCTCGCGGGCTTCCTGCTGACGCGCCTGCTTCTGCCGCTCATCGAGGCCCGCGCGCCGGCGCGCATCGTCAACGTCTCCTCGGCCGGGCAGCAGCCGATCGACTTTTCCGACGTGATGCTGACCCATGGCTATAGCGGGGTCCGGGCCTATTGCCAGAGCAAGCTCGCGCAAGTTCTGTTCACGATCGATCTCGCCGAGGAGCTCAAGGGCGGCAACATCACCGTCAACTGCCTCCATCCGGCGACGTATATGGACACGACCATGGTCCGGCTCTCAGGCGCCCGGCCGATAAGCACGGTGGAGGAAGGCGGGCGCGCAATTTTGCAGCTGGTCGAATCGCCGGCGCTCGCGTGCAAGAGCGGGCTCTATTTCAACGGCCTTCGCGAATCGCGCGCCGACGCGCAAGCCTACGATGCACAAGCCCGCAGGCAGCTGCGCGCGCTGAGCTTCAAGCTTGTTGGCGTGGCAGATCCCGCGGCTGCGTAATCCGAGGGCGGCACGGCCAATCGAGGCGACTTTCCTAAAGACGAATTGCGGAACAAAGGCTGCTTTTTTGTGTTAGGGTTCGTCAATGCCGGCAGGGAGGATCGCGGTATGAACAAAATCGCTTTTGTCGCGCTGGGATGTCTTGCGCTCGGCGCCTGCGCCACCCCAACGCAAACAGTGGGCACGGCAGGAGGGGTCGTCGCCGGCGCGGCGATCGGCGGACCGGTGGGGGCGGTCGTCGGCGGCGCCGTGGGTGCGGTGGCGACCGCGCCGGGCACGGCGCTCGGCGGACATCGCTACCGGTGCCACTACCGCGACTACTACGGCCACGTTCACTACCATTGGTGTCACGCGTAGAGCCCATCTGCGGGAGTGTTTGAAAAGCTTACGGGCGGTTGTAGCCGCGATCGCTGATCGCGGCCGACGCGGTCCATAGGGCGTCCGAATGGACTCCCGTCTTTCGACGGGCTTTGGGCCGCGTCTACAGTTTTCGCGTCAACCTGCATGCAACCTTGCCGTCCATCGAGCGGGGCGCGTTCATGCGCCCGGAGGCAGCGTTCGCTCGCGCAACGACGCGAGCGCCTCCGCCAGCGCCCAGCGCAGCCCGTGCATCTGATCGAGAAGATGCAGGATCACGCCGAGGCCCTCGTCGTTGACTCCCATATTGTGCCTGAGATCGTGGATGAGGCGCGCCCGCGCGAGGTCCATTTCGGTGAAGGCGCGCTCGGCGGTGGCGCGGCTCGGGACCAGCCATTCCTCCCGAATCCAGATTTCGAGCGTGACGCGATCGAGATGGGCGCGCTCGAGAAACTCCCGCTCGCTGATCATGGGTCACATCTCCTTGCGGGGATCGTAATCGTGGGCGGGCGCCCACTTGGCGAGGAACGCCTCGAGCTCGGGGTCCGGCGCCGTCGGCATCACGACCTTGAGCTTGACGAGTTCGTCGCCTGCGCGCCCCTGGGCCTTCACGCCCTTGCCCTTCAGGCGCAGGGTGTCCCCAGTGTTGGAGCCCTTCGGAATCTTCAGCATCACGCTCCCGGTCGTGGTCGGCGTGCGCACGTCCCCGCCGAGCGCGGCCTCCTTGACGGTGATCGGTAGTTCGAGATGGATGTCGTCGCCTTCGCGGGCGAAATAGCGGTGCGGCTCGACGGCGATCTGCACCAGCGCGTCGCCCGGCGGACCCTCGCCGCGCGAGGGCGCGCCCTTTCCGCGCAGGCGCAGAATTTGCCCGTCCTCGACCCCGTGCGGGATCGACACCTCGAGCGTTCCGCCCTGCGGCAGGGTGATCGTCTTCACCGCGCCGTTGACCGCCTCGAGAAACGGGACATGCAGTTCGTAATGCAGGTCGGCGCCCGGCGCGCGGCGCGCCTGCTCACGGCTCCGCCGCAGGAGTTCGGCGAAGAGGTCGTCGCCTTCGGCGAAGTCGGCGTAGCCCGACGCGCTCTCGTAGGGATGGCCAGCGTCGGCGCCGGCATATTCGCGATAGTATCTGCCTTGCGGCGGCGCCTTTTCCGCCCCTGAGGCGTCAATCTCGCCCGCGTCGTAGCGCTTCCGCTTGTCCGGATCCGACAGCAGGTCGTTGGCTGCCGCAACCTCCTTGAACTGTTCCTCGGCGTGCTTGTCGCCCGGATTGAGGTCCGGGTGCAGCTTCTTCGCCAGTTGCCGGTAGGCCTTGCGGATCTCGTCGGGCGTCGCGGTCCTGGCGACGCCGAGAACGTCATAGGGGTCTTTCACATGCGCCTCCGAAGGGACCGGCGGCGCATGCTTATCAGACTTGCAGGCCAAACTTGAAGACCAGGACTTGAAGACATTGTCTCCGGACTGGCCTTAAGCCAGGGGCGGGGTCTTGGGCTTGCAAACAAAAAAGCCGCAGCGACGGGCGCGGCGGCTCTTCGGTCCGATCATGACGTCGCGCGCCAATCGGGCTGCCGCCGGTACATCCGCGGTCGACAGCAACTGGACGGCGCGACGCCGTATCGGTCAGCGCATCAGGGCGTCAGCGCTCCCTTTAGCCTCTGCCGCCGGTACATCCGCGGTCGACAGGGCGAGAAGCGTTAGGCCCAGAATGCGCTTGGGCGCTTAGGGTCAGGCGGCGCTGAGGTTGCCGGCGCTCGACTTCCCCGTGCGCTTGTCGGCGACGAGTTCGAAGTTGACCTTCTGGCCTTCGTTGAGGTTGTTCATCCCGGCGCGTTCGACGGCGCTGATGTGAACGAACACGTCCGAGCCGCCATTATCCGGCTGGATGAAACCAAAGCCCTTCTGGGCGTTGAACCACTTCACGGTTCCGACTGGCATATGTGCTTCCTTTTGCGCGATGCGCGCGATCGTACGAGCGCCAAAAGGCGTCCGCTGTTGCGTAATATCGATGTCTAGGGGGGTCTCGTCGGCCTGCCCGTGATGTTTCCAAAACGACGCGGGCCAAGTCAGTCGGCCAAAACTCGATGCGCGTATATCGTACATGATTATGGTTTTTTTGAGATTGCCGATCCGCGCCGCGTGAAAATCGCGGCCCCGCTTCAGACGGCCGCAAGGAATGGGCCGATTGACAATCCTCACAAACGAGAAAAATCTCTCAAGAATACGACTCGGCGTCAGGAAAAGCTTGATGACTTGAGCGATCACGCGGGAGGGAAACCATGTCGGCGACGATCATCAATATTATCATTCAGTTGATCGCGGGCGCGATCGGCGGCAACGCCGCCGGAGCGGCGGCGAAAAACGTGAGCCTCGGGACCGGTGGAAACACGGTCGCGGGCGCGGTCGGCGGCCTCGCGGGCGGGTCCCTCCTGACCTCGCTGATCCCGATGCTCTCCGGCGGGGCCGGCGGCATGGATATCGGCGCGCTCGCCGGCCAGCTCGTCGGCGGCGGCGTATCCGGCGCGATCGTGACCGCGATCGTCGGCGTGATCATGAACAGCATGAAGAAGGCCTGAGCGCCCCTCGCATCGGCGCGGATCGCGGCGGCGCTGGCGCGTGGCGCGGCGGGGATATATGGGTCTCCGGGGCGCCGCGCGGCGCCAGGCCTCGCTGGGCGAGCCTCGTCGAATGATTGAGGCCGGCGCCGCCGGCCGGCATAGGGAGAGCCATTCATGGGATTGATCAATTTCGTCAAGAACGTTGGCGCATCGATCTTCGGCGGCAGCGAAGCCAAGGCGGCGCCGGCCGATGAGCTCAAGAAGGAGCTCGACAAGCACGGCCTCGACGCCTCGGGCGTCAAGATCGAGGTCGACGGCGACAAGGTGAAAGTGTCGGGCACGGCCGCCTCGACCGAACAGGCGGAAAAGATCGCGATCGCGCTCGGCAACACGAAAGGCGTGCAGACGGTCCAGAACGACATCAAGCCGGCGAAGGCCGAGCCTGAGTCGAAGTTCTATACCGTCAAGAGCGGCGACACATTGTGGGCGATCGCCGAGGCCCAATACGGCAAGGGGCACGGCGCCAGATATGACGTCATCTTCCAGGCGAACCGGCCGATGCTGACCCACCCGGACAAGATCTATCCCGGCCAGGTGCTGCGCATCCCCCCGCTGCCCTGAGCGGCGAGATTCCCCTCTCCCCACGGAAGAGGGGCAGGGTGAAGTGACCGAGCGAGCATGAGTTCGGATCGCCGCGAGTTCGCTCGCGCCTTGCGTCACACTTCGCGGGCTCGCGGGGCAGTGTCTCAGTTTCAATTCCCGCTTCAGGACCCCGCGCGGATATTCGTCGCGAGCAATTGAACGTCGGCTGTTTTGCGCGAAGCGGCCGGCCGGAGTCGGCTGATCAGGCGGCGAGTGACGGCGACCGCGTCGCTTGACAAATTATCCGGCAATCCGCATGTGACGAAGAGATGACAATCGCCGCCGAGAGTTTGCGTGCGAGGGTGGGGTTTCGCAGATGTCACGCGTTCGGTGGAATTTGGGCGCGCCGATGCGCCCCCTCGTTCGGCGCGGCGCCAAAGCGGTCCGTCTGTTTCTGTGCCTGGCCCTTTCGCCTTTGCGCTTGCTAGCGGTGGTGTGGATCCTGCTCAACGTCGCCGCGCACGCGGACGTCATTCACATCGGCTGCGAAGCCACTGCCGATTACACATCACCAGATTGCGCATCCTCACCGGAGCGAGGTCATTCACTGTAATCGAGGGCAATGACCGCCATCTGCGCATTGCCGCCCTCCACCGCGTCGGCCTCGCGCGCCTGAAATCCCCGCCGCTGTCGGAAATTCAAAGTGAGATGCTACCCGGCCCCCGGTTCCATGGGGCCAACTTCGGTCGGCAAGTCCCGCTCGATCGCTTCTCGTCGACTTCCACTGCGATGCTGCGAAACTTATCGTTGACCCCCGGACTGCAATCCGGGGGACGGCAGGCAGCATCAATGGTTTGCCCGCTACGACCAAGCGCGCTCGGAGGTTCTTGAAAGCAGGCGCATTCGAATCATTCGTTTCACGAACGATGAAATTCGAGACGACCTCGATTTGGTTCTCGCCTGAATTAACGCTGCGTTGCGACTGCCTTTCGATTAGAAGACAGGTCCGCTCACCCCTGGCCCCTCTCACGACGGGAGAGGGGAACCCTGGTTGTTGCCGCTGATGCTGCATCCGTCCCCGCTGCGCCGCTTCCTCTGGATCGTCGTCTTTGGCGTCCTGATCGGCGCCCTCTACAGCGATGTCCAACACGGAACGGCGCCCATTGGGGCGCTGGCCGGCGGCTCGATGGGCGCCGCCGTCTTCTCGCTCGAACGGTTCGTGCTCAGGCGCAACGCCGGCGGCCTCTTCGGCCGGCTGCCGTTTCTGCCTTATCTCGCCCTCCGCTCGTGTCTTTATGCCGCCGTTATCGTCGTCATCAACGCCGCTGCGGCCTGGCTGATGTCCGGTCAGTTGATCGTGATCGGCAGCGTCGACTTCCTGCTCTCGCTGGTGCTGGTCGTCGCCGGCAACCTGCTGTTCAGCGTCAACGACCTGCTCGGTCCCGGCGCGCTCTTCGCCTTCGCCGCGGGGCGCTATTACCATCCACGCACCGAGGAGCGGGCGCTGCTCTTCATCGACATGCGCTCCTCGACCTCGATCGCCGAGCGCCTCGGCGAACTGCGGTTTCTCGACCTGCTCAACCGCTTTATTGTCGATGTCTCGCTCGCCGTCGCCGAAGCCGGCGGCGAGATTCACAAATATGTCGGCGACGAAGTGATCGCGACCTGGCGGCTCGCGCCGGGCATGAACGACGCGGGGTGCGTGCGCGCCTGCTTCTCGGCGCTTGGCCGTATCCGCGCCGAAGGACGGGCTTATGAGCGCGAATTCGGTCTCGTCCCCGACTTCCGCGCCGGCCTCCACTGCGGTCCGGTCGCCGTCGGGGAGCTCGGCTATCTGAAGAAAGAGATCGCGCTGATCGGCGATGCGATGAACACCGTCGCCCGCATCGTCGAGGCGTGCCGCTCAGCCAATGCCCGCGTGCTCGCCTCAGCCGCCCTCATCGACCGCCTCGCCGCGCTCCCTCCAGGTGTGACGAGCGGCCCGCTCGGCGAGCTCGCGATGCGCGGCAAGCAGCAGGCGCTCGAGCTTTATGTGCTGGAGGAAGGCTGAAGATAGGGAGCGATGGCGTGCTAGGCTTGTGGGCATGGATCTGCTGATCAACATCGACGTACCGGATCTCGCCGAAGCCATCGCCTTCTACACGCAAGCCTTTGGCCTCACGGTGACACGGCGGCTCGGCGTCGAGGTCGCCGAGCTCAGCGGCCTCCCGGCCCGGATCTATCTCTTGCAAAAGCCGGGCGGCTCGATCGGCGCGGCTAAGGATCCGCGCCGTTTCGATCGCCATTGGACCCCGGTGCATATCGATGTCGTCGTCGACGACATCGAAGCCGCGCTTCGCCGCGCTGTCGCCGCCGGCGCGCATGCGGAGACGGAGATACGCGTCGCCGCCTACGGCAAAATCGCCGTGCTCGCCGACCCGTTCGGCCACGGCTTCTGCCTCATCGAATTCGTCGGCCGCGGCTACGACGAGATCGCCGAATCCGGCGCGCCGTGAGCCAAGAGGTCCGTGATCGCAACGGGCGACCTCGCGCGCTAGCCTGACTAATTCCACTTGCTTGTTGCATTTAGATTGGATCGAATAGGGCACAGTCGCTGGCCAGAGCTTAGAGATGGCTCGACCGGGTTTATGTTCAGGCCAAGCGATACACGAAAGGGAGTCCAGTGGGCCGCCCCGAGGTTCACGCCTTCGTTGGGAGTCTCGTCGGCCTAGGCGCAACGAAGGGGGTCTTCGTCACCACTTCCACTTTCAGTCACCAAGCCTACGGCGATGGAAACTTTCAGGATTTGGCCGACGGCGGGCGGCGCCAGACACCTAAAGCGGAACCAGGTATTTAACGGGATCGACGGGCTGGCCGTCCTTGCGCAATTCGAAATGCAGCCGCGGCGACTTGGCGGCGCCGCTGTCGCCGGCCTTGGCGATGATCTGTCCGCGCTTGATGGCGTCGCCCTCCTTCACCTCGAGCTCGCTGTTGTCGGCGTAGGCGGTGACATAACCGTTCTCGTGGCGGATCAGCACGAGCTTGCCGTAGGTCTTGATGTCGTCGCCGGCATAAATGCAGACGCCGTCGGCGGCGGCGTGAACCCACTCGCCGATCGCCGCCAGGATATCGATGCCGTCGTTCCCGCCGCTCTTGAACGGCTGAAGGATCGGCCCGCGGATCGGCCAGCGGAACTTGTCATGCGCGACAGGGCCGCCGGTGGCATCCTGCGAAAACGCGGAACCGCCGGTGAAGCTGACGACGAACAACGCTGCGAGACTGCCCCTTGCGAAGCCGGCCCTCGCCATCACGAAGCCCCTCAGTGCCCGAGCGCCTTGACGATGGCGTCGGTCATCTTCTTGGCGTCGCCGAACAGCATCATCGTGTTGTCGCGGAAGAAGAGCTCGTTCTCGACGCCGGCGTAGCCCGAGCCCATGCCGCGCTTGACGAAGAGCACCGTCTTTGCCTTGTCGACGTCGAGGATCGGCATGCCGTAGATCGGCGACTTCGGGTCGGTCTTGGCGGCAGGGTTGGTCACGTCGTTGGCGCCGATCACATAGGCGACGTCGGTCTGCGCGAATTCGTTGTTGATGTCCTCGAGCTCAAACACTTCGTCGTAAGGCACGTTCGCCTCGGCGAGCAGCACGTTCATGTGTCCCGGCATGCGGCCCGCGACGGGATGGATGGCGTATTTGACCTCGACGCCCTCCTTCTTGAGCAGCTCGGCCATCTCGCGCAGGGAATGCTGAGCCTGCGCGACCGCCATGCCGTAGCCCGGCACGATGATGATCTTCGAGGCGTTCTTCATCATGAAGGCTGCGTCCTCGGCCGAGCCCTGCTTGACCGGCCGCGTCTCCTTGCCGGCCGCCCCGTGATCGACCTCGCCGCCGAAGCCGCCGAGGATGACCGAGAAGAAGGACCGGTTCATGCCCTTGCACATGATGTAAGAGAGGATCGCGCCCGACGAGCCGACGAGGGCGCCGGTGATGATGAGCGCGAGATTGCCGAGGGTGAAGCCGATGCCCGCCGCCGCCCAGCCGGAATAGGAGTTCAGCATCGAGATGACGACCGGCATGTCGGCGCCGCCGATCGGGACGATGAGAAGCACGCCGAGCGCCAGCGAGACGAGCGTGATGAGCCAGAAGAACGCTGGCGATTGGGTCGCGTAGAAGAGCGCGATCAACACGACCAGCGCAACGCCGAGGCCGATATTGATCGCGTGGCGCTGCGGCAGCAGGATCGGCGCGCCCGACATGCGCCCGTCGAGCTTCAGGAATGCGATGATCGACCCGGTGAAGGTCACCGCGCCGATCGCGAGGCCGAGCGACATTTCAATGATGCTCGCCGGATGGATGCCGCCGCCCTCGGCGATGCCGAAGGCCTCGGGCGCATAGAGCGCGCCGGCCGCGACCAGCACGGCCGCGAGGCCGACCAGCGAATGGAACATCGCCACCAGCTGCGGCATCGCGGTCATCTGGATGGTGCGGGCGCGCCAGACGCCGATCCCGCCGCCGATGGCGAAGCCCAAAACGACGAGCAGCCACGAGATCGCGCTCGACGGCGGCTTCAAGGCCAGCGTGGTCAGAACGGCGATCGCCATGCCGATCATGCCGAAGCGATTGCCCTGGCGCGAGGAGGCGGGCGAGGAGAGGCCGCGCAAGGCCAGGATGAACAGGACGCCGGAGACGAGATAGAGGATGGCGGCGAGATTGGCGTTCACGTCCGTCAGCCCTTCTTCTTGTACATCGCAAGCATGCGTTCGGTGACGAGGAACCCGCCGAAGATGTTCACCGAGGCCAGGATCAGCGCGATGAAGCCGACGAAGCGCGCGAACGTCGAGCCGCTATCGACCGCGGCGACGCCAACCGACAGCAGCGCCCCGACCACGATGACCGAAGAGATCGCGTTGGTTTCGGACATCAGCGGCGTATGGAGCGCCGGCGTCACCGACCAGACCACGTAATACCCGACGAAGACTGCGAGGGCGAAAATGGCGAGGCGGAACACGAACGGGTCGATGGCCCCGCCGGAGGCAGCGTGTCCGGCGGCGGCGATCTGATCGCCGTAGGCTTGCACGGACTGCGCCGCCTGCTGCGCGGCGTCGGTTGCGGCTCTCAGTTTGGCGATTGCGGCGTCGAGATTGTCCATCCGGCTCTCCAAGGCTTAAAGGGGCGGGCGGCGCGTCAGCTTATTTGGGTTGAAAGTTGGGATGAACGACCGCGCCGCCGCGGGTGAGGCATGTCGCCTTGACGAGTTCGTCGTCCCAGTTGACCGCGAGCGCCTTTTTCTCCTTGTCGATGAGGGTTTCGACGAAGGCGTAGAGATTGCGCGCGTAAAGCGCGGACGCGGTGGCGGCGAGGCGGGTCACGTTCGAATAGCCTACAATCTTGACGCCGTTTTCGCTTGTCACCGTCTCGCCGGGCTTCGCGAGCTCGCAGTTTCCCCCGCGCTCGACGGCGATGTCGACAATGACGGAGCCCGCGCGCATGGATTTCACCATATCCGCGGTGACGAGGCGCGGGGCCGGGCGGCCCGGGATCAGCGCCGTCGTCACGACGATGTCCTGCTTGGCGATGTGGGAGGCGATGAGGCCGGCCTGCTTGGCCTTATAAGCGTCCGACATTTCCTTGGCGTAACCGCCGGCGGTCTCAGCCTGCTTGAACTCCTCGTCTTCGACGGCGACGAATTTCGCGCCGAGCGATTCGACCTGCTCCTTGGTCGCGGGACGGACGTCGGTCGCGGTGACGATCGCGCCAAGTCGACGGGCGGTCGCGATTGCCTGCAGACCCGCGACGCCGACCCCCATGACGAACAGTTTGGCGGCCGGGACCGTGCCCGCCGGCGTCATCATCATCGGCATTGCGCGGCCGTATTCGGCCGCCGCGTCAAGCACGGCGCGGTATCCGGCAAGGTTCGCCTGGCTCGAGAGGACGTCCATCACCTGAGCGCGGGTGATGCGCGGCATCAGTTCCATCGCGAATGCCGAGACGCCCGCCCTCGCCATCGTATCGACCGCCTCCTGGTGGCCGTAAGGGTCCATCGTGGCGATGACAAGCGCGCCGCTCTTCATGTGAACGAGTTCGTCCTCGGTCGGCCGCCGGACCTTCAGAACCAGATCGGCGCCGAGCGCCTCCGCCGCGGAAGCGAGCCGCGCGCCAGCCGCCTGATAGTCGGAATCGACGACCCCAGCCTTGAGGCCGGCGCCGTGCTCGACTGCGACCTCCGCGCCGAGCCCGATGAATTTCTTGACCGTTTCAGGGCTGGCCGCGACGCGGGTTTCCGCGTGGTCCGTCTCCGCGGGCACTCCAATCAGCATGAATTTTCCCCGCGACCGTCGACGCTTGCCGGGACAGCTGCCCTTCAACCATCGCAGCGTCGGGCTAGCCATAGAGCATCGACGTTTAGCCCGCAACGCGGCCAAAACGTAAGGTTCAACTTGATGCTGGCTTGCAATGACGGTTGCCGCCGCGCCCACTTCGGCGAGGCGACCTCAGGCGCGCGCGAGGCCTTCGATCCCTCGTTCCCCTGTCTTGTCGCGGGTTTCGATCGCCTCAACCTTCAGGAGTTCCGCCTGCGCTTCTTCCTGCGCGGCTTTGGCCTCCTCGATCTGACCGGCAAGCTCCGCAATCGAGCTTTTCAGGTTGTCGCGTCGAGCCGAAGCGGCGCGAGCGTAGGTCGGGTATGCGAAATGGCGCGGATCGGCAATGCCGGCGCGCTTCTCTTCGTTGGCGATTTCGCGATCGAGCTCAGCGGTCATGCGGGTGAATTCCGCGAGCATCATTTCGATCTGCCGGACGCGGCGGCGCTTTTCCTCGAGTTGAAAGCGCTTCAGACGAATAAGGGTGTCCCGCGACTTCATTCCAAGGGCGCTCCATGCAACAGCCACGCTAGAGGGCGCCTCCGCCCTCCGATTCTACGACCACGAGACCCACGGAGGATGCAGCACGAAGGTTTCCCCTTTCTTACCGTAAACCGCTCGGGAGAACCCGCCGGAGTCGCGCGTCGGGGCGGCTCGAAACGCGGGAGGATCCGTTAGCCCGCATATCTCAAATTAGGGGCGCATCGGGCCGCCGAATCAGGCAAAAGTTGTTTTGTGAGAATGACTTGAGCCGGTTCGGAGGAGTGGCCCGATGCAGACGGAGTGTAGCGCAGAACCGAGCGCGTTTGGACGGGTCGAAGGGCGGCCTGTGATGGCAGCGTTCGACGGCGGCGCGCTGACCTCCGACGCCGGCGGTCTACTGCTGGGCGCAGCCGACCGAAGGCTCAATCTGGTTCGACGGCTTGCGGGATGTTTCCGCGACGCCAGAGACCCGAGGTTCATTGAGCATTCCGTCGCCACGCTCATCGGGCAGCGCGTGTACGGCATCGCGCTCGGCTATGAGGACCTGAACGACCATGACGAGCTTCGCCACGATCCTTTGATGGCGGTGCTGGCGGGCAAGCTTGAGGCCAGGCGCGAGGATTGCGCGCCGGTGGCCGGCAAGTCGACGCTGAACCGGCTGGAACTGTCGCGCGAGATCGCCACCCGCTACAAGAAGATCAGCCACGACCCGGCGGCGATCGAGGCCCTGTTCGTCGACCTGTTCCTCGAGGCGCACGATCGGGCGCCCAGAGAGATCATCCTCGACCTCGACGCGACCGACGACCCGCTGTACGGCCATCAGGAGGGCCGGTTCTTCCACGGCTATTACGACGGCTACTGCTATCTGCCGCTGTATGTGTTCTGCGGCCGCCATCTCTTGGCGGCCAAGCTCAGGCCCTCGAACATCGACGCCAGCGCCGGATCGGTCGAGGAGGCGGCGCGGATCGTCAGGCAAATTCGGGCGCGCTGGCCGAAGACGCGCATCCTGTTGCGCGCCGACTCGGGCTTCGCCCGCGAGGCGCTGATGGCCTGGTGCGAACAGAACCGGGTCGACTTCGTGTTCGGCCTGGCGCGCAACCCCCGGCTCGTCGAGGAGATCGCCGCCGAACTCGCGCAGGCCGAGGCGGAAGCCGCCGCGACCGGCAAACCCGCCCGCCGCTTCAAGGACTTCCGCTATGCGACGCTCGACAGCTGGTCGCGCCGGCGCCGGGTGATCGGCAAGGCGGAATGGACAAAGGGCGAGGTCAATCCGCGCTTCATCGTCACCTCGCTCAAGCAGGGCGAGATCAACGGCCGCTTCCTCTACGAGACGGTCTACTGCGCCCGCGGCGACATGGAGAACCGGATCAAGGAGTGCCAGGGCGACCTGTTCGCCGACCGCACCTCGACCGCCACCATGCGCGCCAACCAGCTCAGGCTCTGGCTGGCCTCGTTCGCCTATGTTCTGATCTGCGCGCTCAGGCGCGTCGGCCTCGCACACACCCAGTTCGCCGAGGCAACCTGCGGCACGATCAGGCTCAAGCTCCTCAAGCTCGCAGGCCTCGTCCGCATCAGCGCGCGCCGCATCAATCGCGCTCGCCTCGGCTTGTCCTTACGCCGACGAATGGCGCCTCGCCGCCGTCCGCCTCGCCTGAGGCGTCGCCGCGACGCCGACAAATCGCGGCAATCCACCCCTCGGCCCACAGGAGAACCAAAACACCCCGATCCAACTGCGCAAACGGCGCAAAGCGCACGCTCGTCGGTCACACAGACGCTGCGCACATCCCTGTCAGCCAGTCTGCAATGCGCCCGCAGTCTGAGAAATGCGGGTTAGCACTTCATTTACACCCCTCATCAACAATCCGGGCTGGCGCCGCCCGAGCGTTGGAATTATTTCCGTTCACAACCAACATCGTGGCGGCGCCGTTGAATCGGCGGCGGAACCGTGAATCCAATGAATCGCTTGGAGCTAATCATTAATGCTTTACTTTAGATGGCTAAACTCGGAAAATTCTATATAAAACATGAGTTTATCCGTTGCGGTAATGGCGGGTGCCGGGGGCTTGCGCGAAGGAATCATGTTTTGTTAACCATTGGTCGTCACTGTGCCAGTCGAATCAGTCCAGGTCCGAATCCGGCAGCGAGCCGGCCGGGATCAGGCGCGAAGGCGACGTACGAAACCGCGGTCACGAAGCAAAAGGCGAGGCGGGGAGCCTAATTATGCGCGTATTATTGATCGAGGATGATGCGGCGACCGCCCAAAGCATCGAGTTGATGTTGAAGTCCGAGGCCTTCAACGTTTACGTCACCGATCTTGGCGAAGAAGGGATCGATCTGGGTAAGCTTTACGACTACGACATCATTCTTTTGGATCTGAACCTGCCCGACATGTCCGGCTACGAGGTCCTTCGGTCGCTTCGCGTGACCAAGATCAAGACCCCGATCCTCATCCTGTCGGGCATGGCGGGGATCGAGGACAAGGTCAAAGGCCTCGGCCACGGCGCCGACGACTACCTCACCAAACCGTTCCATAAGGATGAACTGGTCGCCCGCATCCACGCTATCGTCCGGCGCTCGAAGGGCCACGCCCAGTCCGTCATCATTACCGGCGATCTCGTCGTCAATCTCGACCAGAAGACGGTCGAAGTCGACAGCGCCCGCGTGCATCTGACTGGCAAGGAATATCAGATGCTCGAGTTGCTTTCGCTGCGAAAGGGCACGACGCTGACGAAGGAAATGTTTCTCAACCACCTTTACGGCGGCATGGACGAGCCCGAGCTCAAGATCATCGACGTCTTCATCTGCAAGCTGCGCAAAAAGCTCGCCATGGCGTCGAATGGACGCAATTACATCGAGACGGTCTGGGGCCGGGGCTATGTGCTTCGCGAGCCCGCGACGAGCGAAGACCGCATTCCCGCCTGAGCCGACGCCTCTGACGACGACGCTCGCGGGTCCGCCCCGTGTGCGGTTTCGTTTTGTTCTTGCCTCGCGCTTCTACCGCGGAAGGACTGTCGAACCCATCAGCGCTTCGTCGATCGCCGCGGCGCATTGACGGCCCTCGCGGATCGCCCACACGACGAGCGACTGGCCACGCCGCATGTCGCCGCAAGCGTAGACCTTCGGGCGCGACGACGCGTAACGGTTGGTGTCGGCCGCGACATTCCCCCGATTGTCTAGCTTGACGCCGAGTTCGGCGAGCAGGCCCTCCTTGACCGGAGAGATGAATCCCATCGCCAAGAGGACGAGATCGGTCCTTAGCGTAAATTCGCTCCCCGCGACCGGCTTCATCTTGTCGTCGACGCGCACGCACTTTAACCCGGTCACGACGCCATTCTCGCCCTCGAAGGCGGCCGTATTCACCGCAAAATCGCGTTCCGCGCCTTCTTCGTGGCTCGATGAGGTGCGCAGCTTCAGCGGCCAGTTCGGCCAGGTGAGGAGCTTGTCCTCCGCCTTCGGCGGCATTGGCATGATCTCGAGCTGCGTGACGCTGAGCGCGCCCTGACGAATGGACGTACCGATACAGTCGGAGCCCGTGTCTCCGCCGCCAATCACCACGACATGCTTGCCGCTGGCGAGGATCGGTTCGTTCGTGCCGATCGGCTCGTTGGACACGCGCCGGTTTTGCTGCGGCAGGAAATCCATCGCGAAATGAACGCCCGCGAGATCGCGGCCGGGCACGGGCAGATCGCGCGACGCCTCTGCGCCGCCGGCGACCGCGATCGCGTCATGGGCGTCCACGAGAGTCTGGGCGCTGACGCTCTGACCGACGTTGGCGTTGTAATGGAAGACGACGCCCTCGGCGGCCATTTGCTCGACGCGCCGCTCGACATGGCGCTTTTCGAGCTTAAAGTCGGGAATCCCGTACCGCAGCAGGCCGCCCGCCTTGGCATGTTTTTCGTACACATGAACTTCGTGTCCGGCGCGCGCGAGCTGTTGCGCGCAAGCCAGCCCCGCAGGGCCAGAACCGACGACGGCGACCTTCTTGCCGGTTTTGTGGGGGGATGGCTCGGGTCTCACCCATCCTTCGGCGAAGGCGCGGTCGATAATCGCGCATTCGATCGTCTTGATGGTCACCGGCGTGTCTTGGATGTTGAGGGTACAGGACGCTTCGCAGGGCGCCGGACACACTCGGCCGGTGACTTCCGGGAAATTGTTGGTGGAGAGCAGATTGCGCGCGGCTTCCTCCCACTCGCCGCGATAAGTGAGGTCATTCCAATCCGGGATCTGGTTGTTGACCGGGCAGCCCGTGTGACAATAGGGGATGCCGCAATTCATGCAGCGCGCCGCCTGGTTCCGGGTCGCCTCTTCGCTGAGCGGGAGAACGAATTCGCGATAATGACGGATTCGGTCGGACGCCGGGGCATAGCGCCGGTCAGCCCGGTCAATCTCCAAAAAGCCCGTCACCTTGGCCATAGAGCTACTCTAAACCCGTCCTGCTGCGTCCCATACGGGACGCTGCGCCAATTCGCGTCATTCTCCTGCCGCAAGCATAGGCTGCCCGCTTTGCGCCGCGAGCTCCGCCAGCGCGCGGCGATACTCGACCGGCATCACCTTGCGGAACTTGGGCAGATAGGTCTCCCAGTTCTCCAGGATGTGCCGCGCGCGGGCGGAGCTGGTGGCCCGCGCATGGTTGGCGATGAGCTGATGAAGACGCTCGCCGTCAAAACGGCTCATGTCGTGCATCACGTCCACACGCCCATGCGCCTCCAAATCGCCACCGGAGTGGAGATGCCGGACCATCATCTCCTCTTCGGCAGCGACTGGCTCCAGTTCGACCATCGCCATGTTGCAACGCTGAGCGAAGGTCCCCGCTTCGTCGAGCACGTAGGCGATGCCGCCCGACATGCCGGCCGCGAAATTGCGGCCTGTCTCACCAATGACGACGATGATGCCGCCGGTCATGTACTCGCAGCCGTGATCGCCCACGCCCTCGACGACAGCGATCGCCCCGGAGTTGCGAACGCCGAACCGCTCGCCAGCCACCCCGCGGAAGTAGCATTCTCCGGCGATTGCGCCGTAGAGCACCGTATTGCCGACGATGATCGACTCCTCCGGCTTCAGCTTCTTCGCCTCCTGCGGCGGGTAGACGACGATCTTTCCTCCCGACAGGCCCTTGCCGACGTAGTCGTTGGCATCGCCCTCGAGCTCGAGCGTCACTCCCTTTGCAAGAAACGCGCCGAAGCTCTGCCCGGCTGTTCCCTTGAACTTGATGTGGATTGACTCGTCGCGAAGGCCCGCGTGCCCGTAACGCTTGGCGATCTCGCCCGACAGCATCGCTCCCGCCGATCGATCGGAATTGCGGATCGAAAGGTCGAGCCGAACATGCCGGCCATGCTCGACCGCGTCTTTTGTCTCGGCGATCAGGCGACGGTCCAGCACGTGTTCGAGCCCATGGTCCTGCTCGATGCTGCGGTAGATCGTGTCGTTCGGCCAGGGCGTCGGCTTGTGGAACAGCTTCGAGAAGTCGAGACCCTTCGCCTTGGCGTGTTCGACGAGCTTTGCCCCGTCGAGCATTTGGCGCTGGCCGATCATCTCGTCGAACCGCCGATATCCCAACGCCGCCATCAGCTCCCGCACTTCCTCGGCGACAAAGAAAAAGTAGTTGATGACGTGCTCGGGCTTCCCGACGAAACGCTTGCGCAGGACCGGATCCTGCGTCGCGACGCCGACCGGGCATGTGTTCAGGTGGCACTTGCGCATCATGATGCAGCCGGCGGCGATCAGCGGCGCTGTGGCGAAGCCGAACTCATCCGCGCCGAGCAGGGCGCCAATCACGACGTCTCGGCCGGTACGAACGCCGCCGTCGACCTGGACCGCGATGCGGGATCTCAGGCCGTTCATCACCAGCGTCTGATGCGTCTCAGCTAGGCCAATCTCCCAGGGAGAGCCGGCATGCTTGATTGAGGTCAACGGCGACGCGCCGGTTCCGCCCTCAAAGCCCGAGATCGTGACATGGTCCGCCTTGCACTTGGCGACCCCAGCCGCAACGGTCCCGACGCCGACCTCCGAGACGAGCTTGACCGAAACCAGCGCATCGGGGTTGACGTTCTTCAGGTCGTAGACAAGCTGCTTCAGATCCTCGATCGAGTAGATGTCGTGATGAGGCGGCGGAGAAATGAGGCCGACTCCCTGGGTCGAGTGACGCACCTTCGCGATGACCGCGTCGACCTTGTGGCCTGGCAACTGTCCGCCTTCGCCGGGCTTTGCGCCCTGCGCCATCTTGATCTGCATCATGTCCGAGTTGACGAGATACTCCGCGGTGACCCCAAAACGACCGGAGGCGACCTGCTTGATTGCGCTACGCATCGAGTCGCCGTTGGCCATCCGCTTGAAGCGGTCGGACTCCTCGCCCCCTTCGCCAGTGTTGGACTTGCCGCCGATGCGGTTCATGGCGATGGCGATCGTGGTGTGAGCCTCGCGCGAGATCGAGCCGAAGGACATGGCGCCCGTCGAAAAGCGCTTGACGATTTCCGCCGCGGGCTCGACTTCAGCGAGCGGGATGGGAGCGCGGCCTTCGGTCTCCGCCGTCTTGATGCGGAAGAGGCCGCGGATCGTGAGCAAGTGCTCGCTCTGTTCGTTAAGCGTCTTGGCGAAGGCGTCATAACTGTCACGCGCGTTGCCTCGCACGGCGTGCTGCAGCAGCGATACTGTCTGAGGCGTCCAGCTGTGCGTTTCTCCGCGTACGCGGAAGGCGTATTCGCCTCCGACGTCCAAAGATGTGCGCAGGACCGGCGACTCGCCGAACGCATCGGCGTGACGGCGCGCCGTCTCGGCGGCGATCTCGGCCAGTCCGGCGCCCTCGATCGAGGTCGCCGTGCCGAAGAAGAACTCGTCGACAAAGGCGCGGGAGAGCCCGACGGCGTCGAAGATCTGGGCGCCGCAATAGGACTGATAGGTCGAGATGCCCATCTTCGACATGACCTTGAGGAGGCCCTTGTCGACCGACTTGATGAAGCGCTTGACGACCTCGTAGCCGCTGATCGGCTCGGGCAGGTCCTTCGCCATCGCGGTCAGAGTCTCGAAGGCGAGGTATGGATTGATCGCCTCGGCCCCATAACCGGCCAGACACGCGAAGTGATGGATTTCGCGCGCTTCGCCCGTTTCGACGACCAGCCCGACCGATGTGCGCAGCCCCGCGCGGATAAGGTGGTGGTGCACCGCCGCCGTCGCCAGCAGCGCGGGGATCGGAATGCGATCGGGACCAACCATGCGGTCGGAGAGGCTAATGATGTTGTAGCGGCCATGCACAGCGGCTTCAGCCCGCTCGCACAAACGACGCAACGCTTCCTCCATCCCTTCGGCACCCCGTTCGACGGCGTAGGTAATGTCGAGCGTCTTGGTGTCGAAAGAATCCTCGAAGTGGCCGATGCAACGAATCTTTTCTAAGTCTTCGTTGGTCAGGATCGGCTGGCGCACCTCGAGCCGCTTGCGTCGCGCCGTCCCTTCGAGATCGAACAGGTTCGGCCTCGGCCCAATGAAGGAAACGAGACTCATAACGAGTTCCTCGCGGATCGGGTCGATCGGTGGGTTGGTCACCTGTGCGAAGTTCTGCTTGAAGTAGGTGTAAAGCAGCTTCGGCTTGGACGACAGGGCCGAGATCGGCGTGTCGGTGCCCATTGAGCCGACCGCTTCCTGGCCTGTCGTCGCCATTGGCGAGAGCAGGAGAGCAAGATCCTCCTGCGTGTAGCCGAAGGCCTGTTGGCGGTCGAGCAGCGACACGTCCGTGCGAGAAGCGCGCGGCTCGACGGGGTTAAGCTCCTCGAGCACGATTTGCGTCGATTCGAGCCATGAATTGTAGGGATGGGCGCGCGACAGCGTCTGCTTGATCTCGGCGTCCGACACGATGCGGTGCTGCTCAAGATCGACAAGCAGCATCTTTCCCGGCTGCAGGCGCCACTTCGCGACGATCTTCTCCTCCGGGACGGGCAAAACGCCCATTTCGGAGGCAAGCACGACTAGGTCGTCATCAGTGACGAAATAGCGCGCGGGTCTGAGACCATTGCGGTCGAGGGTCGCGCCAATCTGGCGCCCATCGGTGAAGGCGACCGCCGCGGGCCCGTCCCAAGGCTCCATCAAGGCCGCGTGATACTCGTAAAACGCGCGACGCTCCTCGTCCATCAGCGGATTTCCCGCCCAGGCTTCCGGGATCAGCATCATCATCGCATGGCTCAGCGAATATCCGCCCTGGACAAGGAACTCGAGCGCATTGTCGAAGCAGGCGGTGTCGGACTGACCCTCGTAGGAGATCGGCCAAAGCTTCGAAATATCGTTGCCGAACAGCTCGGAGTTGACGCTCGCCTGACGCGCCGCCATCCAGTTGACGTTGCCCCTGAGCGTGTTGATCTCGCCGTTGTGCGCAACCATGCGATAGGGGTGCGCAAGCCGCCAGGACGGGAACGTGTTCGTGGCGAAGCGCTGATGGACGAGCGCCAACGCCGTGTCGTAGCGCACGTCCAAGAGGTCGCGGTAGTACGGCGCCAGCTGACTGACCAACACCATCCCCTTGTAGACAATGGTGCGGGCTGACATCGAGACCGGGTAGTATTCCGCAACTTCCGGGCCGCCAAGGGCAAAAACTCGATTGGAGACGACCTTGCGGATGATGAAGAGCCGGCGCTCAAAATCATTTTCCGTGGCGAGATTAGCGGAGCGGCCGATGAAGATCTGCTGCATCACCGGCTCGGTCGCCTTCACGCGTGCGCCCAGCCCTGAATTGTCGACGGGCACGTCGCGCCATCCCAGAACCGTCTGGCTCTCTGCGGCCACCACCTCCTCGACAATATCGCGAACCTGCCGGCGGGCGGCCGGGTGGCGCGGCATGAAGAATTGCCCGATCGCGTAATGGCCGGGCTCGGGGAGATCGAACCCGAGCATGGCGCACTCCGGCGCAAAGAATCCATGTGGAATTTGGGTAAGGATGCCGCACCCATCGCCCAGCGTGGGATCGGCGCCGACCGCGCCACGATGGTCGAGATTGGCCAGGATCTGAAGGCCCTTTTCGAGAATGTCATGCGACCTGCGGTTCCTCATGTCGGCCACGAAGCCGACGCCGCAGGAGTCGTGCTCATTCCTCGGATCGTAAAGGCCCTGAGGCCGCGGAGTCAGTGGATCGGCTCCCGGGAGGACGCGCGGCGCCGCGCCAGTGAGGCTCTCGTTGAACTGGGTCTTAGCGTTCATCTTTCCGCTCCCCGGACGGTCGCGATCCTCATCGCGACTTACATTTTCCAAATTTTCAAGGCGTGTCGAGGACAAAACGGCCGCGTCTTGCGCAGCCAATGGGGCGTTACGCGTCGAATTTTTTTCGATCTGTTTTCGTTTTTCGATCCGACGACGCCATAGTCACGCTCATCGCGCGCGCGACCATTTCAGAGCTTCGGTCGCGCAAATGGTCAGCAAAACTGTCCTATCTCGAAAACATGCCAGAAATGAACCCGCGATACAAGCGGGCGCCACGCGGTTTTTTGAGCCGGCCAAAGCGGGTCTCCGCACAATTGCCAATCCATCGCTGGCTGGGGCAATTTGGCGGCTTAATCAGGGTGAGTCGACAATGAATTTCGCGAGCGACAATGGCGCGGGCGTCGCGCCCGAGATCCTGGAGGCGATCACGGCTTCGTCTGGTGTCAACACGCCGGCCTATGGCGCCGACGACTACACCGCTCGAGCGGAAGCGATGCTGAGCGAAATCTTCGAGACCAAGGTCGCCGCCTTCCTGGTTGCGACGGGCACTGCCGCGAACGCGCTTGCGCTCTCGGCGTTGGCTCAGCCCTGGAGCGCGGTCTTCTGTCACGAGGAGGCGCACGTTCACGATGACGAATGCGGCGCGCCCGAATTCTTTACCGCGGGCGCGAAACTGGTCGGCATCGCCGGCTGGGGCGGCAAGATCACGCCCGACGATCTGCGCGAGGCGCTCGGTCGGTTTCCGCCCGGGCTCATCAAGTCGGTCCAACCGGGCGCGTTGTCGCTCTCTCAGGCCACCGAAGCCGGGACAGTTTACTGGCAAGGCGAGGTCGGGGCGCTTTGCGACATCGCTCATTCGGCCGGCGTCGGCGTGCATATGGACGGCGCCCGGTTCGCGAATGCGATAGTCGCCAGCCAGCTTTCGCCGGCCGACATGACGTGGCGCGCCGGAGTCGATGCGCTTTCGTTCGGCGCGACGAAGAACGGCGCGCTCGCCTGCGAGGCGGTCGTTTTCTTCGATCCCGCACGGGCGATGGAATTGGCTTATCGACGCAAGCGCGCCGGACACACCCTGTCCAAGGGGCGTTTCCTGGGGGCGCAGATGGAGGCCTACCTCCGGGACGGCCTCTGGCTCCGGCTGGCGGAGCGCGCCAACGAGGCGGCGCACCGTCTCAGCGAAAGGCTTGCGGCTGCGCCGGGGTTCCGACTGGCGTGGCCGACGGAAGCCAACGAGGTCTTCGTCGTTGCGCCGAACGCAGCCGTTGAAGCATGGCGGGCTGCGGGCGCGCGATTCCATGAGTGGAGCACCGGTTCTTTGGCGCTCGAGCAGAGGCCCGGCGACGACGAACGCCTCCTGCGGCTCGTCACATCGTTCGAGACCGAGCAAGGCGAAATCGATCAGCTGCTCGGCCTCAACGACGGCGCCTACGCGGGCGCTGCGCAATGACGACGCGCCGTGACCGTGCCGCAATTTGCGCCAAAGACTGGCCCCGCGGGTTAATCCTGGAGCTTTGGATCATGGCTGCCTCGAACGCGACGCTGCGACGCCTGCTGGCGCGCCTGGCGCTCGCCGCTCTGCCGAACTCTTGCCGCCGCAACGGGGGCCAACGCGCAATGGTTCCCGCCGACGAGCGCATTGCCACGCGAGTATGTGCAATGGTTTCCGCCGATGGGCGCCGCTTCGCCGAATGAAATCGCCGAAAGGCTGCGTGCGGAGGGTTTTGTCCTGGTCGGGCCGCTTCATCGTAACGACACCGTCTACCTGGCCGACGTCAACGCGGGCCCCGCCGGCCGAGAGCGACTGGTGATCGACGCCTGGAGCGGAGAAATCCTGCAGCGGTTCGTCCCTCGGAACCCCAACTCGAGGCCGGGAGCGGCCGGCGGCTACGTGATTGAGAGAGGCGAATTCGACATCCCGCCGCCTCTCGCTCCGCCGCCCGCGCGTGACTTCTTCGTCGGTCCCGGCGGCAGCGGGAACCTCGCGTACGGAGGACCGGGCAACGCGCGCATCCCCGAGGCCGTCGGCCCGATCAATCCTCTCGAGCGGAACTCCAAGAACGAGGGTCAAGCAGAAACCCGCGACAAGCAGGCATGCGCCCGCCGAGTCGAAACCGACGACGGCGGCGGCGCCGCCTGCTCAACCGCTGAAGCCGGACGAAGGCGGCGCCAACCCGACGGCGAAAGACAATTCGGAAAGAAGCGCGGCGCCGGCTGCGGCCGTACCGACAGTGGCGCCGCCTGCGGCGTCCGAGGCGTCACAGCAGCCGAACACTCCGCCGAAGCTCGACACTCCGCCGGCAGGATCGACGCCGTCCGCGACGCCGGATCAAACCAAGAGCGCGGCGCCCAATCCTGGGGGAACGGCGACATCGCCAAACATGGCCCAGACTCAAGCCAAGGACGAACCCCACCCGGCTCGATCCGAGCAGCCTGCCGCCGTTCCTTCCGCGCCTGCAGCCAAACCGAGCGACAAGTCGAAGGTCAACGACGTGCCGGTCAACCCCATCGAATAACCAACATCAGGGCGCCCTTTCGGGGCGCCCTGATGTTGACCGGCTGAGCGGTCTTACGCGGCCTGCTTCGTCGCCTCGACGGTCTTGCCGCCGTTGATGGCGATCACGCGCGGCTTCTGGGCTTCCGGAACTTCGCGGACCAGATCGATATGGAGCAATCCATTCTCGCTGGCCGCGCCGGTGACGACCACATGGTCGGCAAGCTGGAAACGCCTCTCAAAAGCACGAGCCGCGATGCCCTGATAGATGACGTCGCGCTTCTCGTCCTTGGCGGCGGCGGACGTCTTCGCGCCGCGAATCGTCAGCGTGCTGTCGCGCGTCTCGACGGTCAGCTCGTTCTCGCCGAAGCCGGCGACTGCGAGCGTGATCCGGTACGCATTCTCGCCGGTCCGCTCGATGTTATAGGGCGGATAGGATGGAACGTTCTGTTCCGCGCCGACCGCCTTGTCCAGCATCGACAGAAGCCGGTCGAAACCGACGGTGGACCGATAGAATGGCGAGAGATCGTAGTTCAACATAAACACATCCTCCTTCATGAGCGATATGACAGCAGTCGCCCCGTTTGGCTGCGCCTGCCGCTTGCGGTTCGGTTGGACACCGCACGCCTCATTTGGGGCGAAGCCGCCTCAATTCAAGGGCGGCCGCTCACCCACAAAAAGTTCACGGCTCATAGGCGAAAGCGGCGATTGCGCCAGCGAGCGCGGCTCGATATAGCGCGGGTCGCAAGGAGGCTGCCGCCTCCGATTCATGGGGTGACAAATCGCATGCTGAAGTCATTGTTGGCTGCGGCGGTCGGCGCGGCCGCCTTGTGTTTCGCTACCGTGGCTTTCGCCGGGCCCCCGCACGGGCAGCCAGAAGACGAGGGCCCGCCGAAACCGCTCCCGCCGCTGCAGAAGAACTTCCCGCTGGACCAGACCTGGTCCTTACGCGAGCTCAACGGCAAGCCGGTGCCCGATGGGCTCGACGCGAGTCTGATGATCGACGGCAACTTGCGCGGCTCCGGGTTCACCGGTTGCAATTCGTGGTCGGCGACGCTCTACCCGGTCAAGGATCAGCATCTCACCGTCGGCCCCTTCGCGCTGACCAAGAAACAGTGCCCGAAAGACGTCATGGCGGTCGAGTTCGGCTTTCTGTCGAGCCTCGTCGGCAACCCGACCTGGGATCTCGTCAACGGCGATCTGGTGATCAAGGGACCGCGCGGATCGATGCGGCTCGCGCGTTCGCTATGAGGGCCGGGAGGCCTTCGCGGGCCGCCGCGCGCTTTTGGACGCGACCCAAGTCTTTCCGAGGGTTAGGCGCCTTTTTCTGCCAATTTGCGAACTTCGCAACTTCGCAACTTTGATGCAAGATGGCGCCGGCCCTCCGTTCGGCGGCTCAAGGCGCTAGGCGCGAATTCCATGATTTCAAAGACTTCCGGCGCCATTTCGGGTCCTTCGTACGCGCGTTGATTCTGCCGGACGCGCACCGTGCTCAACCGCGGCTCCACTTTCAACATTATATATCTGTCGTATGCTTTCTCCCTTTTGCGTTTCTGATACGCGAAACAATGGTAGCATGGCTCTTCGATTTTCGGAAGGAAATGTCGATTCTTGTCGGTACCACACGACACGCCGGTTTGGGTAGCGCATGACGGTTCCGGTCGGGTCGGGCCCTTTCCGGGATCCCGATAGAATGTGGGGAAACGGCAGCGCCCCATGGAACCCGAGATGTACGCGATTTTTGCCCCTATATTCTGCACCACGCAAGCTATTGATTTCTAAGAGGGCGGCGGTGGATCAATCGGCTTAGCGCGGCGCGACCCCCTTCCCTGGCCCTTCCCCACCGGGGGAAGGGAAGGCGCCTCACCCGGCAAGCGCTGACCGACCTAACTGCAGAACGCATCAGGCAGCGGCGTCGATTCGGCGTCGTGCGAGACGCAAGTCCCGCGTCTTTTCCGCCGTCACGCCCGGCTCAGGGTAGAGGCGAACGTCTTACCGTCCACGTCGGTGATGCGGAGCTCCGCGCCCGATTCTGTCGCGTCGGCGTTGGCGGGAGGGGGAAGCGTGACGACGGCCTTGGCGCCGACGCCGGCCTCCAGTCCGTAGGGCGCGGGCTTCACCCTGTTGTAGGCGAACGCGTTGGCGATCGCCGTCGGGGCAAGCGCCGACAAGGCTTGCCAATCCCAGGTCGCAAGCGCTCCTCCGTCAGGCCCGACGACCTCGACCTTCATGATGTGGGCCGGCACGGCCGGCGTCCCTCCGTCGAGGTAGACCGCGAAGCGAACGCCGCCGTCGCTGGTGAGCGTCGCGTCGGAAAGCGTGAAATGGTGCGCTGCGGCGCTGACCGGGCCTTTGTGATAAGGCGTCAGCACCGAGCCGCGGTAATAGTTGTAGAGGCCGCCGTCGAAGACGAGAACGAAGGCGAGGAGCGCGATCGAAGCTTTGCGAAGGCCCGGGTCGCTCAGCGGCAGCTTCAGGCTTCCCGCCCCCCAGCGGAACCATGTGCGCCCGGCCAGGGCCGGATTGCGGCGAAGCCAGGCGCTGTCGAGAGAATAGGCGGCGCTTCCGGCCAACATCAAAGTCGCGCCCATGGCGAGGTTGCACGCCGCCATCGTCCATTCGTCGATGCATGTGCCGCCCTGCCAACCGAACAGCAGCATCAGCGAGATCGAGAGGCCGATGGAGACGAGCGCCGCGAGCCGCGTCATGAGGCCGGCCATCAGCGCGAAGCCGGCGATGAGTTCGACGGCGCTGAAGAGGATGATCGCCGCGTACAAAAGCCAGAAATGGTGGAGCAGGAAGGCGAGGACGTGATCGAGGCCGAAGAGGGCGCCTGGCATCGCCGTCTGAAGCTTGTTGGCCATCCAGGACGGCTGCGAGGGATCGAGTTTCGATGGGTCAAAAATGAAACGCCGCGATCCGCCGCCCCAATAGATGAACCCCTGAATGACGCGGACCGACAGCATCGCAATCGCCGCGACGCGCCAGTCGGCGCTTTCCGCGGCTAACGCCTCCGCCGCAGCGCCCGCGCTGCGCGCCGTCAATGTCGCCATGCCGTCCCCCCTTCTTTCCGCTCAACGTCCCGGATTGAGCGACCCGGGCGCGCAGGAACGGCAGCCTAGCACGACGAGGTCGAGGCGCTTCATTTGCCGTCACCCGCGGGCTTGACCCGCGGGTCCATGGATCGCCGGGTGATCCCCGGGCTGCGACCCGGGGACGGCGATGACGGATCGGGCTGGCTCAACCTGGCCGAAATCTGCGCCAGATGTGCAAATATCGTAGAGGGTGAACCAGGCGTCGCACGCGCCTTCGCGACTATGGGAGCTGAAAAAAATGTCCGAGCCTGAAAGAGTTGACATGCTCATCCTCGGCAGTGGCGAGGCCGGCAAATATCTCGCCTGGCACATGGGCAGGCTTGGTCGCCGCGCGGTTGTCGTTGAACGCAAATTGATCGGCGGCTCCTGTCCGAACACGAACTGCCTGCCGAGCAAGAACGAGATCTGGAGCGCAAAGGTCGCCGATCTCATGCGCCACGGCGCTCAGTTCGGTTCGATCACCGGCTCGCCTTCCGTGGACTTGAAGAGGGTGCTCGCACGCAAACGCGAGATGGTCGAGGGTCTGATTGCAACGCATCTCGAACTCTATCACGCGAGCGGGGCGGAATTGATGATGGGAACCGGCCGGTTCGTCGCCCCGAAGACGCTCGAGGTTGATTTGAACGACGGAGGCAAGCGTTTGCTGACCGGTGATCGCGTCGTTCTCAATCTCGGAACGCATGCGACGATTCCGGACATCCCCGGCCTCGCCGCGGCAAAGCCGATGACCAACGTCGAGATGCTCGAACTCGATTCCCTTCCCGACCACCTGATCGTCATCGGCGGAGGCTACGTCGGCATGGAATTGGCGCAGGCCTATCGCCGGTTCGGCAGCCGCGTCACGATCCTTGAAACGGGGATCGAGTTCGCGAGCCGCGAGGATCGCGACGTTGCGGCCGCGCTCCTGGAGATCCTGCGAGACGAGGGGATCGAGGTGCTGCTCGGCGTCAATGTTCGCCGTGTGGCGGGCCAATCCGGCGAGGCCGTCAGTCTCGACCTCCGCGTGCCGGACGGCGACCGGACGCTCGAGGGCAGCGATATCCTGGTCGCGGTTGGCCGCACGCCCAACACACGAGGAATCGGGCTCGAACTCGCCGGAGTGGCTCTCGATGGGCGAGGCATTGTCGCCGTCAATGACCGGCTCGAGACGAGTGCGCCCGATGTCTGGGCGGTTGGCGAGTGCGCCGGCAGTCTACAGTTCACGCATGCGTCGCTCGACGATTTCCGCGTCGTCCGGGACAATCTCTCCGGCGGCAATCGCAGCACGCGCGGCCGGCTAGTCCCCTACTGCCTGTTCACCGATCCGCAACTCGGCCGTGTCGGCCTGAGCGAAGCCGAGGCCGAACGGCAGAAGATCGCCGTTCGGGTCGCAAAGCTGCCGATGGCCAACGTGTTGCGTGCGCGCACGATCTCGGAAACGCGTGGGCTCATGAAGGCGCTGGTCGAAGCCGACGGCGATCGCATCCTCGGTTTTGCGATGCTTGGCCCCGAGGCGAGCGAGGTCACGGCCGTCGTGCAGACCGCGATGCTGGCGGGCATGCCGTACACCGGTCTCCGCGACGCGATCATCACGCATCCGACGATGGCGGAAGGTTTGGGCGGGCTATTCTCAAACGTGCCGAAGCGGTAGGGAGCGGTTGGACCGACCGCGTCAACGCGTCGCACCTCTCAGGGACATCTTGGTAATAATTTCGCCCTGAATTTCCGTCAATGTGACATTCAATCAGCAGGGAGGGCGCGCCATGTTGGATATTCGCGCCGAAGTCGCAAATGCGCTTCATTGGGATATCGCGATCCCCCGTCATAGGGTAACCGCGGAAGTAGATCGCGGCCGGGTTACTCTGCAGGGGGTCGTCGAATGGGCCTATCAGAGGTCCCTCGCCGAGGCGGACGTGCGCAGAGTGCCCGGGGTGACCGGCGTCAAGAATGAAATTGCGGTTCGTGGGTCGGATGCCGATCATTCAATGGGGAAGCCCACAACGCACGACGAAGTCGACGGTCTTCTACGGGGCCGGATGAAAATCTTGGGGCTCGACGTCGATACAATCGAACGCGAATTCCCCGAAGTGTTTGACAAAATCAAGAGAAATTGCCCGAGTTGCAGCGATCGGGAACCCTGTGCGCTGGATTTGAAGCGTGATCCTAACACCTTGGTGTGGGAAGCTTATTGTCCGAACTCAGACGCGCTCAATGCCCTCGTTGCGCTCACAGAGGTGATTCGTTGAAGGGGCGCGGGAGGATGCGCCATGACAATTGGAACCGTCCGATGGTTCGACGTCTTTAAGGGCTATGGTCTCATCAAGCCCGACGACGGCGGAGTTGACGTACTGGTCAGCGTATGCGCCCTCGAACGGGCTGGAATCGCCAGTCTGAATCAAGGCCAGAGACTGAGTTTCGAAGTCGTGCGCGATGAGAGGATCGACAGGCCGCGCGCAGTGAACCTTAGCGTTTCTGGATCGCAGGCGCGCCACTGAGCGCTCGCAGACTGGAGCTTCCCTTCGAGCTTCGGCTTGATCCGTCGCCAGAGCCGGCGAATCTCAGCCTGCGCGTTCCAATCGTCACGGCTCCGCCGCAACCCGGCGAGCATGTGCTTCAAGCCGCGCGGTTCGGGCGCTCGCGGCTTAAGCGAACCAGGCCACTTCAGTGAAGGTTGTTTCTGACGAAGTAAGGCCGGAGCGAGAGAGACCCGGCTCCGGCCCTAGCTTCAGAGGGTGATCGCGGCCGCCTTCCTCCCGGGGCTTTTGGCCGTGGCCCGCTCTGACGTTGCCCAGTATCGCCGAACAGCAGCGGGCCCGTATTGATCTGGGTCAACGGGAGGACGCTCAGGGCTGTGTCGCGGCAACGATTTGGGCGTGGGTGGAGTCTACCTCTTCGGATTTCCGGAATCCATTCCGGGGTCACCGACAGCCACCGAACATTAACGCATCGTAAGGTACGAGAGGGCGGGCACGTCGGGCGCGCCGACTGGACTGCACTCAAGCTTTCGCTGGGCGCGACGGGAAGATTTGGTTTCGGGTTGGGGGGTTGGGAGCCGCGCTTGGTAGTCACCCTTATCGTCATCGCCCGCGCCTTCGAACTTCTCCTTTACCGGCCACTGGCGGATCGCTCCGACCTGCGCCGAAGGGGACGGGATGCGAGTTCAGATGCGATGGCGGAAACACAAAGCCGGGTTGCCGACGAAACCAATAAGGGCGTCGTTGTAGACGCCTCCACCCCGCTTGCGGTGGGCGCTGACGTCTCGGCGAATCACGATGCCGTCGCTTCCCCGCAGCGCGAGCCGACTCTCGAGCAGCCTCGCAAACCAGACGAACCCAAGCTCATCGTCTCGGAGATGCACGATCCCGAGCCGTTCCGGATTCAGTTTCTTGGCGGAGCAACCAGTCAAGGCCCGGAGATCTTGAAGGAGGTTGAGGTCCGCGTGCCGAACGTGTTCGTCGCGTACCGCGCTGCCGACAATGGCCCATGGCCACCAGGAGCGACTGCATTTCGCCTCCTCGACAGCGGAGGTCGAGATGTATTTTGGAGGAGGAAGCCCGAGCGCCGATAATTCGTTCGGGCAGTCAGGCCTTCCAGCGGCGCAGGCGGCGACGTCGCCGCTCAATAGTAGCGCGGGATCGGGCCGTTATGGGGCGTCTTGCGATCGGAGAGATCGAACATCACCTCATCGACATAGCACCAGCCCCATCCCTCCGGCGGGTCGTAGCCTTCGATGATCGGATGTTTGGTCGCGTGATAATGCTCGGTGGCGTGGCGGCCGGGGGAGTCATCGCAGCACCCGACATGCCCGCATGTGCGGCAGATCCTTAGGTGAACCCAGGCGTCGCCTGTTTTCAGGCATTCCTCGCAACCGAGAGCGCTCGGGGTCACGGTGCGGATCGTTTCCATGTGCGTGCAGCGTATCGGCATGGCGGCTCGTCTCCCGGTTAGAGGTTCGGACCTGGAGAATGCGTGAGAAACCCATGGATGGCCGCAACGACCTGGGCGCCTTCGCCGATGGCGCTCCCGACGCGCTTGGTGGATCCCGAACGGACGTCGCCGACCGCGAACACGCCCGCAATCGAGGATTCGAGCGGCGAGAACGAGCGATTCTCCCCGTCGCCGAGGCGCTCGCCAGTGACGACGAAGCCGGCCTTGTCCACCGTGACCCCACAGCCCTTGAGCCATTCCGTCGCCGGATCGGCGCCGATGAAGAGAAAGACGTTTCGGATTTGCGCCTCCGTTTCGGCGCCCGTGCGACGATGCCGCCATCGAACCTTGTCGAGGCCCGTGGTCGGGGCGCCCCTCAAGGCGACAATCTCTGTCTCAGTCATCAATTCGATATTCGACGCGGCGCCGATGCGGTCAATCAGATAGCGCGACATGCTTTCCGCAAGGCTGGGTCCGCGCACCATCATGCGAACCTTCGCGGCGTGAGCCGAGAGGAAGACGGCGCCCTGACCGGCGGAATTCCCGCCGCCCACCAGCACGACTTCTTCCCCGGCGCAAAGCCGGGCCTCGTTCGGCGACGCCCAGTACCAAACGCCGCGACCTTCGAAATCGGCAAGGTCGGCGATCGAAGGACGGCGATATTTTGCGCCGCTGGCGACGACCACGGCGCGCGCCTGAATGCGTTCGCCGCCATCGACATCGAGCGCAAACGCCCCATTCGCCCGCTTGCAATCCAGCGTCTTGACGGCGGTGGGAATCATCATTTCGGCGCCAAATTTTTGCGCCTGGATGAAGGCGCGGGCCGTCAGGATCTGTCCGGAAATTCCGGTTGGAAATCCGAAATAGTTCTCAATGCGCGCGCTCGCGCCGGCCTGCCCGCCAAAGGCGCGCTGGTCGAGGACGACGACGGAAAGCCCCTCGGACGTTGCGTAGACGGCGGTCGAAAGGCCGGCAGGGCCGGCGCCGACGACCGCGACGTCATAGACGAAATGTTCACGCGGACTGCCGATCATCCCCAGCTGCCGCGCGAGCGCGGTTTCCGAGGGGTTGCTGAGCACCGCGCCATTGGAACAGACGACGAGAGGCAGCTTCCCCTGGAACGCCGCACTGTGGGCGATCAGGTCGCTGGCTTCGCGGTCGCTGGCAGGATCGAGCAGATGAAAGGGATAGCCGTTTCGGCTGAGGAAGTCCTGCAGCCGGATGACGTCCCAGGACGATGCGGCGCCAATCAGGACGGGCCCGCCGGCGCCGCTTTGAATCAGATTCGCCCGACGCAGAATGAACGCGCGCATGATGCGCTCGCCGAGATCCGCCTCCGCGACCAGCAGCGACCGAACGCCCTCGGGCGGGATCAGCAATGTCTCGACATCCTCTTCCGCGGTTGCGTCGACCAGCGCCGCCCGGTTGGAGAGTTGCCCGATTTCGGCCAGGAACTGACCCGCTCCCTGCTCGACGACCGGCGTGACATGGCCGAGGCCATCGCGCCCAGTGATCGCCACTGTGCCCGACAGCACCACAAACATGCCGAGTCCCGGTTGGCCGGTTTCGAACAGTTTCTCGCCGCGGGCGTATTTGCGCAAGGTTCCGAAGCGGCGCAGCCGCTCGATCTCAATCGCCGTCAAGGTCGGGAAGGTTTGATCGTAACGCGGGCCATGCGCTGGAAAGCTCATGGGAGTCGCCCTCCTTTATGCTTTTCGTGGATCGACCTCCAGCGCATGTTGGCGGAGCGCCGCGCGCCGCGCCAAACCGTTCCGGGCATTGTCAGGTCCGCGAGTTTTGCTTGTCAACCGCGCGGCGCGCGCGGGCAATCGCACCAGATTAACGGTGCTTTGCCTGCCGGCGCAGGCTCCGAGCTGGGCTCGTTGACCTGAGGCGATTGCATCACGCGAACGGCGACTCGAATTGCGCGGCCTTGCCGAGCTCCGCCTCGATTTCGAGCAGGCGATTGTATTTGGCGATGCGCTCGCTGCGGCTGGCGGAGCCCGTCTTGATCTGCCCGCCGCCCATCGCGACAGTGAAATCGGCGAGGAACGCGTCCTCCGTCTCGCCGGACCGGTGCGACACGACGTAGTTCCAGCCGGCCTTGCGACAGAGCGCGATCGCCTGAACCGTCTCGGTGACGGTGCCGATCTGGTTCAGTTTGATCAGGACCGCGTTGGCCGCCTTTTCCTTGATGCCGCGGGCGATGAATTCGGGGTTGGTGACGAAAATATCGTCGCCGACGATCTGGATGCGATTGCCCTGCGCCGCGCTCTGGCGCGCAAATCCCTTCCAGTCGTTTTCATCCAGCCCGTCCTCGATCGAAACGATCGGAAACATGTCGACCCACTTCTCGTAGAGCGCGATCATCTCGTCGCTCGTCTTGCGGCCGCCCTTCGATTTCGAAAGCTCGTAGGCGCCGCCCGAAAAGAAGGAGCTCGCGGCAGGATCGAGCGCGATGGCGATGTCCTTCCCGGGCTTGTAGCCAGCGGTCTCGATCGCCTTCACGATCAGCTCGCAGGCCTCCTCGTTG
Organism: uncultured Alphaproteobacteria bacterium; assembly: GCA_963721905.1. GTDB lineage: Bacteria > Pseudomonadota > Alphaproteobacteria > Rhizobiales > Beijerinckiaceae > Roseiarcus. The sequence continues at coordinate 487,652 of CAVRMF010000008.1, forward strand.
CTGCCGAGATTGGGCGCGAAGCCGCCCTCGTCGCCGACCGAAGTCGCATAGCCCTTGCCCTTGAGGAGTTTCGCCAGCGCGTGGAACGTCTCGGCCCCGTAGCGCAGCGCCTCGGCGAAATTCGGCGCGCCGACCGGCATCACCATGAATTCCTGAAAGTCGACCGAGTTCTCGGCGTGCTTGCCGCCATTGACGATGTTCATCATCGGTACGGGAAGCCGCGTCGCGCCGACGCCGCCGAGATAGGCGTAGAGCGGCAGCTTCGCCGACTGCGCCGCCGCGCGCGCGACCGCCATTGAGACCCCGAGAATGGCGTTCGCCCCGAGCTTCGCCTTGGTCTTCGTTCCGTCGAGGGCGAGCATCACGCCGTCGATTTCCGCCTGGCGCTGCGGGTCCCGACCGACGACTGCAGGCGCGATCGTCTTGACGACGTTCTCGACCGCCTTCTTGACGCCCTTGCCGCCGTAGCGCTTCTTGTCGCCGTCGCGAAGCTCGACCGCCTCGTTCTCGCCGGTCGAGGCGCCCGAGGGCACGGAGGAGACGGCGACCGTCCCGTCGTCGAGCGCGACATGAACGCGCACCGTCGGATTGCCGCGCGAGTCGAGAATTTCAAGCGCCTGAACTGTGCTGATCCTGGACATGAGGGTCTCCCTGAACTGGCCGCGGCCACACTATTCATTTCTGCGCGCGCGCGAAATCCGTTCCTTCGTCGCTGAAGGCGTCTTTTTCTGCGGCAAAACGTCCGATCGATGCGGGCGTCTGCCGCGCGATTCGATCCTGTTCGGCCGCATCGCGCAAGAAAACCTCCCGGTACACGTCCTCGCCGAAACTCGTCGCGAGCGGTTCGCCGACAATTAGCCTGAACGTGCACCGGCCGTCCTCCTGCCGGTCGGCCCGCAGGAAAAGCGTCGAGTCGCCGCGGCTCCCGCACATCGCGTTGGTGAAGGCGAACTGGTGGCTTACGAATGCGACGCGGCGCCCTCCTTCGAGCACGGCGGATACGATCTGGCGGGCGATCTCCGAGCCCTCCCGCTCGTTGGTGGCGGCGAACGATTCGTTGAAGAGGATCGACGCGGCGTCAGGCGATTAGCGTGTGGCCGACGGCAATACGTCGAATGGGTGGGCGCCGATGTCTCGAATTCTTCGCTTGGCGCTGCTACTGTTAGCAGCCAACGGGCAAGAGGGACGAGACAATGTGCAAGGTTTGCGAGGGCAACGCCGGGGCGCGGAGGGACTTTCTCAAATTCGGCGCAGGGGCGCTGGCCGCGGCTGCGTTCGCCGGCGCGATGAGATCGGCGCGGGCGGCCGAAGGCGCGCCGACGTCGCTCTCGCCCGACGAGGCGCTCGCCGCGCTCAAGTCCGGCAACGAGCGTTACGTCGACCACCCGGAGCTGTGTTCGATCGACCTCGCCGAACAGCGCGCCGAGGTGGCGGAGCACCAGGCGCCCTGGGCGATAATCATCGCCTGCGCCGACAGCCGCGTTCCGCCCGAGCTCATCTTCGGGGGTCGCGGGGTCGGAGAGCTCTTCGTCGCTCGGAACGCGGGCAACCTCGTCGACACCGCGACGCTGGGCACGGTCGAATACGGCGCGGCGGTGCTGGGATCTCCGCTGATCGTCGTCCTTGCCCACACCGCCTGCGGCGCAGTGAAGGCGGCCTGCAGCGTCGTCACCAAGAACGCGACCTATCCCGGCGCGATAGGCACGATGATCGAGCCGATCCTGCCCGCCGCGCTCGCGGCGCGGGGCGAAGAGGGCGACTACGTCAACAACACCGCCAAGAAGAGCGCGCAAAGAACGGCGGCGCGGCTGACCTCCGCGAGCACGCTGATCTCCGGTCTCGTCGGCGATGGCAAGCTCAAGATCGCCGCGGCGATCTATGATCTTGAGACAGGGGTGGTGGCGTATCTCGGGTGAGGCGGCGCGGACTGACAGGCTCCCTGGGGAGACCGGTCGTCGATGTACCACAGGACTTGCTCAAGCTCCTGTGCCGCGCGAAGCGCGTATCGGAGTCTCACAGGCTGTGCTTGGCCCAGATGGCTTTGATCTGGTCGTCGGTCGCGAATTCGCGCCGCTCGGCCTGCGCGAGAGAAGCCTCGAAAGACGCTTCCTCGTCGGCGCTCAGCCGCACTGTCGATGGATCGTCGCCGGCCAGTTGCATCAGAATGCGCGCAAGAGCGTCCTGCGTTTCCGGCGGCAGGCCGCGCAGGGCTTGGACGGCTTGAACCCGCCCTTGACTCTCGCCCCGCTTGGGATCAAAACAAGAACAAAGATGGAACATACAGGTTTTGAACCGAATGTCGCCGAGCGGCAGTGCGGAGGGGATGGCGCGTTTGCGGCGCGCCATCGCCGGAATCGAGGCCCGGGCGGGCTTGAATGAGCGCGCCCCGCGGCGCCTCAAGCTCGCGCGCGCGCTCGATTCGGCGCTGAGCGGCGGGCTCGCGGACGACACGTTGCATGAGATCGCCCCGGCCGAGCCCGCGGACGGGGCGGCGGCGATGGGGTTTGCGCTCGCGCTTGCGGCGCGGTTCTTGAGCGAGCGGCCGTCGGCGGGGCTCCTGATCGGCGAAGGCTTCGCGGCTCGCGAGACGGGCGCGCTCTACGGGCCTGGGCTCATCGCGCACGGGCTCCCGTTGAGCCGCCTCGTTTTCGTCGAGGCGCCCGACGCCGACACGGCCTTCTGGGCGATGGAGGAGGCGCTCAAATCCGGCGGGCCGGCGGCGGTCATCGGCGAGATCTGGAACTTGAGGGGCTATAGCCTCGCGGCCTCCCGGCGCCTCTTGCTCGCCGCGCGAAAAGGGCGGACGCCGGCGCTCTTGGTGCTGGCCAGCGCCTACGGCCAGGCGGAGCGGATGTCCAGCGCCGCCGAGACGCGGTTCGAGATCGCCGCTCTGCCTAGCGTACGGATCCCGGCGGCGGCTGGCCGGGACCTGCCCGGCCCCTTCGCCTGCGGGGCGCGGCTCGTCAAGGCGCGCCTGACCTTCCCGCGCGACGGGCCGCCGGAGGCGGCCGACGGGGGCCGCATCGTGCGTCTCGAATGGCGAAGCGAGGAGAGGACTTTTGACGATCCGCCGATTTCTCTCTCTCTGGCTGCCGCGTCTGGCGACGGACCGCGCCCGGCGTCTCAATCGCGTTGATAGAGCAACGCCGCTCGCGGCCGTCGCCAGGATCAACAACGCGGAGCGGCTCGTCGGCGTCGACGCCGAAGCCGCACGGCTGGGCTTGAGCCCCGGCCTCTCGCTCGCGGATGCGCGCGCGCGCTTGCCCGTCCTCGTCGCCGTCGAGGCGGAGCCGGCGGAAGAGGCACGGCTTCTCGAGCGTTTGTGCGACTGGTGCTCCTGCTATACGCCGCTCGCCGCGCTCGATGGCGCCGACGGGCTCATGCTCGACATTTCCGGCGTCGCGCATCTCTTCGAGGGCGAAGCGGCGCTGGTTGAAGATTGCCTGAAACGCCTCGCCGCGCAGGGGATTGCGGCCGTCGCCGGCGTCGCTGGCAATCCGTGCGCGGCCTCAGCGCTGGCGCGGTTTTCGAGCCAAAAAATCGCGCCCGAGATTTTAAGCGACAAGGCCTTCGCTAAGCTCTTCCACGACCTGCCGCTCGCGGCGCTCGGCCTCGACGACAAAACCGTCGCCGACATGGCGCGGGCGGGCCTGAGGCTGATCGGCGACATCGCGCTCAGGCCCCGTGCGCCGATCACGGCGCGGTTCGGGGCCATTCCGATGGCGCGGCTCGATGCGCTCAAAGGGCTCGAGCGCTCCTCGATCGCACCGCGTTTCATGCCCCCCGATTTCTGCGCCGAGCGTCGCTTCGCCTCGCCCATTGAGACACTCGAGGCGATCGAGGCGACTTTACGAAAACTCGCCGACGATCTCGTGGTGCTGCTCGAGCGTCAGGCCAAGGGCGCGAGACGAATTGAGCTCAGCCTCTATCGGGTCGACGGCGATGTGCGCCGCATCCGGGTCGGCGCCTCCCGGCCGCTGAACGAAGCGCGCGCGATCGCGCGGCTCTTCGCCGAGCGGTTGGCGAGCCCGCATGAGGAGGCGATCGACGCTGGCTTCGGCGTCGACCTCATGCGCCTCTCGTGCCTAGCGGCTGAGCCGCTCGCGCCCTCGCAAGTTGAGCTCGACCGGGCGCACGAGGCCGAACGCGCGCGTGCTCTCGCCGACCTCATCGACCGCCTGAGCGCGCGGCTCGGCGCTCGCGCGGTGACGCGGCGCACGCTCGTCGAAGCGCATCTGCCCGAACAGGCCGAGGCGGCCGCGCCGGCGGCGCTCGGAGAGGCGCGGGCGCGCGGGGAGGGTCGAGGGGAGAGGACTACGGCCTTCGCAGGCGGCGCGCCGGCGCGGCCGCTCAGGCTCTTCGTCCGTCCCGAGCCGATCGAAGCGGTCGCCGAAGTGCCCGACGGGCCGCCATTACGCTTCCGCTGGCGGCGCGTCCTGCACGACGTCGCGGCGATCGAGGGCCCCGAACGCATCGCCGCCCCGTGGTGGCGCCGTCCCGACGCGCCGACGCGCGACTATTTTCGCGCCGAGGATTCCCACGGCCGCCGCTTCTGGCTCTACCGCGAAGGCCTCTGGGGCCGCGAGACGCTGAGAGCGAAATGGTTCGTGCACGGGGTTTTTGGGTAGGGGGGAAGGGCGCTCCCTTCGCCCCGCTTGCGGGGAGAAGGTGGCCGGCGCAGCCGGCCGGATGAGGGCATGTAGAGGAGACTCGTATGCGCAGCGACATCCCCAATTCCGCCAAGTCTCGCGCTCGCGCGATGCGCTCGTTAGCGCGCCTTACGTCGCGGACCCCTCATCCGGCGCTTCGCGCCACCTTCTCCCGCAAGGGGAGAAGGGGCAGCTAACGAGAGGACGAAGCGATCATGACGACGCATCACCGTTTGATCCCTCCGGGCGCTACGTCCCGCGCTCGCACGCTGCGCGCGCATGAAACGGATGCCGAAAGGGCGCTTTGGCGTCTGTTGCGCGATCGGCGGTTGCAATCGACGAAGTGGCGACGACAAGTTCCTATTGGCGTCTACGTCGTCGATTTCGTCTGCTTCGAGCATCGACTCATCGTCGAATGCGACGGCTTTCAACATGCCGACAATCGTCGCGGCGTTCGGCGCGATGCCTGGCTTCGTGCACAGGGCTTTGCGATCGCGCGGTTTTGGAACCACGAAATCATGCGTGAACGAGAGAGCGTGCTGAGCACAATTCTTGCCCGGTGCGGTCTGCCATGGTGAAGCAGCGCCGTGAGATCCCCCTCTCCCCTTGCGGAAGAGGGGTTAGGGGTGAGGGGTCCGGCGCCGTCAGGCGCCTCTTCGTCGCGCGCCTTGCGGCGCTGACCTCTCATCCGTCGCCTTCGGCGCCACCTTCTCCCGCAAGCGGGAGAAGGGCGTGATCCGCCTCGAGCCGCGCTTCGCCGAATTGGCGGCGATGACGAATTTTTCGTTTCTGCGCGGGGCCTCGCATCCCGAGGAGATGGTCGCGCGCGCCGCCGAGCTCGGGCTCGCCGGCGTCGGGATCGCCGATCGCAATACGCTGGCGGGCGTCGTGCGCGCGCATATATTCGCGCGCGAGAACAAGGCGGCGATTGCAGGCATGCGCGTCGTTCCCGGCGCGCGGCTCGCCTTCATCGACGGCGCGCCGGACGTGCTCGCTTATCCGAAAGACCGCGCAGCTTATGGCCGGCTCTGCCGGATCCTGACGGCGGGAAACCTGCGCGCGCCCAAGGGCGAATGTTGGCTGCATATTGAGGATTTGATCGAGCATGGCGAGGGGCTGCAGGTCGTGGCGCTTCGTCCCACGCGTCCCCTCCCCCAAAAGGGCGTTCGAGAGAACGCCCGTCTTTCGACGGGCTATGGCGGGGGAGGGTTAGGGAGGGGGGTCGCACGGACCCATCGAGAGAGTCTCGGTCAAGCCGAGAACGGCGAGCGCGGCGCGACCCCCGACTCCGGCCCTCCCCCACAAGGGGGGAGGGAGGGTGCTCATCTCTCCCTTCTCCACGAGGCCTTCGGCTCGCGGCTCTGGATCGGCGCGAGCCTGACTTATGGCGGGGACATGCGTGGCGGTCTCGCGCGGCTCGCGGCGCTGGCGCGAATGCTGGGCGCGCCGCTCATCGCGACCAACGATGCGCTCATGCACGCGCCCGAACGGCGCGCGCTCGCCGACGTCGTCGCCTGCATTCGCGAAGGCGCGATGCTCGAGGCGGCGGGGCGCCTCACCCAGGCCAACGCCGAGCGCCATCTCAAAAGCCCGCGCGAGATGGCGCGGCTCTTCGCCGAGGCGCCCGAGGCCATCGAAGAGACGATCCGCTTTCTCGACGGCCTCTCCTTCAGCCTCGACGAGCTCGCCCATTGCTATCCGGAAGAGCTCCGCGAAGGCCATGCGACGCCCCAGGCCGCGCTCGAAGCCTTCGCTCTCGAGGGCGCCCGCGCGCGCTATCCCGAGGGCGTCCCGGAGCGGACGCGCGAGGCGCTCGCCCATGAGCTCGCGCTGATCGCCTCGCTCGATTACGCGCCCTATTTTCTCACCGTGCACGACATCGTGCGCTTCGCCCGCACGCGCGGCATCCTCTGCCAGGGCCGCGGCTCGGCGGCCAATTCGGCGGTCTGCTTTTGCCTTGGCGTCACCGAGGTCGATCCGGCGCGCTTCGATCTCCTGTTCGAACGCTTCGTCTCGCCCGAGCGCAACGAGCCGCCCGACATCGACGTCGACTTCGAGCACGAGCGGCGCGAGGAGGTGATCCAGTACATCTACCAGCGCTACGGGCGCGAGCGCGCCGGGCTCGCGGCGGCAGTCACGACCTATCGCACGCGCTCGGCGATCCGCGAGACGGCCAAGGTCTTCGGCCTCTCGGACGACGTGATCACGGCGCTCAACGGGACCGCCTGGGGCCACGGTTCGACGCCGATCGACGGGACCCGTGTGCGCTCGGCCGGGCTCGATCCCGCCGATCCGACGCTCGCGCTTGCTTTGAGGATGGCTGAGGAACTGATCGGCTTTCCACGCCATCTGACCCAGCACAGCGGCGGCTTCGTCATCACCCGCGACCGGCTCGATGAGGTCGCGCCGATCATGAACGCGGCGATGGAGGACCGCACGACGATCGAATGGGACAAGGACGATCTCGACGCGCTCGGCCTCCTCAAGATCGACGTGCTCGCGCTCGGCATGCTGACCGCGCTGGCGAAGGGCTTCGATCTTCTCGACAGGCATTACGGCGAGCGCCTGACGCTCGCGACGCTTCCGCCCGAGGAGGCATGCGTCTATGCGATGATCCAGCGCGCCGACACGATCGGCGTGTTCCAGATCGAAAGCCGGGCGCAGATGTCGATGCTGCCGCGGCTGAAGCCGGCGACGTTTTACGATCTCGTCATCGAGGTCGCGATCGTGCGTCCCGGCCCGATCCAGGGCGACATGGTCCATCCTTACTTGCGCCGCCGGCAGGGCCTCGAGGAGGTCGTCTATCCCTCGCGCGAACTGGAGGCGGTCCTGCAGAAGACGCTTGGCGTGCCGCTCTTCCAGGAGCAGGCGATGAAGATCGCCATCGTCGCGGCCGGTTTCACGCCGGCGGAGGCCGATCGCCTGAGGCGCGCGATGGCGACGTTCCGCCGCGTCGGCACGATTCAGACCTTCAAGGACAAGATGGTCGAGGGCATGACGGTGAGGGGTTATGACCGCGAATTCGCCGAGCGCTGCTTCCGCCAGATCGAGGGTTTCGGCGAATACGGCTTTCCGGAGAGCCATGCGGCGAGCTTCGCGCTCCTGGTCTACGCCTCGTGCTGGATGAAATGCCGCTATCCCGACGTCTTCGCCGCCGCCATGCTCAATTCCCAGCCGCTCGGCTTCTACGCCCCCGCGCAGCTGGTGCGCGACGCGCGCGAGCACAGCGTCGAAGTCAGCGAGGTCGACGTCAACCTGTCGGACTGGGACTGCACGCTGGAGCCCCTTCCCCCCGCACAGCGGGGGGAAGGTGTCGCGAAGCGCCGGATGAGGGGCGGCGCGGACCTTTCCGGAGAGGACAGCGCAGCCCCTCATCCGCCCTTCGGGCACCTTCTCCCCGTTTCACGGGGCGAAGGGGAGCGTCGCATTCACCCCCGCCACGCTTCGATGGTCGACGCCATCCGCACGACCCATGCCGTGCGACTGGGCTTAAGACAGATCATCGGCGTCAGGGAGGAGGACATGCGCCGGCTCGCGGAGCGGCGCGGCCAGGGCTATGACTCGGTGCGCGATCTCTGGCTCAGGAGCGGCCTGAGCTCGGCCGTGCTCGAGCGGCTCGCCGACGCCGACGCGTTCCGCTCGCTCGGCCTCGACCGGCGCCAGGCTTTATGGGCGGTGCGCGGCCTCGATCGGGTCGGCGACCAGGACGATCTGCCGCTGTTCTCCGTCTCGCGGCCGGCGCGCGAGACGGAGCCGGACGCGAGATTATCGCCGATGCCGCTCGGCGCGCATGTGGTCGAGGACTACCGGCGCTTATCTCTCTCGCTGAAGGCTCACCCGACCTCGTTCATGCGCGCCCGCCTCGCCGCGCGCGGCGTCACGCGCTCGGATGCGCTTGCCCACATCAGGAGCGGCGAGCGCGCGACCGTTGCCGGCCTCGTGCTGGTGCGCCAGCGGCCCGGCACCGCCAAGGGCGTCATCTTCATGACGCTGGAGGACGAGGCGGGCGTCGCCAATGTGATCGTCTGGCCGAAGGCGTTCGAGCGCTTGCGCGCGATCGTGCTCGGCGCGCGTTTCGTCGCCGTGACCGGCAAGCTGCAGAACGAGCAGGGCGTCATCCACATCGTCGCCGACCGCATGGCCGATCTGACGCCGATGCTGGGGCTTCTGTCGGAAGCGGGCGCAACGATTGCGACGACGGCCCGCGCCGACGAGGTGCGCCGGCCGCAAACGACCATGGCGCAGAAGCGCCAGGGCAATCGTTTCGCGCAAACCCCGCGCCTCGACGACCCGGGCGCGCCGCCTGTCGCCACGCTCGACGGCGCCGAGGTCAAGCGCGCGATGCCGGCGGGACGCAATTTCCGGTGATGGTCGCGCGAGCGCCATGAAATGGCGATGGTCGCCTCGGCATCGGTAATTGGCGTGGCCGTGGAGCCGATGGCATAGTCGGCCCGCGTCTTGAACCGATAGGCGGCGCCTAGAAAGGTCACGAGGTCGCGTCCGATACGCGGCTCGGTCCTCGCCAGCCGGGTAAATTCGCTACGGACGCCCCGGTGCGTCTTCGCCACCTTGCCGCTTTGCCCGAAGATGTAAGCCTCGGCGGCATGGAATGCGGCAACGTAGGCTTAGCGCGCGGCGACATGGGACAAGGGCAACGCTGCAATCTTCCGGGCGTCGGCAAGCGTGGCGCGGGCGTTCACAAGATAATCGGCGGTTTCGGCCTTCATAAATCCAGGCCGTCCTTGCGGAGCTCGTGCATGAAGCCGGTGCGTTCGCGATAGGCCCCGGCAGGAAAGGGGGTGGCGGAAATGACTGCGCCTGTGTCCAATAGAATATCGGTGCTGACGGCGGCAAGACGAAAGCTCTCGGCAGTGAACGTGCCAACGTCTTCGAGAAAAACGGCAATGTCGTAATCGGAATCCGGCTTTCGCATCGCCGCGCGCGCGAGAGCCAAAGAGGACGACACGCTATTCCCAACGCCAGATAAAGCGCGCCGCCGCCGAGATCGCCGACCAGCGTCAATGGCGGCGTCGGCGGCTGACCCTTGCGACCGATCGCAGCCAGTGCGCCGGTGAGCGCGATATAGTTGAGATCGTGCGCAGCGGCCGTCGCGAGCGGGCCGGACTGGCCCCAGCCGGTCATGCGGCCACAGACCAGCCGGGGATTTCTCGCGAGGCACGCATCGGGACCAAGGCCCAGCCGCTCCGCGACGCCGGGACGGTAACCCTCGATCAACCCGTCCGCTTCCTCGACCAGCGACAGCACGAAGCCCACGCCGGCCGGACTTATGAGATCGACGGCGATCTGCTCGCGTCCGCGCAGCAAGAGGTTATATTTGAGCGGCCGCGGAAACCCCAAATTCGAGGGCGTCTTGCGCTCGATGCGGAGCACCGTCGCGCCGAGGTCTGCAAGCGTCATCGCGCACATCGGACCCGGGCCGATTCCGGCCAGTTCGACGATCTTCACGCCCGCCAGCGGTCCCATTGCGGCTCCTTTCGCACGCGGAAAATCGCTCCATTACGAGGCAATTCTTTTGTCGCGCGAAACGACGGTCGAGGCCACACATCCATGTTTGCGCCGAGGGCGTCGCCGGGCGTTGCGAAAGCGCGACGGCGGGTCCGTCTTACGCTAGACAGTCCTCCTACGTCACGGGAACCGCACTGGCGGTGGACGGAGGTCGGTCGTACCACTGAGACGCGTCATGCTTTAGCCGACGAACACCGACCATCCCATCGCCTTGGCGAGTCTCTCGAGCGCAAGCGTGCCGAGCAGTGAATTTCCGTGGCGATCGAGCCCTGGCGCCAGACGGCGATCGATGCGCGTCCTGGGGCGATCGCCAATATGCCTCCGCCGACGCCGCTTTTGGCCGGGATGCCGACCCGGAAGGCGAAGTCGCCGGAGCCATCATAGTGTCCGCAGGTCAGATTGGCCTCTCCCTATGGTTTGAAGGTCACGTTACGCTCGCCGCGGACATTCTCCTCTTTTCTGTGTCCACGGAACCGGCAGCAGGCCATCCCGAACAACGCTAGTTCACGCGCATCTTGGTCGACGCGTTGAAGACGTGGAGGTTCTCTGGCGCAATTCTGACTCCAATCTTCGAGCCCTCGGGATAGGCGAGTCGTTCGCGCACGACTGCGATGACTTCGTCCACACCAAGCCGGCCGAAGACATGGGTTTCCGCGCCGGTCGGCTCGGTCAGGTTAACCAGAAGTTTGATCGGCGACTCCGGGTCTGGAATCACCGCTTCCGGACGGAAGCCGCAAACGAGTTCCTCGCCGCTGGCGACACTCGGCGCTCGCGCCAGCGGCAGCGCCACTCCGCTTTGGCTGACGAAAGTAGGCGCTTCTTCCGCCGCCAGTCGCCCGCTGATAAAATTCATCGCCGGCGACCCAAGGAATGACCCAACGAATACGTTGCGGGGTCGGTCGTAGAGCTCAAGGGGGGATCCGACCTGCTCGACGACGCCGTCATGCATTACGACGATGCGGTCGGCCATCGTCATAGCCTCGATCTGATCGTGGGTCACATAGATGCAGGTCGTGCCGAGCCGCCGATGCAGGTCGCGGATTTCGCCGCGCATCTGAACCCGCAGTTTGGCGTCGAGGTTCGACAGCGGCTCGTCGAAAAGGAAAACTTGCGGGTCGCGCACGATCGCGCGGCCCATCGCGACCCGCTGTCGCTGGCCGCCGGACAATTGACCCGGACGCCGATCGAGGAGCTGCCCGATACCGAGAATCGAGGCGGCGCGATCGACGTGGGCGACCCGTTCCGTCTTCCTCATCTTCCTCAGGACGAGCGAGAACTCCATGTTCTCCCGCACGGTCATGTGTGGATAGAGCGCGTAGTTCTGGAAGACCATCGCGATGTCGCGATCCTTCGGATTGAGATTGTTGACCACCCGATCGCCGATCCGGATCTTCCCGCTGGTGATCTCTTCGAGGCCAGCGATCATTCGCAGCAGCGTCGATTTCCCGCAACCCGAGGGACCGACGAGAACGACAAACTCGCCGTCCTCGGCCTCGATGTCCACGTTTCGGATGACTTTGACCGAGCCGAAGGACTTGTCGACGTTCTCGATCCTGACGCCAGCCATGAAAAGTCTCCGAAGTCAGGCCGGGACGGCCGCCGAAACCGCCACGCCCGATAGGTCCGGCGCGCCGCGCGGCGGGCCGACGTGGATTGCGTCGCAAGAGCAAGCGCCGCCTTGGAGGATCAACGCGACCCCGCCGTCCGCGAGAGCAAGTGGGCTTTCGTCGAGGGCGTTGAGCTGAATGCCGTTGACCGAAGCCTCGATCGTCGCGCCGGAGACTTGGACGACAAACGCGTAAGGGGTCTCGAAGCTCCAAGCGAAGGCGCTCTCAGCAAGGACGTTCACCGCCTCGTCTACAACGCGCACGAGGCGCAGGCGATCCGGCCGCACCAGCAGCACGGCGTAATAGCGGCGCAAGCCCTGCACCCGCGCGCCGACGCCCGCGTATTCAGCCAAGTGAACCGTCAGCGCCATCTCCACCCGGTAGTCGGTCCATCGACGCCCTCCGTGGATGATCATGCCTTCGCCGCGGTCCTGCGAGATTCGAAATGCCTGCGGAAAGTTGGTCGAGAAGACGCCGACCGCATTGACCCAGGCTCTGCGCCAGAACTCTCCAGGCGCGTCCGGCCGCCGGAGCTCGACGTTGGGCGGTCCGTCCCATCGCAGATAGTCGAGCAGGATCGCACCGTCGGTTGTCGCGCCGTCCGAATGAAAGACGAGGCCGATCGATTGGATCGGTTCTCCGCCAGTATCGGGCAAACGCCAGGTCAAAACCGTCTCCGTGCCAGGCGAAAGAACGACCGGTGCGCTGTCAAGCGGCGAAAGGGCGTCATTTGCCCCATATACGAGCGCGCGCAGACCGACACTGACAGGATTAGCGTTGCGCGTGTCCGCTTCCACGCGCGCTCGCACGATTTCCCCCGGATAGACGAGGGGCGTCGCCGTGAGCTCGTAGGTGCGCATGCGCGCAACCTCGGGCGGCGCGAAAGTTGGCGTCAGCACCGTCGCCGGCTCGGCGCCAAGACCGGCGTAGCGCACTCGCAGGGCCCGGCCGGCGCCATGGGGAACGTTCCTAATGACAGGCCTTGCGGCTCCGTCGCCCGCTGGCATGAACCCTTGCACGCTGCCGGGCGGAGAAAAGTGAAACTGGGCGCCGTCCTTGGGCGCGATTTGCGGTTGCTGACCGGCGAGCTTGCGTCCGAGGTCGACGAGCCGCGCGCTGACCCGCACCGCGTCGTTGATCGCGCCCCCGCCGTCAGCGGAGGAAATGAGCATCCGGTCGGCGATCGGCCCACGCCAATCTCGGCCCGCCTCGATCCCCTCGAGGCCGAGCATCGCGCCCATCAGACAGCCGACATTGCCCGCGTTGCAGTCCGTATCCCAGCCCGAGGTGCACACGATTGTCTGCGCCCGCGAGAAGTCGGCGGGCTCGTAGAGGAGGGTCATGATCATCAGCGCGTGGTTGGGGACGACATGGCAATTGCCGGGATATTTGTCGTAGCCATAGCGCGCCTCGATCGCCTGCCGCGTGTCGCGCCAGTCCGAATACTGGCGCCGCCATTGGCGGATATCTGCGACAAGCTTCGCGATCGGGCTCGAGGCCGGAATGTGCGCAAGGCCGATGTCGATCAGCCGCTCGACGTCTCGCGATACGAAGGCCTCGGCCTCCATCGCCGCCCACAGTTTCGCGGCGTCCACCGCCGTCCCGTCGTGACTGACCTTGGCCGCCTGCTCTGCGAGGCGCGCCGCGAGAGACGGATTTCCCGGCGCAACGATCGCCCAGCCGTCGATGAAGATCTGCGCGCCGATCTGCTCGGCGACGGCCTGGCCGTTGACTGCGATCGACCCGCTTTCAGGCGCCTCGATCCCGCGCTTCAAATTGAGCCAGGCGGTGTGCTCGGTGGAATTGCCGTTCCCGCCCCACCAAAGGATGGCGCGATTCTCGACGATGTAGTTGAGCCAGGTCTTGCCGATCTCGCGCGAACTGATGTCAGGGCGCGCGCCGTGATCCTCGAGAGCGCGGATGAAGGTGAACGTCCCGGCGATATCGTCATCGGTGACGACCAACGGACAGGCAAGACGCTCGTGGACATAGTTCTCGATGGGCCCGAGCTCGTCGATGATCCGCTGATACGTCCATCCCTCGAAAGGGCGGCCGAGATAGACGCCGATCAGCTTGCCGAGTACCGCGGCGTAGGCCCGCTCCGCGTAGTCCTGCGGCAGAGTTCTCATCGCGGACGCCTAAATGATTTCGAGATAGTCGCGATCCGGCAGCGGCGGAAAGGGCGCTGTCGGCAGCGTCTGGTACCAATAGGCGACGGAGGCGATGTCGTCCTGCAGCGGCAGGTAGCGTCGCTTGTCCTTCTCCGTCCGCCAGCCGATCGCTTGCAGGGTGACCTTGAGATCCGCGTCGAAACGGATCGGATCCATGATATGCCAGCGATAGAGGCCGAAGCGCTGTTGCGACTGATAGGTCCCGTCCGGCCGGATGACTTGCGGCAGGCCTGCATAGGGCGTTGTGAACTCAATGTAGGCGCGCGGGAATGCCGCGTCGATCGTCCCCGCGTCGAAGTTGTACGCGCCGCAAAAATAATCCTCGGTGCCGGTCCCGCAGATTGTCGGCCACTCATCGCCGTCGAGGAAAAACTTGATCTCCCCCTCCCCCCACCAGCCGGAATTGTTGACGCCCCAGGCAACATAAGTCCCGACATAGTGACCCCGTCCGCGCACGCCGTCGAGCACGACGTAGTCCTGCTTGAACGGCAACGGGTTGGTCCGCCGAAACCGCGCATGGAAATAGGCGGCGTCCTCGGGAACTTCGGTGAGCGTATAGTTGATCTGCCAGTATATGATCGCCTCCGAATCCGGATCGCGGTTCTCGAGGGTGAGACGCGCGCCCTGGCGAAAAGGCATCTCCCAGTAGCAGTTGAACGCCCGGCCCGGATTGACGCAAACGGCAAGCGAACTCACCTGCGCGTATCGGCCCCAACCGCAGGCGAAAAAATCGCCAAGCGGCGCCTCGACCGACGGCTGCTCCTGGCCGTCCCAGTGAATGCGCAAAACGAGATCGCGCCAGCGTACGTTCGCCGGCGTGATCCAGATCTGCTGAATGGCGCCCGACCCCTCGATGTCGCCGAGCAGAAGCGTCTCTCCTGGAGCTACGCGCTTCGAGGGCGAAATCTTCCAGCCGCGCCCGAGCCCGCGCGCGTGGACCGACCCGGTCCCGTCCTCGGCCATCCCGCCCCCGCCCTTCTCGCCTGTCGGGTTTTCGGCGCTGATCGAGCGGGACCTCGCGTCAGAAAGAAGCGACAGATTGCCGAGATGCAGTCCGAGACCCGAAAAGCGCTGCGTCATGGCAATTGTCCCTTTGCGCTTCCTGATGAGCTCATTTGATGCCGCTCGTCTTGATCGACTCGATGATGCGCTTCTGGAAGATGACGAACATTACGATGGTCGGCAGAGCGACGACGGTCGAGGCCGCCATGATGTAGTTCCAGGAGCCATTGTACTGTTGTCGGAAGCTTGCGATCGCGACCTGCACCATCCAAAGGTCCTGGTTGGATATGATGGTCAGCGGCCAGAGGAAGGAATTCCAGTTGGCGAGGAAGAACAGGATCGCCAGCGCCGAGAGAATGGGGCGGCTGAGCGGGAGGATGATCGACCACCAGATTCGGAAATAGCCGGCGCCGTCAATCAGCGCCGCCTCCTCGAGTTCTCGCGGCACGGCCAGATAGAATTGGCGCAGCAGGAAGATGCCGAACGCGTTGAAGATCGAGGGAACGATCAGGCCGGCGTAGCTGTCGAGGAGGTGCAGGGCGCGCGCGAGAATGAACAGGGGCACGATGATCACCGGCTGCGAGATCAGGAAGGTCGCGAACATGGCGAGAAAGATTGCGTCGCGCCCGGGAAACCTCAGTCTTGCCAGCGCATAGCCCGCCATGGAGTGGAAAACGAGCGCGACGACCGTGACCACGGCCGCCACGAAGAACGTGTTCCACAGATAGCGGAGGAAGTCGACCTGGGTGAAGACGTAGACGAAATTCGCGAAAGTCGGATGGTGCGGCACAAGATTGACGCCGAACACCTCGTTCGTCTCCTTCAGCGACATCGACACCATATAAAAGAGCGGCGCGACGGTCATGAAGGAGAGAATCGAGGCGACCACGTAAAGCGCAATGCGCACCGGCTGGAGCCGTCGGCGCTCGTCCGCGTCCTCCTCCGTGAACGCCGAAGCGACCTCAGCCATAGGTGAACCGCCCGCCGCGCGTCAGCGCGAACAGGAGAACCGTGATCGCCATCAGCACGACGACGAGGACGGACGCCATGGCGGCGGCATAGCCGTACTCGTTGAACAGGAACGCCTGCTGGTAGATGTAGAAGATCGCGAGCGAGGTCGAATTCGCTGGTCCTCCCTTCGTCATGATATAAATGAGGTCGAAGGTCTGCGATCCGCACACCGCGGCGACCGTCGAGACGAGCAGGACGAAGAAGCTCGTCGGCTGCAACAGCGGCAGGGTGATCTTGAAGAAGGATTGCACCGCCCCGGCTCCGTCAATGCGCGCCGCCTCGTAATATTCGCGCGGAATGTCCTGCAACCCGCCGAGAAAGATCAGCATGTAGAAGCCCATGAGGAACCAGACGCTGATCACGACGACGGTGAGGAGGGCAAAGTGCGGATCGCCGAGCCACGAGATCGACTGCAGATTGAACGTCGCGCCGAACTGATTGAAGAGGCCGATCTTGTCGACGAGCAGGACCTGCCAGACGAGCCCGACGACAACGAGGCTGACGGTCTGCGGCATGAACAAGAGGCTGCGCACGATCGTGTTGAAGCGCGAGTTCGACTGCACGAGCAGCGCAAGCCCGAGCCCGACGACATAAAGCGACGGGACGAGCGCGACCACGTAAAGAACGGTCACTTCGATGCTTCGCCAGAACAGCGGATCGGCCATCATCCGCCGATAGTTGGCAAAGCCGACGAACTGGTACTCGCCAAAACCGCTGACCGAAAAGAAGCCGAGGCTGAGCGAAAGGATCATCGGCCCGCCGACAAAAATCAGCAGGCCGATTGCGTCCGGCGCAACAAAAAGGTAGCCCGCGATCCGTTCACGCGCGCGGTTGGAAAGCCGCGGGCCTTCGTCGACCGAGGGTGCCGCGGCGCGGGCGCCCTCTCGTGCGGGGGCGACGCGATCCTGCATCAGAGGATCGGCGCGCCTTTGTACCCGGCGAGGAAGGCGTCGATCTGGTCGGAGGCGGCCGCCGCCGCTTGCTCCGGACTTTGCCCGTTGAGCTGCGCAGCCTGGATCGCGTCCGAAATCGCCTTGTAGACCGGCGGCGGCATCCGCGGCTCGGCGCGCGCTCCCGGGTAGATCTCGTCGGTAAACACCTTGAGGAAGCCGTTCTCGAATGCGGCCTTGCCGCCTTCAAGGGCCGATTTTGTCGGCGGCATATCGCTCTTGGCCTTGGTGCACCAATCGACGATCCGCTCGACCGAGCCCCCCTTCGGCGATCCGAGCGCCCAGGCGCAGAATTCGCCGGCCGCCTTTGGATTCCATCCGCGCGCATTGGCGACGAAGGCCCAGCCGCCGCCAATGGTGATGTATTTTCCGCCAGGAGGCGTCGGCAGCTTGAAGACGCCGTACTTGAAATCGGGCGCGCCCTCGCGCAACTGGGCGATCGCCCAGATGCCGACGTTCTGCATTGCGCAATAGCCGGAGCCAATATTCGGCACCGCGTCCCACGCGCCGCCGCCGAGCGGCTTGCGCGGCGCAACGCCCATGGCGATCGAATCCTGCCAGAACTTAAGCGCTTGCACGGTCGCGGGAGAATTGAAGGCACTCTTGCCCTCCTTCGTCTGGAAGTCCCCGCCGGCTTCCCAAAGGAACGGATACCAGGTGAAATTCTGGTAGTAGCCGGGGCTCGTCTCGAACAGGACCCCGAACCGCTTCGCGTTCGTCAGCTTTTTGGCGACGGAGAGGAGATCCTCCCAGGTCTTCGGAACATCCTTGTCGGTGAGCCCGATTTCGTTGAAGGCGTCGACGCTATAATACATGGCCATCGGCTCGACTTCGTACGGCAGGCCATAAATTTTCCCGTCGACCATGCGATTGGCGATCACGCTGGGAAAGAAATCGTCCCGCGCGGCCTGCTCCATGAATGGCGTCAGATCGAGCAGCACGCCGCCGTTGTAGTAGCGCAGGAAATCGCCGGGGCTGATGATGAAGAGGTCAGGACCCGATCCCGAGGCGAATGCGGTCGGCAGCTTGGTGCCGTCCATGTAGGAGTTGTTCGGCACGTAGACGAGCTCGACCTTGACCTCGTGGCTGTCGTTCCAGCCCTTGACCACGTCCTCGAACCATTTGTCTTGAGTTCGCGACGCCGCCTCCCGGCGCGTAGAATTGCCAGAACTTCAACGTTTGCGCCGCGAAGCCACGGGAAACGTAGGGAAATCCGGTGATCGCCGCCGCCGCTACGCCGCCGGCGAGGACGGCTCTGCGGCTTGGGCATCGACGCGCCGCGCGTATTTCGTTTGCGATACCGACCATGGCAGCTTCCTCCTCATGCGCATTGTTTGCGCGTTGAAAACGGCGTCGCCCCTAGTATCTCTTTGGCGCCGGGAACCCCGTCCGTCGGCGCTTTTCCGTCCCCCCCGTCCGCCCGCGAGAAGGTCTAGCTATCTTTCCCGGCAGGCTCGTTGATACAAGGATCAACGACGGCGCGTCGGATCTTTGTTTACCTATGATAATCCAGATGTAAAAAAAAGCTAACGCTCTATCGGCCCTCCTGCGATAAACTTCTGCGGAATCGTGGGCGCTGCTTCGAGGAGGCTCCCATGCCCATTGTGGTCTCTCCCATTCCCGGCGCGTTCGCCGGCGAGGTCGTCGGCGTCGACTGCAGCGCGCAGCTCACGGACGAGGATATAAGCGGGATTGACGCCGCCATGGATCGGCACGCCGTCCTCGTCTTTCGCAACCAGCCGCTGACGGACGAGCAACAGCTCGCCTTGACGCGCCAGTTTGGCGCGCTTGAGCGCTATGAGACCCCGGGGCATATCCGCAAGCGCGAGGAAGAACGGGTGGCCGGCGGCATAGCTGACTTCTCCAATCTCACTCTCGACGGCAAGATCATGTCCCCGGAGGACCGCGTCTGGCTCTTCAAGCTTGCCGACCGTCTGTGGCACTCCGACAGTTCGTTCCGTCCCGTCCCGGCCAAATATTCCCTGCTGTCGGGGCGCACGATCCCGTCGCACGGAGGCGATACCGAGTTAGCCGACATGCGCGCCGCCTACGACGCTCTGGAAGTCGCGACCAAGGCGGAGATCGAGGACCTGGTGTGCGAACACTCTCTGATCTACTCCCGGGAGACGATCGGCTTCGTTGACCTGACGCCGGAGGAGCGGGAGCATTTCCGTCCCGTCCGCCACCGCCTTGTCCGAACCGACCCCCGCACCGGCCGCAAGTCGCTGTTCCTGTCTGCCCATGCAGGGGCGATCGTCGGTTGGACCATTCCTGAAGCGCGAATGCTTCTGCGCGATCAGACCGAGCACGCGACGCAGCCTCAATTCGTTTACCGTCACCGCTGGCGGCCAGGCGATCTCGTCATTTGGGACAACCGCACGACGATGCACCGGGCGCGCCGCTTCGAGCGTAACGAAATCCGCGACGTGCGCCGAACGACGCTCCGGGGGAGGGACTCTGACGCAGCGCACGAATGAAATGCAGGTGCGAAAGAGACGGCGCCCATTGTGTGACCGCGGTGTCTATCATGCGCTTTTCGATCAGCGATATTACTCGCTGAGTGTTCGCGCCCGACGCGCAATTGCGGCTTGACGTCGATTCGCCCCGTTTAATTCCTTGGACGAATGTTGCGCGTCAGGTCGAACTGACGCATTCGAAGCGACTTTCAGGAAAGCCCGCTCCTGGCGCAACCCTTCCATCCCGCCTATGGCGGTTTCGCTCTAAACTCCGGACCTTTCTTGGCGACCCCTGTAGACCCGTAGTCCGCTCAAAGCGGACATTCGCTGACCGCGTGGCGGGTCAAACACACAAGTCAGGTCAGCGTTTCGACGTGGGCATAGGCGCTGCGGGGAAAGGCGTCTCCGTTTTCGTCGAAGACGTGGACATCGCTGGGATCGACCTCGAACCCGATCGACTCTCCGTGACCGACCCGGTGCAGGCCGCGCAGCGACACTGCCAGCCGCTCGCCCGATTGCAGGACCCCGTGAATGATCGTCTCGGCGCCAAGGACTTCGCTCGCTTCCACGCGCGCGCGCAGTCCGCCGCCGCTCGGCGTCAGATGCTCGGGCCGTATGCCGACGCTCAACTGGCTTCCTGGCTTGTGGGCCTCCGAGGGGACGCTGGCCTCGACGTCGACGCGGCCCTGATCGAGCGCGAGCTTCATGCCGCTGCCGCTCGGTCCGACCGGCGCGGCGGCGAGGATGTTCATTTGCGGGGCGCCGAGGAAACAGGCGACGAAGCGATTGCGTGGACGCGAATAGAGCTCGATCGGCGGGCCCATCTGCTCGACCGCGCCGTCGCGGAGGACAACGATTGTGTCGGCCATTGTCATCGCCTCGACCTGATCGTGCGTGACATAGATCATCGTCGCGCCGAGCCGCCGATGCAGGGCTGCGATCTCGCTCCGCATCTTAACCCGCAGTTCGGCGTCAAGGTTCGACAGCGGTTCGTCGAACAGGAAAGCCTTCGGCTCCTTGACGATCGCCCGGCCGATCGCGACGCGCTGACTCTGGCCTCCCGACAACTGCGACGGCAGGCGGTCGAGAAGCGGCCCGATCTGTAGAATCTCGGCCGCACGCGCAATCCGCCCGGCGATTTCGGCCTTGCCGACTTTCTGGCAGACCAGGCCGAAGCGGAGGTTCTCACGCACGCTCATGTGCGGATAGAGCGCATAGGACTGGAACACCATCGCCATGCCGCGGCTCGCCGGCAGGAGATGCTCGCAGCGCATGCCGTCCAAGAGGATGTTTCCCTCGGTGACGTCCTCGAGACCCGCGATCATCCGCAAGAGCGTAGATTTTCCGCAGCCCGAAGGGCCGACGAACACCGTGAAGGATCCGGCCTCCACCGTCAGGTCCACCCCGTGGATCACCTCGACGGACTGAAAGCTCTTGCGAAGGCCCTTTAGCTCAAGCCGCGCCACGGTCGTCCGCTCCGACGACAATACGCTCCCCCGGCACGAGCCGGCGGCGCGCGCCCAACAGGACGACGTCGCGGTCGCGCTCGACGGGCCGCCCGTCCACCGTGACGCGTCCCCCCAGGTTCGGCAAGCGGAGGCGCGAAACCGCGAGCTCGCCGCCCTTGACCGATAGGACCGCCGTGCGTTCGCGGAATTCGATCTCGCCCCAGCCGCGGCCCGCCGACCAGAAGTAGGTCCCATCCCCGGCCCGCGCCGGCCTGAAGCCGATTTCGTCCGCGCGCTGATCAAAGCTCAGGCCGATATAGGCGTTCAAGAGCGCGTAGCTCGAGAGCGAGCGAGCGTAGTAGCTGCCACACTCAATATCGTTCCAAGGATTTCGCCGCGAGCCGTCATGGCGCGCTCGCGCCGCACGTACGATCGTCAGGCCCTCGTCGACAAAGCCGCGCGCGATGAGGTGGGCTGCAAACATGTACTCGAGACCGGTCCAAACCTCCTCCGAATAGGGGACAGGGGTCGCCGGCTCTTCCGAGCCCTCGGGCCACGAGCACACGATGAGGCCCGCCTCGTCCTCGTACGCGTAGACGCGGCACGGATTGAAATGATCGCGCAGCGTCGGCCGAAAATTCTCCTGGTAGATCGTGCTGAGAGCCGCGGCGACGTTCTCCGGCGACAAGAGATCGCCGAGGCCCACGAGGTCGGCATGCCACTGACCGAGGATCTGGTCTGTCAGGCAACCGCCGCCGATTTGATACTTGATCTCCCCGTATTCGCGCGACCAATAGGCCTCCATGAAGGAGTTGCGCAGGACGCCGGCCTTGCGTCCCTGATCGAACGGCTCGAGGGCGGAACGATCGTCAAGCGCGAGCTTCTGCGCGTAGTATCGCCCGTTGAAGAGGACGCGATCGACGTAGGCGCCGCCTTTGCTGGCCAGTGCCGCGCATTCCGCCCCGAATTCGGGCTCACCGATCGCGATGGCCATCTCGGCCGCGGCTTTCAGCGCGGCGAGATACATGCTGGTCAGCCAGGAATTCGGTCCGAACAGCTCCATGTCGAGGGTGTGATGCTGCCGACCCCACAGAACGCCCGTCTTGTCCGGGTCCCAACGATCGCGGTTGTCCGGCGACCAGGCATATTCGATTGACCGCTTGATGTTCGGCCAGTGCCGGCGCAGCCAGACAACGTCGCCCGAGTTCCGCCATTCGCGGTAGGCCTTGATCGTCGCGCCGAAGTGCCCGTCGGCGCATGGGCCGATGATATCGAAGCCGGAGCCGAGCGGCAGACGCTGGCGGAACGTGAGCCCGCCGTTGGGAAGCTGATTGTAGGTGAACTCGGTCTCGCGCAGCGTTCTCTCCAGGCTGGGGAACAGCCAGGCAAGCGCCTGCTGGTAGTTCCAGACATGGGTGCAGCTGCCTTCGCAGGACCCCTCGCCGATATGCTGGCCCTCCCAGCCCCAGAGCTCGCCCCCTTCGAGGCGAATGACAGTGGCGCTGCGCAGCACGCCGAGCGTGCCGGACACGGCGTCGACAATCTCGGACGGCATCGATGAGCCGAATAACGAGTCGCGGAAGGCTGAGGTCGCTGCTTCCAGCTCATCCCATCGGCGGAACGCCTCGGCCCCGCTCGCGAGCGAATCGGCCCATTGCGTCGCATAGTAGTTCCGCCATGTCGGCGGCTCGCCGCTATATTCGGGATCGCCGGGGCCCTCGCGGTTGAACCAGTAGATCGCGCCGACTGGATAGTTCCAGGTAATGGCGAAACGCACATGTGCACGCACACCGGGGTCAACGCGGATCCGGCGCGCCAGCGTGCCGTGCTCAGGCTGCTTGAACATGTTGGCGGTCGGGCGCGGCTCCTCATAGCATCGTTCGCGAAGCGGACCGGGTCGCGCGAATTCGCGCCAGTACCGGCTCAGGCTATCGAACCATTGCCCGCGCACGTGATAGTCGACGTGTTCAACACCGCCGCCCTCGGTCGTCAACGCGAGGTCGCCGCGCTGCCATTGAGGCCTGTCGACGTCGGCGGAGGTGAAGTGGAGCGCGCTGAGGGGCCCCGATCGGGAGAAGAGGTGCACGCCGCTGTCGCAGCCATAGTTCCCAAGCGTGGCCGCAACCGTATAGTCGATCGGCCCATCGGCATCGTTTAAGATCGTAAACGAGAACATGGCCGCCGGCATCGACGTGTCGCGGTCGTCGTGCGGGACGAACGGGCTGAAAGCCGTCATCCACACCCTGCCTGGAAAGGCGTCACGTATGAATTCGATCTCGGCGACCGGAAATCGTCCGACGAAGAGTGCGTCGTCGAAATGCGGGACGCCGGCCATCGAGTCGCGATTGGCGCCGAATCCGTACCCGTCGAACTTGCGCCGGCTGGGCGATCCGATCGCCAATCCCTCGTAAGGGCCATTGAGGACGCGGGCGTCGATCAGCTCGCCGTCGCGCTCGGCCTTGATGGCAAAATGGCTGTAGCCGTTGTGCTGATGGATCGCCGGCCGATTGCGGATGCTCCAGTCGACGAGCCGACCGCTGCCCGTCAGCGAAACGCTGCCGGAGCCGATGCCACCGAGCGGAAACGCCACGTGTTGTCGGCGGGCGCCGCGGTAGACGAAGCGGTCGTCGATTGCCGCGAATGGGTTTGACTGCGCAATGGCGTCCATGCTGTCCCTCAATTCTTGATGCCGCTCATGGCGATTCCTTCGATCACCATCCTCTGCGCCAGCAAAAAGAGGAGGATGACCGGCATCACCGACATGCTCATCGCTGCCATGACAAGTGCGAGATTCCCCGACCCGAGGTAGCCCCTGAGCACGTCCATCGCAACCGGAAGCGTCATCGCATCCTGCGGCTCGAGGAGCACCCGCGCCTGAAAATAGTAGTTCCAGGTCTGGGTGAAGGTGATGATGCCGAGCGCGGCCAGAGCGGGGCGCAACTGCGGCAGTGAGATACGGAAGAAAATCTTGAAATATCCGGCGCCGTCCATCAGCGCCGCGTCTTCGAGCGCCTTTGGTTGCGAGAGCATGAATTGCCGGACCAAGAACACGCCGAAGCTCGAGGTCAGATACATCAGAGCCAGGCCGATCGGGCGGTTCAGCAATCCGACCTTGGCGAACCCGAGATAGATCGGAATGATCGTCACCTGCGCCGGGAAGAGGAGCCCGACCAGCATGACGAAAAAGAGGCTGTCGCGGCCGCGAAAATGCAGCCTCGCGAAGGCGAACGCCGCCAGCGTGCAGGTAACGAGCTGGCCGATTGTCACGATCACCGCGATCTCGACGCTGTTGGCGTAAATCTGGAGGAACGGCACCGACGAATCGAGAACCGCGCGATAATTATCGAAATCGAGACGCGGCGGCAGGAAGCTCGGCGGCATCCGGTAGGCGTCCTTCACCGTGCGGAACGACATGCTGAAGAGCCACGCGAACGGCAGCAGCATGAAGATTCCGAGCGCCGCCATGACGGCGATGATCGCCAGATCGATGCCGCGCTCTGAGGCCTTGGTGTGCATCCTAGTGACGGACCCAGGCGCGCGAGGCCATGAATTGCAACGCGGTGATCATGAGGATGACTACGGTCATGACGACGGCGATCGAGGCGGCGTAGCCGATCTCGAAACTGTCGAAAGCTTCCTCGACAATGTAGATCGACATCGAGCGCGTCGCGTCGCCGGGGCCACCGCGGGTCAGAATCACGATCGATTCGAACACCTGCAGCGCGCCGATCGACGCGTAGACGATCGCGAAGAAGACTACGGGTGAGATCCATGGCAAGACGATCCTGAAGAATCGCCGCCAGTACGAGGCGCCGTCCATGACCGCCGCTTCGATCAGCGACTTCGGTACGCCCTGGAGCGCCGCGATGAAGATGATCATGAAGAAGCCGGCGTTCTTCCACACGTCCATGAAGACGATCGACATCATCGCGTTGTGGCTGGACGTTAGCCAGTGTACCGGGCTGAAGCCGAGGCGAATGAGGTAGTAATTGATGACGCCGAGATCGTCGCCGTAGAAGTAGCCCCAGACGATCGAGACGAAGGCCGCCGCGATGATCACGGGCAGAAAGTAGGCGAGCCGGAAGAGATAGAGCAGGACGGCCGGCATCCGGCGGTTGAGCGCGAGCGCGAACAGCATGCCGACGCAAATGTTGCCGGTCACGGCGAACAGCGTGAATCGCAGCGTGTTCCAGAAGATTTGCAGCGACCGGTCGTCCGTGAAGAAGCGACGGTAGTTGTCGAACCCGACCCATCGCGACCCGAGCATCGGATCGTAGAAGGCGAAACTCAGAACACAGGTGACGACGACCGGCGCGAAAACGAAGACGAGGTAGAGCGCAAGAGACGGCAGGACGAAGAGATAGCCTGCGCGGGCCTGCGCGCGGTTGAGTTCGGACGCCTGGGGTATGACGGCCGTCTGCATCGAGAAGAATCCGGTGCCGGTGTGTTCAGAGGCGGAGACACGCCGCCCGGGTCGTGGTTGTGCCGGGCGGCGGCGCGATCGACCGCCTATTTGCTCTGCTGGGCGGCTAGCCGCTTGAAGGACTCGCTCAATTCCTGATCCGTGCGCTTCACGCCTTCCGGGATCGAAATCTCATCCGCCATCATCGCCACGTAGTTGCGCATGAAGATCTTCTCGACGTCCTGGAAATTCGCCGGCGACGGCACGGGCGACGTATGCGGCAGCGTCTGATAGTAGAGCGCCGCGCTCGGCGGAAAGGCGAGGAAGGCCGGCGTCTCGGCCGCCGACTTGCGGCCGGGAACGCCGCCGCCGAGCTCGCCTTCTTCCTTCTGCGTCTCCTCGCTCGTCAGCGCCCCGATCAGCGCCTTGGCGAGCTCCGGATATTTGGAGGTCTTGGACACGCCATACCCGCCGAAGCCGATGACCGTGTTCCCGTTCACCTTCGAGGGCACGTCGGCGATGTCCATGTCGAGCTTCGCCTTCTTAGCGTTCTCGAGGATCCAGTGGCCACGCGAAATCATTGCGACCTGCCCGGCGCCAAACTGGTTGTCCATCGTGTCCTTGCCCGGGATCGGCGACACCTTGTCGACGTGGATCAGGTCGTGGAGGAACTGCAAGGTCTCGGCGACCTTGGGATCGAGCATGTTCGAGGCGGTCCAGTCGGCGTTCAGCGGGGACGTGCCGTTGGTCAGGAACCAGGGTTGAACGAAGAAATTCTGGTTCGGCACCTCATAGCCGTACTGGGTCACGTTGCCGGCGGCGTCGTGCTTGGTGAGCTTCTTGGCCACCTCGCGGAACTGGTCCCAGGTCCAGTCCTTTGGATAGTCGATTCCCGCATCGCGGAACAACGCGCGATTGTAGTTGATCATGATGTTGTTCCAGCCAATCGGAATGAAATAGGTCTTTCCCTCGTAAGACGAGTACTTGAACAGTGACGGGTCGAAGTCCGAGTAGCTCGGGTTCTTCGCGATATAGTCGTCGAGCGGGATGAAGATGCCGCGAGTTCTCGAAGGTGCGGAAGGTCTCGATCGCCGTTCCGTAGACGTCGTAGGCATTGCCGGCGTTGAACTGCGACAGGACGTGGGTGACGTAATCGCCCCAGCCGTTGGTGATCGGGTCGATGGCGATCTCGACTTTGACGTTTGGATACTGCTGGTTGAAGCGCTCCACAGCGTGCTTCACCGCGGTCAGTTGCGCATCGCCGCCGAAAGCCATCAGCCTCAGATTGGCCGAGACGTCGTCGGCCCGAGCTGCGTTCGCACCGAGAGCGAGGCCCGCGGCAAGCATGAGTCCGGTCAGTCGCGCTTTCACGATGGTCCTCCCGTTGTCGGCGTTTCGTGCGCCTGGCGTTGTTCGCGAGGATCCCGGATCAGGCGGCCGGTTCCTTGCGAGCGCACGGCTTATCGGTTGGTGTCGAAACGTTTCGATGTTAGGGAACCGATGATCGGCTGTCAAGGAACCAACCTCGTGTCTACCATCCGGGACGTCGCCAAGCGGGCGGGCGTGGCGATCTCGACCGTATCCGCCGTCATCAACCGCTCCGCGCCGACTAGCGACGAGGTGATCGTCAAGGTCGAACGGGCGATCGCCGAAATCGGCTATGCGCCGCAACGCGCAGCTCAGACGCTCAGGAGCGGCCGCTCGCGTCTCATCGGCGTGATTGTGCCCGACATTACCAATCCGCACTTTTCGGCGCTCGCGCGCGTCGTCGAGAACGAGTGCCTCAAAGCGGGCTACATGACCTTCGTCTACAATACCGACGAAGATACGGACCACGAGATGCGCATCCTCAAGATGATGCGCATGCAGCGCGTCGCGGGTCTCATCCTCATCTCAACGCGCTCTGACGTCCGTCACGGCCGGCGGTTGATGGCTGAAATTCATGTGCCGACCGTGCTCATGGGTAGCCAAGTCGCGGGAACGCCCTTCGACTTTGTCGCGCTCGATGACGTCGAGGCCGGCGCGATGGCCGCGCGCCGCCTCCTCGACCTCGGGCATCGCCGCATTGTCGTGATCGGCGGGCGCGAGGGCGTCTCCTCGCACGAGCTCAGGCTCAAGGGCTGCCGCATCGCCTTCATGGAGCGCGGGCTCGCGCTTGCCGACGATCAGGTTAGTCTGGCCCAGTTCACCTCGCAGAAGGCGTGCGAGGAGACGCGACGCCGGATGAGTTCGCCCTCGCCGCCGACCGCGTTTGTGTCGCTGAGCAACTTCATGACGATCGGAGTCATACGGGCGCTGGCGGACCTCAAGGCGCGGTGTCCGGAAGAAGCGTCGTTCATCGGCGTCGACGATTTCGACTGGGCGGACATCATGCATCCACGTCCGACGCTGATCGCTCAGCCGATCGAGGAGATGACCAGGACCGCGATCGCAACTCTGCTCGAACAGGTCGCAGGAGAGACCCAGCCGTCCAGCCGGCAGTTCCTCTTTCCTCCGCAATTCGTGGAGCGCGACTCGTGCGCGCGGCCGCATAAGACCGCGAAGGGGCCTGGATAGATCCGACCAGATTGCGAACCTGGGCGTCGAGGCGGCCCCTTGTGGTCGAGCAGCCTCGCAGCGCCCTTGGTTTGAGATCGACTTGACTGCAAGGGTGACGCGTGATTTTCGGGAAGTGACTGGCGGCCGTGGAGGGCGGCGCCGATCGCGGCCAATCCCCCGCCTTGGGTTACCGCAAGGCGCCTTCTCCTGAACATCAGCCTCACGTCGCTCAACTTTGAGAGACCACCGCGAAGTAGACTTGTTTTCCTTCTGTCCGAGAAAACAGTCCGTCTTGAGCCGAAAAGCAAACGACCGCGCTCCCACAACCGAGATGTCCACTGTCGCGAGCCCGAATATCCGCTTTGACGTGTGCGCCGTGACAAGGCGGCGCTTTCCAGTGGGTGCGAGCCCCACCCGGCAACCGCTCCAGCCGGAAGCAGCCTGAGCAGTCATGGAGGTGACGAAATGTCTGAAGCCTTCGCGTGCCCCCATAGCCATTCCGACCAGCCGCTGCCGGAACGCCAAAATCCACCAAGCGAACATTTTGAGAGGGTTAGTTGGCTCCCCGAGCAGGACTTCGAACCTGCGACCATTCGATTAACAGTCGAATGCTCTACCAGCTGAGCTATCGGGGATCAGCCGGAGCGCGATATAGCAGAATTTGCCGCCATGGAAAGAGCGTTCTTGCCGCTTGCCGCGTCGCGGACGCGGCGCCACTTTCGGCGGATGCTGGACCCCCTGAAGCTGCCGGAACTGCTGACGCCAGCCGAAATGGGCGAGGCCGACCGGCTGGCGATCGCATCCGGAACGCCCGGCATCGTGCTCATGGAGCGCGCGGGGCTCGCGGTCGCCGACGAGGCGGGGCGACGGACGCGATCCCGCGAACGGGTCGTCGTGCTCTGCGGCCCAGGCAACAACGGCGGCGACGGCTTTATCGCGGCGCGGCTGCTCGCTGGGCGCGGCTTTGCCGTCGAACTCGGCCTCCTTGGGCGGCGCGAGGCGCTGGCAGGCGACGCCGCGATCGCCGCGTCGCGCTTCGAGGGACCGGTCCGGGCGGCGGCGGAGATCGCCCTCGACGGCGCCAGCTCAGTGATCGACGCCCTGTTCGGCGCGGGCCTCGCGCGCGACATCGAGGGCGAGGCGCGGGCGATCGTCGAGCGGATCAACGCCTTCTCACGGGGCGGCGGGCCGGTGGTCGCCGTCGACGTGCCCTCGGGGCTGGACGGCGGGAGCGGCAAGATCCGGGGCGTCGCCGTCGAGGCCGCGGCGAGCGTCATGTTCTTCCGCCTCAAGCCCGGCCATCTGCTCGAGCCCGGGCGGTCGCTCTGCGGCGCGATCCGCCTCGCCGACATCGGCATTCCGGCGAGCGTGTTGCCGCGCATCGGGCCGCAAGCCTTCGTCAACGCGCCTGTTCTGTGGCGCCAAGCGCTGCGGCGGCCGGACGCCATGTCGCACAAATATTCGCGCGGCGCCGCGCTCGTCTTGTCCGGCCCCGCACACCAGACGGGCGCGGCGCGGCTCGCGGCGCGGATGGCGCTACGGGCCGGCGCGGGGATCGTTGCGGTCGCAAGCCCGCTCGACGCCGTCGCCGTCAACGCCGGCCATCTGACCGCGGTCATGGTCGCGCCCTTTTCGGGGGCCCGCGGCTTCGAGGCGCTGCTGGCGGACGAGCGCAGGCGGGCTATCGCGCTCGGGCCAGGCGCGGGCGTCGGGCCGGACCTGCGCAAGCTCGTCGCGGCCGCGCTGACCCGCCCCGCCAAGGGGCGAACGATCGTGCTCGACGCCGACGCGCTGACGAGTTTTGCGGGAGAGGCCCGGGAGCTGGCCGCCCTGATCGAGCGCGGCGGCCATTCCGTCGTCATGACGCCGCACGAGGGCGAGTTCGCGCGGCTCTTCGCCGCCGCCCGGGGCGTCGACGCCGGGGACGACAAGCTCGCGCGCGCCCGGGCGGCGGCGAAGCTCACGGGGAGCGTCGTCGTGCTCAAGGGTGCCGACACCGTCGTCGCCGCGCCCGACGGCCGCGCCGCGATCGGCTGGGACCTGCCCCCGACGCTCGCCACCGCCGGCTCCGGCGACGTCCTGACCGGCCTCGTCGCCGGCCTCGCGGCGCAAGGGCTCCCGCCCTTCGAGGCGGCCTCCGCCGCCGTGTGGCTGCACGGCGCCTGCGCCCGCTCGCTCGGCCTCGGCCTCATCGCCGAGGACCTGCCCGAGGCGCTGCCGAAGGTCTTAAGGGAGCTCGGCTAGGGAAGGGCGCCACGCTGACCGCATGACTGCCGCCCGGGCTCGATGGGCCTGATCCGCCCTGCACGTCCTGCTATACGCCGGCTAAGCGAGAACCCGAAAATCGGCGCGATGGATCACGCGGAAATTGTCCGTGATTCGGTTGCGGAACCGCCTCCAATGTTTGGGCACGGTGTGCTGGAGGAACGTGATGATCTCCCGGCGGAACTCGGCGAAGGTCTTGTAGTCCCGGTTGTGGGTGACGTTTTCGTGCATCAAGGCCCACAGCCGTTCGATGGGATCGAGATGCGGACAGTAGGGCGGAAGGAAGTGCAGCGCGATTTTGCGGCCGGCCGCCGCAAGCCACGCTTTGACGATGCCGGCCTTGTGATAGCTGGCGTTGTCGACGAAGACGTGGATGAGGCGCATCGCGGTGTGGGTGCGCTCGATCTCGCCCAATAGCTCGATGAAGCACGGCGCGTTGACCTTCTCGACGACGAGGATCTGCGTCTGGCCGGTTTCAAGATTGATGGCGCCGTGGATATTGAGCCGGTCACGGCCCGTCGTCTGCTCCACCGCGACGGCGACGTCCTTGCGGGCCCAGCAACCGGCCGGCCTCACCTGATGGGTCGGATGAACCGCATCGACAAAGGCGACGGCCTCATCGACGCCCATCGTGTTGAGCAGGTTCTCGTATTCGTCGATGAAGGCTTGCTGCTTGGCGTCGTCGAGGCCGCGCGGCATCGCTTCCGGCTTGCGATAGTCAAAGCCCAAGCGATGCAGCAACGCGATCAGCCCCGAGCGGCTATAGCTCAGCCCAAATGAGCGCGTCAGCCAAGCCCCGATCTTCCGCGTGCTGCGGGGACAATCGGCGTCGATCCAATCGCCCAGAGCGATTTCCTGCTCGTCGGTAAGGCGGCTGCTGCTGCCTTCGTGGCCAAAGCTCCTCAGCCCCTCGACGCCGCCTCGCTCATACGCCCGATGCCAATCGCGAACCGTGTCGTCATCCAGCAAAAATGCCGCCGCGATGCGCTCGCAACTCCAACCCCGGTCGAGAAGCACGATAGCGTTCGCTCGGCGGGCCACCCGATGCTCGGCAAGCCCATCCCGCGCAATCCCGATCAGGGTTTGCCGGTCGATTGCTGAGAGAAACCCGTCGCGAATCACCCCTCCAGCCGAATCCCATGCGGCCGTCCCGTCAACCCCCTTCTCGCCTCCTCAGTGAGTCGGGGTATAGCAGGGAGAAAACAGGGAGAATTCGGCGTCTCCAACCGCGTTTTGTGGCGAAAATGCCTTGAATTCCAAGTGCTTGACCGAAAAACGTGCGGATCGTGGAACGGGAGATTAACAGGGCGATAATTCGCGGTTGTCAGGGCGGTAACAGGAGGGGAACAGGGAGCTTGCGCGAGTCCGCGAGAGGGACGTTCCGCGAGCGCGCCTCATGCGCTGGCCGCATATCATGGGTTATCTTTTGGCGCCATGTTGCGCCATGGCATTTCGGCTTCCGCTGAAAGGAAGAGAACGTCGATTCCGCTGAGGCTGGAGTGCAGATGGGGTCATTATTTGCGTGGCGGAGCGGGGGCGCGATATTGCGCAGACAAGATAATGATCCATGATCAAGGGTACGCATGTTGGACCTTCCAGACGGCCTCTATCCCTTCATCGACGAGCGATTCCCCTTGTCCGAGCTTGTGATGGTGGAGGCGCCAGCCGAGCTTGAAGCGCTTTTCAAGGCCCAAGCCGCCGCCAATGGCGTCGAGATCACGCGTGACGAGCCCGTCGAACTGAACTGCCGATCCAACGAGTACCCCGACGCGACTTTCCTGATTTACTGGCCGCTCGGCCAGCCGCGTATTTATATGCTCATGCCGAAGCGCCTTGCCAGAGGGCGAGCGTAAAGAGCTTTCCCGCCGTCCACAACATTTTTTGTTCCCCTCTTGTTCTAACCCGCAGAATGTGGCACCGTCTGAGAAATCTTTGGGGGTGGCCTGTGACTGAGTTCGCGTTTCTCCGACAACGGCTCGAACCCTCAGTCTCGCAACTCGACCTTTTGCGCGCGCTGCAAGAGCCCTCCTGTTGAACGAAGCAAAGCTTCGTCAGCCTTCAGTTTCATCGATCTGTTTGCCGGGATTGGCGGACTTCGGCGCGGTTTTGAAACAATCGGGGGGAAATGCATCTTCACCTGCGAGTGGGACCGGTACAGCCAAAAAACCTACCGCGCGAATTTTCCGGATGATTCTCATAACATCGCAGGCGATATTCGCGAGGTGAAGGAAGGCGACATTCCTGAGCACGATGTTCTGCTTGCTGGCTTTCCATGTCAGCCATTCTCAATCGCTGGCGTCTCAAAGAAAAACGCTCTTAATCGCCCGCATGGATTTGCGTGTGACGCGCAGGGGACGCTGTTCTTCGAGGTCGCGCGAATTATCCGTCACCACATCGACCAAAAGCATTTCCGCTGGAAAACGTAAAGAACTTGGTTAATTATGATCGCGGACGAACCTTCAGGGTCATCCACGATGTTCTCACAAAGGAACTTGGCTACCATGTCGATTTCCGCGTAATTGAGGCGAAGTCTTTTGTGCCACAGCATCGCGAGCGCATCTTCACCGCTGGTTTTGTCCAGGAGACTGACTTCAGCTTCGATACGCTGAAGCTACCCGACCCACTAACTGGACCGAAACTACGAACCATCCTCCACTCGGCGGACGGCCGGGAAAGATCTGAGAAACCGTATACGATCGGGAAAGAGGCCCGCGTTTCCGACAAATACACTCTCTCGCAGCGTCTTTGGACGTATCTGCAAAATTACGCGGAGAAACATCGGCTGGCGGGCAACGGGTTTGGCTTCGGACTGTTCGGGCCTGATGATGTGGCGCGGACCCTTTCCGCCCGGTACTACAAGGACGGCTCAGAAATACTGATTCGTCAACCCGACGGTGCGCCTCGCCGATATGGTGGTGGCCCCGCGGCCGAACTTACACTAACACTCCAATCGGACCACTCAGCGGGGGCCCATCAGCAGGTTCCTTTCAGAAGCCTTGAATCACAACCATCTGCTCACGCCAACCACTTTACGGGTCTGGACCCTAGGAACTGAGTAAAGTGTCACGATAACACAAGGAGTATAAAGTCCCCACAAAACGAAGGCCGAGCAAGTGGCTAAAGCCATCTTAACTACAAAGATCGATCCGACCTACGACGACTTGCCGGAGCAGCGGTACCATTTTCCGCGCGCCTATCTAAGGCAGGTGGAGGCCGCGGAAGGCGACTTCGTCGTCTATTACGAGCCCCGCCGCGCCACCGGTGAACTCTCCAGCCGAGGCGGACGACAAGCCTATTTCGCCACCGCGCGCATCGTCGATGTGGTTCCTGACCCGACGCGCACGGATCATTTTTATGCGCTGATCGATTCCTATCTCGATTTCGCACGCGCCGTTCCGTTCCGGGAGGGCCAGCGCTACTACGAATCCGCGGTCCAGCGTGAAGACGGCGCAACGAACAAGGGCGCGTTCGGACGGGCCGTTCGCGCGCTCCCTGAAGGCGAATACGACGCGATTCTGCGGGCAGGCTTTGCGAGCGTTCTCGCCGAATCCGCGACCGTCGCGCCCGACGGTTCGGCGCAAGTCAACGGCTTTGCGGAGCCCCCCGCGACCTTCGAACGTCCCATCATCGAGCGTGTGGTGGCTCGCCCGTTTCGCGACGCGGCCTTCTCAGGATCGATCAAAGCCGCTTACGACTACACTTGCGCATTTACTGGCCTCAAGATCATAAATGGCGGCGGGCGGAGCGAAGTCCAGGCCGCGCACATCCGGCCAGTTGGCGCCTCCGGCCCAGACTCGCTCCGCAATGGGATCGCGCTCTGCGGGACTGCCCACTGGATGTTCGACCGCGGGTTGATTTCGATCACCGACGATCACGAACTCCTAATCGCCAATCGGAAGGTCCCGCAGCAGGTACTGCGAATGCTGAACCCCGATCGACGGCTTCTCGCGCCTCTTCGGGGAGGTCACGCGCCGCATCCGACGTTCCTTCGCTGGCATCGCGAGAACGTGTTCAAGGGATGAAGCATAGGGCGGATTGGGTCATTGTTTGCTTGGCGGAGCGGGCGTGAAAGGAACTCGAAGTCAAGGATGCGCCCCGGGCGCTAGTCCGCGATGACGACTCGGGCCGGTCATGGGCTTACGTGCGCGGCGGGAAACTGCCGAAAATGTTCGCTGATGCTTACGACGTCGAAACGGCGCAAGTCCCAAACCGATTCCATGCGGAATTAACTCGGATCGAAGGAGTTCTTAAAATGGCGTGGATTTTTGAACCGCAGCGCAACATTGCGGACGAAGGCGACGCGGAAACGATGCACGTCCCGTGCTTGCTGGCGGACGCAACCATCGTCGCGGTTTTCGAAGGCGACGCTGGCGACGCTGAACCGGAATACGTTGGCGACGTTTCGCCGGACGCCTTCAGGTCGTTACTGGCCAGCGCGAAGGCCTAACCACGTTTTGACAGAGGGCGTCACCTTCCGCGGGCGCCGCCTTTCTCGAAACGCCGAATCGGCGCTTCACTAAGGGAAAGATGGAGTCCCGCTCATGACAACGCGACATTGGGCAGTCACGGATTGCGACGGCAAAAACGAGCGTCACCCAACGCTGGCGCAATACCTTGATGAAGTGGAGCGCGGCAAGGAACACGCGCAACGCATTTGCCTTGGTTTCATCGAATGCGAGCACCGCCTCCGGCGGCGACCCCTTTAGGGTCGTCCTTGAGTTCGCATTCCTTTCGAGCAAAATCGGCCTCAAGCAATCAATGACGGATCGTCGCCGGGCGCGGCGGCTGGGGCGGTGCCCACGCCTTCGCGCACGGGGACGCGGACGCAGCGAGGTTGCGGGGTCGATTGAATAAATATCAAGGTAGTCGCTTTTGGGGTAAACTGGCTTAGAGCGGTTTCCGCCCGAGTTGAATCGGAAGGGGATTCCCGAATCGACGGAAATCTGATCGATGATTTGCGCTGATTGGAGGCGGCGCGGGATGGGTCCGTTGTCTTTGGATTTACGCAAGAGGGTGATTTCGGCGGTAACTGAGGACGGAATGAGCTGTCGCGCGGCGGCGCGGCGGTTTGGCGTGAGTTTTGCCAGCGCGATCCGTTGGATGGCGTCGCTGCGCGAGAGGGGCGACTATGCTCCCCTACCTATGGGCGGCGACCAACGCTCGGGACGCGTGGAGGCGCATGCCGATTACCTTCTCGGCCTTATCTGGCGTGAACCGGACCTGACGCTGGCCGAGATCTGCGATCGTCTGAAGCGCGTCCGCGGCGAACAGGTTTCGCCATCGATGATTTGGCGTTTCTTCGATCGGCACGACATCACGCTCAAAAAAAGTCTGCGCACGCAAGCGAGCAGGATCGCCCGGACGTCCTGCAACGGCGACGGGAATGGTTTGCCGGCCAACTCGACCTTGATCCGCTGAAACTGGTGTTCGTCGACGAGACCGGGGCGGCGACGAACATGGCGCGCCGCTACGGCCGCCGTCGGCGTGGTCGGCGTCTGCGCTGCGGCGTCCCTCACGGCCATTACAAAGCGATCACCTTTGTCTGCGGCCTGCGTCTGAGGGGCGTCGTCGCGCCCAAGGCCTATGATCGCGCCCTGAACGCCGAGACCTTCGAAGCCTGGCTCGAACACCATCTTCTGCCGACATTGGAAGAGGGCGACATCGTCGTCCTGGACAATCTCAACGTCCACAAAAGCCCACGGGTGGCTGAAATTCTGGCGAAAAAGAACTGCACGGTCCGATATCTGCCGCCCTACAGCCCCGACTTCAACCCCATCGAGAAGGCCTATTCGAAGCTCAAATCCCTCCTGCGAAAACTCGCTGAGCGCACCGTCGCCGGCCTCGTCGCCATCCTCGAAAGTTGCGCCGATCTCTTCAAACCCCGCGAATGCCAAAACTACTTTAAGGCCTGCGGATATGACACAACCTGAACGGATTCGCTCTAGCTCAGGTCTTCTCATGCGCGCCGTAGGCGGCGGGGTGAGAATGGACGCGATTGGTTCAGGCTCGGCGGGGAGCGACTGGATCGACCAAGAGAATGACCTCTTGCTCGCGGACTATTTCGCGATGCTCGGCGAGGAGATGGCCGGACGCGGCTATGTGAAAGCGCACCATCGCCGAGCCATCGTCGAGCGGACTGGACGCTCGGAAGGCTCCGTCGAGCGCAAGTACATGAATGTGAGCGCCGTATTGATAAAGCTCGGGTTGCCGCGTATCCGCGGTTACCCGCCGAACGACCACGCGCAATTTAGGGGGCTCTCAGCCGCGAGGGCGACATTCCGGTGATCAACCACTAATACCAAAGGCCTCACGGTCTACTCATTGGGGGGGATTCCCTTGGCGCGTAATTTCTGACTCTTTGAGGTCGGAGGATTCGCGCCATGCCAGCAGCGGTGAAATTGCGAGACGACTATTCGGCTGAGGAGCTTCGGGCGCTGGCCCGGCGCTCGAAGGACGTCAATCAGAGCCGGCGGCTCCTGTCGCTTGCGGCGGTTCGCGACGGAATGGATCGCGGCGAGGCGGCCAAGATCGGGGGCATGGATCGCCAGACCTTGCGGGACTGGGTGCACCGGTTCAACGCCACTGGTCCGGATGGGCTCTTCGACAACTGGACGGACGGTCCGACGCCGCGCCTGTCGCCGGAACAACTGGATGAGTTGGCGAAGATCGTCGAGAGGGGGCCGGACCGGAAAGTCGACGGCGTCGTGCGCTGGCGGCGGATTGATCTTAAGTGCGTCATCGCCCAGCGCTTCGGCGTCGACTATCACCAGCGCTATGTCGGCAAGCTTCTCAAGAAGCTCGGCTTTTCCCACATGAGCGCCCGGCCTCGCCATCCGGCTCAAGACGAGCGGATTGTCGAAGCATATAAAAAAACTTCCCGCGCGCGCTGAGCGCTCATCTCGACGGCCTGCCGGCGACAACGCCGATCGAGATCTGGTTTCAGGACGAAGCCCGCATCGGCCAGAAGAACGGGCTGGTGCGCCAGTGGGCCAGGCGAGGAACGCGGCCTCGCCAACCTGCCGATCAGCGCTATGAGAGCGCCTATCTCTTCGGCGCCATTTGTCCCGCCCGAGGTGTCGGGGCCGCGCTCGCGCTGCCCTTCGCCGACACCGAGGCGATGCAGCTTCACCTCGAGGAAATCTCCCGCCACGTCGCCGAGGGCGCCCACGCCGTCCTCTTGCTCGACCGCGCCGGATGGCACACCACCGCGAAGCTCGACGTGCCGAGCAACATCACACCGATCTTCCTGCCGTCCCGTGCGCCGGAGCTGAACCCGGTCGAAAACATCTGGCAGTTTCTGCGCGGCAACTGGCTCTCAAACCTCGTCTTCGAAACCTACGACGACATCATCGACGCCGCCTGCGACGCCTGGCGCAAACTCGTCGCCCAGCCAGAAACCATCACCTCAATCGGAATGCGCGAATGGGCCCACATCGGTCAGACCTCATGAACTCTTGGTATAAGCCGCCATCTCGCGGGTAAAGGCATTTGGCTCACGAGGGACGCGAGTTCGACTTCGCGCTCGTTACCTTCCGGTTTGACCTCCGGATTTAAAGTCGCGAAGAAAGGGACATTGCGATGCACCCGGCGATTGCTGAAAAACACATAAGCATCACGAACCTGTGCCGCCGCAATGGCTTCTCGCGGCTCGATGTGTTCCGTTCTGCCGCACGTGGCATGGATTTCAATGCTGCGAAGATTGCTCCCC
Source organism: uncultured Alphaproteobacteria bacterium (assembly GCA_963721905.1). Taxonomy (GTDB): domain Bacteria; phylum Pseudomonadota; class Alphaproteobacteria; order Rhizobiales; family Beijerinckiaceae; genus Roseiarcus. The sequence goes on from CAVRMF010000008.1 coordinate 525,385, forward strand.
GAACCTGGAGGCTGAGGATCGAGGAGAATGTCCGCCCGCTGATAGAAATTGACAACAGAATTCCTGATCCCGGTTCTTGGGCGAAGAGCGATCCCGTGTTTATCGGCACTATCATGCCCGCAATTATTCACCAATTATTCGACGATATTCTCAGTCACCAATTCCCTGAAGACACAGAGTGGATGAAGGACTGGCTGAGATGGGCTGATACGCTGATGGCCGGAAATATCCCTCCCCCATATCCCAACGAGGTCAGAACTCGGAGAGAATGGATCGAACTCTCTGATCGATACCTTTAGCCGGCGCCACAATCTTTCGGATCGCATTGTTGATCGGCTGCTGGAGCAGGGGAAGGCCGCATGACATTCGACGGACTTTACGAGTTCACGCCCGAGGGTCTCGCAGCCTTTCAAAAGGCCTTCAGCGGCCAAATCGAGGAAGCAGCCATCAATTTGAAGAGCGCTGTGGTTGCAAAACGGGTATTGGGGACAACGTCGTTTACGGTCGAGGAATGGGAAACGGCGCAGGAGATGGCGCAGTCAATCCTGCACTCAGCGGGTTTGGCCTCTATTCCAGAATTACTCGCAAAGCCCGGGGTCTGGGGCTGGCTTGCCTTTGTCTTGCGGGACATCGCATATCCGCTAAGAAAAGATGGAATGCGTAAACTTGGAGAAATTCATCGCTGGTATAGCGGTAATTGCTACTTGATGGGTGCGGCGAATTAACTCATGGGAGGTCTAGCGACTGGCGTGGCTGGGACGAATCTGAATCGTTGGGTTCATGTCCGCGGACCCCGACCTTTCGAGCCTCTCGCACGCGCAGAAGGACGCGTTGATCGCCGCATTGATGGCGCAGGTCGCGTCTCTGACGGCTCGGGTCGCCGAGCTTGAGGCGAAGCTGGGCCTGCCGCCCAAGACGCCTGATAATTCCAGCGTTCCGCCGTCGAAGGGTCAGAAGCCGTCGGAATCTTCGGCGCCCAAGGACAAGGCCAAGCCGCACGCCGGGGCGCATCGTCCGCTTGATCCGAACCCGACGTCCAGGCGCGAAGTCTTGGCCTGCCGCTGCCAAGGCTGCGGGACGGATGTGTCCGACGTCGCGCAAAGCCTATGCGAGAGTTATGATCGGGTCGAAATCCCCGAGATCCAGCCCGACGTGACGCGGGTTTCTTTATATGGCGGCGTCTGCCCATGCTGCACCAGGCGCTTCAAGGCCGAGCCGCCGGAGGGATTGGAGCCGGGGTCGCCGTTCGGGCCGAACCTGCGCGCCTTTGTGGTTTATCTGCGCTCCGTTCAGGGGATTCCGCTGGCGCGATTGAGCCATGTGCTGCGCGACTTGTTCGGTCTGGAGATCAGCGAGGGCGCGCTGGTCAACATTCTTTCCGCCAGCCGGAAGCCCTTCGCGGCGCAGACCAGCCTGATCAAGGCGCGGCTGATGGCCGGCACGGCGCTGGCCTCGGATGAAACCGGCATGAGGGTCGGCAAGGCGAACTGGTGGCTCTGGGTGTTCCATCATCGCGACAGCGCCGTCTTTGTCGCCGACAACCATCGCTCCAAGGCGGTCGTCGAGGGTTTCCTGGGCGGATGGCGTCCCGATTTCTGGACATCGGACCGCTACGGCGGCCAGATGGGTTGGGCCAAGCGCGAGCATCAGGTCTGTCTTGCGCATCTCATCCGCGACGTCCAATACGCCATCGACACCGGTGACTTGGTGTTCGCCCCGGGCATGAAGGGCCTGCTCAAACGCGCCTGCGCCATTGGGCGCCGACGCGACGCTCTGGCCGACAGCACGCTCAAAATCTACGAGACCGATCTGAACCGACGCCTCGACCGCCTAATGAGCCTAATCCCGACCCACAAAGCCGGCGGCAAGCTTCAGAAAATCATCAAGAAGGTCCGCCGCCATCTGTTCGTCTTCATGACCAACCGCGACCTCACCACGACCAACAACGGCTCGGAGCGCGCCCTGCGCCCCTGCGCGGTCTACCGCAAAATCACCAACGGCTTTCGCAGCCAATGGGGCGCCGCGCTCTACGCCGATATCCGATCCGTCGTCGAGACCGCACGGCGAAGATCAATCCGAGCCATCGACGCCATCCGCCTCACCCTCGAAGGCCGCCCCCTCCCTTGCGCAGCTTGAAAACGCAAACGGGGACCTGAGCAATTACTCCCAGCGATCTCAATGATTATCAGAAGGGCCAGCGTCATCTGATCCGCATACCAGTTTTGCTACTTTCGTCCTTTGGGGAAAACGCGGCGCACTTGCTATGCGGACCGCCCCCGGTTCCGGGCGAGCTTCGCGAGCAACTTACCAGCCAGCAAGACATGTTTCATCCAGCTTTCCAGGCGGCCGCAAGGGCGCTTTATTACGACGCAAAGCGAAAAACGCTGCGTCCGGGATCAGCGGGCAAGCGCGGTGGCTCCGCGCGGCGGCTCGCCAAAGTGCGTCAACAGCTGGACGTCACGTGGGATTTGTTCGCACTTTCCGCAGACCAGATTCTCGAAAAGCTGCCCGGCGAATTTGATAGGTTCAAAGCTGACAGCGTTGTATTCAAGCCTGCCACTGCGGTTTCAAGGCTGGCTGAAGGACAAGCTGCAGCCATTACCTGAGTCCAATTATACTCGAACGCAGCGTCAGGGTCAGCTTCGGCGCTGGCGGACGAGGGTCATTGTTTGCTTGGCGGAGCGGGGCGCGAAAGGAATTCGAAGTCAAGGATGCGCGAATGCGCACCGCCTCCGGCGGCGGCCCGAAAGGGCGTCGAAAGACGCCCTTCTCGCGACGGGCTATGGGGCCGTCCTTGAGTTCGCATTCCTTTCGCGTGAGAATCGCCTCCAGGCAATCCATGACGGCTCGTCGCCGATCGCGGCGGGCGCTGGAGGCGGGCGGCTACGACACCCGCCCGCCAAGCCCCTCACCCTAGCCCTCTCCCCGCAAGCGGGGCGAGGGAACTAAGGGCAACGCGCGGCGAGGCGCTCCGCCCTCACGCCGTCCCCCGCAGCGCCCCTCCCGCCGCGCCGCGTGCTCATGCACGGCGGGGAATTCGGCGGCGAGGAGAGACATCGATGATGTCGATCCAGGAACCGTTACGCCGCGTTGGCGACAGCCGCCACTTCCAAGTGCACGCCGGTTTGCTTTTGCAGCACGCTGATGACGCCAAGGAGATTTTCCGCCGTCGGGTTACCCTGCCGGCCGAACATCCGCATCAGGCTCTTGGCCGGCGTGCCTGTCGCGAGTGCGAGGCGCTCGAAGCCGATCGTGGCGTTGATGTAGTCGCGCAGCACGGATTTGGCGGTGGCGACGTCGCCGTCGAGCATTGTCTGCACTGCTTCCTGAAACAAAGCTTGCCGGAATGCGGGGTCGGCCTCGACGCGAGCCTTGACCAAATCGTTGAAGCTACGGGTGAGCGGCATTGCGCTTCTTCCTTTATTTTGGCCGCGCGGGCTTCGCGCGATTTGTAGTCGATCCAAAGGCCCTTGGCCGTCGCGATATCGCGGCTTTGACGCTTCTTTGTTCCGCCGAGAAGCAAAATGACGATCCTGTCGCCGTCTCTGCCAAAATAGAGGCGGTAACCGGGACCCCAATCCAGCTTCAACTCGAAAACGCTTTCGCCGACGCCGGCGACATTCGAGACATTGCCGCGCTTCAGACGATTTTGGCGGAGCGGGGCGCGAAAGGCGGCGGCCCGAAAGGGCGTCGAAAGACGCCCGTCTCGCGACGGGCTATGGGGTCGTCCTTGAGTTCGCGTTCCTTTGGCGCGAGAATCGCCTTCAAGCAATCCATCGAAGATCTCGCCGAGTAGCGGCGGCCGTTGGGGCCCGGCGGCCATGACGGTTGCCATGGTGAGCGGTCCTATTTCTAAGAAAACGACGCGAACACCACGAGGGCTCCGTTCTGCTCCTGAGATGGCGGGGCTATACCTGCCCATCATGGCGACGCGGACTTGGGAAAGCGAGGTGAAGCTCCCGTCTGGACAATCCAAAACTGACCGGACGTAATGACGTGTGATCTGGATCACAAATTCGTGCAAGTTCCTGTGGTATTGCCAACACTTGGAGGGATGGGCTCGTTTCCGAGCGATGCGCTAACGGCTACGCGTGCCAAAAAGACGTGGCGGAGGATTGCAAATGTCGATATTGTACTTTGACTTTCGTTGCGGATCACGCTCGGACGGATCATCGTGATGAGTTAAGCGGAGGATTGTGCCTTTGCCTCGCCCCGATATTCAAAGCATATCGATTATGATCAGCAGCACTCGCGATGATCTGCAGGAGTATAGAGATCATGCGTCGAAAATTATCAAACGAATTGCTGACGAAAAATCGAGCTTAATTCACGTTGATGATATTTCTATGGAAAAAGAAAATCAGAGTGGCGAGCAAGAAAGTGCAGTAACAGTTAGTAAGAGATGGGTAACAGAATCAGATTGGATTATACTGATCGTCGGTTTTCACTATGGTAGTGTCACCGATGACCCAACTTCTGAAGGCCTATCGGTAACTGAATGGGAGTATAGGCACGCCTTATCTTTAAGGGATAAAAAAATCTTTGTTTTCATGGCCGATGATCCGGATGAGAGGTCGGTCAATCAGGGAGTTGCATCAGAGAATCATAATCTTAAGAGCTGGATAGATGGGCCAAATCGTGATAAGATTCTACTTTTTCGCAAGAAATTACAACAAAGCCATCTGCGAATGTTTAGAAATTTGCCAATGTTTCGGGACCAAGTTGAAAGAACGCTCCGGGAGCACATCGACGAACTCACCCGACCGTCAGTCGGGGCCCTCGCTCAGCTCGTTGCGGCAGTCGGCGATGCGATCAAGGATTTTACCGACAAGGTCGAATTGATCGCCGATTGCAAGGGCATCCACGATCACCTGCATGAAATTTTGGACAAGGTCGTTCGACCGCTGCAGGACGTGGTCTTGCCGCTCTGGCGTGAGGAAGAGCGTCTGCAGGACGAGATTCAGAACCAATATGTCAGCAGACTGCTGTTCCTGGCGAAGAGAGAGGGAGCTTTGAAAGCGGCTCTCGAGGGACCGACCAGTAAACTAAGAGAAGACGAGAGCGATCTCTTTCGTTCCACCCAGGTCGTCCTGCGATGTGCTGAGGCGCTTCACCCCGATCCCGTGCTGATCAAGGACAGAGCAGAGTTCCAGGATTTGTTCGAGACGTTTTCAATGAATGTGAACACGGCGTTCGGCGAGGCCGACAAGCGCATGCAAAAAGAAACAGAGGCGCTCGATAAACTTCGCGAAAATCTTATCGCCAAGGTCAAGGAGGCCAGACGACAGCGCCCCCTCACTGTGTCTGAAGACGAACAGTTGGACAAGTGGCTCAACCAGGTTGGGGTGATGCTCGATGAGCTGGACATCGCGATCAACACCCACCACGAATGGCAGGACGTTCACGACAAGATCGAGTACCTGGAAGATTTCAGGGAGAACAAGAGTTTCCCAAACAAGCTAAAAGGCTTCTGCGACAATTACGTGGTCAAACTCAAGCGCATGATAACTCAAGAGCTCGAGGTGGCGGAAACAATCGGGGTCAATGATGTTTCCATTCGAGTCCGGTCTCCTAATACTGAATGTGCTAGAGCTCCGCGATCGGATCGAGCGTCTCAACGCTTCCAAAGGCGAGGATCATTTCGATGAGGTCCGCAAACCATTCGAACTCGGTGTTCTACGACATCGACAAGCGAACGCTTTCAGAGGTGAAAGGAGCCCGGGAGAAGGTGCTGAAATACATGGAATTGCGCGACGAATTGCTTCGAGCCCATTCCGCGGCATCGACAACGGCTGTTGGGGTCTAGGCCTGTGAAACAAGTCGAACGAAAGACCATTGATCAGCTCATCGAACAATCGGAGCAATTTGAGACGCAGTGGACTTTGTTCGCAACGAGCGACCCCTTGGAACAGAAGAGATTTATCGATGAGCTCTCCGCGTTCGTCCACGATTGCGCTCAGCACGGAATATTCGTTCCGCCCGGGTCAGCCGCGCGCTGCGCTCGACGCTCGAACACTGGAGCAGCAGGCTAAGAAGCACGGGCGCAGTCGATGAAGCTCAGATCGTTCTGGCTGGCTTCGATCGAAACGCTGGCGTCGTGCTGGAGGGCAAGTGCCCCTATCCCGGCCTCGACGCCTATGGAGCGGATCAGCGTCAATTCTTCTTTGGGCGCGAGGTGGAAGTCGGCAGCGCTGTCAAACATCTCGAATCCACAGGCAACCGCATCCTGCTGATCTTGGGGTCTTCCGGTTCGGGCAAGTCCTCACTGGTGCTGGCGGGCATCCTGCCTCATCTGTACGACAGCCACCACGAGGCATGGCTGTTCGCGCCGCGGTTTACGCCGGGCTCTCAGCCGGTCGCGGCGCTGGCGAAGGCGGCGGCGGACGCGATTGGGCGGCCGGACCGGGCGGAGGAGATCGAGGCCGAGCTCAGACGAGCGCCGGACCGCGCTCACGCCATCATGGCGCCGCTCTGCGGAGGCCCAGGCCTGATGCTTTTCATCGATCAATTCGAGGAATTGCTAACCCTTTGCGCCGACGCCGACGAACAGCGCCGTTTCGCCGCGGCGCTTTGCAGCCTCTCGGATCCAGAGCAGCTGACCGACGCATTCGAGTGTCGGATTCTGCTGACCTTGCGAACCGATCACCTCGATCGATTTGAACGCACCGATTCGCTCCTGCCTCTGCATCGACGGTTGGTCGGGGAACACAACGTCGATCAACTCTCGACGATTGGCTTCGCCGAGATTCGCCTCGCCGTCAAAGAGCCGGCCGACGCCGTTCGCCTGCAATTCGTGCCGCCGGACTTGATCGATCGTTTGGCCAGTCAGACCGCCGGGCTCACAAACGGCCTGCCGTTGCTACAATTCGCGCTGCAGCGGCTTTGGGACACGCGGCCAACGAACGCGGACGGCAAGCCGCTGGACCTCATTACGGATGAGATGGTCGACGCTCTCCCCGACGTGCAAGGCGCTCTCGGAAACGTCGCAGGGGACCTGTTCGAATCCTTCACGCCGGCCCAGCGACGGGCTTGCGAGCGCCTCCTTCTCGAGTTGGTGGTGCTCGACGAGAATTTTGAAGAGCCGCTGCGTCGGCGCCGCAACGAACGTGAATTGATCGATGTGATGCAGCGTCGCAGGTATGCCGCCTCCGATATCGAGCGGGTCATTGGAGACTTCCTCAAAGAGCATTTGCTGCGCCGCTTCGGCGAGGGTGCGGACAGCTCGCTCGAGGTCGCCCACGAAGCGCTGCTGCGTCATTGGGCGCATATCCACATGATTCTTACCGGCGCGGAGGTCAAGGAGCGGCTGCACCTGGTCAAACAGATCGGGCGCGAGGCGGCCGAATGGGACGACAGCGGCCGCAACAAGGACGGACTGCGCCTGCATGGAGACCGGTTGCGCCGCGCCGCCGCCTACGCCAACGACGGGTGGCTCGTCGACGCAACGGCGACGGATTACATCGCCGCCTGCGACGCGCGCGAGGACGAAGACCGTCGCCGCGACCAGCAGTTGAAAGACGAGCGGGAACGTGCGGACGCCGCAGAAAAGGCTCGTCAGGACGCGGAACTGAAGGCGGCGCGCCTTCGAGGCCGCTTTTGGATGCTCGCCGTTGGGGCGGTAGTCGTGGCTTTGTCCGTCGTCGGCTTGCGGTGGTGGTCCGAATACGAGGAGGTCTTCGCCCAGAGACTTGCGATGGATGCCGAGGACGAATCCGCAGGTGATCCGCAGCTTGGCTTGCTGCTGGCCCTCGAAGGCGCGCGTCATGACCAGTCAAGGGGCGGTGTCTTGGAGCGCGGCGTGGAGCGAGCGCTCCACTCCGCAGTTCGCGGCAACTCCGTAGTCGCATCTGTCACCCCTATTGGGGACGCTCATTTTACTGCCAGCGCGTTGTCCCCGGATGCGAGTCTCCTTGTTACGGGCGATTCGTACGGCGGAATCATACTGTGGAACGTAGCGACCAGCGAGCCGCGCGAAGCACTCTTCGAACACGTTGACGAGATAAGAGTGATTGCTTTCAGTCCCGACGGTCGGACCATGGCTAGTGGCGGCGACGACGGCAGAGTGGTCGTGTGGGACGTCGCCGGCGACAAGAAGGCCCGCATCTTCGGCGCCGACCTAAGCGGCGTCAACGGCCTCGCCTTCAGCCGTCCCGACGGCCGGTTGCTTGCGAGCGCGACGGCCGACGAACTCGTTCACATATGGAACACAGAGACCGGCGATCTTCAGAGGACGTTGAGCGGCCATTTCGGAGGCGTCAAGGCTCTCGCGTTTGGGCGCGACGAACATCAACTCGTCACGGCCGGAGACGACGGCCGAGTCATCATGTGGGACGCTGGCGACGGGCGCCTCTTGGATTCGCGACCAGTGTTTGAGGCGTTGGATCAAACGCGGCCAGTGAGGGACCTCTTCGACGTCGATATCTCGGCCGACGGCGCACGCCTCGCGGTCGCCGAGGGAACCAATGTGACGGTATGGGATACAGCAACGCATGGGCGGCTGTTCACTGTCCGCGGTCACACGAATTCGGTATTTCGGGCCCGGTTCAGCGGCGATGGAAGACACATCGTGACGACAAGCTACGACGGCACCGTCCGAGTCTGGCGGCTACCCCAATCGGACGCAACGGGTCCACAAGAAATTCGGGAGACGGAGCGCTTTTTTGCCAAAGACTCGCTCGGGTTCGAAAGCGTTGCTCTCGCTCAGGGCGCAGATGGCGAGGTGCTGGCCGCGACATCGTTTGAAGGTAAATCGACCACGGTGTGGCGCTTGCCGGGAGGCGGCGAGAGGTTGGCCGTGGCCGCTCACGAAAAGCCGATCGAAGGGGTCGCCTTCAACCCGGCCGGGACGGCGATCGCGACCACCGGCGGTCGTGACGGGCTGAGGCTTTGGGATCTGTCAGGCAAGCGCCTGAAGGACTTTGACCCAGGTTTCGCGGGGGCGGTGGCCTATGGTCCTGATGGCTCCCTGGCTGTAAGCAATGGGAATGAGGTGCTGGTTTGGCCTGCGGACAACACCAGCACGCCAAAACGGCTGGACGCCAAGTCGATCGCAGACCTCGCTTTCAGCCCCGATGGAAACAGCCTTGCGGCGGCAAGCATAGACGGGTCGGCCACTGTCTGGAAACTTTCGTCGTCCGCTCAGCCTCTCTCACTTCCGGGAGATCGAAAGCTCTATGCCATAGCCTTTAGCCCTGATGGCTCAGTCATTGCGACCGGAGACGAAGACGGCACGATCAAGCTCTGGGCTGCCGGGTCAGGAAAACCCCTCGGGCGCCAGCTTGAGCCGGATGGCGAGCACCATCATTTGCTGCGCATTCGCTCCCTGGCGTTCGGTCCGGACGGCAAGTTGGTGAGCGCGGGCATGGACAAGACCTTGAAGATCTGGAACCCTGCTGATGGCAAGCTCATTGCCGCTCTGTCGACGAAGGGCGTCATCAATTCCCTCGCGATCCATGACGGGCGACTGGCGACAGCCTCCGACGACGAAATCCGCATTTGGGACCTCGCCTCTCTCAGGGCGCTCTCGACGTTGACGAGACCCGGCGACGGGGCGCTGAGCGTGGCTTTCAGCCCCGACGGCCGTTACCTGGCTGCAGGCGACGAAAATGGCGTGATGCGAGTCTACGCCATGCGCGGACAGGACCTGGTCGCCCTGGCAAATGATCGCCTTCATCAGGCCTGGAGCGCAGATCTGTGCGACCGGTACATCAGGTCCACTGACCAATGGCTCAGTCAGTTTATCAGGGCCTGCCCGAAATCAGCATTTTCCTTGCTCGTCGAGGCGAACGAGAAACTGAGCGATTTGGAGTTTGATGCCGGCGAACGGCTATTTCGCAAGGCCATGGAAGGCCGCACCAACGCCGTCGACATTGACGCCGACATGAAGCTCCGTCGCGCCATGGGATTCGTTTGGGGCGCGGACGCCACGCTTGAAAGCCCTGACAATATGGCCAACCTCTGGAAGGGGTTGGCCGAGTCGCCAGAGAAGGCAGCACGCCTGATGCTGGATCGAGCACAACAAGAATCGTCAGATGTGGCGCTCGATCCCGAAGCCAGAATGCGAGACATTGCCGCTTACCAGTCCGTCAAGCAGGCGCGGAACGACCTCGTCGATAAGCCCGATGCAGCTGTCGCGGCGCTTGGGCAGGCGCGCGACGATGGTTGGAGCCTGACCGAACCCTTGGTCGCGACCAGGGAGACTGGGCTTCTTCGTCTGGTTGCCAGCGCGTGGAGCGCTTTGAAGGAGGGTCCGTTTCCGATGTCAGCGGATGACGCCGAGAAATACGCGGAGCCGATCAGCCAGGCGGCAGCTCTCGTTCCGAACATCGGTCCCGCATACGAGGTCCTCGCTCTTCTTGAAATCTCGAAGCCTGACAACGTTGCGGTCGATCAGCATATGCGCAAGGCGGCAGAACTCGAGTCGAGCGTCGAACCTCTGGTGTCTCTTGCGCAGTTGTTGGATGCCGACAATCCGAAGGAGGCCAAGACGATCGCACAAAAGGTCGTGAAGCTCGATCCTGAATCGGACGACGGGTGGCTCGAACTCGCCAGGGCCGCGGCCGGCTTGGCTTTGAACGAGAACGAATTGGAGGAGGCCCAGAAAGAATGGGAGGAGGCGGCGTCCGCCTTTGACCATGTCTCGCCGGCTGCGGAGAGCTATGCGCAAGCGCTGAACTACGCGGCAAGCATCCACTTCGACAAATTGAACGACGAAATGGGCGCCTACGACCGGTTGACCCGCAGCCTGCTGGCGGCGCCCAATGACCTATCCGTGGTCAGCGACTATGCCGAGCTGGCGCTTGCGTTGGGGATGCTGGACAGGGCCAGATTGACCGCGACCCACGCGTTTGATCTGCCCGAGGTGGACAAACCGGAAAATGCGGAGGTTCGTCTGGCCTTGAGTTTCATTCTACTCAGGGCGGAGGCCGAGGGTGGCGATCGAGAGCATGCGCTAAACGAGCTCGAACGACTGCAGGAAGAAATCAAAGCGGCCGCCGCCGTCAACGAGAAGAGAAGCAGCTGGACATATGGGGGCACCCGACAAGCCCTTGAAAGAATGGAAAAGAACGAGCCGACTCCGCTCAGCAAAGCCCTCATCGAAGTGCTCGACTTTGTCGAGAGCAAGGGGACAAAAGGCTCGCTCGACGACATGCGTCAGTTGCTCGCGTCGCCTAACCCAGGCTGAAGCTGGGGGCCGCCCTCACGCCGTCCGGCGCATTGCGCTTCCCGCCGCGTCGGCGATCGAGCGGGCGCCGAAGAGGATGAAGATCAGGCCGACCGCCCTTGTCACCGCGACACCGTGGGTCAGAAAGAACCTTCTCACCGCCGGAAGGCCGGCCATAAAGATCAGTACTGCATCTGCGAGCAGGAAACCTGCGAAGGCCGCGGCGAACATCTGCGGCGCGTCGGCGGCTTTCAGCGCGCCGATATAGGGCGCGACGATCGCCGAGAACATCGCGAGCGCCACCGGATAGGCCTTCGGATTGGTGAGGCCGAAGGCCATGCCGGTCGCGAGCGGCCGGGCTGCGCCGATCGTGCGGGGAGGGGCGTCCTTGCGGGTCATGACCGCGCGAACGCCGAGATAGACGAGATAGAGGCCGCAGCCGAAGCCGAGCAGTTCGAAAAGCGTCGGGCCGATCCGGTTCGCCCCGACGATCGCGGCGACCGCGAGCGCGCCCCAGGTCACGTCGCCGACAAGATGGCCGCAGATGAACTTGGCGCCGGCAGCGCGCCCGCGCGAGGCCGCAAGGGTGAAGAGCGCAAGAAACGCCGGCCCCGGGGAGACGACATAGAGAAAGGCCGCGATGAGAGTGGCTGCGAGAATTTGTGGGTCGGTCATGCCTGGGTCTCGTTGGTGGACCCTTCTCCGCGAAGCGGGGAAGGTGGCGCGTAGCGCCGGATGGGGTGTGGCCCACCACGCCTGGACCCAAGCCGGATTGCACGACCGTCACCGCGAACTTCCATCGAGTCATTCCTGCTTTCCGCACCCGATCTGGCCGCATAGCCCGTCGTAAGACGGGCGTCTTTCGACGGGCTATGGGGCCACCTTCCCCGCTTCGCGGAGAAGGAGTGGTCGTCATGGCTCCCGAAGCGCGGCGCGAATGCGTTCGATGACGATCGGCAATCCGCCGATGACGAGCTCATCCGGAAATCTTAGCATGCGAAAGCCCGCGCGCCGAAACCATGCATCTCTGTCGGCATCCTTGATTTTCGCCTCCGCCGTCTCGTGCGTCCGGCCGTCCGCTTCGACAACGATCTTTCGGGCAAGACAAACGAAATCCGCGAAGTAGGGGCCAATCGGTGTTTGCCTGCGAAAGTCGAAACCGTCGAGCCGATGATTGCGCACCGCGCGCCAAAGCATCGTCTCCGCCCTCGTCATTTCGCGACGTTGAGCCCGAGCGAACTTGCGCGAGGACTGTCGAAAACGCGGCGGCTCATCCATCTCGGCTACCCATCACGATCGAGGCGAGATCCCTTCCCCAAGTCGGCTGGGGAAGGTGGCGCCATAGGGCGTCGACAGACGCCCGTCTTTCGACGGGCTATTGCGCCGGATGGGATCTGGCCCGCTACGTCTGAACTCAGGTCGGATTGCACGACCGTTACCGCGAACTTCCATCGACTCGTTCCTGCTTTCCACACCCCATCCGGCCCTTCGGGCCACCTTCCCCGCTTCGCGGAGAAGGGGGCTGCGACTCGCGGAATCACCCTTTCTCCTCAAGAAGCCGCTTCAGCTCATAAAGCGCGGCGTGGGCGTCGCGCGGGCTTAGGGCGTCGGGATCGAGCGCTTGAAGCGTCTCGCGCAGCGGGTCGGGCGCGGGCGCTTGAGGCGGGGGCTCGTAGGAGAAGAGCGGCAGCACATCGAGCGTGCCGCTCGGCCGCGAGGCTTCGAGATCGGCGAGCACCTTGCGTGCCCGCTTGATGACGCTAGCCGGAAGCCCGGCGAGCTTGGCGACCTGGATGCCGTAGGAGCGGTCGGCGGCGCCGGCGACGACCTCGTGCAGGAAGACGAGGCTGCCCTTGAATTCGCTGACCCTCATGGTGAGGTTGACGAGACGCGGCAGGGTTTGGGAAAGCCCGGTCAGTTCGTGGAAATGGGTCGCGAACAGCGCGCGCGAGCGGTTGACGGCGTTGAGATGCTCGACGCAGGCGTAGGCGATCGAGAGGCCGTCGAAGGTCGCCGTGCCGCGGCCGATCTCGTCGAGGATGACGAGCGAGCGGTGGGTGGCCTGATTGAGGATGGCCGCCGTCTCGACCATCTCGACCATGAAGGTCGAGCGGCCGCGCGCCAGATCGTCCGCCGCGCCGACGCGGGAGAAGAGGCGGTCGACGATGCCGATATGGGCGCGGGCCGCGGGCACGTAGGAGCCCATCTGCGCAATCAGCGCGATCAGCGCGTTCTGCCTGAGATAAGTCGATTTGCCCGCCATGTTCGGCCCGGTGACGACCGCGATGCGTCCGCCTTCGGAGATCTCGCCCGAAAGGTCGCAGTCGTTGGCGACGAAGGGCTCACCTGCGGCTTTGAGCGCCGCCTCGACCACCGGATGTCGGCCGCCCTCGATTGTGAACGCGAGCGAAGCGTCGACGAGCGGCCGGGTCCAGTTGCGCTTGACAGCGAGTTCGGCGAGCCCTGCTGCGACGTCGATCCCGGCGAGCGCCGCGCCGAAGCCGCGGAGAACCTCGGCCTTTGCGAGACAGGACTCGCGAAGGCGCTCGAAGATGCCGAGCTCGAGCTTGAGCGCGCGGTCGGCCGCGGAGGCGATCCGCGCCTCGAGGTCGACCAGCGCGCTGGTGGTGAAGCGCATGGCGCCGGCCATGGTCTGGCGATGGATGAAGGTCGCGTTGAGCGGGGGCTTCAAGAGCTGCTCGCCCTGCGCCTGCGGCGTCTCGATAAAATAGCCGAGGACATTGTTGTGCTTGATCTTAAGCTGCCGGATGCCCGCCTCTTCTGCGTAAGAGGCCTGCATCTCGGCGATCACGCGGCGGCTCTCGTCGCGAAGCGCGCGGGCCTCGTCGAGCGGCCCGGACGCGCCCGCACGCACGAAGCCGCCGTCGCGCCTGAGGAGCGGCAGATCCTCGGCGAGGGCGCCTCCGAGATCGCGTTCAAGCGCGCCGCAATCCGCGCTGAGTTGCACTTGGAAGCGCATGAGTTCGGGCGGAAGACTGTCTTCTCCTTCGAGGATGCGCGCGAGCGCTGTGGCCGCCGCGACGCCGTCGCGGATCGCGGCGAGGTCGCGTGGGCCGCCGCGGTCGAGGCTGAGCCTCGACAGCGCGCGAAGGAAGTCGGGCGGGCGCGCCAGTTCGCGGCGCACCGCCTCGCGGATCGGCGCCGCCTCGACGAGAAAACCGATCGCGTCGAGCCGTTCGCTGATCGCCGCGGCATCGGTCAGCGGGCTCGCAAGGCGCTCGGCGAGAAGCCGTGCGCCGGCTGGCGTCACGGTGAGGTCGATCGTCGCCAGGAGCGAGCCCTCGCGCGCGCCGCTTAAGGTTCGGGTGAGCTCGAGATTGGCGCGCGTCGCGGGGTCGATTTCGAGGCTCGCGCCGCGCGCGCGCCGCGTCGGCGGCGACAGCGCCGGCCTCGCCTCGAACTGGGTGCGCTTGACGTAGGCGAGCGCGAGCGCGGCGGCGGCGGTCTCGGCGCGGGTGAACGCGCCGAAGCCATCGAGCGTCTCGACCCCATAGAATTCGCAGACCCGGCGCTCGGCCGCGGCGCCATCGCCCGCCTCGCGCGCAAGCGGTGTCGCGGGCACGCGCATCTCGGCGATCATGCGCCGAAACGGCGGCTCGTCATAGACCGTTTGCGCGGCGACGATCTCGCTCGGCTCAAGGCGCGCCAGCTCCGCGGCGAGCCCGGCCTCGTCCGCCTCGAGGAGCGAAAACGCGCCGGTCGACAGGTCGAGCGCCGCGAGGCCGTAAGTCCAGCGCGCATCGCTGGCGTGGATCCTCTGCACCGCCACCAGCAGGCGCGCGCGGCCCGGCTCGAGCAGCCGCTCCTCGGTGATGGTGCCCGGCGTGACCAGCCGGATCACCTCGCGCTTGACGACCGATTTGGCGCCGCGCTTCTTCGCCTCCGCCGGGTCCTCGATCTGCTCGCAGACGGCGACGCGGTGGCCGAGCGCGATGAGGCGGTTGAGATAGTCATCGGCGCGCTCGACCGGCACGCCGCACATGCGGATGTCTTCGCCCTCGTGCTTGCCGCGCTTCGTCAGCACGATGCCGAGAGCGCGGCTCGCGACCTCTGCGTCAGCGAAGAAAAGCTCGTAGAAGTCGCCCATCCGGTAGAACAGCAGGCAGTCCGGATTGGCGGCCTTGATTTCGAGATACTGCGCCATCATCGGCGTCGGGCGCGACGCAGCGATGTCCGGATCGATATTGGCGCGCAAGACGTCCATGGGCGCCAGCGTAGCAGGCCGGCGCGTCGCGCACACGGGGCGAGGGCAGGGATATCCACCCGCAAGCAAGGCCTCGTCAGGCCGCCTCGGCCTTCAGGAGGCGGCGCGCCTTCATGGCCGTCGCCGCCATGGTGTAGCCTCCTTCGGCCCCGTCGACAAAATGGACATGGCCATGCTCGGCGACGGAGGGGACGAAACAGGTGATCTGTGCGGCTTTCTGCCGGAAGACGCCCCAGTCGGCGAAGTCGTCGGCTGCGACGAGGCGCGCCTCGAGATCGTCGGCGAAGGCGGGCGCGCAATCGAGCGTCATGCGCAGCCCATCGTCGTATTTGCGGAAATCAGCGTTGGCCGCGACTTCGGCCGCGTAGAGGGCCGCGTCGAAACCGCCGGCCTTCAGCTTGAACCTGTGGAACGTGAGGCCCACGAGATAGTTCATCGCGGCGGTGAGTCGCGCCCTCGTGCGCGAGACGCCTGAGGCCTTAACCGCTGCGGCCTCCAGCGCAATCGCCTGGCCGGCGGCGCCGACGCCGAGGCTCTCCACCGTGATCGGCCGCCCGCTTTGCGCGGCAGCGAGCGCCAGTCCGACCACCTCGTCAACAAGGGCCGGGTAGCGCGGATCGTCGCCGCGCGGCGAGACGATCACCGACAGCACGAGGCCATGTTTCGCCGGCGCGACGCCCCAGCGGCAAGAGAGTCCGGAAAGGTCGGGAAGCGCGCCCGGCGGGGCAGGGGGCGCCGCGTAGTCTCCGCGTTTCGCGCGCTCCTCGAACCAGCTCAAGCCTCCCCCTGCGAACATCGCATAGTTGCAATGTTCGGACACGGCGAAACGCGCGACCCTGACGTCGCGAGCGGCGGCCCGGATGTCGCGGACCGGGATCGTGGCGATGCGCAGGTCGAGCTCGAATTCCGCGTGCGCGAAGGCCGCCATCGCGGCCAGCGCCCGAGCCGCGGACGGCCCGTCGGACGGCGAAACCGCAAAGCTTGCGCCGTCGCCGCCGAAGACGAACGGAAACGGGCGCCGTTCGAGCGCGTTGGCGACCGCGGCGATGACGCCCGCGCCAACCATGTTGACGGCCTTATATCGCCCCTCTGCGATAGCCTGAGTGGACCCGACGACGTCGGAGAAGCCGATGACCCAGTCGTCGGGCAGCGGACGATAGTTCTTCGCCTTCACCGCGTCGGCGAAATTGTCGAAGACCGGAAGGGAGCCATAGAAGTCGAACGCGTCGTTGGTCATGGGTCTCCCGCCTAAGGGGTCCAAGCTAGCGCAAGGACGGCGCGCAGGAAAATCAGGGTGGGGCGCGCAGCTTCGTCTGGATCAGCGGCCCGGGCCCGGCGCCCAGCTCGATGCCGCGTCCCGCCTCTATCGCCTCGCGCACGAAAGCCCTGGCCGCGGCGACGGCCTGCGGCAACGCAAGCCCGAGAACGACGAAGGCGGCGATCGCGCTCGACAGCGTGCAGCCGGTTCCGTGCAGGTTCTTCGAGGCGATCCGGGGCGCAGCGTATCGACGGGCGGCGCCGGCCGCGACCAGGAGATCGACCGCCTCGCCGCCTTCGAGATGGCCGCCTTTCATCACCACGGCGCGCGGCCCGAGCTTCATGAGCGCGCGCCCCTGCCGCGCCATGTCCTCTTCGTCGCGCGCCATCGGTTCTCCGAGCAGCGCGGCCGCCTCGGCGAGGTTCGGCGTCAGGCAATCGACGATCGGCAGGAGCTTTGCCCTGACCGCCTCGACGAAGCCCGCGGCGCTCAGCGCCTGGCCGGATGAGGCGGCCATAACGGGATCGTAGATGATGAAGGCCCCATTCCCTTCTCCCCTTGCGGGAGAAGGTGGCCGGCGAAGCCGGCCGGATGAGGGGTCCGGCGCCATCAGTCGCCTCCGAGCGCGCGCCTGACGGCGCAGACCCCTCATCCCCGACCCCTCTCCCGCCATAGGGCGTCCGAAAGGACGGCCGTCTGACGACGGCCTATAGGGAGAGGGGAGGCTCTTCGCCACTACGCCCGCGATCTCCGCGCTGCACAGCATG
Organism: uncultured Alphaproteobacteria bacterium; assembly: GCA_963721905.1. Classification (GTDB taxonomy): domain Bacteria; phylum Pseudomonadota; class Alphaproteobacteria; order Rhizobiales; family Beijerinckiaceae; genus Roseiarcus. Next base: position 542,799 of record CAVRMF010000008.1, read on the forward strand.
CCGATCTTGATCGCGGCGACGGCAAAATCCTCCAGGACCGCCTCGATCTGCGCGGCGACGATGTCCGGCGGGGCGCAATGAACCGCGCGAACGCCTCTCGTATTCTGCGCGGTCAGCGCCGTGACGACGCTCGCGCCGTAGACGCCGAGCGCGGCGAAGGTCTTAAGATCCGCCTGCACGCCGGCGCCGGCGCCGCTGTCGGAGCCCGCGATGGCCAGCGCGATCGGCGTTCTAGACGTCATGCGGGACGAGTCGCTGCGATCCATTCTCTCGCGCGCGCTTCTGGGTCGACGTTGAGCGTGATGTCGGTGACGACCGAGACGATGTCCGCGCCCGCGGCGAGACAGAGCTTCGCCCGCTCGACGGTAAGCCCGCCGATCGCGACCAGCGGAACGGCGCCGATGCGACGCTTCCATTCGCCGATGCGGTCCAGGCCCTGCGGTGCGAACGCCATGGCTTTAAGGATCGTCGGATAGATAGGGCCGAGCGCCACATAATCGGGCTCTAGCGCCAGCGCGCGCTTGAGCTCGACATCGTCATGCGTCGAGACGCCGAGCTTGACGCCGGCCTTCCGAACGGCCGCGATGTCGGCGCCGTCGAGGTCGGCCTGGCCGAGATGAACCCAGGGCGCGCCCTCGCCGATCGCGACGCGCCAGTAGTCGTTGACGACGAGCGTGGCCCCAGCTGCGGCGCAGATTGTCAGCGCCTCGCGCGCCTCGCGCCCGACCGCCGCCTCGCCTTTGTCCTTCGCCCGCAACTGGATAAGCCGTGCGCCGACGCCGACGAGCCGCTCGACCCACGCCGCGCTGTCGACGATCGGGTAGAAGGGATCGAGAAGTCACGGGCCCCTCTCCCGTCCGCGGGAGAGGGGTTGGGGTGAGGGTGAGCACAGGCCCTTATCCGGCGCTTCACGCCACCTTCTCCCGCACGCGGGAGAAGGGAAATTCTCCGCGGAGGGGTTCACGAAAGATTCGCTTTTCCCACGACGGGCGTCGAGGGCGCGGCCATGTCGCGCGGCTGCATGGGTCCGGCGAGGAAGGCCGCGCGGCCCGCCTCGATCGCCTGTCCGAAGGCGCGCGCCATCGCTGCCGGATCGCCCGCTTTGGCGACGGCGGTGTTGAGCAGCACGCCGTCATAACCAAGCTCCATCGCGGCGGCCGCCTGCGACGGCAGGCCGAGGCCGGCGTCGACGATCAGCGGGATGTCAGGGAAATGGGCGCGGAGCGCGCGCAGGCCGAAGACGTTGTTGAGCCCCTTGCCCGAGCCGATTGGCGAGCCCCACGGCATCAGCACTTTGCAGCCGACTTCGACGAGCCGTTCGGCGACGACGAGGTCCTCGGTCATGTAGGGGAACACCTCGAAGCCGTCGGCAGAGAGAATGCGGGCGGCCTCGACGAGTCCGAACACGTCGGGCTGCAGCGTGTCGGCTTCGCCGATTACTTCGAGCTTCACCCAGGGCGTGCCGAACACTTCGCGCGCCATCTCAGCCGTCGTCACCGCCTCTTTCACGCTATAGCAGCCAGCGGTGTTGGGCAGCACGCGCGCGCCGATGTCGCGAATGAGCTTCCAGAAATCCTGCCCCTCCTTCAGTCGCGCCGACTCGCGGCGCAGCGACACTGTGAGGATTTCCGCGCCCGAGGCTCGCGCCGCCTCGGCGAGGATCGCAGGCGAGGGATATTGCGACGTCCCCAGCATCAAACGCGAGCGAAACTGCGCGCCGTACAGTGAGAAGTCGGAGGGTTGGATCACGGACAGCAACTCCTTCTTTCGCAAACCGTCATTGCGAGCCAAGCGAAGCAATCCAGGGGAACGTGGAGCGGCCTTCGGCCCCTGGATTGCCTCGTCGCTGACGCTTCTCGCAATGACGGTTTGCCATCGTCTCACCCCCCCTGCCGCGGCGCGAGAATTTCGATCCGGTCGCCGTCCTTGAGGGGCGTCGCCTCGCGGAAGCGCGCCGACACGAACTCGCCGTTGAGCGCGGTTGCGACTTTCGCCTCGCCGTAGTCGAGCATTTCGAGCGCCGACGCCAGAGTCGCCGCCTCGATGTCGCGGCTTTCGCCGTTGACGACGACCTTCATGCCGGCGCTCCCGACAGTCGCCGCGGCGCGCTCGAGCGCAAGCCGAGCCGCGCGCTCGGCGAAGGCCGGCGCAAGCAGGAAGCCGTGCCGATAGAAACCGTTGATGTAGAGCCGACCGCCGCGCTCGACGACGCGGGGCATGTTGTCTGGGAACGCCGGCCGCAGATCCGCGCGCATCTCGACGATCTCCGCTTCGCCGAAGGCCGGGTGGAGCGCATAGGCTGCGCTGAGGAGCTCGATCGCGGAGCGCGCGCTCACGCCGCTTGAATCGCCGCTCTCGATCATCGTCGCGCCGAGCATGTGGAGCCCTTCGCCGCGCGGCACGACATAGAGGGGAATGCGCGGATGCAGGAAGCGTATGCATCGCTCAAGGCGCACGTCCTTGGCCCGCAGCGTCAGCATTTCACCGCGTACGGGACGCAACTCCGGCAGCGCGTCGCGCGCCGCCCAGCCGCGGCAGTCGACGATCGTCTTAAAGTCCCGGCTATCGCGCATCTCCGTCCCGAAGCGTGCGACTCCGCCGAGGGCCTCGAACCGGGCGAACAGCGCTCGCAGCGCTGCGCGCGGATCGAGATGTCCTTCCCCGTGGAAAAACAGGCAGCGGTGGAAACGTCCGGCGAGCTCCGGCTCGAGCGCGGCGATCCCCTCTTCGTCAACGCGCTCATGGCCGCGCGTGCGGGCGGCAAAGCGTTCGACCTCCGCCGAATCGCGAGGGCTGGCAACAACGAGCGTGCCGGTGCGCGAGACATGAGCGCCGTGCGCCTCCCACCAATCGAGGGCGCTCGCGCCGAGTCGCACGACGTCCTCAGGCGCGCTCTCGCCTTCGCAAAAAGGCGCGAGCATGCCGCCCGCGATCCACGAACAGCAGCCGTCACCGAGCTTCGCGGAGCGTTCGACGAGCGTCGTCGCCACGCCCCGCTCCTGCAGCGCAAGAGCTGCGCAAAGTCCGCCGACGCCGGCGCCGATGACGACCGCGCCGCTCATAGATGTCGCGTCTCCCGGGGCGTCGAGCCCCAATCGTTGTTGAGGCCGTCGCTATAGCGCACCGGCGCGGCGATCAGTTCATCGACGCTCGCGTCGTCGAGACAGGCGACGCTCACTCCACAGTGGCAGCCGCCGCGGTTGGCCCGCTTCACGGCGCGTCTCCCGTGTCGAATTGTTCAGCCGCCGCAGGGAAAGATCTATTCCGCTGCATCGACGTACAGCGCCCCGCCGCCCTCGACGAATTCGCGCGACTTCTCCGCCATGCCCGCCATGGCCTCGGCTTCCTTGCGCAGGTCCTGGGTGATCTGCATCGAGCAGAATTTCGGCCCGCACATCGAGCAGAAATGCGCGACCTTATGGCTGTCCTTTGGCAGGGTCTCGTCGTGGAATTTGCGCGCCGTGTCGGGATCGAGCCCCAGGTTGAACTGGTCCTCCCAGCGGAAGTCGAAACGCGCCCGCGAGAGCGCGTCGTCGCGCACGCGCGCTGCCGGATGGCCCTTGGCGAGATCGGCGGCGTGGGCGGCGATGCGATAGGTGATCACGCCGGTCTTCACGTCCTCGCGGTCGGGGAGGCCGAGATGCTCCTTCGGCGTCACGTAGCAGAGCATCGCCGTGCCGAACCAGCCGATCATCGCCGCGCCGATCCCCGAGGTGATGTGATCGTAGCCCGGCGCGATGTCGGTCGTGAGCGGCCCCAGCGTATAGAACGGCGCCTCGCCGCATTCGCGTAGCTGCTTTTCCATGTTGACCTTGATCTTGTGCATCGGCACGTGGCCGGGGCCTTCGATCATCACCTGGCAGCCCTTGTCCCAGGCGACCTTGGTCAGTTCGCCGAGCGTCTCGAGCTCCGCGAATTGCGCCGCGTCGTTGGCGTCGGCGTTGGAGCCGGGCCTGAGCCCGTCGCCGAGCGAGAACGAGACGTCGTATTTGCGCATGATGTCGCAGATGTCGCCGAAGCGCTCGTAGAGGAAGCTCTCGCGATGTCCGGCGAGGCACCAGCGGGCCATGATCGAGCCGCCGCGCGAGACGATGCCGGTCACGCGCTTCGCAGTCAGGGGCACGTACGCGAGCCGCACGCCGGCATGAATGGTGAAATAGTCGACGCCCTGCTCCGCCTGCTCGATCAGCGTATCTCTGAACACCTCCCAGTCGAGCTTGAGCGGATCGCCGTCGACTTTTTCCAGCGCCTGATAGATGGGGACCGTGCCGATCGGAACGGGTGAGTTGCGCACGATCCAGGATCGAATGTTGTGGATGTTGCGTCCGGTCGAGAGGTCCATCACCGTGTCGGCGCCCCAGCGGATCGCCCACACCATTTTCTCAACCTCTTCGGCGACGCCGGAGCTGACCGCCGAATTGCCGATATTAGCGTTGACCTTGACGAGGAAGTTGCGGCCGATCGCCATCGGCTCGAGCTCGACGTGATTGATGTTGGCGGGAATGATCGCGCGGCCCCGCGCGACTTCGCTCATCACGAATTCCGGCGTGACAAATTCCGGTATTTCCGCTCCGAAGCTCTCGCCGTCGGCGATGGTCGCCGCCGCGTCCTCGACTGCCGCCTCGCGTGCGAGATTCTCGCGATGCGCGACATAGATCATCTCTTCGGTGATGATCCCGGCGCGGGCGAATTCGAACTGGGTGACGAGCTGGCCGGGATTGCCGGCGCGGAGCGTCCGGGTCGCGGGGCAGAGCGGCGCCAGATGATCGACCGAGACGGCGCCATTGTCCTCCGGTCGGATCGCACGGCCTTCGATCGCCGCGTAACCGCGGTCCGCGACCCAAGCGTCGCGGACGGGCGCGAGACCTCGTGCGAGATTGACCCGCGCTGCGCCCTCGGTGTAAGGGCCGGACGGGTCATAGACCCGGACCGGCGGCTCGTTGGCATCGCTGAGCGCGATCTGGCGAAACGGGACGCGGATGTCGGGGCGGCCCTTCGGCGCGGCGTAGACCTTGCGGGAGCCGACGATCGGCCCGGTAGTGACGGTCTCAGGCGCGGCGAATTTCGGAATCTCGTTCATGGCCGTCTCCTCGTACGGATCGACTCCGACGGCCGGAACAGGCGGCATGAAATAGGCGTGGCTGCCGCTACGTCCCTTCGCCGGCATGACCCGGATCAGGTTCAAAGGGTTCGGCGTAACGCCGTCTCAGCCCTGTTTGGGGGCGCCCCTCGAGCACCGGGGAATCTGTGCCTTGCGGGGCAGTCTGTCAACTCCGGCGCGCGGCGATCGTCTTAAATCTCCGCAAAAAGGGAGAAAGCGCTGTCTCGGGACAGTCGACCTGCCGTCAATTCCCACTCATTCAAGCCGGTGTCTGCTGTACCCTCGACTTCACCGGCCGGCCGCTCTGCGTTGTCTTGCACCGGTCAGCCAAAGGGGCCAGTTGTCCGTCTATTTCGGCAGACAGTTCAGCAATTCGGACGTGTCCTCGACCCGAGCCATGACGCCGGCGGCGAGGCGGCGCTGCAGGGCGCCTGGATGCGCTGTGTCGCGCTTCCTCGGGTTGGGCAACGCGGTCGCGAGCAGCGCCGCCTCGCGCGCGTCGAGCCGGCTCGCTTTCTTGTGAAAATAATGCTGCGCGGCCGCCTCGACGCCGAAAAGCCCGTCGCCCCATTCGGCGATGTTGAGGTAGATTTCGATGGTGCGCGCCTTCGACCAGACCTGGCCAAGGACCAGCGCCATGGGAATCTCGACGCCCTTGCGAAGGACCGAGCGGCCCGGCCAGAGAAAGAGGTTCTTCGCGGCCTGCATGGTGATCGTCGAGGCGCCGCGCGTCGGGCCTTCGGCGCCGCGGAGGACTTCATTGAGGGCGCCCCAGTCGACGCCGTGGTTCCGACAGAAGGTCGCGTCCTCCGACGCGATCACCGACGCCGTGGCCACGGGCGCGACGTCGCTGAGCGGCACATAGACGCGTTCGTTGCTCTTGCCCAGGAACGTGCGGGCGAGCATCAGCGTCGAGACGGGCGGCGCGACCGTATAGAGCGCGACGAGGCCGATGAACGCCAAAGCGAGCGCCAACCCCGCGAAGAGGACGCCGCGCGCCAACATGCAGAAGAGGGAGCGCCGCCGGGCCACGCCTGAGCCTTGGCGCAAGTCGGTACGCTGGGCAAGACGTCCGAGGCGCCGTCATTTCGCGCCCGAAGCGTCCTACCCGTTCGTCGCGACCGGCGGGCGGCCGTTCGCGGCGCGCTTGCGGGCGGCGAAGCGGGCGGCGAGCTGGGCGACGCCGGGCGCCCGCGTCGCCACGGCGGCCGCGCGCCGGCGCCATCGCCGCAGCAGCGCCGCCGCCGCGTGCTTATAGGGCGCGACGATGCGGTCGGCGTAGTGATGCCAGGCGATCACTTTGTCATAGGCCACGACGAACCAGGGCATCGTCATCAGCTTGTGCTGGGTGAGATCGAAGATCGCAGGAATGAGAGCAAGCGCCAGAAACTTCAGGATGATCCAGGCGATCGCGCCGGAGATGACATAACCCATCGCGATCGCGACGGTCGCGACGACAAGCAGCGGTTCCACGATGAGGAACGGCACCAGGAAGATCAGCAGGACCACCGGCGCGGGCAGGCGATCAACGACGGCGGCGAAGGCGCGCTTGAAAGGCGTCCAAGGGATGAGCCGGACGAGGAGCCGCTCGATCGCGATCAGGCCGTCCCAGATCGTGGCGACGGCGAGAAACGCCATCGCCAGCGCCAGAAGCGCTGTCCGCCTCACCTTGTGATGCTTCATCCAGCGAAAATCCTCGGCAAACCGCCCATTCACGACCTCGTGACAATGCGGGCCAATCGCGGCGCGCGCAAGGCTTTTGGCGCCGCAATATGGCCATTAAAGCCCGGTTAACGCTCCGCCCGGTTTCATTGCATTCGTCAAAACGCAGCAAGAGACCGGTAAGGTTGCTGGAACCTTGCCTTAACCCTTCGGCGCGTAGTCAGCGCGGGGCTGAGCAATCAGGAGCGTGTCATGGCATCGGTCGGCAGGGGTTCGGTGGTCTTGGCGACTGCGCTCGTCCTCGGGTTGGGCCTGAGCGCCTGCGCGCGCAACAACAACGACCTCGCGGCAGGCGCGGGCTACGGCGCGGCCGGCCCGGGCAGCGTGCAGGAATTCAACCAGACGGTCGGCGACCGCGTCTTCTTCGACACCGATCAAACCAATCTCTCGCCGGCCGCCCAGGCGACGCTCGACAAGCAGGCCGCATGGCTGAACCAGTACAACCGCTATACCTTCACCATCGAGGGCCACGCCGACGAGCGCGGCACCCGGGAATATAATTTCGCCCTCGGCGCCCAGCGCGCCCAGACGGTGCACGACTATCTCGCCGCCAAGGGCGTCGCGGCCTCGCGTATGAAGACGATAAGCTACGGCAAGGAGCGGCCGGTTGCGGTCTGCGACGACATCTCCTGCTGGTCGCAAAACCGCCGCGCCGTGACAGTACTCAACGGCGCGCCCGCAAGTTGAGAATCGACTTCGGGCTTGAAACCCACATCCGCGAGGCGTATGCGCCCCGCCTTGAACAGACGCTGAGACCGACGTCCGTGATCTTCCTCCGAGCCTTGCGCCTGACGGCGATTCTTCTCGCCTGCGTCGGGCTTGCATCCGCAGCCTGCGCGCAAGGGTTCGACCTCTTCCACCGCCAGTCCTCGCAGGCGGCCCCGCCCGCCGACGTTCCGGGCGCGACGGGGGGCGACGCTAACGAAGCGCCCGAACTGGTCCTGCGCATCAATCGGCTCGAGGAGGAGCTAAGGCAGGCGAACGGCCGTATCGAGGAACTGGAGAACGCCGAGCATCGGCTCGAGGATCAGCTCCAGAAGTTCCGGCAGGATGTCGAGTTCCGCTTCGGCGAGCGGTCCGGCCAGCCCGAGCCGCTGGCGCCTGCAGCTGCAGCGCCAGCGGCGGCGCCAGAAGCCGTGATCGAGGGGTCCGCCGCGGCAAAGCCGAAAAAGTCGGACGCGTTTGATCCCGACGCCGCGCCAAACGCGCCGGGTGCGCCGCAACCGCTCGGAACGACGGCGCCGAGCGCGCCGCTCGTCCGTCCGGCGCCCCCCGCCGGGACCCCGCTAGAACTCGGCAAGGGCCCGGCGCCCGCCCCCCCGCCGCCGGTAGCGACCGGGCCGCTGATCACCGGTTCGGGCGTCGCGATGCTGGACGCGCCGCGCGAGCAGTTCAACACGGCGCTGCAGGAGTTCCAGACCGGCCAGTACCAGCAGGCCGAAGACGGATTCAAGGCGTTCATGACCGCCAACAGCGGTCATCGCCTGACCCCCGACGCCATCTTCTACATCGGCGAAACCTATTTCCAGCGCTCGCGTCCGCGCGAGGCGGCCGAGCAATATCTGAAGGTCACGACCGACTATGCGAAGTCGTCGCGCGCGCCCGAAAGCATGGTGCGGCTCGGCCAGACGCTGGCCGCCCTCGGCAACTCGGAGCAGGCCTGCGCGACCTTCACCGAATTCGGCAAGCGCTACCCGAGCGCGACCGCATCGGTGAAAAGGCTCGCTGAGCGCGAGATGGCCAAGGATCATTGTTGAGCGCTCCCTGCGCAGACTTTTCCCCGGCGAAGGTCGACGCGCTGCTCGCGCCGCTCACGGCCGCTACATCGTTGCTCGTCGCCGTCTCGGGCGGTCCCGATTCCACCGCGCTTCTTCTGATGGTCGCCGAATGGGCGGCGCGGCGCGGAACGAAGCGGATCGCTGCGGCCACGGTCGATCACGGCTTGAGGCCGGAGAGCGCGGCTGAGGCGCAAAGCGTCGCCGATCTCTGCGAGCGGCGCGACGTCCCTCACGCCATCCTCCTCTGGACAGGCGCAAAGCCCTCGACCCGCCTGCAGGAGCGGGCGCGTGAGGCGCGCTACCGGCTGCTAGTGGAGCACGCGCGGGCGATCGGCGCCGACACGATTGTCACCGCCCATCACGCCGACGACCAGGCGGAGACGGTGCTCTTTCGCCTCATGCGCGGGTCGGGCGTTGCGGGCCTGCGCGGCATGGAGACGATGAGCCGGCGCGACGGCGTCGCCATCGCTCGGCCTCTGCTCGGCGTCGAAAAGAGCGCCCTGATCGCCTTCGTCAAGGCGCGCGGCGCGGCCTTCATCGAGGATCCCTCCAATGCGGAGCTTCGATTCGCGCGCCCGCGTCTGCGCGCCCTGATCGCGGGCCTCGCCGGAGAAGGTCTGGACGCGGAAGGGCTCGCCCGTCTCGCCCGCCGCGCGGCGGAGGCGGACGAAGCGCTGGCCCGGACGGCGGCCGAGGTCGAGGCGAGGCTCGGCGCGAATGGCCCCATCGACGCCCGCGCCTTGTTCGAGGCGCCAATCGCGATCGTCCAGCGCATCCTCGCTCGCCGCATCGCAGCGGCCGGAGGGCGCGATTTCGAGCCGGATTGGGCTCGAGAAGATCGAGGCGCTGGCGCGTCGCCTGCGCGACGCTTCGCTCGAGGGACGCGCGCTCAAGGCCAATGTCGGCGGGGCGGTTGTCCGGCTCACCGCCGCGGGCAAGCTCGAGTTTTCGCCCGAGCCGGCGAGGCGAACCGCCGCCGGCAAGCTCGGCAAAGACGAGTAGGTGGCCGGTCGCCTGTTGCCGATTGCCGACTGCCGTTAGAACCCGCTATCCTGCAGGCGACCCAAGTCGGGGAGGCAGCCATGCTGTGGGGGATCGATCCGCTGTTGGACGCGGACCTATTGTACGCGTTGCGTAGGATGGGCCACGGCGACGAAATTGCTATCGTGGACGCGAATTTTCCCGCCGCCTCGACCGCGACATCGACGGTAACCGGCACGCCGATCCTGATGGCGGGGGTCTCCTCGGCGCGCGCCGTCGAAGCCGTCCTGTCGGTCATGCCGCTCGACAGCTTCGTCACCGACCCGGCGCTGCGCATAGAGGTTGTCGGCGATCCCGTCGCCGTGCCGCCCGTGCAGCAGGAAGTACAGCAGGCGATCGATCGCGCCGCGGGCCGGCGCGTGCCCCTGGTCGGCATCGAACGCTACGCCTTCTACGACCGCGCGAGCGAGGCCTTCGCCATTCTCGTGACCGGGGAGCGGCGGCACTACGGCTGCTTTATCTTCAAGAAGGGCGTGCTGCCGCCGGAGTGAGGCGCGCGTAGAGGATTGCGGCCCTGCGGGACCCGTGGAATTCTGAGGCGGTCGCGAGGAATACGGGCGCCGATGAGAACGATCCCTGACGATCCCAAGGGCGCCGAGCGCGCGTCCGCGATCAAGACCGTCTCGACACGCGTGACGTTGATCGTCGCCGTCCTTCTTGCCATCGCGAAGCTGGCGGGATGGGTCGTGACGGGTTCGATGGCGCTCTTTGCCTCGGCCATCGACGCGCTGGTCGATACCGGAGCGAGCATCGTCACGTTGCTGGGCGTCCGTTACGCCCAACGACCGCCGGATCGCGACCACCGCTTCGGCCATGGCAAGGGCGAGGCGGTCGCCGCGTTCACCCAGTCGACCTTTCTCGCCGGCGCGGCGGTCGTGCTGGCGTTCCAGTCCATCCAGCGGCTCGTCTTCCCCGTGTCGCTCGACGCGCTGGAGATCGGGTTCTGGCTGATCGGCGCCAGCCTCCTGACCGCGCTGGGGCTCGTGGCGATGCAGACCTGGGCGGTGCGCAGGACAGGCTCGACGGCGATCGCCGCCGACCGGGCGCATTATCTGGCCGACATCGCCCTCAACACCGCCGTTCTTCTCGCCCTCGGCGTGACCCGTTGGACGGGATGGACCCGCGCCGATCCCGCCTTCGCGCTCGCCATCTCGATCACCATGCTGTGGAACGCCTATTCGATCGCGCGCGAAGCCCTGGAACAGCTTCTCGACCAGGAGCTTCCGGCGGACGATCGGCGCCGGATCAAGGATGTTGTCCGCGCCTGCGCAGGCGTGCGGGACATCCATGATTTGCGCACACGGTTTTCCGGAGACCGGACGTTCGTGGAATACCACCTCGAAGTCGATCCGGGCCTCACCGTCGAAGTCGGCCACGCCATTGGCGACTCGACCGAGACGGCCGTGCAGAACCTGCTGCCCGGCGCCGTCGAGGCCACCGCCCACCTCGAACCGCATGGGATCGACGACGAGCGGTTGGACGACGCGGTCGCACAGAAATCCTCGGCTTCGCAGAGTTAGGGAGCGCCGCCGCCGGCGCCACAAAAAAGAGCCGCCCGAAGGCGGCTCTCGTAGCTTCGCAGGGGCAGTCCTCACTCGGCCGCTGACTTCGTCCGCTCCTTGCGCGGCGCCGGGGCATCAATCGCCGGGGCCGCAAGCGGCAGAGCCGCCGGCGCCTCGGAGGCCTCCGCCTTCTGGGCGAGGATCAAGGTGTCCCGCATCGAGGCGATCGAGCGCAGTTTCGTCATGGCGGCGCCGGTTCCGGCAGGGATCAGCCGTCCGACGATGACGTTTTCCTTCAGGCCCTCGAGCGTGTCGACCTTGCCGTTGACCGCGGCCTCGGTGAGCACGCGCGTGGTCTCCTGGAAGGACGCCGCCGATATGAAGGAGCGCGTTTGCAGGCTCGCCTTGGTGATGCCGAGCAGCACCGGCTTTCCAACCGCAGGCTTCTTGCCTTCAGCCGCCGCCGCCTCGTTGGCCGCTTCGAGATCGCTCGCGTCAACCTGCTCGCCGACCAGGAAGTCGGTGTCGCCGGCGTCGGTGATGTCGACCTTCTGCAGCATCTGCCGCACGATCACCTCGATGTGCTTGTCGTTGATGCTGACGCCTTGCAGCCGATAGACCTCCTGAATCTCGTTGACGAGATAAGCCGCCAGCTCCTCGACGCCCTTGATAGCGAGAATGTCGTGCGGGGCGGGATTGCCGTCGACGATATATTCGCCCTTCTCGATCACGTCGCCATCCTGCAGATGGATGTGCTTCGACTTCGGGATCAGGTACTCGACCGCCTCCACGCCCTCCTCGCTCGGCACGATCGTCAGGCGCTGCTTGTTCTTGAAGTCGCGCCCGAACTGCACGGTCCCCGAGATCTCGGCGATGATCGCGTGATCCTTCGGACGTCGCGCCTCGAACAGCTCCGCCACCCTCGGCAGACCGCCGGTAATGTCCCGGGTCTTGGCGCTGTTGATCGAGATGCGCGCGATGACGTCGCCGGCGCGCACGGTTGCTCCGGGCTCGAACGAAATGATCGAACTCGACCGGCAGCAGATAGCGCGCGTCGCCGCCGCGCGGCAGCTTCGCAAGCTTGCCGTCCTTGCCCTTGATCACCAGAGCGGGCTTCAGGCCGGCGGTGCGCGGGGTCGAACGCCAGTCGGTGACGATGCGCTTGGCGATGCCCGTCGCCTCGTCGACCTGCTCGGACATCGAGGAACCTTCGACCAGGTCCTCGAAGCCGATCACGCCGTCGACCTCGGTGAGAATCGGACGCGTGAACGGATCCCACTCCGCGATCCTCTGGCCGCGCTTGATCTTGTCGCCGTCGTCGACCTTGAGGCGCGCACCGTACAGCACGCGGTGGACCGCGCGCTCCGCCCCGCTGCGGTCGTAGATAACAACCGCGACGTTGCGCGCCATCGCCATCAGATCGCCGTTGGAGTTGCGCGCCAGATTGCGGTTGCGGATCTTCACCTCGCCATCGAAGTTCGACTCGATGAACGACTGATCTGCGAGCTGCGCCGCGCCGCCGATGTGGAAGGTGCGCATGGTGAGCTGGGTGCCCGGCTCGCCGATCGACTGCGCCGCGATGACGCCGACGGCCTCACCCATATTGACGGGCGTCCCGCGCGCAAGATCGCGTCCGTAGCAGGCGGCGCAGACGCCGTTGGGCGCCTCGCAGGTCAGCACGGAGCGGATCTTCACCTCCTGGATGCCGGCGGCGACGATCGCCGGCATGTCCTCCTCGACGATCATCCGGCCCGCTTCGACGATGACGTTTCCGTCGAGATCGCGCAACGTCTCGGCCGACGTGCGCCCGAGAATGCGGGTCGCGAGCGAGGCCACCACCGTGCCCGCGTCGATGATCGCGCGCATGCTGATGCCGCCCTGCGATCCGCAGTCGGGCATGGTGATGATCGAGTCCTGCGCCACGTCGACGAGACGGCGGGTCAGATAGCCGGAGTTCGCGGTCTTCAGCGCGGTGTCCGCGAGACCCTTGCGGGCGCCGTGGGTCGAGTTGAAGTACTCCAGAACCGACAGCCCTTCCTTGAAGTTCGATATGATCGGGCTCTCGATGATCTCGCCTGAGGGCTTGGCCATCAGGCCGCGCATGGCGGCGAGCTGGCGCATCTGCGTCGGCGAGCCGCGCGCGCCCGAATGCGACATCATGTAGATCGAGTTGATCGGCTTGTCGCGGCCGTGCTCGTCCTTGCGCACCGCCGAGATGCCGGCCATCATCTCCTCGGCGAGCCTGTCCGAGCACTTCGCCCAGGCGTCGACGACCTTGTTGTACTTCTCGCCCTGGGTAATGAGGCCGTCGTTGTATTGCTGCTCGTACTCCTTGGCGAGCGCGGACGTCTCGGCGATGAACCGCGCCTTCGACTCCGGCACCACCATGTCGTCCTTGCCGAACGAAATGCCGGCCTTGAACGCCTCGCGGAAGCCCAGCGCCATGATGCGGTCGCAGAAGATGACCGTCTCCTTCTGACCGCAGTTGCGGTAGACGATGTCGATCATGTTGGAGATCTCCTTCTTCGTCATCAGCTTGTTGACGACGTCGAAGGGAATCTTGACGTGATCGGGCAGGAGCTGGCCGAGAAACAGCCGCCCCGGCGTCGTATCGAAGATCTTCGCCACGCGCTCGCCCGCCTCGTTATAGGTCCAGGCGCGGCCCTTGATCTTCGTGTGCAGCGTGATCGCGTTGGCCGCTAACGCATGCTCGATCTCGCCCATGTCGCTATAGACGCCGCGGATCGGCCGCTTCGTCTTGGGGTCTTCCGCATACTGCCCCGGCTCGCCGTCGCGCATGAGCGACACGTAGTAGAGGCCCAGAACGATGTCCTGGCTCGGGACGATGATCGGCTGGCCGTTGGCGGGGTGCAGGATGTTGTTGGTCGACATCATGAGCACACGCGCTTCCAGCTGCGCCTCGAGCGACAGCGGTACGTGCACGGCCATCTGGTCGCCGTCGAAGTCGGCGTTGAAGGCCGAGCAGACGAGCGGATGCAGCTGGATCGCCTTGCCCTCGATCAGCACCGGCTCGAACGCCTGAATGCCGAGGCGATGCAGGGTCGGCGCGCGGTTCAGCATCACCGGATGTTCGCGGATCACCTCGTCGAGGATGTCCCAGACTTCCGGCTTTTCCTTCTCGACCAGCTTCTTGGCCTGCTTGACCGTGGCCGACAGACCCTTGGCGTCGAGGCGCGAATAGATGAACGGCTTGAACAGCTCGAGCGCCATCTTCTTTGGCAGCCCGCACTGATGGAGCTTGAGCTCGGGGCCGACGACGATGACCGAGCGGCCCGAATAGTCGACGCGCTTGCCAAGCAGGTTCTGGCGGAACCGGCCCTGCTTGCCCTTCAGCATGTCGGCGAGCGACTTCAGCGGACGCTTGTTTGCGCCGGTGATGACGCGCCCGCGCCGGCCGTTGTCGAACAGCGCGTCGACCGACTCCTGCAGCATGCGCTTCTCGTTGCGGATGATAATGTCCGGCGCGCGCAGCTCCATCAGCCGCTTCAGGCGGTTGTTGCGGTTGATGACGCGGCGGTAGAGATCGTTGAGATCCGAGGTCGCGAAGCGGCCGCCATCGAGCGGAACCAGAGGCCGCAAGTCCGGCGGGATGACCGGCACTTCGGTCAGGATCATCCATTCGGGCTTGTTGCCGGAATGCATGAACGCTTCGATGATCTTGAGGCGTTTGGCGAGCCGCTTCGGCTTCAGTTCGCTCTTCGACTCAGCGATCTCGACCTTGAGGTCCTCGGCGATCTTCTGCAGGTTCATGCCCTTCAGAATCTCGCGGATCGCTTCGGCGCCGATCATGGCGGTGAAGCTGTCCTGGCCGTATTCGTCGAGCGCGCGCAGATAGTCGTCCTCGCTGAGGAGCTGACGGTCCTTGAGCGGCGTCAGGCCCGGATCGAGCACGATGTAGGATTCGAAATAGAGGATTCGCTCGAGGTCCTTCAGCGTCATGTCGAGCAGAAGCCCGATGCGCGAGGGCAGCGACTTCAGGAACCAGATGTGGGCGACGGGCGCCGCGAGCGAGATATGGCCCATGCGCTCGCGCCGGACGCGCGACAGCGTCACTTCGACGCCGCACTTCTCGCAGATGACGCCCTTGTATTTCATCCTCTTATACTTGCCGCACAGGCACTCGTAGTCCTTGATCGGCCCGAAGATGCGGGCGCAGAAAAGGCCGTCCCGCTCCGGCTTGAACGTGCGGTAGTTGATCGTCTCGGGCTTCTTGATCTCGCCGAACGACCACGAGAGAATTTTCTCGGGCGAAGCGATCGCAATCTGGATCTGATCGAACGCCTGCGGCGCAGCAACCGGGGCGAACGGATTGGTGATTTCCTGGTTCATTCTCGTCTCCCGCGACATTCGGCGCAGCCAACGCCGAACTCGCTTTCATGGAAGAAAGCCGCGGCATGATCGCCGCGACCAAAGCTCATTGAGATGGGGCGCCCGCGCATCGGCGCCTTGCCGCTATTCGGCCGCCTCGGCCGACGGCGTCTCGTCCGGCAGGCGCTTGAGCGAGGCCAGTTCGACATTGAGGCCCAGCGAACGCATTTCCTTGACCAGCACGTTGAAGCTCTCCGGAATGCCCGACTCGAACGTGTCGTCGCCGCGCACGATCGCTTCATAGACCTTGGTGCGGCCGGCGACGTCGTCCGACTTGACGGTCAGCATCTCCTGCAGCGTGTAAGCGGCGCCGTAGGCTTCGAGCGCCCACACTTCCATTTCGCCGAAGCGCTGGCCGCCGAACTGCGCCTTGCCGCCCAGCGGCTGCTGGGTGACGAGGCTGTAGGGGCCGATCGAGCGCGCGTGGATCTTGTCGTCGACCAGATGGTGGAGCTTCAGCATGTAGATGTAGCCCACCGTCACCTTGCGGTCGAAGGGATTGCCCGTGCGACCGTCGAAGAGGATCACCTGCCCCGACGGATCGAAATGGGCCATCTTCAGCATCTCGACGATGTCCTTTTCGCGCGCTCCGTCGAAGACGGGCGTGGCGATCGGCACGCCGCGGCGAAGGTTCTCGCCGAGCTCCGCAAGTCCCGCGTCGTCGAGCGCCCTGATCGTCTCGTGCTCGCCATAGATCTCCTTCAGCTTGCCGCGCAACGGCTTTGAATCGTTCGATCGCATATAGGCGTCGACCGCCTCGCCGACCTGCCTGCCGAGGCCCGCGCAGGCCCAGCCGAGATGGGTCTCGAGGATCTGGCCGACGTTCATGCGGCTCGGCACCCCGAGCGGGTTCAAAACGATGTCGACCGGCGTCCCGTCCGCGAGGAAGGGCATGTCCTCCTGCGGCACGATGCGCGAGACGACGCCCTTGTTGCCGTGACGTCCGGCCATCTTGTCGCCGGGCTGGATCTTGCGCTTCACAGCGATGAAAACCTTGGCCATCTTCATCACGCCGGGCGGCAGTTCATCGCCGCGCTGCAGCTTTTCGACCTTGTCGAGGAAGCGGCTTTCCAGCGACTTCTTCGATTCGTCGTACTGCTTGCGCATCGCCTCGATCTCCGACATCATCTGGTCGGACTCGAGCGCGAAGCTCCACCATTGAGAGCGCGGAACCTCGTCGATGAGCGCGCGCGTCAGAACCTGATCCTTCTTGAAGCCCTTCGGCCCCGAGAGCGCGCGCTTGCCTTCCAGCGTCTCGGCGAGACGGGCGTAGACGTTGCGGTCGAGGATCGCCTGCTCGTCGTCGCGGTCCTTGGCGAGGCGCTCGATCTCCTCGCGCTCGATCGCCTGGGCGCGCTCGTCTTTGTCGACGCCGTGGCGGTTGAAGACGCGCACTTCGACGATCGTTCCCTGAACGCCCGGCGGAACCCGCAGGGACGTGTCGCGGACGTCCGAGGCTTTCTCGCCGAAGATGGCGCGCAGGAGCTTCTCTTCCGGCGTCATCGGGCTTTCGCCCTTCGGCGTGATCTTGCCGACCAGAATGTCGCCGGCCACCACTTCCGCGCCGATGTAGACGATGCCCGCCTCGTCGAGGTTCTTCAGCGCCTCTTCCGAGACGTTGGGAATGTCGCGGGTGATTTCCTCAGGCCCGAGCTTGGTGTCGCGGGCCATCGCCTCGAATTCCTCGATATGGATCGAGGTGAACACGTCGTCCTTGACGATGCGCTCGGAGAGCAGGATCGAGTCCTCAAAGTTGTAGCCGTTCCAGGGCATGAACGCGACCAGCACGTTCCGGCCGAGCGCCAGATCGCCGAGATCGGTCGAGGGACCGTCGGCGATGATGTCCCCCGCTTCGACCCGATCGCCGACCTTCACCAGAGGCTTCTGGTTGATGCAGGTCGACTGGTTCGAGCGCTGGAACTTCATCAGCCGGTAGATGTCCACTCCGGGCTTGGCTGCGTCGGTTTCCTCGGTCGCGCGGACGACGATGCGGGTCGCGTCGATCTGATCAACGATGCCGGCGCGCCGTGCCGCGATGGCCGCGCCCGAATCGCGGGCGACAATCGCCTCCATGCCGGTGCCGACGAGCGGCGCGTCTGAGCGCACCAGCGGAACGGCCTGGCGCTGCATGTTCGAGCCCATCAGCGCGCGGTTAGCGTCGTCGTTCTCGAGGAACGGGATCAGCGCCGCGGCCACGGACACGAGCTGCTTCGGCGACACGTCCATGTAGTCGACGCGGTCGCCCGGCAGGAACACGACGTCGCCGGCGTGACGGCAGACGATGAGATCGCCGACCAGATGGCCGCTGGCGTCGATCGGGGTGTCGGCCTGCGCGACCGCATATTTCTGCTCTTCCATGGCCGAGAGATACGCGACTTCCTCGGTCACCTTGCCTTCGCGCACGCGGCGATAAGGGCTCTCGATGAAGCCGTACTTGTTCACGCGCGCGAAGGTCGCGAGCGAGTTGATGAGGCCGATGTTCGGGCCCTCCGGCGTTTCGATCGGGCAGATGCGGCCGTAGTGCGTCGGGTGCACGTCGCGCACCTCGAAGCCCGCGCGCTCGCGCGTGAGGCCGCCCGGGCCGAGCGCCGAGAGGCGACGCTTGTGGGTGATCTCGGAGAGCGGGTTGGTCTGGTCCATGAACTGCGAGAGCTGCGAGGAACCGAAGAACTCGCGCACGGCTGCCGCGGCAGGCTTCGCGTTGATGAGGTCCTGCGGCATGATCGTGTCGATCTCCACCGACGACATGCGCTCCTTGATCGCGCGCTCCATGCGAAGCAGGCCGATGCGATACTGATTTTCCATCAATTCGCCGACCGAGCGCACTCGCCGGTTGCCGAGATGGTCGATGTCGTCGACCTCGCCGCGGCCGTCGCGCAGCGCCACTAGCGCCTTGACGACCGCCAGGATGTCCTCCTTGCGCAGCGTGCGCTGCGTATCGGGGGCGTCGAGGTCGAGGCGCATGTTCATCTTGACGCGGCCGACCGCCGAGAGGTCATAACGCTCGGAGTTGAAGAAGAGCGACTGGAACATCGCCTCCGCGCTCTCGATCGTGGGCGGCTCGCCCGGACGCATCACGCGATAGATGTCGAAGAGCGCGTCTTCGCGCGACGAGTTCTTGTCGACCTTCAGCGTGTTGCGGATATAGGGGCCGACATTGACGTGGTCGATGTCGAGGATCGGGAGCTCGTCGAGGCCCGCCTCGAGCAGCTGCGCAAGCGACTTCTCCGTGATCTCGTCGCCGGCTTCGGCATAGATCTCGCCGGTCTCCGGGTTGTAGAGGTCCTCGGCGATATATTGGCCATAGAGATCGGCGTCCGCGGCGCGCAGCGCCTTCAGGCCCTTCTCCGCAAGCTGTCGCGCCGAGCGGACGGTGAGCTTCCTGCCGGCCTCGATCGCGACCTCGCCGGTGTCGGCGTCGATCATGTCGCCGGTGGCCTTCATGCCTTTCATGCGCTCGACGTCGAACGGCACGCGCCAGCCATCCTTGAGACGGCTGTACACGATCTTGCGATAGAAGGTCCTGAGAATCTCCTCGTTGTCGAGGCCGAGCGCATAGAGGAGCGACGTCACCGGAATCTTGCGCCGCCGGTCGATGCGCGCATAGACGATGTCCTTCGCGTCGAACTCGATGTCGAGCCACGAGCCGCGATAGGGAATGATGCGGGCGGCGAACAAGAGCTTGCCCGAGGAATGGCTCTTGCCCTTGTCGTGATCGAAGAACACCCCGGGGCTGCGGTGCATCTGCGAGACGATGACGCGCTCGGTGCCGTTGACGATGAAGGTGCCGTTCGGCGTCATCAGCGGCATGTCGCCCATGTAGACGTCCTGCTCCTTGATGTCCTTGACCGACTTGGCCTGCGTCTCCGGATCGACGTCGAACACGATGAGGCGCAGCGTCACCTTGAGCGGGGCGGCGTAGGTCATGCCGCGCTGGCGGCACTCGTCGAGGTCGTATTTCGGCGCCTCGTACTCGTACTTGACGAACTCGAGATGCGCGGTGTCGGCGAAATCCTTGATCGGAAACACCGACTTGAAAACCCCCTGCAAGCCCTCGTTCGGACGGCCGCCCTTCGGCGGGTCCATGAGCAGGAATTGATCGTACGAGGCCTTCTGCACTTCGATAAGGTTCGGCATCTCGCCGACTTCCTTGACGTGCCCGAAGACCTTGCGAACGCGCTTACGGCCGGTGAATGTCTGCGCCATTTCGTTCCTCAAGCCTCAAATGTCACGGCGATCCGCTCTCGCGCCCGATACGCTCAGCGATTGCCCTGGACTGCCGGGCGCTGCGAACGCCCCATTTTGATCTCATCAACAGCGTTTCGATGCCCCGTCGCCGTCGTTCCGCCCGATCCAACTCTTAAAAAACGCCCACGTTCAAAACGCCCGAACGGCCCCGGGCCGAGGCCAGGGACCGTCCATTCCTGAAAAACGAGCCCGAGCGGGCCCGCGCCCATTACTTGAGCTCGACCTTCGCACCGACCTTCTCGAGCGCGGCCTTGATCTTCTCGGCTTCTTCCTTGCTGACGCCTTCCTTGACGGGTTTCGGCGCGCCTTCGACAAGGTCCTTGGCTTCCTTGAGGCCGAGCGCGGTGATCGCGCGCACTTCCTTGATGACTTCGATCTTCTTCTCGCCTATGGCGGCGAGAACGACGGTGAACTCCGTCTGCTCCTCAACCGGCGCAGCTGCCGCCGCGGCGCCGCCAGGCGCAGCCGCCACCGCGACCGCCGCGGCGGCCGAGACGCCCCACTTGGCTTCAAGCAGCTTTGCGAGCTCGGCGGCCTCGAGAACCGTGAGGCTCGAGAGTTCGTCGACGATTTTTTCGAGATTGGCCATTTCTGGTGTTCCTTATATGGGTTCGAACCGAATGTTTGTGAAGAGCCTTTAAGCTCAGGCTGCATCTTTGGCGGCATAGGCCCCGACCACGCGCGCAAGCTTGGCTGCGGGAGCGGTCGAGAGCTGGGCGAGCTTGGTTGCCGGGGCGGTCAGCAGCCCCAGCAGTTTCGCGCGCAGCTCGTCGAGGGATGGCAAGGTCGCGAGCGCCTTGACCCCGTCGACATCGAGGGCCGTCTTGCCCATGGCGCCGCCCAGAAGCACGAATTTCTCGTGATCCTTGGCGAAAGCCACGGCTGCCTTGGCCGCCGCCACCGGGTCGCTCGAATGAGCGATCAGGGTCGGACCCTTCAAAAGGGGACCGATCGAGGCGACGTCCGTGCCTTTGAGAGCAATCTGGGCGAGGCGGTTCTTGGCGACCTGAACGCTCGCCCCAGCGGTCCGCATCTGCTTGCGCAGACGCTGCATCTGGGCGACGGTCAAGCCGGAATAGTGCGCCACGACCACGGCCGACGTCTTGGAGAAGACATCGTGCAGGGCCGCGACAGCGTCTTTCTTTTCCGCTCTATCCACGGGTGCTCATCTCCGGTCGGCGGGCTTTGAGGCGCCCGCCTGTTGCACATGCCGCGCCGCGCGATCCTCAAAGAATTGAGCGCCACGACGACTTGCGCCTGTCCCCGGAGTTGGGCGTACCCAGCGCCGGACAGAAGGTTCGAACCGCATTTTCCGAGCGGGAATCCCCCGACGGTTTGAAAACTTGGTCTTCCCCGTCTATGCTGGCCCCTCGTCCCCTTGCGGGGCTTTCCCCTCGCGGGGCGCGGGAATTAAGCGCTCGGCCCATAGGCTTCGCGCGCCGGCAGTCTCGGACAGGACATGGCCGGAACGGACGCAAAGGGTTCCCCTTTCCGTCCTCCGGCCTATCCGCCGTCTCCATCCGTGCCAGCCCCAGAGAGGTCCAGCCCAAACAGGACGGTAGCCATGATTGATCATTCGGGGTCGCATTGCGCCGTCAACCCCGGTCCGCCTTCTTAGCGGGTTTGAAAAACGGTTGCAAGGGGCTGTGGACAAGTTTTTGTGAACGCGGTTGCGCTTCTAACTGGTCCAAAAAGCTTTTCTAACTGGTTCCAAAGGGCTTTGGAAAAGCTTTCACACGCCAATCCAGAGTTTCCGCTCAACCAAAGTCGTCCAGAATTGAGCGTGGCGCCGCGGCCTGCTGACGCCCCGCTACTGGCCAAGGCCAGTGCGGTCGTTATATTCTCCAGACACCAAAGAGCATCGCAAGTTCGCCCAAGGAGGATTGGATGTCGCACGAATTGCAGTTTTACATCGACGGCGCTTGGGTTGCGCCTCAGACCCCGAAGTTTCTGGACGTCATCGATCCGTCGAACGAGGACGCATTCGCCAAGATCGCCATGGGCTCGAAAGCGGACGTGGACAAGGCCGTCGCCGCGGCCAGGCGCGCGTTCTTGACCTTCGGCGTGACCAGCCGGGAAGCGCGGCTCGCGCTCCTGCGCCGGATCGTGGAGTTCTACAAGAAACGGACCGATGACCTTGCCTTGGCCGTCTCCAGGGAAATGGGCGCGCCGCGGGGCTTCGCGCTCAAGGAGCAGGTCGGCATCGGCCTCGCGCATCTCGAAGAAATGGTCGGGACGCTTGAAACCTTTGAATTCGAGCGCCTCAAGCGGGGATCCCTCGTCGTCAAGGAGCCGATCGGCGTCGTAGGCTTGATCACGCCCTGGAACTGGCCGCTCAATCAGATCACCTGCAAAGTTGCGCCCGCGCTGGCCGCGGGGTGCACGATGGTGCTGAAGCCAAGCGAGATCGCGCCGCTCGACGCCATCATTTTCGCCGAAATTCTCGACGAGGCGGGTGTGCCCAAAGGCGTGTTCAACCTCGTCAACGGAGACGGACCGACCGTCGGACAGGCGATCGCGAGCCACCCCGACGTCGACATGGTCTCGTTCACCGGTTCGACCCGCGCCGGCGTCCTCGTCGCCAAGGCCGCCGCCGACACGGTCAAGCGCGTGCACCAGGAACTCGGCGGCAAGTCCGCGAATATTCTCTTCCCCGATGTCGATTTCGCCGTTGCGGTGAAGAAGGGCGTCGCCGGATGTTTCGGCAACACCGGCCAGTCCTGCAACGCCCCGACTCGCATGTTCGTGCCGCGCGCCCGGCAGGACGAGGTTGCCGCTTTCGCAAAGAAGGCTTCAGAAAAGTACCGGGTCGGCGCGGCGGATGCGGAGGGAACGGTTCTCGGCCCGGTCGTCAGCAAGGCGCAGTTCGACAAGGTTCAGAACCTGATCGAGAGCGGCATCGCCGAGGGCGCGACGCTCGTCACCGGCGGCGCCGGCCTGCCGCCCGGCCTCAATCGCGGCTATTTCGTCCGGCCGACGATCTTCGCCGACGTGACACCGGACATGCGCATCGCGCGCGAGGAGATTTTCGGGCCGGTGCTGTCGATCATGCCCTACGACACGGTCGAAGAGGCGATCGAACGGGCGAACGACACCGTCTACGGCCTCGCCTCCTATATCCAGACCAAGGACATCGAGAAAGCGCGCGCGGTCTCGCGGCGGATGCGTTCCGGCAACGTCTACATCAACTATCCCGTCTGGGACGCCGGACTGCCGTTCGGCGGCTATAAGCAATCGGGCAACGGCCGCGAATATGCGGAATACGGCCTCGACGATTTTCTCGAAATCAAGGGCATCGCCGGATACGAGGCGGCCTGAGCGGCAGGCGCGGGCGCCCGAGCCCGACGCTTGAGACAAACGCAACGCAACTGGGAGAGAAACACAATGGATGCGAAATCGACGGCGGTCGTTCTCATCGAATATCAGAACGATTTCACCTCGGAGGGCGGCACGCTGCATCAGGCGGTGAAGCCCGTGATGGACAAGAGCAACATGCTCGCCAATACGGTCGAAACGGTGAAGCAGGCGCGGGCGCTGGGTGCGACAATTGTCTACGCGCCGATCACGTTCACCGACGACTATCACGAACTCAGCCCCAACCCCTATGGCATCCTCAAGGGCGTAGTCGATAGCAAGTCATTCCGACAGGGAACCTGGGGCGCAGAGATCGTGGATGTCTTGAAGCCGGAACCCGGCGATATCGTCATTGAAGGCAAACGCGGCCTCTGTGGATTCGCCACCACGAATCTCGATTTCATCCTAAGGAGCAAGGGAATCTCCACCATCGCGCTCGGCGGATTTTTGACCAACTGCTGCGTCGAATCGACCATGCGCACGGGATATGAGAAAGGCTACGACGTCGTCACTCTGAAGGACTGTACGGCGACCCTCAGTGAGGAAGAACAGCGCGTTGCTGTCGAGAAGAACTATCCCATGTTCTCGAGACCCATGACGCATGACGAATTTCTTTCGACGCTGAAGGGTTCGGGCGCTATCGAGACGAAATCGCGCGGTTACGAAGCCGTCTGAGCGGGCTGCCTCGCGAAGGGCGGATTGCAGTCATTCCGGGCAAGCGAGCGACGGCGGCGCCGCCTCTCGGAACAGAATGGCGGCAACGACGAGACGCCGCCCGAGATGGACGGCGTCTTGCAAAGGATCGAAAGAAGGCGGAGCGTTACGCGGCGAACACCGCACCCTTGCGCGACCCGCGATAGCCCGCGAAGGCGAGGCTGGCGAAGCCGAGCGACATCATCGCCCAGGTCGAGGGCTCAGGTATGCCGGTCATCGCCGGATCCGCGATGTCGTAGGTGAAGCCAAAACCGTCCCCCGCCTTCGCCAGCGTGCCAGCACTGAAGGTGAGGTCGTAACTCAGCGATACGGACGCCTGAGCGCCTCCCGAGATGGCGCCAAGATAGAGCGCGTGCGCGGCGAAGAACGTCTCGGCCCCAGCTGCGCCGGTCAGGCTGGAGAAGGTGTACGTCTGGGTGTTTCCGTTCAGGGTGACCTGCAACTCCAGGCTGTTGAAGCCGATCCCAGAGAAGTTGTCAGAGAGCAAATTCAGGTCCAGCGCTTCGCTGGCGCTCGGCTGGACGGTCCATGAGCTGAGGATTTGGGCAGATCCGTCGGACCGCGCGCTGATGGTTGCGCAGCTTCAGCGCGGCCCCATTCGCAATGTCATCACCCGGCTGAGGACAAAATCCGGCCAAATCAAGACCACAACTTATTCGGCGGATAAGATTCAGTTTGACGGTCAAACATGCATTCTGGCTGTATCAGAAGACCTGCCGGACGCTGAACAGCATTCAAGCAACTGAGACATGCTGATCTTAAACGTGCAGAGCGCTCTGCGCCCGAGGCTCGCAGCCCTCTGGCCGACTCCGCGCCCTGAACTTCGCTTCTCCTTACCTTTCTGTTGTCCGGAATTCCGACCGTGGAAAAGAAAAATCACCACTCACGGCTCAAAGCGCGCCACGATAGTGATACGGGAAACGAGAAGCGCGGTGACGGTGGCCCCAACTGGAGGCAATGACTTGCCACTGTTGGCGGCTTTTACAAATGGCACCATTTCATTTGACGGTAACCACCGTATTTGCTGGGAGGTTCGCGATGTCTGGACTATTGAGCTGCAGCGGGAGATTTTCCAGACGCGACTGGCCTGCCCGCGCGATCTTCCCTGGAGCCCAGAAATACCTCCGGACCAGGTCAAAGTGCGTCGTTTTGTCCGGTTTCCCGACCGCTTTGGAACGGGCTCTTCCGCTATCACTACCCAGGACAAACCCTCGTACTCTACCGTCAGATCGGAAGGCGGCCCAACTCCTGCTGGCGCGTGAGGATCTCCCGCCACCCCCTGCTGGGTCGTCGCATTAGGAGTTTGCCGCCTCCGCCTGGCCCGGATATATGGTTCCTTTACCCTTCGTCTTCACTCAAGGGTGCAGTATGGAAAGGCCGGAGAGAATTCTTTCTTGGTGGGATCAGGAATTCGACCGTAGAGGAAGGCCCATTCGCGACGATGTGCGTTCTGCGGCGCATGAAGTATGGAAAGAAGCCTGCCGTCGGACTCAATCACTTCTTGCCGATCCTGCGCAAGCCGCCGACGTAATGGAAGATTCCGTTGCACAGGTTTCTCGCTATCTGGACCGGATCGAGGCACCCTCGTCGTCACCTAAAAACGGACTGCTCTTGTTGGCTTTCTCGCGGGCGCTACGGCGGCTCGCAACTAAATCTCGTCGCCTTGAACCCGCCGGCGGGGCGGTTGAGCTGTCGAGTCGAGCGGTAGACTATCGTTGGAGCCGTCAAGTAGATGCGCGATTGGATTTGGAGCACATCGTTCGACAACTCACCGAAAGAAACGGCGCGGTCTTGGCGCTCAGAGCGGCTGGCTACAACTGGAAGGAAGTTGCCCAGGCATTCGGAACGTCAGTGGCGACGGTTCGCAACAACTTCTGGCGCGAAATCAGAGAGGTGAGACGTAGGCTCCAAATTGATGACCAACAGAGAGATCGGATTGGCCATCGTCTCCCCCGGGAGCATTCGAAACCAGCCCACTCAGATGGGGCTTGAACGCCGCCACAAGCGCTTCAGCACCGACTCTCAGTATTAGGCTGTGAGTCCCAAATCGCCGTCCGGCTCAAACTCCTGCGCCGCAGAACTGTCTTCCCTTTTCATCTGAGCTTCGTACTCCGCTTGTTCTTTCTTGGCTTCCCGCACCGGTAGCAGTTCCATGTGACTGGGCGGAAACACAAATGTCTGAACGAAGCTCAGCCGGTCAGGGTTCAATCTCCGTCCGACGATCTCTGTACGGTGTCGTTTGCAGAACTCACAAAAATCGGCCGCGTCGATGATCTCCTTTTTGAGTCTCCCGGTCCGTACGATTCGGCATTTGAGCCATCCCCGGTCAATCCACTTTTGCACCTGTTCGGCGCGAACATGAAGAGCCTCGGCCAGCGTGTATCGCGTGAACCAATCCTGCCCCATACGCGCATTCGCACCCAGCCGCCAAAGCATGGAGCGAACCGAGGCGGGCGAGCGGCGGAGCAGGAGGGTCACTTCATGCAGGGGATGGGAGACGATCACATCGAGCAGCTTCTGTTGCTCCTTGTCGGTCCACTCCCGATACGATTGCTTCTCTCGAATGCCGAACTGGCGCACGAATCTCCAACACGCGTCCCTGGGGTTTCCAGAGACTTCAACCAGTTTCGCGATGAGTGACTTCAAATCGGTTGGGATGCCTTGCCGACAGTCTTCTGAATGCCTCCTCGCATTCAGGTAGGCTCTGGCAGCCTCCCTTGCTGCCCCTGGCCAGCGGAATGCGCGACGTTTCCTCGACTGATTTTCTTCTTCCACGTTTGATCAGATCTGGAACTCAGACCTACGTCCCTTCTATCTATACATGGCAGTGAAACGGAAATGTGTCTCACACATAAGGCGATTTTTTTTGGCGGATGTTGTCGAGATTCAGCTTCTGGCCAGGCGGTTGAAAAAGACTTCTGCTTTTGCCCAAAGGAGGCATGTGCGATAGGATGACCCGCGGAAGCACGAGCGAAGATTTTGACGGGATGAGGGAGATTAATGAATCTGGAGAAGGAGCTGTTTGATGCGTTTGACCGGGTTGTGCATGAAGACTATCCCAATCCTGAGCGCGTCAACTGTCCTGGACACTCCGCCCTGCAGAAACTGGCGGCCGAACCTCAGGCCGTCCACGACGCCTCCATATTAGTTCACATCAGACAGTGTGCTCCCTGTTTCGACGAGTTGAATGAACTCCGTCTTGGACAAACACATCGGCGTCCATCGGGTCGTCCGAAATAAGTGGATTGGGCAGTGTTCGCGACGAAGCCTCAAGCACTTCCTGCGGGGAGAATTGGCGAACTAAGTTCTTGGCTTTGTGGGGATCGGGACAGTGGCGTTCGGGACGGAGAGTCTCTCAGATGGGCTACAATGCCTGTCCGAGGGGGGACCATGGCGAACCTGGCGGGAGTTGTCCGGCAATTAGAGAAGGAAAAACAGCGCGTGCATGGAGAAATGGAGCGGCTGAACGCGGCGTTGGCGGCCCTGGGAAATCTTGGAGGTCCGGGGGGAAAGGCGAAGCGTTCTCGCGCGCCCGAGGTGCGGAGGCCCATGTCAGCGGCCGCTCGCAAGAAAATCGCGGCGGCCCAGCGTGCGCGCTGGGCAAAATGGAAGAGAAACCAGCGAACCAAGTGACGGACCTCGTTGCCTATGTGCTTGTTTTCAATGTTTTAGACCGATTTAAGGGCCATGGTATTTACTTGTAATTATCTTGTTATTGCTACGTCATTGTGATACGCTGACATTGAGTTCGGAGGTCAAGACATGGCAGTATCGACCCCGGCAAGACCGGATTTGTTGGCCTATCGGGAAGCCACAACTCTTGATTTTTCCAAACTCATCACTGAGTTGGCCACAATTCTGGGGAAAAAACTGACGGCCTACATCGCTTCGGTCAAAGACACGCGAGCAATCGAGCGCTGGATGGCCGGCTCAGAGCCGTACAAGGGGGTCGATGAAAGATTGCGGCTCGCTTATCGGCTGGCGAAAGTGATTAGCGATCAGGAGGGGCCACGGGTAGTTCAGGCTTGGTTTACCGGTCTGAATCCAGAGCTAGGCGATCGCGTGCCCGCCCGGCTTCTGCGAGAAGGGGATGTGGAGACCGTGGGGCCAGAGGTACTGGGTGCCGCGCGCGCCTTCTTGGCCGGAGGATAAGAATTCGTGAAAGCCTCCGGCGTGATTTACCGGCTAGGGAGGAAGCCTGATCCGTGGGTTCCCCCCGATTGGGCTTCCGCGGGGCCTGACGGAACCTTCGGCAACCGCTTTGATGACCCGGATGCGACCTACCGTGTTCTCTACGCCTCCTCGCAAAGATTTGGGTGCTTCGTCGAAACCCTGGCTCGATTCCGCATCGATCCCACACTGCTGGCAGAGTTGGCTCAGATCGAGGGAGCGGATGACTACTTCCCGCTTGGTGGGTATTCCGGTAAAGGTGAACATCGATTCCGGAGGGAAGCCGAACGGCATTCGGAGGAAGGGAAGCGCGGAGCGAAGCGACGCTGACACGGTGATTGTGGCGCAAGTGCTCGGAATCGTCAAGCGAGATTGTCCGAAGCGAAGCGGAGGCGGCTCGGCGGGGATTGGGGGTGCAGGGGAAAGGGGCGGCAGCCCCTTTGCCCCTGCTTCCTTGTTGTAGAAGAAAGGATCATGGGCCGCTCCAGGCGACCGCAGGCGCCGATTTAGTATGCAATGGCTTGTTCGCGCCAGCTATCTTCGAACAGCCAACTTGCGGCATGACCGTCACTCGATCCCAATGCCGCCGGACATCTATGATTGCCATCCGAGATACGAGGCGACCACTCCGGCTGTGTCGATGAACCCATGGGCCAGGATACAAACCCACAGGTTTCGTCCCGACAACACGTAGGCGGCCCCAAGAATCAGGCCAGCCATGCCGGAGTCCACGATCCCCGACGGACCTTTGTAATAGTGTCCGTAGCCGAAGAGCACAGCGACGACTAAGACTCCAGCCCAATAGGCCGCTCTTGACCGGCCGCCAACGTCGGCCGCGCGGTTCAGTAGGTATCCCCGGTATCCAACCTCTTCTCCGAAGGCGGCGAAGGTCCAGATTAGCAGAAGCCATTGCAGTGCCACCATCGCATTGCCTGCGATTTCATCCGAGCCACTCGGCCCGACTATGGGCGGCCAGAAGTGCGCGGTGATGGGTTGAATTACGAATGAACCGAGCACGATTCTTAAGGCCGCGGCTGCGAGTGCAAACAGAATGGCCCGCCGCCAGGAGATCGGCCATCGCAGGCCCATGGCCGTCCATGAGCCGTTCCGCAGTCGAACGGAAAGCAGACCGAGCACAAAGAGGATGGGCACTTCATTTGGAACGACGTGATAGACGTTATGGCCGATCACAATCGCGCTACCCACTGCGAGCTCGGCCAGAGATAGCCAGCGCTGCGGGGCCGACAGTCTGCTTGTCTCGAGTTGGGCACGATCAACTTTCTTTTGCGCAACCGTCTCGATTACTTCGCTTGATCGGTTCATTTCTTTCCTTCGTCTTAGTACTTTTGCCGGATTAGCCCATTGGCAATACGCGTGATCGTCGATACTGACGCACGCACCACAGCGCAAATCGCGTGGTCAACATCACCAGCGCGCAACCCAGCGCCAGCCCGATCGGCACGATCCACCAACCGAGCACATCCCGGCCACCCGCCGGCGCGCTGGCGAAGCCTAGTCGGAGAGAGGTCGTAACACCACCCGCGCCGTCTGAATAAGTCCACAATCCAGCGTTTTGCGGATGAAGCGGTTTCAACAATGCGCACAGAATCAAAGCCACCCCGAGGAAGTAGCCTACGGCGGAGCTCAGGAAAACAAGAAACCCGGCGACGCTCAGGCTCGCCCAGCGGAACAAACTCCCCAGGATACGTACCGGCGACCGGCTGACCTCAGCCCGCGCCAACAGGCTGTCGGTCATGTACTCTCTGGCCAG
This sequence comes from uncultured Alphaproteobacteria bacterium, assembly GCA_963721905.1. Classification (GTDB taxonomy): domain Bacteria; phylum Pseudomonadota; class Alphaproteobacteria; order Rhizobiales; family Beijerinckiaceae; genus Roseiarcus. The sequence goes on from CAVRMF010000008.1 coordinate 572,589, forward strand.
CTCTTCCGGAATGCCGAGCGCAACCAGGGTTGCGTCAACTGCGCCGGCCGTTACTTCTCCGCTCAGGTTCACCTTGTCCAGAATGTGGCTGCGTACTTCTTCGACGATTTCGCGGACATCTGACTCGCTGATGCCGCATAAGCGCACCCGCAACCTGGTCAAGTAAGTTTCGATTCTCTGCCGTGCATCATCACCTGGCATGTCCATTTATCTCCCTTTCTCCAGCGGCCCTAGTAACTTGCGCATACTCGACGTGAACCTCGCCCACGTCTCTGCCATATCGAGTGCTCGATGTTTGCCCGCCGGAGTGAGCGCGTAATATTTCCGGGGATGTCCGGCGTCCGACTCGATCCACTCACTTCGAACGAGTCCCAGAGTCTTCAACCGGCTCAGCAGCGGATAGACGGTTCCCTCGGAGACGATCAAGTCGGAGTCGCTCTCCAGCCGCCGCAGAATCTCAAGTCCGTAGAGTTTGTCGCTCCACAAGGCTGCCAGAATCGCTAGCTCAAGACATCCCTTGCGGAGCTGCACTTCCCACTTGTCTCCGGCCTCTCGATCGCTAATCTCAGCTGCTGTCATGCCGTATATCTTGTACTGCAAGGTATCATGTTGTCAAGAACACTCGCCGAGGCACTAATTGCGGTAAATCCGCAATGCCTAATCGACGGTGCTCCGCAGGCACGACCTGAGCGGTGGCGCTGTTCGGCGGAAGTTACTGATGGTCTTCGCCGATAGATGTTGTGACATCCCCATCTCGTACTCAAAGATGTTAACTTTCGTTCATTCCTTCTTCTCGTCCTGCGGCGGATTGCGTTTCTTCCGCATGGACTCACCACGCATCTCGATGCGATGAGCGTTGTGAACGAGACGGTCGAGGATGCCGTCAGCGATGGTGGGATCGCCGATCTGTTCGTGCCAGCGCGAGATCGGCAACTGGGAAGTGAGGATGGTGGAACGAGTCTGGTAGCGATCTTCGCAGATCTCCCAGACTTCGCGGCGCTCGTTTTCATTCAGCGGCGCCATTGCCCAGTCATCAATGACCAGAACATCGATACGGCCCAGTCGAGCCAGGAAGTGACGCAAGCTTCCATCGGCCCGTGCCAGGGCCAGTTCGCGCAGCAAGGCGGCAGCCCGCAAATAGAGAGCCGAGTAGCCGTCGCGACAGGCTTTCTGTGCCAGGGCCGATGCGATAAAGCTCTTGCCCACGCCGGTCGGACCCAACACGAAAATGTTTTCGTGGTTGCGGACCCAGGCCGAGTCTTTTGCCAGAGCACGCACTACCGTCTTGTCCAGGCCACGCGCTGTGCGATAGTCGATGTCCTCCACACAGGCCGGTCCTCGCAGCTTGGCCGCTTTCAGCCTTCGCGCCAGCGCCTGGTTCTCGCGCCAACTCCATTGTTGATCGACCAGCAGCGCGAGTCGTTCGAGGAAACTCAGCTCGTTGATCGCTCGATCTTGCTCCTGCGTTTTCAGGGCCTCGACCATGCCCTGCAGCCGCATGGCCAGCAGCTTTTCCATCATCGGTTGGTTCAGCATGAGGTCGGTCCCCCTTGGTCGAAGTACTCGGCGCCGCGGACATTGTCATGGGTCAGGGGTGGGGAGCCGGGTTGTGGTGGAGATAAGGGAACACGCGTCGAGCGAGTTCTTCAAGATCGACTTCACGCTCTGATAGCGGCAAGCCTGGGCGAGTAGTGCCCGTTCCGCCGCGGCTTCCATGCGTTGTGCCGAGATACTGCTGCGCCAGGCGAATGATGCCGAGACAGGAGCGGTAGCCCATCTCCGGGTGCGGCTTCTCGTTCAGGATTCGCTCGAACAACTGGGCCGTGTTGGGACCGATGCTGCGCGCCCAGTTCACCATCCGCGATGGCGGCCATTCCAGATGGGCTTGATGACTCTTGGGGCGGTGCTCGTTCTGGGTGATCGCTTGACCGCGCCTGCGACTGCGCAGGTGGGAAGCGATCCGGTTGCCCTTGTGGAAGATCTCCACCGTGGTCGGCGTGGAGCGGACTTCCACGACCTGCTGCACCAAAGTGTACGGCACACTGTAAAAGTTCCCATCGAAGGCAATGTGATAATCGATGTTGACGGTGGCCCGCGACCACTCGCTCATATCGAAGCGCTCGGCCGGTAACGTTGCCAGCGCCGGTTTCTCCAGGCTGTGAAACAGGCTCGACCGCGATCCGTCCCGTTTGCGGAAAGGACGCTCGTTCAGTCGCACCAGCAGCTCGCGGATCGCCTGGTTGAGTTCCGGCAGACTAAAGAACTTCCGGTTTCGCAGCGCCGCGACAATCCAGCGTTCGCATACTTGCACTCCGCTTTCGGCCTTGGCCTTGTCCCGTGGTTTGTACGGACGTGCGGGCACGACTCCCATCCCGTAATGCACCGCGAACTCTTGATAGGTGGGATTCAGGTCTGGATCGTAGCGGCAGGCTCGGGTGACCGCCGTCTTGGTGTTATCGGGTACCGCCAGAATCGGCACCCCGCCGAAAAACTCCAGCGCGTGGATGTGCGCCTGAATCCAGGCTTCCAGTTGCTGATCCCGAGTCGCTTCTGCGTAGGTGTAGGAACTGGCTCCCAGCACAGAAACAAACAACGATGCCGGCCAGGCTTGCCCCGTCGTGGCGTCATACACGGGGATCGTTGCCCCCGCCCAGTCCACGAACATCTTTTCCCCGGCTTTGTGTTCCTGGCGCAGCACCACATCCAGGTGCCGCCGCCAGTGCTGATAGCGCTCACAAAACCAACTGTAGCGATACCCTTCGGGATGCGCCTGCCGGTATTCTTCCCAGACCAACTGCAAAGTCAGATGGCGATGCTGCCGCAGTTGCTCGATGAATGGTTTTCCAATCCGGTTGCGACCGCTGTTGCACCGCTCCGGCCTGCACGGGCTGGTTCCCAAACAGCTTGGCTTCCAGTTCTTCTTCGCGCAAACCGTCCGGCAACGGCCAACCGATCCCGGCCGCTACCGCCCGTTCCAGATACTCGTGAACCGTGCCCAGCCCCATTCCGCAACTGCGTGCGATCTGGCGCTGCCCCAACCCCAACTCGAACCTCAACCGCAGGACCTCTTTGATTTTCCGCATGGACTTTCTCCTGGCCGGCACCCTGTCCTCCTTCATTGATGGAGTTTCAATGCCGGGTGATTGTCCAGCGTCGCTGCACCTCCTGCTGCTCGTCTGTGGAAAACATTCCGCTCCAAGCCGAACGCCATTCCGCCAGGCGACAAAAACTGTTCGCCTTCCCACCGGAATCGGCGTTCACCTTCGGACCGGAATGCTGTTCGGAATCACAACGGAATCGTGTTCGGATTCAGAGCGGAATCGCGTTCACCTTCGACCGGATTCCCCACTTGGGGAAGTGCCGATCGAACGGGTCGAGAAGCGGATCCTAGGACTCGCCACGACCGACAAAGAGTACGCCGATGTCTGCAACAGTGAATGGATCAGCCGCTTGCGCAAATCATTGGCAATCCATTGGAAGAAATTCGGAATCTCGGAGTTCGACGCGTCGATCCTGCAACAAACTGCTCCAAGGATTCTGACGCAGTCAGTGTCCCGGATTGTTTTCAATGGCGGCTTTGCGGGAATCTACTACCGCTCAAAGTACGGACACGACATCGAGAACTGGGCTCTGTTCGAGCCCTTTCAAATCCAAGTCCAGCAACCCGAACACATTCGACCCGATGATCGGGATTTGCAGCGGGCCCTCGAACTACATTCGTTGAAGTTCAAACAATAGCCAGCCGCTTGCGGACCCCGAAGAGCTACCTGCGAGGACGGGTTCTTGACCAATAGAGTGCCAACACCGTGTCACCGGTATTCCGCAACCGGTCTGCGACCTCTTTAGTGTTGAAAGGTTCGTCTTCGGGCTCGAGATCGCGATTGAGCAACTCGGTGATTTCTTCCGGAGTGCTCGGCTTCCTGATCTTGTTCAATGCTCGTGAAATGTGCTCCTCGAGATGGCGCGAATTCGGAATCTTTCGCATTTCCGGTTTCAACTCTTGAAAAATGAACTTAGCTTATACCTGACAAGGCCCTGAGAGTGTACACCAGAACAAGGCAAATCACGCCTCCCTCGATTAGCTCATGCGATGGTGTTACACAATTCCGGATGAAACAAGTGTGCGGAGAAGGAATCCTTTTGTGAGAGACAAGCCTGTGGCAGCAAAAGCCTGGGGAAATTGAAAGGGCCGTGACATTGGTTATGCTCTAGCTGCCGCCTCCTGCGAGGGAGCCAACAGCGTGGACGCATGTACCGTCACAGCCCCTTGATGCGATCACTGTTTTCACAGTCCCAAACCCCAACTGCACCTCGCAGCGCCGTCGGTTTTTTCAGGTTTGGCTGCCCCGCAGGTTGCCCCACTTGGCTGATCACTCAGTCTACTTCGGGTCAGCAAGGTTTATTTCGCTGTCCCTTTCAACCGTCGACGGATGCAAACTTAGAGAGTTGCTCGAAGATTGTCAACGCCCGTTTTCGGTGCGGAGGGCTCGTTGCGACCGGTTAGGAGGGAGAAGCGCAACCCATTGTGGCCTCAGCGCTTAATGAATGGAGATTAAGTACTTTCCCTTTTTACACAGCAACATCCACAGGTGCACAGAGATGTAGACGCGGCCGAGCGCCCTTTGATGGTGCTTCGTGCGGCGGTATCACAGGCTCATTTGGCACGGTCTTGCGCGTTTTCGAGTTCTGTTTCGGACCGCAGGGCAGCTTCAATCGCTCCCAGACAACTGGGTCGACAGCCAGCGAAGTCGTACGGCCTGTGCGCAGATTCACAAATCCGCCGTGATACGAGAGTCTCCCATATCGGAATAGGCGCGCAAGCATTGCCAATGCTTGGTATGCGAGCGTCTGGTTCACAAACGGCTCCTGCCGCTCTAACGCTTCTAACGCACTACATGGCGGAAGTCTGTCTTTCTTGTCGAGTTTGGCATTGACGAGTTCAGGGAAGAGTTCGGCAGCCGTCGGCAAACGCAAGTCGCGCGCTTTGTTCCTCTGGTTTTCGGGCTGGCCAAGTACGAACTGGCCGCTGTCGGCGTTGTTGCCCAGATCCAGCCAATAGTGGCAGTTCCAGTACGTCTGAGTGCGGGTCATTGCGTTCCGCGCGGCGCGAGAATCCACACAGCCAATCAGAACGTCGGTTTCGTGCCTCCAGCTTTCATCGATGAAGTGCGGCATTCCCTTCCATCCCAGCCCCCAAAACAGATTGATTCGCGTCGCGAGGACTATTGCTTTGTACAGACCGATCTCACTCTCGCTGAAAGGTTGGCGGACGCAGTTGGTGCGCGAAATCCGGTCGCCGTCGACCAGGGTTACATCCAGCCCATGCGGATGTCCTAACGCCACCATGGCCTGGTGTAGATATGGCAGCCCGGCAGCTATGGCGCTGCCCGTCCCGCCGCAACCGACGACTGTGACCTGAACCCGCTTCTGCAGCAGCGCACCAGGAATCTCATGTTCAATCTTCGCGCCGATTGTCGTTTCGATAGCTGTGGTCATCGTCCCTCACGAATTCCCGGAGCGTCTGCGGCAACTTCACCAGGTACTTCCCCGGAAACACTTTTTGTCCCGCAAGCGATTGCCACATCGCCAGGCCCCCCCCACGAAAACGGACATGCTTGCGAACGCCCGAGGCGTGCGTGAACTCGCTTTGAAAGAAGGACTCCTCCCACAAATCGATAGCTGCGACCGATTTATCCTGCGGAATCCTCATGCTGCCGGTGCAGCACACGCCATTGTCGTAGCAGTTCCAGTAGGGCGCCATGCACAGCTTGGATTCTGCCGCTGGCCGCTCGTCTTTGGCGAGCGCGCGAATCCACAAATGAGACCCGCACGCTTTGAACAGCAAGGGCGGGTGGGGATAGACCTTGCCATTCATGTTGGTCAAGATACGATCGTTGCCACTGTCACTGAAGAACATGGTTCGCTCACAGGCCGAGGCCCACCACGCGATCATCTCCGCTGTGCGTACCAGTACGCGCGCTGGCAAAATCTCGACTGGAACTGATCTTCCCAAACCAGTCAGCAGGTCGAGCAGCATCTGCGGCGTCATCAACTGGCCTTCGGCGAGTCGTGCAACCTCGCCGTCATGCATGACTTCATGGAGAGTTACGAAGGGATGGCGATACGGAATGCCTTCATAGCTGGTCTTCCCGTACACCAGCAGGGCTCGGCTCAACCGGAATTCCTGGCTCGAGCCGATGTTCACGGAGGTATTCATCGTAAAGGTCCCTCACAAGTTCGACGATCTTGGCGGCGGAGGCCAACGATCGAAGCATTGCGCCAGCGTGATCGAAGACGCGTCGCACTTCTTCATCTAGGTCCTGCGCCGGCCTGTTGAGGTGAATGGGAAGCGCCACATTCGGCTGGCAAGGGCCGTTCTCGCCCATGTGCTGCGCCTCTTCATCAAAGCAGGCATTGATCGCATCATTCTCATACCAGGTGATCAGACATCCGGGCCGGAAGTTCTCAGCATCCATAAGCCAATCATCAATTCCTGGTACATCCTTATCCCTGATGTTGCCGGGCCACGCGTGCTTCTGCCCATGACCATGGGCATCCATTTCGAGCACGGGCCGGATCAGTTCGCTAGCCACGCTCGTGTGGGGCTGTATTTCCTGCAGCAACTCCCGGGCTCTCCCGTACTTGAGTGCCTTCGAGTGCCTCTTGATAGACACCGGGATCTCTATTTCGACTCTGCGATAGACCGACGCCTCCGACTCCTCGTCGCTCAGATCCTCGATCCACATCTCGGCGTGCTCTTGCGCATCGACGTATTCGTACACGCGCATCCACTTGTACAGGTTCGTGACAAAGACCTGATAAAACGCGGCCGGCAGAAGAGGATGTTCGGCTTCGAGGTGCGCGAGCGTCGCACCAATTGGAATGGAAGCAGCAGCCTCGTAGTCGCCGATCATATACAAATGATCGGTCATTCCTTCTCGTTCGGCTTCAACCTGATTTCGCTCTTGCGCCGTCAACTCGAAAAGGCTGTCCGTAATTCGCAGGTCACCGACCCAGACTCTCTTCGCATCAGCGGCGCGATTCTGGGAGCAGAACCTACGGAAACCATGGTCAACAAAGTCCACCGCACTACCCGACCAGTCACTGGGCTGGCAAATTCCCAATCGCTGCAGGCTCATTCCCAGAACCGCAGCCGGCCCTTCATCCCATCTCGTGCAGTACCGCCATCGAATTCCCTTGAGCCTGGGGAACGTAACGTCTAGCGGCAGCCCAATCACACGAGCGGCGGTATCACCGTGCCCGCGGGCGGTAAGTATCGGTCTCCGACCTCGCCTCCGTGCTGAGTGTACTGGAGCGAGTCGAACGCCTTGCCGAGAATTTCCCCGACTTTGAATGCTTCTGGACATTGCTTCAATTGCTCCGTGATGGGATCGTTCGTGTTGACGCCGCCATGCCTAGCTTCCTTCAACGCTTTCACAACCCGCTTGGCGCCGTTATCGATGGTCCGGCGGCTGGTAGTGTCTGGGTCCCTTCCCTTCATGTGAGCCTCCTGTATCATCTCCGCTGAATTGCTTTGTGGGCAGGCTGCTAGGGATGAGCTACAATTCTGCCGAGGAACCGTACGATGACTGACCCAGCCTCCGCCATCAAAGGGAAGTTCACCAGTTGGCCGATCTGCAGATCCAAACACTGCGACAACCGTCGTGTTTAACTACCTCCGACCTGGTTGACTTTCGCGTGCGTTCCAAAAAACTCACGGTGTTGTTCCACGAACTCGACCAGATGCGAAGAGCCAGCTTCGAGAGGCCATTGCGGAGAGCATCTTGAGAGTTCACCCTGTGCGGTCTTGAGGGGGTCAGGCGGCCGTCTGCAGCGTCAAATCGCTCTGGACGGCCGCTTGTTCTAAATTAAAAGTTTGGGCCCACAGAATAGAGGAAGCATCTTGGCCGCAAGAATTCTCATGGTTGTTAGTGCGAGCATTATGCTTACCTTCGGAGTCGTCCACCTCGCCTATACGTTCTGGGGGCCAAATCTTACGCCCCGTGACCCCGCGCTCGAAATCAGCATGAGCCAGGTTTCACCTGTCATTACGAAAGAAACAACCATGTGGCGGGCTTGGGTGGGCTTCAATGCCAGCCACAGCATGGGACTTATTTTGTTCGGCTTGGTTTTCGGTTATCTTGCATTGGCTCACGGCAAACTGCTCTTTCGGTCGCCGTTCCTGCTCGTTGTCGGGTTGGCAGTCCTTGTCGGTTTTGTTGTGCTCTGCAAGGTGTACTTTTTTCGCGCGCCTCTCATGGGCATCAGCATCTCGTTGGCCTGCTATGTTGCCAGTATTGCGCTATCGCGGTTATCGCGGTCCTAACAATGCGGCGAGACACCCTGTAGCGTTACCCTTTCGCCCCGATCGCGCGAACAAACTTGTAAACCAGTTTGCCTCCCACTGTTTCAGGTCCTTCAATCGCTGCCGTGGCTATTTCTGGATATAGATGCGTGTACGTTTCCCTGACCTGTTCCGGGGTCATCGTTGGGGTGGTGTCAGGCAGTTTGACTCCGTTGTAGATAAATTCTCGTTCCAGGCGATGCACTTCCATGACGACTCCTTTTCGAGGATGATCTGTAAACACACAGGACAGCGGATTTCACTCGTCGTTCTTGGCCTCAAGGTCGAACAGGCTTCCGGTACTCGCGCCAGGGACACACCCAGCAGTCGATGGCAGGGTAAGCTCGGGCGTCGATGTTGGATCATCTGAGGTTTCTTTCGTGCCAGCCTCGGTTTGGACTTTCGCCGGGCTTAGAGGGGCACTCTTGCTGGACCCGCTATGAGATTTCGAGTTTGTTGGTTTCTTGGCTGCTTCTCTTGCTGCTTTGGTGGCAGCTTCCATCTGTTCTTTCGCACTCTTCAGGGTTGAGGACAGCCCCAGGTGGGTCTCCACAAACTCTGCCAGTTGGCGTGGCAGTTGCTCGTCAAGCTCTTTGGGAGTACCGGTGACCCTCAACGGTATGGTAAGCGCGGCACCATCATCCTGCTGATCGGATTTCAGTGGCTTTGGGATGATGTTGACGGAAATCTGTTCGTCGCTGACACGCGATAAGGTTAGCAGCAGGATTCGTTGCGCCAGCAGCGGCATCAATTCTTGGAACATGGCTTTTACTCCTTAAGAACCTCACAATTCCCTGAAAAAGTTGGGGGATCGTGCTTCTGGTTGGAATGGGTAGAGCCCCAATGAAACTTTGTGGCAATAAGGGCGCTACGAGAGGCCTATTGCTCTTTCGCCAGAGCATCGAATACCGGTTCCCATTCTGCTGGTGGCGGATCGAGTTCATTAGGCATGTTGTGGGTGGCGCGTTTCATGAACGTTGCGCGGACCGCCGCAGCGGTTTTGCTTTTGTCTAGCGTTTCTCCCCTGATCAAAAGCACCATGTCTATGAGGTCCTTAGTTCGAGTGTTGACAGGCTCACCTCGTGGCAGCGTATATGCATGGAGTTTTTCCGCAAATTGCTGTTCCGCTGCGATCTGGCGATGAATCTTCGAGAAGGGTTTGACTTGGTACGCGAATTCATCAAAACTCTGGAGACGTAAGAGCGTGGGAACGCGCCACGCGACGTCTGTCGGCTCACTTTCTGCGAGGGTCGATCTGCCTTCCCATAGGCTCAAAGTTCCGCTGCATGCGATCAACTCCCACCGAGATGCAGTCGATCAGCGAGAACGACCTTGAGTGTAGAACCGGCGTGAACACGCCTGTGACAACGCTTTCAAACTCTGAATATCCTAAGGTTCACACCTCCCCGAAGCCGACTTCTGGCCACCGTCGTCCTTTTTGGGCCTACTGCGCTGAACTCGCGGTCAGAGTCGTATGAACAGCCCTGGAACGCACTCGCAGCTGCGCAACGACGATCGCGTGTGTTAGCAAGTAGAAGGGCACAAGTACCGTGGGCACCAGGGACAGTGGCAGGTACTGCATCGCCTGCGACCCCACACCGGCGTGGATCAGTTGCAGCGGGCTGCCCGCCGCCGAAGTAATGCCCAGCCCAACGGCCACAACGAGGTCAAGCGTTCCAAAGGCGTTCCACCCCGCAATCGTGCGCACCGAGGGCTCTTTGGAACGGGCAATGCTTAGCGCAAGCGGAATGGCCAGCGCGCCAGTGATGATATCGCCCAAACCTGCAAAGAATGGGAATGGTCCACTCAGGCTTCCTGCGATGAAGTCCAGCAGAAAGAGGACACCGAGGATGCGCATCGCATTCAAGCCAACGAGTAGTTGCGGCGGAATTCCGAGGAGGGAGGCGCGTACTTTTTCGCTGGTCAAGGCCAGCACGCCGGCCGTCAGCAGCGGCACGGCGAACAGAACACCGATCAGCGGCACGGGAAGGTTTGGTAAGAACGCCAGCCGGCCCGTTGCGCCGAGGAACACCGCCAAGCCTACCCATCCCCCGCCAACGGCCGCAATCACGAGGCGGCGGGCGAACGAGCCGGAAAGCGCCTGCGTCACCGCAACCAGATCAACCGCGATGACAGCCATTGTGACGATCGAGCCGGCGAGATCTAACGGAATCACTGAATGAGACATCGAAGTTCTCCTTTTCAGCTTGTAGGATGATATGCGTCATCCTATGGATTCGAATTTTTACGGCCGCTGGAAAAGTGGATTCAAACCGTGGGATGACTACCGGCATCCTATAATCAGTCATGCGTTACCGGTCTGAACATAAAGCGGAAATCCATCGGCAAATTGTGAAGGAGGCCTCCCGGCGCGTTCGCGCCGAAGGATTGCATGGTGCGGCCGTTTCAACCGTGATGCGGGACTCTGGTCTGACCCACGGCGGCTTTTACAAGCATTTCGGGAGCAAGGACGATTTGCTGGTAGAGTCGTTGCGCGACGGCTTCGCGGAGATCGCGAATATCCTCGCTCGCGCGGCCGAACAGGCGCGGCCAGGCCAGGAGTGGAAGGCCATTGTGAAAACCTATTTGCGCCCGGAAATGTGCGACTATCCCGAACGCGGCTGTCCGCTGCCGGCTCTCGCGCCCGAATTAGCGCGGGCGGATCCGGCGATGAAGGCTCAGATCGTCGGGGAACTTGTGAAGTACAGAGACCGCATGCTGCCGTTTATGCCTGGCCGGCGCGCCGCGGACAAAGAGCGGGCCTTCTTTGCTATCTTTTCAACCATGATCGGAGCAACGGCCCTCAGCCGCATCCTTCCTGCTCAGGCGCGAGCCCGGGTGCTTGCGAGCGCTCGTGATTTTCTTCTGCGCAGCTTTGATCATCCATCGTAAGCGTCAGGAGCCTTTCGCCCCAGCTTTCCCCTTCCTGACTGATTACGATCGGCTTGCACTGAGAGGGCAAAAATGGCTCTTCGGAAACGCGTTTGTGTATACGAGCCGTCATGTTTAGTGATTAGCCAGAGACGGGTTTGGGGGACATCAATGGCGATCTCCCAGAAGCCGACTTCTGGCCCGGAATCACTCTGGTTTGCCCATCACTCACGCCGAAATAATCGCCACCGTCCATTTGTAAACGCTACCTGCTCCCAGCAAAGGTCAGGCACCTTTCAGCGAGTTGTTCAGGGCCTTCGATTCCGCATCGAAGCCCTGGTTAATAACCGCCTTTGCGGGTGGGGTGCGACAATTTGAACTTCGGCCGCTTGATATTTCTCGAAATTTCCTGAAATCTGTCGAATGGGGCGCGGCCCATCCGTCATACATTCAGGAGCGCACAGGCGCCCCCAATTGTTCCCAAGGAGGGAAAGGTGATGCAATTCGCCTTGCTGATCTTTGAATCACCAGAAGCTTTTGCGGCACGGCATGGGGACGAAAATGATCCCTACCTCGGTGCGTGGCGGGCGTACTACAAAGCGCTCGTCGAGGCCGACATCTACGTCGGTGGCAATCCACTGCAACCCCCGGAGACGGGGACCACGGTGCGACTGAAGGATGGAAAGCGGCGTGTACAGGATGGCCCCTTCGCGGATACCAAGGAGCAACTGGGAGGCTTCACAATCCTGGAGCTTCCCTCGCTTGACGCGGCGCTCGAATGGGCGGCGCGATGTCCGGCTGCCTCGATCGGTGCTGTGGAGGTCCGTCCCGTTTCGCCTGAATACAAGCGTCGAGTCACCGGATGAGTGGAAGTGAACAAGAGAGCACTCACCGGACCATCGAGCGGGTGGCTCGCGAGTCTTACGGTCGCCTGGTGGCATACCTTTCCTCGCACACGCGCGACGTGGCCAGTGCGGAGGACGCCCTCAGTAGTGCATTAGTAAAAGCGCTTACAACTTGGCCGCGAGACGGCGTGCCACAGAATCCAGAAGCCTGGTTGCTGACGACGGCGCGCCACTCTCTCATCGATCTCGTTCGTCATCGGCAAGTAGCCGAGGCGAGCGAGCCTACTCTGCTGCTCCTCAGCGAAGAGTCCAAGGAGCCCAATCTGACATTGTCAACAGAGTTTCCAGATGAACGGCTGAAACTCCTGTTTGTGTGTGCACATCCGGCAATTGATGCGGCGATGCACACGCCGCTCATGCTCCAGACGGTTCTCGGGCTGGATGCCGCGCGCATTGCCCACGCCTTCCTGGTTTCGCCGACGACAATGGGGCAGCGTCTGGTGCGTGCTAAGACAAAAATCCGCGACGGCGGTATTCAATTCGAAATCCCGCAAGAGCGTGAACTGCCGCCGCGGCTCGACGCCGTGCTGGAAGCAATTTATGCCGCCTTCGGAATCGGCTGGGATGACATGGCAGGCGTCGACCAGCGCGGACGGGATCTGGCCGAGGAAGCGATCTGGCTCACGCGAGTGCTTCTCCAGTTGCTGCCAAGCGAGGCGGAGGTCCACGGCCTTTTAGCTCTCATGCTTCACTGCGAAGCTCGGCGCGCGGCGCGAAGGGGGCGGCATGGCCGGTACGTTGCTCTTTCCGAACAGGACACGAAGCAATGGTCTCTTCCCTTAATAGAAGAGGCAGACGGCCATCTCGCTGAGGCGTTCAAGAAAGGACGGTTCGGCCGGTTTCAACTTGAAGCCGCCATTCAGTCGGTACATGCGGAGCGGGCACGCAGCGGTCGGATTGAGTGGGGAGCGATTGTAGGGTTCTATAAACAACTGATCCGCATATCGCCGACGCTCGGTACACAAACCGGATACGCCGCGGCAGTGGCCGAAGCGAATGGTCCGCATGCGGGGCTGGCGCTGTTGGATGGGATCGACCCGGACGATGTCTCCGCTTATCAGCCTTACTGGGCAGTTCGCGCTCACCTCCTGCAGCGGCTCGGGAAAATGTCTGAGGCCGCGGATGCCTTCGACCGGGCGATTGGTCTGGCCGAGGACCCCGCGGTGAGACAGTTCCTGCTCCAAAAGCGGGGCTGATTTTTTTCTGCTGCTTTGTCGAAGTGAACTCCCTCCACCCGTCACCCCTATAGAAGCCACCTGAGAGGTGATTGATAGGAGGACATATGACAATCGCAGACAAAGCAGTTCTAGTGACCGGGGCCAATCGCGGAATCGGAAAGGCGCTGGTCGAGGAAGCCTTGAGGAGAGGCGCGAAGCGGGTGTATGCCAGTACACGCCAGCCCTTGACCCATTCGGATGAGCGGGTCACGCCCCTGACCCTGGACGTGACCGACGCTCGGCAGATTCAAGGAGCAGTCCAGAGAGTCGAATCTCTCGATCTCCTCATCAACAATGCCGGCTTGGCGCTTTATGACGACTTGAGCGATCGCGCCGCGCTCGAACAAAGTCTGGCCGTCAATCTCTATGGCCCGTATGGCGTAACCCAGGCTTTCCTGCAGCTGCTGACGCGTTCTCGAGGAGCCATCGTAAATGTCCTGTCGTTATCAGCCATTGCGGCTGTGCCGTTCAGTCCAGCTTATTCGATCTCCAAGGCAGCCGCGTTTTCGCTGGCACAATCGCTGCGCGTTCTTCTGGCCAAGCGGGACATTCTAGTGCATGTGGTCCTGCCCGGCCCCGTGGATACGGATATGACCCGAGGCCTGCAAATACCGAAGGCCTCGCCAGAGTCCGTTGCGCGCGCTATCTTCGACGGAGTGGCGAAAGGGGAAGAGGAAATATTTCCGGATCCCATGTCAGAGGGCGTCGCGGAGGGTTGGCGTGGCGGTGCGGTCAAAGCACTCCAGCGCCAGTTTGCCGCGCTCGTTAACGCGGAGCCCGTCAACGCATAAAGCAAGGGAGGGAATTCTTTCTATTTGATCTGGCGAAAGGAATTCCCTCCACCCGTCACCCATATAGAAGCGGACTCAGCAGTCACGCTTCGCTACCGAGGAGGTGAATCATGTGTCCATTCTGTTGGACAACCGTGGGATTAGTCGTTGCCGGCGCGGTTTCTACCGGCGGGCTGACAGCGTTGGCCGTGAAAGTGTCTCGCAAGAGCTGGACAGGGGAAGTCCTGCCGAACTCAGAGGAAAGGAAGAATCAAAATGTCGACCGGAACAAATGAGAAGCCGAATCTCGCGATGAATACTCCTTCGATCGTGTCGTACCAAGAGTGGGAGGCTGCGCGCCAGCAGCTCCTCGTGAAGGAGAAGGCTTTAACCCGCTCCCGTGACGCGCTGGCTGCCGAACGCCGGCGGATGCCTTGGCTGGCGGTGGACAAGAAGTACGAGTTCGACGGACCCAACGGCAAGGTAAGCCTGCTCGATTTATTCGAGGCCCGCCCGCAGTTGATCGTCTATCGTGCCTTCTTCGAGCCCGGAGTTTTCGGCTGGCCCGAGCACGCCTGCCGCGGCTGCTCCCTGGGTGCCGATCAGGTCGCGCACCTGGCCCACCTGAACGCACGCGACACCACCCTCGCCTATGCCTCACGCGCGCCGCAGGCGGACATCGCGCGCCTGAAGTCGCGGATGGGCTGGGAGATGCCGTGGTACACCATCACCGACGGCTTCGACAAGGACTTCGGCGTCGATGAATGGCACGGGCACAACGTGTTTTTCCGCGATGGCGACCGGGTGTTCCGCACATACTTCACTAACAACCGCGGCGACGAGGCGATGGGGAGCACCTGGAGCTACCTCGACCTCACGCCGCTCGGCCGGCAGGAGACTTGGGAGGACTCGCCAGAAGGTTACCCCCAGACTCCGCCGTACAAGTGGTGGAACTGGCATGACAACTACGACCTAGGGGCCTCGCCGGACGCGAAGTGGGTCAAGGTGTCCGACGCGGGAGAAGCCGCCTTCCGAAAGCACGACCCAGAGGCGAAAGCGAGCTAAAGAATTGCTCTTACATTGGAAGGTCATCCAGAGATGCCATATCGGCGGCCGCAGGCGAATCGCGGCCGTCACTTTGGCGCTCACGTCCGTCAGTTCAGTGCCCTGCCACGCTTCGACTTGTTTTCGCATGGGCTCAAAGTTCCGCAGCATGCGATCAACGCCGGCCGAGATGCAGTCAATCAGCGAGGACGACTTTGAGTGTTCCGCAAGAACGAGTGTGAACATGTCGGTGACAATCCTTCCAAATTCTGAATATCCTAATGTTCACACTTCCCCGAAGCCGACTTCGGGAGAGTTTGCTAGTGGCAAGGGGATTTCGCCTCTCTAGACCGATCAGTCGCCGGGTGACCATCGGCAGCGGGTTCCAGTCCAGTGGTCCCCGCCATTCCTTCGAGTCCTATGGGGACTTAGGCCTGGCCTGAACGCTGATTTCTCCCTCATCCGTGATTTTTATTTCTTGATGCGGAGCTTTGCAATCATCGCCGAGTTTTCTCACCCGAAAGCCTGCTCCCGCTTTCCAATGCAGGACCCCGCTCCAGACACCGTTTGGTCCTTCCGTCGGGTACGGGTCTTCTGAGTATTCCGGTTGGAACTGCCCCTGGACACGAACCGTGGCTTCCGCCGAACCCGTCTTCCTGCGGATGAGCGAAGCAGTAGCTTCGAGAAACTCATGGCCGCAACCTGCGTACACGGAACTGTCGCCGGCAAGGCGCACCGCGTTCGCGATCAGCTTCCCGCCCACAGCTTCGATACCCACCCAGTAGACAATGTGCGCGACATTCTGTCCGTCCTGAGGGGCCGTGACAATCACGTCGAACGCGCTAAAACCCGGTCGCTGCTCAAGGATGTGTGTGCGGTAGGTATCGTGTGCAAGGGGGACGTAAGGGGAAAGATCTTCCAAATCTTTTGCAGTGAGGGGAACAACTTCCTCCTTGCCGAAAACCCTCTTGAATTCGTCGGTCTGGTCGCCAGCAATTCCCCACTTGGGAATCGACTGGATCGCCGGCTTGTCGTTGCCGTGCAAAGTGACCACGGAAAGATGCGCATTCATCATGTCTCCAGAGCCTGCGCTGGCAAATACGAATATTTCACTGTCGGGCATTACGTTTTTGAGGCGCTCAAGAAGAGTCGTCGAACCCAATGTAATCGAGGGAAACCGCTGGGAATAAACATTCGAAACAAAGGCGTCGTTTGTTTCCGTCGTTGGTTGTCTCGAATCCGAAGGGCGAGTTGACCAACGTCTGCAAAAGCCCGAGGGTGATTCGCAACCGGTTCGACTGGCCTGCTGGAGAGCAAATAGAACTCTGACTGCGCGGTGCGCGCAGCGTGGGGACTGCCGTACGGGGTCGTCAAGGTGCAATGAAAATCGCTCGCAGCGGCATCCCATGGACATTCAATCGTGTCGTGGCCCTCCCAAGCCTCGTCTTGCGCGGAGCATGCGCCACCGATTGGCTCGAAAGCCTTGCACGTCATTACCGTAACAATCTCCGGCGTACCTTTGCGCAAATCGAGAAGAAGATGATGATCGATGGTTTCGGTCTGATATACCCCGCTGGAGTCGTGCTGATAAAACGAGATGAAAAAGCGGCATTTTGGTGTCGGGCGTCGCGAGTTGAAGATGCAGCCACTCGGCCATTTCGTCAGGCTTTGACGACGCCCCATCCCCCGGACTTGCATTGGACGGATTGCTGTCTGAGTCGTGCTGGCCCCAGCGTTGAATGAAGAGAGACTCGTCGGACTCCTGCTCCACATTTGCAACCTCAAACCAGCGCTCAGCCTTCGGCCCAACCACATGAACTGCGAGCGCAAGTCGGTCGATGGAGTTACTCATCGCGCCCTGGTCGTAGCCTTCACGACTGGGCACGGGCACATGCCAGCGGTAGAATTCCACGCGCGTGAACCCAGTCGTTGCCGCATCGAATCCATCAAACCGGAGGGCAGGGTGTGCTTTCCATTGCTGGATGGCGTCTGCGGAAGTAAGCTCGTCGAACCTGAGATGCTCGTCGTCGAATTCCGCGCGTAGCTTAGGGTCGCAACTGAATTGGCCGGGTGCGTTTGTTTGAGCAACCGCGCACCCAGGCAGGAGAAAGAGGGCGATCCAGAGCAGTCCGTCCATCTTCATAGCGTGAAGTCCAGTGAACTCCATCGGAGGTGATCGAATCGACCAAAGCAATTGGATGCTTTTCTGACTGGAGTAGGCGCGACCGAGTCCCCATTTCGTCGCGTAAGAAGCACGCCTACCATTGTTCTTCAATCGCCAGTGTGAAGCCGAGTCTCATTCGTGTGGTCACGTTCGCATCAGTCTACCGTAAGGCAGGTAACTGTTGGTTAGCCGGGACACTGCCAACGATCGGATTATTGGGAGTAAGGCCAACGATCCAGAAGTTGGGCAGAAACGGGCTTATGGGAAGCGCCGGAGTCGCTTTCCCAGATGCCGACAAAAGTCAACTCGGAATGGCTGAATCCCCGGCTTCTGATCGCATTGCATTCACCTTATCCCTGCTTGAAACCGGACTGCGCATATGCCCTGCGGAGAAAAGCCTGGACAGTGGCCTCGTGCTCAGCTGGGCAGTCCGTTCTCTGCGGTCCGGTTTGCTGAGGAATAATCGCGAAATACGGGCAGGTTTCGCGTATTTCGGAGGTAGGACGGCGGAATTTCTCTGCAGTTAAGACTTGCTGGCGGAGAGAGTGGGATTCGATAATCGCGAACGCTGCTATCTCTCATCATTTGAGGAACATCGACTGTAAACTATTCTAAGGACAACTTTTACTCCACATTGCAGCCTTTAATTTTTGTTGCATCTGTTGCTCCTGAATCCCCATTTTTCGTGCTTTTCGGTATCACTGGTATCACCGACTAGAGGGATCAAATAGACGCAGCGTCTTCCTTCGCGCGTCCTGCGCAGCAGACAGTTCTCCTTGCTTTTGCGCCCTTCGAAGAGCCTTGATAAAAATGGCTTCGACCCTCGCCTGCTTGTCGCGTAAGAAATCTGGGAGGACCACATCGGATGGGTCGCGCTGAGGAGCAGGCATCCTCTCTCATGTTGTTCGGACAGTCTCGCCAGCCAAGCCGTCGATAGCGTCGCTATTACGGTCGTCGCTCTTTCACCACCCGTGTCGTGCGCACAACCGAAAAAGATAATAGTTGACTGTCCAGACGCTTATCTATACTATTAACTCATGTCAAGGCCGAAGAGCGATGAGAAGAGAAGCGCGATTCTGGAGGCGGCGACGCGAATTATCGTTACGCAGGGCCTGAGCGCGCCGACAGCTGGCATCGCGAAAGAGGCTGGCGTTGCGAATGGATCGCTTTTCACTTACTTCGAAACCAAAACGGACCTCTTCAATCAGCTCTATCTTGAACTGAAAATTGAGATGGCGTCTACCGCTACGAAGAACCTTCCCACAGGCGCAGAACCTCGCGAGCAGCTTTGGAACCTGTGGCAACACTGGATGAGCTGGGCAGTGTCCTACCCCGAGAAGAGACGAGCGCTGGCACAGCTCGGCGTCTCTGACGAGATCACGCCGGAGACCCGCGCGGCGGGCCACAAGACGATGGCAGGCGTCGCAGGATTGCTGGAACACATTCGCGCCAGCGGCCCGATGCGTAAGGCCCCAATGGGTTTCGTCGTCGCGATCATGAACTCTGTCGCGGAGGCGACGATAGATTTCATGACTCAGGATTCAGCCCATGCAAAGAAGCACTGCAAAGAGGGCTTCGAGGCTCTGTGGCGCGTGGTAGCTTGATTTTTTTGGGTCTATAATGACTGACTAGACAGACACTGTAAATCAGAATGGAGCGCACAATGTTGATGGAAACGAATGCAATTACCCCAAAGAAGATTGCGATTGTCACCGGTGGCAGTCGTGGTATTGGCCGCAGTACGGTTGAGAGCCTCGCGAAGCGCGGCGTCAACACGATCTTCACGTATCACACGCATGGCACGGACGCGGAGGCGGTCATTGCCACGGTGAAAGACGCGGGAGCGAAGGCCATTGCTCTGCAACTGGACGCCGGCAATGTCGCGTCGTTCGATGCGTTCGTCGAGAGCGTTAACGACGCGCTCGCCAACCTCTCAGCCACGCGCTTTAACTTCCTGGTGAACAACGCGGGTAACAGTCACCGCAACATGCCGTTTGCAACGGCCACCGAGGAAGAGTTCGACAGCATCTACAACGTCCACTTCAAAGGCGTTTTCTTCCTGACGCAGAAGCTTCTCCCCCTGATCAAGGATGGCGGCCGCATCGTCAACATATCGACAGTGCGGACTCGCACTGCCTCGCCCGGAGGGGCGGTCTACGCCTCGATGAAGGGAGCGGTCGAAGTGCTGTCGAGGCATCTGGCAAAGGAGTTGGGTCCGCGCAGGATCGCCGTCAATGTGGTTGCGCCGGGCCCGGTCGAAACCGATTTCAGCGGCGGCATCGTTCGCGACAATCCTGCTGTCAACAAGATGATTGCCGAAAATACGGCACTAGGCCGGGCAGGTCTGCCAGAAGATCTCGGCCCTATGATCGCGTCGCTTCTCTCGGAAGAGAATCATTGGGTCAATGCGCAGCGGATCGAGGTCGCAGGCGGAGTCGCAATTTGACGTCCAGGATTCAGCCACTAGAGATGAGTGCGAGGCCGCTGGACGCGCTCAGGTCCAGGACCCCGCGGTGTCCAATCGCAAGACAACTGAAAAAGGAGAGCAACATGCCAAGCGGAAGATTGATGAAGCACCTATTTTTGCCTTTGTTGGGTTTTGGCGTGATAGCGGCGGCGACCGCCGCGTCAGCGCAAACCGCCCCGCCAGCCTTTGTTTCTGCTATCGGCGACAACACCAACGTCGTCTTTGTCGAAAACCATATAGTGATCGACAGGCCTGCGAATGAGATATTTGATTTCGTCTCAACCCCAGGGAACGTCTATAAATGGTTTACTAAGTCGAGCGACGCAAAACCGTTTATCACCGGGGCGCTCGACCACCCCAACCGCGTCGGCGATCAAGTATTCGAAAACATCGACTTTCCGGATGGGAGAAAGCTGAGCTTGGTGCAGACGACAGTCGTCTGTATTCCTGGCTTCGAGTGGGTGGTCACGGGGCAGCCCATCGGCAGCGACGGCAAGCCCTTGCCGCAAGTGCTTTCACTTGCGGTCTGGACCGTACAGTCTCTTCCCGGTGGCAAGAGTATGTTCAGCAGGTTCTTCTCCCTTGTCGGGTCGGAAGGAAGCGTGACCGTGTCGCGCTCGAAGAATGGCGCCTTGGACCCGGTGGGGAGCCAGGCCGCGCTGGAACGGCTCAAGAAATACCTTGAGGGGTCGCAGGAGAAGAACTGAGCAATAGTGATCGTCCCGGACGCTCCGGCGAGGCGTCCGGGATTCTGCCGCGACAGCGATACCCCTTAATTCCCACCCTTTCGGAGAGTCAGTAGTACCGACAAAACGCACTTCTCGCCAGCAGTCGATCAAGTGAGGAGAAGTCGACATATGAGGACTATTCGCCGCGCGGGCACCATATCGATCAGGTCATTTGGGCAGTCGGCTCTCTGCGGAATGCATATTCTGGGCACACCGTTGAAGCATGGACCGTAGTGTACCGATCTCCTCAGCAGTAAAACCGACTGTCATGCTCTTCTCCACATCATCGATTGCTTTGCGTGCGCTTGCCAGCACCTCAGTGCCTTTTTGCGTCAACTCACTCTGCATGATGCGTCCGTGTGTCTGGTGAGGAGTTCGATGCAAGAGCCTCATCTTTTCCAGGTTGGCCACGATCCCCAGCATGCTCTGTGCTGTGACAAACGCCCCACGTGCAAGGGAGGCATTTGAAATGCCCGGTTGCTGCTGAACTGCGGATAAAACGTTGAACTGTGCCGTGGTCACACCTAGATGGCTAAGCTGGTCATCCATGCTCGTCCGGAGTGCGTGTTGTGCTCGCTTGAGCACGTATCCTAGCCGATCCGCCATCGGATGTTCTGGTGCCATGTTCGTCGATGTGCCTTCCACGCTTGACATATAAGGATCCTTATATATTATAAGGACCATGACAACATCCAGCAAGCACAAAACTACGCCAAAATTGATCGGGCCAAGCTTTATTGCGCTCCAGGTACGCGACCTTGAGGCTTCCAAAACCTTCTACGTAGAGCAGATCGGTCTCACTGCATCGCCGCACAATCCACCGGGCGCGGTTGTCTTCAACACCAAACCTGTCCCGTTTGCGATCCGGACACCGATGGCTGACCTCGATGCAACTAGCAAGCTGGGATGGGGCGTGTCTCTTTGGATCGCCGCAACGGATGCCGATGCGCTCCACGCGCAGCTGGTGGAGAAAGGCGTACCCATCCTTCTCCCTCCTGCCGATGGACCGTTTGGGAGATTCTTCGCTTTCCGTGACCCGGATGGATACGCAATTACCGTCCACACAGAAAAGCCAAAGCGGGCAACGGCAACGTTGGACGCAAGCAGCGGATATCTAACATTCATCAACACTTTCTCCGTCGAACCTGAAAACGCTGACCGCTTGGTGGAGAACCTGCAAAAGGCTACGGAAGAGATTTTTCGAGATCAACCCGGCTTCATCTCCGCGAACCTCCACGTCAGTCGCGATCGACGCAAGGTCGTCAATTACGCGCAGTGGCGATCAAAGGAAGACTATGCGGCCATGAGCAAGCTGTCCGACATTCAGGCGCACATGAAGGCAGCCGCGGCGTTGGCGACCGGGTTTGATCCTGTCGACTACGATCTCCGCGCCGTGATGCTTGGCGAAGGCGAGTAATAAGTTCTTCAGCCTTGATGGAGGTTCGAATTGGCACTCGCAAAGGTGACACACAAAAGCCATTGGGTTGGGGTCGCAAGCCACGACCATGTGCTCGGTGCCGTTCGAGGCGGCTTCTGCCAACTGGGCCACGGTAAGGAGGCTTTGGTGCGCCGATTGAAGGCCGGCGACCTCATCGTCTTCTACTCGCCACGCGAATTGATGGGAAGCGGACCTGTCCTGCAGGCTTTCACCGCTGCCGGACGCATCCTTGACGAATTTCCCTACGAAGCTGAGCAGTCTGCGGGCTTTCGTCCATATCGCCGCCGGACGAAGTTTTTCAAGAGTAGACAAGCGCCCGTCCGGCCGCTACTGCAAGAACTGACATTTACCCAAGGGAACGAGAGTTGGGGCTTAGCGTTTCGCAGAGGAGCTTTCCGGATCACTGCGGACGACTTCAAGAGAATTGCAAAGGCCATGTCCATCAAATCTGAAGATCTATCGTCAACATTCGCCCCGAGAAGCGAGAACCCACCCGTTCGAGGCTGACTACAGCTTTGTGAGTTTCATCTGCTTTGCGAGTTCGGCGTCGAGCATCCTCGCAGGAAGAAGTCTGGGCAGAGTCCAGTTCTTGAAGCGTTGCGGAATGACCGCGTAGCGTGCCTTCGGTTTCGCCGTGCTGAGTGCCACATGGACGGCTTCGCCCAGACGCTCAGGGGATAAGCCATTGGTACGTGCTTCGGTGACGATGAACTTCTGGAAGTTCTGCACTGCCTCCCAATACTCGGTCTGCTTGAACTCACTCAGATCTTCTTTTTCGCCCTTGTCATACATCGCCGTGTTCACGGTGCCCGGTTCAATGATCACGACGTCGATGCCAAATAACATCAGTTCTCGCCGCAGCGCGTCCGACATTCCTTCAAGACCAAATTTGGAAGCGCTATAGGCGCCGAGAAGCGGGATAGCAACTTTTGCGACGCTAGAGGTGATGTTCACGATGCGCCCGGGGGGCCCCTGCCTCTTCTTATCCGTTCCCAACAGAGGCGCGAAGGCTTGGATCACGACAAGCGGGGAGACCATGTTGACCTCCAACTGCCGCCTGTACTCGCTGGGCCTCAGATAGAGCAGCGGTCCACTCACTACAATTCCTGCATTGTTCACCAGGCCAACCAGATTCCTGTCGCCTATCATGGAGCCGACCTTCTGGGCAGCTTGATGTACAGCTTCGGCGTCCGTAATGTCCATGATGAGAGGCACGAAGCCGTTCCCGAACTCTCTTTGCAAACGATCGGCGTCAGCCTGCTTGCGTACAGAACCGAACACACGAAATCCCTTTGAAACAAGCACCTTTGTGGTTCCCCAACCGATTCCGGTGGAGACCCCCGTGACCACGACATCTTTGCTTTTGCTGTTTGCCATTGCATTTCTCCTAAGATGATCACTGTTCATCTTCAATATGTACAGCGTACATCTTGGCGCACGGCATGTCAAGGTGTACAGTGTTCTGTATGCCGTATCCGTCGAAAACAGACCGCGAAACCATCCTTTCTGCTGCGGTCAAGGAACTCGTTCACGGGGGTATCCGCGACTTATCGCTGCGGAATGTCGCTGCTTCCCTCGACCTCGCGCCTAACGCAATCTACCGTTACTTTTCAGATCGGCGGGCACTGGAAGCTGCCTTGGCAAACGAAGCTGCCCGGCAACTGGAGCTGGCGCTGAGGAAGGCAGCCGACGGGCGCGAACCGGTTACCGCAATTCGCAAGATGTCATCTGCTTACCTCAAGTTCGCAAGGGACAATCCTCACCTCTACGAGGCGATGATGAGTTTCCACGCGCCAGGGCACGATGCGACCTCACACCTAAGCCTCTGGGCATTCACTGTCGAGCAGGTGCAACGAATTGCCGGGTCGGACCGAGCTGCGCAGGCATCCGTCGCGCTTTGGGCGTTCCTACATGGAGCCGCGACGCTAGAAGCCGCTCAAGTGTTGGGCGAGATCAAACCGGCAAGCGGGCTCGAATTTGGGTTTGGGGCGTGGTTGACCGCTGTTTCTACGCGTCGAGAACCCATAGATTCATGCCGAATCAAGCCCACGAAAAAGAGGGCAAACAAGAAGGTTTCTGCGTGATTGGATCACTCTCGAATGACGCGCAAGCGAGAAGTTATCCCGTTGAGA